>NZ_CAJGYP010000001.1:0-2039925 GCF_904845995.1 Psychrobacter fjordensis
TATGCTCGATGTAACGCCCTGCCAATAAGCAGAAAATAAACATGCTGACCGAATCGTAATACGTTTCCCCTTGCCCAGTAATCGTGGCATAGAGACTGGCGAAAAAAGTCACAATTAGCGCAATACTGACAGGCACATCCATATTGACTTGGCGGGCGCGAACCGCTGACCAAGCTGATGTAAAAAACGGTAGTCCAGCATAAAAGAAAACAGGTGTGCTGACGAACAATGAGACCCAACGTAGAAAATCACGCTGCAATATCAGCATATCGCTATATTCACCAAAATAGAGCGCCACAGCGTACATCATTGCTTGCATCGAACCCAGTGCTGCGATACCAAGACGCAGCAGCATTTGATTGGTATGGCGTGCCAGCATAGCCTCATGCGTGTCTTGACGATAAGGCTTGGCTTCATAGCCGATTTCATTGATAACGGCCAGAATACGGCTAATCGGCAGCTTATCTTCGTTCCAAATCACCCGCATGCGTTGGTTGGTCAAATTCACCTGACATTTACTGATACCATCCAACTCGTCGAGACGTGATTCAATCAACCACGTACACGCCGCACAACGTAGATTATTGACAGACAACTCTGCCACCGACATACCATCCTGCGCATACACGAACTGCTGCTTTATCTCGTCATGATCATAAACCTCAAGACGTGTCATCTGAGTAGGCAAGCTTGCCGTACGACTAATCTCCGAGCGGTCCAGATAGTACTGCTCCAGTCCTGCCTCTACGATACTCTGCGCTGCCAATTGACAGCCCATACAGCACATCTCACGTGATTGACCCAGTATCTCGGCATAGAATGGTGGCTGCGGTACAGGATCGCCGCAATGAAAGCAATCGCCCGCAAGTGGCAGCACTAGACCTTCAATGATCGAGTTGTCTTCATAATGATGGTTTGGGGTGGAGGCTATTGATGGAGGTACACTAGACATAATCGCGCTTACTTCCTTTAGACAGGTTTGCTCGAACCTTATTCATTCAAGTTCGTTTCAAGTAAATTCGCTTCGCGTGCAGCTTGCTATCATTAACGGTACTCAATGCTTAGGTTATAGAACCAAATAAAACAGTAACTCTAGAAGTCTCTTGGCGTTGCTAGCATAAAGTAATACGCAACAATAACAGCGGATAATTCATAAAAAATACATCGTTGTAGCAAGATTAAATTGCTATCGTGAACGACTATTCTATATGGCATCTATAAAAGCAATTAAAAGCTCCTGATGCGTTTATATTCATGTGAATACTTTAATAAAGATTATACTATAAGCAAGTGCTGTAAGCAGTCTCAATGCTCATAGTTTAATACCAATGAATGCTAACTTTGACGATGATAGATTGAAAAATTTGTCATTTTGCGTCATTATGAAGCAGTTTTTTATCCCAAAATGGTGCGATATCAGTGCAAAAATCCAATTCCAAGCTACCAAATACCCAGTTACCACAGTCTGCTAGGCCTATTGTCAGCACGCTACCTTCACAGCAGCGTGGCTTGGTATTTAGTAGTCTTATATTAATTGTCATTATCGCGGGTATGGTGCTGCTCGCGCTATACTTAATCAAACTTGATCGTACCATTACCCATAAGTTTGAGGGTAAGCGCTGGGATATTCCTGCCAAAGTATATTCACAGCCACTTGAGTTATATCAAGGTGCTAGTGTCGATACCGATACGATGAAAACTTGGCTAGAATTGCTTAACTATCAAAGCAACAAAGCTTATGATCGCACTGGCACTTATCATAAATCAGGTAATACCTACTTTATCCATACGCGTGGCTTTACTTATAGCGCCAATGATGTGGACAAAGAGCAAGTCATCAAAATGACTATTAATGGCAATAAGATTTCATCGGTACAGAGCACCTTACCTGCCAAGAGTGGCATCATTCGCTTAGAGCCTGTCAATATTGGTGGTATCTACCCAGATAGTAACGAAGATCGTATGGTCGTCTCATTAGATGACGTGCCACAGCCGCTCATCGACGCGTTGATCGCCACGGAAGACCGTGCGTTTTACGAGCACAAAGGGGTATCTGTACGCGGTATCGCACGCGCCGTAATAAATAACTTCTCTGGCGGCTCTAGACAGGGCGGCTCGACCATTACTCAGCAGTTGATCAAAAACTTCTATCTCAACTCAGACCGTACGCTAAAACGCAAAGCCAACGAAGCATTAATGGCTGTACTACTTGAATTGCATTACAGCAAAGACGAAATTCTACAGACGTATCTAAACGAGATTTACTTAGGTCAGAACGGTAAGCGCTCTATCAATGGTTTTGGCTTGGCCTCACAGTTTTATTTTGGCAAACCACTCAAAGAGCTGCGCTTAGATCAACAAGCCATGCTTGTCGGTATGGCAAAAGGCCCAAGTATCTATAATCCACGTCGCAATCCAAATGACTCAAAAGAACGCCGTAATATTGTTCTTGGTAATATGCTGGCTGTAGAATCACTTAGCCAAGAAGATTATGATAAAGCGATTGAACGACCGCTTGATATCGTGGAAAAACCTGTTGAAGGTAAGAGCCAATTCCCTGACTTTTTGGATATCGTCAAACGTGAACTGAACACTGTTTATTATTCTGATGACCTCAAAAACGAAGGTCTCACTATTATCAGTACGTTAGATCCGATTGCGCAGTTGGCAGCAGACAAGGCCGTTGATAAAAAACTGGGTGAGTTACGTCGCAAGAGCAGCAAAACCAAAGATTTACAAGGTGCTCTAGTGAGTGCCAATCCTGAAACTGGCGAGCTGGTATCTGTGGTCGGTAGTGGTAGTGAGTTTACCGGCTTTAACCGTGCCGTTGATGCCAAGCGTCAAGTCGGCTCATTATTAAAGCCAGTCATTTATATGACAGCGCTCGAAAGCGGACGCTACAATCTCGCAAGCTCGGTAGATGACTCACCAATTACGGTCAATTTAAGTGACGGTACTAAATGGAACCCGAAAAACTACGACAATCGTGATCACGGTTATGTCCCATTTACCACTGCACTATCACAATCATATAACCAAGCGGCGGTACGCTTGGGCATGGAGTTTGGGATTGATACCTTTGCCAAACAATTGAAGCGTATGGGTGTAAAAGAAGACATACCACCATATCCTTCAGCACTGCTAGGCTCTGTCAATCTTAGCCCGATGGATATGCTTGGCGTATACCAAGTCTTTGCGACTGGTGGCTTTCGCACCCCTATTCATAGTATTCGTACGGTGATAGATGATCGCGGCCGTATCTTGCAACGTACTGGACTCAATACTCAGCGCAGCATCCCACCTGAGACCAATTACCTCACGAATTACGCGCTACAGCAAGTGGTCGCAACTGGTTCTGCTAAACGTGCAAAATCACTTGGTAGCAATTTAAACTTGGCGGGTAAAACAGGTACCACAAACGACTTTCGAGATGCTTGGTTTGCTGGTTATAGTGGCAACTACGTCAGTGTGGTTTGGGTTGGTCGTGATGACAACAAACCTATCGGTCTAAGCGGTGGTAGTGGTGCATTACCAGTTTGGGTTGATTATATGGACCGTCTCAAGCTGACGCCTGTCTCATTACCAGAGCCTGAAGGCATTGAATGGTTATGGTTAGAGAACAACTCAGGTAAGCTCTCTAATGAGCGTTGTACTGATGCCCGTTATCTGCCAGTACTGTCAGCACATCTACCAGAAGAGGCCAGCAGTTGTGCGCTTGGCCTATATCAACAAGACCGTGCACGCGAGCAGTCACAACTACAAAATCAACAAGGCAACTTTGAGATTCCAAATGGTGAAGCCGTTGATACAGATAGCCAAGAAAATAATGATGAGCAAAATGAAAACGATGCTGATACTTGGTATGATCGTGCCGTTGAATGGTTCTAACATTGCTTTTAAATATTACAAAAGGTCTCAACATGTTGTTATCTCTGAAGCACGCTACGTCAGTCAAGCCAGCCGTTATTGGTAGTTCTAAAAAGCCCACCTCAGCCAATGCTATACTGGTAACCAGCGCACTTATCAGCATGTTGGGTTTGAGCGCTTGTCAGACTGCGCCGACTACGATGACGACAGCCCCTTCTCAGACTGTCCCATCGTCGCAAATGCCTGACATGTCTGCGCCTACTGAGACTCAGGCCCCTATCTATGAAGAGGGTGCTGACAGCGACTATCCTATCGAACCTGACAGTTCTGTTGAATCGACAAATCCACTGACTCAAGAGTCTCCGGTGTTTGTACCATCCAACCCTATACCGACTCAGCCTGACACTGTCTTCGTTATCCCTTCTCGTGAAGAATACGTAGTCCCTGAGCCATCTATACCATCACATAGCGAACTGTTAGAACGTGCTAGAAGCAACTCGCAGCAACGAACGCAACAAGCGACCAGTAACAATAGCAACCTGCCAGCGTTTCGCAGTTTAATGCAGACAGGTGTCAATCAGCTCAAAACAGGTCAATTGACCAATGCTGAAAGCAGCTTTACCCGTGCACAGCGCCTAGCACCCAAATCATCAGCGGTATATTTCTATTTAGCACAAGTGGCATTGAAAAAGAACCAACCTCGTAAAGCAGAAGCAATGGCACGCCGTGGTCTTAGTGTCTCTCAAGACGCCAATCGCAGACGCTCGCTATGGCAAATCATCTTGCAATCAGGACAGGCACAAGGTAACTCACGTGTCGTCAGTGAGGCAAAACAAGCATTACGTTAATATCAAAACATCTCTAAGTGAATAGATGCCAAGTTTATAACTTTGTAATCTATTCACTTTTTATATTCTACACTACATCATTTATCCAAAATATACATTTAATTTAGCTTAAGGTTATCGTTATGGCATGGCAACAACTACATTTACAATGTGAAAAAGCAAACGTCGATTTGGCTGAGGCGCTACTACTAGAGGCAGGCGCACTGTCTATTGCCTTAGATGATGCAGGTGACCAGCCTTTGTTTGAACCATTACCTGGTGAGTCTCCTCTATGGGATGAAGTTATCCTAACAGGGCTGTTTGATGCGACGACTGATGCTGGCAACCGTCAGGCTGTCGAGCAGTTGAGTCATGAAATCGCCGCTCAAGTACAAGCCACCCGTGTTTGGCTGAGTGCTGTCGATGACAAAGACTGGGAACGCGAATGGATGAGTAATTACCATCCTATCGAATGTGCCAATAACCTATGGATCGTACCCAATTGGCTAACGCCACCGAACCCTGACGCGACCAATATTATTATGGATCCTGGACTGGCCTTTGGTACTGGCTATCATGCGACCACGCGCTTATGTCTCGATTGGCTAACAGAGCAAGATTTAAAAGATAAAGTGGTCATTGATTATGGTTGTGGCTCAGGTATTTTGGGCATTGCTGCTTTGCTATTGGGTGCACGCCAAGTTTATGCAGTTGATATCGATCCACAAGCAGTATTGGCAACCAATCAAAATGCAGAACGCAATGATGTTGGTGACCGTCTACAAGCATTCTTGCCAGAAGAATTTACGGATTACTGTTCACAGAATTCTGTCTTGCCAGTAGACGTTATCGTCGCAAATATCTTGGCAAAACCATTAATTGGCCTAGCCCCTTATTTTGCGACTTTAATCACGCAAAAAGGTAGAATCGTACTAGCAGGCTTGATAGAGTCGCAAACTGACCAAGTCACTGATGCTTATCAGCCTTATTTTGCTCTTGATGCAAAACATGCTTTCACAGCGCAAGAAGACCAACATTGGCAACGTCTATCTGGTACATTTACAGGCTAGCAACATTTAATTACATCTGTTACGATAGAGGGCAGTCAGATACCCTGTGTTTGACGCCACTCTATCCGTGCTCATGACTCATAGATTTTTAAATGCTTTTGAATGATGGCATTAGCATCATAGGCAGCCTTTATTGAGTGGCTAAGCGGTATTGATAACCATATTTTTTTGGATTCGACCCTATGACTACGCCAATACAGACCCAGTGCCCTCATTGCAAAAATTGCTTGAAAATACAGCAGGATCAGCTCAATAGAGACAATGCAACAGTCATCTGCGATCAATGCCACCAAGGTTTTTTAGTCAACAAACATCTTGTTGTAAACCCTGATGTTTCTAAGATATCAGCCTCTCCCGTAGAGACAGCAACAACCCAAAAAAAGGATATGTCGACTCCACATAACCACTCTGCACAAACATCTAAAATCAATAATAAAAACAGCTCAGATAACACTAAATCAGCATTTAAAAAACCACCTTCAAAAAAAATCTCCTCTGATATATTAATCCATGATGACATGGATACCGATGAGACAGACGATACCGCTTTAGAATACGATTCTCTAGACAGTATGGATGCGTGGTTGGATCAAATAAACGAGACCAATTATACTTCAACAGTGTCTGATGAACCGTCAAATGCCACCTCTAAAACAACCAGTAAAAGCATCAGTTCAGCCGTCTCTAATGATATTCACGCTAATATCGATGATACGACTGACAACTCATGGCTCGAAAAGCTTCTTAAAGATCAAAACAAAAGCGAAGACATACTACAAGACGAAACCGACTTATCACGACTGTTACTCAATATGGGCGTGCCACTTAGAGACGAAGACAAATCCATTGATGAGCGTGTGAGAAAGTCTCAAGAGCAATTTATACCAACGCCGAGGAAACGTTCAGCAGCATCGTTACTATGGATACTCGGGTGTTTAGTGTTGGCACTATTACTCTTTGCACAATATGTCATCTTTAACTTAGAGACTTTGGTAAAGAATCCTGCTCATGCTGAAAAACTCCAAGCAATATGTTCAGCTATTTCTTGTAGCTTACCCAGTGCCAATATAAATACTCTGACTATTAGCAATGCCAATCATAGATCCAGCAAAATAAAAATGACGGGTAAATTTAGCGATATAAGCGCTACATTAAATAATCAAAGTGCAAGCACTCAGCTATATCCAAATGTTAAAGTCAGCGTCTATGGTAGCAATGAGCTAATTGGCGAGTTTATTGCTACACCAGCTGACTATCTATTAAGTAAGCAAAGCCAACTGGCTGCAGACAGCAACCGTCAGATACTCTTTACTATACCCGTTGCAAATACACAAATCCGCGATGTTAGCATCAGCCCCTTGTACTAAGTTTTGAGCTAAATTGAAGCTTATAACATTGAGTTAATGCTTATCAGTCAGAGAGGTTTGTATTCATACTATTGAGAATAAGCTTTCGTAAATAGCGTCAATGCTAAGATAACTGCCAATATATCAGCGCTAGACGACATTAATTTGATATAATACCCACAATATCTTATGGTTTGATTCTCCCTAATCCCAAGGACATTATCTTATGGCGCCTCATGCACAGCATTATGCCAATCATTTTGCTACAAGCTCTGAGCATCCTGCCGATTATAATAAAGAAAACTACCCTCAGCCGACTCACCACTTTAATGCGTCAGTAGACAGCTATGCGAGTAATACGCATGAGCCGCTACGAGTACACGTTGAGCGTGTGGTACGACAGTATTTTGCGATGCTAGGCGATGAGACACCCACCGACTTATACGAGCTCATCCTAAAACAAATAGAAGAACCGCTCTTATCTGTCGTCCTTGAAAAAACTCGGGGCAATCAAACCAAATGTGCGCAAATCCTAGGTTTAAACCGTGGCACTTTACGCAAAAAACTCAAAACTTATGACTTAATGTAGCCCTTGCTCTATGAGCGCACTTATCTTTAACAACCATCATTATGCATGGCAATTTAATACTCCTGACATTATCCATTGTGATACTGTTTGCAATAATTGTCTTCATCACCTTGCCAGACGTTTACGTCAGGCTTTTTTTATGGAAGTTTTTTTATGAGTACTACCCCACTTGCATTGTTATCGGTCTCCGATAAATCTAATATCGTTGAATTTGCTCAGGGCCTTATTAAAGCAGGCTTTGGCTTACTTTCTACTGGCGGTACTTATCGGTTACTCACAGAAAACAACGTTGATGTGACAGAAGTATCAGACTATACCGGTTTCCCTGAAATGATGGATGGCCGTGTTAAAACACTACACCCTAAAATTCATGGTGGTATCTTAGGACGCCGTGGTAAAGACGATGCTGTCATGAGTGAGCACGCCATTGACCGTATTGATTTGGTGGTGGTGAATTTATATCCGTTTGCTGAAACCATTGCACGTGCTGATGTCACGATGAACGATGCTATCGAAAACATCGATATCGGCGGCCCTACCATGGTTCGTTCAGCTGCCAAAAATCACGCCCATGTGGGTATCGTGACTGATCCGGCTGATTATGACCGTATTCTTACCGCATTAGGTGATGGTACTGCATTGACAACGGCTCTACGCTACGACTTGGCAGTGAAGGCTTTTGAACATACGGCACAGTACGACGGTATGATTGCCAACTTCTTAGGCAGCCGTGTGAACGAAAACCAAAAAGCAGAAAACTTCTCACGTACATTCAATGTACAGCTTGAAAAAGTCCAAGACCTACGCTACGGTGAAAACCCACATCAAAACGCTGCTTTTTATATCGAAAATCAGCCACTAAAGAGCCAACAAGCTTCTATAGCGACTGCCAAGCAACTACAAGGTAAGGCACTGTCTTATAACAACATCGCTGACACTGATGCAGCCCTTGAGTGTGTCAAAGCCTTTAGTACGCCTGCTTGCGTTATTGTCAAGCATGCAAATCCTTGCGGCGTCGCAGTTGATAATGACCAAGTAGCTGCTTATAACACAGCCTTCAGTACCGATCCTGAATCTTCTTTCGGTGGTATCATTGCCTTTAACCGCCCATTGACGCTCGCAGCAGCAAAAGCCATTATCGACAATCAATTTGTAGAAGTGATTATTGCGCCTAGCATCGAAGATGGTGTGCTTGAAGCGACTGCTGCTAAGAAAAACGTACGTGTATTGGTATGCGGCGAGCTACCAGCACCAGATCAACGCGATATCCAGCTAGACTATAAACGCGTTAATGGTGGTCTACTCGTACAAGAGCAAGATCTTGGTTTGATTACTGCCAATGATCTAAAAATCGTTACTGATGTACAACCAACTGAAGCACAGATTTCAGATCTACTGTTCAGCTGGAACGTAGCAAAATACGTCAAATCTAATGCCATCGTCTATGCCAAAGGTCAGCGTACTATCGGTGTTGGCGCAGGTCAGATGAGCCGCGTTAACTCAGCTCGTATTGCTGCCATCAAAGCAGAGCACGCTGGACTAGCGACTGAAGGTGCTGTTATGGCCTCAGACGCGTTCTTCCCGTTCCGTGATGGTATCGATAACGCTGCTGCAGTAGGCATCTCTGCTATTATCCAGCCAGGTGGCTCTATGCGTGATGACGAAACCATCGCTGCAGCCAATGAGCATGGCATTGCAATGGTCTTCACTGGCATGCGCCATTTCCGCCATTAAACCGTCTAGTATCTTGAAAACTGGCATTAATAGCCGTACTAAATTGTATACTGCTGTTAATGCTACATTCTTATGATAAAAGCAATATCCATTAAAAAAGCCACTATAAATAGTGGCTTTTTTATACGTCAAATTTAATAAGGATATTTAGAAAATATGATTTAGCAATCACACCATATTCCCCTCAATTCCTGATTTTTAGCGCCCTTGCGCATTTGACATATTGGCTTCGTTAATCTCAACTTTATACACCAAGCGTAGATAATCTAAATAGTCTTGTAGCTGATCCTGACCTAAGTTATCACGGATAATGCTAGCCGTTTGCGCTCTTTGCGCATCAGATAATGGCGACTGTGGCTCTGTCTTGATACGATCACCAACCAACAGAGTAGCACCCGTTTCTGTTTCGCTCGCAACAGCAACCACACCATTATTAGCCGCTTGCTGACTGAAAGCCAATCCACGCTCTTTTTCTGTCAATAGCGTTGTTTGACGGTTCACTGCACCCAATGACTGAAGGCTGACTGGCTGCTTGCTAATATCAGCTGACGTCTTAATACCAGCGACCAACGATTTGGCTTCTTTCAATGCCAATGCTGTGGCTTTTTGCTGACGTAGTATCTGGGTAATTCTTGGCGTAGCGGCAGATACAGCAAGCGTTTTGGTAGGACGATAATTGCTTGGCTGTACCCATACTGTACCGTTACCCACTTCGATACCAGCGGTCACTGCTTGATCTTGAATGGTAAACTCATCAAAAGCTTGCTTGATCACCGCAGGTTGTGACAGTACTGATGTGTTGTTCTCTTTGCGGTAATCTTTGAGACGCTTCAATGTCACGTTCTCTTGTTGAGCAATGTCTTCAATACTAAAGCCATCTGCTGCCATGTCATTAATCGCTGTTACTTTATCAGCATACATTTCCTGACGCTTATACTCTGTCGCCTTGGCTGTTAAGTCATCACGCATGCTCTCTAAAGTTGGTACTTTACTACCATTGTCTTCGGTCACCGTAAATATCTGATAGCCAAAGCTGGTCTTGATAGGTGCGGTGATATCACCAACACTCAATCCCTCTAACGCTTTTTCAACTGCTGTCGCGTCATTGCCGAATACAGAAGGGTTAAAGCGACCGATACTACCACCCGTCTCTCCTGATGGGTCATCTGACTCTGATTTAGCTAATGCTACAAATGATGCCCCTTTGTCTAAACGCGCTTTAACCGTATCTGCTCGTGCCTTAGCATTATCACCTGTCAATAGAATCTGACTAACTTGACGCTCATCGACGATGGCTTGCTCTTGCTTATAAGCTTCATATTGCTGCTGTAGATCTTCTTTTGTAACGTCTGTCACCTGAATGGTTTGAGGGCTGAGTTGCAGATAAGCCAAATCTACCATTGCCGCACTTTTTAGCGTTTCTTTATTGGCATCATAGTAGGTTTGTATGTCATTTTTGCTCAATTTCACCTGATCGCTGTAGTCTTGCCAATTAAAGCGATGCAACCAGACGTTGCGCGACTCAAGCTGCAGATCAATCAACTGACTGACCGCTTGCATTGGATACACTGCCGTACCGACGATACTAGCGTTAAGCTGATCCAAGCTCAACTGATTGCGAAATTCAGCAAACAACTGATTCTTTGTCATACCGCGCTGACGCAAAAAGTTCGCAAATTGATCGTTAGAAAAATTGCCATCAGCATCCTGAAATACTTCTTCTTGACGCAACAAACGATTAATTGTGTCATCAGAAACTGTCATACCAAGCTTGCCTGCTTGCTGCTCTAGTAGCGTACGATCAATAAGACCTTTTAGGACTTGCTCGTGTAGCACATCCTCATTTAATAGACTGGCATCCTCAACTTGTTCTAATATTTCAGTACGACGGCTATTGACAGCAGACTGGTATTCGGTCAGCCCTACACTTGCGTCACCTACCTGAGCGACTTGGTTGGGATCGACTCCACCGCCAAAGTAACTTTCGACACCCAATAGAGCGAGCGGCGATAGGCATAAAATCAATAAAATGCGACCTGGCCAGCTTTTTAAGAAATCGCGCAATTTATCCATAGTTATCTCTGCTGTATTAACCTATATTGATGAAAAACCATTGTAATATTAATATGAATATCAATGCTATCTAAGCAGGCAATGGTAAAAGTAAGCGCGCGTGCATTTTATATAGAAGGACAAGACTGACTAAAGCAGCCTAGTTTCAACAACGCATCTATCGCGCGCCCTATGATACGTGATTTTTGGTGTAGACTCAAAATATTCACGTTGTATGATACAAACTATAGCAATAAAAAAAGCACCCAAATATTAGGTGCTTTTTTATAATTTAGAGTATGGCGTTGAACCATGCTATAAATCATCTACTACTTTACTATTGGTAAACGCTATGTTTATTCGTATATTACGTCATGACACAGCGCTTACTGATAATAGTATGGCTTAGTTCAAGCGCTCTTTTAAGTTTTTACCAGCTTTGAAGCTAGGTACTTTGCTTGCAGGGATGCTAAGCTCTTCACCAGTCTTAGGGTTACGGCCAGTACGCGCTTTGCGGTCTTTTACGCTGAAAGTACCAAAACCAACTAATGAGATGCTATCGCCAGCTTCTAGCGCTTCACCAACACTTTCCATAACAGCATTCAATGCATCACCAGCTTGGGTTTTATTTAGACCACTTTTGTCTGCGATGCTATCAATTAATTCTGACTTATTCATAAAATTTCCTTCAAGTTTAAGGGGGATAATAAACGCTCACGCCAAGCATTGTAACGCTCTCATAGCATTTAAGCAATAAAAACTGCCTGACTGACGTATTAACAGGTCTCGCTTTGTTATCGTCTTTATATCAAGGCAGCATAAGGAGCGCAAGCGATTTTACATATTTTTGTTCACTACACTACGTATTTGACACTCAATGTTACGCAAAGTATCTGCAACGGTTCTATCAAGGCACAATGTTCAACTAATGTGACCTCATCTTAAAGATACACCTATATGTTATCTTATCGTTTAGCGCTGGTCAGGTCACATTAATGCACCATCAGTCACAAACACTCGTGTCTTTATTGCCTAACAAATTGTAAAGTAATAATTGACTAACTGACAGAAACTAGCGTTACTTTTTATTATAAAGGCGTTACTATAAGCAAAATATTACTGCACATTTTGCGTCGATTTTGACCCTTGATTGTCTTTTGCCTATAATTTGCCAAATAAAAAAACGGATTATTTACATGAAGCGTTCTACGTTGTCTCACTCTTTTTCTAATATCATTCTGGTGTTCATCGAGTCGGCGCTGACATTACTGTTACGTTTAGATCCTGAACTACGTAGAGCTGCTTATCCACTTGCCAAGCAAGGCACTGTTGTGGCGTTGCGTTTGTATTTACCACACGTTGAAATTTTTGCTACTTTTAGTACCAAAGGCGTATTGTTAGATGCTCAGCTACCTATTGACCGTAGCGAACCTGATGTCATCATCAATGCCTACAGCCTTCAGGTTATCAATGCCATAACCACTCACGACAGCGAAACGACTGAAAAGTTACAAATGCGCGGTGAGTCTGTGCAAGTACAATTGGTCAAACAATTCATCATGCAACTCGGTCTGGGTAGCTTGATTCAGGGCTTGATCAAAAAAATAAACGGTGGCAAAGGTAAGTCTAAGCCAACTGAAGCTGACCTAGCAGAAAAAAAGGAAAACTATAAGTTACGCATTAAAGAACAACAAACTCAGATAAACACCCTTACTATCAAAAACCGTGAGCTTGAAACCACCGTAAAAGAATTACAGAGCAAGCAAAAGATGCTTGTTATTGTAACGGTCGCTGCTCTTGTCATTATGATTGGTACTATCATTGCGTTGTTGATGAATTAATCTCAACGGTACATCATAATTTAGAACGATGACTTAATAAAAAGCGGCTGACATCCATTACAGGATATCAGCCGCTTTTTGCTTCTTAATAATCTTAATATTGAATAATCTCAATACTTAGTCACTTCAACACTCAATCATCCCAATAATTAGTCACTTCAACAGAATACACAGACAAACTTACAATCTTCTGTTTCTCAGCACGTTCAAAAGCTATAAGCAGAATCTCTATAATCACCGCCACTAAACGGTTTTATGACTGCTTCTAAATACCATTGTTTTTATCAATCATAGTAATAAGCTAGATTAACCATTCAACCACACTTTAATCTTGACTAAATTACTCGGGATTAAGTATAATTGGTCCAATCGTTGCACACATCGGGTCAATCATCTGTTGTTTAATAACGATAAGACACAACTTAGCTGCCCTATGATTTATATCCGTGACTTGTATATTTATACGAATTGTTGCAGATATCATCTCGCTAAGATCGTTGTTAACTAAAATGATATAACAGTTTGGAGATAACACATGCGTTTGACTACTCGAGGCAGGTATGCCGTTACTGCGTTACTAGATTTGGCACTACAGACCAGCCAACAAGAAAGTGCGGTATCCTTATCTGATATAGCCAAACGGCAATCGATCTCTATCTCTTATCTTGAGCAACTATTTTCCAAACTTCGCAAACGTGGGCTCGTTACTAGTATTCGCGGTGCCGCCGGTGGTTATCATTTGGCTAAACCATTGGATCAGATAGATGTGATGAGCATCATCTCTGCCGTCGATGAGTCTGTAAATGCGATGCAGTGTGAAGGACGTGGTGATTGCCAAGGTGGTACAATGTGCTTAACCCATGATTTATGGTGTGCACTGTCAAATCATATCGAGCAGTACTTGAATAATATAACATTAGCACAATTATTAGACATGGAAAACGTGCAGTCAGTTTCCGAACGTCAGCATAGCTCTACTAAAGAGATTTCCATAAAAGACATAAATACTATTACTCTATCGAACAGCGAGGCAAACCCAGCATGAGCCAACATAACAACCTTATATACTTAGATTATGCCGCCACTACTCCAGTAGCTAAATCAGTAGCTGCTAAGATGAGCGAGTATCTGACGGTAGATGGCGTCTTTGGCAACCCAGCCTCGCGCTCGCACGGTTACGGCTGGCAAGCAGAAGAAGCAGTAGAGACAGCGCGTCAACAAGTGGCTGAAGTCATTAACGCTGATCCGCGCGAAATCGTCTTTACCTCTGGTGCTACTGAGTCTGACAACCTAGCTATTAAAGGTGCTGCACATTTTTACCAGTCTCGTGGTAAGCACATTATCACCAGTAAAATTGAACACAAAGCGGTACTAGATACCTGCCGTGAGCTTGAGCAAGAAGGGTTTGAGATCACTTATCTTGAGCCACAACCAAGCACTGGGCTGATCTTGCCAGAACAAGTTAAAGAAGCGCTACGTGAGGATACAATCCTAGTATCACTTATGATGGTGAACAATGAGCTTGGTACGCTTACTGATGTGACAGCAATTGGTGAAATCACTCGCGAAGCTGGTGTGGTTTTCCATGTTGATGGTGCTCAATCAGTTGGTAAAGTATTGATCGATCTTGCAGAGATGAAAATCGACTTGATGAGTTTCTCAGGTCATAAAGCCTACGGTCCTAAAGGTATCGGTGCTTTGTTTGTTAGCCGTAAGCCACGTATTCGTCTAAAAGCTGAGCAACATGGCGGTGGTCATGAGCGTGGCATGCGTTCAGGTACCTTACCTACGCATCAAATCGTTGGCCTTGGCGCAGCATTCGCCCTAGCCAATGACAGCTACAAAGAAGACAATGCCCATGCAGCAAAACTACGTCAAAAGCTGTGGGATGGTCTACAAGATATTGAAGAGATTTACCTAAACGGCGATTTAGAGCATAGCGTTCCTAACATTGTGAACATCAGCTTTAACTTCGTTGAAGGTGAGTCACTAATGATGTCACTTAAAGACTTGGCTGTCTCATCAGGCTCGGCCTGTACGTCAGCGACACTTGAGCCATCATATGTATTACGTGCTATTGGCCGTCCAGATGAATTGGCACATAGCTCTATTCGCTTTAGCTTTGGTCGTTATACGACTGAAGAAGATATCGATACCGTTATCAAGCAAATGCATGAAGCCGTTGACAAATTACGTGCCCTATCACCACTTTGGGATATGTACCAAGATGGCGTTGATTTAGATTCAGTCGAATGGGCTGAGCACTAAAATTACCAAAAACGAAGATATGGCTATCGAACATAGCCATTAACCGATTGATCAGACAATTACGATTAAGTGTTTGACCCCAATTATCAATGAGTAGCAGCGTTCAAATCAATCAGCTACTGCTCATTATCTAACTAGGAGAAAACCCCATGGCCTATAGCGACCAAGTTATTGATCATTACGAAAACCCACGCAACGTTGGCAACCTTGATAAAAACGCCAAAAATGTTGGTACCGGTATGGTCGGTGCTCCAGCATGTGGCGATGTGATGCGTCTACAAATCCAAGTCGATGATAACGGTATTATCGAAGATGCACGCTTTAAAACTTATGGCTGCGGTTCAGCTATTGCTTCAAGCTCACTCGTTACTGAGTGGCTAAAAGGCAAGAGCCTAGACCAAGCTGGTGAAATCAAGAACAGTCACATTGCTGAAGAATTGGCATTACCACCAGTAAAAGTGCATTGCTCTGTACTTGCAGAAGATGCTATTAAAGCCGCTATTAGCGACTATAAAGGTAAGCATGGCGTAGCAGCAGCAACTGAAGAAGCTGTTATCTAAGGCTAAACCTACTAGCCTATGTGCTGCATGGTATTAGCAGCACTATAGTAGCAACACGTTAAACAGCTGCTGATGCTAAAAAGGTGACAATGACACTTATGTAATTGTCACCTTTTATTTTCTAAGAGCCGCTAGGGCGTGTCATTAATTAGATTGTGAGTCTTAAAATGAGAAAGATTGTAGATAAACAAGGAAGAAATTGCCGTTAATATGAACATATTGACAAAATTACTGACGATGTTTAGCAAAATTTAGCCATTTTAAGGCCACTAAATGTATTAATGTGCTAGTTGATGGCACGCCCTATCATATTATCTTGGCAATCTCGTAATTTCAGTTGCCAGTCTATACAGATTTTTTTATTGATACTTATAATTAATAGTCAATGGGAGTTGGCATGATTGAAATGACAGAACGCGCCGCTCAGCATGTTCGAGACTTTTTGGACAATCGCGGCAAAGGTGAAGGCATTAGAGTCGGTATCCGCACAGCAGGTTGCTCAGGTCTAGCTTATGTTTTAGAGTTTGTAGATACACCTGACGAAAACGACACACGTTATGAAAGCCGAGACGTTAGCATCTTTATTGATCCTAAAAGCTTGGTATATTTAGATGGTTTGTTGATGGATTATGAAAAAGAAGGTCTCAACGAAGGCTTTAAGTTCAGTAACCCTAATCAAAAAGGCGAATGTGGTTGCGGTGAGTCATTTACAGTTTAATGATTTAACCCTTACAACCTTTACGCTCGAAAAACAGTAAACAGTCTACGCTGCAATCCAGATTGTAGACTCAGTGATAGAGCGTCAAACAGACAGACATTTCAAACAAATAAAAAGCAAGGCGTATGATATGACAGACATCACACCAGAAGCACAGTTTGATAACTTCTTTGCTTTATTTGAGCAACCAGTACAATTTGAAGTCAATCAAGACAGTCTCGATCAACATCTACGTCTGCTACAAAAACGTTATCACCCTGATAATGTCACTAAAAACCAGACTGACATTGCTCAAGCACAACTACAGTCTGAAAAATATTCAGCACTGATCAATCAAGCTTATCAAACACTTAGCTCGCCTGATAGTCGTGCTAGTTATCTACTAGATATAGCAGATCAAGCTCAAAATCTAGAGCATTCAATTGCAGACTTAGACTTCTTAGAAGATGCGATGGAAATGCGAATGGATTTGGATGACGCTATTGAAGGCAAAGATCTTCCAGCCTTGCAGCAGTTACATCCTCAAATCACAGAGCGTCTCGCAAAACAATCTGAGCGCTTTAGTAACGCCTATCAAGAGAAAGACTGGAACACAGCGATTGATGCGACACAGAAACTAAAGTTTTTAGTGAAGTTAAATGCAGATGTCACGACTGGTCTTGATGACGTTGCAGCTGCGGCGCTAGCAGATGACGATGATTTATACGTTTAGATAGCTGTGAACAATTTATTTTATCCAAAGACTAGGTTTTAGATATTTAGTTAAAAAATATTTGGTTAAAATAGTACCGACTATACCGTATAATCATTTATCCCAAAATTTATTGGCCGTTGTACGACTCTATTTTTATGGTAGAGAACATAGTCGAGACAGTCTAGAATTGATACAAGGCAACCGAGCATATATAGCAGTATTAGTTAACACGCTAGGTTCGCGCCGTATTACTTGATAAATATTTTGACTATAATTGTCAGACTGTCGTAATACCTATGTTGCACTTACCCCATTTCACTTATTCATTTTATCTTTGAGTTATTTTATGTCTTTAATGCAAATTGCCGAACCCAATCAAAGTGCCCAACCTCACCAGCATCGTTTTGGTTTAGGAATCGATCTTGGCACCACACGCTCGTTGGTCGCTGTGGTACGTTCAGGCAAGGCGCAAGTATTAGAAGCAAATACCAGCACTGATACCTTGTTACCGTCTGTTGTTTATTATCCAAGCACTGGCAAGCCATTGGTTGGTTATGATGCCCTAGCCCACTTAGCGGATGATCCAAAAAATACGATCGTCTCGGCTAAGCGCTTTATGGGTCGTAGCCAAGCGGATATCAAATTCTCTCATCCTTACGAATTAAGTGGCAATAAAGATGACATGCCAGCTTTTGTCACCGCTCAAGGTAAAGTCTCTCCTGTTGAGGTTTCTGCCCGTATACTAGCGGCGCTTGAGCAACGTGCAGCAAGCGCATTGCCTGAAGATAGTATCGAAGGTGCTGTCATTACCGTACCTGCTTATTTTGATGAAGCACAGCGTCAAGCGACCAAAGATGCGGCTCAAGCGGCTGGTATCAAGGTACTGCGTTTACTGAACGAGCCAACTGCTGCTGCTGTCGCTTATGGTCTTGATCAAGCCACAGAAGCTAGCGAAAAAGAAAGCTACTATCTAATTTACGATTTGGGTGGCGGTACGTTTGATGTCTCTATCTTAAAGCTGACTGACGGCGTCTTTGAAGTACTAGCCACTGGTGGTAACAGTGCACTAGGTGGTGACGATATAGATCGCCTCATCACCAATTGGCTTATCAAACAATTGAATATCGATCCAAAAGATGTCAGTCTTCATGACAAATCAATACTTGCGCAACAAGCCAAAGCTTATAAGCAGGCACTGACTGATAGTGAACAAGTCGATATCGACATTGTCGTCAATACTCAATCTTATCAAGGTGTATTGAGCCGTACAGACATCTTAACTATCGTAGAACCTGTTAGCCGCCGTACCTTAAGTGTCTGCGAGCAAGTACTACGTGATGCCAAACTCTCTAGTACTGATTTGGACGAAGTTATCTTAGTTGGTGGTTCAACCCGTATGCCTGCTATTCAGCAAGTCGTGACTGATTTCTTTGCCAAACAGCCACTGTGCCGCCTTAACCCAGATGAAGTAGTCGCTTTAGGCGCGGCGCAGACAGCGCATCAACTGGTCAACGGTGATAGTGACAACAACTTATTATTGCTAGATGTGACGCCGCTATCACTTGGTCTTGAGACTATGGGTGGCCTAGTCGAAGTGCTCATACCACGTAACACGCCTATCCCTGTTAAAAAACGTCAAGTATTTACAACTTATCAAGACGGTCAGACAGGCATGGTAATCCATGTTGTACAGGGTGAACGTGAAACTGTCGATAACTGCCGCTCACTTGGACGCTTTGAATTGTATGGCATTCCTTCTATGAAGGCTGGGTTTGCCCGTATTGAGGTTACCTTTAGTATTGATGCCAATGGTCAGCTAACGGTCAGCGCACAAGAGACCACAACCAAAACAGAAAGTAAGATTGAAATTGTGCCTTCTTATGGGTTATCAGACGAACAAAAAGAGCAGTTACTGATTGCAGGATTTAAGCATGCAGAAGAAGACAAAAATGCACGCTCTTTAATTGAAACCAAAGTAGAGGCTGAACGTGAAATATTAGCACTACAATCGGCACTTAATGAGTTTGCAGCTTTGCTATCTTCTGAAGAGCAGCAATCATTGGCTGATCAAATACAACTAATGCAAGAAGTACTGAGCACTAATGACTTAGCACTTATTGAAGCACAACAATCACAACTCAAGCCCCATAGTGATGCTTTTGCTGCCCGTATTATGAATCAGAGCGTCAAAACCAGTATGGCTGGTACGAGCGCCCAAGATTGGTAGCATATTTGCTTAATAGCATCTCCATTATATTTTTATTTCTTTAAATTGATTAGCATCGGAAAGACGATTTATGCCAAAGATTACTGTATTACCCCACCACGAGATTTGTCCTGAAGGCGCTGAAGTCGAGCTAGAGGCCGGTAGTAACTTATGCAAAGCACTAGTAGATAAAGGCATTAAAATTGAGCATGCTTGTGAGATGTCAAAAGCATGCACAACTTGCCATGTAGTCGTACGTAAAGGCTTTAATGGTCTGGAAGAGATGGATGATATCGAAGCTGACTTGCTAGATCGTGCTTGGGGGTTAGAGCCTGATTCACGTCTATCCTGCCAAGTAATAGTTGAGGACGAAGATTTAACCATCGAAGTGCCTAAATATACCTTAAACCATGCTAAAGAAAATCATTAGGCACTTGTAGAAAGCTCTTTTTTATTTTCATATAAAAAGCCAACGATCATTATGATTGTTGGCTTTTTTACGTATATATTCAAAGACTATTATTTGTCAATGCGGCTTACTTATTACCTATATCATTGCGTTTATTTTCTGCATTAATATCATTTTCATTTTTTTCGTTTTCTTGCTCAATACGTCCAAGCGCAAAATTTAACCGAGCTTTAACATCCTGATAGTCGTTATGATTCATGTCCTTGAAGTTTAAATGCAAATTAAATCCAGGTAATGTGTAATCAACCCATTTTGATAAATGAGCTTTATTGATATCAGGATCAAAGACTCGCCATGCTTGTACTTTCTTATCAAATCCTTTTAGATGAAATGCACCAGCATGCTGACACTCATAATTATGACAGACATAGTCATAAGTACTTTCACTGATCAATATCTCATCTTTACCAGCACTAGACTCTAGTCTCGCTGCCAAATTGGCTTCTTTACCAATCAATGTATAGCTAAGACGATTGTTACTACCAAAATTGCCCACATGGCAATAACCTGTTGTAATACCAATACGTATATATAGCCCCTCAAATCCCATAAGGCGCCACTTCTGTCTCAAGGTGCGCATTTCACGCCGCATGTCTATTGCCATCTCAAGACAGCTCAAAGCATCTTGACGCGTACCTTGACTGTTTGGCTCACCGAAAAAGCATATCATGCCATCGCCAACAAACTTATCAAGCACCGCACCATGTTTGTTAGCAATTAACGTCATACTATGCATATAGGTATTCAAAATATCAGCCAAATTATCTGCGCTAAGGCTATCAGACAACTCTGTAAAACCAATGATATCTGAGAACATAATAGTCAGCTTGGCACGTTTATTAGAAACGTTCACTGGGATATCTGCTCTTACGATCGGCTCCCAAACTTGCAGTGGAACAAAACGCGTTAATTTATTAATAACAGAGACTGCACTAGTCAATCGCCCAACCGCATGATGAGAGTAAGCTTCATAACGGACATACTTCCTATAAAAACACGTAAATCGACATAAAACAACGATCATGCTAGCCAACAATATGATAGGCGTTATCCAATCATCATAACCTTCTAGCTTCGGAATATTTAAAATAATACTAACATAATAAAAAATAATAACCGTTATTACGGATACAATGATCAATCTTATACGATTTTCGGGGCTACTAACAATAATTCTAAGACCTATTAATGCCGCTAGACTGAGCGAAATAATCATATGCAGCTCTATCGACCCAATCACCATAGACAGTAAAATAATGACAATATTAGATGTCCAAAAGCTGGCTTGGCGACCATAATTATAAATTAGAATTAGCATACTTGGCAGGCCAACAATGACAAGGAGCGCCATTGCAGTGGGTCTAAAGTCAAAATGTAAAGCGAGGAGTATAACGGTGAGTATTAATACGAAAACTTCTGGGTAATCGACCTTATCGTATACTTCTTCTTTTGTCAGAAGCTCTGGTCTCAATCTGTCTAAATTAGTCATATGAGTGTTCGCTTAAGCAAAATAGGCTATATATAGTCATTCCTCTATAAAAGTATTACTGCGTTAACCTCGCTTGAAGTATCTAATATACATCTACACTTGGTTGCCTTGTACTACTTTTAAATTGAATCGACTATATAGGAGAAACCAAGAGGCATGAGTATAAGTGTATTACCTATTTTTATGACTGATTGGACATAAGTACGGTCTGATACTACATTATACTTCTTAAAGGTTATAAATCCCATGCCACTCATAACCAAAAGAACACCACTTATCATTTAATTTGCCTTAATATCCAATTAAATTAAAATAACGATCTTTATTATTTAAGTTAAAAAACAAAAAATCCAGATAATAAATATCTGGATTTTTTTTAACTGCTGCAAAATAGACTTTAAATAACTTAGTATATTTTTATTAATGTAATTATGGATTAAGATTTTATTTCATTTGCCAATCAAAAGGCATTTGATGATGTCCACGTAACGCCATCATCAGAGTCTGCTGCATTTGTGCCAATACTTCTTTGGTATAAGGAACAGCTGGAACACCCCATACTGGGTTTGGCCACTGCATGTCGTTTTGATAGCGTACGATATGATGAAAGTGTAACTGTGGTACTTGATTACCCAATGCCGCTACATTCATTTTATCTGCTTGGAAAGTCTTGGCCAGTTGGCTTGATAACCAGCTCGACTCACGTAAAAACTGTACTTGGTCTGTTTCGGATAACTCATATAACTCTTTGATACCTGATACACGTGGCACCAATATCAACCAAGGAAACTGGCAATCATTGATTAAACGGCAAGTCGATAGCGGAAAGTCACCCACTAAAAAGCTATCGGCAGCAAGTTTATGATGAAGTTGGAACATAATGACGGTTCTCTTGTTATGGATCTCAAATAAAAGAAATCAAAAGTATAGAAAGCTAAAATATGAGTAAATAAAATATGGTCTCATTATTTTATCAGTTATCTATGCGATAAAATAGCGCCTTGACTCATTGCCTTGGCGTTTTATCTTTAAACTATCTGCTTGAACGACTTGGCCAATCTCCTCATTCGTCTATATAGCAGATAGCCACCACAGAATGAAGCTAAGCTGGCTCTACCACCATATGCTCGCTAAAATAGCGTAACAGCTCTTGAATGACCGTAACACGCTGTTGAGGCGTCTCGAGTTTATCGGCATTTTGGTAACGGATGCCAGACGCACCATTCATACGATAGCGCTGCCCATCTGTTTGAATCAGTTTAATAATCGCTAATGCATCAACAGGTGTGTCAGGTGCAAACTCTAGCGTCATACTACTACCATTGGCATCGATTTTGTTAATCTTCAATGGTTCTGCTTGTAAACGTAACCCATGAATGGCAAAGAGCTGCTTGGTTTGATCCGGCAATATACCAAAACGGTCAATCATTTCAGTCCGAATATCCGTCAGCGCCTCTTTATCATCGGCATTACTAATGCGTTTATAAAACAATAAGCGCTGATGCACATCATGCAAGTACTCTTCTGGTATCAATGCTGAGCTGTGTAGATTTATTTCACTGGTCAGTGACAGCGGTGTACTTAAATCAGGCTGTTTGCCCGCTTTAATCGCTTTCGTCGCACGTTCTAGCATATCCATATATAAGCTAAAGCCAATTACCTGCATATTACCACTTTGCTGCTTACCCAGTATCTCACCTGCCCCGCGAATCTCCAAATCTTCACTGGCCAGCATAAAACCTGCGCCCAGTGTGTTGGCACGTTCAATAGCATGCAGGCGGCGTTTCGCATCGCCTTTGAGACCTTTAATAGACGGTACAAGCAAATAACAGTACGCCTGATGATGGCTACGGCCAACGCGGCCACGTAGCTGATGCAATTGGGCTAAACCAAATTTATCAGCGCGCTCAATGATAATAGTATTGGCATTAGGCACATCAATGCCTGTTTCGATAATAGTCGAGCATACTAGCACATTGAATTTTTTGTGATAGTACTGCTGCATCACTTGTTCAAGCTGGCGCTCCTGCATCTGTCCATGAGCCACACCTACACGTGCCTCTGGAACCAGCTCGCGTATGGTCTCTGCCATGCGCTCGATACTAGCCACATCATTGTGCAGCAGATATACCTGACCACCGCGTAATAGTTCACGCAAAATAGCTTCTTTCATAAGTGCCTCTGTCTTTTGCATGACAAAGGTTTTAATCGCTAGGCGTCTCGCAGGTGGGGTAGCAATGATCGACATATCACGCATGCCAGAGAGCGCCATATTGAGCGTTCTAGGGATAGGCGTCGCTGTCATAGACATACTGTCTACATCAGTCTGAATGGCCTTAATACGCTCTTTGTGACGCACACCAAAGCGATGCTCTTCATCGACAATCATAAGACCTAAATTAGAAAATTTGACATCAGGTTGTAGTAACTTATGCGTACCAATAACGATATCGACCTTGCCAGCGGTCAAGTCTGCCAATACTGTGTCTTGATGCTTTTTGCCACCGAAGCGTGATAGCGTTTCGATACGTACTGGCCAATCAGCAAATCGATCACGGAAGTTGTCTTCATGTTGACCTGCCAACAACGTTGTAGGTACTAGCACCGCCACTTGGTAGCCTGCGCTAACGGCAATAAAAGCCGCACGCATGGCGACCTCTGTTTTCCCAAAACCAACATCCCCGCAGATAAGACGATCCATCGGCTGATTTTGCTTCATGTCTTCCATCACTGCATGGATGGCATTGGCTTGGTCAGGCGTTTCTTCAAACGCAAACTGACTGGCAAACAAATCATATTGTGACGAGTCTATTTTAAAATGAATACCTACTTTAGCTTCGCGTCTTGCCTGCATATTTAGTAGCTCAGCCGCGACGTCATGAATTTGTTCCAACGCTTTTTGTTTAGCCTTATCCCACTTACCACTACCGATTTTGTGCAGTGGCGCAAGTGCTGGATCACCGCCGCTATAGCGATTAATCATTTGTAAATTGGCAACTGGGACGTAAATACTGGCGTCACCATCATATTTTAGGTGAATAAACTCTTGCTCACCATCACCTACGTCTAACGTAATCAGGCCGTTATAACGCCCGACACCATGCTCAATATGGACAACAGGGCTACCTTGAGTTATTTCGGTAACGCTCTTAACCAAAAACTCCTCTGACACACCGCTCTGACGGCGACGGCGCGTTTGCAGTACTTGTCGACCAAATAATTGCGTCTCACTAATCAGCACCAAACGCTCTGGAACATAAACACCGCGCTCAATAGGCGCAACGGTTAGACCGACCTTTGGTAGTTTGCTATAACCAATCCCACTCGTTTTATCGGCTACTAGGAACGCTTCAAAACTGTCATAGGCTTTGATATCGACTTTGCCTTTAAACAACTCGATGAGAATCTCACGACGACCGGCTGTTTCAGCAACGATTAATACAGGTGTGGACGTTTTTTCTTGTATTTCTAAGAACGCTAAGAGCTCAGCGAGAGGTTCGGATTTTTGATGATTTACCGCTAGCTGCGGTGGTGACTGGGCACTTAGTCTTACCAACCCCTGTGGTTTGTTTGATGCAGGCTCTAATGATGAACTCTCATTATCCACATCAGCGACATCTGTCATCAATGCTAGCTCATCGCGCGCGCTTAGAATAACGCGTGGATAATCGTTGAGATGCTCATTAAGCTTATTAGACAAGAGATACAGTAGCTCAGGGGCGACGATAGGCTTATCAATATCATGACGGCGCTCTTCATAGCGGCGCTGAATTTGTGACCAATAATCTGCCTGTTTTTCGTTAATCAATTCATCAGTAATAAATAATGCATTACTTGGCAAGTAAGCAAATAAACTACTCTCTGCTTCCCAGTCTTTTAAATCAAAAAACAATGGCTGATAATATTCAAGCCCACTGCTGGCAATACCCGCCATCACGTCTTTATGCAGTTCAAACTTACGGCTACTCGTATTGGGGAATACCGCGGCAAAGTTTGTACGGAAGGTCTCACGCCCTTCATCAAGTGGAAATTCTTTTGCTGGTAGGATTTGAAACTGCTGAATAGGTTTTGATATATCTGGCAGTTTATGTAGTAGCGACAACGACTCTTTGCCCATACTACTGTCGTTACCACTCATCATTGACTTAAGATCATCAACCGTCAGCGTGCGCTGAGTCTGTGGATTGAAGAAGCGAATGGTTTCAATCTCATCATCAAACAGATCGAGACGCAGCGGAAATGGCTGACCCATCGCAAAAATATCAATAATACTACCACGTACGGCAAACTCACCCGGCTCAAAGACGTTTTCAACGGCGCGGTAGCCTGCTTTTGCTAGTAGTCCGCGTTGAGTGTTGATATCAAACTGGTCACCCACACTCAAATCAAAATGCTGCCCAATCAGCCAACTTGGCGGTGCTACTCGGTGCATCAACGCCTGTACAGAAATCAGCAAGACACCTGATGTCGGCATATCCGTCAACAGATTGATACGCTCGCTCACAATATCTTGATGCGGTGACAGTTCGTCATAAGTTAATGTTTCCCAATCAGGGAACACGTAGGCATCCACGCCGCAAAATGCCAGTTCTGTTTCTATCTGATTGAGCTGATTTTGGTCGCGAGTCACGACAACCTTGAGACGATCAGCCACATCCCATATCGATCCCTGTACCAAGCTTGCTAACCACAAACTACTGACAGCACCGTGCACAGGTGCTAGCCAACGCCGCTCGGCATTTTGGATAGGAAATAGCTGCTGGTTAATAGGGTCAAACGCGTCAGTCAAAGCAGTGATAGGCATATAGAATAGGATCAAAGTTAAGAGTCAGATAGCTATTATACGAATATTTCATCAATTACCAAAACTTATGCCGTAACGGTTTGTCACTTAAAATTTTACTAATTATTAAATGAACAATTAAGACCTTAAAAATACTCATTACCACCTAAAATCGTCGTGAAATGAAAAAACCTCAACTTACAAGCCGAGGTTTTTAGTTGGTACTCATTGAGCTATTATTAAAC
Organism: Psychrobacter fjordensis; assembly: GCF_904845995.1. Classification (NCBI taxonomy): domain Bacteria; kingdom Pseudomonadati; phylum Pseudomonadota; class Gammaproteobacteria; order Moraxellales; family Moraxellaceae; genus Psychrobacter; species Psychrobacter fjordensis. Next base: position 26,759 of record NZ_CAJGYP010000001.1, read on the forward strand.
TAATGGTTTATCACTAGCGATGATGCCATTGTTATCTGCATAAACAAACATTCCTGAGTTCAAGGTTAAATCACCAAAGCTGATTTCGATATCCGTTTGACCTTCGTCACGACGATTTGATTTACGTGGGATACAACCGAGCGCTTTAACACCAATATCCATCTGTGCAACGTCATCCACATCACGGACACAACCATAGATAACCACTCCTGACCAACCATTCTCAATCGCTGATTCTGCAATCATATCACCCAAAAGAGCGCAGCGCATTGAGCCGCCACCATCGACGACCAACACCTTGCCATGACCATCTTTGTCTTTACCGTCACTGTTTAATAGTGATTTGACACGGCTATTATCTTCAAAGCACTTCACTGTTACGATTTCACCGCAAAACTTGTTTTTGCCACCAAAGTTATGAAATGACTTGCCTTCAATATTTGGCAAACATACTTGCGACTCAGGATTAGCATCCAATAAATCACAAGTCACAAAATTTTCTCTATTCATCTGCATGGATTCCGGCATAGTGAAGCTCCTTGTTTTTGATTATCTAGTCATTACTCTCAATTTTTATCGAATATCTATATAAATACTTAGGTTATTTTAAAACACAGTGCTGTGATAAACATAAAAATCATTAACTGCTTAATTTTTCACTCTTGTCATCGCAAGCATCTGCTTATTCTCGATGATTTCTATTTTTTTCAATGTAGGCTCAGCACGGTATTTGTTACGCTCATAGATGGCGTGCGCACTCATCGCCATTGCACTAGCGACACGCTTAGCAGAAATAGGATGTAGTGGTAATGATTCTGACAAAAGCGGTGATATGAGCTTAAAAGCCTTTTGACCAATGCTCTCAAGAGGACGACCTTTATGTTTGCCTAATAGCAATGAAGGACGTAAAACGACTAGATGCGCAAAATCCAATGATATAATGGATTGCTCAGTTTCCGCTTTGACTCGATTATATAAAAAACGACTGTCAATATCGGCGTTCATTGAAGACAACAAGAAGAAGTTTTCGACGCCTTTATCTTGACACAACTTAGCAAAATTCACATTGTAGTCGTGGTCGACTTTTCGAAAGGCTTCGTCACTACCAGCCTGCTTTTTAGTCGTACCGAGACAACTAAAAGCATCTGTCTTACGATCAGCACCAACGCTGGCAAAAATCTCGGTTAGATTATCAAAATCGTTCACTTGATAAAAACGCATGCTGGCATTGATATAGCGTGGCGGACGCCGTGCAATCACAATTAACGTGTCATAGAGCTCACTAAGCTGCTTCACCAGATACTGCCCTACCAGCCCTGTCGCACCAATTACAATTGCTTTTCGCTGCATATCCGATCCATTTATATATAGTGTTGGAAAATTTATTTTTATAAGAAAATCTGTCGTGTGAAAGATCTTAAGTCTAGTATCATACCTAATTTAATACACAACTGACGGTATTCTATAGAATATATTGTAAGAGGTTTTATCAGCTGACGCATCTGTGTAGCCAATCACGTCTCCACTAACAATACTGAAAGATGGCTTAACAACAATCCTAATAGACACTAGAGAAATCAGCAGCCCATGTGATATCATAACTTCTTTTGGCATTAATCATCAAATATATTGTTCTAAGCGCAATAATTTGCTAAGATGTCCGGCTTTACACGTCAACGCTGTTTAATTATTCCAAACAGTTCTGGCGCTTGCGATGCTCTATCAATATTAGATACTTTAATATAAGACATCGACATCATGTTTGGCGAGAGGCTGCTCGTCACCGATGATTGTTTAAACCCTTTATTGCAATCAACATTCATATTTTATCTGTCTTTATCAAGGAGATACGCGTGGCTAATACTGCACAAGCTCGTAAACGCGCCCGTCAAAACACCAAACGTCGTCAGAACTCTGCGTCACAACGCTCTATGGTTCGTACTTACTTAAAACGTGTTGATGCGGCTATCGTAGCTAAAGATTATGACGCGGCTACCGAAGCTTACAAAAAAGCGGTACCAGTTCTTGATCGTATGGCTGACAAAGGTATTATTCATAAGAATAAAGCTGCTCGTCGTAAGAGCCGCCTAAACAAAACAATCAAAGGCCTTCAAGCTTAAGATTGGTCGCGTTTAGACCGCATTACGCTTTACAGTGTAATGACTAAAACCTTGTCACTGGTTCTAATACTGGGGCAAGGTTTTTTTATGCCTGTTTAAAACTCACTGATTCAATTTATATAGTCAAAGAAATCTAAAACAGCTACAAGGCAGCCGACCGCATATTGTACATATAGTACCTCTAGGGAGGGTAACACCTTAGCGGTTTAGTAGTTCGCTGACTATGCTGATATCAAGTCCATTTTACTTCTGGCGGTAGCAACAGTTTGCTAGGATGATACCCTGCAGCACGGTAACCCTCTAACAGAGTATGAATGGGACGAGTATAAACCTCACCACGCCAAACAAAATGCGCGTTGGCTTGCTCAAATGGCATATCATCAAACCACAAAAACACTCCTTCCATCATTTTTGGCCAATCGTTCCAATCAATCTCGACCACGTCAAACATCACGGCTAAAAATGCAGACAGTAGCGTATCATGACTGACGGCAAGCATAAGATGCCCATGCTCAGGCTGATGTTGATAAAATAGAGATAAGATATCGAGACCACCCTGATAGGCGTTTTTGGTACCTTCAAGATTGCCTTGTAGGAATCGATTGATGAAGTTAAGCACACCTATCTCTTTGAATACTGGATTGGCTATTTCAGGTTCAGTCACGAGGCTGCCGGGCTCAACCAGTAGTGATTGATGTGCAATATCTCGTCGTAGCCCTGCCCCTTCTTGCATCAGCTGCGCCGTATCAATACAGCGACCTATGGGGCTTGAAATACTATCGACATTGAGGGAGTACGGCAGATGTCCTGCCAACCAACGACCCCAAGATTTTGCCAACACGCGACCTTTAGGTGTCAGTGGCAACTGATAGCTGGCAAAGCCATTCCCATCAGAACGCTCGCGTAGAGAGTGCCTAGTAAACAAAATCAATCGCTTGTTTTCGGGTAATAAGCTGACTGACGAGATCATACTATCAGGCAGGTGTGAAGGCGCTGGTGCACTTGGGATGTGAGTCCCGAGCTTTTCAGCGGATAATTTTGATAAAGTGTGATTTGTATATTTACTCATGCTAACAAGCGTAGCAGATTTTCTGGTAGGAATGAACAAAATATCAGTACAATCATCGTATAGGCGCCAATGATTGTACCCAAAGCTGCTCAAAAATAGGGCGGTCACTTTTCACAACGCTATGACATTATTGCTAACAATACCTGTATCTCTACAGATACACGCTAACCGATATCAATCACTCTATCCCATGAGAACTCTAATGCCGTACTGCTTACTTCATTTGGATAAGCACGTGGATTAACAATTACCCGCGTCTTACCAATTTGATAGTCAAATGCTTCATGGGTATGTCCATGCACCCAGAGTGTCGGCGCCCACTCCTCATGCATCCATCCGGAGAGATCACTGATAAAAGCGGCGTTACTCGGCAAATTGGCATACTTCTCAGACACAGATAACGGGCTAACACTATGATGACTCATCACCACGGTTTTTTTACCCAGTTTATTAGCAGTGATTAATGCTTGCTGTAACCATTGACGCTGCTCGGCATGAAGTTGCATAGAGACCTCAGGTGAAAACAACTCGCTACCGGCATATATTTGTTTGTAATCACGCATGAAATGCCTAACAGCTGCCATCGTATCCTCATTGGCTTGATACTGATAATCCGTCCACAACGTACAGCCTAGGATTCGCACTTCACCAATATCCATATGCTGACACTGCAAAACCCGAACGCCTTCATTCGACTCGATATTATAATTGTCCCAAGTCGCTAGTTTCTTATCGAAGTGCAGCACATCTTCATTGAAGTGCTCATGGTTGCCTGCGATAGTGATTAGAGGAACTTGCAGACGCGCAGCTTGCTCCTGTAACCATGGCATACCATTATCACTATTTGCAGTATCTCCCGCTACTAGCACCACATCTGCATCGGTTTTAGGGATATGCCCTATCGGATGTGACTGACGAGCATAACTATCAATATGTAAGTCACTCAAAATCTGTAATTTCATATAAGCCAATATCATTGAATAAACACAAATAGTTTAGCACCTTTTACCTACCCGCAAAAAGCAAAAAAGACAGCGAGTTAGGCTGTCTTTTGATCGTTCAGGCATTACAAGTTATTAAGGTGTGGCCTAAATACTTTGTAGTATCTTCTGCAATTTCGCAGCAGGGTCTTCTGCCTGTGTGATTGAACGCCCAATGACTAAGTAATCAGAACCGTCACTGAGTGCCTGTTTAGGCGTGCAAATGCGTTTTTGATCATCAGCATTGTCTTCTAGCAGACGAATACCGGGAGTAATGAGTTTAAAATTTTGACCACACAATGCTTTAAGCGTTTTAGCTTCTTGTGCTGAGCACACCACACCATCAAGGCCAGCTTGCTTAGTCAATTGCGCCAGTCTACTCACGTGCGCATCCAGACCGTCAGTAATACCCGTTTGCATCAGCGCTTCATTGTCCATAGAGGTCAATACAGTGACTGCTATCAGCAAGGTATCAAAACCATTATCTAGCAAACACTGCTTGGCTAATGACATTGCTTCTAGACCTGCACTTGCATGGACGTTCACCATCCATACACCCAGCTCAGCCGCTGCCAAAACTGCTTGTGCAGTAGTGTTAGGAATATCATGAAATTTCAAATCTAAAAACACATCAAAATTACGCTGATGCAGTGCTTTGACAATGTCAGGGCCACAGCGAGTAAAAAGCTCTTTGCCTACTTTTAATCGACATAATGCTGGATCTAATTGATCCGCTAGTGCTAAAGAGGCTTCCATGGTCATATTATCTAAAGCGACGACGACTGGAGACTTAATTATATTATTCATGACTTAGCCATATTGGTATCGTAGTTATTGAAGAAGTATATCTAACTTAACCGCAGATTCATTGCGAGATGGTTTAATCTCGCTTATGTTTAGTAAGAGCAGCACTTTCATCTAAGTCGCTAACCGCTCCATCCTGTACATTAGTCGCCGTAGAGCCATAAACGGCTTCTTCTACCGTTGGCGAATTCGCTTGACGATCGATGACTATATTGGCTTGTGTGAGTTGCTCTTGTAGATTGGTCTTTGCTTTTTGCAAACGCGAAATTTCCCACTTGTTTTGTAAAACGCGGAAAATAAGCAGTGCTAGCAAAATACCAATAACGATACCTAGCATCAGACAAAGTATCAGTAGCAGCCCTAAATTCATCGTAGGCGCTTGCGAGAACAGTAAATTTACACCAACTTCAGTATTATTTGCCAACACCAAACCAAGCGCATAGGCAAAGCTCAGAAATAGCAGTACAAATAGTAAAAAGCGCATGAGACGGTTACCTTAGTTGGAAATGCCGTTAATGTATTCAGAATAAATAAGTGATATGAGCGACTGATAAACCATTTTATGAAAAATGCTTATTCAATAATTGGGTTATGACAACATTTAGCTAGTTGCAACCGTGTCATTGACCGCTTCGCGTAGTGCTTTTCCTGGTTTAAAATGAGGAATAGCCTTAGCAGGTACTGGCACGCTTTCCCCTGTTTTAGGGTTGCGTCCTAAACGTGCACGGCGATGGTGTAGACAGAAACTACCAAACCCACGAACCTCTACTCGGCCATCATTGGCTAAGGTATGCGTCATTAAAGTTAATATTTCGCGTACTGCATCATCGACGACTGTATCAGTCATATTGTCACAGTTCGCACTCAAATTACTAATAAATTCGGACTTGTTAATCGCTTGCTGCATTATTACGCTTGCCTTGTAAATTAATGGATAAGATGATTGTGAGTCAAAACGATATTTTAGGCTATTTAAATAACGGTATTTATTTCAATAACTGCTATTAAATCAGCATATCCTTAAAATAGTAAGGATAAAAACTCGGTCTTTAGAACAGCCTATCGCTTTAAATAGATAGTGACTCACATCTTGTTACTCAATGTTGCAAATGATAGCGGATATTACCGTAAATGAAAATAAGAGTTTGCCTCTTTGGGCAAAAACATCACCTATTAATAGTAATATCAAAATTTATTCATAAAAAAAAGCGACCGGAGTCGCTTCTTTTATATTACTTTATATCAATAACTTAGCAGCTTACTGCATTTGTTCTTTGATCAAGTCACCAATAGTTTTTGGTTGAGCTTCAGAACCGGCAGCGGCAGTAGTACTTGTGCTGCTTAGTTCTTTAATTGCTTGACGCTCTTCAGCTTCGTCTTTCGCTTTGATAGACAAGTTGATGTTGCGTGTTTTGCGATCAACACTGATGATTTTAGCTTCAACATCATCACCAACAGTTAGATGCTTAGTGGCATCTTCAACGCGGTCACGTTGGATCTCAGAGGCACGTAGATAAGCTTCTACTTCGTCAGCAAGTTCGATAGTAGCACCTTTAGCGTCTACTTCTTTCACTTTACCATTAACGATAGCACCACGGTCATTGTTGACTAGGTATTCGTTGAATGGATCAGAGCTTAACTGCTTAACGCCTAGGCTGATACGGTTAGCTTCTGCATCTACTGACAATACCATTGCTTCAACAGTGTCGCCTTTGTTGTAGTTACGGATAGCGTCTTCGCCAGTTTCGTTCCAAGAGATATCAGATAGATGAACAAGACCATCAATACCACCGTCTAGACCGATAAAGATACCGAAGTCAGTGATTGATTTGATAGTACCAGTGATTTTATCACCGCGCTCATGTTTCTTATCAAACTCATCCCATGGGTTAGCAAGAGTTTGTTTGATACCTAGGCTGATACGGCGACGTTCTTCGTCGATATCAAGAATCATTACTTCAACTTCATCACCCACTTGAACAACTTTAGATGGATGGATGTTTTTGTTGGTATGATCCATTTCTGATACGTGTACTAGACCTTCAATACCTTCAGAAATCTCAGCAAAACAACCATAATCAGTTAGGTTAGTTACGCGTGCTTTAACAACACTACCTACTGGATAAGTTCCACCAACGTTATCCCAAGGATCAGTACCAAGTTGTTTTAGACCTAGGCTTACGCGATTGCGCTCACGGTCAAACTTCAATACTTTAACTTTTAGGTCTTGACCAACTTCAACAACTTCTGATGGGTGCTTAATACGGCGCCATGCCATATCAGTGATGTGCAATAGACCATCAATACCACCAAGATCAACGAATGCGCCGTAATCAGTAAGGTTCTTAACGATACCTTCGATTTCGATGCCTTCTTCAAGCTTGTTCAATAGCTCTTCGCGCTCAGCTGAATTTTCAGCTTCCATAACTGCACGACGGCTAACTACAACGTTGTTGCGTTTTTGATCAAGTTTGATAACTTTGAATTCTAGCTCTTTGCCTTCAAGATGCGTCGTATCACGGATAGGACGTACATCTACCAATGAACCTGGTAAGAATGCGCGTACTGAACCGATATCTACAGTGAAACCGCCTTTAACTTTGCTTGAAATGATACCTTTTACGATTTCATCGTTGTCAGCAATTTTCTCAAGGAAGTTCCAAGTTTCAACACGCTTAGCTTTTTCACGTGATAGCAAGGTTTGACCCATGCCGTTATCAACTGCTTCAACCACGACATCAACGCTATCGCCAACTTCAACTTCAAGTTCGCCTTCTTCGCTTAAAAACTCTTCACGAGCGACAATACCTTCAGACTTCAGACCAGTGTCAACAGTGATCCAGTCGCTATCGATGGCTACAACAGTACCAGTGATAACCGAGCCACGCTCGATATCCAGACCTGTTTCTTCGATGCTCGCTTCAAATAGTTCAGCAAATGATTCCATTATGTCTACCTTTGTATAGCCGTATCCTGTCCAGCACAGTACGGATCAAATTTATGATTGCATAAAACGAGAATACTGGTTTTTTATCCCATGCAATCATATATAAAAACGTTTGTTGTTAATAAGCACATGTTTTACTGAAATTATTAACAACAACTGTCTCTCTTACCTGAAAATTTCGTTATCTATTCTATCAAATCATGTTTTCTTAGGGCCTGATAAGCCCCATAAATTTCACTACTACAATTTTATACTAAAACCAAACCTCATAGCAAAGCTTTTAATGCTTAATATGTTGTTTTTATTAACTATTAAAGAATATGCCTTTGATCTGACAGTGTTTCTTCACTTGTTCGTATACAGTATCAGCATCTAGTACTGAGCTATCAAGCAGCAAAGCGTCCTCTGCAGGTTTCGACGGTGCAGTGCTACGATTTTCATCACGATCATCACGAGCTTTAATCGTTGTTAAGATTGCGTCAAAGTCTGCTGTTTGCCCAGCGTTCAATAACTGTGCCACACGGCGCTCAGCACGCGCTTCAGCACTGGCTGTCAAAAACACCTTAACATCAGCGTTTGGGAATACTACCGTTCCCATATCACGGCCATCAGCAACCAAACCTGAACGAGTGGCCATGTCCTGTTGTAACTTTAACAACGCTTCACGAACTTTTGGAAAGATTGCTATCTGTGAGGCATAGCCTCCAACTGTCTCGTTACGTACCTGCTCACCAACTGCCTCATCATTCACCAGAATATCGACACGTCCTGACGCATTATTGGGCACAAATGCAATCTCTAAGCTTTGTGTCAACTTTAATACCGCCATTTCATCAATGGCTTGACTGGTATCTGCGGTAACCAAACCAGCTTCGAAAGCTTTAAGTCCTACAATACGATACAGAGCACCCGAATCAAGCAACTGATAGTCCAATGCTTGAGCTAAGCGCCATGTAACCGTGCCTTTGCCTGCACCGCTCGGCCCATCAATACAAATAACAGGATAACGCAGTGGTTGCGTTTGACTATTATCATTATGAAGTGCGGTGTTATCAGTTGTAGAAACGGTCATAATAATCACTTAATCGGAGACAATACTCATATGGCTGACAACTTCGCCATTAAATAGGGCAATATTATAGCAAAGAAACATCCCTATCACTAGCGACAAGTCCGATATCTTGTTAACAGATTATTTTGATTTCATTTTGGCCAGTTTTCGTCGTTCGTGAAAAAAGCTTTTGAGTATTTGACTACTGTGCTCGCTACAAAGACCTCTGTTTACTTGAATACTGTGATTATAAAAAGGCTGCATCGGCAAGTTCATCTGACTACCAACCATACCTGCTCTTGGCTCGCTCGCCGCATAGACAAGCCTTTCTACCCGTGCGTGAATCAGCGCCCCAACGCACATTGTGCAAGGCTCTAAGGTAACATACAGCGTTGTCTGTAATGGCAAGCGATAGTTATTTAAACGGGTACAGGCATCTCTCAATGCGATAATTTCGGCATGTGCAGTCGCATCATGGCGGCCAATTGGCTCATTGAATCCCTGCCCTATGACCTGCTGACCATGTACTAGTATCGCCCCTACTGGCACTTCTCCATGCTCAGCACCTTGCTTAGCAAGCTTGAGTGCTTCTTGCATCCACTTAACATCTTCAATTGACCAAAATATACTGGTCTGAATGCCTTCGATAACTGGCTGACGATTCAAGGATTGGTATGGTTTCAAGCTTATATCCGGTATATTTATCATCTATTGCGGTAACTGCCAATCAATTGGTGTTTGGCCGTACTGTACCAAATAGTCATTGGTCTTAGAAAATGGCTTAGAGCCGAAAAAACCACCACGGTTAGCGGCAAGCGGTGAAGGATGCACAGCCGTCAGGATAAGATGCTTGTCTGTATTGATATATTTGCCCTTTTTCTGCGCTTTACTTCCCCATAATATAAACACTGTACGCTCTGTTTGTTCATTGACCACATCAATCACCGCATCAGTGAACTGCTCCCACCCTTGATTTTGATGACTGTTCGGCTCACCCTCTTTTACAGTCAATGAGCTGTTTAATAACAAGACTCCTTGCTGCGCCCAATACGTTAAGTCACCATGTGCTGATGGTTTCAGACCAATATCAGTAGCCATTTCTTTCAACAGATTATTAAGCGATGGCGGTTTTGGAATAGCTTTTGGCACAGAAAACGATAGTCCCATTGCCTGTCCTGGACGATGGTAAGGGTCCTGACCTAATATCACGACTTTGACTTGTGATAGAGGCGTTAAGTTAAAAGCATTAAACATCAACGGTGCTGGTGGGTAAATGCTTTCCTCTGATTGGTACGCTTCTTTTAAAAATGCACGCAAATTATCCATATTATCAGAGGTTAGCTCATCTGCTAATGCCGTTTTCCAATCTGTTGGCAGGCGTACATTGTCTAAAATCGCTTGCTTTTGCTCGGGGGTTTTGGTCGTCTGTTCATCAAACAGTTCCATAATATGTCCTTTTTTATTTGTTATACATCATATAAATGCTGCATCAGATTACATGAACAAGTCTTTCACATTAGAATAAGTAGACTCATACATTGGCTTTATGATGAATTATAGCAATAAAAAAACGGCTACCGTAGCAACATGGTAACCGTTCTTGTTTTATTGATAATAAAAGACTTAGCTGGCTAACGACTCAGAGTCCGGATATGGCTCATGCGTTTCAACGACCGTCAAAATAATGCGACTGTCTGACGAACCTTTATCTGACGTTTTACCATTGGTTTTTTCAATCTTAACAGACTTGTCATCTTGCTCAGTAATGTCTTCAGGCTCTAGCGTTAGATGTACAACCCCACCATTGACCAAGTCACCAAACAAAATCATGCTTGCCAATGGCTTTTTGATCTCGTCTTGAATCAGACGCTGCATAGGACGTGCACCCATGAGGCGATCGTAGCCTTTATCAGCTAGATAATTACGGACATCATCGTCAATCTCTAAAGTCACTTGCTTATCATCAAGCTGCACTTGCAACTCAACCAAGAATTTATCGACTACTGATACCACTACCGACGTATCTAGTGGGTTAAACTGAATAATGGCATCAAGACGGTTGCGGAACTCTGGCGTAAAGACACGTTTGAGCGACTCTGTGTTATCGCGACTGTGGTCTTGCTGAGTGAAGCCCATAGATGAACGGCTAATACTGTCAGCACCAACGTTGGTGGTCATAATAACGATAACTTGCTTGAAGATAGCAACACGACCATTGTTGTCCGTCAAGGTACCGTGATCCATCACTTGTAGTAACAAGTTGAATACATCAGGATGCGCTTTTTCGATTTCATCAAGCAATAAGACACAATGTGGATGTTGATTGATTTTTTCAGTCAACAGACCACCTTGATCATAACCGACATAGCCAGGAGGCGCACCGATCAAACGTGAGGCCGTATGTGCTTCCATATACTCTGACATATCAAAGCGAACTAACTCGACACCGAGCAGATTGGCTAATTGACGTGATACTTCTGTTTTACCCACGCCTGTAGGACCAGCAAACATAAACGAGCCGATAGGCTTATCTGGTGCCTTTAGGCCAGCACGAGACAGCTTAATCGCATCTGCTAACGTTTCAATCGCTTCATCTTGACCAAATACTAAATGCTTGAGATCACGATCTAGATGCTTGAGAATACTCTTATCATCGCTAGACACTGACTTGGGTGGAATGCGTGCAAGCTTAGCAACGATGGCTTCAATATCGGCAACATCAATTTTCATCGGTGGTCTTTTTTTCGCAGATTTTGAATCTTTAGATGATTGAACACGATTATTAGCTTTGGCAGTATCGGCTTCATCCTGCATTTCATTACTGTCGACATCGCTATGAGTCACACCTTCAAAATCTTCTTCATCAGAGTCAATCTGAGCATCAAAGTCTTGCTCTAAATCAGCAATGAAGCTTTCTTCTGCATCAATATCATCCGCATCTGGAATCACGCCCAAACGCTTATAAGCACCCGCTTCATCAATCACATCAATAGCTTTATCTGGTAAAAAGCGCTCGTGGATATGCTTAGCAGATAACTGAACAGCGGTAACCAATGCTTCATCTGTATATTCGACGTTATGAAATTCTTCATAGCGAGGCTTTAGACCACGTAAGATATCGATACTGTCATCAACGCTTGGTTCTTTTACATCGATTTTTTGGAAACGACGTGATAAGGCATGATCTTTCTCAAATACCTGACGATACTCGGTAAAGGTTGTAGAACCTATACAGCGTAATTCACCATTAGCAAGTGCCGGTTTGATCAAGTTTGACACATCCATATTGCTACTCATTGACGACCCTGCGCCAATAATCATATGAATCTCATCAATGAATAAAATCGCATTGGGTTTATTCTTTAATGCGTCAAGCAACGACTTCATACGTTTTTCAAAATCACCGCGGTATTTTGTGCCAGCGATTAATGAACCAATATCTAGGCTATAAATAACGCAACCATTCAATGGTTTTGGGGCTTTGTCATTGATAATTAACCATGCCAAGCCTTCAGCGATAGAGGTTTTACCAACACCAGGCTCACCGACTAACAATGGGTTGTTTTTACGGCGACGACATAGTACTTGCGCAGCACGCTCAATTTCAGAAGCACGTCCAATCAATGGATCGGTTTTACCTTCAGCAGCACGTTGGTTTAAATTGGTAGCAAATTCGACCAATGGATCTTTGCTGGTTTTCTCTGAGGCATTACGGCGCTCACCAGTCATCGAAGCACGCGGCTCAGAGGGTTCTTCTTTATCTTGACCATGTGATAAGTACTGAGTCAACTCAAGGCGGCTGATGCCTTGCTTTTTAAGCAGGTAAACAGCATAAGTATCATGTTCTGAGAACATAGATACTAAGATATCGGAGCCTTCTACCAAACGCCCACCACCGATAGATTGCACATGAAAAATAGCACGTTGCAAAATACGATCAAAGCTTTGTGTAGGCTGCGGTGATTGCTCTGTATCTGCATCTATCGTTGGCGTATGCTTATTGATATAAGCTTCCAACTCAGTACGCAGCGTTGAGACATTTGCATTGCAAGCAGTCAATGTATTGGCGGCGTGCGTATTTTCTAGCAATGCCAGTAGTAAGTGTTCAACAGTTAGATACTCATGCGACTTTTGACGCGCAAGGGTCATTGCTAAACGCAAAGAAACTTCAAGATGACGACTTAACATAACAACTTCCTACGGTTATACCTATCTTTATAATTGATAGCTTTATGAATGAGTTAGTAAGTAAATCAGGGCGATAGATGGATTGTTCAAGGGTAATATCTGTATTATTAAAATATCTTGCTAAATGACACTGTCTAGGGATTGTATAAATAACAGTATTGTCTATCATCAACTAACTATTACCAACCAAGAGTGCTGATAACTCATACTTGCTGTTCTTTATATCAACACGATACTCAATCAGAGTCAATCTATTAAAAACGACTAAAGTGTATCAAAGCGTGCTGTACACCAACGGTGTTAGAAATAATAAATGATAAAAGCTTAGAGAGTGAAACAGATAAAAGAGAGATTGAACGAGGCGACAAAGAATTTGAAAGGGTTTTTTATCAACAGTGAAGTGAAAAAAGTTCTATGCAAAATAACTATATAGCTCACTGTGGCAAGTAAGCTATTTATCAAAGCTAAAAATAGATAAACGAAACATTGAAATCAGCATTATAGGGAGATTCAGTTATTCGCCTTGGTGCGGCTCTATTTGAGTCAATAGTGGATAGCCTTCACGATGCGCCAAACTATTTACTTTTTTGGCCTTAGTCTCAGCAATGTCTTTTGGATAAATACCCGCAATACCTTTGCTCGCATTGTGAATCGTCAGCATAATCTCAACGGCAGAGTCCATACTGTGACGAAACTCTGATTGCAGAATATAGACGACGAATTCCATTGGTGTATAGTTATCATTATACATAACGACTGCGTACATCGGCGGCTTAGCCACTTCTGGCTCTGCCACTAGTACATCTGCCTGCGGTGATGTTTCGCCATCCGTATCCCCATCCTGCGCACGGTCAGCAGGCATGTTTGGAAGATGCCAATCAGAGACGATTGGCGTAGTCTGTAGTATTGCTTGATTTATCATAATTAGAGTACAAATTAATAGGTATATTTATTACGGAATAAGGGATAGTGAAGAGAGGTAATCGCTAGTTTAATACAATTAGATTTAACACTTTCAGATATAGTATCAGGCTCGCTGAGTCTACTGTTTGTAGTACTGTCACTCGCCTTTCTCATATCTTAGTTATCTAGAACCAACTAAGGCTTAATAGGACTGTCATCAACTTCTGGCAAATCCAAAAGTGATAGCGGCATAGTGTCCACTCGAGCACCGAGCTTCCAATCATATATCTGCTCTACTTCCTGCCCGCCTGCTTTCAAGCTGAGTTTTACTTGTAACGGCTTAAAGCTAGATGGCATGATAAAACGGCCACGAATACGAACAATGCCTTCAATCGTATCGACTGGATACTCTAAAGGCACTTCTACGAAGTCATCATCATTAAGCAGTGTCAATGTTGGCGTCAGTCGTTTTGATGCGCCATCACTGGCAAGCATTCCAACATCAAACATATACTCAAAAGCATTTTCGGGTAATGGTTTAATATGAGCGCCAAGCACCTGTAATGGCATGCCACCTTTACTACTAACGATATCAGCATATAACTCGTTGAGCTGCGAAAGCTGTCTGTTTTCAACCGTCAATTCTTGCTTGTTTTCACTCAGCTCTTTTACATTGGCTAAGCTTATTGCCAGCTCTTGCTTGGCAGTAGCCGCTTGATTGATCGCTATTTTATGACTAAGACGAGTGTCTTCCAGCTCTTTGGTCGCCTCTTCACTATTGATTAGTGCTTGCTGGGTTTCTGTTTCCATAGAGTGGTAGCCGCGCTGATAGCCAAGCTTATGACCAAATATCAGTCCAACCATGGCAGTTACCAGTATGACAACCACAAATAGCGCCAGTACCAATGTAGACGCTCCTTGCTGCTCGCGGCCTATAGAACTTACTGGGCGAAAACGATGGCGATTGGCGTCTATACACGATGAACGTGCTGACTGTGAGCAAAAGCGTAATACAAACTTAACACGCATTTAGGCGGTATCTCTTAACAATAAGTACCTGTTATTATAGCGGAATTTATAATCAATACCTAGCACCGTAAATGTGAATGATTGGAATATAAAGCAGTCGATGTTAAGGAACAATCGGCGCAAAGTTCAGTCCCATTGACTCATCAAACCCAAACATAACGTTCATGTTTTGCACGGCCTGTCCTGCTGCGCCTTTGACCAAATTGTCTTGTACTACGATGACAGTCAACTCAGCACGATCACTGTCTTGATGCACGGCAATACGTAAACGATTGCTGGCGCGTACACTACGTGTATCAGGGTAAACACCCTTTGGCATCACATCAACGAACGTCTCTGATGCATATGCGTTTTCAAACGCCTGTTGCCAGTCGATAGCAGCCCCAGCATCCGTCAGCTCCATATGAATTGAGCTTAGCATACCGCGTATCATCGGTACTAAATGCGGTAAAAAACGAATACGATGGGTAAACTGACTGTCTAATAATTGTGCAACACCCTGCTCAATCTCAGGTAGATGACGATGCCCCTCGACGCTATAAGCTTTAAAGTTATCTGTTGATTCAGCGTAATTGAGCGCAAGCGAGGCTTGGCGACCCGCGCCAGACACACCAGACTTTGCATCAATGACAATGCGAGATTCAATCAAACGTTCTGCTTGTTTATTTTGTGCTTCAATGATCGGCTTCAAACCCAAAATTGCAGTGGTTGGGTAACAGCCAGGGTTGCCCACCAACAATGCATTTGCAAGTTTATCGCGATTGACTTCAGGTAGTCCATAAACAGCGGTCTTTAACAGCTCAGGACACGCATGTGACTGTTTATACCACTTTTCAAAGTCAGTCAATGACTGCAAACGAAAGTCAGCAGCCAAATCAATGACCTTTACACCAGCTTGAGTAAGCGCTTCAGCTTGTTGCATTGCTACGCCGTGTGGTGTCGCAAAAAACACCACATCACACTCTTGTAGCGTCGCCAGCGTATCGTCGCCTAAGTCGCTAAAGACGATATCTGATATACCGCGTAAGCTTGGGAATATCTCATCAGCTCGTGTACCAGCTTCACTACGCGAGGTTAGCAAATCAATAGATACTTCAGGATGGGCAGATAATAAGCGAATCAGCTCAATACCTGTATAACCTGTACCACCAACAATCGCTGCTGAAATCATAAGATATCCTTTTTTCTTTTACTCAGTAAATAGCAGATAAATATCACGTCTATATTGACGCTTATAAGCTTTGCATATTCAAACTTTAGATTTTGTAATCGTGCACTGCATCGATAAACACTTTTGCATTGTCAGGGTTGACCCACTGAGTGATGCCATGACCTAAGTTTGCGACATAACCTGTTTTTTCACCGCTAGCATATGCACTATCTAGCATTGCATTTACTTCAGCGCGAATCGTTGCAGGTGAACCATACAAGGTTGCTGGATCCAAGTTACCTTGGATGGCTTTGCTACTCTGTAGTTTTTTATGCTGCTTGGTCAACTGACGCTGACTGTCAGTCAACACCTGGCGAGCACGATCAATCGGCATCGTCCAGTCTAGGCCTAAAGCATCAGCTTCACTATCAGCTTGGATGTCTAACCATAGCCCACCACCTTTCGTAAACAATACCACTGGTATTTCCGGATGGCGTACCTTTAGTTCAGCGACAATACGCTTATTATAAGAATGAGAAAAGTCAATAAACTGACGATGACCAAGCGCGCCGCCCCAACTGTCAAATATCTGTAAAATTTGGGCACCAGCGACTACTTGCGCATCTAGATAATCAATGACAGACGTTGCCAATTTATCCAATAGTTGATGCAAAAAGTCAGGATTGCTGTATAAAAAACCTTTGGTATAGCGATAGTCTTTTGAGCTGCCGCCTTCAATCATATACGTCGCTAGCGTCCACGGGCTACCAGAAAAACCAAATAATGGCACTTGACCATTTAGCGCTTTACGGATGCTCGTCACTGCGCGCATGACATAATCAAGAGAGTCGTTAGCGTCTAGCACAGGCAATCGATCGAGATCTGCTTGCGTACGAATAGGATACTTAAACTTAGGACCTTCGCCCGCTTCAAAATATAAGCCTAGCCCCATTGCATCAGGGATAGTCAAGATATCGCTGAATAAGATGGCAGCGTCTAAATCATAACGACGTAGTGGCTGTAAAGTCACTTCAGTGGCACGGTCTGTATCTCTACACAGACTCATAAAGTCGCCCGCTTCAGCACGAGTTGCTTTATATTCTGGTAAATAACGACCTGCTTGACGCATCATCCAAACTGGGGTGGTGTCTATCGTCTCAAATCGTAGTGCTCTCAGCAATCTGTCGTTTTTTAATGGTGCAAAGTCGTGCTGAGTCGAGTTACTATTGTCTGAAGCACTCATGTACAAATCTCCAAAACAACAAAGTATTCATACTTATTGATGAATACTTTGTTGGATAAAATACGTTAAATAAAAGAATGATAAATATTTATAGAATGGTCATGACAACATCTCAGTTTAAATATTATTAATCCATATTTAGACTAAGGCTGTATGCATACCAAGCATTTCTATATTATTAATGTGCTATACGGTTAATGCCAAGTTATCACGGTGTACCATGACCACACGCTCTTCACTACTACCAAAAATCTTATCAAACTGCTCTGTACGCTCACGTGCTACTCGATGCGCATCCTGCGATGAAAAGTTGACTTGACCGACTGCGAGACGCTCACCGGTATCTTGATGGATAATTTCAACCACATCACCTTCATCAAAACCACCACGGACTTCGACGACGCCAACGGGTAGTAGACTTCTATTATGCTCAGTCAGTGCCTTTGCCGCACCTGCATCCACAACCAAGCTACCTGACATACGCAGGTGAGCCGCCAACCATTGCTTACGAGCAATAATTTTGTCTTCATCGTTGGTTGTCAAAAGCGTACCAACTGCTTCACCTGATACCACACGAGTGATGACGTCATCAATTGCACCGCTTACGATAACGGTTGGACAGCCACCCATTGCAGCAAGGCGACCAGCACGGATTTTGGTCAACATACCACCGCGTCCGAGCTTGCCACCATCTCCGGCTATATCAAACAAGTAATCAGCCATCGCACGCTCTTGACGAATCATTTTTGCATTAGGATTGTCACGTGGGTTATCTGTAAACACACCATCTTGATCGGTGAGGATAATGTACAAGTCAGCATTGACCATCGCTGCTGCCATTGCCCCTAATGTATCGTTGTCACCGAATTTGATTTCATCAATGGTGATGGTGTCGTTTTCGTTAATAACAGGTAACACGCGCCATTCTAATAATTGCGTCAATGCGCCTGTCGTATTGAGATAACGGCTACGATTAGACAAATCATCATGAGTCAATAGCAGCTGCGAGCTTTGGATACCATGTTGGATCAATGCTGACCACCATGTTTCAATTAAACCCATCTGACCAATAGAGGCACAGGCCTGTAATGCGGCTAGTTTTTTAGGGCGCTCCTCAAGGTTCATACGTACCACACCTTCAGCAACAGCACCTGACGATACTAGTAGCACTTCGACGCCTTGCTTGTGCAGCTTAGCAATCTGTTTGGCCCACTCGTATATGGCAGTTCGATCCAGCCCTCGACCGTTATTGGTTAACAACGATGAGCCAATCTTGACAATAACGCGCTGAATATCAAAGTTGCGATTTTGCTTAACAAATCTTGCTTCTTCGATCGTGTTTTCTATGCCATCTGCCATATAAACTCCTTTTTATCTTATGAATTGATTAGGGGATTGATTTAAAAAATTCAGGTACATCAGTTCAAGCTTGTTCATTTATGGAACGTAAACCACCTCGACACCGTCTTCATCATCGAAGTCGTCATCATCGTCATTTAAGTCCACCCCTTCACGTGCTGCTCTGCGGGCCGCACGATAGGCTTCACGCTGGGCTTCAGTGTTTAGACGGACTTCTACTTCTAAGCGCTCAAAACGTGTTCTTTGTGCTTCAGCGAAGATAGGATCTTCTAGTTCACGCTCGCGCTCTAGCTCAATCTCATTCATCAAATGATATTTAACCGCATCGGTTCCTTCACCCATAAGGGTTGAGGTGCGAAATACATCGCCTGTCCAATCAAGCTCAGCGACAATATGGGTACAGAGCTCATCTAACTCTTCTTCAAGCACTTGATCGATTTTGTTTAATACTAAAATCTGAGGTAAGTTGGATAACTCAGGCGAAAAACGTTCAAGTTCATTCAAGATAACACGAGCGTTGTTTACCGGATCGCTGCCATCAACTGGCTTTACATCGACCACATGTAACAATCGACGAGTACGAGCCACATGCTTTAAGAAGCGGATACCAAGTCCGGCACCTTCTGAAGCACCTTCGATCAAACCCGGAATATCTGCCATCACAAATGAGCGATGACGACCGATATCAACTACCCCTAAATTAGGAACGAGTGTGGTAAATGGATAGTCAGCAACTTTTGGTCTAGCAGCAGAAACTTGACGAATAAAAGTAGATTTACCAGCATTAGGCAAACCAATCAAGCCAACATCAGCCACTACTTTTAGCTCAAATTTAAGAACTTTTAACTCACCTTCAAAACCAGATGTCGCTTTACGCGGTGCTTGGTTGGTAGAGCTCTTGAAATGGGTATTACCCAAACCACCATCACCACCTTTGGCAATCAGTAACGTCTGACCAAGTTCAATCAAATCGCCCAACACTTCATCTGTTTCGGTATCAACTACCGTGGTACCAATAGGCACTGGTAAAAACAAATCATCAGAGCCCTTGCCTGAACAGTTTCTACTATGACCATTTTCTGCTCGCATGGCGTCGTGACGACGGGTATAACGATAGTCAACTAGCGTGTTAGTGTTGTCTTCTGCAATGACATAAACATCTCCGCCTTTACCACCATCACCACCATCAGGGCCACCACGTGGGACATATTTTTCTCGGCGAAAACTGGCGATTCCGTTACCACCGTCACCTGCTTTTACCGTTACGACGGCTTCATCAATAAATCGCATTTTACTTTCCTTAATTCACAATCTAGTTTATATACTAGTTACAACCAACGGTTATATTATGGGGTTTTACTGTATTGTCACAAAAAAACATTGTGACAAAATAAGCGCTAAAAGCACGCTACTTGTATTTGATATTCAATATGAAAATAACACCCGATAATCAATCGGACTATCGGGTGTTTAAGTATGACAGCTAACGCAATATCAAGCTATCCAAACCAGACGCTATTATGGCAAATTTTGCAGTATGACCGCATCAATTTACACAATATTAGACAACTGGTTTATTATGCTTAACGTTCTATGCAGGAATTTGAGTGTAGCTAATTCCAGCCATCTGGGTCGCCAGACGCAATACCTGAGTACTATAACCTACTTCGTTATCATACCAAACATACACAATGGCTTGATTACCAGTCAGGATAGTCGCTTGCGCATCAATGATACCGACATGAGTCGTGCCAACGAAATCCGTTGATACGGCTTCTGTAGAATCTGTATATGCAATCTGCGACTGCCAAGTGCTGCTGTTAGCAATTTTACGCAAAAATTCATTCAACGCTTCAGCACTTTCTGGTGCCGTTTTAAGCGTTAAGTTCAAAATTGCTAGGCTGACATTTGGTGTTGGTACACGGATAGCGTTACCCGTTAGCTTACCACTTAATTCTGGTAGTGCTTTACCAACTGCTTTTGCCGCGCCTGTGCTCGTGATAACCATGTTCATCACTGCACTACGACCACGGCGGTCTGCTTTATGGTAGTTATCAACCAAGTTTTGATCATTGGTAAATGAATGAATGGTTTCTACGTGACCGTTTTCGATACCGTACTCATCATTCAATACATTTAGCGTTGGTGTAATAGCATTAGTGGTACAGCTAGCAGCACTAACGATAGTATCATCACCAACCGTGTCATTGTTCACACCATAAACGACGTTTTTGATGTCACCACCAGCAGGGGCAGTGAGTAGTACTTTTTTCACGCCAGTAGATTGTAGATGCTTACCAAGGCCTGCTTCGTCTTTCCAGATACCCGTGTTATCAATAACGAGAGCATCGTTGATACCATAAGCGGTATAATCGATTTCACTAGGGTCTTTAGCATAGATAACTTGTACAAAACGACCGTTAATAATCATGCCGTTGTTGTCATCATCGATACTAATGCCACCCAAGAATCTACCATGGATCGAATCACGCTCAAGCAATGAAATACGTTTGGCCAAGTCACCAGCTGCTGCTGGACGTACGACGATAGCTTTTAACTGCATACCTTTTGCACTTGATGCTTGCGCCAGTAATAAACGGGTCAAGATACGACCAATACGGCCGAAACCATATAATACTACATCTGTCGCGCCATTCACGGCACCTGCATTATTAACAGATTTTAGCGCAGCTTGTACGTCAGTGTCATTAGCAATCAATTGACCAACATCGATACGAGTGGCTTGGATATCTTTGCTCTCTGCGATGACTTTTACCATCGCTAAAGTGTCAGCGATATCAATAGACTTAGCGCCATGGTCACGCAACGCAACTTTTTGATGCAAAGCGAGTATTTGACCAACTGAGGTAGAGTCTAGCGTTTCGCCGAACAAGGTCACTTGTACGTCTTGCGCATTATAGAGCTTATTCAATAACCCCATTAGCTCAATCGCTTGTTGCTCTTGATTATTGTAGTTGCTTAAGTGGTCTTGATGTAATTGGCGTAAGGTATCAGCGTTGCTCACGAGAAACATCCTTATGGTCAGTAATGTATGATCAATAAAATATGAAGAAATATGAAATAGATAGGTTGTGTATGCTCTAAATGGTGACTCTAATATGATAATCAACCACTATCAATATGGGTTATTGACACCAGAGTATTTGAATCGCATAGATTTTAGCCTAAAACGCCTCATTTTGCCAGTAGTAACCGATTAGCTAGTGTGCATAATAGGTTTCATCCTCATATACAGACTCATATATAGATGGGAGTAAAAATAAAGGCAGCCGTATATGCTGCCTTATTAGGTTTTTTTGAATGAGAGTTGCTATGACTTTTTATGAATTGAAATAATCCAATAATAACCAGTTAGCAATCAGGTATACAAAATCATTCTGCAATTAGAATTTAACGTTTTGTATTTACATCAATTATGGCGTTAAACTTACCGTCTGATTGGTTTGCGGCGTTAGCTTAAATTCTTTTAAGTCATAACCTTGTTGTTGTGCAATCTGACGATATTTAGAATAGGTTTCTTGACTGACATTAGGCGAACGAGCCAATAGCCATAGATAATCTTTGTCAGGTGTGCCGACCAATGCCGTCTTATAATCAGCATCACGTGCCAGTACCCAATAATCGGCACGGCCGACTGGTAACCAACGAATCCATGAGGGCAAGAAGGTTACTTTTAGCTTACTACCAGTCTCATCCGCTGGCTTAGCGAGACCTTCAGCAACAATCTCAGAGCCATCTTCGGCCATACACTTGTTAGTGACAGTTATACCTTTTCCATCAGATTTTTCAGCATAATTAGCCGTGACGTCACTGGCACAATTGCGTTGAAAATACATTGGCAAACGTCCTATCTCGTACCAAGTGCCTGCATACTGCTTTAAATCAACACTATCTACAGTGGTTGGTGTATTTGCAGATTTGTGAATAATGGCACTTGGTTCTATAGACAATGTCTCTGTCGTGGTTTTGTCCATCATTACATTGGTAGCAGCCATAGACGCTGCATTGACTGGAGGCGTAGTAGCATAAGCTGAAAACGCAGCCAATGGTATAATAATCGCTAAGGCAATACCTGTATGTTTGATCAGTCCATTCATAAATATGCGCTCCGGTATTTCTTTATACGATGAAAGAGTGGTATCCGATGACAAATCAGTTTTTTGTTCAAAATCTTTGTGCTCGAATTTTTCTTTTGATATGTTCATCTGATCAGCCACAGACTCTGAAGTCAGCGGCTCAGACAGGGTTACTCCTTGAGACTGTTCAAGTTGGGACTGTTCAAGACTGCTGTTCAAACCATTATTTTTCGTAATGTCGTTATCAGACATAGCAGACTCTTTAGCCTTTAGCGGGCTTTTGACAGCGTTTTTGTACCCAAAATAGCTGTCTTGCGAAGACGTGTCTTTTACCGAATGGCTCGGATACTCATCATTCGATTCGTCATGGTTGTAGCTAGCATCATTGCTGGCATAGCCCGTCTTTTGCGCATTATCCTTATTCAGATAATAACTGCTTGGCTGGCTAGTCTGCTGAGATTGAGAACCAGCTTCCTGTGAATCAGACCATACTGACTTAGGTAACTTGTTGGCTTTCATAGAATTACCGTTATTAATAATGACTGTGAAAATTTCTTTGTGTATTTATCCACCTAGTCTAACTCTCTGAACGTCGCCAAATTCAAAAAGCGTGTCTAATAAGTAAACTAGCGCTACAGAATTTGATGTTATTGCAAGGGTCAAAATATATTTTCATAGGCAATTTGCTAATGAATAATAAACAGTTTGCTTATGAATGATAGAGTAAACACTCTTTAATTAGGTATTCTATATTAAGGACAACTTGACTATTAAAACAGTGTCGCAATGTAGGGAAACGCAACGGTTTGTAAGTAACTAGGTCTTTATGCGTTAGAACAAATACCTAATAAAAACATAGTTACTTACTGGATAAATATCAGAAAAATCAGTGATATCCCTGATAATTTTCAACAAATAATAGGCTCAATATAAATCGAATTTCTTCTCATTTTTCACTGTTAAAAAACTGACGAATACCAGCAACGCTGACACCACCATGTTCTAATGCTTGATCTATCATCGTGGGTGATAGACCGCCCAAACCAATGACTGGCATATCGGCCAGCTGTGCTAAGGCAGACCATGCCTCCCAACCAAGTGGTACAGTATCAGGATGCGTGTGAGTGGCTAATACTGGTGAGATGAAAATACCGATCACTGGCGGTAGCTGTTGCTGTATTCGAGCACTGGCGAGTTTGTTGGCAGCTTCAATACTGGCACTATTGTGACAGCTGATTATCAACGGAAAGCCATCAGATAAAAAAGTCTCAGAGACTGAAAGATCTTGAGCATCTTCAAACCATTGCATCAGTGCCGCATGGGTCAGATGATTTGCAACGATTTGATGGGAAATGCTTTCATCTTTAATCGATGTTGACTTATCAATGTCTAGAAACTGGCTATCGGCATCATAAGGTACAATCGCTTGAACGTCTGGACGACCATGCATCAATTGCGCTGCTAGATTGCCTGAGCACTCTGCATCAGCTTCTTTTGTTCTAATATAAACCAAAGACTCTGGTGCTAAATTGTCTTGATGATATTGCAACCATGCTGCCGCTGGATCTGTACATTCGCTAAAATGTGATAATGAATAGGTAATCGTTATCTGCGTTGTCAATCTCAGCCATTCTAGAATCGTTTTATTCGCAGCGGGCAAGGGATATTCACCTGCCAATAGCTTAGACTTATTCACCCATGTCAGTGCCTGCCCTTCTAATCCATATTCGCAATGTTTATGCTGCTCGTATTGCTGCGCTGTCAGCTCAATCTTGTAAACCTGTAGTACAACCTGCTTGTCACCATAGTCATGATGCAAACGACCAAGCTTGACGACAATGTCATTCCCTATAGCAATCCCTGTTTCTTCAGCGACTTCTCTAACCAGCGCCTGTTCAGCACTCTCATTGGCATCAATCTTACCGCCGACGAACTCATAACGATTGCCTTGGTGTTGGGTAGCATTTCTAAACCCAAGTAAATATTGCTCTTTATGATGAATAACAGCGACTGCAACGTTTACGATGACTACTTTTTTATCTATGATTTGGTTTATTTCTTGGTTATTTGGTTCGATTGGCATGGTTTTGTCCTTCGTTGTTTATTTTTATTAGAGTATATTCAGTCATACGAAAATATTAGGAAATAGTAGAAATACAACTTAAGTCACTGATTTAAAATACAATACTTATGGTTCATCTCGAATAAGATAGGCTTTATAACAACTGCTTTAGATAAGTTTACATAATAACTGCATTTTATTTTATCAGTTGTCTTGCAAAATCATTCAATCTAAATGATAATTATCATCGTTAAAGACGATTACTTACTGTTATCGCTACTCAGCTATTTTTTATCAAAAGGATTTTATTATGAGCATGGTCATCTCTCGTTATCTAAACTGCCGCGAAAACCGTCTACCTACTCTACAATCACAGCACTTATTTGCCCTAACCAAGGAAGTACGTATCGAGCATGAAGGTGAAGAGTACCGCCTACGCCTGACACGTAATAATCGATTAATCCTAACCAAATAGAACGAACATCACTCGATGTCCACTTATAAAAAAACGCCTTCATTAAAAGGCGTTTTTTATTGGCTGAAAATTACTGTGGTCATCGTTAGTTGATATAGATTTTAGATATTGATAATAATTTATAGTCAAAGAAATCTAAAATTGCTACAAGGCAGTCGACTGCAGATTGTACAGGTAGTACATCTAAGGAGACTAACACCGTAGCAGTTTAGCAGTTTAGCAGTTTAGCAGTTTAGTAGTTTAGTAGTTTAGTAGTTCTCTGACTAGCGTTGAGTTTAGAACTGCCAACTATAAACTTCATCTACTGCATTCTCTGCAGCGGCGCTTGCTTCAACATAGATACGACGCGTCAACTGGTAACGAACCGACAAGCTATTCTGAGCATTAAACACACCTACTCCGTAGCGGATATATAAATCAGGGGTCACGTAACCAGTGACATTGACATTGGTGTCTTCACTGCTGCCTGAGGCATCCACAGTGAGAGATTGCAAACCAAAAGCCTGACCTATCTGATTGGTTAAGCTGCGTGTACCACTCAGTCCGAAACTCAATCCAGCCGCTGCTAAGTTATTGGTAACCTGCGATTTAAATCCTTGCTCACTGATTTGGGTCGCACCTGTATTAGTAAGGCGGCCTGTGACCAATGCATTCATCGCTTGCTGCTGTGTCAGACCAGCATTGTTAAAGACGATGATATTTGGTGATTCAGTATCACCTTTGACGCGTAGGCCTACTATTTTCCCTTCAATGCTTTTGACTGCTTCGACACTTAAGGTCGGGTTCATCACATCCCCATCAAAGCGTACTTGACCATAATTAAGCTCTAAACTTTGACCAAAGGCATTGATATCCGTACGACGCGATACCTGCACCACACCTTTCGCACGCATAACACCAGTACCATTTTGGGTGATATTAATCGCCCCTGCTAAAGGAATCACGGCACCAAATCCACGG
Source organism: Psychrobacter fjordensis (assembly GCF_904845995.1). Lineage (NCBI taxonomy): Bacteria > Pseudomonadati > Pseudomonadota > Gammaproteobacteria > Moraxellales > Moraxellaceae > Psychrobacter > Psychrobacter fjordensis. The sequence continues at coordinate 53,196 of NZ_CAJGYP010000001.1, forward strand.
AAATTAATATCCTCACCCAAATCAATACCAATATTTGCATTGATAGACCAAGGCTTGGAGATAGCCAAGACTTCATCGATATTACCAATCAAGCGACGATCAAGTACGACTGCATCTTCGGTTTGCGTCACGATATCTTCACTGGCTTCTGGTGGACGGATAGTCGCTGACGGTACACTAATGGCACCTTTGATATCAACATAGCGATCACCTGGGCGCACAATAATATCAATATCCGGATCGATTTCAGCCACTAGCAACGGCGGCTGAGTAAGCACCAAGCCTTCGCCGATAACACTTAGCTTAGCCTGTAGCTTCTGTTTCCAATCAACCGTTCCTGTTAGAGAGCCTTTACCAGTACCACTGTTAAACGTGCCTTCCATCGTTGCTTGAGTGCCGCGGATTTTGGCGGCAGCATTTACATTGGTCAAGTTAATCGGTAAATCCAACATGGCGATACGGCCATTAGAAAGCTTCACATCACCATAGAACTGCGGCTTGTCTAACGTACCGCCGACGCCACCTGCCATCGTGACATTTCCTCGCAGGACTCGCATCCCTGGGAAGAAAGGCTTAAATATCGCTAGATTAAGCTCATTAAGTACCAGTGCACCCGAAATTGGCTTAGGCGCTTTATAAGGATCAACAACGACTTCAGCATAGCCACGAGCACCGCTTCCGGTATTGATATCTGTGCGCAGCTTGAGGCCTTCTGGAACGGATACAGCAATGAGAGAAACCCGCTTATAAGGTAAAGTAACAGCAGCGCTATCACCCTCTTGAGCTAAGCCAATTTTGCCATTATCCGAATACAACGTTGTATTAATAGTCGGCGGACGACCACGTTGCCAGCCGACAATGGCTTTACCATTAATCTTGCCATGCCAATCAATATCTTTGGGCAAAAAGACTGAAAACAACGAAGTATCTAAATTCTGTAAGGCCACATCGACCTCACCTTGATCTGGTGATGCGACTAGTTTTTTGCGTAAACACAGCTTGCCAGTTTGATCAGCAGCTTGCCAACAGTGCGCGGCTAGCTGTACTTTAAAGTCCGTGTTTTTCCCGTTCTGTTCATTAGGCAAATTCACAATCAACTGCGCTGGTTGCAACTGGTTTAAAGTCGCATATTTAGACTGAATGCGACCCTCACCGATGACTCCAGACCAACTCACGTTATTACGATTAAATCCACCTTTGACTCTTGCACCAATAGTTAGCTGTTCATTGGCTACATCGAGATCGACTACATGTGCCTGCTCTGTCCCATTAAATGAAGCCTTAACACTTTTAAAACTCTGTCCAGCAGCATCTAAGCCTTCGGCAGTAATGATAAGCTGACTTGGGCTATTTGCTAGATTGACCAGTTTTCCGCGAACACGACCCTGACGTAAAACAAAGCCTGGTAGCGCAAGACGCTCACCCACCAAATCAATATAAATGGTTGGCAACGCTTGTCCTACTGGCTGCGATAAAGTGGCACCGCCAGTTACTTTACCAGCCAGCTGATCTGAGAGCTGATCTAAGCTGGTGATATTGATTTTGGTTTGTAGCTGCTTAGCATTACCGTTAGCAGTTACGTAATTATCACCCCAACGCAGTACGAGGTTTTTGGCATTCAAGCTATCAATTAAGGCATTTACTTTTTTGTATTGCGCTTGAGCATCTTGCGTTTGCAGACTTTCAAAGTAGCTTGCCAAGTCTTTTGGTAAGCGCATTTTCGCCGCCAAGCTGCCTTTAGCGCTCAACGTCTGCCCTTTTAACATACCGCTCAAATTAACTTGCTTGATATTGATAATTTGCTGCGAATCACTCCAGCGTCCATCAGTATCTATCGTACCCGTGATCAGACTGGGTGTGTCTTTTAGGAAATACCCTAGGTTAAAACGATCCATTACCGCATTGATATCCCACGCAACTCCTTGACGCACATCTACGGTACCTTTGGCATCGATGCTGCCGGCAGCACCCACATGACGGAAGCGTTTGATACGAATCAATTGATCATCGCCACTGGCATCAATAGTCAGCTTACCTGCTGGCAGTTGCTCAGCATCCAGTACACCATCGAAATTTACGGCAAAACGTTTTAGCTTACCTGCTGTATTTTTGCTATTGCTAGGCGGCGTTTGCCATTCACCACTGGTGGTTAGATCGCCCGTCAGAATTGCCGGATTATTGGGTAGAAAATAACCTAAATTGAAATCGTCAAAGCGGCCATCTACCGTCCAACCAATATTTTTGCGTAAATCAATGACACCCTTCGCTGCCACTGCGCCAGCCTCGCCATTATAATTTAATTTACGGATACTAATCAGATTTGGCGTGCCAGCAGCATCAATAGATAGGCGGCCTTTTGGTACATCTGCCGTATCAATTTGGCCATCAAAGCGCGCATCAAATACAGACAGCTCACCACCGACGATATCGACGCTGGCATCACCATCACCTGTTATACCGATAGTACGACTGTCTTGTGTGGCATCAAGCTGCGTCTGCAAATCCGTGTTATTCAGCGTGATGATATGGCGCTGACCACTGACACCGCTTTTGGTGATATTTAACAGACGACCACGGGCGTTAATACTACCTGTCAAACGCTCAAGTGGTAAGTCGCTGCGGTATTTTTTCGGGAGCAAGCCTTTGGTACTCGCATCCACTTGCCATGTAAGTGGCGTATTCTTACTCGCTAGTCGAATCTGCCCAGTTCCAGATAGGTCGCCTACGATTCCTTCATAGTTTAATCGATTGATATCTATGACGTCACCAGCTTTGCGTAGGCGCACATCATAGTTGCCTTTAGGAGCAGCATTGAGCTCATTGATAACCGCATTGGCATCAACGGATAGCTGTGAGTCACGAATGATGACATCCGCCTGCCCACTCGGGCTATTAATATTGCCGACATCAGGCACATCACGGCGGACTAGATTTTGCCATTTAGCATCAATATACCAAGGAGCCGCCTGTTTAGATTTCGCTGAAACTTTACCACTGGCAATGTTGGCATTGACATGCTCACCATCACGTTGACGTAAATCTACATCTATTTCTGTATTACCAGCGCTATTTCGCTGCTGATAATGTAGCGACAGTCTGCCATCAAGCGTTTGCGGTGCGTACGCTTTAAAGTCAGCGTACTCATCAGGAATCGCTTGGCGGATATCAAAGTTACTGCCTGTCGCTCGGATTTTTGCATCAAAGCTGCTCTTCCAATCTAAAATACCTTGCAACACCAAACGTCCAGCAGGTACATCAGCATCTAAACGATCAATACGCAGCTGACTATCAGCAATAACCGCACGGCCTTGATAATGACCTGAAGGAATGTCTTTGGCCGTCAGTTCAGTATTGATGCGTAGACGTATCTCAGAGATGACACCCTCTGCTGTGGCCGTACCGCTTTTTAGGCGAATATCTTGATCTTCTGCATACGGGATTAAGATATCATCCCATTGCAGTTTTGCCCGAAACGGTGAATCGCTGTCCAATCCCTGCACAATAAAATCACCGGTAACATCACTATCATTATAGCGGCTGCTTACTTTACCAACCGTGCGCTTGAGCGTACCTATTGCGGTAATGTTTAGTGGATCAATATAGGCTTGTTCTAGTGCACTTACTTCTGCAATAGCACTTAAATCTAGCGGATAATCGCCTTGTAAATCAATTTCACCTTTTAAAGCACTGATATTGACGATGTCAGCATACTGCAAATCACCACGAGCAATGGATACCGTGCTGCCGACCCAAGTCAAATCACGGGCAACGATATTACGGATGATGATAGGCTCTTTGGTCACTTGCTTATAAGTGATGCTTTTGATTTTAGCTTGATCAAAGCGTAGATTAACGGGTAACTGCAGGGTTTTATAATCGAAGGGCTCACCCGTTGGTGGTTCATTGTTGATAATCTCAATAGTCTGTATATCGGCCTCACGCAAATGCACTTCTTTGGCAAATACAGCGCGCCAGCCTATCTTTACATAGGCTTTATCAACCAATATTTCAAGGTCTTCAGTCGCCTTGATATCGATGTCGGTCACCCAAATACCGTCACGCAAGTTACCTTGCCCATATTCGAACTCTATGCCTGTCTCGGCACTGACTTTCTCTAATATAAACTTGGTACCTGACTCTGTGCCAGCCGCATAAAAGAACACCGCAAACATAATCGCGAGTACGATTAAAATCAGCACCAGTAGCTTGAGCAGAAATGATAACGGATACAAGCGTCTGACTGCACGAGCGTCGCGCTGTGCCGGATCTTCATCTGGTGAGTTACTAGGCGGGTTGTTTTTTGTCAGCATGGCACTCAACTACGTTAAAGAATGATTACCGGCAATCGGTACGATAAATAAATAACAGAACGAATCAAACAATTATAAAGGCGAACCAATAAAGAAGTGCAATCTAATGGGAATACTTTCTTCTGTCACGCCAGCCGCCACATCGACTCGCACCACGCCCACAGGTGACGACCAACGAATACCGACGCCGACACCAACCTTTGTCTCAGTATCAAAGTTTTCGTCATAAGCATTACCCACATCCGTAAAGAATGCTGCACGAAGACCCGGTTTGAACTCATAGTTATACTCTGCACTACCCACCGCGAGAATTTGACCACCTGTCAGATAGCCGTTCTCTAGTGGTGATAAGCTCTCATAGTCATAGCCACGGATACTCTGGTCACCACCTGCAAAGAAGCGTAATTTATAAGGCACTTCGTAAAAATCATCTGCCCAGATATATCCAGTATTCAGACTGCCCAATACTTGATGCTTATCGGCATCGCCGAAGCTATAAAGACCACTAACACCTGCACGAACGATTGCCATATTGGTATCACTAGCAACTGATTCACTGCCTGCTTCAATAGAGTAAGACTGACGTATGCCCTGAGTCGGGTTGGTCACACTATCTATACTGGTTTTACTCATGCCATAGCCAAATAACAACGCTTGCTGACTAGGGTTGGAAGACGTAAAACGTATAGGCAGATCATCCAACTCTGTTTCATCGACCCCTGTTTCTAACTCATCCAAACGGTAGCGCACAGAATAGCTACGATTCCATCCGTTATCTTGACGGATGTTACGTGCCAATGCTGCTTTTAGTGTTCTGGTAGACAGGTCAAAGTTACCTTCACCTTGGTCGATCACCTCTTCCTCATAAGTCAAACGCGCATCTAGCTTATCATTGAGTGGATGCTTCCAAGGTCTACTGGCATAAACCGCCACATTTTTAGCAATTCTTGAAACTTCTGTTTCCGCACCAGCCTGATAGCCTTGACGATTTATCAGGTTGTAATCTATTTTTGCCGTTGCTCTCACGCCAGTATCCGTACCGTAACCAAGACCGACTTGGGCGTCGCGCGGTTTGTCAGAGGCAACAAAAACATACAACGGCACTTTTTTACTTTCTGCCACTTCTTGCGGTGTTTTACGTCCTGCTAATGTCGGTGGTACAAAGCTTTCATCGGAAAGCAGGCTTTTTTCATCAGGCAGTATTTTTTGAGCGACATTACTGATTGAGTCACTGATTTTACCTAACAGGTTGTCTGCTTCTTGAGGTTTTTCATCTAATACCCGATCGTTTGGCAAACGGCTTAAACGATCTGCTTTTTGTTCAATGGCTTGCAGCTTATCTAGGGTTGCTTCATCAGCCTCGAACTCGATAGCAGCAATATCGTCTTCATTGACTGTGTTTTCGCTAACCACGCTGCCGTTATTAGAATCGCTGACGCCACTAACAAGTGCCTCGTTCGCCGTCATTAGAGAGTCATTACCATTATTAATAACATCAGTAATGCTACCGCTACTAACGTCTTCATCTGACTCTGACGTACCGTCGCTATTCACTGGGGTATTATCAAAAGCCAATGTACTGGCTTCACTACTCTCATTTGGTGGTAGTATCGACTCAACGTTCACTGTATTAAAGTAACGAGTCGCTGATAAATCATTACTAAATTTGGTCACATCAGGCGCATAAAATGGATCGCCGGGTTTGAAATCAAGCAACTGCTGCAATAATGGCAGCTCAACAGGCAGCTTATCAGGGTCTTCCGTTAACGTATTAGTCTCTCGGTCATAGGTAAAAAACACAACGTCATCAAATTGGTAACGACTGCCCGTGTCATAAACTAAAGAAACATCTGCTGTGTTGTCCGGCAAGATAATATCAACCGATTTGTTTAGCCAATATTGGTCAAAATAGCCATAGGTATTACTCAGTGACTCTAGCGCAGCTTTGCTGTTTTTGTAGACACGGTGATTGAAGATATCTTCTTCTTGTGGTGGGAGTTCTTTTTCAAAGTTTGCAAACTCCTCTTGCTCACTACCCTCGCCACGAATCTCAATAATACGGCTATCGACACGTACTGGCTCACCCAACTCTTCAATAACCACATCCAAAGTATCGCTACTAGGCTGGCGCAGACTCAACGTAACCTCATAGTAGCCCACGGCTTTTGCAGCATCCAGTGCCGTCTGACGCAAGCGTGGTAAAGCAGCAGTAAAGTCAGCAACGGACTGAACCGTGGTGTTATCCAGTGCGGCTTTAATGTTTTTCATTGGCTGGATATCGTTATCCGCCTTGGTTTCTTTTGGTTCGCTATCGTCCGTATTTTCAGACGTGGCTTCCTGTAAGTAGATGGTCGTTTCAACATTAGGTATAGCAATGGCGCCATCATTAAAGAAACGATTATAAAGGCGCTTTACGATGTTGCCTTTGTTACGTTCCCGAGGCCCAGGTCTATTGGTTTGTTCGACATTTTCAACGGCTACCTGAGTATCTGTTTGATAATCTGGCAGATAATCACCTGGATCGATAATATTTGCTGTCGCATCCTTTACATCCGTCACATCACTAGTATTCGCGACTAGCTCATTACTATTATCAAGAGCATCGCTGTCGCTATTATCATCACTATCACTGTCACCATCCACACTTTCAGCACTGACAGAGCCGCTGACATTTATCGGATTCGACACCGATTCAGTCGTGTCTGTTGATTCAGTGGCGTTTTCACTCTTACCCAATGTATCAAGATTACTAGGTAATGGTAGGCTGTCAGCATCAAGATCCACATCTAAGCCAATAGGCGGTGCGGTATCATTCAACGTCGCGATTGGCGCTGTAAAATCGCTATCAACATCACTATTACTGATGCCATTGGCATTATTACGGTTATTACCGCTATCTATCGTATTAATGTCTTGGGTATTTTGCGTATTCAATTCAGCCAGTTCACGATCTATCTGCGCAGGCGTCATCATCTGATAACCCTGCTGCTGTATCGCTGTGGCTTGTTGCAACAACTCATCATCCGAACTATCAAAAATATTGCGCTGAGCATCATCATTTGAATCTAAAAGTGTGGCTAACTGACTGGCCGCTACTTGATTGGTCATGGATTGAGCAGGAGTATTTGCATTGATAGCAGTATCAGCCAAAGCTGCAGGTGCGATACCAAAACCGACAAAGCTGGTTGCTAAAGCAGAAAAAATCGCAGAGCGTGTAAAGTGAGTGCGCGGCGTATCACACGTAGCCATACGAGGGCGGTTTTGAGTTTGGCAAGTTTGAGTATGGCAAGGTTGAATATCGCAAGCTTGAGCATGGCAAGTTTGCATGCGTTGGGCACTGATACTATCTGACACATTTATAGGAGTATCACACGGATTAACCGATACAGGACGCGCTAGAGTTGAAGGCTGGTGGTTCATGTTTATTTCCTATCACCTCACGCGGCACAATGTCATTAACGAGGGCAATCGCTAAGTCTTACCGGTGAATAAACTTATTAACAGTTGGCTGAGATTCTGATTGACTACCTTTGTTCTTGATAATGACAGTCTACGGCCTATAGTGCAAACTTTAGCCCTGAGTGACGTTATCGTATCAATAGGTAGGTAGACTGTATTGATAGCGGGGCTTGCCATCACTTATATATGACAGTAAAACCCTGTAAAATTCACAAATCATAACGTAGATAATTATGAAATCATAGCGTCGGGCGCATGTATTTATACCAAAGCCTTGCTATTATACGTCCTAATATTGATAAAACCTATGCTATATTTCGATAAGTTTTTGATACTATTAATAATTACCTTTATCTTAAAAGCCGCACTCCGTATGTCCTTTTAATCTATCAGCCGCGATCTATCTGTAGGAACTTTCATGGCAAATCAGTTTCAGTTATTTAAGCACCGCCGGTTTAATGCCATGTTTTTTACCCAGTTTTTGGGCGCGTTTAATGACAATGTTTTTAAGCAAGCGCTCATACTGGTTCTGACTTACACCGCTGCAAGTCAGTTGGGGATGGAAGTCAGTATTTTAAATAACTTAGCCGCGATGTTATTTATCTTGCCCTATTTTTTGTTTTCAGCACTGGCAGGGCAAATTGCGGATAAATACGAAAAGTCAAAGCTAACGCAATTGATCAAACTGCTTGAGCTTGTGATCATGGCAATCGCTGCGGTTGGTTTCGTGTTTGAGTGGTATGCTCTATTATTTGTAGCATTGTTTTTAATGGGTACCCATTCAACTTTTTTTGGACCGATTAAATACGCCTACTTGCCGCAAGCGATGAAAGAAGACGAGTTGGTTGGTGCCAATGGTTTGTTTCAAATGGGCACCTCATTAGCTATTCTGCTGGGGATGATTATCGCGGGCGTCCTCACACAACTGTCGCAGTCGCTGTATTGGATTAGTGTGACCGTTCTGATCGTAGCCGTGTTGGGCTATTTGGCAGCACGTTACATTCCAACCATGCCAGCGATGCAGCCCAGTCTAAAAATCAACTGGAATATTTTTACCACCAGTTTGGCCACGGTTCGCTACTTATATTCATTACCTTTTCTATTCTGCGTCATCCTTGGCAACAGCTGGTTTTGGTTTTATGGTGCGACGTTCTTGACCCAAATGCCAGAGCTTAGCAAAGTCATTTTGCATGGTGATGAGTCAGTGGTGATTTTCCTATTGACGCTATTTTCGGTTGGCGTATCGATTGGTTCATTACTGTGTAAATCATTGACCAAAAACCAAGTCAGTTTGCGGTTATTACCTTTTGGTATTGCTGGATTAAGTATTTTTGCAATCGATTTATATTTCTCACTATCAGGTCTCAATATCAACGTGAGCAATGGCACTTTCCTCAGTGTCGGTGATTTAGTGGGTATGAGTGGTAGCTGGCGAGTATTTGCAGACTTGTTCTTTTTGGGCTTTAGTGGCGGTCTATATATTGTGCCTTTGTATGCGTCTATGCAGGCGTATGCACCCAAAAGCCATCGTGCGCGTATCATTGGTGCTAATAATATCTTTAATGCGATATTTATGGTTACCTCAGCGATTTTCGCGATTGTTATCTTAAATACGTTGGCGTTGAGCATGCCTCAACTGTTTTTGGCAACAGGACTGCTCAATATTGCATTTGGCGCGTTTTTATACATCAAGCTCAATAGACATATTAAAAGCGCTGTGATTCAAACGCATGATGAAGTCGTTCCTTAAGTATGCTAAAGCTGAATTGAGTATTACTATAGTAATCAGTATGTTTTGAGCCGATAATATTCGTGCTGATAATTTAGATTGTTTGCTATAGTAATGCTTGTGAAGCTGAGACTATAATTGTCTTAGAAAAACGGACAACCTTATTTTTTGATAGTGCTTTTTAACAATAGCACCTTTTAACAGCAGTATTTTTTAATAACAATATCTTTTAATAACAATATCTTTTAATAACAGTATCTTTTGATAGTACATAAAGCCATTAGGAGTGAATTATGGCCCTACGTCCCTTATCCAAAATCGACCAGTTGTTACTCGGCGTCGATAAGGCATTACGAGCTGTCGTACCGCACTCAAACCCTAGTACGCGTCCATTACCAGTCAGCAACGACGAGATTCCTGAGCTGACCATCACTGAAGCACGGCATGTCGCAGGGTTGATGCGTATCAATCATACTGGTGAAGTATGTGCGCAAGGGCTTTATCACGGTCAAGCCTTTGCGGCGAAAGACCACGGCGTCAAGCAAGCCATGCAACACTCTGCCGAAGAGGAAGTTGACCATCTGGTTTGGTGTGAGACTCGTCTAAGTGAGCTTGGCAGCCACGCCAGTCTCTTTACGCCACTATGGTACGGCATGTCTTTTAGTCTTGGGGCAGTAGCTGGTGCTATCTCTAATGAATTCAGCTTGGGGTTTGTCGCAGAGACAGAAGCACAAGTCAGTGAGCACTTGCAAGATCATATCCAGCAACTGCCTGAGCATGACAAACGCTCAAAGGAGATACTGGCACAAATGGATATCGAAGAGTTGCACCATCGTGAGCTAGCACTTGCCAGCGGCGGCGCTGCATTGTCACCGCCTGTACGCAAGACGATGCGCTGGATGGCCAACCGTATGAAAGCCACTGCTTATCATTTGTAGTAGTAAACGATGTAGTTGCCAGCTCTAGATTAATAGAGACTATAAGCTTGATTATTGCATCTACTATCGAGTTTTTGACGTTTATTATTAACAATCCTACTACTGATAGCGTAAAGCTTAATTTGCTACGGTATGAGAAATTTGTACGATTTTGCAGCAAAGACACAACCTATATGACCATTTAATTGCTAAATAACGACTAAATAAACAAGGTAACAATATTTATGAAAACCATTAAAAAATCAATGCTCTCTAGCAGTGTGTCTACCAAGTCTTCGAAACTGGTCACGATGACCGCACTGGCAGCCGCATGCACAATGTTGCTATCAGCGCCTGTCAATGCAGCTGAAACCAATGCAGCAGCCACATCCGTCCCGAGTGCTGTAGACTCTAGCAAACGCGTGATTCGTTTGGCACAGCCTAAAGCTGCTAGTACAGCTCAATCAAGCACTCAACCAGCGCCACAAACTAATGCACCTGTCGCTGCTACTCAACAAAGCGCTCCTACGCAAAGTCTTTTTCCAATGAGTTCTGGGCAGCCACAAACCGTCACACCTGCCCCAACCAAGCCGGTGTACACAGGTAGCACTCATGTCTATGAGCCAGGTCCAATGACGACATCTGGTATCGACCTGCGTAGTGGTCAACTTGCAAACATTCCAACGCCGAAAGTGCAATTGTCAGACGTGAGCTTTTTAAAGACCGTATTGATTCCACAACAAACAACCGCTAACTCTGACAAATTAGATGTGAGTCTGCTTGATGACTTTATCCAAGAGGCGTCACCTAATGCCCGCCATTATCCACCAAACTTCCCTAACCGTACACAACGATATAATGTTCGTGAAAAAATCAAAGTATTAGCTGAATGGATTGAACCTTATGCCCTGTCACCAAATGCCTCTTATGATGTACTGCTTCGTGCAGCAAAGCTTAACGGCATGGGACGTAACCTAGATTTGGGTTCAGACTATACGATACGCGGTGGAAAATATGTAGACCGTGCCATCAAGCTCCAGCCTGATAGCGGTGAAGCTAACTTCTTGTATGGCATGATGCTATCAGAAGGCGGTGGTTTTAAAGAAGGTCAAAAATACTTAGATAAAGCCGTCTCTCTAGGCTATACCGAAGCAGAGCAAAGCTTGGCACAGTCAGACGTCTTAAGTGACCGTCGTGATAGCGCGTTAGAGCGTCTGCGTCGCCTTGAGAGTAAAAACCCCAACAATGCTATGATTGGTCAGCAGATAAAACTTGTTGAAGAAGGTAAGTTCTACATTTGGGACATACCAGCACCTGACATCAACGTTAAACCAGGTGTCTAAAATGGTTTTATGTATTAATCAAAATGATTGATACATAATCTACGACCAAAGCAGTCAGCGTCTTCATTTTATATCGATATTATTTCAATATAAAATGGAGACGCTTTTTTGTATCCACTAATAAACCAGTTATTCTAATTAGCCTCTTATCCCGCTTAAATGAATAATATATTCAATTAATGAGATGTAAATATGATTAGGCAATATCGATAGTAGTATCAATGACAGATAGTCTTATTCCTTCGATATTACTTAATGACAAAGCCCTAACGACAAAGCCTAAAATAAAAAAGCTTAATCGCAAAAGTTACGCTACACTCTCTCTTGTACACCGCTTACTGACTCATACCTTGATGACTAACTGGACTGAACTATGACTTTCGTTAACCCTATAAAAAATATGGTAACGCACGCCAATAAAAAAAGCATACCGATCGCTTTAATAGCAGCGATGGCATTATTGCCTGCATGTAGTACAGTCTCGGTGAATAAACAAGCTTCAGCAAAGACCATTACGGCACAGCGTGGCAACATTGTCACGGACAACAAGCTCAGTAGTGATACCGCATCAGCACTTCTATCAGCAGGGCTCAATGAGCAAGCTTGTATGCAGCAGTTTGATTTATGTTTGACCCAGCTCACCGATAGCATCTTAGATGAACACCACCGTTCCTCACTGGCTATTTTTTCTGAACTACATTACGCAAAGGCTCGACAGCTTGCCAAATCGCAAGACTGCCTCAATGCGCTTTCTCGCCCGCCACTCGACCCTTATTATGCCAATGCACCGTTAAGTGATACCGAGGCCAATACTCAACAAGAAAACACCAGTCGTTGCCTAACTGGCTACCAAGAGCGATTGTTTAATGCGATAAAATACAGTTATACCTATCTATTTTATGACAGCTTAGCGCATGATTTTGAAGGTAGCGCTCAGGATAGTAGCCATTCTAGTACACCAAACCGCATTCCAAACGATACCGATATTCAGACCCAAGATATTTATAATGCCGCGAGCAATGATGTCATCACTCAGCTCTACAAGGCAGTGGATGGTTCAGATAAACTGATGGGCGACCCACAGATAGAACATTTACCAATAGCCTCCACTGAACGTGATAACAGCACACAGGCGGCTATTGCCAATCGTGCACCTCTAGAAGGCAAGACTACCGACCAAGTCAAAGTCATGAAGATACAAGTCGATGGCTATGATCTAGGCGTTTATTTGCCCAATGAAAACAGCTATCTGCAAAATGCACATAAGCAAACCTCTGCTCTAGCAGACTTGGTCTCCACTTATGACTTACGTCTCTCTGGGCTCAACTCAATCAGTAAACGTCCAGGCTTGGGCATTAGCTTGGTTGCGTCATTGGATGATCGCTACACCACCACGATTCGCCAATTATTGGTATCCTCACTGTCAGGTCAATCGGATGATAAAAAAGACAATATCGACGATAGCAAACCAAGTTCGCGCATTTATCCCACAGGCCATTTACTATTAACGGGTCTGATTGAACCCAGTGGCGATAGCGTGCTAGAAGTACTAGACAGTCGTAAACTCGACATCCACCTGTATAATCCGTATCAAAGCGAAAGCGTTAACATCCTCAATAATGACTATCCACTGGCAGCCAACTTCTCTGCCGGTTATGGCTTGTGGCTATCAGAGAACCAATTAGATGGCGTCGGCTATCTAAATTTGATTACTCGCCAACCAGAGGAGAGACTGCCCAAACTGTTTATGCTAGAGCCTTATGACCCCAATAAGCGTGTGCTGATTATGCTGCATGGCTTGGCCTCTAGCCCTGCAACGTGGGTGAACTTGACCAACGATATTCTCAATGATGATAAGTTACGTGACAACTATCAGGTTTGGCAAATATTTTATCCAACCAACTTACCTATTTTAGAAAACCGTTACCAAATCCAACGTCTGATTGACAGCACTTATCAGCAGACGGATCCGACAGGACAAAATCTCGCCAGCAAAAATAGCGTGATTATCAGTCATAGTATGGGTGCTGTGATCGCTCGCATGATGCTTTCTGATGAAAACTTAGTCGATGACTTAGACAATCTCGATGATCAAAACATACTCTCTAGTAGCGAAAAACGTAAAGTCCGCGACGCACTCAAAGCTTCTTTTGGTGAAGCACAACTACAAGAACGTTTTAAGCTAAAAACATTACCACAAGTAGATACCGCTGTCTTTTTGTCTGCGCCGTTTCGTGGTACTGATTATGCAGACCGCTGGTTCACGCGTGCCCTACGCCGTGTTGTCTACTTACCCGTTGGTTTAGTGAAAACCGTCACTGAAAATTTAGCGACGATTGCAACGAAAGGCGATTTGGCAGACAACCCATTAGGCGCGCTATATCTACAAAACGGTGCTAGCCAGCTCAGCGATAAATCTTCCTTTATACAGCTCACCAAAGATCTCGCCATCAATGACCGCATTACTTATCACTCAATTATTGCCAATAACGATGCTGACATCACCAAAGGACTGGCAGAAATGCAGCCGGGTGGTGCCAGAATCGACTTGTCACAAGCGATAGAAGAAGAAGACGCAAGAGGTGAGGCTATCAGTGCAAGTGAAAACGCTGATTCTGATAACGCTAAACTGACAGATGAATCGCTTGTAGCGGCCGTTACCATCGATGAAAATATCAGTCAGGCATTAACTGAACGCTTGTCTGACGGTATCGTACCTTATACCAGTGCCCATCTAGACGGTGCTGCCTCTGAGACAGTCATTAACGGTGGTCACAGCATTCAAGAAAACCCTCAAACTATTTTAACTTTAAGGCGTATACTGCATCAGCAGCTCAATCAATAGTTTAAGGTCTTTTGAACATTGATAATATTGAACACTGCTGAGTACGATAAAACACCTTCTTTATACTTTATTACAATATATAATATTGTATAAGGAATATAGCATTAACTTATTCTTACTAATTTATATTTACTAGTAAGTATGCGTTACATGGCCTTACTTGTAGCGATAAAGCTGCAGGCGCATAATGAAGCATCAGTAACAGTAATTGAATGAACGACTATTTCTTAATTTGTATGGATATAAATTATTTATTCAGTTGAATCGCTTTAGTCATAGCATAAATAAAACGGTTTAACTCGCTAATATTCACAGCTAAAGAAAACCTGATTATTGACCGCGATACTCGTATAAAAGGTTGCGGGCAGTTACTTGAGCGTATCATGGAAGCTTGCGCTACTTGGCTAACAAATAAAGGTAAGCGCTTATGTTCGCTGCATTTATGATCGACCAAATGGACGCGTTGTTACTCGCGCGTATTCAATTCGCTTTTGTTATCTCATTTCATATTGTATTTCCTGCTTTTTCTATTGGACTAGCCAGTTGGTTGACGGTGCTTGAGTTCCGTTGGCTTCGAACGGGCGATCCTATCTATGCCGAAGTTTATAAGCATTGGATTAAGATATTCGCTGTCGTCTTCGGTATGGGTGTCGTATCCGGTGTGGTAATGTCTTACCAGTTCGGCACTAACTGGGCGGTATTCTCTGACAAAGCCGGTAACGTCTTAGGCCCACTACTCGCCTATGAAGTATTGACTGCATTCTTCTTAGAGGCCTCTTTCCTAGGGATTATGCTGTTCGGTTGGGGACGTGTGAGCAAACGCATGCATTTTGCTGCAACCGCTATCGTCGCCATCGGTACGCTGATTTCAGGTTTTTGGATTTTAGCTGCAAACAGCTTTATGCAAACGCCGCAGGGCTTTATGGTGGGCGCAGATGGCTTGCTATACCCAACCAACTGGCTTGAGATTATCTTCAATCCATCTTTCCCTTACCGTTATGCTCATATGATGACAGCAGCATTTTTGACAACTGCATTCGTCATTGGTGGTATCGGTGCTTATTATTTACAATCCAAAAAACATACCGAGCACCGTAAGCACGGCCGTGTCATGCTAGGCATGGCGATGATTATGGCCATATTTGTAGCGCCAGCTCAGGTGTTGATTGGTGATGAGCATGGTCTAAATACTTTAGAGCATCAACCAGCCAAAGTCGCTGCGATGGAAGGTATCTGGGAAGATGAGCGTGGCGCAGCATTACGGTTATTTGCGATTCCCGACCAAGAAAACCAAACCAATAAATATGAAGTTAAGATTCCATATGTCTCTGGTTTGATTCTGACACATTCATTAGATGGTGAAATCAAAGGTCTCAAAAACTGGGCACCCGAAGACCAACCGCACGTTATGATTGTGTTTTGGGCGTTCCGTATCATGGTCGCTATTGGTATGTTAATGGTGCTGGTCGGTTTATTCAGCATATACAAATACTTCAAAAAACAGCAATTCAATCCCGAAAGTGTCTGGTTCCACCGTGCGTGGATGATGATGACACCGCTTGGTTTTATTGCATTATTGTCTGGTTGGTTTGTGACTGAAACGGGTCGCCAACCATGGACCGTGTATGGCGTGATTCGTACAGCTGAGAGTATGTCACCAGTCGCTGCACAGCAGGTCGCCACCACATTGATTGGTTTCATTGTGTTGTATATCTTTGTCTTTGGTGCAGGCAGTTTCTATATCCTACGCTTGATTGCTCAAGGGCCAAAACCCTACTCAGACCCTTCTGAAGATAACTTCTATGAGCATTCTGTCACAGAAGGTCAAGGTCGCACGTTGACTGGCGATACCAGTGCTGGCGACAGAATGAGAACAGACCTTGATGAACCTGCAGATGACATCGATGAAGGAGGGTTACGCTAATGTTTAACTACGGTGATGTATTAGACTTACCTTTGATCTGGGGCGGACTTATCGCTCTCGCAGTCTTCGTCTATGTTTTACTGGACGGCTTCGATTTAGGCTGTGGTATTTTATTTCCATTTGCAGGCTCCGATAAAAATCGTAGCCGCATCATGAACTCTATCGCACCGTTTTGGGATGGTAATGAGACATGGTTGGTATTGGGCGGTGGTGGCTTGTTTGCCGCTTTCCCAGTCGCCTACGGCATCATTATGACGGGTCTTTATTTACCTGTGACAGCGATGTTATTTGGTCTTATCTTGCGCGGCATAGCATTTGAGTTTCGATTTAAATCCTCGACACGTCGTCATGTTTGGGATACTTGCTTTTTTGTCGGTTCAGTGCTTGCTACTTTTTCTCAAGGGATTATGCTTGGGGCATTGGTACAAGGCCTTGAAGCGAGCAATCGCTTATACTCTGGTGGACCGTTTGACTGGCTAACACCTTTCTCTATCGTCTGCGGTTTTGCAATGATTATCGGTTATGCCCTACTTGGCTCTACTTGGCTGATTATCAAGACAGAACACAAACTACAAGTTTGGGCACGCAGAGTTTCTGGCTGGATGCTATCTGCTTTAGTCGTCGCCATGATTGTCGTGACAGTATTTATGTATTTTTCAGATATCAATGCACTCGACGGATGGTTTCATTTCCCAGATTTATTATATCTGGCTCCCATGCCTATTATCGTCATGGTGTTATTCTTTATTATGCGTAAAGACTTGAACACTGAACGTGAATATCGTCCATTCTTATTGACTGTCGCGCTATTTTTGATGGGTTATATCGGTGTTTGTTCTGCCATGTTCCCTTATATCGTACCGTATCAAATGACGATTTATGAAGCAGCCGCAGCAGATACGTCACTGTCCTTTATGCTCGTTGGTGCCGGTATTATGCTACCCATTATTTTGAGTTACACCGCTTTTGCGTATTACACCTTTAAGGGTAAGACGGATCATGAGCATATGTACTGATAAATAAGAACGTTAAGCATGGACATGTGAATTGATAAAACAGTCACTGGCTATTGCTGTCCTTAGCAGTAGCTATACTGATGTTCAAAAGCGTATCAACACGCAAATGGGAGACGAGCATGAAAAAGCTCAGTAAGAAAAAGTCACAATGGCTATGGTTTGTCGGTCTATATGTGGCAGGATTTTTGGTCGTGTTTACCATTGCACAGCTAATCAAACTAGCAATGGGTGTTTAATATTCATTGAGATACACGTATAAAAAAGCAGCGTTGATTAAATCAACGCTGCTTTTTTATGCATACTTATATAAGAATTTATCGAGCTTATACACCTAAATGGTTTTTAGCACCTTTACTTTCAATAAAATCGTTTACCTGTTCCAAGCGCTCAGGCGTGCCCACATCTATCCAATTGTCAGTAATAACTTCAGCGGTAATCTGAAACTTGAGCATCGCTTGTTTAAGCAATGGTGCCAACGCTGCTGGCTGACCTGATATCAAGCCATCAACCAATCTAGGTGACATCACACTGATGCCAGCAAAGGTATATTTATCACCATCACCTACGGGTTGCTCACTAGCAAGACCATTATTAATCGCAAAATCTCCGCTATCATTGTGCGCCGGATTATCAATCAAGAGTAAATGCGCACGCTGATCAGCACCCAGTGTATAGTCTTGCAACTGAGTAAAATCATATGTCGTCCAAACATCAGAGTTCACTAAGATAAACGGCTCATCACGCAACTTACCAGTTTGTAATGCTTGAAAGATACCACCCGCTGTTTCTAAAGGTTCATCGCCTTCTACTGACCAATGCAATTTTACGCCATATTGTGTGCCATCGCCCAACGTATCGATGAGCTTATCAGCCAACCACGACGCATTGATCGTAATGTCAGTGATACCTGCCGCCTGTAGCGCTTTGATATGCCAAACAATCAGTGGCTGACTCGCAACTTCCACCAAAGGCTTGGGCGTCTCAAGCGTCAACGGGCGTAGACGAGTACCCTTGCCCGCTGCCAAAATCATGGCCTGTGTAATCGTAGAGGTAGACATGTACACTCCTATAATGTGTGAGTTTTAAGCTCTTAAAAGACTAATATGATAAATAGATTTAGATATACTGCTGTGCAAACTTATGCTGATATGCAGGCAGCACGGTATCCACAAACCATTTATTAAATGGTAGTAGTGCTTGTTGCAAGCTATCATTACCATGTTTGCCAAGCCACTCTAGCTCAAAAACTAAATCACTCATCACTTTAGGAATATCTGCTAAATAGCGATCTTTGCCATCACGTTCAGACAAACGGATAAAAATTCCCAGTACTTTTAGATGACGCTGTACGCCCATTACATTGACATCATTTTCAAACTGTTGCGCACTAGCAGCTGTGGTTAGTCCTGCTTGCTGCTGTAATTGCCAAAAGTCTTTCATCCATTCAGATATTTGACGCTCCGGCCATTCAACATAAGCATCACGTACCAATGACACCAAATCATAGGTGTAAGAGCCAACCACTGCATCTTGAAAATCAATCACACCCAAGCGCGAATGGTCTGCTTGATCTTGCATCAGATTTCGGCTGTGATAATCACGATGAACGATGACTTGTGGCTGCTGCAAAATCTCTTTCGTCAATGCTACTTTTAAATTGTCCCACAACGTTTGATCAAGCGCTATTCCGACATACGGTATAAACCAATCCGTAAACAGCTCCATTTCACGATCTAATAACGCCGTATCATAATCTGGCAATTGGTGCTGAGATTTTGCTGTCTCAACAGGTACGGTCTGTAGTGCGACCAACGTCTGCATTGCCAATTGATAGTACTCGTTCACTTGAGTAGAGGGTGTATCAACAAGCAAATGGGCGAACTCTACCGCACCAAAGTCTTGTAAGACTAAAAAGCCTTTGGTCACATCTTGTGCGACAATCGCTGGTACATTAATAGCAGGTGCCATCAATTTTGCGACGTTAATGAACTGACGCATGGCTTCTTGTTCGTCAGCAGAATCCATGACAATGTAATTCAACGCTCCATTACCATCATCTTTTGGTAGTTGAATACGGTGATATTGGCGGGCGCTGGCATCACCAGGCAGGCTATCTAAGTTAAATCTTTTACCTGTAAATATCTGCTGCAACCAGCTCTCTAGCTGCTGTAGGCGACTATTGGTTTCGGTATCAGTCATGTTCGGCTCTAAAGTTAGTTTGTCAGTCATAATGGGCATCGCAGGTTAAATATAAGTCGTAAACAATTAAAGTAGTGATAAGTCAGGCAAAACCTTGTTAAAATGGTGAAATCTTGAGCCACAATAACTGCTATAACAAGTATATTGAGTTATCATTCAATATTTAGCGCTAAGCATAATCTCGGCAATCATTCGAAAAGCAGCCTAGCTATATTATAAATTTTGGTAAATAGTGTAGCTGATTTGGTTTTTTTTGACTATGATTAGTCGTCATTATATGTAAAACACTCAAATTCTTGAGATCGCTATTAGCAATTAGTGATTTTTTAGTCGTTTATTAACTGCTATACCTTGTTCAATAATGCGGCTACTAAGCTCAGTATCGCAATCCAATAGGCTCTGCAATCATAGGTGTGCCCTTGTTATATTCTCCGCTTTACCAAAGCATTCGCGTGATCTTATTTGGCGCCTTAGGCTTATCTAGCCTAGCCGTTAATGCTGCAATCAGCGATGCTGACACACAAAAAACTGCGCCGATCCTCACCGATAGTAGTACACGTTACATATCTAAAGCAGCGCCTAATGCTAATAGCAATATCAATCAAACGCCTGATTATAGTGATATTAACTATCAAGCGAGTCAGAGTCCAAAGACTACTGCTGCAACCAAACAATCGCAACAGGCAGCCGTCGCCGCTAAAGCTACTATTGATGACTCAACGTTAACCAACGGCATTAATAGTATTGATACGGCTGCAAGTGTTAGCACTTTAGATAGCAGCTCTTTTAACGATAGCGACTTCAATGATAGCTCTGTCAATAATGACAGCTTTTTCAATACTGAGAGCGCCATTAGTAAAGACACCCTAGATGACAGCTCTCTAGAAGTCACTGCCATTAAAGATAGCGACAATAAAGACGGCGATAATCAAGACAGTAACAATTCAGCTTTTGTACCAGCACTCGATACTCAGAAAAGCATTGCCGCTACACAAAGTAATGATACCAGCACGCCTAAAGCTGCAAAAAACACCAACAAGCTTGATTTAAATGATGAAAGCATTCAAGACAGCTTAATGCGCTTGGCAGAGTTCTATGAGCTAACACCTGATACTGAGGTTCCAACCGCTGACAGTATGGTCGACACAACCAGTCCTCAAGTCATTCCTAAAGTCGGTAAGAACTTACAGATACCGATACGTACTGTAGATAGCTCACAACGCTGTGAAGGTCAATGGGTATATCCACATAGCAACCCTAATTATCAGCGTGCTGTCAATGAGGCTGGAGCAACTAATAGCCTCGAAAATAACCGAGCACCTCTGTTTACAGAATCGGACTATGGTTATTACGACAGCGTTGACTACGCTGAGCTCTCGGGTAATGTCATCATTAATCAAGGCACTCAGCAAATAGCAGCAGAAAAAGTCTCGCTAGATTTGAGCAAAGGTGTGGCAGCAGCCCAAGGCAGCGTCATGTTTACTGACCAAGCGACAGGGCAAAAAGTACCACTGAACAATGTACCCAATCAGGCTATGAATAATACTCAAGCCAGTTTAAGTGAAAGAGCGTCACAAGGCGGCCTAATTGGCGTCGCTGACAGCTTGAACTACAACACGGAAACGGGACAATCAACCGCTGAGAATGTGGCTTTTGCTAGTGTCGACCTACAAGCACATGGCTATGCTAAGCGCTTAAATAGACCCAATGACAGTCACTATGAATTAGATAATGTCATGTTTAGCACCTGCCCGCCCATGAATCGAAAATGGCAGTTTGATGCCAAAACTATTGATTTAGATACAGAAACAGGGCGCGGTGAAGCTTACGACACAACGTTCCGTATCGCTGACATACCAGTATTCTATCTGCCCTATTTTAACTTCCCAATAGACAGTCGCCGCAGTAGTGGCTTCTTATTACCGAATGTCGGTATTAGTAGTGAAACTGGTCTTGAAGTTGATGTACCTTATTATTTAAATTTGGCACCCAATTACGATGCCACGCTCAATACCCATATTTATACTGATCGCAATCCCATGTTATCAGGTGAGTTTCGTTATTTGACCGAAAACTATGGGAAAGGTACGGTAACTGGTTCATACCTCCCTAATGATAACGAGTACGATGACGAAAATCGTAGCAGTCTGTTTTATGATCATACTTGGGAATCCAAGAGTATTCCGCGTTTGAGCGGAGATCTCAAATACAGCTATGTATCAGATTCGGACTATCTGGATGACTTTGATACCCTTGGTTTATCCGATAGTACGGTAAATTTACCGAGACGTGCCCGCCTCAACTATTATAACGACTATGTCACTGGTGAGCTAAAACTCGAGACCTTTCAAACACTGGATGCTTTTGATAGCGATGGTGACGCACTAGAGGATAAAGACAAACCTTACTCTCGCCTGCCACAACTGACTCTGAACTACCGTATACCGACAAATAATAACTTTGAAATTACGGGTGTTAGTGATTCAGCATACTTTAAAAAATCTATCGACGATGGTTCTGAGACTGAAAAAAGCGGTACACGTCTTTATAATAAAATTAGTGCCTCTTACCCGATCGAATCTTCGTGGGGCTATATCAAACCAAAGCTGAGCCTACAGCATCTCTATACAGCATACGACGAAGACAGCTTAGAAGATAACTCGCTAAGTGCAGAAGATGGCAGTCTATCAGCGTTTGTACCGCAAGCCAGCATTGATGCTGGATTGCACCTATACCGTGCCGGTTCACCATTTGGTGCGTTTGACGATACCATGGGTGGCTATCAGTTGCTCAATCCGCGATTGAAGTACACTTATGCACCATACGAAGACCAGAATGACATTCCTAACTTTAATACCCGTATTGCCTCAACCAACTATGAGCAGCTATTTTCAGACAGTTGGTTTTTAGGTCATGACCGCTTGCAAGACTTGCATGCTGTTACGCCAGGGATTAATTATCGTTACATCGATGCAACGGGTGTGACACGTTTCGATGGTAGTATTGCAGAGCAGTTTTATATCGATGATGGTCGCGTCACGCTTGCTGATGATGAACCTGTGTTTACGACGTCATCATCAGGCATGGTTTGGGATGCGAGCATCCAACCATATAATAACGTTTGGGTTGATGTGAACGGTGCATTGAGCAATAGCTATGACTTAAACTTTATCACAACCGAGCTACGTTACCAGCCAACAGACAACAGCTTATTTAATGTCGGCTTCGTAAAGCGTCAAAGTGATACAAACACCAATCAGCTACCATTATCTGCCATTACTGCATCGGCTATATTCCCCATCAATAGCAAATGGCGAATATTGACACAAGGCCAATATGATTATCGCAACAGTAAGATGCTTGATGCGCTTGTTGGTGTCGATTACGAAGACTGCTGCTTTGGTTTTGCCGTTTATGGCCGTCGTTATTATAATGACTTGGATGTTACCAATGAGCCGACACAAGCAATTATGGCAGAGCTTAGACTAAGTGGTCTTGGCAGCGGTAATGGTAGTTTGACGCGTTTGCTGTCTGAGAAGATACGTGGCTTTGATACTGTGCAAACTGCGTGGAAAAACTAGGATTTCTTACAAGGTCTGTTATAAAGCCAAAATTTATGACAGACAGATAAGCTATTTAGCTAGACAAATTAAGAATGAGCGGCTAAATACAGTCAGCCTATCCCATTACTCGCGTAGCTATCTATTTACGTGATACTATTTATCACATTATTATGGACAAGATTATTCAGTATATGATTATTAAAATATAATGGATATGGTTGACCAACTACCATCCGATGCGATGACATTGATGAGGAGCATCATGAGATTTTTTTCTGTACGTCAAACCAGCCGTGCTGTACTGTTTTCGATGGGTATGAGTGCAGGCCTTGTGCTTAGTCTCAGTGCCCAAGCTGCCACCGTAAAGCCTGCAGCGGCTAAAGCAACAACCAATGCTGAACAAAGCAACGTGAATCGCCTGACCCCAGCCAATAGCACAGACGGCATCATTGCATTGGTCAATGAAAATGCTATCTTAAAAAGTGAATTGGTTGCTGCTATTACGCAAGCTCAAGCACGTGCTCAAGCTGCTGGCGAGCCAATTGCCAACTCAGCTCAACTACAGTCTGAAGTGTTAAATGCACTTATCTTACGCGAGCTACAGCTGTCTATGATCAAGCGCTCAGGCCTAAAACCTGACGATGCCGCTATCAATCAGCGCCTAGGTCAAATTGCACAAGCAGAAGGACTGGGTAGCATCTCAGCATTGCAGCAACGTCTAGATGCAGCAAGACCCGGTAGCTATGCTGCTCTGCGCGCTCAGTTGATCGAAGATGCCTCTATTCAAGCATTGCAGCAACGTCAAATCAGTGATCGTGTCCGCATCAGCGAGCAGGATATCGATGCATTTTTGGCATCGCCTGAAGCCAAGCGTTTGAACCAAAGTGACTATCAAACCATTCATGTACGCGTGCCTTACATCGATGACTATAGCCGTTTATCAGAGGCGCAGCGTGCAGAAGCATTAAAGGTAGCGGAAGCATTACGCACTCGCCTGCTCGTATCAGATGTCAATGTCACGGAAGCTGTGGCTGCTAGCCAAGGTAGCTATCCTATCCCACTACAAGGTGGCGATATGGGCTTTCACAAGGCGGCCTCATTGCCTACAGAACTATCAAGCCAAATTACCAAGCTTGACGTCGGTGCGGTTAGCGAGCCATTAGTTACCCCTGAAGGCATCGATATCATTAAGCTTGCTAATAAAAAAGCCAGTGATACCATGCTGATACCGCAGTGGCAAACTCGTCACATCTTGGTGAAAGTTGATGAGCTCCAGACTGATGCGCTTGCTGAACAAAAAATCAATGACTTATATGAGCAGCTACGCAGTGGCGCTGACTTTGCGGGTTTAGCATCGACCTATTCAGATGATCCAGGTTCAGCTGGTCGCGGCGGTGATCTTGATTGGGTTAGTGAAGAGGACATGGTCGGTCCGTTTGAAGCTGTTATGAAAAATACAGCAGTCGGTGATTATTCTGCTCCCTTCAAGACCCAGTTCGGTTGGCATATCTTAAAAGTTGACGGTAAGCGTGATCAAGATGTTAGTGAGCAATATCGTCGCAGTATGGCACGTCAAGCACTGTACCAACGCCTAGCACCACAAGCTCAAGAAGACTGGCTACAAGAGTTACGTTCTAGCGCTTATATCCAAGTACTTGGATAAGAAGCTACCGAATAGATTAACAACATAAATAGTCTTTTTGAAAAAGGGTACATGCCAATGCATGTACCCTTTTTTATTGATAAGCTCCCATTTTTAAACGCTATAGTCAAAGAACTCTAAAATGGGTACAAGGCAGCCGACTGCAGATTGTACAAGTAGTACATCTAAGGATGGGTAACACCGTAGCGGTTTAGTAGTTCACCGACTATATCGTTTGAGAATATTTTCTGATTCCTGATATTCTAATTTTTTATCAAACCCAAAATTTAATCTTTAACGAATGAATTTGACACACAAAGAAAAGCCCCGAACCTAGGGCGATTGGTTCGAGGCTTTAACGCTTCATGTTGTTATTATTATCTCTTCCATGTTGACTCATCCTAAGTCATGAACAGTAACCTATAAGACAGCGGGCTGACCTGAACTTTTATTGATACTGTCTCAACACTGCATCCTTGCATATCCTTGTGTTGATGGTCGTATTGTAGGGCAATCAGTTTGATACAACTAGAGGCTAAAGACCTTATTTGACGTAAGCATATGCTTACGCTTTTAGAGGAAGCTTAACAGCGCAATAAGCTATCAAACTAGTATCTGTTGGCCCAAAACTCTTCATTCTTTTGCGTGTTCTTTTGATACCTTCTTACCTTCTTTTTTACCTTCTTCTATTTTGTGATCTGTCTCTCTAATATCTTCTGCGTCCTTAGTAGGCGCGTTTTGCGCTTGTTGGCTGGTCTTTTCTGGCTCATATTGTAGCGTTGTCATAACAGGAAAGTGGTCAGAGCCAATAGAAGGCATACGCTTAATATCTACGACGGTAAAGCAGGCGCTATGAAAGATATGATCCAACGCCCAACGTAAAAACGGGTAGTTGACATGGAAAGTATTGATAAAATGTCTGCCGATACGCGGGTCTAGTAACCCAGATATACGCTGAAAACGTCGAGTCGTCTTTGACCATGCCACATCATTGAGGTCACCTGCCAATATCGCCGTTTGGTCGTTCTCTTTTATGTGTTTTCCGACCATGAGCAGCTCGGCATCTCGAGTGGTAGATTTGTCTGCTTCGGTTGGACTGGGCGGCATAGGATGCAAGCAATACAACCAAATGACGCGACCACTTTGCAGGCGCAGCTGCGCATGAATGGAAGGAATATCATCAATCATCAAATATTTGACTTCAGGATCAATCAATTCAAGCTTAGAATAGAGATGCATACCATATAAGTTATCTAATGGAACTTTTACGGTATAAGGATAATCTGATTCGATTTGGTGTAAGGCCCTTTCCCATTTTTTATCGCTTTCTAACGTAATCAAGATATCAGGCTGTTTTTGCTCGACTAAATCGACCAATTTCTGGGTGTCATCATTTGGTGTTAGTACATTTGAAACCATTATTTTCAGATGGTTCTCCTGCCCTTCTGGCTTGTCTTTTGCTTTCTCGACTTCTTTTTTCCACAGTCTGGTATAAGGCAGTATCATTCTCAGCTGAAACGCTAAAGTGATACTTAAGACTGAGAATAGCACCCACTGACCTAACTGCCATTCTGACCAAAACAACAGCATACCAATCCAAGCAATAGCACCTAGCACCATGATCTGAATGCGTGGAAACTCAACACCGCGCACCCACCAATTATCAAGTGGTATCCAACCCCAAATCGTTACGAAGGCGATGAATCCTGCTAGCCCCTGTAGGCTGTAATATAATAGTGAGAGATCCATAGTGTGTATTAACCGTCTATTAGGATGATGACTGAAGAAATGGCCCTGCTCATGACTTATTCGATGACAAAATATTGCATGGCTTGGTCTGAATTAAGGTTCGCTTCTAACCTTAGCATTTCACAATATTATAGACTACTAATGAGCAATCATGATGCGACACCTATCATAAAACATTACAATATTTACAAGCTCATAATAACCATCATTGTATATGTCTTTTCGATAGTCATGATTGCCAGATATTATTAATATACGATGAGTTGTCTAAGGCATCGTGAGTATCACTATTATTCTAATAACTTAAAGTTATAACGAACATAGTTAATAGTATATAGAAAACCGCTAAAACGCCTTGCTTTTTAGTGCTATTCACGGCATTGTTATCGGTTGGTGATGCAACAAATAATTGTAAATAGGATTGGATTTCATGAGTAATTTAACAGTAGGCTTGGTAGGCTGGCGCGGTATGGTTGGGTCAGTATTGATACAACGTATGCAAGAAGAAAATGACTTCAATGGCATCACACCTGTGTTCTTTTCAACCAGCAATGCAGGCGGAGATGCGCCAAGCTTTGAAGGTATTGAAACTAGCCAATTAAAAGATGCTCATGATATTGACGCACTTGCTGCTTGTGATGTCGTTATTACTTGCCAAGGTGGTGATTACACGTCAAAAGTACATCAACCATTACGTGATGGCGGTTGGAATGGTTATTGGGTTGATGCAGCGAGCACATTGCGAATGAAAGATGACAGCATCATCATTCTTGATCCGGTCAATCGCGCTGTCATCGATAGTGCCTTAGCCAATGGTAAAAAAGACTTTATCGGTGGTAACTGTACCGTTTCATTGATGCTGATGGCTATCGGTGAGTTGTTTAATAAGGGCTGGGTTGAATGGGTCAGCGCCATGACATACCAAGCCGCTAGCGGCTCTGGTGCTAATAACATGCGCGAGCTCATCAGTGGTATGGGCGTATTACATGATGCCGTCCAAGACGAATTGGCTGATCCTGCTAGCGCGATTCTTGAAATTGATAAAAAAATCGCTCAGACTCAGCGTTCAGCAGACTTTCCTACTCAGTACTTCGGTGTGCCTTTGGCTGGTAGCTTAATCCCATATATTGATGTTCAACTAGAGAACAAACAGTCAAAAGAAGAATGGAAAGGTGGTGTTGAAACCAACAAAATCCTTGGTAATTCTGAAGCTGATAAGATTGCTATCGACGGTATGTGTGTTCGCGTTGGTGCCATGCGCTGCCATGCACAAGGGCTGACTATCAAGCTCAAAAAAGACATTCCACTAGAAGAAATCGAAGCAGCACTTAAAAACAGCGGCAACGAATGGTTGGACTTGGTAGAAGATGACAAAGAAGCAACCATGAACCGTTTAACGCCAGTAGCTGTCACTGGTACTTTGACTGTTGCGTTAGGTCGTTTGCGTAAGCTGAATATGGGTCCTGAGTATCTAGGTGCATTTACCGTCGGCGACCAACTGCTATGGGGCGCAGCTGAACCATTACGCCGTATGCTTAATATCATCCGCGAGCAAAAAAACTAGACCAACTATCCAAAAATTTGAATACAAAAAAGACAGCGATTGCTGTCTTTTTTTATGAGCTTAGTTTTTATAACCCTATGAATTGTTAAAACAGATAAACAACATACTCATTAAAAATGATATCTTTGAACTGCGGCTACTATTTTGACTCGTAGGCGATCATCACCTCATTGCGGCGCAAAAATGGTAACGTCCAAGGTGGGTTATAACGTGCCAATTCGGGCTCACCTGTAGGCGTCAGATTCTGGTCTTGCATCCATGTTTGCAACGCTTCAGTTTTTTCCGCTACTTTGTCCTCTCCTGCGAGCCAAGAGAACTTAATCACACCATAAGTCTGTGCAGGCACTTCAATAATCTCAACATTTGGATTATTAGGCTTTGGTAACGTTTGCATGGTGTATTGACTTGGCATAGTGAACTGCACACGCCACTTTCCATTCTCCTGCTGCATGCTCACTGGTGCTGTCATCGCGATTTTCTGTGAGTCAGTCTCACTTTTTTTATTATTAGGCTGCATGGTAACAGGCGCTGTCATGTTAATTTTACTACTGCCGCCCGTTGGTGCTGTATTATTACCAAAAATGTAATCAGCTAAAATCTTAAACCCTTCTCGACTGGCGGCGTCTTGGTCACCACTCACCCACGTTTGCGCCACGAGCTGATCGTCATAACGACGCAGCTCAAAGTCGCCTGTTTGCGTCAATAACGTGTACTTTGGTTCTTCTGTCTCAGCGGCCATCGCCCCTTTTGAGATCAACAATAATCCGCCCATTAATAATAAACAACCTGTCTTTTTCATATTGTTTCCCTAGTTTCTTAAAATAAGTCTGATGACTCTGACTGCCTCACCTGTATGATTGGTACTTTATCAATGACGCTACTTGCTGTCTGTGTCTTTTGGGGTGCTATCTGTGTTTTTTGGTTATGACGAAGCGATATTGACCAAAGTGTATATCGACCGTATACCGATGACACCCAATATCTATAGTCAAAGAACACTAAAATGGGTACAAGGCAGCCGACTGAAGATGGTACAAGTAGTACATTTAGGGAGAGTAACACCGTAGCAGTTCAGTGATTCTCTGACTATATGTCCAAAAAAACTGCTAACAATGCTATAATTATCGCCATTTTCATAGCGTAAATAGCGATAATCATATGCAATTTGTCTTACATAAAACGGCCAGCGGTGACACGCGTGCACGCCGTGGTACCGTTCATCTCAATCATGGCGACGTGCAAACGCCTGCCTTTATGCCTGTTGGTACTTATGGTACGGTCAAGGGTATGCTGCCACGTGATATCGAGGCCATCGGTGCGGATATTATTTTGGGCAATACCTTTCATCTATGGTTGCGTCCAGGTACCGAGGTGATTGATAAGTTTGGCGGCTTGCATAAGTTCATGCATTGGGACAAGCCTATCCTAACTGATTCAGGTGGTTTCCAAGTATTCAGTCTGGGTGCCATGCGTAAAATCACCGAAGAAGGTGTCGACTTCAAATCTCCTATCGATGGTGCTAAGGTATTTTTGTCTCCAGAAAAATCTATGCAAATTCAGTACAGCTTAAACTCAGACATCGTCATGCAGTTCGATGAGTGTACGCCCTATCCTGCCACTCATGACGAAGCCCAAAAGTCTTTAGAGTTGTCGCTACGTTGGGGACAACGCTGCGTGGATGAGCATAACAGACTGGGCAGTACCAATGCCTTATTTGGTATCGTACAAGGCAGTATGTATCCTGATTTGCGTCAGCAATCACTAGAAGGTCTGCTAAATATTGGCTTTGATGGTTATGCCATCGGTGGTCTGTCTGTTGGTGAGCCAAAAGATGAGATGATGGATGTCTTAGACTACCTCCCTGATGATATGCCAGCAGATAAGCCGCGCTACCTGATGGGTGTTGGTAAGCCTGAGGATTTAGTTGAAGGCGTACGCCGCGGCGTCGATATGTTTGATTGTGTCATGCCAACTCGTAACGCGCGTAACGGTCACTATTTTGTCACAGGCGATACAGACAATGCTGGTGTGGTACGTATCCGTAATAGCCAGTATCGCAACGATGAAGGCCCATTAGATCCTGAATGCGACTGCTACACCTGTCAGAACTTCAGCCGAGCTTATCTCTATCATCTTAATAAATGTAAAGAGATGCTAGGTGCTCAGCTAGCCACCATTCATAACTTGCGTTACTACCAGCGTTTGATGCAGGGCATGAGAGATGCCATTGAACAAGACAAGTTTGATGAGTTTGTCGTCGAGTTCTATACTAAGCGTGGTCAAACAGTACCTGAGCTAAACTTGCGCTAATCATCGCAATTATTTATCGATAGACATACAAAAGGGCTTAAGAATTATCTTAAGCCCTTTTGTATGTCTATTACTTTTAAAGCAGAGCAATCGAATGCCCTGCTTTAAATTTATTAGATTAACGCATTAACAAATACGACCACGACTGCAATTGGGGCAACGAATTTAGCAACGATTTGCCAAACCTGGAATGCACCATTAGACAGTCCAAGCTCTTGTTGAATACTACGCTGATCCATTCTCCAAGCAAGGAATATAATCGCTGCAAGGCCCGTTAAAGGTAGAATGAATTTACTGGTCAGTTTATCTAGAGCGTCGAAAATATTGTTGTCCAAGATAGTAACGTCAGACCATAGATTGAACGATAGTAATGCTGCAATACCTAACAACCAAATGATAGTACTCGAAACGATCGTCGCTACGGTACGGCTCATAGAAGTACGCTCTTCTAAAAACTCAACCGTTGGCTCAAGCAATGAGATTGCTGATGTAACAGCAGCGAAGGTAATAAGTAAGAAGAACAAAGTACCAATAATTGTACCAGCACCCATGCTACCAAAAGCAATTGGTAAGCTAACAAAAATCAAACCAGGACCTGAAGCAGGATCTAGACCATTACTAAAGATAATTGGGAAAATAGCTAGACCAGCAGCCAAAGCAATCACAGTATCTAGAATCACAACCGTACGCGCCGTCTTAAGCAAGTTCACTTCACGACCCAAATATGAGCCATAAGCAACCATGATACCCATACCAATTGATAGTGTGAAAAAAGCATGGCCTAATGCGGCAATCATAACATCTTCGGTCAGCTTGCTTAGATCAGGAGTAAACAGATAAGCCACTGCCTCACCAAAGCCACCATTCATGACGTTATAACCAACGATAACGAATAGAATCAAACCTAATAATGGCATTAAAATCTTAGCTGTTCTTTCGATACCGCTCGTCACACCAATACCAACGATAACAGCGGTAAAGAACATGAATACTGTATGCCATATTGTTAATGTACCAGCAGAAGCTAGCATAGCATCAAATGTAGCACCAACAGCATCGCTATCTTGTCCAACGAACTGACCTGTCGCTATTTTAGTCACATAGTTGAGTGCCCAACCACCGATGACACTATAGAACGATAGAATTAAGAAACCACCCAAAATACCTGAAGCCCCAATAATTCCCCAGCTGCGAGACTTGCCTTCACTTGTGGCAACATCAACGAAGGTATTGACTGGGTTCTTTTGTCCGCGGCGACCAATCAGCCATTCAGCAACCAAGATTGGAAAGCCAACTAACGCAATACAAAATAAATAAGCGATAACGAAAGCTGAACCACCACTTTCACCTACCATGTATGGAAATTTCCATATATTTCCCAAACCAACTGCTGAGCCTACTGCTGCCAACACGAAGCCAAAACTTGAGCTCCACTGTGCATGTTCTTGTTTATTGATAGCCATTTTTCCATCCTCGTGCTTCAATTAATGTCACTGATAATCTTCCTTGATTATCATAAACGCCATTTATAATAGTAGGCTATTTAGTAAGCGCATCAATGCGAAACGCCCAGTAACATTAAGAAAGAATTGATTACAATACCGTAAACGCTCAGTTTCTGCTAAGCGACCAAAAAAGTCAAGTACTCATAAACATAAAAAACCATAACTAATAGTTATGGTTTTTTATGTTTTATTTAAAGTTGACAAGCGTTTGTTCGATTAGAATATTCAGACTATTACTAACTTTAAGCGGATTTTATCCTGCTTTTAACGTACCACGCCGCGACGGCTTTTCTGTAATGAGTCAATGAGCAGTTGAATTTTTGGCTCTTGTGGCAACAGCTCATTATTCAAAACTTCTAGCGCTTTTACGGTCGTCAAACCTGATCTGAAAATTGTACGATAGGCTTCGCGTAAAAAGTTGATAGTCTCTTTTGACCAGCCTTTACGGCGCATACCTTCGATATTCAGACCATGCGCTTTTGCCGGATTGCCAGATACCATCGTAAAGGCAGCCACGTCTTTTAGAATTAAGCTCGCCCCACCGATCAAACTATAGTCGTCAACCGTACAAAATTGATGAATACCTGAGTTACCACCGATAATCGTATGATCACCAATCGTGACATGGCCTGCCACACCGACATTATTCGCCAACACATTATGATCGCCAATCACACAATCATGAGCCACATGCGTATTGACCATTAGCAGATTGTGGCTACCAATTTTGGTCAGCTCACCATCTTGTGCTGTACCACGGTGTAAGCTACATGCCTCACGAATGGTATTATGATCGCCAATCTCAAGCCAGGTGCGTTCACCTGCGTACTTCAAATCTTGTGGATCTTCACCAATGCTGGCAAACTGGTAAATCTGATTGTGCTGACCGATACGAGTTAATTTAGTGACGACTACATGTCGGTGCAAAACAGTATGTGCACCAATGGATACCTCATCACCAACGATACAATATGGACCAATGGTGGCAGTCTCATCAATCTGAGCGGACGGTGAGATGAGTGCTGTTGAATGGATCTGACTCATAATGTGGGCCTTTGTATCATCTGATGCGAGTAAATGGTAAAAATACAGCCAATTTAGCGGTGTTTAAAAAGCTAAAACTGGCTCTGCTATTATATAAAATATTCAATGGTCATTCTGATTGTCCATTTTGAGCTAGCTATTTAGATGCTATCGCTTAGTATGGACGCTATCATTATCAATTAGTGCTATTGCTCTTGACGAGCAATCATTATTTGAGCGCTAGCTGCCAGCTCATCGTCGACATGTACGGTACAGTCGAACTTATAAATGCCACGCTTTTGCATGACTGTTTTGGCACGAATAGTTAGCTGATCACCAGGGATAACACGGCGCTTAAAGCGAACCTTGTCTACGCCTGCAAACAGATATAGATAACCATCTTCTGCCGTAAGCCCCGCACTAATAAATCCAAGAACGCCTGAAACTTGAGCCATGCACTCTACCATTAATACCCCTGGCATAATCGGCTCATCAGGAAAATGACCATTAAAGAATTCTTCATTAATCGTCACGTTCTTCACGCCAGTAATGCATTCTCCAGGTGTACAGTCAATAATCTTGTCTACCAAGAGAAAAGGATAACGGTGTGGCAAATAATGCTTAAGCGTATGATAAGTTAATGGTAACTTAAGACCTTGCTCATCTAAACTTTTGATATTGTCATCATTTAAAATATTTACGTCTTGGCTGCTCATAATGGCGCTTCCTTGCTATGTGTTGAATCTTTATGATTTGTTTGTAATGGCGCTAATCATGGCCAAGCTGACGAAAACGTACCGCAGCACGTCGCCAGTTGGCCGTCGGCATCGCAGCCGTTCCAGAGGAGTATGAACCAGCAGTTTTGATAGATTTAGTTACCATCGTCATTCCAGACAAAGTCACATCATCTGTGATCTCAATATGACCAGTAATGCCAACAGCACCACCAATGATGCAGCGTTTACCTATTCGAGTACTACCAGCGATAGCCGTTTGGGCAGCAATCGCACTACCGTCACCGATATGCACGTTATGAGCAACTTGCACTAGGTTATCAATAATCACATGATTACCGATAACCGTATCATCGATGGCACCGCGATCGATACAGGTCTGGCTACCAATTCGTACATAGTCACCGATCGTTACACGCCCTAATTGAGCGATACGCTCCCAGCCTGTGGTGCTAGGATCAGTGGTTGGTGCAAAACCAAACCCTTCTGAGCCTACGCTTACACCTGCATGCAATCTGACATGATTACCAATAATACAATCATGTCCAATAACCACGTGTGATTTTATAATACAATCAGTGCCTACTGTAGTATTTGCCTCAACGACCACATGAGCAGCCAATGAACTACGCTCACCAATATGCACATGGTCACCGATCACACAAAAAGGACCGATGCTGACATTATTACCAATAATCGCACTATCAGCAATCACTGCACTAGGATGAATCTCGTTACACCGTAGTTCTCGACTGAATAGCTGACTGGCACTCGCATAAGCTAAATATGGGCTTGCAACCACTAGCGCTACCGCTGATGACGGTACTTGATCACCATACTCTGCAGTGACTAGCACTACTCCTGCCTGACTACTAGCAAGACTAGAAACATATCGAGCACCTGCCAAAAAACTCAACTGATGATGATTAGCAGTGGTCAGACTACCCACACCATTAAGCTCTTGACGTAATTGTTCAGCGTTGATTTCAGTCTTGTTGGTAATCGGCTGACGCTGCTCAATCCGAGTGATAATTTGCTCTATCGTTATCATAGTGATTATTAATATTGTTATGAATAAGGCAATTGCCAAGCTGAAAAATCATCTTAGCAATCCACTACTGTCTAACGGATATGGCGTTAGAACGTACTACCAATCTGGAACTGAACCTTTTCAGTCTCATCGCCTTCTTTATCACCGAAAGGCACTGCATAGCTGAGTGATATCGGTCCAATTGGCGTATACCAAGTAATACCTGCACCCGCACTATAGCGTAAGCTATTGTCTTGAGTGATTAAAGACACACCTGTATCCTCAAAGGTTTCATCTTCTTTACCAGTGGTATCAAAGACTTGACCACCTTCAGCAAACAATACTGGACGTACTTGATCTGCCCAGTCGCCTTTAAATGGCATTGGTAAAATCAGCTCAGCACCGAAAGTTGCTAATGCATTACCGCCGACCTCTTCATCAGTACTGTCTGTACCAGTAACAGCCTCGTTGTACGTTTGTGATTTTGGTCCAAGCGTTGAAGACTCATAGCCACGCACCGAACCATAACCACCAGCGTAGAAGTTCTCATAGAAAGGTAGATCATTACCATAACCAAGCTTGGTATAGCCACGTGCGATAATATCTTTATAAACAGGATAATATATATTGCC
Organism: Psychrobacter fjordensis; assembly: GCF_904845995.1. Lineage (NCBI taxonomy): Bacteria > Pseudomonadati > Pseudomonadota > Gammaproteobacteria > Moraxellales > Moraxellaceae > Psychrobacter > Psychrobacter fjordensis. The sequence goes on from NZ_CAJGYP010000001.1 coordinate 88,690, forward strand.
CGTATAAGTTAGTTTCTGATAGTTAGAATCACCAACACCAATCGTTGCATCAATGGCATGACTCATACCTTTTGTCGGAAATACTGGGCGATCTAAAGTGCTAGAATCCCAACCAAATAGTAAGTTGTAAGTCGTATAGTCATTTTTAAAACTTGCAGTGCCATCAGTGTCGGGATCAGGTGTTTGTGTACCACCATCATCTAACAACTCCTGAGCATTGGACACACCAAGGTATCTACCACCACGTACGGTTGTATTGTCAACATTCAAACCAGCACTGACTCGCTTGGTTTCGTCAATTGGATAGCTGTAATTAAGCGTAGCACCAAGAGAATCAGTTACATAGTTACTGACGTTATCATCATCATATTTGGTCTTACGATAATAAGCACTAAGACCTTGAGAAACACCATTTTCCGTAAAGTACGGATCGGTATACCCTAAGCTATAAGAGTCAACGGTTTCTGAGCGTGACAACGCAGCTTTTACACGGTTACCAGTACCCATAAAGTTATTTTGCGTCAAATCTAACTGGAATGTTACACCGCCGCTTTGTGAATAACCCGCAGCAATAGTTGAGCTACCAGAAGGCTGCTCTTCAACCACATAGTTCACATCAACTTGGTCTGGCTGATTAGGTACTGGCTTGACATCGACAGTCACACTTTTAAAGAAACCAGTACGCATCAAACGTGTGCGTGACAGCTGAATCTTGTCATTAGAAGACAGTGTGCCTTCTAGCTGACGCATTTCACGGCGAAGTACTTCATCTTGGGTTTTAATGTTACCCGTAAAGTTAATGCGGCGAACATAAATAGGACGTGCAGGATCGATGAAGTAATCAATCTCAACCATTTTGGTATCATCATTGATACGTGGCACAGGTCTGACCTGCGCTAGATAGTAACCTTCATTACCATAACGACTCTTAAGTGCTGCAGTAGTCGCATCTAACTTAGCTTGCGAGTATTTTTCGTTAGGGGCAAAAGTAACCAGCTCTTTTAGCTCATCGTTATCAAACGTTGGCTTACCTAAGAAATTAACGTCGCCAAACTGATATTGTTCACCTTCATTAAGACTCACTTCAATAAAGATGCTATTTTTATCTTCACTGATATTAAGCACTGCATTGTCTACTGCAAAACGCACATAACCATCATTTTGATAGAGCGCTTTTAGGTTTTCTAAACTAGCGGCCAGCTTCTCTTGAGCATAGCGGTCAGATTTAGAGATCAGATTTTTCCAAGACGATTCTTTTACCGCAAATACGTCTTTGATTTCTTCATCGCTGAAGTGTTTATTACCAATAACATTGATATCAACAACTTTAGCAGGATCACCTTCAACGAAGCGCACCTCTAACTTGACACGATTGCCGTCAAGTACCGTTTGATCCACTTCAATATTACTATTGTAGTAACCTTGGCTGATGTATTGCTGCTGTAACTCGTTAGCGACGCCCTGTAGTGTGGCTTGTTTAAGCACATCACCTGCAGTTAGGCCAGCATTCTTCAGTCCCTGCTCAAGCCCTTCTTTTGGAATAAGCTTATTGCCTTCAAAAGTCACCTCAGCAATGGTTGGACGCTCAACGACATCAAATCGTAGCTGACCACCTTCGACACGGCTTTGAATGTCAGCAAAATTTTCAGTCGCATATAGCGCCTTAATACTCGCTGCCAAGCTACTGTCACTCACCGTGTCTCCTACCGAAATAGGCAGAACCGGATAGAGGCTATCGGGGGTTAGGCGTTGTAGACCATTAAAACCGATGTCAGTGACTACAAACTCTGCAGCATGTACTGGCATACTCATCATCGCTACAACTAACGGCAACCCTGCCGCGCTCATAAATAAAGGCGTACGCATAAACACTATCCGTCAATAAAAAACTTGCTTAAGTTAAGTTAAAAAGCACGTATTGTCTAGCCCATTGCATATGAAATTTTCAACTCACATTAGGAAGACTCAGAACACTTTATATAAAATGCATCACAAAATAAACTAAAAATTACGATTAGTACAGAGACCATGAGATGAAGCACTATCATTTATCATAGCAACAATCAGCCTATGATAGGCGTAAAGCCATTAGTACATAATGCCTTATCATTTATATTAGCTATCATTTAATCAAAATAGCCGACTGATATCATTACCAATTGCTAACACCATGAAACCTGCCAGCAAGAGTAAACCGATATTTAGACCGACCATTTGCACGCCTTCTGAAAGCGGCTTACCGCGAACCAGTTCAATGAAATGATAGACGATATGACCACCATCCAATACAGGGATAGGTAAAAGATTCAATACCGCCAGACTCAAGCTAATCAAAGCCGCAGTGGACAATACCATCTGCCAACTGATATCAAAACTCTGTTTGGCAACTTTGGCAATCGTGATAGGACCTGACAAATTATCCAATCCAATCATACCCGACAGCATTTTTCCCATTGAGCTAACCGTCATTACTGCTAGCTGTTCTGTCTTCTCAAATGACTTTACTAACGACTCGCCAGGACCATAGACGACTGTGGTTTTATACGCATCAGGGACCACAATCTCAGACTGTACCACCATAGCACCAATTTGGCCATAATCGTTACCTAAGTTATCTTTTTTACCTTGCGGCATAATCTGCAATTGCACAGATTTTCCGTCACGTAGGACGGTAAAATTAAGCAGCGTTTCAGGACTATCGCGGATGATACGGGTAGCACTGATCCAGTCTTTTATTTCTGTATCATTGATAGCCGTAATGCGATCACCGACTTTTAGCCCCTGCCGACTGGCAGCACCATCAGCACTCAGATCACCCACTATCGGGGCAATATCTGGTTGCCACGGCAGCATGCCAAAGCTGGTCAATGCATCTTTGCCTTGTGCGGCGCCTTGCATAAATTGCTGCACGGGCGCTTGATACGTTTTGGTCGAGTTATCAGTTTGGACAGCTGATTGCACCGTGATACTCACATCATCTGTTTCGCCCATACGTCCAGCCAAACGATAGTTGATACCTTCCCACGTTTGCACGTCATGACCATCAATCGCCACAATCTTACCACCAACGGGTAGCTGTGCCGTAGCAGCAGGCGTATCAGGCAATACGCTGCCAATTTTAGTCGCTAGCTGCTCTGATGGGGTCATAAACAGTACCCAAAACAGCGCGATAGCAATAACAAAATTCATGATAGGACCAGCAGCGGCAATCGCGATTTTCTTTAGCGGATGCTGATGATTAAACGCCAAGTGTTGCTCATCTTTGGCCACCTCACCTTCACGCTCGTCGAGCATTTTGACATAACCACCCAGTGGCAATGCAGAAATGCGGTAATCAATACCGCTTTTCTTACTGGTCCAACCAAACAGCTTGGGCCCAAAACCAATAGAGTAAGTCAATACCTTAACGCCGCACATACGTGCCACGATATAGTGACCCCACTCATGCAAAGCAATAAGCGGACCCAAGACAAATATTGCTGCAAGGAGCGTTAATAAAAACGTCATGATCTTTTCTCAGTATGATTTCTTAGCATCTTTTATCAACATCTTTGCTAGGGCATGCTATAAATTGTCTTTTGACTAAAAGCTTTTTCTGCGATTATACTAATTACGATTAAGCCAACTTTGCTACAAGCTTGTCAGTAAGATGGCGCGCTATCTTATCAATGGTTAATATATCTTCTATGTCAGCTGTTTCGGTCAATGGCGGTACTTGTATGTCATTTAATGCTTGCTCATTGATATCCGCAATATCAGTCAAACGAATTTGTCCATCCAAGAAGGCAGCAACCGCAATTTCGTTCGCAGCATTGAGTACAATAGTCGCTTGCGTACCCGTTTGCATTGCTTGACGTGCCAGACGTAAACAAGCGAATTTTTGCAAGTCTGGTTTGATAAATTCTAATCCGCTGAGCGCATATAAATCCAATGGCTGCGAGCCACTCTCAATTCGATTGGGATAGCTGAGTGCATGCGCAATAGGCGTTTTCATATCTGGGCTGCCCAGCTGCGCTAAGAAGCTGCCATCGCTATATTCTACCATTGAGTGGATGATACTTTGTGGATGAATGACCACATTTATCCTATCTTCAGTCAAATCAAATAAATGACAAGCTTCTATCAATTCCAAGCCTTTATTCATCATCGTTGCAGAGTCGACGGATATCTTTTGACCCATTGACCAGTTTGGATGTTTGACCGCCTGAGCGACACTTGCCTGTTGCATCTGCTCAAATGACTGGTGCAAAAATGGCCCACCAGAGGCGGTTAACCATAACTTACGTACGCCATGCTCTGACTGATGGATTTGGGTATTGTCTTGCTGAATAGCGAGTGGTAAGCACTGAAAGATAGCATTGTGTTCTGAATCAAGCGGTAGCAAAGTGGCATTATGCATTTTGACAGCGTTAATCATCACCTGCCCTGCCATCACCAGCGCTTCTTTGTTAGCAAGTAAAATACGCTTGCCTGCACGAGCGGCTGCTAAAGTAGAAGGCAGGCCCGCAGCACCCACAATCGCGGCGACCACGGTATCAGTTTGCGAGTCAACGGCAATATCTATCAGCCCTTGTTCGCCGCCCACGACATCGATATTAAGACCTGCCGCACTGAGGCGCTGAGCAAAGTCATCAACGGCTGCTGTCGGTACGCTGACACGTTTAGGTAAAAACTGTTTGCAAAGTTCGAATAACTTGTCTAAACGGTGATAGCCGGACAAAGCATAGACCGTATACTGTGGTTGTGCTGCTAAGATTGCTAACGTACTATCGCCAATCGAACCTGTTGCGCCTAGTACGGCGATGCGTTGCGTCATAACCATTGATGCCTATGAAGGATACTGTGAGAAATAAAAATAAATAAATGCTCTGATTTTTAAGCACTTTTGTTTTTAAGCACTTTTGTTTTTAAGCACTTTGATTTTTGAACGCTCTGACGTTGATGCCTTATACGACGATCAAGCCAAATTGTTGTATCGCCCAAAAACCAAGTGCAAATATTGGTGTGGCAGACAATAGCGAATCGATACGATCCAGTATGCCACCATGACCCGGAAGAATCGTTCCCGAGTCTTTGACATCAGCACGGCGTTTGAGCATTGACTCAAATAGGTCACCAAGCACCGACGCTAAAATCGTTATCGCTGATAATGCCACAAATGCGACTAATGGCACACCAGTCAATTGTAGCTTAAAGACACTAATCCCAATGACGACTAGCAAGCCTGTGACCAATCCGCCAGCCAGCCCTTCCATGCTCTTATTAGGTGAGACATTTGGTGCCATCTTGCGACGACCGAGCTTGCGCCCTACAAAATAAGCGCCGCTGTCCGCACACCAGACCAATAAGAATACATAGAGCAACCACCATGCCGATAGTTGCCATAAATAAAACATAGCTGTAATCGATGCCGTCAATATAACAGCACCCATCAACGCCAGTTTCTTTCCATACCAATTGGTGTGCGTTGGGAATACCCTGACCCAAGACAGCGCCATCAGCCATATAGCGAGTGATGCCACCCACCAAAACAACCAAGTCACTTTAAATATAAGAGAGACTAAAGTTAGCACCAAGACTAGCAACACAAATACAGCAGGCTGACGCCACTTAGGCATCAGCTTCGTCCATTCATGAGCCGCAATAATCACGCCAACGGCTAAAAGAGGTGCAAATAAAACAGGGGTTTGGCTCGCAAACATTGCAATACCAACGATAATAACGAGAACAATTGCCGTCTTAATTCGTTGCCACATACTTATTGAGCCTTATAATAATGAATAATGCATGGTCAAAAAGTGCATTATAGCAGCTAATCTACAATAGCCCACTAATAGCAATTAACACTCATTGAAGCGGTTTATTATTTCATAAACAACCAATATTAACTACTCATACGATAACGGCTTTGCAAAATGCTAAGTAAAGGCTTAAAGAAACAACAGTTTTAGGGCCTGTCTTGCTCTGTCACTATCTGCTCACTGGTTTTGCCAAAGCGGCGTTGACGTTGAGCAAACTCTGTTACCATCGTCGCCAACTCATCTGCTGCAAAATTCGGCCATAACGTTTGGGTGAAGAACAACTCAGCGTAGGCTGATTGCCACAATAAGAAATTGGAGATTCGGTATTCACCGCCCGTACGTACTAACATGTCTACGGCTGGTTCGTCTGCTAACTGAACATACTCACCGAGCATTTCTTTATTGATATCATCAGTACGTAACTGTCCTGACTCTATTTGCTGCGCCAACTGTTTTGCAGCATTCGCAATATCCCACTGTCCACCATAACTGATAGCGATAACTAAGGTCATGGCTTCAAAGTCTGCCGTTTTTGCTTCAGCATCTGCCATCAATGCTTGTAAGTCAGCACTCAGCTGACTTCGATCGCCAATGAAACGTAAGCGTATACGGTACTCATACATGCGTGGTATTTGTTCATGAATAGTCGAGGCTAACAGCTGCATTAACAGTGCTACTTCACTAGGCGGACGTTGCCAGTTCTCACTAGAAAAGGCAAATACCGTCAACACTTCGATACCAGCATCCACACAATACTCAACGATGGGATCTAGTGCGTCTTTGCCAGCGACATGCCCTTGGCCTTTTCCTAAGTCATTGGCTTTGCCATACCGATTGTTACCATCCATAATGATAGCGATATGACGAGGAAGAATAGCAGGAGCCAAAACGGCTGAAGTGGACATAGGCGAGCTTGCTTATTGTTGAGGTAAGATAATGATAACGTGTGCGAGGGCGATTAAAAAGCGTCAGACAGACAATTCATAAATTTATCATAATGCAGTCATCAGGTGCTTAGCACTCACGCAATAATAAGCAGCCAATAGCGTTGGCACATTGGCTGCTTATTATTAGAGCGATGACTTAACTAACTATTGTCATAAACAACAATAAAATTAGTTTTTAGACGTCCATCAAATCGCTTTCTTTTTTGGTCAAACTTTTATCGATAATTTCGATATATTTGTCAGTGATTTTTTGGATATCATCACTGGCGCGGCGCTCGTCATCTTCTGATATTTCTTTTTCTTTTGCTAAGTCTTTAATATCATTCATCATGTCGCGGCGAATATTACGGATAGAGACTCGGCTGTTCTCAGCTTCTCCACGCGCAAGCTTTTGCATGTCGCGGCGTGTTTCTTCCGTCAATGCTGGCATCGGTACACGAATCACATCAGCAGTCATTGGGTTTAGACCCAAATCTGCTTCACGGATAGCTTTATCAATCGCTTGTACCATAGTACGGTCAAACGGTTGAACAAGCAGTGTACGTGAGTCTTCAACGTTTACACTCGCCACTTGATTGAGGGCGGTATCAGCACCGTAGTAGCTGACCATCACACCTGACAACATACCTGGGTGGGCACGGCCTGTACGAACTTTACTGAAAGTATTCTGCAGCGCTTCCAACGTTTTTTGCATGCGTGCTTCGCCGTCTTGCTTAATCTCTTTAATCATCATGTGTCCTTATTTATCGCTACCGACAAATCATTCATTGTTGTGAGTTATATCAGTAGTCGCTATTAATCATTAGTATTGATTATCAGCGACTGACGTAACTTTAATTATTTACGTTGTGATATTAATGCTGGGCATATCAGAGCAGATTAGTGATAAACACGTGTGCCTTCATTTTCACCCATAATGACATTTAATAACGCGTTAGGCTTGGTCATATCGAAAACTTGTAGCGGTACGTTGTGTTCACGGCACAAGGCAATAGCAGTTAAATCCATAACGCCAAGCTTTTGCTCTAACACTTCGTCAAACGTTAAACCGTCGTATTTGACCGCATCAGCATGCAGGCTTGGGTCTTTGTCATAAACGCCATCGACTTTGGTCGCTTTTAAAATCAAGCCCGCTTCGATTTCGATACCGCGCAAGCAAGCAGCGGTATCAGTGGTGAAGAATGGATTGCCTGTACCCGCCACAAAGATGCAGACATCGCCGTTTTTCAGATAACGAATCGCGTTACGACTGCTATAGCTTTCGGTCACTTCGCCAATAGGAAGTGCTGACATCAGGCGCGTTTTAATGTTACGGCGCTCAAGGGCATCACGCATCGCTAAACCATTCATAACTGTCGCTAGCATACCCATTTGATCGCCTGTAACGCGGCCAACCAATCCTTCTTTTTGCAATTGGGCACCGCGATATAAGTTACCACCGCCGACCACGATACCAACTTGGACACCAAGTCCACGCAAATGGGCAATAGACAAACTCATTTTATCAAGCACTTCGGTATCAATACCCATGTCTTTGCCACCAGCTAAGGCTTCGCCAGAGAGTTTTAGCAAAATACGAGAGTAACGCGGGTTTTTGTCAGACATGAGATCACCTTGTTATCATTAAATTATAATTAAAGTTATCGGTAAAATACAAATGGAGTTTGCCTTTGGTCTTGACGACACCGACATACTTGATGATAAGCATGCCAAAAGGCTAAATTGCGCTAATTGTAGCAAAAACTGCCCTTTGTGGGGCAATTTTCACTTGTCTATCGTGTTAGGCTTTTAACCTTTATAGCTGCCAAACAAGTCATATTCGCTAGCATCGTCAATAGTGACGGTTAAGAACTGCCCGACTTTGACTTGTGCAGTGATGTCATCAACGTAGACGTGACCATCAATTTCAGGTGCATCCGCATAGCTACGGCAAATCGCAATACCTTCTTCACTATCAATCTCATCGACCAATACCATCAAGGTTCTGCCGATTTTTTCTTGTAGCTTTTGCGCTGAGATATCTTGTTGTAACGTCATCAAACGCTCGTAACGAGATTTTTTAACGTCTTCAGGCACTTGATCTGGCAAATCATTGGCCACGGCACCTTCAACTTCTGAATAGGTAAAAGCACCAACACGATCAAGGCGCGCTTCAACCAGCCAATCAAGCAAGCATTGAAAGTCTTCTTCTGTCTCACCAGGGAAGCCAACAACGAAAGTTGAGCGAATAACGATATCAGGGCAAATCTCACGCCATGCTTTGATACGTGCCAAAGTGTTTTCGCTATGTGCTGGACGTTTCATCGCTTTTAGGATGCGATGACTGGCATGCTGGAAAGGAATGTCCAAATAAGGCAAGAGTTTCTTTTCGCCCATTAATTCAACGACTTTGTCTACATGTGGATATGGGTAGACATAATGCAAGCGTACCCAAATACCCAAGTCATTCAGTGCTTTGCATAAGTCGTAGAACTTCGACTTCAGCGGCATACCATTCCAAAAACTGGTCCTATACTTTAGATCCAGTCCATAAGCGGAAGTGTCTTGCGAGATAATTAATAATTCTTTCACGCCAGCATTTTTCAGCGCTAGTGCTTCATTCATGACGTTATCAATTGGACGTGAGTCCAAGTCGCCACGTAAGCTTGGAATAATGCAGAAAGTACAACGATGGTTACAACCTTCAGATATTTTTAGATAGGCATAATGACTTGGGGTCAATTTGATACCCGCCTCATTGATCAAATCTATTTTAGGATCGTAGTTTGCATCCTTACTGCGATTTGGCTTGGGCACGTGCTGGGCAACTGCCGTAATAACTTCGTCATAGGCATGAGCACCCGTCACTGCGAGTACCGCTGGGTGCATTGCACGAATTTTATCCGCTTCCTTACCCAAACAACCCGTCACGATGACCTTGCCGTTTTTGCTAATGGCTTCACCGATTGCATCAAGCGACTCTTGTACCGCTGATTCAATAAAACCGCAAGTATTGACCACGACCAAATCCGCACCTTCATAGTCGCTGGCTACTTGATAACCATCACGGCTCAACTCGGTGATGATACGCTCGCTATCCACCAAAGCTTTTGGACAACCTAACGATACAAAACCAATTTTTGGCGCTGCACTAACTGGCATCGTAGCAGTCGTTAAATCACTACTTTGCTCAATACTGCGGTTTTGGTTATGATTGGCTTTATGATGGTAAGGTTGTTTAGTATCTGTTTGACTAACATCTGCCTGACTATCTTGCGCTATATTTGGCTTGGCAGGATTAAAAATAGTGGCAGTGTCTTTTGGAGCGCTAGAAGCTGACGGTGAGGTAGTAATAGTCGGATTGACCGACTCGGTAGAAGTTTTGGGCATGGCTAACCTTGCTAGAGATAAAGTGGCTGTGCGCATTGTACGTTTTTTTTGCAAAAATCGCCAGTTTTGCCGCTCTATAGTGTTGATTTATGGTTAAATATTATATTGAGTATTTTTTTGTAGGCGCCGACCCATGACAACCCATTTGACAACCGCAAAATCGACACCTGATTTGGCATTCATCTCACAGCATTTGTTCACAGCCATCTTGTGGGTCAATGAAGATCTTTGTATCACTTGGCTAAACGCTCAAGCCGAACAACTACTGGCTATCAGTAGTGGCAGACTGCTCAAGCAACCTATATTGTCATTACTCGCACCCGAAGAGTTAAAACCCAAAGACAGCACTACCATCAATAGTGACGAAGTCTATGAGCAAAACTGCTCTTTAGCTGAAAGGTTTGAGCTCGCAAGACAATATCAGCAACCATTCATTGATCATGACCACATCATAAATACGCAACTGAATGGTAATTTATCATTTTCAGTCGATTATAGCGTGACGCCGCTCATCTACGAGCAGAAGACGTATTTTATCATCGAAATGTGGGGCAAAGATCGCCAAAGTCGCATATCAGAAGAGCAACGTCAGCAGCAGCAATATGGTGTGGCACGTCATATGCTACGCTCAGTCGCCCATGAGATAAAAAACCCGCTGGCTGGCATTCGCGGTGCTGCACAACTATTACAACGAAAATTTATCAAATTCAGCGATGACGCTACTCTTAACAGAGAGCCTTCGACTTCTATAAGCAGCAAAAACTCTGGTTCGAATCACAATGACGAACTACAAAAGACCACCGAAAAACTACGTGGCTATACCGATATCATTATTTCAGAGACGGATCGCTTAACCCATTTGGTAGGACAGTTCCTCGGATCTAATCAGCTGCCAAACTGGCAAACTCTGAACATCCATGAACCACTAGAGCATGTACTGTCATTAGTCATCAACCAGTACCCGCAATTGACGCTACAGCGAGATTATGATTTATCGTTGCCTGAGCTATGCGCTGATAAAGACCAATTAATTCAAGTATTTTTAAACCTGATTAATAATGCTTGTGAGTCCATGACTGAGTTCGAACAGACGCTGCAACAGCAAGAGCTATCGGAAGCCAAAAAGTTGCAATCTACCGATTCAGAGACTGACAGTGATGGCCATATAAATTACCAGCCAACCCTACATATCCAAACGCGGGTCGCCTTTCAGCATACCATTATTGGACACCAGCACAAACAAGTCTTACAAGTAAACATTACCGATAATGGATCAGGGATTGATCCAGAATTGATTGGACAAATATTTTTCCCAATGGTAACCAGCCGTGCTGCAGGGACTGGTCTAGGATTATCTATTGTGCAAGATATCATCAGCCATCATCGTGGTATGATTGATGTCAGCTCCACACAGGTACAAGGCCAGCAGCAGACACGCTTTACACTTTACCTGCCATTTCACTAACCAATGATTGCAGTGTAAACAATAGGTATTACTAAAAACGATTAAATCACAAATACGATATTACAATCCTGAACTAACTCATTGCTCATTAGGCCTAATACATGACTGAATATAGCGAAAAACACAAACCTAAAAGCGATAATCAAACGGTAGCCGAGCCACTGCCAAGTGAACCAAGCATAAAAGTAACAGTCAATAATAATCCCAATGTTGACCCAGCAACGTTATGGCTGATCGATGATGATGCCGCATTAAGAATGGTGTTAGCAGATACTTTTGAGGATGCAGGGCTTACGGTTATTAGCTTTACCCAAGCGCAAGCAGCATGGGGACGCCTTAATGATATCTTGCAAGAAACTGAGTCGGTCGCGCAGTTACCCGATGTGATATTGACTGATATTCGTATGCCGATGATGGATGGGTTGTCCTTTAGCGACTGGGTACATCAGCACTTTCCTAAGCTGCCTATTGTCATCATGACTGCTCACTCTGACCTCACCTCTGCTATCAATAGTTATCAAACAGGTGCATTTGAATATCTACCCAAACCATTCGATCTAGATGATGCCGTTGCCACAATCTATAAAGCGATTAACTACCAACCTAATCTGGTGATCGAGAGTAAGGCAACTAAATCTAATACATCTGAAGCGAAAGTAACGGCTGATATAACAGCGAATATTAAGACAAAGTCTGACAATAAACCCAAACCTATTAATCAGGCTAATACGGTCAGCAAAGTCAGTAAAAACCCCAAACTTAAAGCTGATGTCAAAGTAGACACTAGCGCGAATGACAATCCTAGTGGCATTATTGGTCAATCACAAGCCATGCAAACAGTATTTCGTGCTATTGGCAGATTGGCACACTCACCTATTACTGTTTTAATCACAGGTGAATCAGGGACAGGAAAAGAATTGGTCGCCAGTGCCTTACATCAGCATTCTCCGCGTCACCAGCAGCCTTTTATTGCACTCAATATGGCAGCCATTCCGCACGATCTGATTGAGTCTGAGTTATTCGGTCATGCAAAAGGTGCCTTCACTGGTGCGACGACGACCAGACCAGGGCGTTTCGAACAAGCTGATGGTGGGACATTGTTTCTGGATGAAATCGGTGACATGCCGTTTAGCACTCAAACACGACTGCTACGCGTACTCGCCAATGGAGAGTTTTATCGTGTAGGTGGTCAGCAACCCATTAAAGTAAATGTGCGCATCATTGCTGCTACTCACCAAAATTTAGAAGAACTGGTTAAGCAAGGTAAATTCCGCGAGGATTTATTTTATCGCCTTAACGTGATTCGCTTACCCCTTCCGCCATTACGGACACGACGCGAAGACATCCCTGCACTAGCAACTTACTTTATGAAGCGTGCTGCCGAACAAATGGATACTGCACCCAAGCAGCTACATCCGATGGCCGTGCAGATCATGCAGTCTTTTGAGTGGCGCGGTAATGTGCGTCAGCTTGAAAACGTCTGCCTATGGTTGACCGTGATGGCGACTGGCGACACGGTCATGGCGGAGGACTTGCCACCAGAGCTGCTCGAAAACATCCCTTCTAATCTAGAGCCACATCTAGAACAAGATTTGTATAGTGAGGATACGAATAGCCAAGACCATATTCCACAAAGTCAGCTGACCTCTAACACGACAAGTTGGCAGCAAGCACTGGCTATTTGGGCCACACAATCTTTGCAAACCGGAGAAACGGATATTTTGCAGACAGCCACACCTGAGTTTGAGCGTGTTCTACTGACAGCTGCACTCAACCATAGCGGTGGCAAAAAGATAGCTGCTGCCAACTTACTCGGTTGGGGACGCAATACATTGACCCGTAAATTGCAGCAATTAGATGTCACAGCATCAGAAGTGCAAAGAAATCTTGAATAAGGACGTAAAAATCCCAATAAAAAATAATATTAATATCAATTACTTATAATATTTAGACAAAAAAAACGTTAATTAATTAAAAATAATTGCAAATAGGGGTTGCCAAACTATTCAAACTCTATATAATAGCCAACCACTGAGACGCACTACCGAATCAGTTAACTGTCTATATTGTGTTTGATTTTAAACGCTAATAATGATAGAGTAACGGAAAATGGGGCTGTGGCGGAATTGGTAGACGCACCAGATTTAGGTTCTGGCGCCGCAAGGTGTGAGAGTTCGAGTCTCTCCAGCCCCACCATTTTCGGATAGTACATCTTAGACCAAATATCAAAGCCTGCTTTTAGCAGGTTTTTTTACGTCTGGAATTTGTATAAAAAACCCCCGCTAATTAGCGGGAATCATATCAAAGGTATAGTACTGACTCACTGGCGATATACAACGATTATAGATTTGGATTGACGATGATTTTTACTGCTGATTCATTGTTATGAATCAGTGTCTCAAAGCCTTTGGATATCAGATCATCTAAAGCGATGCGCTGAGTAATAAATGGCTCAAGATTGACCAAACCATCTTCAACCAGTTGGATTGTATCTTTATGATTGTTCACGTAGCCAATCGTGCCACGTACATCAAGCTCTTTCATCACCACACTATGTACGTTTATAGTAGCTGGGTGGCTCCAAATAGAAACAATCACGACCACACCAGTCGGTTTACTCAGCTCAACCAATGAATCCAACACCTTATTCACACTAGTACATTCAAAGGCCACATCCACACCGCGATTATCAGTGATGCTCATGACTTCTTTTTTCAAATCAACTTCTGTAGGATCTAATATATAATCAGCAACCCCGCTTTCTTTGGCTTTCTCTTTACGCTTAACACTTAGCTCCGTCAGAATTACAGTGATACCTTTGGCTTTTAGCACCGCAGATAATAATAGACCAATAGGGCCACCGCCACCAACCAATGCCACATCACCTGCTTTAGCACCACTACGCATATACGCGTGATAGCCAACAGCCAACGGCTCAATCAAAGCAGCTTGATCTAATGGAATATTATTGGCGATAGGATGTACCCAGCGGCGTTTCACAGCAATTTTTTCAGACAAACCACCACCACGACCACCCAAACCAATAAAGTTCATGTCTTTTGATAAGTGATAATCGTCACCAAGGCCTGTTGGTACATCATCAGAGATGATATATGGTTCGACCACTACATGCTGACCGACTTCAATATCATTAATACCCTCACCAACGGCATACACAACCCCTGAGAACTCATGCCCCATCGTAATGGGTGCCGACTCGCCTGAAATAGGATGAGGATGACCACACGGCGGAATAAAGATAGGGCCTTCCATAAACTCATGCAAATCAGTACCACAAATACCACACCATGCGACATCAATACCAACTGTGCCTGGTTCTACTGTAGGCTCTGGAATATCTTCAATACGAATATCACCTTTATCATAAAAACGTGCTGCTTTCATATAAAACTCCTTTGTTTATAATCAACATACTCTTGATTGGTATAGTCAATTCTAAATAAAATAGATGCATTTTATATGACACGCGACCGAGTTAAGTTTTTATTTCAGGCTGTGCCTATGCAGACAAAATTGACAAAAATTTCGTCCTCGTCTGGATAACTATTTTTTGTATTGAACTGACTATACAGTTAAAAAACAGGCTAACAATGAGAGTTAATAAAGAATCTATACTTCATTATCCGACTCTAAAAACCCCTTAAAGTATTAGTACTGTTAAGTATTGTTAAATACTGTTAAAAAATAAATTATACTATCCAGTATAACATTTGAGGCAGTTAATACATCCATCATACTCTGACATTTCCTCTCTACACGCTTCGCCAATGCCTTATCAATCATACATTGATAATGACTATCATTTTGATGGCAACTTTAGAATCAGATATTTGCAATATAGAACCCCAATCATGCATCACAAGCGTAATATTCTTTAATACAAGATTTTAAATAAGGGTTTCTTAATAAAAGCTTTTAAGTATAGATATTGGTTACCAAAACCAGTAGAAGAACTTGCTGTCTGAATATGATTATGCACTTGCTATAGGCATAACTAGGGTGTGTCCTAATTTCAGAAATGAGGATGGAAATAAGATAAATTGTCGTCAAACGAGAAAACAATGCTGATAATATCGAGATATTGGCTAGCTATTTGGCAAAATTTAGCCCAGCTAGATAACTATCGTTTGAATTGAGGAAATACCTTAGCCTAATGAACAGATGGATTTCCCTCACTATCATTGAATAAGGCACTACGTTGTTTTTTACGAAAGGTTTCACGTTCAATGATATTTTTTGCATCGACTTTTTCTAAAGGTAATGCTGTTTCGCGAGAAAGATCGCCATCGGCTATTAAGGATAAATAGCGAGAACAACAAACTCTTAAAAAAGAGGTGAAATTGCCAATATCATGATCAGCATCGAGAGATTCTAGGTATAGCTTAGTGATCAGCTGATTCACCGTCATTTGATCCCGAAATGACAACTCTTCTAATATATCCCAAAAAAACACTTCTAAACGAATTGAGGTGACTACTCCCTGAATTCGAAGTGATTTGGTTTTAGAGCTCCACAAGCTGTCGTCAGCCCTGATAAAAAGTTGACACATATAATATCCTCTCTCGACACTAATTAAAGCTTATAGCAAGGCAACAAACTGCTTCAGCATAGCTGGGTGGGCAGGCCATGCAGGAGCCGTTACCAGTTGACCATCTGTAATAGCGCCATCCATAGGTAACTTGACATACTCAGCGCCCGCCATTTCTATTTCTGGCTGACACGAAGGATAAGCAGATACTTTTTTACCCTTTAATACGCCAGCAGCCGTCAGCATTTGTGGTCCATGGCAAACCGATGCAATCGGTTTATTAGTATTTGCGAAATGCTGAATCATTGCAATGACCTTAGCATTCAAACGCAAATATTCTGGCGCACGTCCACCTGGTAAATACAACGCATCGTAATCTGCGACATTGATATCAGCAAAAGACGCGTTAAGGACAAAGTTATGACCGCGTTTTTCGGTATAAGTTTGGTCACCTTCAAAGTCGTGTATGGAGGTCGCGATGCTATCACCTGCCACTTTATCTGGGCAGACCGCATCAACCTCATGTCCCATCGCTAGTAGCGCTTGGAACGGCACCATGTTTTCATAGTCTTCAACAAAATCACCGGTAATGATAAGTACTTTAGCCATGATATTCTCACTGTATTGTAATAAAACATTGTAATGAAATACGGAAACCCAAATTAGTTTATAGCGACTGAGCTTAAAATGAGCCTGAATATCCATTCAAACATAAAAAACAACGACTAGGTAACATGTACATACTACAAACAATCACTTTTTGAAAATTAAATCATAAACTTAGCGATTGTCTAATGACATTAAATCCTTCAAAATATCCTCCATACTCTGATACCGTCTCTCTATCCGCTTCGCCAATGCCTTATTGATCATACATTGATAGTAACTATATTCTAATGGTAACTTTGGAATAGGTTGCTGGCAATGCTCAATAGCCCACGCTTTCAGTTTATCATTGCTATTGCTACTTACCTGAAACGGTCGCTTGCCTGTCAGTATTTCAACCATCATGACGCCAAACGCATAGATATCACTTTGCACCGTTGCACGCTGCCCTTGCCAGCGCTCAGGTGCGAGATATGCGGGTGTACCAGCAGCATTTAATTGGCTATAGGCTAAAGTTATACGTTGTGCTAGAGCAAAATCAGTCAATAATAAATTCGGCATTATGCTGCTATTATCTGCACTATTCAGCAAGGAGCTATCGCAAGAAGTATCCAGCAAAATATTGCTAGGCTTAATATCATTATGCAGCCAGCCAGCATGATGCAAGTTGGCTATCAAATGTGCTGATTGGGTGATGAAATGATGCTTTTGTGACATTATTAGTGATAGATATTTTCGCACATCCAATTGACTCGCCAAGCTACCGTTAGAGTAATAAGGTATAACGATGATTATCAGCTTTTGAGGCTGTTCTGGTATCTGAACGTTTACGCAATGATGCGCCAATAGTGGCGGTGCGATAGCATTATCTTTGATTTTCAATGAAGTATTTACAGCAGCTAAAACGTCTGCTTCATGAGCTAAATCGGGAGAGATAGGATAAGAATCAGCACTCAACTGCCATTTAATCATGACTTGACCAAACTGCGGATGTTGGGCGCGCGTGAATCCTTGATAAGAAGTATTTTCGATATTTTGCGTTTGTTCTGTGCTTTGCTGAGCAATCCGCTGGTGTACTATCTCACTAAAATGTTGTGCGACTAACTCTTGCGTAATAATGGGCAATAATTGCTGAGATTGTCTCTGCAACACTTGTATAGTAAATAAATTACTGGCACTATTTCCCATGGTATTGTTTCTCATAATAGGGTGAGATCACTGCCTTCCCGTTCGTATCATTTCCAAAAATAATAATAGCGCGAATAATTTTGACTAGGGCGTGTTATCAATTAGATTGTGAGACTTAAAATGAGAAAAATTGTAGATAAACAAGAAAGAAATTGCCGTTAATACGAACATATTGACAAAATTTCTGACGATGTTTAGCAAAATTTAGCCATTTTAAGGCCACTAAATGTATTGATGTGCTAATTGATGACACACCCTAATACTACGCTCAGTAGGCGCCAAAAGTTTAGCCACGTTAATGATATTTTTGGGTATGGTATTAAAAACAACCTTAATTACTAGAGCCACTATGTCACAACCAATAATCCCAACCACGCCCTCTAATCAGCCTACTTATGCCCTACCCGCACCTTTGTTAGACTTACTCAGTCAGTACTTAAAAGAGCAGGTTACACCGACGATTGAAATCGATCCGAACCAACTTGCTTATCGCTGGGTTGGTGGACGCACTGGTAATTTAGAGCCTTTGTCGGTCAACTTGTTTTTGAGCTTAGATGACTTGCATGGTATCGATACGCAAAAGTCTAAACTGGTACAAAACACCCGTCAGTTTATTAAGGGTTATCCTGCCAATCACGTCTTAATGTCGGGGACACGCGGTGCCGGTAAATCATCATTAATTCGCGCTTTGCTTCAAGCCCATCATAGTGAAGGCTTGCGTATTATTGAAGTTGCTCGCGATGATCTGCAAATATTAGATAAGATTCGCGCTGCCATTAATGCCCTACCAGCAGATTCTAATTGCCGCTACATCGTATACTGTGATGATCTTGCATTTGACGGTCAAGATGAAAGCTATCGTACGCTAAAGAGCGTGCTTGATGGCTCGCTAGACTCTGAGCAAGACAAGCTACTGGTCTATGCCACCAGTAATCGCCGTCGCCTGCTACCGCAAATGATGAAAGACAATATTAATATCTACAATGGTCAGACGGATGAAGTCAATCCTTATGAAGCCATTGATGAAACCGTGTCATTGTCAGATAGATTCGGTTTATCACTCACTTTCCATCCTATGGATCAGCAGACTTATCTGCATATCGTTCAGCATTATCTGAATTTAGAGCAGCAGAAAATTTCAGCTGATATGGATAGCGATGCTAAGAATGCTTTGGAAAGTCAGACCATGCCTGACAAGATCAAAAAGGATGCGCTACGTTGGGCCTCTGAACGTGGTGGTCGCTCAGGACGAGTTGCTTACCAGTTCAGTCGATACTGGAGCGGTATAACGCAATTGGAAATTGAAGACAGTAAGCCCTAAGCCATGTCTAATCACTGCGTGCAGAGCCTATATACTGCACGCGGTTCTTCTCTTGACTGTCCTTTTGATTGCTTACCGACTCAACTGCGCCATCGACCATATATTGGTCAAAATCTGCCGCCAGCCATAGATTGCCTTTGTAAACGCTCTCAGCATCTAAACGAATGTATGCCATATTTGGTGTCTTGCTATTAGGATTATCAAAACCCTGATAACGCGCGCTAAAGTGCGTCAATATTAGATTATTTACGCCACTTTTTTCCACAAAATCTGCCACCAATTGCGCACTACTATGCATCGGATCAAACTCTGGATTTTTGGCTTGAATCTTAGTCAGTACCTCATGTGTATACGTTGCTTCATGCACCAATAAATCCGTATCAATCAGTGCAGCCGTGAGACACGCTGGCGTATCGTTATCACCAGCCACCACTACTCGCGTTCGTGATAGATCATCATTGACATAATCTACTGCACATAATTGCTGACCCTCTTCAGTGATGACATCGTGACCTTGCTGCAATTTACCCCACAGTGCACTTGCAGGAATGCCTTCTGCCAGCAGTTTATCTGTATCAAGCGTACGACGATGAATGGTCTGCGTGATACCAAAGGCATGAGATGCGACCCGATGTGATAGTGGAATGATATCTATATCAAGCTGATGCTGGTCGCTTAAGCGAATATTGACCTTATTGGTGTTACCTTGCTCAGACAGCACTTCTTCAATCGCTACAAAATTGAGAGCAAAGGGTAAATACAATTCCGTGGTTAAGGTAATGGCTTCAAGTAATGTCGCGATGGCTCTTGGTGCAATGAGCGTCAATGGCTCGCGGCGTCCTGACATGGCTGCACTCGCTAATAGACCTGGCAGGCCATAGCAATGATCACCATGCACATGAGTGATACAGATGGCGGCGAGCTGATGCAAAGAGAGTTTGATATGTAACAGTTGCTGCTGCGTCCCTTCACCGCAATCTATCAGCAGCCATGGGCGCGACTTTTTATTCTGATTATTGTGATTGGCAGCCCGTGACTGACCATTTGGCTGAGCACCATGCGCATTCAGACATTCGATCGCTAGTGCGGTCACATTACGCTGTTTGGTCGGCACACCGGCAGAGGTACCCAAAAAAGTCAACCTCAACATAGATTACCTCTCTTACACATGATATTTATTCGCTATGATACTTATCTACTATGACAATTGGCACATCATAGTTTTTTGCGCTTCAACCATCTGCCCACCATTGGCCGTACACTCATTGACCATATTGGACTCATAAGATTTCCAACCACCATAAAAGCTCGCTGCGCATAGTATTACAACCAAAATTTTCTGCGACCAAGATTTGATAGAGACTTGCTGGCTATTCACAGCGGCTCTATCAATTTGAGAGTCAGCAGTGTTGTCTGTATCAATTTTTTTGGTGTTTAATTTATTCGAATCTGTCATTTGTAATCCTAAAAAAGGTTTTGTCTATAAATAAACAAAACCTTTCATTTTACTATCAAATTAGTTATTTATCATTGATTAAATATAGCTCGTCTAAAACTGCAAACGACCGCCTTTGGCTTCTGCACGTTTAAAGGCATCACGCTCTTCACATCGTTTTAGCCAGTTCAGAATATTGGCATATTTGCGGCTGTCCAATCCTGCACCCGCATTGGCCCCAGCAATCGCAAGGTGCATCTGGATATCGGCCGCACTGAACTCACTGCCTGCAAACCAATGATTATCTTGCAAGCGCTGCTCGATCATATACAGCATTTTTTCTAGACCGCTGCTGATCATGTTTTTTTCGACTTGACCCTGTATTTTTTTACTAATGGGCCTGATCAGCATTGGGGACTGTTGAACCACTTTGGTGAATACCAAACGCATTACTAGCAGTGGCATCAGTGATGACTCAGCAAAATGTAACCAAAAAGTATAAGCTTCCCATGCTGCTTCGTTGTCATCGGCAGGTTTAAACTGCTGCTCCTTATCATAATGCTTGAGTAGATATTCAATGATAAATCCTGACTCAATCAGCGCGCGATCGTTCACCTCTAGTATTGGTACGTTGCCAAGTGGGTGCACTTTTTTTAGACTTTCTGGCGCGCGATATGCTTTATTACGCTCATAGCTCGTCAAGTTGTAATCGATGTTCAACTCTTCTAACAGCCATAAAATACGGAACGAGCGTGAGTTTGCTAAATGATGAAGATGCAACATAAACCATCCTAGTTATAGTGTGAATGAGCAGTAATATTTTATATAGGGTGTGCTGCATTTATCTAAGTCTGGCAGCACTGCTCTTGATAATAGCGTAATTACCTCATCTTTGACACAGAAACTGTATCGCGTTATGCCAAAAGATATAGCCCGCCAAGTCAGACTCAACCTACGACCACTAGCAATGTTTACTTTAAATGCAATGCTTCGATTTTGCGTGTCATCTTATCTATTTTTTGCTGATACTTTTTAATTTTACGAAACCGATGCGCGGCTAATACGCCTTTAATACGGCGATTTTTGAGACGACGGCGCGGAGGGAAGCTACCCACTTGTGGCTCATTGTAGCCATGTAGTCGGTCGTCACGTTTGCGTGCCATATAACCAAGTGCACTATCCGCAATCATAATAAGCAATGCGACAAAAATCATGCTGTACATCAGCATCGAGCCTTCTTCGACATTATGATCCAAAATAGCAATGGAAAATATAAACAAGAATATCGGCTCAAGGTAGCATAAAGTACCAAACAACGAGACTGGCAATTTCCGACTCGCTATCATCGTCAACGACATCGCAGCGGTACTAATAATGCCAAGTAAAGGCAACAGATACCACAGTTTATGGTTGGTTATCGCTACTTCAAAGCCACCATTCATATACAGCGCAACCAATACGACTGGTAACAGCAATACAAGATCCGATATAAGACCAGTGATGGGCGGCACTGCCAAATAACGACGCAATAAATAATAAGGTGGGTAACCCAAGCAGACAAACAACGTCGCCCAAGAAATAGCACCATATTGAAAGATATCATAAGCAATACCAAAGCCTGCACATCCGATGGCAACCCACTGGAGTAGGCTCATGTCTTCATTATAGAAGAAGCGACCAACCACAATCATAAGCATCGGATATAAGAAGTAGCCTAACGTTACTTCCAGCCCCAAGCCATTGACAGGTGCCCACATGAATATCCAGATTTGCGCACCTAAAATCGGTGTGGGTAGTATGAATAAAAACCACTCTTTCGCGTTTTTTAGTGTTTTTAGATAATCAAAAATATGCTGCCACTGCTTTAGTAAAGTGACTAGCAACACCAAGCTAAAAAACATCGTCAGCACGCGCCACGACGCAACCTGTGTGCCTGATAATGGTTGCAGTAGTAAGCCAAATAAGAACAGCAGTGAATACAAAAAATTTGCAGCCACGGCAGTGATTGTACCCTGCGAGGTTTGGTTAGTAGTCATCATGGCAGCGGCCTTTAACGATTGGTGCACATCCTTGGCAATTTTAAAAAAAAACAAAAGCCTCAGACGAGAACGTCTGAGGCTTTTGCAAATAAGGTCGTCGCGCAATCTAAGATAAACGCTTTAAATGTATGGTGCTTACATCATGGTCGGCATTATGTCAAAGTCAAAACAGATAAGCAATACCAGTGTTCACCTATTGACTCAACTTCTTCATTGAGTCAATTAAATGCACCTAACTGATTATTTTAAATCAAGTTTCTCTATTTTTTGCTGTATCTTATTCATCTTTTTTTGATAGCGGCGTTTCTTACGAAAACGATGTGCTGTTAGCACGCCATCGATGCGCTGATTGATAAAATGACGCCGTGGAGGAAAGCCCCCTATTTGCGGTTCTCTATAACCATGCAAATGATCATCACGGCGACGAACCATATAGCCTGTTGCACTATCAGCCATCATAACCAGTAGCGCAAGCGTAATCATGCCGTACATAAAGAGAGAGCCGCCCTCCTCAAGACTTTGGCTGAGAACAGTAATAGATAACACAAATAGCAGCATAGGCTCTACATAGCTTAATGCCCCAAATAATGACACGGGCAGCTTACTACTAGCAATCATTGTCAATGACATCGCAAGCGCACTAAAAGCACCAAGTAATGGTAATAGATACCAAAATTTCATGTCCTGTGTTGCCACACTAAAGCCACCACTAAAATATAGCATGGTGAGTACCACTGGCGTGAGCAACGTCAAATCAAACAACAGCCCCGTCACTGGTGGCACAGACAGTGTACGCCGTAGTAGATAGTACGGTGGATAACCCAAGCATACAAACAGCGTCACCCAAGATATCGACCCATATTGGAATATATCATAACCAATACCCATCGCGGCAAATAGTGCTGCCGCCCACTGCAACGCACTCATATACTCATGATAAAAAAACCGACCCAGTACTATCATCACTAGCGGCAATAGAAAGTAGCCCAAAGTGACATCCAAACCAAAGCCGTTAACCGGTGCCCACATAAACAACCAAATCTGTCCACCCAAAATTGGTGCGGGTAATATAAATATTAACCATTCTTTAATCGTCTTGAGCGTCTTTATATAGTCAAAAACATGCTGCCACTGCTTGGTAAAACTGACTAGTAACATCAGACTCAACAGCATCATCAACACACGCCATGACGCTACTTGTGTGCCAGTTAGAGGCAGCATAAAAAGCCCGAACAAAAACATCATCGCGAATAAAAAGCTCGATGATATCGATGCAAGGGTACCTTGAAAGGTTTGATTGGTCGTAAGCATAACAACAGCCTTAAAAATATAACTTTATGGGCGTAATTTATAAAAAATTATAGAAGCTGAGGTTTATATAACTTAAGAGCTAACAGCAGACCTCAAAATTAATAATCCTCAGAAAAACAAAAAAGCCTCCGACGATAACGTCAGAGGCTTTTCTAGAACAATCATATAAGACTAGATCAAAAAGCTAACTACTGAGGCACTTACTCGCCGTCTAATTCATCACTGTTTGCAATATCAATAACATCACTGACGTCGGTTGACACTGCATCACCAGTCGCCGCACCAGTCGCCGCATCAATATCTATCTGCTCTTGACCTTCTACATCGAACGTACCATCTTCTTTCATGGCATCGATAAGCTCATCATCGCCTTCTTGGTGCTCAACACGTGCCATAGCGACCAGCTTTTCATCTTTTGACAGACGAATCAGCGTGACACCTTGAGTATTACGACCAGAACTGGCCACATGCTCAACTGGCGTACGAACTAACGTGCCTTTGTCAGAGATTAAGATGATGTCATCTTCAGGATCAACCTTAGTGGCACGAACCAGCGCACCATTACGCTCACTGGTTTTGATAGCGATAACACCGCCACCGCCACGATTTTGTGTGTTGAACTCATCAATGAGTGTACGTTTACCAAAGCCATTTTCACAAGCAATCAGAATTTCACGTACATCATCTTCGATAACGACTAATGATTTGATAAATTCATCAGTAGCCAGACGCATACCACGGACGCCTTTCGCAGTACGGCCCATCGCACGAGCGTCATTCTCATCAAAACGAATGGCTTTACCACTTGAGGCAAACAACATGACTTCTTGGCTACCATCAGTGATACGAGCGCTGACCAGTTTATCGCCGTCTTCTAGACCAACTGCAATAAGACCGTTCGAGCGAATATTTGCAAACTGCTTGAGCTCTACGCGTTTCACGGTACCATTGGCCGTTGCAAAGAAGACAAAAGGCGCCTCTGCTTGGTTGCTGCCCTCTAATGAGTCATCATCACTATCTATTAAGATATCTGCGTCTGATATCTCACCTGTGACCGATGTGTCCTCTACGATTTTTGGAATCGGTAATATCGTCGTAACGGTTTCATCACCATTTAAGCCGATTAGATTGACCAACGGACGACCACGTGCACCGCGGCTGGCGATAGGCACTTCAAAACCACGTAAGCTAAAGACGCGCCCACTATCCGTGAAGCACAATACGGTAGAGTGAGTGGATGTCACGACTAAATGATCAATCACATCATCTTCTTTCATTGCCGTTGCTGACTTGCCTTTACCGCCACGTTTTTGCGCGACATAATCGTCAATTGGCTGAGTCTTAGCATAACCCGTACGTGACACTGTCATCACGACCGTTTGCTCTGGAATGAGGTCTTCACGGCTGAAGTCAGTACGTGAGTCAATAATATCCGTACGGCGCTCATCACCAAAGTTATCACGAATCTCAATCATCTCATTAGAGATAATGGTCATTAACTTATCGAAATCACCTAAGATAGATTCTAAATGCGCAATCTCACGCAATAGGTCTTGGTATTCTTCAGTTAATTTGTCTTGCTCAAGACCAGTCAGACGATGCAACTGCATATCTAAAATGGCATTGACCTGCTCAAGAGACAAGCGATAACGCTCTTCGCCTTCGATCAGACCAAATGGCGCTTTAGGATCTTCGCCTTCGATAAACTCAGGACGCACTGACTGACTGCCAGCAGCGGTAAGCATAGCAACGACGCTGCCTGAGCCCCACGTATTATTCAATAAGCTTTCACGTGCCAAGCCACGGTTTGCCGATGCTTTAATTGTCGCAATAATTTCGTCGATATTGGCCAGTGCAACGGTTAAGCCTTCAAGCAAATGACCACGGACGCGCGCTTTGTTCAATTCGTAAATAGTACGACGTGTCACCACTTCTTGACGATGACGGACAAATGCAGCAATCAACTGACGCAAGGTCAATATCTTTGGCTGACCGTTATCTAGCGCGACCATATTGATACTAAAGCTAGACTCGAGTGGCGTTTGTAGAAACAGGTTATTAACAATAACTTCAGCAGTCTCACCGCGGCGCAAGTCAATAGCGATACGCATACCGTCTTTGTCAGACTCATCACGAATTTCGCTAATGCCTTCGATTTTTTTATCACGTACGAGTTCTGCGATACGCTCAATCAGTTTGGCTTTATTGGCTTGATAAGGTACTTCTGTGAATACGATACGCTCGCGATCACGGTTGACGCCAGCATTGCTCATCGGCTCGATATGATAACGACCACGGATGTGCAAACGGCCTTTACCTGTGCGATAGGCATCTAAGATACCGGCACGGCCATAGATGATACCGCCCGTAGGAAAGTCAGGACCTGAGATATGTGACATCAGCTCTTCAGCTGATACTTGCGGGTTTTCGGCATACGCCAAACACGCATTAATCACTTCGGTCAAGTTATGTGGCGCCATGTTGGTCGCCATGCCGACAGCAATACCCGTTGCACCATTGACCAACAGGTTAGGAATACGCGCTGGCATGACGCTTGGCATGCGCTCAGAGCCGTCGTAGTTGTCTTCCCAATCGACCGTGTCTTTGTCCAAATCAGCAAGCATCTGGTGGGTCAGTTTGGTCATACGTACTTCGGTATAACGCATGGCTGCCGGAGGATCATCATCGATCGAGCCAAAGTTACCTTGACCATCAACCATCGGATAACGCAAGCTGAAATCCTGCGCCATACGGACGATCGCATCATATACAGCGCTGTCACCATGCGGATGGTACTTACCGATGACATCACCGACCACACGTGCTGACTTCTTGTATGGCTTATTGTAGTCATTAGATAGCACATGCATGGCATACATTACGCGGCGATGGACAGGTTTGAACCCATCACGTACATCAGGTAGCGCACGCGAGACAATCACGCTCATCGCATAATCCAGATAGGACTGCTTCAGTTCATCTACGATGCCAATAGGACTGACCGACTCGCTCATATACACTCCTTCACTCATATCCACGCTATTAATTTTGCAGGCTTTATAGATAGATTATTAGCGCCCATAAATATTGATAAAAACCAATAAATACAACGGGCACAGCAACACTATAAAGCGTGAAAAATACTGGGAAAATGATGATATTTTTGATAGTAAAATAAAGAAACTATTTTAGCACAAATTTGCCGATTTAGGGGGTTCCGAGTACTATTAAAATCAAGCAAAACAGCCTATTAACTGCAATATTTGAAGCAATTAACACCCTCTGAAAATATATTACTAACAGGCACGTTTTGATTGGCTGATTTTGCCATTTCTAGCCCATGTAAAGGCTATCCAGTAAATTGAAAACATGCCCTAGACAAAAAAAAATTAAACGCTACACTAACTTATCTTTTACAACACTTAAATAACGACTTAACAGGCTACTCTTATTATGGATATCATTCTTGCGATTGTTTGGATTTTAGCAATGGTGCTATATAGCTTTTCGAGCGATTATGTTTCTAAATTTCCTAACCATAACAATCGTGCTGTACCTTATGTCCGTTGGGGCGCACTTTTAGTCGCAATGGCTTTATCAGCATACTTGGCAAAAGCTTATCAAGAAAACCTACAAGGTAATGGTATGTGGGTGTTTGTTATCGTCGTATTTGTCATTATTATTTTATCGAAAATTATCTTCAAATGGGTCATTAACAGACGTTTGAAACGCTAGGGCGTGTCCTCATTTTAAAAATGGTGATAAAAATGAGATAAATTGCAGTCAAACAAGGAAAATAGCGCAGATAATATCGAGATATTAGTCAGCTATTTGACGCTGTTTGGCAAGATTTAGCCATTTTTAACCCATTTAGATAACTATCGATTGAATTGAGGACATGCCCTAAGTTGAACTGAATACTTTTCTTATAGTCAAAGAAATCTAAAACAGCTACAAGGCAGCCGACCGCAGATTGTACATATAGTACCTCTAGGGAGGGTAACACCGTAGCGGTTTGGTAGTTCGCTGACTACACTCTAAACCTCTTAATTATTGATCTGAATGCCTTATGCCAACTAAACCTCAAGACAACCAACCTGAATCAAACCGTTCCATATCACCAGAAGTTGAACAAGCAGAGGTCGATCAAGCAGACACACGTACTGACCGCAGCTTTGATGCCATTGCTGATCATTTTGAAAAGAAGGTCTACGGCGGTTTAAAAGGTGACATTCGATTGGCAGTGCTACGCCGTGACATCTTTGAATATTGCACACAAATGAGCAAAGATCTGAATCGACCGCTACGTATCTTAGATGTGGGTGCAGGATTGGCTCAGATTTCGATAGAACTTGCTGCTCAAGGTCACACGCTGATTATCAATGATATCTCTGAGAATATGCTAGAAAAAGCAAAAGCAAGCGCGGAAAAGAGTGATCAAGTGTTAGATATCACATGGCATGTTTGCCCGTATCAAGATCTTGCAGGAAAGTTGGCTCAGGCAGGAACAGAAAAATTTGATTTGATACTCTGTCATGCGCTACTTGAATGGTTGGCAGAGCCATCTGCTGTCATGAGCTTTTTTGATCAGCATCTAACAGATAATGGTGCGCTATCACTGTGCTTTTATAACCCAGCAAGCTTCGATTATCGCAACCTGATAATGGGCAATTTTAACTTACTGGATAATACTGGCTACAAAGCTGATAACCAAAAAAGCCTGACACCTAATTATCCTGTCGCTAAAGAAGAAGTCGAGTCTTGGCTCATTGCCCATCAGTACCGAACCTTACGCACTAGCGGTCTGCGCGTCTTTCATGATTATACACCACTCAAGCGCGGTGGTAATAACGACCCAGAAGCAGTCATTCGGATGGAACTGCGCTACTCACAACTAGAGCCGTACAAGTGGTTGGGACGCTATTTACACATACTGGCCACTCGTTAAATTGATACGCAACTGCTAGCTACTAGTTAGCGTCTGCTGACCTATCATACTCTGACCACGTGGTCGCATTGATATTCTTCTCATCAAACACGACCACATGCTCAAGCATGGGTAAAATACCGATACGCGTGCCTATGCCATGGTTGTGATGGCTGGCAACTAGAGACAGTACGGTCTGCCCATCGTCGAGCTGTAAGCGATACAAATAGTTCGCACCGCGAAACACACGTCCAACAACCAATGCCGTCTGCTTACTATCATCATCATGAATGATATCGTCAGGGCGCACTAGCACCTTAATCAAAGTGCCATTTGGATAGTCATACTCGCAGTATTGTGGCTCACCTAAACTATCATAGACTTCCATACGACGATAAATATCACCCAGTGCCGTCTCAACATGGCCTTCTTTGATGATACCATCTATCATCGCGCCCTCGCCGACGAACTCGGCAACGAAAGGACTGATTGGCTCATGATAAAGCTCGCTCGGCGTCGCCCACTGCACCAACTTACCTGCTTGCATGACCCCAACTTTATCCGCTAATGCAAATGCTTCGTTTTGATCATGCGTTACCAAAATAGCCGTGGTATTGGTGCGTTTTAGGATATCACGGACATTCATTGCCAATGATTCTCGTAACACCACATCTAAATTCGAAAACGGCTCATCAAGTAGCAATAGTTTAGGCTTCGGCGCTAATGCACGGGCTAAGGCCACTCGTTGCTGCTGGCCACCTGAAAGCTCATTCGGACGTTTGTCCGCGTGCTCGGTCAACTCAACAAGGCTTAACATTTCAGCGACACGTGCTTTTTTATCAGCGGCAGACCATTTATTGAGACCAAAAGCGATGTTCTTTGCCACGCTGAGATGACCAAATAATGCATAGTCCTGAAACACCATCCCCATGCCACGCTTGGCTGGGGCTACTGCATAGGACTTACGATTGGTGATATCTGTTAAGCACTGATTATTCAGATGAATATTGCCGCCACGACTTTGCTCTAGCCCTGCAATGGCGCGTAATGCGGTGGTCTTTCCGCAACCGCTGTAACCCAAAAAGCAGCCAATCTCGCCTTGCTGTAGCACTAGCGACAGACCATTAACGATGATCGTATCATCATAACCCACTATTAAATCTTGCACACTAAAATAAGGATTGATACTAGTACTTGCTTCAGTATCTATTGATTGAGAGCCTGATGAGCCTTTGATTGAATCAGTGTGCATAGACGGTACCAGTTAGCGATTAGTAAATAAAATCCATAGATAAAGCAGTAGAACGATAGAGAAATTGCGCCGAAAGACTATAATATTTGAGGTGAATTTCAACACCACTTTTAGCTTTGTTTGTCGCTTTGACGCAATAGTATCCAGACAGGCAATAGACCAACCAGCACAATCAATAAGCTTGGCAACGCGGCGCGTCCCCACATGCCTTCACTTGTCATCTCAAACACCCGTACTGCCAATGTATCCCAGCCTTGGCGTCTGGTCATTAACGTAATCGGCATCTCTTTCATCACTTCGACAAAACCCATCAATAATGCGGTCAGTACACCAGGACTGAGCACTGGCAACATCACATGTCGCCATCGTTGATAAGCGCTATCACTCAGTAATTTAGCAGCTGCCTCTTGATTAACGGTTAGCCGTTGCAATTGACGGTCGACGGGTTGGAAACTAACGGTCATAAAGCGTGTTGATAGT
Source organism: Psychrobacter fjordensis (assembly GCF_904845995.1). Taxonomy (NCBI): domain Bacteria; kingdom Pseudomonadati; phylum Pseudomonadota; class Gammaproteobacteria; order Moraxellales; family Moraxellaceae; genus Psychrobacter; species Psychrobacter fjordensis. The sequence goes on from NZ_CAJGYP010000001.1 coordinate 119,380, forward strand.
GCCAATAGCATAACAATAACACTGCCTGATAGCACTTGCTGTGACGTAATACCAAAGGCAATCATTTGATTGTCTAACCATGCGATTGGAATGAAGATTCCGACAGCCAATACCGTACCTGGCACTACATAACCCAAGTTGGCTAAAGTGGTCATTAGCTTAGTTGACCTGTCAGGATATTGACGTTTTATCCACGCAATAACAATGGCCAAAAAGCCAATGAAAATCGTGGTCATACTCGCAATCATAAGGCTATTGGTCACAAAACCAATATAACGCGCATCGAAATCTTGCCTGAAGTTTAATGCAGTCCAATAGATAAGCTGGAGAAACGGTATGAAAAAAGCCACTGAAAACACTAGCGTACAGAGTAATGTCATGGCCCATTTAGCTGATTTACTAACTTCAAAACGCTGGCTACTGCCTTGAGTGATAGACTGACCGCGCTTTGCCTGCCAATACTGCTCAAACAATACGACGATAAATATCATGCCGATTAATAACGCTGCCAGTTGTGCCGCAGTCGTTAGACTGAAGAAGCCAAACCATGCTTTGTAAATAGCCGTCGTAAACGTATCGACATTGAAAACAGATACTGCGCCAAAGTCTGCAAGTGTCTCCATGCTGGCTAATAATAGACCACCAATAATCCACGGAAGTGCTTGCGGTAATGCCAAACGAAAGAACACGCGACTACGGCTTAAGCCTAGCATCTGCCCCGCCTCTATCGCCCGCCTGCCCTGCGATAAAAACGCTTGGCGTGCCAATAGATAAACGTAGGGGTAAAATGCTAGGGATAATACCAAACCTGCACCCCAGACATTACGTACCGAAGGAATTGCAGTGCCGATACCCATATCACGTAGACCTGTCTGCAATGGTCCGCTGAAATCTACAATACCGAGAGTAACAAACGCCAATACATAAGCAGGTATTGCGAGTGGCAACATCAGCGCCCACGAAAAAAACCGCTGCCCAGGGAAGCGGTACATGCTGGTCACCCAAGCAAGCGCGGTACCAACTGTTCCAGAAATAGCCACTACCATTAACAACAAAATCGCGGTGTTTTTTAGGACTTGCGGTAGTACATACTCCGCCATGTGACCCCAAATATCCGCGACAGGCTGGGTCCACGATAGCAGTACGATTACAATTGGCACCAGCATAAACAACGAAATCAGTCCTAAGACTGATTTTGAGATAATACGTTTACGGAGAGTATGGTCTTGGCTGACAATCTGATGCTTATCAATAATAGTATTATTAATTACCGTGTCATTGACTGTATCATTCTGACGTACAGACGCGTCTGGCATTGTGCTCATAAATTATTACCGTGTCATACGCATAAAGACCTTACATCATACCAACCTCAAAAATGCTATGAGCCGTATCAAACTTAGCTAGCTAGCTTATTCTCGTTTTTAAAATTGGTATTATTGGTAGTGACGCCTATTTATAACCTGCTTTGTCCATCAACTGAATGGCTTGAGTTTGCAATTCGCCAAACTTCTGCACGTTGATGTCATCTTTGTTGAATGGGCCCCATGATCTGAGTAGGTCTGACTCATCAATCCCTTCTTTAACTGGGAACTCTTTATCTGAGCTGGCATACAGGCCTTGCGCCTCATCAGATGACAACCACTCTATGAGTTTAAGCGTACCGTCTGGATTATCAGATCCAGCTACCACACCAGCGCCTGAGACGTTCACATGCGTACCAGTCGTGTCTTGGTTTGCCCAAAATATACTGACAGGGAAGTCTGGTTTTTCATCTAGCAGACGACCGTAATAGTAACTATTGGCAACACCCACTTCACACTGACCAGCGGCGATGGCTTCTAGCATAGCAACGTCATCACTGAATACATCAGTGGCTAAGTTATCAACCCAACCACGAACGATTTCTTCTGTTTTTTCTTCGCCCAAATGTTCCATCATACTAGCCACAAGCGATTGGTTGTATACCTTTTTAGAGGTACGCAAGCATAATTTGCCTTTCCATTTTGGATCGGCTAAATCTGCATAAGTAGATAACTGGTCGGCACTGACTTTGCTTGGGTCATAAAAGATAGTACGGGCGCGTAATGACAGACCCGTCCACTGACCTTTTGGATCGCGATATTTTGCAGGAACGTTGGCTTCTAATACAGTAGACGATACTGGCTGTAACAGGCCTTGCTCTGCCGCTTGCCATAAGTTACCAGCATCCACTGTCAACAGCATATCGGCTGGCGTGTTCTGACCTTCCGCTTTTAAACGTGCCATCAGCGGGCCTGTACTGTCCGTCACCAACTCAACCTTCACACCTGTTTGTTCGGTATAACGATCTAGCAATGGCTTAATTAACTGCTCATTACGTGAAGAATAAATAGTAATCGTTTGCTCATCTGTACCGGTAGCACCATCGTTAGCAGTTTGTTCTTCAGTACCCGCTTCTCCAGTTTCTTCTGTCGTAGATGAATTACTACAGCCTGCCAATCCCAACATCATGCCAAATACGGCAACAGGCAAGATAAGCTTAGTAGAAGTTAGGTTAGCGCTAATGGCACTTAATGACATGGTTTTCCCCATAATAATGCTAAAAAAGATAAGACAGCAATGGTACAGAATGGCAATAAAACCCTGACTATCAAAAGGGGCAATACTGCGACAGATGAACACGATATACTAATCGAAATGAGAGTAATTATCAATCCATTTGTTTGATTCAGAAAGATGCTAACTTTATGAATCAGCAATTATTATTGAGATAACTATTCATCAAATTTAATGCCCAAATAACTCACAGAGCTTTTGCGTATTTTCAGGTATTTTTGATATAGCGAAAAAGGTCTAAAATAGGTACAAGGCAGCCGACTGAATATTGTACAAGCGGTACATCTAAACAAGGTAACTTGTATATCTAAGTAAGGTAACACCGTAGCCATTTAGTAGTTCTCTGACTATTAGCAATTCTCTGACCATACTTTACTGTAGCAACCACTGTCCTAAGATAGCATTCACGGCAGCTTCGGTACGTAAGATGCGTGGGCCTATATTTACGGCTGTGCAATCTTGTGCGGCAAGTAGCTCTATCTCGTAATCTATCCAGCCACCTTCAGCACCGATACAGACCAAGCTTGGAAGCCTTAGTGTTTGCTGTGGTGATTGCTGTAGTAAATACTGTGCAAATGACAGCTCACTATATGGATGCGCGACGATAGCACGATTGGTAATTAGACTTGCCAGCTCATCCTCGACAAATGGCTTAAAGCGCTTTTCTAACCTGATACGAGGTGCAATCGTATCAACACCTTGTTGCAATCCTTCTAATACAAACTCATCGAGCCGCTCAAGCATTGGACTTTGCCAATAGCTTTTTTGGGTGCGATAGCTGTTGATAAGGACAATATCGCGTACACCCAATGCGGTCATGTCCATGATCAAGCGTCGTAATACTTTGGGGCGTGGGAGCGCTAATACGACTGTAAGGTCTAACTTAAGCGGCGGAGTAACATTAAGTTGAATATCGCACAACTGGATACTATCAGCGCTGATACTTTTTATGATAGCAGTACCTAAATGACCCTCTAACTGGCCAATTTTGAGCGTGTCACCGACTGTTGCACCCAGTACTTTATTGACATGGCTGATTTGCGATAGCTCATTGATTACTGCTGAGTCGTTCGAGAAGTTCGTAGCGGGCAATAATATACAGTTCATAGCAGCTCTTGATTTGAGTATTGCTCAATCACGTCTTCAATCATGGTGAATTGACGCACCAATACGGCCTGCTTTTGCACAGTCAATTGCGCGCCTGCTTGTCCCGCCTGCTTTGCAACATCCAGATGACTCAACCAAGATAATAACTGCTGATAAATAAGTGGCACATCGTCATTTTTACCTGCCTTAGGTAAAGTGGTTGTACTCGCCATATCTAGGGAAACTGGACGATAAAACGTATTACTTGGTTGATATAACGCGCCAACTTCTGACAATCTATCAACCACCGTTTGGCAAGACTGAGTATTGCGCCCCATCAGCACAGGCGTTGCGATACTCGCTGGCTCAACGGGGTTATGCCCGCCTACATCAACCAAAGAACCACCAACTAATGCCACATCTGCCAACTGATACCACGTCATTAGCTCACCCATACTATCAGCCAGATAAACGCGTGTATCTGCGCTAATAGATTCCTCTGCACTACGCCGTGCCATCGTTAATTCTGTACTTTGAATGAGTGCTGCGACTTCGTCAAAACGCTCAGGATGCCTAGGTACTATAATAAGTAGCGCATCAGCAAGTGCAGGATTGGATAGTAGCTGCTTGTGCAATGATAATGCGATTTCTTCTTCACCACCATGCGTGCTTGCCGCCACCCAAATCGGTCGACCTACGACACCAAACTCTGTTGCCAGCTCAATTTTTTGGTGTTGTATATGCTGATATTCGTCCTTTATACCGACTGTCTTCGCATCAATAACAGCCCCATTACTATGAGCAGTATTGTTTTTTGGTGTATTAATCACCCATTTCAACGAGCCTGCCACACGAATTTTTGCACTATCAGCACCCAATTGTCGAAATCGTTTGGCTGACTCATTGTCTTGAGCAATAATTAACGCAAGGTTTTTCATCATGCTACGGCTGACAGCACCAATCTTTTGATAACGTGTAAAAGATGACGCAGATAGCCGACCATTGACTAAGATGCTAGGAATACGATGCTCGGACAGCTTGGTTAAGATATTTGCCCACAGCTCTGTTTCTACAAACAACGCGACATCAGGCTTTACATGAGCTAAAAATCGTTCGATTACGGCAGGACTATCGACAGGTACGTAACTGTGGCTCACTCGACCTTGAGCAATCTCATCGGCGAAACGACTTGCACCACGAGCAAAGCCAGTTTGAGTAGTGTTGGTTAACCATATCTGATACCCACTAGCCAATAACATATCGAGTAACGGTGCGACCGTATTAGTCTCACCCAATGAGACCGCATGGCACCAAACGATACCTTTATCAGTGCTAAGCATATCTACTGGTGCGAGGCTCGCATCCTCTGCATTTGCTACTGGAACTGATGGATAGTTTTTACCAAAACGCTGCTCAACCTCTTGCCGATAGTTGTCACGCTTATGTGAGCGTCGCCATACTTGCAGTCGATACGCGGGCTTAAGTAAGCTGATGGCAAACTGGTAATAAGATGGTGGCTGACAGACAGTTTGGCTAGTCAACGATTCAGAATCAATCGCGGATGAAGGACAATCGGATGAGGTATGAGACGATGGCATGAAGTAGCCCAGATTAGTAATGGATCGAATAGTAGAAAGTAGCGGTAAAAATTGCGCCAATTCTACCTGAATTTAGCGCGTAACAATAAACTTTTATCGCATACATAAGTCAGGAATTAAACACCTAACCTAGTAAAAAGCCTTTAAACAATGATTAATATCAATAACGCGACCACTATAACGGCTGCAAATAATAACTGATAACGCTTGATACTATGCTGCTCTTGCTTTTGGGTCGTTATCAGTGTTTGTGCTTGCTGCCATTGCTCCACGATTTTTGCGGCTTCCAAATGGCCATTCTCTGCTGCTTGCTCTAGCCAATATTTGCCATTATCAATATCTTGCGCCACACCTAGCCCTTGATAAAACATCTTACTTAATAGGCGCTGAGCACGACTGTCATTTTTGCTAGCTGCTTGCTTGACCCAAGCGGTACCCGATTCTGTAGCAGCATTTTTATCAGCCGCTATACCTTCATCGAGCAACTCATACATCGCCAATCGTAACATCGCGGCAGTATTTCCAGCTCTTGCCACCTCTTGTAGCTTTAACAACGCTTGTTTTTTGGCAGCCAAATGATTCTCTGAAAATACAATCTGCGCGCGCGGTTTGTTTTGCTTGGCAATGTGTTGCTCAAACTGCTCTAACACATTACTGGCTTGCTGATATTCAGTCTGACCAGATGTCTGAACCACCTCAATGGTATCTAACTCTATGCGCAGTTGCATAAACATTTCTGGCATCGACAAGTCTTTTGAAGAAGGCACTGGTGATGCTGAAGATGTCAGTGGCTGATTTGATAGCTGTTTTGACAATTGGCTTGGAATAGCATGCTCTGAATCAGTATTTTCTACTAGTTTAACCTCTTCTATTAGCTTCTCTTCTTTGGCTAAGGCAAGCTGACTTTGACTGTTTGGCTGAGCGAGTATATTAGGTTGTGGTATAGCAGCTGGCGTATCATTTACCCATTGTTTTTCCAATGGCGTATGCATATCAACTGCTTTGACCTTCTCTTTGTCAGAGCCTGCATTTATGTCTGTATCTATATCTGCATACTTTAAGTTGCTTTCAGTAATTTGAGCAACTGGAGCTGGCATGCCGGACTTAACCACTTGGCTATCATTTAGTTTTGGCAGTCTTGCACTAACCGCTTGATATAGGCCGCTAGCGACTTGACCACCTTGTACCGCTTCAAACTGTCTATCAATGTGACCAAATAATCGTAACCCAATTGGCTCTAAAGCAAAAAACAATGATGTATCAGCACTAACGCCAGCGTCATCACGATAAATGACCGCCATGTGCTGATAAAAATCATCCGCTGTGAGTGACAGTTCTGGATAACGCTTATGTAGCTCAAATTGTCCGTACCAATGCGAGGTGCTTTGCCATTGCTGTGCTAACACCTGTCCTGCATAAAATGCCACAAACATCATGAAATTACGATAGCGCTCATCGACCAATAGTGATGCTTCATTCCATTGACCGACTTTAATCATTTCACGGCGTATTTGCGACAATAACGTATCTATGCGCTGTAAGCTTGCCAGCGACTCATCTAGCACGCAATCACGAAGCTCCGTTTCGTAGGCTATGCCGCCAGCGATGGCTCGTCCCGCTAAGAAATCTTGCCAATAGCCTGCTGCAATATAGTCAAAAGGCGTTAGGGGTGATGCAGATGATGCATACATAGACAAGCGCGTCCTTTATATGGATAAATTAATAATAGAAAACATGAAATCATCATGGCACCAAAACAAGATCAGCGGTTTACCTTACCCTAAAATTGAAAACGCTACAATAAAGGACTAAATAAACGGACGACGTTGTCAAACAACCGCTCTGATCCGCGACGCTGCTGCCAATCTTCTAAACTCAAAAACCGGCAGCTTTCTAAGTAAGCCGCTTGGCAATCTGCCACTTGGGCGACCATTTCTGGCGTATAAATAGCCAAGCTGACCTCCATGTTTAAGTAAAAGCTGCGCATATCGATATTCACAGTGCCAAACAGACAGTAATCATCATCAATCACCACCGTTTTGGTATGCAACAGCCCGCCTTTAAACAAAGCAATGGTCACACCCGCTTCAAGCAACTCTTGATAATAGGCTTGAGATGCGTGCTGCACAAGAAATGAGTCGACTTTTTCAGGCACAATCAGCGTGACATCCACCCCACGCTTAGCGGCTGTCGTCAATGCACCCGACAGTGCTTCATCAGGCACAAAGTACGGAGTGGTGATACGAATACGTTTATTAGCGCGATGAATCACCGTGACCAACGTGTTATAAATCACGTGTTCCGTCACTTGCGGTGCTGAAGGTATTAGCTGAGCAATCACGTCCTCTACGATAGGCATTTTCGGTATCACAATGGATGTCGAGCCAATATCTGGCTGTTTATGATAGTCGATACTACTTCCTAGCACTTTTACCCGACTGTTTAGATCATTAATAGTTGGGTTCATCACATATAGCTTACGTGTATAGCCATTTACTCGCTTATTAAGTGCGTGTAGATTGTCATTATTTTCGGCACCAATATCCGTAGCCACCACGATTGCCATGGCTGTCGTAATACTAATAGAGTGTTGACTGGTCGTGCGTATTGCCACATCAATCCACTGGCCAACATTTTTATTTTGTTTAAAAAACCTCGGATCGACCAAGTTAAAGCTACCGATATAGCCAATATATTCATCAATAGCAACGAGCTTACGATGATTACGCAAGTCAGAACGCTTAAACAATGTCTTAAACAGCCCCACTGGCAGCGACTGATGGACAAAAACGCCTGCTTTTTCTAATGTCTGGTGTGCATCACTATTAAAGAAGCTAAAACTGCCCACGCTATCCGCCAATATATGACACTCTACCCCGCGCTGCGCTGCCGCTGACAACGCTTCTATTACCTCTATCACCTGACCCTTAGGATAAACAATATAAAACTCCATCAGGATAATGCTCTGTGCGGCATTGATATCTTCGATTAGACTCTGAAAAATAGTATTGGGATCAGTCAATAACTGCATTTTATGATTAGGAAATACTCCAAGCCCTGTCCAGCGCGTGCCTATTTGACTGACACCGCGATAGTTGGCTGGCAATAAGTCTTTTCCTTGATCAAAAACCAAATGCTCACGCTGTGCCATATCATTCATCAATACGCCCGCTTGGTCTACCCGCTCGCGATAGCGCCGCCCAATCATTGGCTCACCTAGCAGTATATAAGCGATAAATCCAAAAACAGGCACTGTATAGAGCACAGCGACCCAAGCAATCGACACACCTATATTTCGCTGCACTGACACAACACGTAGCGTCATGACTATCATGAGAACAATGTGCAATACCAAACCCAATCCTGCAAAATCACCCCAAGACCAGGTCGTAGCAGTTTGTTCAACAATGGAATTATCTATGCCAGCCTCCAACGATTAAAATAAATAAAGCATGAGTCGTAAAACATTATCAATAGTATAGTAGTTTTTAGCCATCAAACAATAGCTAGTCATAATAAGTGCTTTTATGGCCACCTCAGTAAACACGTGGCTTGCGCGCCTATCGATAACGCTATACAGAAATTATTTTAAATTATTTACGTAAATTTTAAAAAACTGTTTGACAGGCAACTATAAATCTATATAATACACATCCACAGCAGCAGAGCTTAGTGACAAACTTAAGAGCTCAGTTGATGTTGAATAAATTGCATAGCAATTGTTCGCGGGTGATTAGCTCAGTTGGTAGAGCGTCTGCCTTACACGCAGAATGTCGGCGGTTCGAATCCGTCATCACCCACCACTACTTTAGCGAGGTGGACCTCTTCATAAAGGTAAAATGCTAAAGAGACCTAAGCAGCGGTAGTTCAGTTGGTTAGAATACCGGCCTGTCACGCCGGGGGTCGCGGGTTCGAGTCCCGTCCGCTGCGCCATATTTAAAACGAATTTAGACTTTCGAGTTTAAGCAAGTTTCGCCTCAAACATTAGATTGTTTGAGGTTTTTTTGTGTCTGTAAATTCTGAAATACTACTTAATTTAAAAATCAGAATCTATTACATTCCACATAAGTCTATGTATTAGATATCATCTACTAAGCCCTTTAAACTTAGCCCTCTATTCTCTTTCCCACCTCTATTTATCACTATCCTTCCTATCAATTACACTTAATCTTATCTCACACGACACCGTTTTTCGCTATTCATAAGAGAGCACAGCTATCTCTGTACTCATTTTTTCTTACAAAATTAATTTTCTTGACCATTTGGTCAGTTATATTAATTAAATCAAAAACTTAGCCAATATCAAAAACTTAGAGTACCCTGCCATGCCTTATTCTTAATGAATCTTAGGTTGTCAGTGCTTATAAAAAATGCTTAACTGTTTCAGAGTGTTAAAAAATGTTGCAATAAAATCACAGTGATTACAGGAATTTTTGCAACATAGAAGACGCTTATATTTGGCGTATTCATCTTCGTTATGGTTCATTTCTACTAAAATTTGACTGAGTTTTCTCCTTAGCAATCCGGATACCTGTTGATAGAAAATCAAAGCTATTTCCTACCTTGATATCTAGCCTGCTAAGACCAACGATTGTATATAAAGGAGTATTATTACTGTGCATCATAAGTTATCTGCAAACCTACCCCTGACGCTTCAAACATCTAAACGTAACTTTAAGAAAAATCTATTCTCTATTAAACCACTGGCCACAGCTTTAGTAACTATTATCGCTTTGGGTGCGATGAGCAACAGCCATGCAGAGATGCTCTTTACCGCTACCAGTCTTTCTGTACTCTATGGTGACGACTATGAGTTGGTAGAAAATGGTGAATTAACTACCATCACACTGGAGCATGCTTCTACCCACACTTGGGGTGGCGTGTTTTTCTTTGTCGATCGCCATCAAGGGGCTAGCGATAGTGAAAATAATAAATATAAAGAAACTTATGGTGAGTTCGCGCCTAAATTTAAGCTGCAAACCTTTGATGACAGTTTTGTCAAGCAAGTGAACCTAGCAGGTCAGTATGAGTTTGGCTCAAACAGTACAGGCTTTAGCCAAGACAACTATCTAGTCGGTATTGGTGCGGATCTAAATGTGCCTATTCCAGGTATGAAATACGCCTCAGCGTCTTTGTATCACGCCTTCAATGACAATACCGATGACGACCAGCAAATCACATTGACGTATGGCTGGGAGAAAAATAACATCGTCGTAGATGGTTATGTCGATTACTCCTTTAATAACGATGATCTAAAAGACCAACTACATATCAATCCGCAAATAAAATATAACTTACAGGATGTATTAGGCATTGATAATCGCTTAGAAGTAGGTATGGAGTACAGCTATTGGAAAAATAAATATGGTAGTGATAAGACCCAAAATGCACCTAGCGCATTGGTTAAACTGCACTTCTAAATAACTGTATGTCTAAAAATTCTCATGCTAACGTTAAATGTTGCATGGGGATTTTTGGTTTATGGTCAGCTTTTTAAACTCATATATTTTAATACAGCCAGCCATGAATATGATTTACACTTATCACTCATCTATTTCATTATAAAATGGACAAAATATGGAATATAGTCACATCGCTAGAGAGTCTTTGGGGTTCTTCCCAACACCTTTAGTAGCGCTTAGCAAGTTGAGCAAAAAGCTTGATGGGCCTACCATTTTTATGAAAAGAGACGACAATACTGGGCTCGCATTGGGTGGTAATAAAACGCGTAAGCTTGAGTTTATTATCGGTGATGCACTGGCTAAAGGTGCTGATACGATTATTACTGCGGGTGCTGCGCAATCGAACCATTGCCGCCAGACTGCCGCGGCCGCTGCAAGTTTGGGATTAGAGTGTCATTTAGTATTAGGTGGCAAAGAGCCTGAACAAGCCAGTGGCAATCTATTGCTAGATAAGATATTTGGTTGTCATATCCACTGGGCAGGCGCCAATCGTAAAGGAGAGGATATTCCTGACATTGTCGAACAGTTAATGACTCAAGGCAAAAAACCTTACGTAGTGCCTTATGGCGGCTCAAACGAGCTAGGTGCTTTAGCATTTGTAGAAGCCTATAAGGAGCTAGAATCGCAACGTAAAAATATGAACCTATCCTTTACTCATATCATTTTTGCTTCGAGCTCTGGAGGAACACAAGCAGGCTTAATGCTTGGTAAAAAAGCGTTCAACTCACCTTGCCAAATAGTAGGCATCAATATTGATAAAGGTGAAACGGACAAAGTACCGTTTGATCAATATACTCTCTCTCTTGCTAACCGTACGGCAAAGTTAATCGGTGCAGATTATGAGTTTTCAGAGTCGGATTTAATACTAAACGCTGACTATGTCGGAGAAGGTTATGGTGTGGTTGGTGCATTAGAAAATGAAGCCATTGCCCTGACGGCCCAAACCGAGGGCATACTGTTAGATCCTGTCTATACAGGCAGAGCGATGGGCGGGCTAATAGATATGATTCGTACAGGTGTAATCAAAAAAACGGACAGCGTTTTGTTTTGGCATACAGGCGGCGCACCCGCTTTATTTGCATATTCAAATGATTTGGACTTTGCTCAGAAATTCTAATGGCAATTGCTAGTATCTTTACTCTGATAAGTGGCCTCAAACTGACCGATGCCTCTACTAGTGAGAAAATAAGGGCTCGCTAGTTCGTTTAAGTTTTATAAACGCTGGCTCATTCGGCTCAGACTAGCAATCAAAACCACCATGACCACACCGATGATGATAAGAAAGCCTGACATCATGTGCGCTGCCTCATAGTTAAGCGCTTCGACTTGTTCATATATCGCAATCGATATCACCTTAGTCTCACCAGAGATGCTACCACCTATCATCAGCACAACACCAAACTCACCAATAGTATGGGCAAAGCTGATCAAGCTACCTAGCACAATACCAATGCGTGCCTGTGGTAACGCAACAGTTATAAAACGCCTGAGACGGCTCGACTCTAATAAGCTTGCGACTTCCGTTACGCTTTGCGGGATACGCAAAAACTGCGCATAAACAGGTTGGATATAAAAAGGTAATGAGTAAATAATAGAACCAATTACCAAGCCTTCGAAGGTAAATATCAATGGGCTGATATTATGCTCACTAAGCCACCGCCCAATACTCATACTGGGACTAAGCAGCAATAATAAATAAAAACCAATCACGGTAGGCGGCAAAACAAGGGGCATAGCGATAATGCCTATAAGCAAGACTTTAAATCGTGCTATATATTTGTTATTGCTAGGCTTTGAAAGCCAATAGGCTACAGGCGTAGCAAACAATAATAAGCATAAGGTTGTGACACCAGCAAGCTTAATACTCACCCACAATGGACTTAGCATATCTGACATAAGCGACTGATCTATCATAATGTCACTGCTCGTCCCTACTGGTAATAAAGATAAAAGTGGTGTTGTATTTGATTACTGTACGGACAAATAGCCAGCTTGTAAGAAATGCTGTTGCCCTGCTGTTGAGCGTAAATAGTCAGTAAAATCTACTGCCATATCTGAGTCACTGATTACGATGCCATCTTGCAATATAGCAGGATAGGTGTCTGGGTTTAGCGTCATAAACTGCTCAGGCTTGGCTTTAATCGCGATAAGCTGTGACTGCGCCACAAAGCCATAATCAACACTAGCGGTATGTGCATACTGAAATGTTTGGCTGATATTTTCTGCCTGTATCAAGCGCTTTTCGGCATTTAATTTATCATATATTTTTTGTGACTGCAGATAGGATTTTGCAGACGCGCCATAAGGAGCCAGCTCAGGATTGGCAATGGTTATTTTAGCAGTTGCGTCATTCGTAAAGGCATCAGCCAGTGACTCTACATTGAGCTCATTGAATGATTTAGTCACACTATATAGTGCCAATTGACCTTGTGCATAAGTAAACGGAGGGTATGCTATCTCGTTTGAATGACTACCCTCTTTCTCTTTTGCAAGCTTTGCAGGAAATGCTTGATTCGCAGATAAGAAGACATCATAAGGCGCACCAGCAATTATTTGGGCATATAGCTTACCTGATGAGCTATATGTCACCTCGATATCAGATTCAGCTAAATTATTATCTTCTTGATACGCATCAATAATACTAGGCAATACATCAGACAAGTTGGCAGCAGCAGCGATACGTAGCGTCTGGGCAGCCTCAGATGAGTTGGCATTAGACTCTATATCATTACTACTCTCTTGCGTACAAGCGTTCAATAATACTAGCAACCCAGTAGATGCTGATAACGCTAACTTACCCATTATTGCTCAGCCATTTAGAAGAGCTATCCTCGTAATACTCTTGTTTCCATACAGGAATATCCGCCTTTACCGTGTCTAGTATCCAGCGGCATGCATCAAAAGCGGGGTAACGATGGGCAGAAACAACGCCCACCCATATGGCCACATCGCCCACTTCTAAAGCACCAATACGATGTATCGCAACGGCATGAGTAATCTCAAAACGCTTTTTGGCTTCTTCTATAATGGTACGGCCTTGATTGATCGCCAAATCCTCATAACCATAATAGGTCAAACGATCAACACTAGTGGCATTATTATGATTGCGTACTCGACCTTCAAAGCATACAAATGCGCCGCAGCTATCATCATCAAGCGTTTTTTTGAGTCTGTCCTCATCAATCGCTACATCTAATAAAGCAAAACCATCACGTTCAGCGACTGCATATACTTCATCCACACTACGCTTGATAGTCATCGAATGGCTATGAACATTATCTGTCATGTATTGTCTCTGTTTATTCTACGGTCTGTTGAATAGTTATGAACGCCTATACACCTATCTATCCATTTATTTAACCACCAGCGACTGGCGTGATAAACACCACACTATCACCATCATAAATGGGATCTGTCCACTTAGCGAAATAATCATTCACCGCCACTCGTAGCTCTGATTGTGGACGACTGAAGCGATGTGTTTGACTCAACTGTGTATATAAATCACTAAGCGACATTGATGAGTCAACACTTACCTTTTCCTCATGACAGCCCGCTTCATCGGCTAGACTGGCGAAGTATAGAATGTTAATAGTCATCAACGATTCACTATTTTTTTCTATATCAGTATTATCTATAACATCAGTAGTATTCATAAAACCTTCCATTTATTACAGGCTGTCGAGCTTCATATTTATGATATTGCTAAGCGTTCAAACGAGATTGGACCATGTTATTTGTGCTGATATTCGGATTTACCGCCTGTCTTTTTGACCAAATGAATGCCATCAATAATAATGTCATGTGACAATGCTTTGGTCATGTCATAAATAGTCAAACAAGCTACACTGACTGCGGTTAGCGCTTCCATCTCAACCCCTGTTTTGTGGGTGACTTTGACAGTCGCGCTCACACTAATACTATGGCTGGCATCATCATACTCAAAGCTCAAGCCGATTTTATCTAACGGTAATGGATGACACAGTGGAATAAGGTCATGCGTACGCTTAGCCGCCATGATACCTGCGATATGTGCCGTCTGGGTGATACTACCCTTTTTGGTCATGCCATCAGCGGCTTTAATTTGGGTATAAATCTCGCTTGGAAAACGCACTTGCCCAACAGCATGAGCCTCACGTGTCGTGGCGGTCTTGCCACTGACATCAACCATAGTGATATCACCGTCACTGTCTAGATGAGATAAGGTAGATTGGTTGTTTTCTTGGCTACTGATATTCATTTACGATTTCTCTCGATAGACTTTTTATAAATTATTTAAAGCCGTACATGCCTGTTCAAAATCTTCAGGCGTATTAAAATTGGTCAAGTGCTGCCAGCTCTTTGCAAAGGGTACAGACTGCACCATAGGCTTAATAAATGGCATCACTCGGCGCTGACCACTATCAATATAGGCTTTTAAATCAGGCTCAATGCCCAATTGATAGAGTCCTAATAGTGGGTACAAGTGACTGTGATCTGTTAAGCAAATTATTCTTTTATCAGCGGCTTGAGCACTCGCCCGTTGCAATTCGTGCCACAAATCAGTCGCCGGTATCAAACTATCGCAACTAATGACCATTAGCCATGATGGCTTGTTCTTATCTATGGTCGCTGAACCAGCCGCTGAATCATTTATATTCGTCAATGTTTGCATAGCAGACTCAATAGCGGCCAATGCACCAGCCGTATCCATCGGCTCATCACTCTCATTAGCAATATAATCAGAAATACGAAAAACTGCTGAGCACGGTCGGCTTCGCGTTAAATCTGCATCAATATCAAACCCGCGACCATTGTCTGCAATCATAATAGGCAGATTGGTATCAGCCACAGTTAGCTCAAGCGCATGACGGACATGATAATCGAGCAGACGTTCCCCTGTCGGCAGAATGAGCTCAGCTTTAGGCGTACCCATACGCTTAGAGGCACCACCCGCTAAAATAACGATGCCTGCCAAGCTGTCTATATGATTTAAGGTAGTAGTCATTGATAATATCAGTCGTGACTTGGGTTTTGTGCCAAGAAGTGTGGCACAAAGTTACAAGGACGTGTACGGCTATCAAACTGGTCTTTTAAGATATTTTCCCAACCAGTACGACACGCACCTGATGAGCCAGGTAAGCAAAATATACCCGTGCCATTGGCCATGCCAGCCACTGCTCGCGACTGTACCGTTGACATGCCAATCTCATCTTTCGAGATCAGACGGAACATTTCACCAAAGCCATCGATAGACTTATCGAACAGTACATTTACCGCTTCTGGCATACTGTCTCTAATAAAAAACCCTGTGCCACCAGTCGTGATAACGGCATGGACTTTTGGATCCGCAATCCAACCACTAATCACGGCTCTAATCTGATAGATATCGTCAGTGATAAGTTGACGGTCTGCCAGATGGTGGCCTGCTTCTTCTAGACTGTCGGCTAAATACTGCCCCGACGTGTCTTGTGCTAGCGTACGACTGTCCGAGACGGTCAATACAGCTATATTAAGTGGGGTAAATTGTGCAGCAGGTTTACTCATAAAAAGTCCTTTATACATATGATTTTATAGTATGTTTAAAAATGTCGTTGGCGCTCTAGCTATTCAATGTCGTGTGTCATGCTTAATGGTTATACACCTTAACCACCGATGATTGATAGATTGTGCATGATGCCACTGTTAGAGTCGTGCAGATGATGGTGCTCAGGCTTGATCGGCATAAAGTCATGTAAGGTATTCACCAGTCCTTGTACATTGTTTTGCTGCAGATGCGGGCGAATATCATAATTGCCTTGATCGAACAAACATAAATGCACTTTACCTTGGCTACTGACTCGCAAGCGGTTACAGGTATCGCAAAAATGCGCGGCATAAGGCGCGATCATACCGATACGGCCTACATATTCAGGATGACTGTACTCTACCGCTGGGCCATCGCTACTCCCACGCTCATGTGGTTGCCAGCCATGATCCAATAGATAGTCAGTGATGATATCAGACTGCGCATGCTGGGCAAAAAACAGATCGCTATTATCACTGGTCTGCATAAACTCGATAAAACGATAGGTGACTTTTCTGTGTTTTACATAGTCGATGGCATCCATGAGGTTTTCAAAGGCCGTCTCTGCCATCAAAACACCGTTTATTTTGAGTTTAATATCTGTCGTTTCTAGTAGCGTATCCATATCGATGAGCAGCTGCGGCAAACTATTAAAGCCCGTCAACTTATGAAAAGTCGCGGCATCAAAGCTATCCATACTGATATTGAGCTGATCCAGTCCTGCGGCTTGCCAACTGGCTAAATGCTTGCCGAGCTTATAACCATTACTGGTCATCGCCACCGTTTCAATACCTTTGGTTTGTTTAATGGTTTTTATAATCTCAACAACATCGCGGCGGATAGAAGGTTCACCACCAGTAATCCTGACTTTTTTAGTCCCTACTTGGGCAAAGCCACGTATTAATGTGGCAATCTCAGGCACACTCAATTCGTCATCAGGGCGCTTGCCTTGATAGCCATTTGGTAAACAGTATTCACAGCTAAAATTACAAAAATCAGTGATAGATAGACGCAGATAAGTCAGACGACGTGAAAATCCATCCGTTAGAGGTTCGTAGTCTTCCAGTGGCGAGTACTGTTGAGCACTGCCTATTTTGACGTTATTATCACTCATATTTTACTACCGTCAGTCTTGCTTACTATCTATAAGCATTACTTTATTATTTGCGTTTAGCATACCATCGTAAAAGTCATTATTGGCTGTTTAATAATTATCTTATAGTAAGTTAACACATGGAGAATTAATTATATAACCAAGGAAAAGGTTGCACCGTGACCGTACTATTTGCAGAGACATTACCGCTGTCTTTATCCAATACAATAAAACAATTGGCACGGCTAAGCTGCTTGATTCTATGAGACTGCTGACTGGTGAAGCTCTCGACTTCATAACTGCCTACTGCATTCTGTGACAACACACCGCGCTGGAAGTCTTTACGACCTGCTGATTTTCTGATGTCATTGGTGAGTGTAGCTTGAATGCTCAGCTGCATAGGTTGCTCTAACGGGTCCGCGCCTGACATCTGCCACAGTGCTGGTATCACAAACTGTAGCGCGCCAACGACTGTGGATAATGGATTACCCGGTAGACCAAAGTACAGCACTGGCTTATCAATGTCTTTGTTTAATTCACCAAACACAAAAGGCTTGCCTGGCTTCATCGCGACTTTATAGTGATTAATTTGACCTAACTGCTCAATCACAGTGGTCAAAAAATCATAATCACCAACAGACACGCCCGCTGTCGAGATAATGACATCACAGTCTTGCATGGCATCATGAACAGCAGCGGTCGTCTGCTCTAAGTTATCAGGAACAATGCCGTAGTCACGAATGGTAACAGGTAAATCGGATAGGAGGCTTTTAAGCGTTGGGGTATTGGAGTTATATATTTGCGCGAGGCTGGTAAGCTCACTGCCAATCGCCACAAGTTCATCACCAGTTGCTAGAACACCTACCGTCAGCGGCTCAAATATACGAACTTGGCTGATACCTAAATTTGCCAGTAAGCTGATATCGGCAGGGTTAATACGCTTGCCTATCTTGAGGACAACTTCACCAGACTCAATCTCTTCGCCTTGCGAGCGGATATTGCTATCAGCTTTGGCCATTTGCGTCAGCGTTATGGGATAAGACCGCGACTTGTCTACAGTAGCCTTGATATCTACAAAATTGGTGTTTTCTTGCATGATAACCGTATTACAACCGTCTGGCACTACCGCACCGGTAAAAATACGGACACCTTGCCCTGCTACCAGTTCACCTGTATAAGCGCAGCCAGCTTGAGACTCTCCAATAATGTCGATAGCGCTGTCTATTGATAGCTCGCTACCTTTAGCAATCGCATAGCCATCCATCGCAGATAGATTCTGCCTGGGCACATCAAATGTCGAGGTGATGTTTTGCGCCAAGATATGGTTGCGACTGCCTAATAAATCACAAGTAAGTAGCGCTCTGTTTTGTAGTGGAAAGTCGGTATCGTTATAGTTATTTATACGCTGCTTTATCGCCGCTTGTAGTTCTTCCATGGTAATCATATCGCACACTCTTTGGGTCATTCTATTTATTTATTATTTAAAAACTGTTATTCGAAAACTATCATCTAAAAACTGCTGTTAAAAAACGTGGTTTAAAAAATCCATTTTCTAGGGCGTGTCCTCATTTTAAAAATGATGATAAAAATGAGATAAATTGCAGTCAAACAAGAAAAATAGCGCAGATAATATCGAGATATTAGTCAGCTATTCGACGCCGTTTGGCAAGATTTAGCCATTTTTAACCCATTTAGATAACTATCGATTGAATTGAGGACACGCCCTAGAGTCTAGCACTCACAGTCGTAATTTTCTTGTACGAACCTTGTCCTGATAAGTTCTGACAAAAGTGCAGTAGATTCAGCTTGAGTGCTCCCTACTCATCGTCTCGATAGATAACAGCAAAACCACCCATAGACTGAGGCAAAAAAAGCACCTTGGCAAGGTGCTTTTTGTAGAACAAAGTAACGTAATCATTGAAACATTAGCGGTCAAAAACAGTGGCACTTATATCACGTATCAACAGCAATAGCTTCTCTCACCATGATGCCAATGAAGACGCGCTACGCTGGGTAATAAAGCCATCTGGAGTCTGACCATTATCTCCCTGCCAGCGTTGGAATGCCATACGAGTATTAGTACCAACAATGCCATCCGCGCCTTTTGTGTCGTAACCTGCACTGGTCAAGCGCTGTTGTAAATTGCGTACCTGAGTAGTCGATAACGGACGCTCATAGCGCGGCCATGACTTTTGCAAGCCGCCTTGTCCCGTAATTGCTTTACCCAATAAGCTCACCCCTAGGGCATAGCTTGATGAATTGTTATAGACCTTGATTACATCAAAGTTTGGGCTTAACAATAGTACTGGGCCATCCTTACCAGCTGGCAGCCATAGCTCCATTTCTGTATTAGCATCTAACGACACATCCGCTATTGTGTCAACGCCCATTGCAGCCCATCTAGCCGCAGACTGCTTACTACCAACGGTTGAATAATCGAACGAGGTAGGAACCGTTGCTTCATAAAACGGCGCCAACCCACGAACCCAACCTGAGTTGCTTAGGTAATTAGCCGTAGAAGCCAAGGCATCACCAGTGGCCCATGGGTTACGATGACCATCACCATCACCATCGACGCCATGTTTAAGCCATGTGGCAGGGATGAATTGAGTTTGACCCATACCACCAGCCCAAGAGCCCTCAAGCTGAGACCATGACACATCACCACGCTGTAATAGCGTCGCTAATGACAGTAATTGAGTTTCTGCAAACTCTTGGCGGCGACCGTCATAAGCCAAACTACCCAATGAGCTTGGCAAACTACTATTACCAGTCACAACACCATATGAAGACTCCATACCCCAGATAGCAGCGACAATTGCTGCACTCACACCATACTGTGATTCTAACTGCGACAGATATGCACGTTGTTCGGCAAACTTACGCTTACCAGTACTTACGCGCCCATCGGATACAGCAGAGTCTACATATTCCCAAGGCATCTTAGAGAACTCTGGCTGTCCTGAGTCTAATGAAATCACTTGTTGATTTAAGTAAGCTGAGTCAAGCAAACGACGAACGGTTGCCGCATCATTACCTGATGCAATCGCACGCATGGAAAAATCCGACTTCCAGTCATAAAAGCTGTTATAGCTTGGCTTTGCCACTGGTGGCGGCGTGACTACTGGCTTTGGTGTTGGTTTCACTTGTATTGTTTGAGTCTGGGTAATCTCAACATTGCCTTGACGCACGGGCTTGTTAGACTCTTGCATGGCCTGTTGGCTCGTACACCCAACCATGACTAGAGCTGGGAAAAAAGCAATGTACTGTTTTTTTAACATCATAAAAATTCTCAGGTATGAATAAGTAAAGTGACTCAAACAACACAACTTTATGCAAATCGCGTTCATAAAGCAATGTCAGTAACGCCACTAAATTCGCCAAGCAATTAAAAACACGGTGTCAAACTTAACGTCCCAATACCGCACGTGGGTCGATAGGATTACCATTTAAACGTACTTGGAACTCCAATCCCACTTGGTTGGTTGTACCACTGTTGCCCATATTTGCAATACGTTGACCCAGCTGTACCGTATCGCCTTCTTTGACAAGTAGCTCACTATTGTGTGCATAGGCAGTGATGTAGTTATCACTATGACGAATCATAATAAGGTTGCCATATTCTGTCAGACCATTACCTGAGTAGAGCACTGTTCCTGCTTGGCTGGCAAGCACTGGATCACCAACATTACCAGCAAACCACATACCCATCGTGCCAGCTGCCACATCGAAATTACGAGTGACTTGATTGCGACTCGGATATTCATAACCTGACGTTGCGTTTGCCGTCACTGCATAGACAGGATTTTGCGAGTTATTCTGAGGCGCACTGGTTACAGGAGGTGTATAGGTTTGCTTAGGCTGTGTATACGTGTTATTCGCTGTCGTCTCTTGGCTGCCTTGCCATAGCTTGAGCCACTGACCACTATAAATCGTATACTTGCTGTCTAAGTTATTAAGTGCGCCGATTTGACGGTAACTGACACGATAGCGCTCGGCGATTTGACTGACTGTATCGCCGCGTTGCACACGATGATAGTTAGGAATGCCTTGTGCATTGGTGACAATCGTAGGACCAGCTTGATTAGCTGATTGGTAAGTAGGTTTGGTGGCACAACCGACTATCGTTAAGGTTGCGACTGTTAGAGTGCCAATCAATGCCGCTGTTGTAAAGCGTGATCCAGCAATAAGCTTCTTCATACAAGGTTTCCTATTTTTTACGTTATTCACAAACGTCTTGTGTGACTCACAAGCATGTTGCTAACTTTTATACTACTTAAATATTTGATAATGACCATTATCCATCATTTGATAATCAACGCATTATTTTGCCTTTCACCACTTACCTAGCACCACTCATCGTTTTATACAGCGCATTTATAAAGCTAACGCAGATAAACTGTCTAGCGCAGCGGCTGGCGTATGATGGAGTCGCACTGGTGATAGGCTAATATAACCTGCTGCCACTGCTTGGTCATCTGTTAATTGTATGGCAGATGACGGCATATCTTCCGTTTTTTCTGGCAACTCATGTTTACATTTACGTAGCGACAGCCAATAGGCATCTCGCCCGCGTGGATCAACTACATGATGCACAGGACGGGCAACCTGACGATGCCCCAACGAGGTTATCTTACGACCTTTGATCTCATCGGCATGATTAACATCCGGAATATTAACGTTTAATACGTGATAGGGCAAATTTTTGCAGGCATCTAATAGTGATGTTTCGGCTAATAGCTTAACTATCTCATTTGCCGCCAGCTGATAATCACTAACTTGCTCTTGCCCACCCCTTTTGGCACCGCCGCCTACTAAAGAGGTTGCGATGGCTGGCACACCAAAAAGCTGCGCGGTTAAGGCTGCTCCAAAGGTGCCAGAGAACATAACATCCTGCCCTAAATTAGCACCTGAATTAATACCTGTAATCACATAGTCAAAGCGCGTATGACGATACAACTCATGTAATGCTAAATAAATACAGTCCGCAGGCGAGCCATTCACAGCGATAAAGCCAGATGGCAGTTCATGAGTATGCAATGGCGTGGTCACACTCAATGCACTCGCGTAACCACTCTGCTCACTATTTGGCGCAACCACCACCACGTCACCAATGGTAGACAATGCCTGATACAGTGCCAACAACCCTGGCGCATAAACCCCATCATCATTACTAATCAAAAATTTCATTGCTACTCAATATATTTATAAATGACCGCCTGTCCACTTATGAACTTTATCGGCATAAAATTGCTATAATTAGAACCGAAAACATCACAGCCATGAAAAAATTTCACGATATTAGTTCAGTATATCAAGGCTATGGTGCAATCATAATGATGAAAGATTATACCCTACATAGTATCCTGACACGAACCCTGTCTTTGCTTAGAATCTAGCTGATTTGTTATCTTACCAACGACTTTATCCGTATAGTCGCTGAATCGGCAGAGGCAAAAACATTGCTCTCCACGTTACAATAGGCAACAACGGACAACAATATAAACTTATATTTTTATGCTGACGTAACTTACAAGTATATGCTGCTGATATGTTGCTAGGAAATGCCTTTGGCTCACAAGACATCTACACATAAGTCAATATTTTATGTGACTTTTGTTTTTTTAGCCATTAACATATGACCATCAAATAAAGATAAGCGAGTGTAATGCTAAATGAAAAATCAATCGATATTATCTATAGCTTCTGTCATAGCGAAAACTGCACCAAAATTTGGTCTTGCAGGACTAATAACGTCTGCTGCTATGCTATCTCAAGCATCTTTTGCGGCGAATAACCCTGATACAACCATACCTTTAGATATGGCTGGCGTAAACATAACCAAGCATGAAATTGCGGTAATGCAAGTGTTGTCAGAGATATGTCCACCGATGCTGAATGGCAACCAAAAACAGCGTTTTTATAAATCCTATGGTGTGCAGCTGCACGAACTGATGCCATCTCTAGAAGATCCAAAAGCGGCTATTCAATATCTATCAACTCAACAAGACTACCGTCAAATCCTACAAGGTATTCGTAGTTGGACAATGGGCTTCTCAAAGCAAGAAAATAAAGCACTATGTGAAGACCTAGCAAATGCTGAATATTAGTCGCTAGACATTAATAACTGGCTTACTAAATAGTCGCTTGATAAAACCCGCTACCATTAACGATAATAAAACAGCGGTATCAACTATATAGAATAGATTATTTCATCTCTATATAGAAATTGACTTAAAAACTGTGTGATTTACTTTGTAAAATAAAAAGCTTGCTGTAGCCCCGCTCAAAATAATAGACGGTGCAGCAGGCTTTTTTGTGGCTATAACCAAACCTTCCCTAAATATTCTTCTTTGTTTTTAGTCGTGCCTTATTTTTTGTATTTATCGATTCCCCATCGGTTGTCATTTTGCTAAGATAAGGCGTTAATTTTATGTCTATTGCGCAGTCATTCATATTTTCGTCGATACATTATTTTAAACACTGCATTTAAGACATGCTGCTTAAAATAATGTATGAAAATTAGTACAGGATACAAGCAATAGATACATTTGGTTCCATGATGCGGTGTAACGATATATGACAGTAAAGCGTGTAAAAAATCAGCTTGTACAGCTGGTAGTTGGTGTAAGTATCTCAATGAGTGCAGTGATGGCCAGTGCTGCCATACAGCCGCCTGAGATGGACAATACCGCCTATGTATTAATGGATTACAATACTGGTGAAATCTTGGCTCAAAAAAATGCCAACGAGTCTTTACCACCAGCATCTCTGACAAAAATGATGACCAGCTATATCATTGAGCAGCGCTTAGCATCAGGTGACCTCAAAGAAGATGATCAAGTGTTGATGAGCCCAAACGCTTGGTGCCGTGGCAGTAGCAGCCAGTCTTGTATGTATGTGCCAGTGAATAAGACAGCTAGTGTCATTGACATGCTACGCGGTATTATCATTCAATCAGGTAACGATGCGTCAAAAGCAATGGCTGAGCACATTGCCGGTAGCGAAGCATCATTTGCTATCTTGATGAATGAGCAAGCAGAAAAAATTGGCATGGAGAACTCTAATTTTGTCAATGCGACTGGTATGCCTGATGAAGGCCACTTAGCATCTGCTTTAGATTTATCTAAACTTGCGCGTGCTATCATTAAAAACAGCGGCGATTACTACGGTATTTATTCAGAAAAAGAGTTTACCTATAACGGCATTACTCAAGGTAACCGTAATGCTTTGCTCATTACTGACCCAACCGTTGACGGCCTAAAAACTGGCCACACTGATGCTGCAGGCTATTGCTTGGTTGCTTCAAGTAATCGCGATGGTATGCGTCTGATTTCTGTCATCATGGGTACCAAGAGCCAACAAGCCCGTGCTGATCAATCACGTGAATTGTTGAACTGGGGCTTTGGCCACTTCACTACTGTTACCAAAGCGCCTGCTGGACAATTCGTCAGCAAAGTCCCTGTCTGGTTTGGTGAAGCGGATGAGGTTGAGCTAGCGACTGCTGACAACTTACAAATTCTAACCAGCAAAACGCAAAAGAATAAAATCACTACTGTGGTTGATATCCCTGAAAGCATAGAAGCACCTATCAAAAAAGGTCAAGAAATTGGCAAAATGATGGCTGTTATTGATGGCAAGGCCGTAGCATCAGTGCCTATCATTGCGACTAGCGATATTGAAGAGTCAGGCTTTATGAGCCGTACTTGGCAACGTCTCGCACGTTGGGTACAGAACCTCTTTTAAGCATAATATTAGATATGAACAACATGCCTGATAAGCATGTTGTCCAATAAAAAAGACGCCTTGATATAGGGCGTCTTTTTTATTGATTGTGATAAGAGATAAAGGATAAGAGATAAGGGACAGCTTAGCTTATTTCCATATCAACCAGCGCTGCAGCAGATCACTCAAAGCCTTACCTTTATAAGTAGCACTACGACAGTAATCGATACCTGCAACCTTCAAACCATGCTCAAAACTGTCTAAGTACTGGGCTCGATGCGGTGAGTACCAATACACTAATAACGCACGGTGCTCGCTTTCAGATCGACGGATGAGATCGGCCAAGGATTCGGCTTTATTTACCAAGATATCCTCTGCAAACATGACCATATTTATTTTTTTGACGCTCATCTCATCCATAACCAATTGTTCATGCTGATGGTAGATGACTGTCGCACCCAAACGCTCCAATTCATTCCCTAAAAAACCCACTTCATGATAGTAATAATAAATGACCGTCAACCCAGCCAATAGCTGTTGCTGCTGAGACTGATGTTG
Organism: Psychrobacter fjordensis; assembly: GCF_904845995.1. Lineage (NCBI taxonomy): Bacteria > Pseudomonadati > Pseudomonadota > Gammaproteobacteria > Moraxellales > Moraxellaceae > Psychrobacter > Psychrobacter fjordensis. The sequence goes on from NZ_CAJGYP010000001.1 coordinate 145,045, forward strand.
GTTAGGCATTATGACCGTCAGCGTAAACTCTGTACCTAGTCCTAGCGTACTATCCACTTCGATAGTGGCACCCATAAGCTGCGCTATCTGCTTAACGACAGGCAACCCAACACCTGACCCTTCATACTGCCGAGTTTGTGATGAATCTACCTGAAAAAATGGATTAAAGATATCCTCTATATGATTGCGGTCGATACCAATACCGGTATCTTTCACACTGATTTGCCAACGATTACTTTTATCAAAATGGGTCAATTGCGACGTAATAATCACTTGTCCAGCAGGCGTAAACTTGATTGCATTACTGAGTAACATCGATAGAATTTGTTGTATTTTTTCAGCATCGCCCGTAAGACTATAGTCGATATGATGAATACGGCTGGTTAATACTAAGCCTTTTTTCTGAGCAACAGGATCAAACTCTGCTAAAAGATCTGCAATCAATTGTAATGGATTGAATTCGATAGAATTGATAGTTACCTGACCTTTTTGTATTTGATTCAACTGGATGATATGGTCAAGCGACGATACCAATTTATCACTACCACTACTAATGATTTCAATAGCATCTTTTTGCTCTCTATTGAGTAGGTCGTGATCCAATAACTGCAAACCGCCCACGATAGCATTTAGCGAGGTTTTCAACTCATGGGTTATCATACTTTGAAAGTTATGCAGCTGCACATCGAGAGACAAATCTTTGCTATGCAACTGCTTTTCAAAAGTCGCAAGCGATTCATAATCTAGGCTAACTTTTTGTAAACGATTAAACAAGGCTATAAAGGCTTCTTTAATTAGCATCAGCTCTTGAAAATTAAAATGTTGCGGAATAACTGGTAACTGCTCAAGCTCTGTGTTTTTTAACACGATGTCACAGGCTTCGGTCAGAGATTCAATATCTCTGACTGGCCATTTGAGTTTACGTAAAAAATATAAAGCCCAAAGCACTGCCAGTATGGTAGTAAAGAGCCATAGCAGCAAGTTGCTACGATACCAATGCGACCGAAGTTGTTGCACATCTAAAGTGATATTAATATAGCCAACTAGTGCACTGTCTTTATCGACTTTATCAGCTGCTGACGGCTCATTTTTATTGCCTAATAAAGTGGTAGCCGATTGCTGTTTAGGCTTTAATGCATTGACGTCACTATCGATATTAATATAGTTGCTGGTTACCGGATAGTTAAAGCTGACGGTATCTGCAAATAATGCCGTTCTCCAATCGTCCTTTGATTGGCTGACATCATCAACAGGCTGAGGTGTTGAATAGAACAAGATACTTTTGATACTTGGTTCATTCTCTAATAAAAACCTCACTTGCTCAGACACAACATCGGCACTATCAGCCGTCGATGCACTGGTCGTTAGTAAAGTGGCTAGCTGTTGCACATGCCTATATTTTTCTGTGTAGTGATAGACTAAACCATAAATAAAAGACAATAAAAAGCCTACTAACACAGCTAGTATGAGGGCCTGTGCGACAGAACGCCGGATTAGCACAGAGATGGTTTGCGGTGAACGGCTGTTCATATCACTCAACTAAGTCAAGATAACATTGATTTATACTACAGCTACTAGGAAGGTGTGATAGGTGAAACTGATAGATACTCACTCTTCATGACAGCTAAAGCAACCACAGATACAGTAGCGTACAGCTTACTTTATCGTGCTCTATGGCACGATAAAGTAGTAGTGAATGAGTCAACTGTCTTATCTATTTACGAGGTTTTTTATCTTTGGTGGTGAATTTTTGTGCTCGGTTGCGCTCACGTTGACGCAACTGCTGTTCTTTCGCTTTGGTAGGAGTATCGCTCTTGTTCGCATATGGATTGTCATTTTGTTTAAGAATAACATTAAGCGGCGTACCTTCGAGCTTGAATACCTGACGGAACTGGTTTTCAAGATAGCGCTGATAGCTCTTAGGTAATGAGCTGGTCTGGTTACCATGAATAACAATCACTGGTGGGTTGTGACCACCAATATGTGCATAGCGTAATTTAATGCGACGACCAGACACGGTTGGTGGTGGGTTTGCAGTTACGGCATCCTGCAAAATCTGAGTCAAACGGTTGGTTGATACTTCAAACATAGATGATTTATAAGCGCGTAAGATAGACGGATATAAATTACCCACACCAGTACCATGCAGCGCCGATATCAAATGAATTTTCACATAAGGGATAAAGTTGAAACGACGATCCATCTCAATTTTAATATAGTCTCTTTGATCTTGAGTCAGACCATCCCATTTATTAATCGCCACTACCAATGCACGACCCGCATCAAGTGCATAGCCAATCATATGTAAATCTTGGTCGACGATACCTTCATGAGCATCAATTACAATGACGGTGACGTTAGAATCTTCGATTGCTTGCAAGGTTTTGATGACAGAGAATTTTTCTACTTTTTCATCGATTTTACCGCGGCGGCGTACACCAGCGGTATCAATCAATACGTAGTCTTTACCTTCACGCTTATAAGGAATATAAATACTGTCGCGTGTGGTACCAGGCATATCGAAAACCACGACTCGATCTTCACCTAATAGACGGTTCACTAGCGTTGATTTACCAACATTTGGACGACCAATAATAGCAAGCTTCAAGCCTCTTGGCTCTACAATGTTATCTTGCTCAGGCATATCCGCTGTTAATACTTCAAGCAAATTACCAACACCGCGACCATGACTGGCAGCCATTGGGTACGGCTCGCCCAATCCTAATGCATAGAATTCTGCAGGCGCAGCATCATGGACGCCATCGACTTTGTCGGCGACAACATATACTGGCTTGCCAAGTGTGTGCAAAAACTTACCAACCTCAGCGTCGGCACCAATCATACCAGCACGAGCATCAACGACGAATACAATGATATCAGCTTCGTGAATCGCAGTATGCGACTGTTCAGACATATAATCATCGATGTTACCGCTACCATCATCCGCCTCACCGATACCACCAGTGTCTACAACAATGAAAGACTTATCTTCATAAGTAGCATCACCGTATTGACGGTCACGAGTCAGTCCTGATAAATCAGCAACCAATGCCTGCCGACTTTTTGTGAACTGATTAAATAAGGTGGATTTACCGACGTTTGGACGACCAATTAAGGCGACCACAGGCTTGATACTCATGGATTACTCTCAGTGAAAGGCAAAATGACGGACAGTACAGTTATTCTGATAACCAAAACATAACAGCGAACTTACCGCACTTGACCGTAAATTAAAATAAATAATAAAACGATAGCAAAAACAAGAATCAACTATTTTGCAATTAATGCATGCTATATAAGGGGAACTACATGTTGTATAAACAATATATATAGATAACGCCTATGGCGTATCGGTCGCATAGAGTACGCGAAAGCCTGTGTTTAAACAAGTCATTTACACAAGGCACTAAACGCTGACTAAGCAGCGTTTGTATTTTATAATATCAAGATCAATCAAATCGCATAATAGCACTATAATCAATCCTCTATAAAAGAGTGATAGCGTTAACCTCGCTTGAAGTATCAGAGATACATCTGCACTCGGTTGCCTTGACTCTCTTTTAAACTGAACCAACTATATTAAAACATATTATTTAATTTAATGCTTATCAATCAATATCTTAGCGTGCCAACTGCCAGATTGCGACCTGTCCTGAAGTACTTTGAGTCATCAAACGACTGCCTTGTACCTGCAAGCTGCTTAACGCACCTTTGGTTTCTACGCGGCTGACGATTTTACCACTAGCAGGGTTAAATAAATGCACCACACCGTCTAAGTCACCAACTGCAATATAGTTTCCAATCATCACAGGATTGGTCAAATGACGATAAGCCAACTCTTCACTTTCCCACAATACTGCACCAGTGTTGCGATCGTAAGCCACAACCTTACCATCTAAACCAGTCGCAATGACTTGCTGAGTGTTGACGGCAAGCGCTTTTAAGCTGGCTTGTTCATTGACGAACATCACTTGACGCGATGCCAAATCAATACCTAATAATTGACCACTATAACTAATGGCAAACATTTGATTTTTATCAACGATAGGCGCGCCATCAACATCACTCATGCGCTCAACTTCACTGCTGCCAGCACCAACGCCAACGCGTCTTGACCACTGTGGCAAGCCATTATCTGCTGTTACTGCATGCAAACGTCCATCAGCTGTGGCCAATAGTGCCGTCTTGCTATCTAATAATGTCGGTGCCGCACTGCCACGCACGCTGATAGCGGGTACTTGTGTAGCAAACTGCCATACAGACTGTCCAGTTTGTAGTGATAAGCCGTGCAAAAAGCCGTTGTTTGCTGATAAAACGACACGATTATTGGTAATGAGCGCTGGTGTCAAAACTGACCCTGATAGCTGTTGCTGCCAGCGTTTTTCACCAGTGGCACTATCAAACGCCATTATCTTACCACTGCGCGTGCTAATAATTGCGGTTTGGCTCAATGCATCTAAAGCGACACCACCAGTGATTTGTTCGTCAACATTCACTGACCATAGACGCTCACCAGTATTATTAAAACCAGTCAATTCACCACCGCGTGATGCAGTAACGATTTGTTCATTGGTATAACCAACCTGCAAATCTAGTGGATCTTTTTTACTGGCTTTTTTATTACCGACATCCGTACTAAAAACAGGTTGTAGTACACTAATAGGCTGAGCAATCTGTACTAGCTTTACCGGATCATTGACAACGGGTTTGATACCGCGATTACACCCAATCACCGCAGTGCTCATTACTGCCAGTACGGCCACATGCATAACCGTCGTTTTGATGGTTTTAGCTTTTGAGGTTTTGCTAGAGCGAATAGATTGAGTCATTATAAGTTCTCACTACAAATAAATTATTATTAATAAGCAAATTAGCTATCGATAAATAACTAGTCAACGAATAGTATTAGCAAAGCACGTCAAATCAGCGCCCTGTGTCGTAATGTGCTGCTGATTTACTGCGCCATTTAGTATATGGAACTGGTATATGGAACAATGTTAGTTAGTTGGTTAGGTACTAACCATCAGTTAGCTATTATCAAGTGCTAAGTAGAATACAAGTGCCATTATTAGTCAATAATATTTACGACGATACGACTATTGCGTAACCTCAGCAGTAGGAGCTTCTGCAGAGTCAGCCGCCACTGGTAATTGAACAGCAGCATTTGACTCTTGAATAAGACTGGCTTGGTCTTCAATAGGCTCAGGTACCGTACCCAAACTTTCCATCTTTAACGCCAATACTGCACGCGTTTCCTGACGGCTACGTAACAGCTCCCAAGCATTGTTATACGATTTAACTGCTGATTCTTTATTGTCTTGTGCTAAGTAGATATCACCTAGTAGTTCTTGCTGACTGGCTTCAAAAGAGCTTGGCATGTCCTTTTTAGCTTCTGCCAATGCAGCATCTGTATCACCTGTCGCCAACAACGTCTTCGCATAACGCAAACGAGTAATAGCCTCTAAGCCTGCATCACCCAAGTCGATTGCCAATGCTTTTTTAAAAGTCTCTGTAGCAGCAGCGAAATCGTCGTTATCAACTTCATGACGAGCTTTAATCATCAATGCTTGCCATGCGTAGACTGACTCACCATGCGTACTCACCAACGTATCAATATCGCTACTTAGTTGTGTACGGCTCTGTTCGAGCGCTGCTTGTGCCTCTGCTTCTAAATCAGGGTTTTGTGAGGACAGACTGACTTCTTCATTCAACCGCTGAATATCGGCATAACTATCAGCAGCTACAGTATCTACCCGTGCATGATTATCCTGCCAGTACGTCCAACCAAAATAGGCTGCCAATGCCAATAAAATCGCAGTGACAATGTAGCTGCCATATTGCTTTAACGCTTGCATTGAGTTGTCTGCATTCGGCGAATTGGGTGTCAGAGCCATATCTATTTACCTGATAAATTTATATTAAGTTGCTGATGCTAAAACTAAGGAAACCGAAACCGATCAGTTACGAGAAAAATTGTCTTTATTCGACAACCAATCTGTCGCAACCGTCTGTTGTTCACCCGTCTGCATATCTTTCACACTAATGGTATTATCGTCCAATTCTTGCTGAGCAATAATAACCGTCAATGCAGCACCTGACTTATCCGCTTTTTTCATTTGCGCTTTTAGACTGGTTGCACTTGCCATTTTGACCCGTACATCTGGACGACTGTAACGCAAGTTTTGTGCATAGCCAATACCAGCACTATAGACCTCTGGATGAGCAACTACGAATACATCACAAGCAGGTATATCAGCAATCGGTGCTACTGCTTCCATCAATAACAATAAACGCTCAAGACCCATCGCAAAGCCTACACCAGGCTCAGATTTTACTGGCTTATTGGCATCGGTACCGATGGATTTTAGTTGTCCAATCAAACCATCATAACGGCCGCCAGCACACACAGTAGCCTGACTACCAAGCTTGTCTGTCACCCATTCAAAAACAGTTTTGTTGTAATAGTCCAGTCCACGTACCAGATGCGGATTAATCTCGAATTTGATACCGAGTGTCGTCAGATACGCCTGTACTTGCTCGAAATGCGCCATGCTTTCTGCACCCAAAAACTCAGCCAGCTTTGGCGCGTCTGCCAATACGGCTTGGGTGCTCGCTTCTTTGCTATCTAGAATGCGTAGCGGATTGGTCGTCAAGCGGCGCTTGCTGTCTTCATCAAGCTGATCTTTTTTATCCGTCAAATAAGCCACGAGTGCTTCGCGATAAGCGTAACGCTCATCTAGCTCTCCTAGACTATTCAGCTGCAAATGCATCTCGTTTTTTAGACCCAACTCTTGCCACATTAAATGGGTCATCGCAATCAGTTCCGCATCAGCATCTGGCAATGCGCTACCGAAGCTTTCGACACCCAACTGATGGAATTGACGATAACGACCTTTTTGTGGACGCTCATAGCGGAACATCGGACCGATATACCATAATTTGGGTGTATCACCGCGCAGTAGGTTGTGCTCAATCACTGCACGTACTGCACCAGCGGTACCTTCAGGACGTAATGCCAATGGCGTTGGTGGATCAGATTTATCAGTAAAGCTATACATCTCTTTTTCGACGATGTCTGTTGCGCCACCGATAGCACGTGCAAATAAATCGGTTTGCTCAACGATTGGCAAACGAATATGCTCATAGCCGTATCTGCCCAAAACGTCAGCCAGTATTGCCTCTAAATGTAACCATTTTGCGGACTGGTCAGGCAAAATATCATTGAACCCTTTGATAGCTTTAATCATGGTACGGTCGTATCCTTAAAATTTTTAACAAGTATATCTATAATTTTTTTACTAACAGTGGCGTGTTATTTTACTCGAATGATCTCATTCTCACGTTTTTTGGCCAAATCTTCGGCGTGAGCGCGTACCATACTTTCTATTTCATCAACCAAGTTATTGGTATCAATAAGATGGCTTTTTTCACCCATACGATAGACTAGTGACTTACGTGCAGCGCCAACGATACCTATATCAGATTCCTTCGCCTCACCTGGGCCATTCACTTTACAGCCAATCACTGACAAATTCATCGGTTCGCGGACATCTTCTAAGCGTGACTCTAATGCAGTCATCACTCTAATCACGTCAAACTCTTGGCGTGAGCAACTTGGACAAGCGATAAAGTTGACACCATTAGAACGAATACTTAACGATTTTAAAATATCAAAACCGATTTTAATTTCTTCTTCAGGCTCTGCTGCTAGAGAGATACGAATGGTGTCACCGATACCATCTAACAGTAAACCACCTAACGCAATTGCAGACTTCACGGCACCAGTACGATAGACGCCAGCTTCGGTCACGCCCAAATGTAATGGATTGTCGATCTGAGCCGATATAAGACGATAAGCATCCAATGTCAAAAACACATTACTGGCTTTGACCGATACTTTATATTGATCAAAATTGAGACGCTCTAATATATCAATATGACGCATCGCAGATTCGAGCATCGCAGCGCCAGTGGGCTCAGTATATTTACGCTGAATATCTTTTTCTAAAGAGCCAGCATTCACACCAATGCGAATAGGAATATTATAATGTTTGGCACAAGCGACGACTTCACGTACTTTGGCATCGCTGCCGATATTACCTGGGTTGATACGTAGACAGTCCGCGCCTGCTTCGGCCACTGCCAATGCAATCTTATGATCAAAATGCACGTCGGCAATCAATGGGACACTGACCAATTTACGAATTTCACCAAACGCTTTGACGGTATCCATCGTGGGCGTTGAGACACGCATCAAGTCAGCGCCTGCTTCAACACAGCGTTCGATCTGCGCGACCGTCGCTGCCACATCACAAGTATCAGTGTTTGTCATACTTTGCACACTGATCGGCGCATCACCACCAATCGCGACATCACCGACATATATTTTTTTGGTAAGGCGACGGTTAATAGGCGCTGACGTTGACATAGACAAACCCTTTCATTAGAGCAAAAAAATATAGAAGACACATGTTTATAATAACTATGAACAGCTATTGGCTTTAAACAGCTGTTAGTTTTGACAATTAAGGTGCTAGCTCAAAACTGGCTTGCTTATCAGTTGCTGCATAAGTATCCAATGCAACTGCTTCTTGGTTTAGCATTAAGCTAACATTATCGACGTCATCGATTTTCACACTAAATGGCGGCGTGCCTGACAATTGATAATCACCTGATGTTTGCGAACCATCTATTAAAGTGCTACCAGAGGCATCAATGATACTTATGACCGCTGTGTCAGTCAGTTTGACTGCTAACGCAGCCGGACCTACTTCAGCGCCACCTAAGTTTAATGCAGAGCCAGACGCACCAACGCCAGTCGAGCTATCAATCGCAGCACCTTGGGCTTGTTCTATCTCAGATACGTCGTCTACTGTAGGTACTGGTTCTGCATTGTTTTCTTTGCTGGCGTTGCTTACCATACGGAATAAGAAAATTGCCAAAACAATAACACCAATGACCGCCAAAATCAGTAATGGGTTAAAGCGAATACGGTTGCGAGTATCGCGCTGCAGCGTACCCATTGGACGCAATGGTGTATTGGTATTATTAACTGATTTAGCTTTAAGCTCACTGGGATAAGCCGCATCAAAACTGCTAGCGACTTTGGTTGCATCCAATCCCAAAAATTTGGCATAGTTTATTGCAAAACCACGAGCAAACGTTGCTTGTGGTAAATCAGCAAAATTCTCATTTTCTAGCGCTTGTAAATGACGCTTTAAAATAAATAACTCGGCGGCCGCCTCTTCTAAACTGACTTGCTTAGATTTTCGGGCTTGCTGCAACATGGCACCAAATGATCCCTGAGCGTTAGATTGAGTGTTTAATGATGGGGTGGTCATTTCCATGGTGCCTCTGGATTGTTAAGCCAAGTCTTAAGTTTTTTTGCTTCATCACTTAATGGATAAGCGGATAAAAGTTGCTGTGCTAATCTTTGACGTGTCGGTATATTGTTTTGCGCAGCAGCAAGTTTGATACCTTGTAATAGTACGCGCGGGCTAACACCCTGTCTTTGTACTATCACCAATGTTTCATCATAAAGCCTTTGAGCCTGTGGAACACGCTGTTGCTCAAGCAGCAAATCTACCAATTCGATATGGGCAATAATACTATTACGATTGCCATCAAGCGCACGTAAAAATGCTTTGGAAGCCGCACTGCGATCGCCGAGCTGTAAATAAGTACGTCCTAAGTTCTCTAACGCACCAATACGCCCTTCGTAACCCAATGCTGAACCTGCAATCTGAAACTGCTCAGCCGCTTCACTATAACGCTTCATCTGTGACAGATATACGCCGTAGTTATTATTTGCTTGCTCAAAATCTTTATCGAGTGAGATCGCTTTTTTGAAATACTCATCAGCTTTTTCGAGATTGCGCGGACTGCCCTCTTGCTGCAGCAAAACGCCCATCATATCATAGGCTGGCGCGTAACGGCTATCAGCAATAAAGGCTTTTTCGAGTTGGCGTTGGGCAGTATCGAGGTCTTTTTCGCGAATGTATTGTGCAGCAAGTGAGGTGCGCACACGAGCGACTTCTTGTTGATCCGATTTGCGGTTATCACTGGACCGTGTGGATGTCTGATAAGCCGTATTGTTAATCAACTCATTGGTCGATGTGCTTTGGCAACCAGTCAGCATAACCCCCGCAAACGCCGTTGCCAGCATCATATGCTTCGACATCGTCATCTGGGAAGTTGCTGTCATCAACTGCTTACCATCTTTAGAAAATAATGTTTGATATTTGAACTGACAAGAATTTTTAGAAGTCATCATAGCCGCCATCATAAAACTGTGATTCAATGCGTTCGATCAAAGAAACATCAGTTTAATAGATTTAACCCCCATAAGTACAATTTAGTTGTGATTAATTGCTGTACTCATCGATACTGATTGTTATTGCTACATTTTTATTACCATTGCGACAGATAAAAGACAGCTTATCTTCTAGGGTGTGACATCAATTAGATTGTGAGGCTTAAAATGAGAAAAATGGTAGATAAACAAGGAAGAAATTGCCGTTAATATGAACAGATTGACAAAGTTTCTAACGATATTTAGCAAAATTTAGCCATTTTAAGGCCACTAAATGTATTAATTGATGACACGCCCTAAGACCGTTAAATACTAAACTTATGCGTTTAAGACCCTACTAAACGTTTTCACGGTCTTTGATACTTTGCTGCCATGCGGCTGAGCGTCTAGTACGATCCGCCACTTGCCCAACCAATTGGCCACAAGCAGCATCAATGTCATCACCACGGGTTTGACGAATGGTACAAACAAAACCTGCCTCGCTCAGTATATTGCTAAAGGCGTGAATGCGATTGTTGCTTGATTTATCATAATTTGCATGCGGGAACGGATTGAACGGAATCAAGTTAATTTTACTTGGTAACCCTTCTAGTAATGTCACCAACTGGTGAGCATGCTCGTTGCTGTCATTGACGCCATCAAGCATCACATACTCAATTGTGACGTGTTTTTTGTGACGTGGATTGACATCAAAAACATAGTTTTTTGCCGCAGCGATCAGCTCTTCTAGCGGATATTTCTTGTTAATTGGCACTAGCTCATTACGTAGCTCATCATTGGGTGCATGTAATGAAATAGCCAACGCCACATCGATATCTTGCGCGAGCTGATACATTTTTGGCACGACGCCCGAAGTCGATAATGTGACGCGACGCTTTGACAACCCATAAGCATGATCGCTGAGCATCAGCTCCATTGAGCCAACCACTGGTTTATAATTCAATAGCGGTTCGCCCATGCCCATCATCACGACGTTGGTGACATTATTTTCCCATAGGCTATGATCGACGTTTTCTAAGCTGTCATTTTCGTCAGTCATATATGAGGCATTGGCCACCCACAACTGACCGATAATCTCAGCCGCAGTTAAGTCACGCTCAAACCCTTGCTTGCCAGTACTACAAAAACTACAGTCCAGCGCACAGCCCACTTGCGAAGACACACATAATGTCTTACGGCCATTCAATTTGCTGTCATCTGCAGGAATAAGAACGGTCTCAACCAATGAGCCGCCCGTGACTTCAAATACCCATTTACGCGTGCCATCATCACTATATTGACGATGAATCACTTTTGGCGGAATAACACAAGCGTTGAGTGACAATTTATCACGCAATGATTTACTCAGATTGGTCATTTGCTCAAAATCTGTCACACCCTGCTGATATATCCATCTAACCACCTGCGTTGAGCGAAAAGGCTTTTCACCAATGCTCTTAAAATACTCCGCAAGTTGGGCTTGGGTCATTCCTAGCAAATTGGTTTTTGCCTGAGCTTCATCTACTATTTTGATGCTGTCAGTGCGCTTGGCAGGAATGTGCTGAGTGGGTGCTTGAATGGTGGACATAATAGATAACCTTTTTGCATAAACTTAAATAAGCGGTGCAATTGTTTATATGGATGTTGTCATACATACATAATATATGAGTGCATGAGCAATCCGTTATGAGCGCGGTTTTTCAAAGTGACAAAAATATGCTGATAAGGGATTGATAACGCTACGTAAAATTAATAATGAGGCAAGCCATTAAAAATTTCAATGAATAATATGGTCACAGAGCTCTAAAGCGGATACAAGGCAGCCGACTGCAGATTGTACAAGTCGTACATCTAAGGAGGGTAACGCCGTAGCAGTTTAATAATTCTTTGACTATAGAATTATTATAATAGCTAAAACGGCTTATACCCATAAGATATAAGCCGTCTCGCGACACGACTGATTGACAGCTAATTTACTACGTCAGTCGTATACAGTGAATCAAATATAAAACCAATACGAATAAGACGAGTGTAAATCGTAACTAGCTAATTATAGCAGTTACAGCAAACAAGTCTAATGCCGTCATCGTTTATAGTTGGTTTACTATATTAGCGCGTACGTGCACAAACGTCTTCTTCATTGAAGAAATAGCTGATTTCACGTGCTGCTGATTCAGCTGAATCTGAACCATGTACTGCGTTTTCGTCGATGCTGCTAGCGAAGTCTGCACGGATAGTGCCTTCAGCAGCGTCTTTTGGGTTGGTTGCACCCATGATTTCACGATGCTGAGCGATAGCGTTTTCGCCTTCTAATACTGATACCAATACTGGACCTGACATCATGAAAGATTTTAGGTCGTTGTAAAATGGACGTTCAGCGTGCTCAGCGTAGAAACCGCCTGCTTTTTCATCATCAAGTTGCATCATTTTAGCAGCAACAATTTTTAGACCAGCTTGCTCGAAGCGGCTGTAGATAGCACCGATGTGGTTGCCAGCAACTGCGTCAGGTTTGATGATAGATAAAGTACGTTCGTTAGCCATGAAAAGCTCCTAATAAATGATAAATTGGATAAAAGTAAAATGGTAAAGGCTTTGTTTTATCTTTGGCCACAATGTTGACTTGGGCAAACTTAACTAACTTATTGTTGGTCAAATCTAAAACCTGAGCGCCAACATAGGATTGCTGCCTATTATAATGATTAAGACCATAAATGATAGGGCTAATTTATGACCATACCTTGCATAAAAGTAAATTTATTATGTATTAATGGTTGATAATGCTATGAATTCTCACAAAAGCAAAAACCCCAGTGCTGAGCACTGGGGTTTTATCAATCAATCTAGCTATTATATAGTGAAACAAATATAAAGATGTTACTGCAATTATGCGTCGTATGGGTCACGCAATACGATAGTCTCTTCACGATCAGGACCAGTTGAGATGATATCAACTGGGCAACCAATCAATGCTTCGATACGTTTGATATATTTTTTGGCGTTCTCTGGTAGGTCATCATAGTTGGTTACACCAACGGTTGACTCATTCCAGCCTTGCATGGTTTCGTACTTAGGCGTGACTGACTCATAGAATTCAGCATCATGTGCGCCTGCACACTCAGTCTCAGGTAGGTTATAACCCACACCGATTAGCAACTCTTCAAGACCATCTAATACGTCAAGCTTAGTCAAGCAGATACCTGACATAGAGTTCAATACCACGGCACGGCGTAATGCTTCAGCATCGAACCAACCACAGCGACGCGCACGACCAGTGGTGGCACCAAACTCATGACCGACTTTGGCTAAATGCGCACCAACATCATCGAATAATTCAGTTGGGAACGGGCCACTACCAACACGCGTGGTGTAAGCTTTGGTGATACCAAGTACGTAGTCTAAATATAATGGACCGATACCCGTACCAGTAGACACGCCACCAGCGGTTACACTTGAGCTGGTCACAAACGGATAAGTACCATGATCGATATCAAGTAGCGTACCTTGAGCACCTTCGAACATTAGGTTTTCGCCCGCAAGACGCAATTGATTTAGGTCTTCAGTTACATCAGTAACCATACCCTTAATCTCTTCTTTCCACTCTTTGCAAAGCTTAAGCGTCTCATCAAAATCAATCGCTTCAACTTTATAATACTGAGTCAGTTGGAAGTTGTGATATTCGATTAGGTTACGTAGTTTTTCTTCTAAGTCTTCACGGAATAGATCAGCAAGCTTAATAGCACGGCGTGCAACTTTATCTTCATACGCAGGACCAATACCACGACCCGTTGTACCGATTTTACCGCTACCACGTTTGGCTTCACGTGCTTGGTCAAGTGCCACGTGATATGGCATGATTAGTGGGCAATTCGGTGAAATGCGTAGACGCTCACGTACAGGTACGTTGTTGTCTTCTAGCTCTTTCATTTCTTTTAGCAATGCGTCAGGGGCTAATACGACGCCGTTACCGATGAAGCAAGTAACGCCTTCACGCAAGATACCTGATGGGATTAAATGCAGGACGGTGGTTTTGCCATCGACAACTAACGTGTGACCAGCGTTATGGCCGCCTTGAAAGCGAGCGACTGCTGAGGCTTTTTCGGTTAGTAAATCAACGATTTTACCTTTACCTTCATCGCCCCATTGGCTACCCAAAACTACGACATTCTTACCCATGATCAATCCTTACCTTTATGTATTGAGGTGTGTGCAATAACGGTTTAAAACGGTGATATAGTCAATCCTATATAAAAGAGCGACAGCGTTAACCTCGCTTGAAGTATGACATATACCTCTGCACTCGGTTTCCTTGTCTCTCTTTCAAACTGAATCAACTATAACTTTCGTTATCTTGATTTTAAAAACGTTAAAAAATGGTCATACTATTAAAATTAATGCTTAAATACTTAAACGTTTAAATATTCTGTAACTGCCAATGATTATCGACAAAGCTCAAACGATGCGTCATGCCAACTGGGCAATCGGCTATATCTAATGGCATGGTGACGCGATAGCCTTGCTGGCGTAAACTCTCAACTTGCTGCAACAGCGTCTGCATTTGCTCTTGGCTTGCACTGCTCAATGCTTCATAGTCGACCAATACGATAATTGGCGCCTCAAGCTGAGTGTGCGCTAGCAAACGACTGACATCCATACTAAAGCCGGTGGCTTCACGTGGCTGATTGATTGCTAATTGATTGCCGCTTTGCATACCGTCGAAACGACCGCCACGTACCAGTGGCTGAGTCTCACTATTGATATAACCGTTGAATACGATACCAGTGTGATAATGATAGCCTGATAATTCCGTCACATCGATACTCACAGGGCACTGCCACTGCTCTTGCAGATGTGTTTTTAAACGTTGTAATTCATTGATAGCAGTTGCAACTTGCGTGTCTTGCTGCGCAGTCTCTGACAACCTCGCCAATAGATTGGTAATATCGTGGCCAAAGCGTGCCAATGCATAGAAATCATCACCCAATGGCAATGACTGACAGACACGCTTGAGCTCTGGCAAGTTTTTATTGGCATATAAATGCATCAGTTGCTCAGTGTCATGATCAGACAATTGAGCCAACTCTGCTAAGCGCTTGAATATGGCGACGTGACCCAAGTCTATATGTAGCGCAGCACTCATATTCAGTGTATTCACCATCGTGAATAACACATCTATCAGCTCAATATCCGCAGCAAGTGAGGCACAACCAAATATCTCAGCACCAAGCTGCAAAGGCGTACGTGAGCCAAACAGCCCTGATGGCAAAGTATGAATCACATCGCCTGCATAACAATAACGCGCAATACCCGTACCACCATGATGCGCATCAATACGCAAAATCTGTGGTGTGATATCCGCACGCAAGCCCATCAATCGGCCGGTCAACTGATCGATAATTTTAAAGGTTTGACGCTTTAAATCTTCTGAGGCACCACTTAGCAACGATTCAGTAAACTCAATCATTGGTGGGCTGACCAGCTGATAGCCATGAGAGATGAGCTGCTTGATCAATTGATGTCTAAGCACTTCTTGCTTATGCGCATCTTCAAACAGTACATCGACCACACCATCAGGCAGTAGCCAACTGTTGGCAACATCGCTAGAAAAATGACTTAGATACGGCGTAGATGCAGCAGCATCGTTGGCATGCTGAGTCGCTGCTTGATTGATAGTATTTGACGGGGCAGGTTTTGCAAAATCAGGACTGACAGACACAATAAATCCTTGTTTGGCGTATCGCTTACCAAAAACGCGGTACTGATGCGGTACTTAAAGGTTATATTTACAATTGCATTGACGTCACGCATTTTTATTTTTAACGCACAACATCATTGACCCAATTATTTATAAACAAACTAGGTAACCGCAAAAGGGTGAGTAATAAGTATTATTTAGAATGATAAGACGAGTATCTTTATGCGCTAATAAACGGCGATAAATAATCAAGGCGCTTTACGGTTTTAGTTTAGCATAGCAGTTAAGGTTCGCCTAGTGACAATTGGCCACAATCACCATCTAATTACGCCTTATCAACACTAAAGCCATGAAGATTATCTATACCTTACATAAGTAATAGTTCGATTCAGAAACGTCACAATCATTCTATACAATAAAGAGCATCTTGCGCAGAGTTTCAACAACGATCTCAGTATAGACTCATGGTACACTAACGCATACTTTTATCTCGGAAGCCTTATGTCATCTGATTATCACCCAAACCCAGCCATCAACCAAGCCAACGTTTTAGGTACAGCACTTGCCAGCTGCTGCTTCGACCCTATCACCGGCTACTATCGCAATGGCTTTTGTCATACTGGCAATCACGACGTCGGCCAGCATACTGTTTGCGTCAAGATGACCAGCGAGTTTTTAAACTTTTCTGCCAGTCGCGGCAATGACCTTATTACGCCGCTCCCTGAATATAATTTTGCGGGCCTCAAACCTGGTGACTACTGGTGTATCTGTGCCCTACGCTGGGTTGAAGCGCTAGACTTCGATATTGCACCGCAAATCAAACTCGAAGCGTGTCATGAGAGTTTATTGAGCTTAGTGGATATTGAGACGTTAAAGCGCTATGCCCTTTAGAGCGTGGCATAAGTTGTGACATGAGTTGCGGTATCGATATATTTTTTTATACCATTCACAAAAATTAGAGTCGCAAGGAAAACGAGTGCAAGTACTACGCATTGTAGACTAAACAAGTTTGACACAGCTAATCGTATTTTTTGGGATTGGTACTACTTATTAAAGGAGGGTGTATGGAAAAAAATAATGATCCGTTGATTCAAAAAACAGCACGTATTGCACCCGACTCCAATATCAGCCGTCTTTATGCCGATATGAATGACTCACATTTATATTTAGACAATAACGGCAGTTATATCTACGGCGATACTGACGCAACGAATGAAGACACTATCGAGACCATGACGGTCTACGATCCTGATTCTGAGCGCTATGAAGATATTGATTTGTCGAGTGAGGATGAGGTTGTCAATTGCTATGCTTACTCGCGTAAGACGGGCGAAAAACTTAATAAAGTTGCCCTGAACGATGTGAGTCGTGCTTTGAGTAACAACGGTCAGTTTGTCTGGCTGGGTTTATACGATCCTAGCCTAGAGACCATGGTCAAAGTCAAAGAAGCATTTGGTCTGCATGAACTGGCGATTGAAGATGCTTTCGCTGATCATCAGCGCGCCAAGGTCGAGAATTATGACAACGACATGGTTTTCGTCGTATTGCGTACGGCCAAGCTGGAAGACAAAGTTATTCGTTATGGTACGACAGCGATATTTATGGGCAAAAACTACCTAATCACTATTCGCAATGGCCCATCAAACTCCTACGCACCTGTCCGTGAGCATTGTAATCGTCGACCTGAAAAGCTGCGTATGGGACCAATATTTGTGCTGCATGCCATCCTCGATTTTATCGTTGATAACTATATGCCAGTCACCGATCGCTTGGGCCGATATCTACGCGAGCAAGAGCGCTACGTTTTCACCTCTGAGTTTGACAAGAGCACGCTAAAAAACCTTTATGAGCTGAAATCACAACTGGTACATATGCGTGCCATTATTTTGCCGGTACAAGACATCTGTAGCTTTTTTATCAATCATAAAAAAAGCGAGCTGGTCTCTGGCTTTTCTCAAGCGGCCAAGCCCTACTTTCGTGACGTTAATGATCATCTATTACACTCGTTAGATGCGATCAACGGGCTTAATGAAATGCTCAGCGTGGTCATGAACACTTATATGGCAATGGTCAATATGGGACAGAATGAGGTGGTGCGTAAGCTTGCAGCTTGGGCAGGTATCTTAGCTGTACCGACGGCCATCGCTGGTATCTATGGGATGAATTTTGACTTTATGCCTGAGCTACACTGGCAATATTCTTACCTTGTGATCATGCTCATTATTGGTTCGTTATGTGGCTATTTATTTTATAACTTCAAGAGACTCAAATGGTTATAGCACGCATTTACCAATAAAGTTATTAATGGTTTTTCAATAGTTAAATGAAAGGCAGTATCACTAATGATGCTGCTTTTTATTTAATTATTGATAATATTTCCTATTTGCAATATTATTATTAAGCTTGTCTCATGATTGATATAACCTCAATTTCAAAAATATGATGAGCCGCGTCAAACGTGCTATGCCTATTCAATGTAGTGATTGCGCCTCTACTCTTCGCTATGCTGATGTTTTGACATGATACTACTGTGAACTTATTAAGGTTTTTTATGCGCTTATCTCACCTTATTCGAACCATGACTTTCGTTGCCACTGCTTTGGTAGTTGCAGCTTGTAGCGATGATGGTTCTGACATGGCCATCGCTATCATTGATGGGACTCCACCTTTATTAACTACCGATAGTAACTTTACGGATGGCTATAGTACGACTGCAGACTTATTTGTCTCAGGACAAGTACAAGACAGTAATGGGGTTAAATCGCTAACTTATACACTCAACGAAGAGTCAGCACACACTGTAGAAGTGGATACTGAAGGTTATTTTAAGGATCGTATCTTGCTAGCCTCGGGTAGCAATACTATCCTTTTAGAAGCCATAGACAATGCCGGTAATATCATGCGCTCAACCAAAACGATTTATGTAGAAGATAATTATTTAGAAAGTGCTATCGCCGAAAATGGCTTGCAAGGTACTGCCTTATATAATGGTTAGTTGTATAATATCGCTTAGGAAGAGGATAGCGGTTAGGAGCATGATTAGAAGATTGATAACCATGCCTAAGTTATCACTCTCAAAAGATATCTAAATTGTTAAAATTGGAATATAAAATTTGAGCAACCAATAAAAAAGGGCTACCCGTTGGTAGCCCTTTTTTGTGTCACATCAGCTAGTCAAAATGTCACTCGCGGCGATGTTTCGTATGACTATCCGGTACTTTCGCGTCATCAGGTAGCAGTGCTTTGACCGTTAGGTTTGCATGCTGCTGATCGAGATTGTCTTCGGGACGACCAAATGTCCTCGCCGTCCATGTCAGCACGACGATAGAAGCACTTAATACCATAATAGCCACAGAAATCGTCGCCAACAGCCATAAATGGAAGTAATCTGAGACGGCCTGCACATCAACCACCAAGTGACGTGATAAGGCAGTTATCGCAATAAATATCAAAAACTGTACAGGCAGACGATGGGTTTTAAAATAAATACCTATCATGGCCAGTAGCTCAAGATAAATAAATAGCATCAAGATGTCTTTTAGATCTGCTGAGCCTTTTTGGACAATGCCAACGAACTCTTTGCCTGCGGTCCAAACGACCACCACACTGATTAGAAATAAGATAACGTAATGACAGATATCGACAAACTCTCTACCGATACTCTGTAGTCGCTCATGAATACCTACGTTTTTTTTAGCCATGTTTAGGTCCTATCAACTGAAATGTGGTTGATTTAGCCTGAGTTATTATTGCCTCAGGCCCCTTATATGTCGGCAATCAGTATTCCCATCACACTCTTTTTAATCGAACTATAAACCTGCCGACTTTTCAGCGGCATCAACGGTCTGACGAATCAAGGTATTGATGGTCATTGGACCCACACCACCAGGTACTGGCGTATAAGCACTGGCGATGTTCTCTACACCTGCTAGCTCGATATCACCCACGCCGCCATTATCAGTAGGATGGAACCCTGCATCGATGACGACCGCGCCCGCTTTGATCCACTCTGCTTTGATCAATTCTGGCACACCTACAGCGCCAACCACGATATCAGCACGCTTAATATGCGACGCTAAATCCTGAGTTCTAGAATGGCAAATGGTCACGGTACAGTTAGCGTTCAATAGCATCATCGCCATTGGTTTACCCAAGATAGCACTACGACCGACGACCACTGCTTCTTTGCCTGAAAGCTCAATATTGTGATGCTCTAACAAATGCATGATGCCCTGCGGCGTACATGAACCGTATGCTGATTGCTGCATAGCCATGCGACCAAAGCCTAGACAGGTCACGCCATCGACATCTTTTGCCAAATCGATCTGCTCAAAACACGCACGTTCATCGATATGTGCAGGGACAGGATGCTGTAGCAAAATACCATGTACGTCTGGATTGCTATTCAGCTCGTCTATCTTTGCCATGAGCTGCTCAGTAGTGGTGACACTTGGCATCTCAACCCGTATAGAGTCCATACCCACACGCTTACAGGCATTGCCTTTCATGCGTACATAAGTCGCAGACGCTGGGTCATCGCCAACTAATATGGTCGCTAAGCTTGGGGTACGTCCCGTCTTATTCTTGATAGCATCTACGCGCGCGCGTAGTTGTTGTTCTATTTGTTTGGCAAGTGCTTTGCCGTCCAAAATGGTGGCAGACTCTTGGGTAGTAGACGCAATAGACATAAGAACTCCAATAGAAGGTACGATAAAAAAATAAAGACAGCGCCGCAATTGCTTGCATGCCTGTCTTATCCTTAATCAAGGTGTGGTTGATAGTGATATTGTACCTGCCTGCGTCCAAAAATCCTAGCATGGCATAAGGTTAGATACTCATAAACTGCTATAAAGACTCTATTAAGCGGTATCACATTATTACTAATAAACCTCTAATGACTTTCAATTAACATCTAAATGGACATTTCAATAAACCATAAAGCTGATATCAGACTGGCATTTCCGTACGGAATATCAATGCGTATCAGCAACGCTTCATTTAGCTATTGAACCGAACACTCTATCGATAGCTTGAACGGTTCGCTCTATCTCTGCGGTGGTCAGTGTAGGATGAACCAAAAACATTAGGCTGGTCTCACCCAACTGTTTTGCGACTGGCAATCTAGTCTCTGGGCGTAACCCTGTATCATCAAACGCTTTTTCCAAATACACCTCTGAAGCAGATCCAGAAAAACAAGGTACGCCTTGCTCATTTATCATTTGAATAATACGATCTCTGGACCAATCATTAGGTAGATTGTCCGGTTGCACATATACATACAGTTTATAGTACGCATGTGTAGAACCTGAAAACTGAGCAGACGCCTCTAGCCTTGGCACCGACAGATAGCCTTGTGCTTCCCAATCAGCACACGCATCTAGTATCGCTTGTGCATTGGCAGTACGCTTGGCAGTCCAGTCACTCATCCTCTCCAATTGAATCCGCCCTATGACGCCTTGCATCTCCGTCATGCGCCAATTGGTGCCAAAGCTCTCATGCAGCCAATTATAACCAGCTGCATGCTCAGTCTCATAGACCGCCGCATAACTCTTACCATGGTCTTTATACGCCCACATTTTGCGCCACAGATGCTCATCATTGGTAGTAACCATGCCGCCTTCACCGCCCGTGGTCATGATCTTATCTTGACAGAAGCTCCACGCACCAATATGACCGATACTCCCAACACTACGGCCTTTATACTGTGCGCCATGAGCTTGTGCACAATCCTCAATGACATACAAACCATACTCATCTGCGAGTGCCATGATGTTGTCCATATCACATGGCCAGCCAGCCAAGTGTACACAGACGACACCTTTGGTTTTATCAGTCAACACAGCAGCGATGGTGTCGGCTGTGATATTACCTGTCGCATCATCAACCTCTGCAAAAATAGGCGTCGCACCGACATTGACTATCGATGAAATACTGGCAATAAAGGTACGCGGCGTAACGACCACTTCATCACCTGCTCCTATTCCAAGCGCTTGCAAGGCCACATCTAAGGCCAAAGTACCATTACCCATCGCAATCGCGTACTTGCTACCTGACCAATCAGCGAACTCCTGCTCAAACTGACGACATTCTTGCCCTGTCCAATAATTAACTTTATTGGATAGCAATACTTGACTCACGGCATCGGCTTCTTGTTGCGTAAAACTTGGCCAAGGTGAAAAAGGGGTATTTAGCATATGTTCCTCTATGGTACTTATGTCTAATGGTTTATTACTTCTTACATAATACTTTTAATACTCAAAGACTTGATTGAATAGCTAGAGCGTGTTCTCAATCTATCAAAGCATATTTTTACTAGGACACGCCCTAGTCTCATTACCCGTAAACTTGCTCATGGTCGCCTCACCTTCTGCGCTAATACCATCCTTTACGATGACTTTTTTTACTGTTTTAAGTAAGATTTTTATATCTAGCCATAGCGATTGATTGTCTACATACCAGTTATCAAGCTCAAATCGCTCTTGCCAACCAATAGCATTACGACCATTAATTTGTGCGTACCCCGTAATACCTGGGCGTACCTTATGACGGCAAGCTTGCTCCTCGCTATATAATGGCAGATACTCCATCAATAACGGGCGCGGACCAACCAAGCTCATGTCACCCTTAATCACATTCCATAACTCAGGCAGCTCATCCAGACTAGTATTACGCAGTGCTTTCCCAAACGATGTCAATCGCTCACCGTCCTCCAAAAGATTGCCATCTGTATCTACACTGTCTTTCATTGAGCGAAATTTTATCATCTCGAACGGCTGACCATTCAGTCCTGGGCGAGTCTGACGGAACAAGACGGGTGAACCCAAATTCTTGCTAACTTTGTAGGCAGTTGCAACATAGACAGGAGATAGTACTACTAGAGCAGTTGTTGCACCTACAATATCAAATAGTCGTTTTATCATTGTTCAGCCCGCCTTTTTCCATCTACGCTGTTATCTATACCGTCATTTAAACTGCGCAAATAAAAGCTTAAAAAACTTTGCCATAACTTTTTTTGTTCGAAATGTACAGTGGCCCAGCCTCTTGCATCAGGGTATTTATTTTTAAAACCCTTATCAGTAGTGGCGGCACTAATCGCGGTTGCCACCGCTGCCGCATCCTTAAATTTAAATTTTTGACCGCTAACGCCTTCTTTCACACTGTCCTTTACACCAACGACATCGTAGGCAAACGTAGGAACACCGCAACTTGCCGCTTCAATCGCAACACTGCCAAATCCTTCTCGATAGCTCAAAAATAAATGCAAATCAGCACACTGGAAAACCTCGTGTACATTTGGGTTGGCTGGTATATATACAGCTCTATTGTCTTTAACCATTTTTTCTACGACGGCTTGCCCTACATCATCTTCAAAACCTCCAATAAAGATAAAGTGGACGTTTTCTTCTTTAAGGGTTTCAGATATATAACCAATGTCTGTCAGACCTTTATCTTCACACACTCGTCCTACCACACAAATTAAAAAACAATCCAAAGACACTTTATATTTTTCTCTTAATGCATCTTTTTTCTGCTGTTCTATAGGACTAAGCAAATCAATATCTATGCCATTAAATGAGCCATTATCGATGACGGTTGCTTTACTATTTTTTAAAATCCTTTCTTCTAAACACACAGCCAATAGCGACTCAGACACGAATAGAACGTCATGAGACAAGGCAAAACTTAATGTATCAAAACCCTGAAATACTCGCTTTTTAAAACCTGAAAAATTCTCATAAGCTCTACCCACACTGAAAGCAATCCGTCTCTTTTGCAAAGTAAAGGCACTTGCTATACTTCCTAATAGTAGAGCTTTGGGAGTTAGATAAACCACCACATCAAAGCGGTTCAATAGAAAATAACGAGTTAACAGCGCCAGTGATTTAGTGTCTTTAAATAAAGAAGGTTTGCGTTGAAAATTTAAATTGACCACTTTACCTATATTACGCGCACGTAAAATATCTAGCTGCGCCTCATTACCACCACAGATTAGCGTAATATCAAAATCTGAGTTGTCCCTCATATACTCAAGCTGATTGCGGTATAGAGCATTAAATGAAACGGCATCTGTCACAAGAAAGCATATTTTAAAACTCATTTAAGTACCTCATTGTTTCTCATTAATGAACTCACTCAGCACAGATGCTATCAACGACAGCTTGATGCTGCGTTTTAAGTTCATTAGACATCATTAATTTATTTCTTTTATTGGCTATTCGTTGCAACAAACCCATCGAGTCCAATAACCTAACCGTTGCTATTTTTGCGTTGAGTTTTAAAGGCCCTAACCCACCACGTCCCTTATATTCACGGTAGGTCTTGAAGCTATCTTTGTATGATCGAATGATTTTTGCTAATGATAAATTACCCTCTTCTCGATAGTAATATAATAAGTCTGGCAATACCGCCAATCTTAAATCTCGACTGGCTATGGCTCTACACCATAGGTCATAATCTTCAGACCTTGGATAATTATCATCATATCTGTTGCGTTCATACCAAGTCTTTCTTGCCAAAATAGAGGCATGTACAATAGGATATGCTGGCGCGATTTCGTCGAACTTCGTATAAATACGGTCTACATGACGACAGCCATATACCTTATTATGATTATCAATAGACACCACACCCGTGGACACTAGGTCACAATCTGTATTGTTTGCTAAAAATGCCATTTGAGTAGCCAGTCTATCTGGGTGAATGAGGTCATCTGCATCCATACGTGCAATATAGTCATATTGTGATTCATCAATGAGCTGATTTAAGCGTGTTGGCAGTTTTTTGTTTTTGCCATCAGAGATCACTTTTATTCTATTATCCACTTTCTCAAAACGTCGAGCGATGGCCAATGAACCATCCGTAGAGCCATCATCAATTAATATCAGCTCCCATAGCTCATACGTTTGAGCCAGTACTGACTTTATGGCATCTTCCAAGTATGCTTCAGCGTTATAAATAGGAATGCCAATGGATATGTACTGCTGATTTTTCATTAGAAAACCTCAAATATCGGATTAAGAATATATGGACTCAAGTTACTAAATCTCGATGTCGTCAACATGAAGTAAGTGAGAAACAGCAGCACACTAGCGATATAAAGATAAACGTTATTTATTTTTTTCAACATCACAGGAAGTATTAGAACTAACGTCCACGTAAAATAAGCCAGTAACCTTTGCGGACCTGAAGGACTCGTACCCAACATCGCCAAAGGTATGATAAAAACCACGCCTGATGCATAAAACGTTATTAATTTTTGGAAATTTTTATCTTTAATTTTATATACGTAACTCACAAGCATAATTAAAAGCATGAGGACAGTATAAAATCCTAGCGTTAAAAACCCACCTGCTTCTTCAGAAGCTTTTGCATAATTTTCATACCTATCATTGGTAGAAGAAATATAAGAGACCAGTACGCCACTCACCAATAATGATCCTAGAAATGTTGCCAAAATTTTATATACAGGTCTTACCCTTAAGTTGATAATAAAATAAAATGGAATGATAAATAATGCGGTAACGTGGAATAATGAGGCGACCGCACATACCAACAGATATGGGATAAGTCTTTTTTCTAATAAATATGGGATGGCCAATGTAAATATTGCCATCGCCAACCCTTGACGTAATCCATTGAAAAAAAACGTATAAACACCCAATGTGATAAACAAAAATACTGAAAACCAATAGTTAACGCTGTATTTTTTAATAATCTTAAGATAGCAGTACACAATGATTAAGCTGGTAATCGTTAAAAGCCAAAAGTAGCTGCTTGTCACGCTCAACAATGCATACTCTAAAACTTGATAACCAAACTCAATGTCTTCGTTAAATCTAAAATACTCGACATTCAATTGACTGTTAAAATTTCTTGTATAGTTCCCTGTATCTGTACCGACACGATAACTCCGAGCGCCTGCAAATAAAGTCAGAATAATTAACGGCAACCAAAAAGACGTACGGTTGAGAGATTTTTTCTCCAGTACGATCCAAAAGATAACAAGGCTAAGAACCAACAGGTATGGAAGCATTTAACCCTCGATAAGGTGGATATGGTCAATTCTATATCAATCAGATACGGTATCAGGCTCGCTCAGCCTATTATGTGTAGTACTTTTACTCTCTTTCCTTGTACTCAAATCACGTTGGATCAAACTCAAATGAACAGTAAAAGCTGTCATTTTATATTCAAATACATTTGCGTTAACTTTTCCGCGTTTATCGCAGCACTGAATCCATATAGAGTTAGTGCTTCTGTTATTTCTTTTTCATTAGGCCGTATGTCTTTAGGTTTCAATAAACAATCGACCCACTCCTTGGCCGAATGGATAGGTAAAAACTGCACCAATCCAAGTCCTAAATCCACTTCAGGTGATACTTGATCAGAAACCAACGCTGTTAACCCAACGGTTTGACTCTCTACCAATACAACCGGAAACCCTTCATGCAAAGAAGGCATGATCATATAATCTGCGCTGGCTATCAGCTCTGTGATATCCGTACGCAACCCCAAAAACTTGACATTGCTGCACAGTGATTTGTCTTTCACTTGCTGCTTTAGCCTCGCAGCCAATTGACCTTGTCCAACGATATACAAGGTAAAGTCAATCTGACGTTTTTTTAGCTGCTCAGCGATTTCTAAAGAAAATTGATGGTTTTTAACCTCATTGAGACGACCGACTTGAATAATTTTTAACCCTTTATCTCCAAATCCTTTAGCACCAAACTCCTGATCGATATAATGTCGTGATTGGTTAGCGACTGTCATCATCTTTTGTATATCAACGGCATTGGGAAGTAGCCACACATCTTTTGTAGTACCGAATAGGTAATTTGCAGCATGGTCACCGCAGCTAATTCTCTTAGTGGCTAATGTACGATTGGTAATTAATGCCCATTGCTCATATATTTTTTTAACAATATTGGTTTTACCATTACTGGTGCTATGAGAGTGTGAAATGCGATGCTGCACGCCAGCACTTTTAGCAGCCAATAGATGAAAAGCATTGTTTAATAGCATATGAGCATGAACGATGTGATAGTCAGGGTTCTGTTTAAAAAATCGTTTAAGCTTTAGCATACGCGTCAATGAATGACTGGCTAAAATGGGTATAATTCTACCCCCCAACGCTTTTATCTCAGCATCATAGTCACCGACCTCATCGGTAAAGGTAATAAAATCAAACTGAATCTGGCTGTGATCTATATGGCGATATAGATTCATGAGCATGGTCTCTGCCCCAGCACGATCCATTTTCCCCACTATGTGCAGTACTCTCTGAATAGCCATCTCTTTACCTATTAAGAAACATAAAGCCAAACGTATTTTCAACCTGTCTTCTCTTAACCTTTCATTCTTGCTCTTTTATCTAGCGCTTGACGAAGCACCTGCAACATAGACAAAGCGACTTGGCTTGGCATACGTACTATATTGCTGATCATTAGATGTCTTAATGTCAAATCGCTCTCATAACCCTTTAATCGTAGCGTCTTATCTGCTTTCTTGGCTTGTGCTAATGCCATTGCTAAATATTCATTATCTATACGGGTAAGAATACTCCAATGACTTTGTCTAACTTTATTGGCGAGTATTTTTTTAACTTTATCCGCTTGATAGCTCTCTACTAGATTTATGACTTCTGAGTGAATAACGAAGAGGTCTAATAGCTTTTTATCCGTTGAACCTGTAATCGACGTGCCTCGCTGTCTATACAGATAAAAATCAATAGGCAGTTGATATCTCACCTTAGCAGATAAGCCAAGATGCCAATGAAACGGCCAATCCTCGTAATATAGACCCACTGGAAAATGTAGAAAAGCAGACCGCACGACACTAGACCGAATAAATTTGAGCCACGCAAAATGCGGTAGGCTAAAATATGAGTCATCTATTCTGGCAGCATCGAATGCTAAGCTGGCATCTGGATACGGTAGTTCTGTCTCTGCCACTCCCTCTTTGAACGGTACAAAACCATACGTCACTACTTCTGCATTCGTGGTGAGGGCGCAATTTACACAAGCTGCCACCAAGCGAATATCTACGATATCATCGGAATCAACGAACATCATATACTCGCCTATCGCAGATTTAATGCCGGTATTACGAGCAGCAGAAAGACCACTGTTTTCATTATGTTGAATGACTTTTATGCGCTTATCTGTGAGATATGGGGTTAGTGCTTGTTTTGAGTCATCAGTGGAGCAATCTTCAACGATGATAATTTCAATATTCTTATAAGTCTGCTGCTTGATAGATGCTAAGCAGGCGTCAATATATGACGCGACGTTATATACTGGCACGATAATGCTCACTAATGGCTCGGCTGCGATGGTCATATCCTGGCCACCGATTTTTTTAAATCATTGTACTCATTGATGTGAACGGGTGACTCAATCATCGTACCGTGAGGTAGTGATAGAAGCCTATCGATGAATTTCGGAATCTCAGAAATCTCATCTAGTTCTAAAAATACGAGTCTTGGATGATTGCGTAACCAGTCCAACTGCGTCTGTCTTATCTTATGATTAGAATTCGGCAATACCAAACAGGGCGTACCCGACAGCAAACATAAAATCATGCCATGCAAACGGTCAGTTACAACCAACTTTGCAGCACGAAACTGGCTAAGCTTGTCAGTTAGCAACTTTGAGCAATGTGCCTCGTCCAATTGAGAACCGCCAGCATGGGTGTCTGTCTTTTCAATCTGATAGCCAGTATCTGCTAAGGCTTTGTCTATCATTGCATATTGCTCACCTGATAGCGCAGCTTCTTTGTCATCTCGTAAGCATCGCAAAATACCTGAAGGTGCTAACTTATCTGTCGTTCCAAGTACTGCTGCGTTTGCACTCATGACGATATCTGGCACAAGACCAATATGGACATTGCTATACTCAGCAAAAAGCTTGCTAAGCTTGGCCGCTGTCATCGACTCTCTGGCAAAGATATGTATATCTGGATGTTTGGCGTAGACGTTTACGATACGATGCAATACACGCTTAGACTTAGCAGAATCACTCCAATCCAATGTCTGAGGAAAACAAACAATGCGATTGGCAGGAAACGCCTTGATGACTACTTGGCGCAGCTCCTCAATGTCAGGATATGTGCCACCCATATTACCGCCACCGATAATAGTAACAATATCCTTCTCTTTTATTTGCTGTTTAATCGAGTTGAGCACCAGTCTGGTTTGACTAATAGGAACACTAACCACCTCATAATCGGTCATCACATGTTGCAAGTATTGCTTTTGAGCATGAGAGATAGCGATATCACCAATATTGCCATAGTCAGCAGCCAGAAAAATGAAGCATCGATTACTGCTCGGAAGTGGTAAATCGCGTGCGCCCATATAGGTGGCTAAATGTTTTTTTAGTTTGAGTGGTATGAGCTTTTTTATAGCGGTAGTATTCATTTTCGACACTCCCTTACTTGTTTCTCATTAACATTTTTTTCACCCACATACGACGTCTTGAACCAAAAGGAAACAATCTATTCAAGTTAGGAGGCGGTTTACGTTTGAGTGCTTTTTCAATGTATGGTAGCCATTCAAGACCTCTACCCGTTTTAATCATCTCATGACGAATTAGATTCCAATCTATACTGACAGCCTTGCTCTTTAGAGCCATTGATTTAAAAAGCGATGAATCAATGGGCTCACTAAAACATTGAGGGTTATCTATACCTGCGACCAAAAAGTTGAGACGCGTTCTAAGACATTTCTCACAGCGGCCACAGTTGCTATCATTCTGGTCACCCGCCCAGCAGAAACGTAGGCTTTCAATACCCAAAGGCCATGCTGAAAGAGTTTGAAGCTTCTCTGAACGACTAAAACCAGCACCATCATGAATGAGTCTAAAGTCGCCAGAACTCAGCAGCGGATCAGTAATTGGATGTGAGCCCCAAGGACTGATTAATACATCATAAGAATCACCACTACCGATGAGTCCAATACCAGCATATTTTTTTAAGCCGCATAATACTGAGGCAATAGCAGCAGCATGATAGTCTTCCCAGTTGATAGACCAAAGCGTGCGAATATTTGTCTCAACTGGCAATAGTTCAATATTGATATCTGCAAGTGTTTTTGCCGCTATTTTTGCTGCACTGGCAAAGCCTTCTGTATTCTCTAAAGGTATATCAAAGCCATGCACAAAAACCCCAGCTTTAATAGCTCGTGTGGCGTATCCTGCTCTGCCTGTCGCATGACGATAAGCGGTAAACTGAGCATCCACACCACCAGAAAATGCAGCAATCGCACCATCTACTTGTACGTCGCTCTCTCTAATACGATCAACTTGTATATCAATCAGAAAATAACGCTCTGGTAACCATTTATTCCAGACATACTGTAGTTCTGTCAGATTGGCTAAGAGCCCGTGGGACACGCTACCATGGACATGAATAGCCGCACGCAGCTGCATCGCAGGCAACAATGTGGCTAACAAATAAGAGTCGCAATCATCGTCTTCTGGCATGGGTAAATTAATAGGATACGCAAACCACAATTCTTGTTCGGTAGAATTTTCGCTCGCAGCCGTTTGTTTCAGCAAACAAGAACGAGTCTGTCCGCTTTCATCACTCTTTAATGCCTGAGGAAACAAATCAATATTAAACATGTCTTTTTACCTTTGCTTTAGTCCAAGACAGTTGAAGAAAAACCAATGTCATAACATACCAATGTCGTGAAAAACATGAAATCAAGATACGAATGCCTCGCGCTGGGTGTTGTTGATGATAGTGCAGTAAACAGTTCTGATAAACGAAAGACTGGCGTATTTTTATCAACTCTGCATGGCGTTTTCTCATCTGAATATGAGCCAAATTATTGAGTAAATATGGCAGCATATGCTCGATATAACTACGGGAAAAATCTGATAGCAGCACTTGCCTCTCAGTAGCACTGATAGACCAGTCATGTATCCTAATCCTGGCTTTGTAATCCGCTTCAATAGATGCCAACAGCCCTGACTTATATTGCAAACTCGTCATCGAAGTAGCATTTTCATAATAGTTATATGGACAGTCGGGTACGACAGATAAATGGTTCGCTTTCCCCAAGCACTCAATATTAAAAATACCATCTTCACCAAGCTTTACGTCACAATTAAACCGTAAATCCGCTATCAGGCTTTTGCTATAAACCTTGGTAGTTACATACCAATATATATTTCTATTCTCTGTCACTCTCAGCTGTAGCATTTCAATATCTTGCCGTGAATATTCTGCTGAAATATTATGGCGCTCGATTACATCACCATTTAGCATGATGCGCTTATGACCAAACGCCAACATCTCGATATCCCGATCAACCGCTTGTGCAATGACAAAGTCAAAATACCAATCGTCGATAGTGTCGTCCGCATCTATAAAAACGACGTAGTTGCCGGTTGCGATATCAAGCCCTGTATTACGAGCATCTGCCACACCCCCATTTTTTTGATATTTCACCGTAATCCATACCCTATCACTTTCCCATCTATGCAATAACCTAGCAGTCTCATCATCAGAACCATCGTCAATAACTATCAACTCAATCTCATGGCTTTTTTTCGCAACGTCAATACTACTAATACAACGATCAATAGTGGCAGCGGCATTAAATGCGGCGATAATAACTGAAATCATAGTGAGCCTCTTGAGTTGAGACTTCTAATGCATATCCTTTGTGCCATCCAACGCAGTCAAGATATTTACCTACTGCTGCACTTCATGGATATGAACAAGACGCCGAAAAGCGACATAAACGATAGATAAACTAAGCAATACCCCAACAAATGAGAACAGGGCAATAGCGACCATATCTGACTCAAAAACGTAAAAACCTATATACAGCGCTGCAGCACGAAATATCACTGCAAACACTTCTCTAATCAAAAGAAAACGCTGCAAACGTAATGCTGGCAATGCCGCAGTGCTCGCACCCGATACCAAGCTGGTCAAAAGCCAAATAGAAAGCCACTGCGAATAACTACCTGCTAACGCCCACTCTGCGCCAAACACTAAAGAAAAAAGATAATCGCCAAAAACGAACACTGTACCGAATGGAACAATACCAACCACCAATAGAATTACCGTCACTTTTAATAAAAACTGATAAGCTTCTGGTGACTTTGCTGTGATCGCACGCGTAATCTTAGGATAGAAAACCTCTCCAACAGCTTGGCCTAACAGCATCGCTGGTGCGCCAAGCACAAGAACAGCCAACGAATACTGCCCAGCAGAAGAAGCACTAAATAGTGATGCTAACAAGATAGTTGGCAACCCTACTGAAGCAGCATTAAGCATGCTCTGTGGCATACGATATATGGCAAAGTCACGCTGCGATATAGCAGCGTTACGAATACCAACCGTGCCAAACCAGTTTCGGACATTTAATACACCAATCCTAGGCACACGAAGCATCTGCATCATAAAATTCGTGAGCTGCCCTGCTATCGTTAATAAAATAAGCAACATACCAGAAGGTGCCAATACACCCCCTATCAACTTACTGGTATCTGTCACAAGCTTGCTCTCTACATAAGCACGAGCTTTGGCTTTAAACAAACCTACTCTGATAGCAGACTGATCAGCAACAGATAGAAACGCGCCTGCCAATAGCGTCAAAGGTATGAGATACAACATGTATGGTGTACTTTCCATACCTGTCCATCGTGCCAAATAAACATTACCAAAATAGACAACGATGAACGATATAGCAGCGACAAACAAACTGAGTAACACAGACAACCTGATAATGGCTGCAGCATCCTCGTCACTATCAGGCATCACAATGGCATTGGCATAACCCATGGTCGCAATCGGAGTAATAATACTGATGATTGCGGCAAATGTGGCAGCAATACCAAAATCTTCAGGGCTATATAATCTGGTGAGAAACGGCATAAAGACCATAGCGATTGCCTGACCAGCCGCAATACCGCCGCCAACCATGGCCACATCTCGTACAAAGTGACTGGTTTTCAATCGACTGATTACGCTCTGTATCGATAAAAACACTTCAGAGGCCATTACTCATCATCCAATTTTATGTTTCATATAACTTATAAAAAACTAACAATCTTGTGGTTACCTGTCTACTGTATTAACCAATCTCATCTACCAGCGATGATGTCAGTTTTTCGACCTCAACCCTGACATCATCCCCTTCTCGATATCCTTCTACAAACACTCTAAATTGTGTTTTTAGCCATGCCACATCCTGTTGTTTGGCTTTTTCTATAAACTCAAACAAAACATTTTCGATATCTTCTAAAGGAAAGCTGTGCTCCATTGCTTGCATAATTAACGGATGAAACGTGGTCTCTATATTATCTTCACCTATGATTAACTCCTCATAGAGCTTTTCACCCGGCCTCAATCCAGTAAAAACAATTTCAATATCTCCATTAGGGTTGCTCGCATCTTTTAACTCGCAGCCAGTAAGACGAATCATACGCTTAGCAAGGTCTACAATTTTGACGGGTGCACCCATATCAAGTACAAACACTTCCCCACCAAATGCCATAGCCCCTGCCTGAATCACCAAACTGGCCGCTTCTGGAATGGTCATAAAGTAGCGTGTTATATCTGGATGGGTGATGGTAATCGGACCACCCTGCTCAATCTGTTTGGTAAATAACGGTACGACAGAGCCTGAAGACCCTAATACATTGCCAAAACGCACCATGCTAAAACAAGTGTGACTACTATGCTGGCTCAAGCCTTGGCAAACCAACTCAGCCAAGCGTTTGGATGCGCCCATGATGTTAGTAGGTCGCACGGCTTTGTCCGTAGAAATCAATACAAAGGTATCCGCTTTGGCCTGTATCGCAGCACGAGCACAATGATAGGTGCCTTTGGTATTGTTAATCGTGCCCTCAAAGGGATTCGACTCAACAATCGGGACATGCTTGTAGGCAGCTGCATGATAAATCGTATTTATATGGTTAATTTTGAATATATTGATTAATTTTTTTTCATTACCCACGTTTCCAATGATACTAATAATCTCAATATCTTGATAATCGATATTTTCTATCTTTTTATTTCTGAGCTCTTGATCTATCGTATATAGAGCATATTCAGACTGCTCATATAACACCAAGCATTTAGGCTTATTCTTAATAATTTGCCGACACAATTCACTACCAATAGAGCCACCAGCACCTGTCACGAGGACGTTTTTGCCCGTAATATTTTTTTGCAGCAACTCAGCGACTGGCTCGACTGTATCGCGTTCAAGGACATCCAAAATATCAACGGGTCGTATATGACTGACTGTCACTCGTTCGTCTGCCAACTCTCGTAAGCTCGGTAAATCTTTTATCTTGACAGAAATACCTGATAGGCTATCCATAATCTGCTTTTTGCGGGCACGGCTCATAGAAGGCATCGCCAAAATCACCTGTGCCACATCAAACTTCTCTATTAACGAGGGCAGCGCATGACCGGCATATATTTTTCTACCATGCAAGTAAGCACCTCTCAACTGTTGATCATCATCGATATATGCCACCACGTTATATTTATGGGAATGTCTCAAGCTTTCTAGCAGCTCTCTACCCGCTTCTCCTGCGCCATAAATAATCACGTTATCACAGCAATCATTTGAACGACGTTTTTCGTCTGTTTTCTGCAGCCGTTTCAAAAAGGTACGTATTATCAGCCTACTGTTCCATAACCAGATAAAAAAAGAAAATAGAAATATGATGGGTACTGAGCGCGGTATCATTGATAGGGGATTTACATAGATAAGCACTTGGTAGACGATAATAAGCAACAAAAACAACTGCAATACACGACCCATTACCGCATCAAAAAAACCTCTAGAAGCACCTCTATAAAACCCGATAAGATACAGGCTCGCCACAGGGATAAATGCATATGAAACCAATATTATAAGACTGACATGATGCGCCACATACCCTTGTCGTAATGCCAAGGCTAAAAATAAGCAAGAAATTGATACAGCATAATCTATGCTAAATAAAATAGAGCATTTGACAAACCGTGGTAATGATAATAAAAGCAGAGCCGCACGCTTCGACCATTGATGTAACTCACCAGTCGACCGATAAGCATTGTTAGACTCTGTTTTTATAAACATAAGATCCACTCACTTAAATTGTATTGATGATAATGAACAACCACAAAATACGAATTAGCGGTTATTTCCATAGGCATAATGGTAATGATAGCTGTATTTGTTCATACGGCTCTGCTGTACATCATTGAGAATAATGCCATCTACTTGCACATTGGCTTTACTCATCTGCTTGACCGCATACATCAGCTGACCTTCTACTGAGCGATTAAATTTAGTAACGATAAGCACCTTGTCCGCATGTTGCGCTAACACCATTGCGTCTGAAGCTGCTAATATCGGTGGCGAATCAATGACAATATAGTCATATTGCGTCTTCAGCACTGTCATAAGCTGATTAAACTTTTGACCTATTAATAGTGAAGTAGGATTGTTTGACGACTGTCCTCGCGATATAAAATCAATGTTTTCCATACCAGTAGGATGAATAAAAGTCTCAATCTCTGGATTAGATACCTCGCTGGCGGCTTGAATACCGTTAATGGGAGACGCACTCTTTTTATTCTGCAACAAATAATCGGCGAGACCGTCTTGCGGGCTCAGCTTAAACATCTTATGCAGCGCGCCTAAGCGCATGTCACCATCAATGATCAAAACCTTTTTATCAAGCTGTGCAAACACCTCAGATAAATTGGCCGCGATAAAGGACTTGCCGACACTTGGGCTTTCTCCAGTAATCAATATGACTTGTGCGGACTCGCCAGCCACTGCGCCTGTTGGCATACCAAACATCAGGTTTGTTCTTAAGCTTTTGATGGCTTCATAACTCAAGCTACTGTGGTCAACATGAGCAAGCATTCGATCGGTGGTCTTTTTATTTTTACTCAATCTGGATAGTAAAGGTGAGCGCGGGATAGTGGCAATGACTGGAATACCTGTCTTAGACTCTAAGCGCTCTGGATCTTTTACAACCGTCCTCATTAAGTTTCTGAGTAAAACCAATATCACCCCAAGCATCGTGCCGACCAATATGGCTAGCATCATGATTTGTAGCTTATTAGGGGCAATGGCATTAAAGGTACTGGTGGGTGTATCGATGACACGAGCATAGCCGATCTGGCCCGCTTTCACGATTTTTAGTTGTTCATAATTCTTGAGTAGCGTCAGATAGATTTCTCTATTGATGGCGGTATCTTCTGATAGTTTTAAAAATTCTCGCTGGATTTCAGGTAGACCTGATACCGTACTTTCTATTTGTTTTGTTCTATTACTCAGTACTTTGAGCTGCTCATTAATTTGAACGACCAAGGGATGTTCTTCAGTATAATAAGTGGTCAAGTCTGCTTTTTTGAGCTTAAGATCGTTGAGCTGCCCGTCAATCCGAGAATTTTCGCTTAATAATAAGCCAGCCTCTTGAGCCACATCGATAGTGCCGTGTTTTTTACGAAAATCATTAAATAGTGCTTCAGACGCTTCTAGCTTCCCTTTTAATAGCGGTATCTGCGTTTCCATAAAGGTGAGCGTTTTGGTCGTTTCTTCAGAGCCGCGCGACTGGTTTTGATCCACATAAGATCGGACTATTTGATTGAGTATGGTCGTGATTTGCTCTTGGTTTGCACCCGTCATCGATAGCTGGATAATGCCCGTGCTTTGACCTTTTTCTTCAACCGTTAGGGCGCTATTGATACCATCTGTCGTGGCTTTTAATGTCTGCTTACTAATACTAATTGGGTAATTACCCGTCGGTAATCCGGTCACGGTGATATTAATCTGACCTTTTGACCCTTTAAACTGATACGGCTGACCTAGCTGACCTTTAAAGTTATCCAGGCCATTGCTCAAAACAAATCCAGTGGCAGATTTATTCAAGGTAAAAGATTGGTTCAAATAAGCTTTCGATACATCAAACTGACTGATTTCTACTACGCCGTTTTCGGTATTCAGTGACACTTCATCGGTTGTATTAACTTGAGTCTCTATATAGTTTCTTTTGATCGTATCAATATATCCAATATTAGGATCCGTGAGTCTAATACGCAGATGCAGTAGATCTACCACAGGCTCTAGTATCATGCGTGATCTTATAAGCTCTGCCTCTGTTTCTGCTTTGCTTGTTTCTGCACCGACTAACTCTGAGATACTCGCGCCAAGTGCTTCTACCCCTTGGGCATTCTCTTCAATTTGTATCAGCGCATCTGATTTAAACGTTGGATTGACATGACGGGTATACAAAAAGCCTATCAATAAACCCAATACCACCATGAGCGCTATTATTTTCCAACCGCGCAGCAATACTAAAACCAGCGCCATTAAGTCGATGTCGTCAGTGTCTTTTTTGCCCGTAGGCATTGATAGGTTTTTTGAATCTGTTTTATTCATAACCATATACTCACTACCCAATGTTTATCGCTTAATAGCACTCACTAACCTTCAGTTCTTTTATTTCAGTCGCTTGACTCATCTTAATAGCCCACTGTTCAAGACTGTCGTCAATATCTTGTCTACTCGTCTCAAATACCGATTTATCCTGCTGATAAGGATCTACAATATCTTTATCAATCCAATGACCAATTCGAAAAATTCTGCCACGGCAATGTGGCCACCGATTCTCAATCCACTTGGTTTGACTCACTGACATAGTCAAAATTAAATCTGCATGACTGACTAACGCTTCGCTGATAGGTTTGGCGATATGTGAGCTGATATCTATTTCGTGAATGGCCATCAATTCTATGGCTTTGGTATCCGCAGAATGACCTACTAACGCTGACAGACCTGCAGAGTCTACGTGCTTGTCTGGATAGCGCTCTCTCAAAATAGCAGCGGCCATCGGGCTACGGCATATATTGCCAACGCAGACGACTAAGATACTGTCAAACGCAGTCATAATGGACTCCTATATCCCTGAAATCAGATTGATTGCTGATGTTGAAGGAAGAATGGCGCTGATGATACGATTCCAGCGTGCTAAACCTGTTGGATCTACATAAAGTATGTCGTTGGCCTGCATGTCAAAACGGCTCGCCAATGCCAAACTGGTGATGCTCTGCATATCGACATAATAAATATGCGTATATTGTGATTGCGGGTTATCACGAACGATATATACTTTGGCAGCATTGGCGGTATTAGAATTTAGCCCGTTCGACTCGCCTAACACATGTGCCAAGCTCAGCCCTTGCTCAGGAATAGAAACTGGTTCAATTTTGCCAAACTCACCCAATACATAGACTCTATTACGACTTTGGCTGTTGACATGAATGGCATCACCATCTTGTAAATATATTTGATTGGCAGACAGTCCCATTTGCTGTAATGATTGGATACCTAGCTTGTAACTCTTGCCTTGGCGATTTAATACAATATGATTTGAATCACCAGCATCAGTCGTACCACCTGCCATAGAGATTGCTCCATATACGGAGACTGGCACATCAGCAATCGTAAACTCACCAGACTCCTTGACTTCACCATCTACAAAAAACTTGCTACCACGATAGTTGATGATTTTGACCTGAGGATCTGAGTATTTTAGATAACGTTGTAGTTTACTTTGTAAGGTTGCGGTGAATTGCGGCACACTCATTCCGCTGGCTTGAATGCGTCCTATCAACGGGAACTGTATAAAGCCTTGCTGATCAACAGTTAGGCTAGATGTCGATGCATTAATGTCTGGATAACTGGTGAGTATGATATTGAGAATGTCACCTTTAGCAATTCCATAACTGACTCGACCAGACGTTTTAATTAAATGATATAAATCCTGATCTGGGGTAATGGCTTCTGTACGTGGCAAGGTCGCCAAATTCAAAGGTTGAATATAAAACTGTAGGCCATTTTCTGCAGTAAACGCACCTGATTCCGGTACATCTCCAGACTGAAGTCCTGAATTGACTGTGCAACTCGCAAGTGAGAGTGTTAATAACAAGCCAACAATGCTCGTCATTAAAAAGCGCTTGCGTACAGAAATGAAGTATTTATAAACCATAACAGTTACTCATATTTATAATATTGCATAAAATCGAAGCCGCTCACTATGATAAATATATTCACTAAAAAGAATGTATATATCAAATATACACTCAAACTATACACAACGCAATATTTATAAATTCTCATATAACAATTTCTGATTATTTCCCATTTTCAATACAGCCCTTTTATAACAATGCCTAACCAATTTATTTAGAAGTAGACACAACTGGAAGGATTAAATAATGGGCAGATAGCAAAGAATACAAGTAATAATTCTGTAACTTTTAAAAATTAATGTCGCACTTTATATTTCAACCGATAATTTAGTATTAATTAAACAAGGGTATCTTTTGTCAAAAGATAACTTTCGATATAATCGAGCCGATATCTGGTTGAAATAGCTGTATATAATCAATAAACTTTTATTCAATTTTATTTCCATAACAACAACTTATATAATTAGTAACAACAGGTTTGCGTGCTAAAGTCATCAAAATAGCGTAGAATAGTCAATCCAAATTTTTTTACATTGAGAAATGTAAACCCACCGACTCAAGGTTATAATTATGAAAGACGAAAAATTACAGAAAGCCCTCGCCCGCATGGGACTTGGTTCACGCCGTCAGATGGAAGAAGTCATTAAAGCTGGTCGCGTCACTGTCAATAATGGCCCAGCAACCATCGGTGATCGTGTTGAACAAGGCGATGAGATTCGCGTTGATGGCCGTCAGATTAAATACACCTCTGAAAATGAGAAGCGTCGCCGTGTTATCGCTTACTACAAGCCTGAAGGCGAAGTCTGCTCTGC
Source organism: Psychrobacter fjordensis (assembly GCF_904845995.1). Taxonomy (NCBI): domain Bacteria; kingdom Pseudomonadati; phylum Pseudomonadota; class Gammaproteobacteria; order Moraxellales; family Moraxellaceae; genus Psychrobacter; species Psychrobacter fjordensis. The sequence goes on from NZ_CAJGYP010000001.1 coordinate 184,841, forward strand.
TAAAGACCCAGAAGGTCGTCCAACCGTTTTTGAGCGTTTGCCAAAACTTACTCATGACCGTTGGGTAATGGTCGGACGCTTGGATATCAACTCAACGGGTCTGTTACTGTTTACCAATGATGGTGAAATGGCGCATCGCTTGATGCATCCATCTGGTGAAGTCACTCGTGAATATGCGGTACGTGTATTGGGTGAAGTGACGCCTGAGATTGCCCGTGCACTAACGGCTGGCGTCATGCTAGAAGACGGCCTTGCAAAGTTTGAAGATATCAAAGACGGTGGCGGTGAAGGCGTCAATAAATGGTATCACGTCCAGCTGAAAGAAGGCCGTAACCGTGAAGTACGTCGCTTGTTTGAGTCGCAAGGCCTAAAAGTTAGCCGTCTACTACGCACACGCTATGGCACGATTGCTCTACCAAAAGAGTTACGTACTGGTCGCTTCTTAGAACTCGATAGAAAAGACATCAATACGTTGACCGATTTAGTAAGCTTGCGTCCTCGTTATGGTACGGGTCTGCATGGCGCAGCGAAAGAGAAGCAAGAGCGTATCAGAAGCAAGCCGCTTAAAGCGCGTCGCGCTACTGACAGTCGTAGCGATAGCCGCAGTGGTAGCGACAATCGCAACAGCAGCGTAAAACCTAAGAGCAGTGCTAGCCCTGCCAGCCGTGGTACGCGTAACACTCGTGACCGCAACGATAAGCGCTAAGTGATACCAAACCCAAAAAATACGATTAGCTGTGTCAAACTCGTTTAGTCTACCCTTCGTAGTACTTGCACTTGTTTTCCTTGCTACTCTAATTTTTGTGAATGGTATCGTTTTAAAGTGACGCATAAAAAAGCTGCCAGTGATGAATAATCATTGGCAGCTTTTTTGTGGGTCGTTTATAGCAAGTCGTGATAAATATGACAATCTAGGCTCAGCTACCATGGCTATTAATATAATGCTTCATGACTCGCAGCTCTTGTAGTTGCTCCTCGTCCATTTGTGCCAGTAGTCTATCCAAACGCTGTTCGATGTTATCTAAAACACTCTGCAATAACTCACTAGCCTCTAATCTTTTTTCGCTTTTCCCATTATTGGTATTTATGTTTGTAAATTGGTAATGACTGGCTAACATTTCTGGAAGCCGAGTATGCAGCATCTTATTCAATACAAACTGCTGCTCTGTTACCGCAGGCGTCTTATGCTGAGCTTGTAGCGCTGTTTGATATGCTTGATAGTGACTCACTTTTTCATCAATACGTTTTAATTGACGCAGCTGCTGCTCTGGCAGATTTTTTAGATGTTTCTTATTTAAACTTAATTGTTGCCAACTGAGCTTGGATAATGACAATGGTGCATTATCATTCTGATAGACGAGCACACCTGGCGTAATACCAACAGCTTTGTGGAAAGCTTGCCAGCCTTTTTTACCCAGATAAAAGGTAGTAACTGTCGTTACAATGCCAATGCCTATTAAGATGCTCATATATACTTACTCTTCATTCTATCCTTTAATCATAAAATTCTGCATTTATAGTTTAATGTCTTCGGCACTTACATTGGCACCCGTTGGAATTTCAATCGCTTGAATATTTACATCACTGCTCACATCACTACTGGCATTGCTAACGTTACTGTCGCGCTTTTGAATCTCCGTATTACCAGCAGGATTATCAAAGCGTTTTTGTAGATAGCGATTGGTCGCGAGCAGCTTTTGTCCATCTTGATGATAGGAAGCATTGAGCAGGTCATCGAACTGAGTGTTAATCGTACTTAGCACTTCTAGCAGCGCCTCTTTACCAGTGACGTTAGAGTGCTTGATTTTGGTCGTGTCAGCGAGTGCACCATCCCTACCATCTAAGTCATGCAAACGGCGATAGTCCGCCACGGCAAGTGGCACATGCCTGTCCATTAAGTTTTGAATCATGATATACGTTTCGGTAACAGTATCTTTATCATCAATCTTTCCATCATTATTGGTATCGCCATAAATGACACGCAGCTTCTCACCTTTTTCGTTGATTTGGTCGAGGGCTGTTTTGACCTCAATGGGTAAGCTCTTTTCAGGGATATAACCCAACTGCGGCATCGCTTTATATTCAAGCATTTTGGGTGCAGTAAACTTTTTGATACCACGATACCCTAGGTATAACCCAGCGACTGGCAACAGCCCATACAAAAAAAACATGACGAACATCGCAGTAACTTGGGTCATTAGACTGTCCTTATTATTTAGTAGAATTTTGTGGCAAGCTTATTATTATTTTTGATAAGTCTTGATGCTTAGGCCTTTCATATTTTTATGAGTTGCTATTATTAAACAAAAAAATAAGGCTTTATTAAAGCCCTATATTGTTGTTTATCATACTGTTGTGCGTCATATCGTATTGCATCGATTATAGTTAATGACACCTAACCGTCACAAGTGAACAGCGATCGTTTGAAGTCATTACTAACTAACTTTTTGTGCGGCTTTTGACATAACGATGTGTGGAGGCCAAACGGTTCATCACCGTTTGATGCAACTCATCTAGCAACTCATCCAGCTCATAATCAATCTCAAGAAACAAATCTGTCAACATATCGCCTGCGGTCATCTTGCCTTGTACCGTGTTGTTTTTGGTACGATGCGGGCTGAACCGTTGTAGTTGCTCATAATGATGTAGCGCTTCTGGAATGCTCTCCGACACCAACTTATCTATAACAAACTGACGCTCATTATGTTGCTGCTGTTGCTGCTCGTTGAGCTCGCTGCTCCATTCACGGTAGCGCTTTAATTTACCATTAATTCGGTCTAGTATCGCGACAGCCTCAATAGGCATGGCATTTAGGGTGGCTTCATCGACCACATCAACAAGCTCAGTCATAATCGGACAGCGTCCATGTTTGAGATACCATAAAGTATCTGGGTCAAAAGGAGGTCTATTAGTCGGGCGCATTTGGGCACGATTGGACAAATAGCGGTCGGTCAAGGGTGTCGGCGTTCGAATATCACTCACTTGTGCTAATGCATCACGAATACGACCTGCACGCTCAGGTGGCGTAAGCACAGAGCGCTGACTGATAGCTTGATCGTTTTCATCATTGCTATCCTCCACCTCTATATCTTGGCTGACATTCATCTGTTGAGCATTTTTAGCCGCTTGTGTTGGCAGGTCTTCTTGAGCTTGCCCAAATGACTTTAGCATTCTTGTCAAACTTACCACCATGACCTACTTTGCCTCTCGTTCCGTGCACTCGTATTGTGCAAGTATTGCATATATTGATTCAATGACGTATCTTAACAGCTTTTTTTGGCACTGCCAGTAAGCAAAGTGTCAATATTCCTATACCCTAAAAACATCTACTCTCTAAATGATAAGCACTTTACTATGAACGCGACCGATTATACCTCTGGCTTTTTGCTTGGGCTATCGCTTATCTTAGCAATTGGATCACAAAATGCTTTTGTACTTAAACAAGGCATCAAACGTGAACACATCTTTTTTATCTGCTTATTCTGTGCCGTTAGTGATGCGTTGTTAATCTCAGCGGGCGTTGCTGGCTTTGGCGCGGTGACATCTCGTTATCCACATGCAGTAGATATTGCCAGATTCGCAGGCGCGTTGTTTTTGCTGGTTTACGGTTTGCAAAGTTTATACGCCAGTATCAAACGCTCACATGCATTAACCGTCGATGGTCAAGCCGTTACCAGTTTGAAAAAAGCACTGTTACTATGCTTTGGCTTTACCTGGCTCAACCCACACGTCTATCTAGATACATTGGTACTCGTCGGTATGGTTTCAACGGGTGCTAGTAGTAAACTGGCCTTTGGTGTAGGTGCTATCAGTGCTTCGTTCTTTTTCTTTTTTGCTTTAGGTTATGCCGCACGACTGCTTAGGCCATTATTTTCTAAACCAAAGGCATGGAATATACTCGATGGATTGGTGGGCATACTAATGATGTATTTGGCTTGGCATTTATATAATAGTTAATATAGTCAACGAACTACTAAACCGCTACGGTGTTATCCTCCCTAGATGTACGACTTGTACAATCTGCGGTCGGCTGCCTTGTATCCACATTATATTGAACTGACTATAGTAGCTGAATGTACCGCGCACAAAAAAGCCAAATACATCTAAACGTATTTGGCTTTTTACTTTTTATATCAGATGCTTGTAATAGCAAATAATTTTTTATGGCAACTAACTTTTGTAGTAACTACTAGTCTACGATGCTTTCTTGCGCTTTTTAGGCTTAACAAGCGACATATTCAAAAAGTGCTCAAGCGAATCATCAAGGACATCTAGCCAAGGCTCTGGCAATTCGGGTGATAGCGTACCTGTCAATGTTGAACGATAGCCTTTTTCTCTAAAAGTCATGATATTGTCGGTCTTATCTTTTTGCCATTCTTTTAGGATTTCACCCTGCTTCTCTACTGCAAACTCTGGATAATCTGTCGCATTGGTTAAATCACGAATATAAGCGGCTTGGAAGTCAATTGAGTCGCTAACCGTGACGCACTTAGCATACGTTGCCAACCATTCTTTTTCGTCGGCCTCACGAGTCGCCAAATCAGGCAGCTCGATATCACCCATGATGACATCACGTGCATACCACGCTTGAGCATCAAACATGTTAAAGGTGAAATACTGATCATGCATGCCTAAGTAAATGAGCTTTGGATTGGGCTGCCAAAAAGTCCCTTTGTATAGATTGGCTGGATATAAGCAATTATGTGTCTGCAAGCGTAGCTCATCCGGCATAAACGGGAAATGGAACAGGTAACCTGTGCACATAATGATTGCGTCAAATTTTTGGCTAGTACCATCAGCAAAATGCGCCACGTCATCTTCGAAATGAGTGACGAGCGGCACTTCTTTAATACCCTCTGGCCAGTCATAACCCAAGGCTTGCGTACGATAACTAATGGTCACTGATTTGGTGCCATATTTATAACACTGTGTACCAATATCTTCAGCTGAATAACTACTACCAATGAGCAAAATATCTTCGTCTTTAAATTCTAGCGCATCACGGAAATCATGAGCATGCAGGATACGACCTGGAAAAGTTTCTAAACCTTCGAAATATGGCATATTTGGCGTTGAGAAGTGACCAGTCGCTACCACGACATAATCAAACTCTTCGACTTCTTGCTCATTGGTTTTATGATTCATCACCGTCACGGTGAATTTTTGTGTGTCATCGTCAAATGATACCCAACGTACAGGGCATTCAAAACGGATATATTTTTGGATATCTTGTTTATCGATACGCCCCATGATGTAGTCTTTTAAGACTTCACGTGGCGGGTATGAAGGGATGGCTTCCCCAAAGTGTTCATCAAACGAATAGTCGGCAAACTCTAAGCACTCTTTTGGTCCGTTGGACCACAAATAGCGATACATACTGCCGTGAACGGGTTCACCGTTTCTATCTAAACCAGTACGCCAACTATAGTTCCACATACCGCCAATAGCATTTTGCTTTTCATAACAAACTATCTCAGGTAAGTCAGTTGCACCAGCCAATCGTGCTGCCTCAAAAGCGCGTAATTGTGCTAAACCACTTGGACCTGCCCCTAAAATAGCAATTCTTTTGTTACTCAAAATTAACTCCTATGATATTAGTTGTTCCTCCACTGTAACATATTTTTATGGGTAGCATTTTTTCGGATACTTTTGGTGATTGATAACATTATTTTAGACATAGCTATTCTATAAAAATCGCTTTTAGCCATTTTTATAGAATATTTAGAAGTTTTGAAGAGTTTTAGAGGTTTTTTAGCTAATAGTAGAAGTAAGATATAAGCTTTCTTTACAACCTAAAAATTGAGGGGTAACTCTAAATAAAATAAACAAAGGTACAGGCAATCAATTTTTTCGTTAAACTAAAGCAGGAAACAGCGTGCGTAGACCATTAACGATGATTTCAATAGAAACTGCCGCCAACAACATGCCCATGATTCTGCTCATAATGTTCAGACCCGTATCACCCAATAAACGGCTAATACGACCTGCTGCCATCAATGCCAAATAACAAAACAAACTGATCAACAACCCAGCTATTAATATGGCCGATACTTGTAGTACACCAGAAACTTGTGAAGAATAAATAATCACCGTTGAGATACCGCCCGGCCCAATCATCATTGGGATAGCGAGTGGAACGACAGCAGCTGCCATTGAGACTGGCGAATCTTGTACATGATCGACATCGAAGTTTTCTTGATCAGGCTTAACAGGATTACCATCGCCATTCATCATATTAAGGGCAATCAAGAATACCAAAATACCACCCGCCAACTGAAACGAGCCGATTGAAATACCAAGCGCTTTTAGTAGCGTCTCACCTGCGACCGTAAAAAAGCTGATGGTGATAAAAATCGTCAAACAAGCCACACGCGCGACTTTACGTCGATTATTCATTGAATAACCGCGGGTCAAATCCAAAAATAACGTCAAAGCGCTAAAGGGATTAATCAACACCATAAAGGCTAAGATTATCTTAATGATTTCAGTATTCACTGAGCGCTCGCTTGTCTATTGATACAACTGCTGAAAAAAGTAAGGCCATCGTGCGAGTGCAACGATGACCCCATATCTGACTAAAACAATATCTGACTAAAAATAGCATTGTAGCTTGTATTGTAACATAGGCAGATAAGCTAATAAAATCATTAACTTTGCTTAAGGCGTGTCCTCAATTCGAATCATAACTGTTAAATGGGTTAAAAATGAAGACTCGCCCTAATTCCTCTGTATCATCTCATTAAAAAAGTTAAATGCAGAGCAACGCTTCTAATCAGCTTTATACATAAGATAAATAGACTTTTTACCATGAAAATTCAGTCGCCAACCTATGCGCTAAAATCCAAGCCAATATCCAATGCAGTGGTACTGTGCGTTAGATACCCCATCGCGATAAAGTCAACCCCTGTCTTGGCGGCGGCTTCCACGGTCGCAGGAGTAATACCTCCTGAAGCTTCTGTTCTGGCGCGACCCTTACACATGGCTACTGCCCTTGATAACACGTCAGGGGACATATTGTCCAAAAGCACCAAACTCACACCAGCATCCAACGCTTGCTCTAGCTGCTCCAAAGTATCCACTTCCACTTCTACTGGAATCAGGTGACCAGCAAAATCTTGGGCTTGTTGAATGGCCGTTTTTATATCGCCAGCGATGGCAATATGATTGTCTTTGATTAAAATAGCATCATCCAACCCTAGACGATGATTACGTCCACCACCGCAGCGTACCGCGTATTTTTGTACAATGCGCAAGCCTGGTATGGTTTTACGTGTACAAGTAATTTGCGCAGGATATTGCGCCACACTGTCTACAATTTTTCTGGTATCTGTAGCAATGCCACTGAGGTGCGTCATAAAATTAAGCGCAGTGCGTTCGGCTGTCAATAGATGACGGGCGTTCCCACTGACACTAGCCAATACTGTGCCCGCTTCAACCAATTCACCATCATCTACTTGAGCGATAAACTCAATTTGAGCATCAACCAAAGCAAATGATAAACGCGCCAAGTCCATACCGCATATCACGCCTGCTTGCCGCGCCTTAATTTCTAGTTTTGCTTGCAAATCAGCAGGGATAGTCGCTTGAGACGTCACATCACCACGTCTGCCCAAGTCTTCAGTTAGGGCAGCTTCAATCAGTGGTTTAAGTAATACTTCATCCAATGCAGGTTCTTTTTTAACAGTCATTTGTCACCCCTATATACGCATTATATTGTTATCGGTTCAATTTAATTAAACTCAAAATGAGCATAAATATAGCGTAAAGTTGACAGTATCGCAAGGAAATGAAGTATTTCATGCAGCTACTAAAAGCGAATAGCCATAAAAACGTGAGAGCACTTACCGCTTATTTAAGCCTATTTACGTTTAGGCAATTTGCTATCCATCAATAAACTTTGCAATTCGATATCGTGGCAAAAGCGATAAAGCTTAGCAGGACGACCACGCTGTGCACTACTACTCTGCCCTGTTTCTGTCACTAAGTTTTGTGAATCTAGCAGACGGCGGAAATTTTGCTTGTGCAAGCGTACGCCTGAGAGCGCTTCGACACTCTGCTGTAGCTGCGACAACGTAAAGACATCTGGCATCAGACCAAAGATAAGCGGTCGGTATTCAATCTTGGCCCGCAGCCTTGAGATAGCTGTCGCAATGACGCGTCGATGATCATAGTACATCGGTGTACCTATGATTTGTGCCCAATGCTTTGGCAATTTCTGCGGCTGATAGTTAGATGATTCTGGAATCAGCCCTGCTTCGTAAAGCATCTCATAGCGCAGCAATACATGCTCTGAGACCCAGTCATAACCGTTAGTGGTGCTTGATTGATGATAGGTATCTTTATCTTGAGCAGAATCTAAAGTCTCAGTATCCACACCCCAACATAAATGAATACGCTGACGACGGCGCTGCTGAGTGATTGAGTCTGGCGCACTATTTGCCCAGTCCAATAATGCCGGCACAATAAAATCCATAATGATATTTGGCATACCATCTAGGTGATTTTCCCATGGGAAATAATCATACCAATCTCGCCATAATGCTTGGCTTTGGAGTGCCTGAATTTGCGTCTCTTGCACCAATCCCAAATAACTCACATAGACCAATGCATGGCCGTCAATATTACGCCTATTGGTATCGACAAAGGTATATAACTGTTCCAAATAGCCAAGTGGTTGCTGCGTCTGTTCCTCAACCCATTGGCGCACACCAGCTTGCAGTGAGCGATGTAATGGCATGAGTGGTCCGTTGGGCAATAGCTTGCCTTGAGCAACTGTTAAAACTCGGGCGGTATGATCCGTAATCGCAACCAAAACCGCAACAACCTCAGTAGTACCGCTACCCTGCTGATGTGCATGTGAATAAGACAACGTCATGATGTTAGTAATTACCTTTTACCTTTGAGCGTGCAATAAGAAAGCCATCACACTTGTTATTTATCGTACGAATCAGTATAGCTTGAATCTAAAAATATCATAGTCTACCGATGTAAATATAAGCGGCTGAATGCAAAAGTGACAGAGCATATTTTGCATAAATACCTACTGTACGGAAAGTAGAATATAAAAAACCACTTGTATTTATGCTCAAAATGAGCATAATAAAAGCTCGTTTACTTTAAAGCTGTATTTAGGCGACTTTTATTATTTCTCAAAATAAGAATAGCAAGCAAAACGATCGTCAGTACTACGCTTAGTAGACTGAACGAGTTTAATACGGCTAATCATATTTTTGAGGTTGGTATCATTTTTAGCGGCATATAACGTGTCGTTATCGCACACAAGGTTTGCACTTATGAAAACTTATCCCTATGACGCACCCATCATGAGCAATGACAACCACATTGCGACTAAAATGAATATCGAATATGCCAAAGCTAAGATGCCAGCGGATCTGCCGCGTTCAGAACGTATCGTGGTTGAAGAAAATATTAAGCAATTATTGAAAGATAATAATGCCGTACTGGTCGCGCATTATTATGTCGATCCTTTTATTCAGGATTTGGCATTGGCGACTGGTGGCTGTGTTGGCGATTCTCTTGAGATGGCACGCTTTGGTCAAGCCCATGATGCCCAAACATTGGTTGTCGCTGGTGTGCGCTTTATGGGTGAATCGGCAAAAATATTGAGCATGGAAAAGACCGTACTGATGCCAGATTTGGAAGCCGAGTGTTCACTTGATTTGGGCTGCCCTGCTGATGAGTTTTCAGCGTTCTGCGATGCCCATCCTGAACGTACTGTTGTAGTCTATGCCAATACCAGCGCCGCGGTAAAAGCACGTGCAGATTGGGTAGTGACCTCATCGGTTGGTATCGACATCGTCCATCACTTACATGCTCAAGGCGAGCCTATCATTTGGGGGCCTGATCGCCATTTGGGTAAATATATTGCGCGTGAGACTGGTGCAGACATGCTGCTTTGGCAAGGATCTTGCCTTGTACATAATGAGTTTAAGGCAACTGAACTTCTGCAACTAAAAGATGAATACCCAAACGCCAAAGTCTTGGTGCATCCTGAATCACCTGATAGCGTCGTTGAGCTGGCAGATGTGGTCGGTTCAACCAGCAAGCTATTGCAGTCAACCTATGAGATGGATGCTGATACCTTCATCGTCGCTACCGATTTGGGCATATTGCACGAGATGCAAAAACGCTCGCCAAACAAACGCTTTTTGGCAGCGCCAACCGCTGGTGAAAGTGCCAGTTGTAAGAGCTGTGCGTTTTGTCCATGGATGGCAATGAACGGCTTAAAAGGTATCGAGCAATGCTTGACCAATCAAAGCGGTGAGGTTCTGATGACACCTGAGCTGGCAGTAGCAGCCAAAAAGCCTTTACAGCGCATGCTCGATTTTGCCGAATCACAAAAGCAACGCGTGGCCGCCAGTGGCGATATTGTCAAAGACCGTGTGCTGTTTGCTAACGTTGGGGCTGCCTAGTATGAGCGCGGATAATGTCAGGCAAACAGACGTACTTATTATCGGTGCAGGATTGGCGGGTTTAAGCACTGCGCTATCATTACCAAAATCGCTAAGTATCATGGTACTGAGCAAAGCCGCTTTGGAGGTTTGCTCAAGCCATTACGCACAAGGTGGTATCGCTGCAAGTTTGGACCAAAACGACTCCGTGACCGACCATGTCGCTGATACCTTAATCGCAGGCGCAGGGTTATGCGACGCTAATAATACGACTGAGATACTAAGTGAAGGACAACAAGCCATACAGTGGCTATGCGAACAAGGTGTTCCTTTTACTCAGAACCCACAACAAGATACGAAGCAAAGAACTTTTACTGATTTGAATAATACTGATTTGAATAATACTGATTTAAATAGTACTGATTTGAATAATACTGATTTGAATAATACTGATTTGAATAATACTGATTTAAATAGTACTGACTTAGAAATTAACAGCTTACACCTTACCAAAGAAGGTGGACATGGCTGCAGGCGGGTGGCCCATGCTGATGACGCAACAGGTCGACACGTTATGGAAGCCCTAACCATAAAGGCACATGCTGCAAGTAATATTACGATACTACCGTATCATGAAGCATTAAACCTTTTGAAGGATCCTATTACTAACAACCACTGCCAAGGTGCACGCGTTTTTGACCACAATAGTCATCGTCAGCTAACTGTTTATAGTCGCGCAGTCGTACTGGCCAGTGGCGGTTTAGGGCAGCTGTTTCAACGTGCCAGCGCGCCCAATGTCTGTGTCGGTGACGGCGTAATGATGGCTTGGCAAGCGGGTTGCCGTTTGGCAAATTTAGAATTCATTCAATTTCATCCGACTGGTCTCGCACTCGCTGACAGCAGTTTCTTAATCTCTGAAGCGTTACGCGGTGAAGGTGGACGGCTGTATTGCCCTCAGACAGGTCGACGATTTATGCTAGACGTTGATGATCGTGCTGAGTTAGCACCCAGAGACATCGTTGCACGAGCGATCGCTGAGCAGATTAATGTAAATGGTCTTGGCTACGTACATCTTGATGTCAGCCATCTACCAGCGCCATTTTTACAAGAGCATTTTCCGCAAATTTACCAGACGTTGCTAACGCTTGGTATTGATATCACGACGGATCCGATACCAGTCGCCCCTACCGCCCATTATAGTTGCGGTGGCGTTGTCACATCGGTGAACGGTATGACCGATGTGGCAGGTCTCTATGCAGCAGGCGAAGTTGCGCATACAGGCTTGCATGGTGCCAACCGTTTGGCGAGCAACTCGCTATTAGAGTGCGTGGTTGTAGGACGTAATATCGCTACCGACTTGCCTCGTTACTTGGCAGAAATGGAAGCACTAGATGCAAAGCTATATATCAATCTACATACAACGGCATATCATCTTAATTTAAATGCAAGCGCTGATGATATTTGGACAGCACCCGTACTGAAGAACACCCAATCGATTACTCTTCCCTATTTTACATCGTCGACATCAACGTTGTATGAGCATAACGAGGATATTAAGCACTGCCATAATGATGCCGATATGACAGAAGTCATTGCGAAACTAAAATCCCTGATGACCGCCAACATGGGTATCACACGTAGTGCTAGAGAGTTAGAGGGAGCGCTTGAACAGATACAACAATGGCAGCAATGGTTAAAAAAACCTGAGTTAAGTTCGCTTAGTAGCAGTGATAGTAATAGCAATATCAATCGCAAAGATAGCGCTGTCAGCATTGATGAACTCACACATTTACAGTTAGCAAGACAATTACAATTAGCGACCCTTATTGTGCAGTCTGCTTCTCAACGTCTTGAAAGTCGCGGTGGGCATTATAGAACAGACTATCCAAATCTAGCCGTCACACCTCGAACAAGTGTGATTAATTCATTATTAGACCCGAGAGAAGGTAGTATTGACTGGCTTATTAAGCCTATAATTGTTCACTCAGGAGCTAGAATAATAAAAGCAACTACTGCCACATAAAAGCAGTAGTCAATTGACATTCTAGTCATTACTAAAGTGGTTAATGACTGCTTTTTATATCTCTCAAAGTGTTAAAAACATGTCTACTGATACGCTGTTTGTTATCGGACTTATGACGGTAGTAAGTTTGGTTTGGGGCATACTGGCTATCCCTCGTCTACGTACTCGCTTGCCTAAGATTTATCTGATTGCACGCTCTTGGTGGCTCATGCTAGTGGCACTGTGCGTATGCTATGTTATCGCTAAAATAGATAATAGTCAGCATGGCCATCCTTATCAATGGGTACTCATTGCGTTTTTTATTTTAATCGGGCTACGCGGCGGCTATGAGATTAAACGCGTATGGAGCATATATGACAAAGCGGGGCTGATTAGCAAGCTCCAAGCACGCGGGCTACAACCAAAAATCATATCTGATAAACCAAAATCAGTACTGATACAATCCTATACGCGTCTTAATCTATTGGACATCATGTTTAGTAGCGCCTTTATCTCTCTGATTCTGAGCCTTATCATATTGCAGCAATTGACATGGCAGCGTGAGCAATATGGCATCTTACTTTTTGTATTTTTTGCCAGCCAGTTCAACGATATTGCCCAATATTTATGTGGGCGATTACTGGGACGCAAACTGTTTAGGCGAGGTCTCGCTCCTACTGTTAGCCCAAATAAAAGTATTGAAGGCGCGGTCTTTGGTAGTTTACTTGCGGCTATATTGGCTTCATCGTTAGGATTATCGCTCACGCCTTTTAGCGGATGGCTTTGTTTATTAGCAGCCTACGGTTTGGCAGTTAGTGGTATCACGGGAGATTTATTAGAGTCAGCATTTAAGCGCCAACACGGGGTAAAAGATACTGGAACGATGCTCGCTGGACATGGTGGGGTATTAGATAGGATAGACAGCTTACTGATTGGAGTACCAGTATTTACCCTACTCTATTGGCTGTTTGGATAAGCTGCTCATTTTTGATTAAGACAGTGCTCGGTTAAGAAGGCTTATCTAGCTTACTGCGCAATATTAGGTTGAGTAAGGGTTTAGGTAAATGGTTTAAGATCCTTGTGATATAGCGCATTGAGCGTGGAAACACGGCTAACTCAACATCATTATCAATCGCCTGCATAACCTCATCAACCGCTGTTGGCGTGCTCATGATAAAGGGTTTATGACTGGCATCACCGTCATTTAAATCACGCAATGCTTGGGTATCGATATAGCCTGAGGCAATACAATTCACTTGGATATTATAAGGTGCAAGTGCTGCTCGATAAGCGCTAGCAGCCATAATCATCGCGCGTTTGCTTTTAGCATAGAGACTTGCATAAGGATAATCCATCGTGCCAGCGATAGAGGCGATACAAATTAGGCTAGATCTAACATTATTAGTGACATCGAGCGACTGATGTTGCTGCTTTAACTGACTGCTTGCCCATCTAAAAACCTGCTCAAACGCCTGCAAGTTAATCGCTAGCATTTGGTCGCTGTCTGCTTGATTCAACTGATGCGTACGCTCATTGGTATAACTACCCGCACTATATATGAGCCTTTGAAAGCTTGTAGCTGACAATTCATCTAATAGACTCTGTGTTTGGATAACATCCGTTAAGTCGCACACATAAGTCACGACGGTAGGATGCTGGTTATTAATGTCGGCTATCTTTGCCTCGTTACTTCCAATAATGCTCACCTGCCAGCCAAGCTGCAAATGATGCAAAGCCAATGCCAAGCCAAGACCACTCGTACCACCAACGACAATAATATGCGGCGTATGATTTTCGGCGGTATCTTCTACGAGAATTTTCATAAATTATGCTGCTGTATATAGTCGGCCGTGCGCTGGTAGCCATATTGCCATTGCGCCTGCATTTGCTGCACAAAGCCGTCGTAATTACTGTGTATCAGCTCAACAGTCATTTGTTTTATATTAAAACGCTTTTGCACATTTTGGCCCGCTAACTGCTGCTCATTATCGGCAAATGGTAGCCAGTGTAGCCGATGTTTTTCGCTAGCAGTATTAGTGTGCGACGACACTTCCATCGGTTGATAACCGTGTACTGCTGCCAGTCGCTCATTAGGATCAAAACCAAAAACACGCTGAATCGCGGGAGCAGCCAGCCATGAGTCATACCCTGCCTTAGTCTCTGCAAATACGCTATCACCCAACTGACAGGCTAGCTCAATCGGTGTGAGATTGATGACCCCACCTAAGCACCAACCAAGTTTTGTAATATGTATAGGCGGTAGATAATACATGTCGGCCATAGAAGCACGAACCACTGACGCAAAATCCCATTGAGTCCGTATCTCTACCGCCTGATGTATACGACCATTTGCCAATGTATGTGCAGGTGATTTCATTTCCCCGTCAGTCAGATCTGATACAGAATGCTCAAAGCGTGGCGGTGCAAATAATAATTCTTGCAGCGTTAGCTTTTCATTATATAAACCATCAACAGGCGCTTGATAAAGGCGACTGGCAATGATGGCTATCTCAGGGGTGCTAGCATTAGACTGACTACTGCCATTTTCGCTAGATGCAAAGCTAAATAGCTCATCGAGCCATCGCGCCTCGTCATCGATACGAAACATCGCCAACTGCTGTAACTCGTCTAATAATTGTCCATAGCTGTCTGCTTGCTGCTGTCTTTGTCCATTACCTTGTTGCTTTGACAATCGCCAACGGTTGAGCGCACTGGTCATATAACGCATTTTTAAACGCCTATTAGCTTCATCTGGTGAAACATGCCTAATTGCAGCAATGACACGAGACAATTCGCGACTGCACATCAACGCTTGCAAATCTTTGGGGTCAGGAGCTAGGTTGACCAGATAAGCGGATAAGCTCCCACCGCAAGTACCAATGATCATATCTGGCTTTAGGTCATGCTCGACCAACGCCGCATAGCTGCCTAAGTAATAGCCAAAACGTGAGCCACCTCCGGAAAAAAGTTGGACACGCTCATAAGGCTTGGTACGGTTATTAGTCATTTATTACTTATCATCGATTGGTACAATTTTAATCGCCAATGACACGGTGAAGATACCAAAGCGGTCGATACGCATGGCAACCTTTTTAAAGCCCGCACGTTCAACCAATTGATCCATCTCGGCTTGCGAGCGACAACGCATCACCCAACTGCTGCCACGGTGGTTGTTCAACGTTTTACTGATAAACTCTTGCTCAGGGTGCCACGGTTGGTTGGTATAAATTAAATAACCATCCGCTTTTAAACTGTCATAAATTCCCGCTAAGGCTGTCGCTGGTAACGCATTATCAGAAAACAGCTCAAAAACGCCTGAGCTGATGGCCACATCAAATTTTGTGTCATCAGAATCAGGATAACTTGCCACGTCAAAAGCATCTTTTTGACAAGCAATGACTCGATCAGCAATTTCTAACTGCTCTGCTTTTGCTTGCAATGCTTGGATATTATGCATCTCATAATCGCGCAGCTCAGCATGCAAATCGGTAAACTCTGTCAATAGATCAAAGGCATAAAAGCCATGGCCACTAGCGATATCTAACAGCTTTGGTTGGTATTGTTTAGTACTACTCTGATTTTTACCTTCAATATCTGCAAGTGCTATACGTGCCAGCTCTAAGATATGGGCGCGGCGTATACGAATACCTTGCCAGCCGATATTACTTAAATAAAACTTATCAATTGCTTGACCAAATTTATTCTGACCGCTCGGCTGATTGTAATAGACGTGATCAAGCGAGTGACCAGAATCAAACCCATGCTCAAGCCCTGTCGCAATCGCATCGCTAACATGACCGAACTTTTGCATCGCAAAACGGGTAATCGCAAAGCTTGGATTGAATGGCTTAATCGCTAAGCGGTCTACCTTATCTTTACTCGCGCTATTCAAATGAGCACTACTCAAATCAGGTGCTTGGACTTGTGTGCTAAATACTTGTTCAGCGAAATCAATACAGTCGGCAAAGACATCTGCTTTATTGGTCTCATGAAAGATTGCATGATAGCTGTCGGGGTATAATTGCCAGCGTTTAGTAGATGTATTAATCGCTTCGTAAAACGTGCGTTCAGCCTGCTTATCCACCACGTAGTCTTTACCTGCACATAAGACAAACGTCGGTACGGTGATGGCACCGGCATCATCTAGCAAACGTTGACCTGTGGCATGTGTATCAATCAACAAATCAGTTGAGATACTATTCGAGATGAGCGGATCAGCATTATAAGCTTGCTGCGCGTCCTTATCATGAGTCAATACTTGCGCTTTAACATAGCTACTAACACGTGACATCAGACCTAACGTACGCGCTACTTTCAATGACAGTATCGCAAAAGGCATATACAAGCGAATGCTTAGTGCAGGTGTACCCAATATCATTCCGCGAATATTAGGCGCATAATCATGCACCCACGCTGCCGCCAGTACCGCGCCGATACTACTGGCGACAATCAGCGTATCCTCGATAGCAATGCCTGTCTGCCCAATCACCAACTGCACAAAACCGTCTAAATCGCGCTCAAGCTCAGTAACGCTCTCAGCATGGTCTTTGATACCACCTGAGCGACCATTACCTCGCGCATCCCATGCAAATACTTGATAGCCTGCCGCTGCAAACTGCTGTCCTAGCTCTGCCAATCGTCCCGAATGCTCATGACCTCGATGCAATAGAATAACTTGACGTAGAGGCTGATTGGCTTTTTTCACGTCCTCTAAAGGCATCGTGAGCCAGTAGCGATAATAAATAGCAGTGCCATCATAAGCGTTGTAGCAACTTTCACCATTAATGATTGCGGCTGAAGACTTCTCAAAACTAACGCTAGCCTGTTTTTCTGATTTTTGACTATCAACGGTGGTCGTTGGCATTTCTTTGAACTCCAATGGGCGAGTGTTATCAGTAGAATTATTTGGTAAAACAGTATTAAGAGATAGCGAGTTGTTTGTCGACTCACATAGTACGGATCGCAGAACCGGTGGCTGATGCATCAAGTATAAATTGGCCATATAACGTAAGCGGTTTAGGCAAGTTTTTAATAATAGCGTCTCTACCAACAGGGACAACTGCACGATTCTTTTAGGAGAAAGCGATAACGGTATCTTGCTACCGATAACGGTACCAAGTATACCTAGCACTAGAGCACGGTCGCTTTTCCCTAAAGGCCCTTGATTTGCCCTAACTCCTAGCATCGTATTGCTGGCGATAGCGAGTAGCTCACTACTAATACTCAACGCTACAATACTACTGATATGCTGCTGAGTGGTTGGCAACTTACTCGTGAGAGTGTGTCGTTCAGAATGAATTCGTAAATCATGTTTAGCTATATACGGAACCAAACTGGCAATGAGTGCCGTATCAGCAACAATATCGCCCGCCTCATTTAGTACTGCACCCAGTTTAGTAGCTTGACCATGCTCGCGCGCCATCATTCCGTCGATGGCGTTCAGTGCCATCCGTACAAATAATGATGAAGGCAATAGAAGCCATAACGCTTGCTGCTCAGTCGCAGGCTTAGCAATCACGTAAGCCGTACCCACACTCAATAATACTGCGGATACAGTGACTTGATTGGCAGTGATGCTCTTTGCGACCAACGCATTACTCAGCGGTCGCAGCTGATCTTGAAATTTAGGCTTGAGCTGATATAGCGACATAATGCCAACCACGTATTTTCGGTGTCTTAATCTAGCAACAAAAGTTTATTAAGTAAATACTTAACCATAGCTATAAATCTAATTATAGTCCATAAAATCAGGCTTTATAAAGAATATGGTTTGCCGATACCAGCATTTGTAACTTGATATGTTACAATCTTCAGCTTCTTAAAAATGCCTTATTAAAACCCACGAGTCTGCCGTTATGCAAAGCATAGTTACCCTTATTTTGGTCTTAATGCCAATGTTTATTGGCTTTGCCATTCCTTCTAATCCCACTATGACAAGGCTTGCGGATAAGGGCTTATCTTATTTAGTGTTTGTCATTTTAGCGCTAATTGGCATTGAGCTATCGCAAGTCGAGGGCTTAGGCGGTCAAGTAGGTGAGATTGCGCTTTATGTTGCTGTGCTTTCAATCCTCACTATCGGCTCTGGTCTACTAGCTTTGATGATATTCGATAACATGCGCCCATGGCAGGCTAAAAAACCCAGCGTCAAATCTAAAGAGCATCGCGTCAGTATTCGTGGCAGCCTCGCCCAAGTCGTTTGCGTAGTAATCGGCATGGTAATTGGCTATTTCCTACCAGCGAACTACATGCCACCAGAAAACACCATGACTGCTCTGCTAATGATACTAATCTTGCTGGTCGGTATTGGTTTAAAGGGTTCAGGCATTACGCTCAAAGAAGTCCTACTCAATAAACGTGGCGTTGAGATAAGTGTTATCTTTACGATAGCAGTATTGGCAGGTGGCTTAACTTTTGCGCTGATGTTCAGTGATGTATCATGGACAAAAGGCTTGGCTCTGTCATCAGGATTTGGTTGGTATTCACTATCTGCCATTGTGATGACCGATGCTTATGGCGCCGTCTGGGGCAGTGTCGCCTTATTCAATGACTTGGTGCGTGAGTTCTTTGCCTTGATATTTATCCCAGTATTTATGCGAAAATATCCATCAGCTGCAGTAGGGCTTGGCGGGGCGACGAGCTTAGATTTTACCTTGCCAATCATTCAGCAATCAGGCGGTCTAAAGGTTGTACCATTGGCAATTAGTTTTGGCTTTATTATTAATATTGTCTCACCCGTATTGATGGTGTTGTTTTCGGCGTTGGGGTGATGATAGCCATAACTCCAGTTCGAATCTAGTGAAAGCACATCTCAATAACAGGTGCTTTGAAAGTATTTTTATTGGTAGATATTTGCATTGTCTCGACAATGCTGCTTCACCACATCTAACCACCTTTCATACCAATACCATTGCTGCTCAATCTTTACGCCATATCCTTTTGAATTATTTTTTGCATCTAAAGATTGCCATAATTTTGTATGATGATGAATCGAGAAACCTACAAATCCAGCATTATTCATTAGCTCTTTGATCTTACTAGGTCGATATTTAACTTTCTCAGTCTCTTTTATCAACTGATACTCTGTATTTACCTTTGCAGCCAATGGATCGTCTGGTTTTAAAAACTCAATTACTTTATCTGCTTGTCCTCTTTTATTAACAGTTTTGGGCACAAACAATATTCTATAAGCATATTTTGGACTGCCAAAATCTTCATCTGAAACAGAGTCATCAAAGCGAGTTATATAACTTTTAATATTACTAGGTAAATCCTCAAACTCTGATAAAAGATCTTTTTGTTCTTCGGATATGCTTGAGAACTGCAAGCTAAATGATAAATGTTTTTCTATACCGAACTCTTTACCAAAAAACTTGCAGATGTAGTAATTATAGTTTAAACAGCATGCCTGATATCTAGCACTCAAACTATCATCAATCCTAGATGTCATCTGATGCTCAATCTCATGACGTAAGCCTATTAAAAACTTTAAATTTAAGGCAGACTCTCTATCTATTGGGCTATTCGTATTATCTAAACATCTCTCAAGCTCCCAGTGTTTATATGCACCATGTTTAGTTCTATCAAAAATTTTACGTTCATTTGGCTTTTTATAATAACGATAATCAATATTTTTATCTTCATAATAAGCATGTAAAAGATACGTCCAACTAATTATGATTAAAACTGAGAATGCTTCAGACTTAAACGTAATATTAGGGTTGTTAAATATCTGAACTGCCGCCAAAGCAGACTCTCTCGACTTTTTAACCAATTCGTATTTTTTCGTACCCTTTCTAAGAATGCTCATATTAAAATCCTTTTACTTTTTTATGAAGCCGTTAACATCTAAATATTATATTCCTTAAGCCATCTCCAGCTCTTTATCCACCTGACAAGCCCTATCATGCCACTCAATAAATCCCTGTATGTCTTTATGCTCTAATGAATAGCTAGCTTCTTTACCAGTAAAGCGCTCAACATAGCGACAGGCTCTATAGTTTTTAGCATATTTATCGTAATTGTTAATCCACTCTTTCCGCGCCTTTAACTCATTTTGACGTTGCTCAATACTACTATCTGCATCCATGCTCTCAGCGTCAAACCAAAAGTTTTTGGCAGGAATATCTTTAGCAAGTTTTTTATCCGCAACCTCAGCCATACGCCACGGTTTAGCAGTGAGCCGCGCTCGAAAACACTGCTGCGCCTGACAGAGACGCACGTAATTGGCATCGGCATGGAAATACTCAAACCAATCTACAACTAACGCATCATTTGGCGAGATAGTATCGTGGGTAGCCATAATACGAAAGCCTGCAGGCGTCTCATATAAACGAAAGGATTCTTGTGAATGGCTGGCGACGCGCTGCTGAATCAAATCTATTATATAGGTCTGCAATGAGGCCACATGACCCATATATCTTTGATGCTGTTCCTGATCATACTTACTGGCTTGCTGCCATAGTATTGCCGTCGCTACTCCTAAAAATAAAAGCAACCATAGCCATGATAATGATTTCATCGCGATAAAAGTTGCTAAAATAATTGCAGCAATCACGACAGTCCATACAAATGGTTTCATTGATACTGGTTTATCATGGTTATTTAGTGATGACTGATTCGGATCGTTTGCCTTAGATTTATTTGAAACATTATTCGACTTCCTAATTATCCCTATAAAGCCATGACTGTCATACTCATCCGGATATTTTTGATGCAATAAGTCGTTATTATCAACATCGATAATCGCAATATTATTGACGTTAGCAACCTGTGCACCGTAACTGTTACGCGTGACAACAAGCTGTGTATCAGATGCCTTACTCTCTAAATCACCTGCAGTTAGGCCACTCTCTGACAAACTCTGTTTAGAAATAATCTGCTCACGAATGGGAATGCCATTACTTTCGTTATACTCCTCCCTACGCTCGCGTCTGACAATATTCTCGCCGTCTAGCCAGCGTTGATGAGCCTCTTTCACTCGAGCCTTAGCATGAGCCAAGGCTTCTACTTGACTAACATCCGACCAACCATAACGCTTAATAGTTGCTTGCTTAGAATTAAAGTCATCGAATGCGTTATCATCTGTTTCTGACAATTCAAAGCGCTGTTTATATTGCGCCCAGTATTTAGGGATGAGCATAAGGGGTTACCTTAGGATATTTGGTTTAAGATAGACGGTGGTTGAGCTTTAAGCGCTTAGACGCCACTCGCCTGCTTAGCAAACAAACGCATGAGCGGCTTCATTTTGCCAACACGGTACATGCCTTCGCTACGTATCTGCTGTACGGGACGTAATTGCGCCAGCGACCCTGCAAACAACCAATTAAGCGCAGAAAAGCTGTGCATCATCAGGCTATTATGCGGACGACGCAAACGCTCGTAACTACGCAAGGTTTGATTACTGCCCCAAATCGTACCGCCACTACGAGTAAAGTCGTGCACTAATTGCTCGCTCAATACTTGCACATCGAGCATACCCAGATTCAGCCCTTGACCTGCCAGCGGATGCACACCATGTGCCGCATCACCGATTAATACCAAGTTATCAGCGACGTAGCTATTAGCTTGTTGCGCGGTCAGTGGAAAACTAGCAATGGATTCAATCTGACTGATAGCACCCAACTCATAATGACAGGCAGCAGCCAGCTTATCAGCGATAACACGGTCATCTTCCTCTATCAATGCCAAGGCCTGATTGCGTG
Source organism: Psychrobacter fjordensis (assembly GCF_904845995.1). Taxonomy (NCBI): domain Bacteria; kingdom Pseudomonadati; phylum Pseudomonadota; class Gammaproteobacteria; order Moraxellales; family Moraxellaceae; genus Psychrobacter; species Psychrobacter fjordensis. The sequence goes on from NZ_CAJGYP010000001.1 coordinate 206,956, forward strand.
GTAACGTCCATACGATCGACTGCCAATGTTGCGAATCAGCTTTGTCTTCATCAGTGATATCTGCTAATGGTAATAACGCCAGTGTACCCGTGGGCAACATCGCCTGACGTGCGGTTGCCTGATGTGGTTTTTCGGTATGAATCGCACAGCAAATCGCGGTTTGATTATAATCGAGTGTATCTAGACCAATCGCTGCCTGTTTACGTACAAATGAGCCTCGACCATCCGCGCCCACTAATAACTGAGCGTCAATCACCGTACCGTTATCAACGGTGATACGGTATCCTGACGCTGCACCCAGCCAGTCCATGTTTGTGACTTTTTGTCCCGCGATGATGGTCAGATAATCACTGACATCATCCTCACATAAGCGTTGCCACAATGCATGCTCAATGACGGCTGGCTCGACCATGCTACCGAGCATTCGCGGCATGATAGAGTTAGAAGGATCATCACTACTATTACCAAAGTTCTCGCTACTCTCACCAAATAGCAGCTCGCCCCTACCATTCAGTTGCCATACCTGCATTTGTGAGTAATCAGCCTTACGCTCAGAGCTAGCAATCTTTTGCCAAGCACCCACGTCTTTCAGCAAATTAATACTGGCCAAACTCAGCGCATACACTCGAGCATCACGTTTGCTTAGTACGCCTTGCCAAGCTAATTCATCACGAGCCGGACGAGCATCAATCAATGTCACAGGCATTTTTGCTTGTGCCAGTTTTAGCGCAAGCGTTGCACCAACGATACCGCTACCGATAATCAGCGTATGGTTATTTTTCATAAGGTGTCTCTCAATACTGGTCGATATTAGAATACTTGTTATCAATCTTAATTATAAAATTATGATTTTAAACCCATCGCATAGGTCGCAACCAGTGGTTTAATATTTGGCAGTTTATCAAAGGCGACTAGAGCCACATTTCTTGCCAGCTTTATGACTGGATTAGGATGGGTAAAGCCATGTACCACAGCATCACAAAAACGGATGACTCGTTTTTGATCGCTTAGACGTGCTTTTTCATAGCGTTTGAGTAGCGTTGGATCACCAATATCTGCACCTTTGAGCACTTGTGCGCTCATCATCTGCGCCAATACATGGGCATCTCGCATACAGAGGTTAAAGCCTTGCCCTGCTACAGGATGCAGGGTATGAGCCGCATTGCCCATGACTACGCAACGACCTTCTACTTGCTTGTCTGCTAGCACACGTGTCAGTGGATAGGCTCCACGGCGACCAGCAGCGATGAATTTGCCAGCTCGTTGACCAAAAGCTTGCTGCAGCGTCTGTAAAAAATGCGCATCGTCTTCTAGATAGCGTTTCTCTTCGCCCTTTGGACAGACCCAAACGACCGAGCGTCTATAGCCATTCTGATACTCATCATTGCCGTCGCCATCTGGATCCGTCAGTGGTAGTACGGCAAGTGGACCTGCTGGGCTAAAGCGCTCAATCGCGACATGCTCATGCGCCTTGCCAGTTTCTACCACACCCACAATAGCTGTTTGTTGATAATCATAAGTGGTTGTGCCGATATCCAATAGCTGACGCACGGTAGAGTCACGACCATCACAAGCGACCAAGACACTGCCCTGCAATTGCTGCGCTTGTTCCTCTTCACCGTAATAGCTAAAGCTCAGCGTGACACCATCCGATTTTTGTGTCACTGCGCTGACATTGGCATTATCAATCAAGGTAATCAACGGCTCCTGCTGCGCGGCTAATAAAAGCTTGCGTCCGAGCCATGCATTTTCTATTACTTGACCAAATGACTCTACTTTTTCTTCAGCTTTATTGAGCTGCGCATGGCCAAAGCTGCCTTGTTCGCTTACCTGTACTGAGTCGATACGGCAGGCATGGCTTTGCAACTCATCCCACAGGCCAATCTCTTGGTAAATCTGCACCGTGCGGCGTGATAGTGCGGTATTGCGACTGTCCAAATAATGGCTACGATTGCTATCATCGTTTGGGCTGATGGTTGGATAGCTATTTTTTTCTAATAACGTGCTGGCAATACCCTGTTTCGCTAGCAGCAGTGCAAAGGATAAACCAACATGCCCGCCACCTGCGATAAGTACTTGCTGCGCCGTGATTGCCTTACTGTTATCAGCTATATTTTCAACTACATTGTTTTCAACTGCATTCTCAACTTTGCTTTTAGCATTCGATAAGTTTAGATCAGTATTTTGTATCATTATTATTCCTACTTTATTGTATGGGAAGTGCTTTCTATAATTGATGAATAGGCTATTAATTGCCGCTAGCAACCACTTATATTTTATGACCCTACTCATTTTATTCGTGTTTTAAATTTAATTATAAGCGCTATGATATCACTCATAGATTACCACAAATTACCTATCACTCCGTGCTCTTAACAGTAGACAAAGCGTGTACTAAAAATTCGTGATATCTTGTATTACTGAAGACTAAGTTAATATCAGATTGACACGTAAAAGCCATTAGCCTCATAAAAGCATTAAATAAAGCATGACCGTTGCAATCACCATACAAAAACAGCGTCACGTATATGATGTATGGCTTGAAATTTAAAAACTATCTACCATAATAAAGGCAAGACCGTTACTTATCACCACTCCTAAAACAAACAACAAAACCAACAGCATTGCTACCGTCACTTCTATCTCTACAATTTAAAGCCAAGACAATAACGAACGACTATTTTATCTCTTAAGTCCAAAGCTTAATAAAACAACATCACTTTGGGCACACAATAAAAGGATAATCGCTTGACTGATTCCATGAGCCGCCGTATAAAGTTTGAATCATTGACGCCAGCACAGCTTAAAATCGTGCTAGGTGAATACAACAATCACATGAAATATATCCAAAAACGCCTCGATATCAAAATCATGCAGCGTCAAGGTGACTTTTGCCTGAGCGGTGATGTGACCGGTGTTGAGCGTGGTGAACGTATTATTTATAAAATGGTGGATGAAGCTCAAAATAAAAAAGACATCAGTGCAGAAGAGTTGCATCTCATCATCCAATCCAGCATCTCTCGTGACGAAGATATGGCAGCGGAGGCACAACAGGCAGAAGATGCTGCCGAAGAAGAAGATTTCGATATCGCTAGTGAATTTACGCCCGTTAGCTTGCGCACCCGTAAAGGTCGTATCATTCCTCGCGGTGGTAATCAGCAGACCTATGTCCAAAGTGTGCTGAACTCTGACGTCTCATTCGGTATTGGCCCTGCTGGTACTGGTAAAACGTATCTAGCCGTTGCTTGTGCAGTTGATATGCTTGAGCGTAACGAGATTGAGCGGATTTTACTCGTGCGTCCAGCGGTAGAAGCTGGTGAGAAACTGGGGTTTTTGCCGGGTGATTTAACACAAAAAATTGATCCTTACTTGCGCCCATTGTACGATGCGCTATATGAGATGATTGGTGTTGAAAAAGTGGGCAAACTGATTGAAAAGCAAGTCATCGAAATAGCACCCCTTGCCTATATGCGCGGTCGTACATTAAACAACTCGTTTGTCATCTTGGATGAAGCGCAAAACACCACGCCTGAGCAGATGAAAATGTTTTTGACCCGTTTGGGCTTTGGCTCGCAAGCCGTGATCACTGGTGACGTGACCCAAGTTGATTTGCCACGGGGTCATAAGTCTGGCTTGGCGCAAGCGATGGAAATCTTAAGCGGTATCGAAGAGATTCATATCACCAAGTTTGACTCAAAAGACGTGGTACGCCATCAACTGGTACAAAAAATCGTCGAAGCCTATGATGTGTTTGATGAAGAACAAATCATATTAGAAGAAAAGCGTAAGTTTGAGCGCATCAAAGAGCAAGAGCGTAGACAAGCCATCGCTAATGCCGCAGCCAAGCTATAAGATGGTAGGTTTGATATTTGCCACCTTAGAAACGCAAATATAGAAATGCAAAACCGGATTACTGATTAGTAGTCCGGTTTTTTGCTGCTAGACTGATAATTAGCGTCGTAGATTAGGGTTGGTAAGTTAACCTTGAGTAGTTTCAGCAAATTAAACAAACGACATGACAATAAAGTAAGGAGAGAACAATATGAGCCAGTATAATGACGATGATAGTTTTAGCCAAAATAAGGCAACTGATATCACTAATAATGATGAAAGCTTTGAGATATTAGATATCAGTGCAACGAATAGTATTGATGACACCCTACTCGATACTTTTTATCATCGTGACACGCTACTACCTGTGATGATGGCAACTTTAGATTACATAGATGAGCAAACTAATAGTGGTTTAGTACTGCCTTATTTTGCAGATATTGATGTTGAATTATGGGAAGCGAAATCTAAAGCACTCGATATATATATCACTGATGAGACTGAAGGTCGTGAGTTGAATTTGGAAGCACGAGGCAAGGATTATGCGACCAACATCCTGTCTTATCCTAGTGACTTGCCAGCCGCTATCATCGAGCTGATGCCGACCTTAGCGCTTGGTGAGCTGATTATTTGTCATGATGTGATCGTGCGTGAAGCCGCAGAACAAGAGAAAACAGTCGCACAGCACATTAGCCATCTATTAACACATGGTGTGCTGCACTTGCTTGGATTTGATCATGAGCTTGGACAAGCTGAACAAGATGAGATGGAGCAGTTTGAAATTGAGGTTTTGGCAGGCCTAAACCTACCAAATCCTTATTTATAGTGAATGCGATTTAAACATCTTTATCCTTAGAGATTTTGATCTTTGTCTAAAGATGGCAATGGCGATTCGTTTTTGTTGCCCATCAACATCTCTAAACCTTTAACATGTACACTGCGCTGCGGGAATGGAATGTCGATTTTGTTATCATCAAGCGCATATTTAAACTGCTCAAGCAAATCACATTGCATGCTCCACCAGTCCGCATTGGTGGTCCAAACGTTTAAGGTCAAATCAACTGAATTGTCCCCTAAATTGGTCACACGGACGATAGGTGCAGGATCAGTAAATGCCAACGGATTATCGGTGGCCAGCTTTATCATGATGTCTTTTGCTGTCTTAATATCGGCATCATAACCAATACCGATAGTGATATCCACGCGGCGATTGGGTAACGACGAATAGTTAATAGTCGCGGTTGTGGTGATGTCACCGTTAGGAATGATAATGTCGTGATTGGTAGTCGTGGTCAGATGCGTATTAATCAAACTGATCTCTGTCACCGTGCCTGTGTGACCCAGTATTTGCACGTAATCACCGCGTACAAATGGGCGAAACGTCACAATCATAATACCAGCGGCAAAGTTAGACAGTTGATCCTTTAGTGACAGACCAATCGCAACGGCAGCACCACCTAATATGGCGACAACTGAAGTCGTCTGCACACCAACTTTGCTAAGTGCTGCTAGTGCGACTACTACCAATAGCACGCCGTAGATTAAACGACCCAAAAAGCTAGCAACCGTGTCATCTAAGTGACTGCGCAGCATGATTTTTTGTGCAATAGCGACTGCTTTTTTGGCAAGCCAACGTCCTACGACGAATATCAATATCGCTAGTGCTACTTTTATAACCAAACTTACTGCATTACTGGTTAAGGCCGCAATATCTATGGTAAAACCTAAAAATTCCATACTGACTCTTTATTTTATATCTGTGTTTTATGAATTTGAGTATCTGTCATATAAAAACTAGAATAAAACATGAATTATTATGCTTTATTCTAGTTTTCATCATTTATTACATTCGAAGCATCTTAAAAAGCATCTTAATAAGTCACATTCACTTTATCGCTGTATTGATAAGTACGAATCAAACGTAACTCGACAATATCACTCATATCTTTGGTGAATGCACCAAAAGGCGCGGCTTGTCTAACCGACTGTTTGGCTGCTTCGTCTAATATCGTTGAGTTTGAGCTCTCAAGTAAGCGAATGGCTTTAATATTACCATCGCTACTAATGATGACCATCAGACGTACTTCACCAGTGATGCCTTGCGCGCGCGCTTGTACGGGATAATGTAGATTGCCAATGCGCTCGACATGCTCACGAAACGTATTGATATAGTCCGCTGCTGCACCGCGTGTCGTTGAATTACTATCGACAGTCACCACTTTCGATTTGGTGGCATACACTTGCTGGCGCTGAGACAACTGAGCTTCCAAGGTAGCGACTTGTTTTCGCAGACGCTCTTCTTGTGCAATCATGTCATCTTGTGCTTCTTTGCTGTCATTATCCGACTCTACATTGGCCTGGCGCCAACTTAACGTTGTGCGTAGATAACTTTCTTGATACTGCTGTTGTCGAACTTGCCGTTGCAAGCTAATCACATCTTGTGTTTCACTCATTTGCTCAGCAGACAATGGGCTAATCTGATCTGTCTCTTGTCTCAGTTGTTCTTGTACCGTGCCACCGCCTTCTTGGGAGGCATCAGCAATAAAGTGAGCATCCTCATTTGGCTTCATATTATCAGTCAGTGCTTTTGCGACATCTTGCATCATCGCAGCGGGGTCTTTCCCCATAGAAAAGCTAACACCAAAAATAATAAGCACATGTACACCAACTGCGATAACGATAGCAACAGGTAAGCTAATATCTCGCTTAGGTACTTGTGCGGAAAAGTGATAGCTTTGTGAATCTTTAATATAGGCCACAGTCGATCTCAGCTTATGGGTACGAGCTTATAAATACAAAACAGCAAATAATAAGCATTATAATGGTATGTATGATTTATTCTGGCGCTATCATACCATGACATAGAATTATGTCGCCACGAGAACCTGTGCGTTAGCAATCTAACCCACTCACGCAAGCTTTACAATTCTTTAGGCAAACGCTTAAAAAAATACCGTCAAACTTAATACAAAACCCATACGCCAGATGAAAGAACATTGACGATTGGGCTGCAAGCACCCTAGATATCAGCATCTATATAGTGAACATAGATAAACCAAATAGGCTTTTTTATTATCCGCGATTCATACTTTCTAAAACATAATCGCTGTCAGTGCTGTCTTCTGATATTCAATATCGACCAAATGAATGACTACAAAGTACATGTGTGCATTTTGAAGCCATCATATTTAATATATACTGTTTAATAAGCATCGTATTATCAAATAAACGTTCATCGACCATTTTTGATTAGCGATTCTGAGCGCGCGCTATACGATGATGCACCCCTATAATGATAAGGATAAGAAGTTTGAGTGATTTTGACAACATGGATACTTCAGACAATTTTGACGAATTCTTTGACAATTTAGGCTATCGATTCGACGAGTCGTTTAGCGGTGGCTGGGAGCGCCTTACCCAATCTATCAGACAGATATATGATAGAACAACGGATAAATTTGAAGATGAACTTGCGCTGCCAGTGACACAAGAGTACGTCAATGACTCGCTACAGAAGTTCGTCACTGATAATGTAAAGGCCATCTTAGAGTTACGTGTTGAGATGCATGATGACTGGTTTCGTTTGTACTGTACGATCAATGTAGCAGGCATTTATGTGGAAATCGCGAGTAACTTTGGCTTGATTCATGTTCAGCTCGATCGCAATGTCCAACGTTTTGTATTTGGTCAGCAGACATATACTGATGTACTCAACTTACGCTGCGAGTCTTTTCTCAAACGCCAAGGTGTCAAACTGTTCGTCTGGTTCTATCACAGTATTCTTAAAAAAGATCCATTAGGGTTTCTGCTCTCTTATATCAATATTGCCCGTGCAAAAGATGAAGTCATTTACATTGATATTAATCGCTGGCTAAAAAAGAACAAAAAAATCATGAGTACCTTACATAAGGTACAAGTGAATTATGGCGAGCTTGAAGAAGAGCAAATGATTTTAAAGACTCAGATTAATTATCGCGACTTACTAGCCGCAAGTAGCAACGAAGATATCATTAGTGACGATGATGAACCTGAGTTGATGCAAGGTCCTATCAATCCCGTAGATGATGCGACTGAACCAAGCCAAGTTTAACTATTTCACCTTATAAAAAACGCTGAGCTTCAAAAACAATAGTCTTTGAAGCTCAGCGTTTTTATTTTGTCAAAGCATATCTATAGAATACTCAAACCAGTTATATGGCTACCAATAGTTCTCTACAGCGATATTGCCCTCGCCTCTGCGATTCATCACCAGTCCTAGCGACTTTAATGCTTCTTTGGTGTCATCCACCATATCTGGGTTGCCACATAGCATGACATGGGTAGTATCGATATCTAAATCGATGCCTGCACGCGCTTGCAACGTACCATCCAGTAGCAGCTTTGGCAGACGTTCTGTCAATGCACCGTCGACAGGCTCACGAGTAACGATTGGGATAAAAATGAGCTTCGCTGGATTTTCAACCAACGAGCCAAAATCTTCTTGCAAACCTTCGATCTTTTCGACGTAGGCTAGTTCTTCTATCGAGCGCGCGCTATAAGCCAATACAATATGCTCATAATCTTCCCATGTCTTCAAATCTTGTAGCATGGATAAAAATGGTGCCAGACCCGTACCTGTTGCGAGCAACCATAGATCCTTGGGCAGTGGCTTCTGATAACGCGCCAATGTTAAAAACCCAAATGGCAAGGTATTAAGAAGTAACTCATCCCCTACTTGTAGATGTTGCAACTGTGAGGTAAACGCCCCATCAGGGATGACGATAGAGAAAAACTCTAATACTTCGTCGAATGGCGAAGAAATAATCGAATAAGCGCGAAAGATATCCTCATCCAAGGCCTCATCAGATATATCAGCATCAGACATACCACTCTGCTCTATATAGTACTTCAGTCGACTGGGATTGACACCCAAGCGCACGAACTGACCGGCAGTAAACTTAAAGCTGTCAGGACGGCTGACCGTAAAACTAAATAGGTTTGGCGTCCACGTGGTTTTGCTCAGCACGGTTACCGTTTGAATATTGTCACTCATAAGAAATGGCCACTCGCTTTTTATTGTTATAGTCAGAGAACCACTAAATAGCTACGGCGTTACCCTCCTTAGATGTACGACTTGTACTATCTGCAGTCGGCTGCCTTTTAGCTGTTTTAGACTTCTTTGACTATAGTTATTTTTATAAAAACTTTAAACGATACAAAATAAAAGATGCGCCAAGCTTATCATAAAGCTGGCGCATCTTGGTTTTCTAACCGTAACAGTAGATAAGCCACATGCAGCGACTTATCTCACCTCTCTCAAGACTACCAGATACGTGCCAAACTTGACCATTCAATCATATTGCTCGGCAAGATACCGAAGAAGATAATCATTGCTGTCACCGCAATAATCATGATACCGCCCGTACGCATCGCCCATTGTCCAGAAACATCAAACTCAATAAACTGTTTAGGACGTTTGAACAGCGTAAGCATCACGCGCAAATAATAGAATAGACCAATCGAGCTGCCTAAAATAATCATTGCTGCTAAGAACCAGTTGGTTCCTTGTACCGCAGCCAATATCGCAAATAGCTTAGTAATAAAGCCAGCCGTCAACGGAATACCCGCCAGTGACAACATCATGATAGTCATGACAGCAGTCAGCACTGGACGACGCCAGAACAGCCCTTGATAATGAGTTAACTCATCAGCTTCGCCAGATAGACGATAAGGACTCGACATAAGAGTCACTACGCCAAAGGCACCGATCGAGGTCAACGCATAAACAGCCATATACATACTAGAGATGCTATCCGCTGCCGTACCAATACTGACAATCACGATCATCACATAACCCATATGGGAAATAGAAGAATAACCCAGTAGGCGTTTCAGACTGGTCTGACGTACGGCCAACAAGTTACCGACCAAGATCGACAAGGTTGCCATTACCATCAATAGCATTTGCACAGATGGCAGTGCTAGCAAAGCAGTATCAATTAAGAATCGCACCGCAAGCGCCATCATCGCAACTTTTGATACAGATGCCAAGAAGGTCGCGATAGGTGCTGGTGCGCCCTCGTACACATCTGGCGTCCACATATGAAAAGGGGCAGCAGACAATTTAAACGCAATACCAAACATCATCATCGCCGCACCCAATATCAACAGTGGCGATTCAAAAAGATTACTCAACTCTATACTAATAGGCTTGAAGGCCAGTGATCCTACTTCTGCATAAATAAACGCCATACCCATCAACAAAGTGGCCGAGGCCGTTGCAGATAGCACTAGGTACTTTAGACCAGACTCTAGCGAGTCTTTGCGCATATAGGTGTATGACAGCATACCGTACAGTGGTATAGACAGCATCTCTAAGCTCATAAAGAATGACGCTAAATGCTGAGCACTGACCATCAGCAAAGCACCAATCGTCGATAACAACATGAGCAAATACAGCTCTTCTTTATTATCCTTAAGGTTTGCTAAATACGCATAAGACAACGTACAACAAGCCAATGCACAGATAAAAATGATTACCATATTAAACTGAGCAAAGTTATCAATCACAAATAACTGTTCAGCACTTGGTATCATGGTTCCACTATTTGCGATGCCAGTCATTTGACCAAGCAAAGTAAATAAACCAATATTTAAACCAACGACGGTAACTGTACCCGTCACCATATGTGAGCGTTTAACTGCGATGGCAATCATGACCACCAGTACCGTAATCACTACGGTAATGATTGGCGCATAAGGCAACAATCCCATCAAATCATTCATCGTAATATCATTCATGACTTAACGTGCCTCCATTGCATCAAGCAGGTGCGACGCATCTACTTGTGTTACTTGACTATAGGTATATGCATTGTTGATCCACTGCATCGCGTGACTCGATGTATCAAGGAAAGGCTGTGGATATAGACCCAACCAAACCAGTCCAGCAGCTAGCATAAGTAACAATGACAACTCACGCTTGCCCAAATCTTTGAGTTTGCGCGGTGGTAAACCATGTGACTTAGTTTCTTGTATTGCGACCGCTTCGATGTTGTTTTTACCAAATAACGCGCGATGAATCAGAATAAGCGAGTAAAGACCTGCTAACACCAAACTGAACGTCGCAAAGACTACAAACACAGGATACTGAGCAAATGAGCCAAATAAAATCATGAACTCGCCAATGAAGTTACCTGTACCTGGGATACCCAGTAACGCTGCGCAGAAGAACATCAATATCGGCGCGTAATAGCGGAACTGCCCCCACATGCCACCCATCAAGGTCAAATCACGTGTGTGCAAGCGCTCATATAGCTGACCAGCCATAATGAACAATGCCGCTGAACTCAAACCGTGTGCCAGCATCTGAATCATCAAACCTTGTAAGCTGAGTAATGTACCAGCATAGATTGCCAATACCACAAAACCCATATGCGAGATACTGGTATACGCCAGCAAACGCTTCATATCGGTCTGCATAAAGGCTAGCCATGCACCATAGAAGATACCAATCGTACCTAAAGTAATGGCAATCGGTGCAAACTCCTGTGACGCTACTGGGAACAATGGCAACACAAAACGAATCAAGCCATATGCCGCAGTTTTAATCAGTACACCAGCCAAATCCACTGAGCCTGCCGTTGGTGCTTGTGCATGCGCATCTGGCAACCAGCCATGGAAAGGGATAATTGGCAACTTCACTGCAAAGCCGATAAAGAAACACAGCATGATTGGGTATTCCCAACCACCCAGTGACGTACCGAGCAAGTCATTATAATTAAAGCTTACGACACCTTTTTGAGCATAGCTAATAATGACCAACATCAAGATACCAATGAGCATAATCAGCCCAGAAGCTTGGGTATAAATAAAGAACTTGGTTGCTGCATACTCTTTGGTTTTGCCAACCACATCATGACCCCAAATCGCGATCAAGAAGTAGATAGGAACCAGCATCATCTCCCAAAAGAAGAAGAATAAGAACAAATCAATGGCTAAGAAAACACCAATGACGCCGCCTAAGCTCCATAACAAGTTCAGATGGAAGAAACCAACTCGGCGTTGAATCTCATTCCACGAACAGGCAACCGCTGCAATACCGAGCAGTCCTGTCAAGGCCACCATCATCAGTGACAAACCATCTAACGCTAAATGAAAGCTAATACCAAAGCTCGGTATCCATGGCACACTGAATTCAGCGACCCAAGGCACGTTTGCACTTGGGGCAATCACTTGCTTACTCATTCCGCTAAAGTCACCGTAATGCCACAATACTAGTGACAATACAAAGGTCAGCGTCATGCCGATTAAGGCAATCCAGCGCGGTAGACGTTTATTAAACCGTTCGACCAACCAACATAGCAATCCTGCAATAAAAGGAATTGCGATTAATGCTGGTAGCATCCACGTTTGTTGTAACTCAATCATCTTATACCACCGTCATCATTACCAGCACCAGCAATACAGCCATACCCAAGCCAAAGCTTGCAGCATAACCTCGAAGTGACCCTGTTTGCGTCGCAGACAACACCTTATTACCTGCTGAAGCCAGCTTAGGTAGGATGAGCCACGTTTTATCAATAGGGTCGGCTTTAAGTAAGCGGCCGATGAACAAAAAGGGTTTTACAAAAATTACATCGTATAGCGCATCGAAGCCTAGGCCATGATAGCACCAGTGATATAGCGCCCCACCAATACGTGAGCGCTTAAAACTGGTAAGCATTCTACCTTTATCTACGACATATAATAATGCTGCCAATATCAAGCCCGCGCCCATTGCACCCATCGCGATATACTCTGCAGTATGCTTAGCATGCGCTTGACCCGCGACTTCTAGTAGATGACCGACACTCTCTGGTAAGACACCATCTAATGGCGGTGTAATCCATGCACCAACGGCTGTAGATAATACTAGCAATACCGTCAAAGGCAACCAATACGACACACCTGATAATTTGTGTGCAGGCGTTTTTTCTTCACCAAAGAAGATAATCCAAATCATACGGAATGTATAAATCGCGGTTAAGAAAGCGCCGAACACACCCATATAGAACAATACTAGATGACCTGTGGCATAAGTCTCCCAAAGAATCGCTTCTTTAGAATAAAAGCCAACGGTGACCCAAGGTATGGCTGCAAGTGCACCACCACCGACGACATAGCACCAAAATACCAATGGTATCTTTTTGCGTAGACCGCCCATCTTGAAGATGTCTTGCTCATGGTGTACGGCAAGGATGACCGCACCTGATGATAAGAACAGCAATGCCTTAAAGAACGCATGCGTCATCAGATGGAAGATAGCGCCTTGCCATGCACCCACACCGAGTGCTAGGAACATATAGCCGATCTGACTCATGGTCGAATAAGCAAGAATACGTTTAATGTCTGTCTGTGCTAGTGCACAGAAACCTGCAACGATAAGCGTCAATGCACCCACGCCACCGACCCAATACAATAAGATACCAGGCGTTAGCTCAAACAATGGATGTAGACGGGCGATTAAATAAACGCCTGCTGTTACCATCGTCGCGGCGTGAATCAATGCCGATACTGGTGTTGGACCTGCCATCGCATCAGCAAGCCACGTATGTAGTGGTAGCTGGGCTGATTTACCCATCGCGCCGCCAACCAACATCATCGTAGTAAGCATCATCGTTGGATTGTTGATATCGAATACTTCTGGCGCGCGCGTAATAATCTCTTGGATATTAAGCGTGCCGAATTCTCGAAATAATAAAAACAAACCAAACGCCAGGAATACGTCACCTACACGCGTGACGGTAAAGGCTTTCATCGCCGCAATACCATTGGCTCGGTCATGGTAATAAAAACCAATCAACAGGTAAGAACAGATACCGACGCCTTCCCAACCGAGATATAGCAAGAACAAGTTATCTGCCAATACCAGCAATAGCATACTAGCGACGAACAAATTCATATAACTAAAGAAACGGGCAAATCCAGTGTCGCCTTTCATGTACCAAGCGGCAAACAGATGGATTAAAAAGCCAATACCTGTAATGACGCCCGTCATCGTTAGAGCCAAGCCGTCAAAACTAAGACCAAAGCTTGGCGCAAAATCACCGACTTGGAACCATGTCCAAAGTGGAATCTCGACCACCGTACCCGCTGGGTTACTGGTTAAAAAAGTATAGCTAACGAATAGCGTACATAGTGCTGATAACAGCATGCTACCCACACCGACAATCGCTGCCGCCTGCTCTGTTAGCTTGTCACGCATAAAGGCTAAAATCAAAAAGCCAACGAGCGGGAATATAAAGGTTAATGGTAATAAACTCATGACATCATCCTTTCATCTCATTGGCGCTATCGACATCTAAATGCCCACGCTGATGATAAAACCGCAATAATATTGCCAAACCAATGGCGGCCTCTGCTGCTGCTAACGTCAAAATAAAGATAAACATAATTTGTCCATCTGGATCGACCCAACGGCTACCTGCCACCACAAATGCTAGTGCTGCCGCGTTCATCATGATCTCAAGGCTCATAAGCATAAAGAGAAAATTGCGACGTACCATGACACCGCATAGACCGATAGCAAATAAGATACCTGCCAAAATCAATCCATGGCTCATGGGTATCAGACCCAATACCTGTTGCACCTCAACAGCTGGCTGTACTAAGCCTGCTACTTCATGGGCAAACGGCACATTCGCGACCTCTTGTGCCACGCTCGCTGCTAGTACCATTAGTCTGACTCCTTGCGCGTGACTTTCTTCGTACTCATCTGCGTGCCTACATTCATACTTACGTAGTCATGCGGATCTACTTCTTTATATTCGTAGGGCTCAGCTGTTTTCACGGCATCGTTATCTGTGTGTGTGCTGTCTGGATGAATGTCATCGTATTGCTTAACACGACTGTTCGGGCGGGCTGTTTGGCTATCATGACTGATAACCTCATCATCTACAGACTCTTTGCCCAGATGATAAGCGGCGACCAGAGCAGCCAATAGTAGCAATGCAGCCACTTCTATAAGCATCACATATTTAGTAAATAATACCGTGCCGACTTCTTTCGCCGAAATTGACGTCACACCAATCATTGCTGCTTCGTCATGATTGAGACCAATCATCGCATATAGCACAACCGCGATAATAATCGTCAATCCTGTCGGTATCGCCCAAGTGCCCGCATCAAGCCAGCGTTCTTCACGCTCATCATTGCTCATGCCCAAGTTCAGCATCATAATGACAAAGACAAACAGCACCATGATAGCGCCAGCGTAAACAACGATTTCTAGTGCCCCTGCAAATGGCGCACCGAGCACAAAGAATATGCCAGCAATCGCTAACAATGACACAATCATCGACAAAATAGCATGCACCGGATTGGCTTGGGTCACCACGCGCAAACTGGCAAATACTGCCACTGCTGCGAGTGAATAAAACCCTGCCAACTCAGGATGGTTCAAAATATTCATCATGGCAGCAAACTCCTTAGATCAATAGGTGCAGCTTCATTTTGCGCCGCCCCTTTTGGTTTGTCCGCTACCGCCATACCCGTCACACGATAATAGTTATAATCGGGATATTTACCTGGTCCTGAAATAAGCAAATGCTCTTTTTCATAAACCAAATCTTGGCGCTTATATTCACCCAACTCAAAGTCAGGTGTCATTTGAATGGCTGTCGTTGGACATGCCTCTTCACACAATCCGCAAAAAATACATCGCGAAAAGTTAATTCTAAAAAACTCTGGATACCAGCGGCCGTCTTCACGTTCAGCTTTCTGTAATGAGATACAGCCAACGGGACATGCCACAGCACATAAGTTACAAGCAACACAGCGCTCATCACCATCAGGGTCACGCGTCAGCACAATGCGCCCACGAAAACGCGGCGGTACTGGTACGGGCTCTTCAGGATAAAGAATAGTGTCGCGTGGCCTGAGCGCATGACTATTGACCATCCACATACTGCGAACAATGGTAAATATACCAATGACGGTCTTTTTTATGGTAGTAAACATGGGATTATTATCCTTATCAGCTTTACCCTAGTTCATCAATGATGGCTAGTAATGATTATAACGTTGGGGAAAAGATCAAAATGACTGCAGCAGTAACCAACAGATTAATCAGTGTTACTGGCAGACAGACTTTCCAACCAAAATTCATTACCTGATCATAGCGCGGACGCATAAGTGAGCCACGAGCCAAAACAAACATCGTCATAAAAAACAGTGTTTTAATCATGAACCAAAAAGCTGGTGGAATAAATGGAATATCTAAATTAAAAGGTGCAAGCCAACCGCCAAAAAACAAGCAAGTCATCAAGGCAGAAATCAAGACAACGTTGACATATTCGCCAATAAAGAACATACCGAACTTCATGCCAGAATATTCAACATGATACCCTTCAGCCAATTCTTGCTCTGCTTCTGGTTGATCAAATGGATGTCTATGCGTAACAGCCACACCAGCCACTACAAAAGTCAAAAAGCCAAAAAACTGCGGAATGATATACCAACCGTCTGCTTGTGCTTCAACAATGGCACGTAAATTAAAGGAGCCTGTCAGTGCAACCACACCCATCAAAGATAAGCCCAAAAAGACTTCATAACTGATGGTTTGTGCCGCTGAACGTAGGCCGCCCAATAACGAGAACTTGTTGGCAGAAGCCCAACCACCGAACATCACTGCGTAGACAGCAATACCTGCCATAGCAAAGAAGAACAGAATACCAATATCCCAATCAGCAACGCCAAGCGTTGGCGAGATAGGAATGATGGCAAATGAGGCCAATGCGGTAAACATCGCGACCGCAGGTGCCAAGGTAAACATAAACTTATCGGTAAAGTTCGGCGTCCAATCTTCTTTAAAGAAGATTTTAAGCATATCAGCAACCAGCTGTAGTGAACCAAATGGACCCACACGGTTTGGACCATAACGATCTTGCCATAAGGCCAACATACGGCGCTCATAGATAATCATCATCGCCGCAACCAATACCACGACTAAGAAGATAACCAGTGACTGCCCAACCAGAAATAAGATAGACCAAGCATCAAAGCTCAGGCTACCAGTCAAAAAGCTTGGCACATCAGGGATAATACGGGTAACTTGCATATTACACCTCCTGTGTGGTGATCGGCGCTGCATTTACGTGCGCAGCATCATTATTTATCAAAGTACTATCGTTAGCCATACTGCCCATCATCGTCACTGGTGCATCTACTTTACGTACCGACGCTGGCATCGATGGGTGAATGATACTCACCTGCCCAACTGGGTAACCGATACAACCTTCTGCTAAATAACCGACAATCTGTACTGGCAAGGTAATTTGTTGCTTATCAATCTCAATCGCCAAGTAATCACCAGCAGCAATATTCCAGTCCTTAGCATCATCCATACCGATACGCCATGCGGCAACAGGTAGTTGCTCAGCGACGATTGGACTACGTGATGCCATCATTGAGCTGGCGTAGATATTGTAGATAGGCACTAGTTTCGCTTGGCCTTGCTGCATATCAGTCGTCGTCGCAGACATCGCTTCTGGCGCAACATATTGGCGTGTTTCTAAACGTGATAGCTGATCGAACAAACGCACACCTGGATCGCCATTTTTCAAATGACCACCGACCTTGTCTTGGTATTTGTTCCATGCTTGCGGTGAGTTCCAGCCTGCCACATTGGCAAAAGGAATCATCGAGCTTGGTGTTTCTTTACCACTATAGCCTTCCATTGAGAAGGTTAAACCGGTATCTAAATCTTTTGGCTGCATCGGCTCATGCACTGATATCGGGGCACGCATGGCGGTACGACCTGAATAACGACGCGGTTGACGAGCAATTTTCAGACCGGTCATACGGTAAGCAGCATCAGGTGCAGCGCCTTTAATTCCAGCAAGCTTAGGATGCGTGGCAATCAATGCATTGATGACGTCATCTAGCTGCGTCCAATCGACATCACGACCCTCGATGCTGCTATGCACTGCATGCAACCAGCGCCAGCCTTCTTTGATACTACTCATCGGATGGTAATATTCGTTGTCATAGACTTGGAAGAAACGCTGTGCACGGCCTTCAGCAGATATCAATGTGCCGTCTGCTTCTGCAAAACTAGCCGCTGGCAATACGATATCGACATCTTTATGCCAATCAAGTAGCTGATGATCCAATGCAATGACGGTTTTATCAGATAATAACTGCGTCAATTTATTGGCATCGATGGCATCAGTCAGCTGATTTTCAGCAACGATGACCACATCGAAATCAGTCGCTAACAGCTCTTCTACTGATTGTCCGCCGAGCATGCAAACACCCATACTGTTAGCATCGGTAACCGTTAGGTAGATACCTGCTTGTGCCTGATATTTGTTGTTCACTTCTTTCAATTCGAGCGGTTCGGCAGGAGCGCGTTCTACATTATCTTGCGCATCTGTATTCACGCCCGTTTCAGGTTTGTTCGGCTTGGCAGATAAATCTTGGTCTTCTTCAGGCTGATCATTAGCAGACTGCGATTGTGCTTTTACTTTGGCGTTATGCGCTTCAACTTGCTGTTGCTCGGTCGCTTTGATTGCCGCGCGTTTTTGCGTCAATGCTTGAGTAATCTGCGCCGCTGCTTCTATCAATGCGGTAGACGACAAACTACTACCCGAGATAACCAGTGGCTTATCGGCTTGAATCAAGTCATAAGCGATTTGCTGAGCCAGCGCTTGCATGCCATCAGTCTCAGTACTGGCATCAGCATTTTGTTCAGCCGCTTGTGGATCCGTTATGTCTGCTAAATCATCAGCGAAACTAGCAATCTCATCAGCGACTTTAAAGCCAAGCTTAGTGATATCTTCAGGCGTCGCCACCACGCTCACTTTACTGATGTCTTCTAGCTTAGTTTGCGTTACATCGATGACATAGACTGGGCTTAACGCATCTTGAGCGATACGTTTAACTGGTTCTGCAAGCCAAGGTTGCGTTTGCAACGCCGCTGCCATTTTCAGGCCTTCATTTTTTGCCGCTTGACGTACTGACAGCGCGACACGTGATGAAGTTTGCGTGATATCTTCACCCAATACTAATACCGCATCATGGCTTTCGATATCAGTCATACTAGGGTTATAAATGCCATCAGTACTTAATACTTCGATGCATTTATTGACCAGTGCTTGCTGCTGATGGTTCAAACCTGTTGAAAAGTTATCAAAGCCAACGAGGTTTTTTAGCGCAAAGTTGGTTTCTAGACTGGCGCGCGGTGAGCCAATACCGATGACTTTTTTATCTTTGATACGCTTGATGGTTTCATCGAGTGCGTAGTCAATATTGATTTTGACATGCTTGTCATTGATACGTTCAAGTGCTTGGGTTGGACGGTCATCACGATTGACATAGCCGTAACCAAAACGACCACGATCACATAAGAAATAGCGGTTTACTTCACCATTATAGCGGTTTTCGATACGTCGCAATTCACCATAACGCTCACCTGGTGAGATATTACAGCCAGCCGAGCAGCCATGACAGATGCTTGGCGCATACTGCATGTCCCATTTACGGTTATAACGTTCAGAATGTGTTTTGTCAGTAAATACACCCGTTGGGCAGACTTCCGTTAAGTTGCCTGAGAATTCACTTTCAAACTGACCATCTTTATCACGACCAAAATACACACGGTTGTTTGAGCCATACACACCCAAGTCTTCACCGCCTGCGTAGTCTTTATAAAAACGTACACAGCGATAGCAAGCGATACAGCGATTCATCTCATGTGCTATGAATGGGCCAAGCTCTTGATTGTGATGCGTGCGTTTGGTAAAGCGGTAGCGGCGACGGCTATGACCTGACATATAAGTCATATCTTGCAAATGGCAATGTCCGCCCTCTTCACAGGTTGGACAATCATGCGGATGGTTGGTCATAAGTAACTCAACCATCGACTTGCGAAATGCTTTGGCTTCGTCATCAGTGACCGAGATGTACATGTCATCGCCAGGAGCGACCATACATGACATCACGAGACGACCGCGACCTGCTTCCATATCTTCTTTGTTTTGAAATTGCTTGACCGCGCACTGACGGCACGAGCCTACTGAGCCAAGGGCTGGATGATAACAAAAATACGGCACATCAATGCCGAGGGATAGACAAGCTTGTAGCAAGTTATCCGCGCTATCTACTTCGACAGTGGTTCCATCAATATGTATGACTGCCATGCCGCTCTCCTTATTTCACTACTGGCTGTTGATTGGCTGCAGCATCAATGATATCTACACCAACCGCCTGAGTGATTTTTTGATCAAACTCTGGACGGAAATATTTAATCGCACTCATTAGTGGCTCCATCGCACCTGGGGCATGCGCACAGAATGTTTTACCAATCCATAAGTCACGCGTGAGGCCCTCTAGTTTTTCTACATCGCCCACTTGCCCTTCACCATCATTGATAGCGGTAAGCAGTTTCACGCCCCAAGGTAGACCATCACGGCATGGTGTACACCAACCGCATGATTCACGCTGGAAGAAAATTTCGAGATTGCGAACGAGTGGCACCATATCTTGTGCTTCATCCACCACCATAATTAGCCCAGTACCCATACGGCTACCTGCTTTTTGAATGGTGTCAAAATCCACCACCACATCTAAATGCTCAGTGGTTAAAAAGTCAGTAGAA
Organism: Psychrobacter fjordensis; assembly: GCF_904845995.1. Taxonomy (NCBI): domain Bacteria; kingdom Pseudomonadati; phylum Pseudomonadota; class Gammaproteobacteria; order Moraxellales; family Moraxellaceae; genus Psychrobacter; species Psychrobacter fjordensis. Next base: position 227,405 of record NZ_CAJGYP010000001.1, read on the forward strand.
GCACCGCCCGGTAGCCAAGCTTTGAGGGTTTTGCCTGCTTGCATACCGCCCGCTAAATCTTCAATGATTTCGCGTGCCGTATAACCAAACGGTAACTCCCACAGACCTGGGTCATTGACTAAACCTGAGCAGCCAAACAGTTTCGTACCTGGTGTCTGGCTCTTGCCTTTGATAGTAGATAACGACTGATACCATTCGACGCCATGATTTAAGATGGCTGGCATGTTGCATAAAGTCTCAACGTTGTTGACAACCGTTGGACGACCCCATGCACCAGAGATTTGCGGGAAAGGCGGTTTGGTACGTGGGTTAGCACGGCGGCCTTCTAGACAGTTGATCAGTGCCGTTTCTTCACCGCAGATATAACGTCCAGCACCCGTATGCACGTGCAAGTTAAAGCTAAAGTCTGAGCCTAAAATATCCTGACCCATTAGATTATTGGCCAAGCATTCTTCGATAGCAGCGACCAAACGTTCAGCGGCCAAGATGTACTCACCGCGGATAAAGATATAACCATCCGTTGCGCCAATCGCATGCGCGGTAATCAACATACCTTCAATCAGCTGAAACGGTAGACGCTCCATCAATAGACGATCTTTAAAGGTACCCGGCTCCATCTCATCGGCATTACAGATGAGATAACGCGGTAAACCATCTGGTGGTGACATGAATGTCCATTTCAAACCAGCATTAAAACCTGCACCACCGCGGCCTCTGACGTTGGCAGCTTTGATCATATTCCCGACTTCTTTAGGAGATTGACTCAAGGCTTGCTTTAAACCAGTAAAGCCTTTTAGAGATTCGTAGGTGGCCAAATCAAGCACTGCGTCATGATGTGCTAGACGCCATGTTAACGGTTTGGTTTCGCTAGTCGCTGTTGCTTTATCACCATAAATTGGAATGCGCTGCTCATTAAGCTGGCTTGGCGCTTTGCCTTGGCTACGTTGAGCAATCTGCTCTGAAAGCGTTAATCTCATGCGTATAGCTCCAATAATTGCGTGACTTCTTCAGGCTGGACTGGACCATACGTGTCTTCGTCAATCAACACAGCAGGACCCTTATCACAGTTACCTAAGCAGCAAATTGGCAATAGCGTAAAACGACCATCGGCCGTCGTCTGACCATATTCAATACCCAGCTGCGATCTGATTTCAGCTGATAACGCCTCATAACCTGTCAAGAAACAAGCCACTGAATCACAAATAAGGATGACGTGGCGACCGACAGGCTGACGATAAATACGGTTAAAGAAAGTAGCGACCCCATCCATATCTGACATTGGAATATCTAGAATATTGGCAATGGCATTCACTTGTGCATCGTCGACCCAGCCGTTGCGCTTTTGCACAATTTTTAGGGCATCTAACGAGGCAGCACGCGCCTGTGGATAATGGTGCATAAACTCATGAATAGCCGCAATTTCCTCGCTAGTGAGGATGCTTGCCACATCTACTTTTGGCATTTTGTCGGAAACAATTTTCATAGTCTTCTATCTGTCCTCACTCATCACGCTTTATCAGCTAATAGTGACAGTCTTATGAGTGTCGCTACATGGCAAGATATCAGCGTTTTGGTGTGCCATTTGGCAATGATATATTGATAAACGTATTTCTTTAATAACGATAATTTTCTGATCACAGCATCAACGATCAAAGTATTAGCGATCACAATCGGCCATTACGATATCAATCGATGCCAAATACATAATGGCATCTGAGACGAGCGAACCATTAATCACCGATGGCATCTGCTGCAAATGCGCAAATGTCGGCGTACGGATACGGGTACGATAGCTCATCGTCGCCTTATCTGAAGTGATGTAATAGCTGTTCAAACCTTTGGTCGCTTCTACAATCGTCGTACACTCACCCGCTGGCATCACAGGACCCCAAGATACTGAGATAAAGTGATTAATCAAAGTTTCAATATCGTTTAAGGTACGGTCTTTCGGCGGTGGTACTGCTAAAGGATGGTCCGCTTTGTAAGGGCCTTGTGGCATATTGTCCATGCACTGGCGGATGATACGCAATGACTGACGCATCTCTTCGACTTTTACCATACAACGATCATAAGCATCACCGTTGTAGCCAACTGGCACTTCAAAGTCGTAATTTTCATAGCCCATGTATGGACGTGCTTTACGCAAATCGAAGTCAACGCCTGTCGCGCGCAGACCTGCACCCGTCACGCCCCAAGCCAATGCTTGCTTAGCATTATACTGAGCAACCCCTTGAGTACGACCTTTAAGCACGCTGTTTTGTAATGCTGCTTTGACATATTCGTCCAAGCGTTTTGGCATCCAATCTAAGAACTCACGAACCAGACGTTGCCAACCACGTGGCAAATCAGCAGCCGTACCGCCGATACGGAACCAAGCAGGATGCATGCGATAGCCAGTCACGGCTTCGATAACGTCATAGGCTTTTTGGCGATCGGTAAACATATAGAACACAGGGGTCATACCGCCCGCATCCTGAATGAACGTACCGACGAATAGTAAGTTATTGGTAATACGAAAAAACTCGCTCATCATCACGCGGATGGTTTCAGCGCGTGGAGGAATGGTGATTCCAGCCAGCTTTTCGACCGACATGATGTACGGCAGCTCATTCATCACACCGCCGAGATAATCGATACGGTCGGTATAAGGAATGAATGAGTGCCACGTTTGACGCTCAGCCATCTTCTCTGCGCCGCGATGGTGATAGCCGATGTCAGGAATACAATCGACGACTTCTTCACCGTCAAGCTGTAGCACCAAACGGAATGCACCGTGAGCAGAGGGATGGTTAGGACCGATGTTCAAGAACATAAAGTCTTCATCACGACCTGAACGCTTCATGCCCCACTCTTCTGGGACAAAACGCAGGTTCTCTTGCTCGTATTGTTGCTTGGCGGTATTCAAGAAATACGGGGTAAACTCAGTCGCACGCGCATGATACTCTTTACGCAGTGGATGACCTTCCCAATATTTTGGCAATAAGATACGGGTTAAATGCGGATGACCTGTAAAGACAATACCGAACATGTCCCATACTTCACGCTCATACCAGTTGGCGTTTGGCCAAATATTGGTGGCGCTCGGTACATTGACGTCGTCTTCGCTCAGCGCGACCTTAATACGTACGTCACTATTACGCTCAAGCGACATTAGGTGATAAAACACCGTAAAGTCACTGTCAGGCAACCCTGCACGATGCTGGCGTAAACGCTCATCTATCGCCGACAAGTCAAATAGCATGACATATGGCTGTGGCAATTTACGCAGGAATAAGAGAACATCGAGCAAATCCGCACGCGCAACCCAAACCGTTGGAATCTCATCAACAGTGTGCTGCACGACAAACTTACCGGCATACTTCTGCTCCAGCTCTTTGATAACCGCTGGGACAGGCTTAATCTTAGGATCTATGTTTTCGACTACCGTGACCATGAATGATGTATTCCTTCATTAATCATAACTGATTCATCATAACTACACTGTGATGAGCGTATAAAACGTTGAGGTTGTTACTGTGAATCTAAATGCTATCTAGAATCTAAATACTGTCTGGGCTACGCAAGTTTTTGACAGCGATACGATCTGCCTGCTTACGGTCACGTTCAGGTGTCATCTGTGGCTTATAAACACCCTGCTCATTGACATGGATACCCAGCGGACGACGCTCTTTGGTGATAGATTCTTGCAATAACATTAAACCTTGAATCAAAGCTTCTGGACGCGGTGGACAACCCGGCACATAGACATCGACTGGAATGATTTTATCTACGCCTTGTACGACAGAGTAGATATCATACATACCACCAGAGTTGGCACAGGCACCCATTGAGATGACCCATTTTGGCTCAAGCATTTGCTCATAAAGACGTTGAATAACAGGTGCCATTTTGACAAAACAAGTACCGGCGACGATCATGACATCTGCTTGACGAGGCGAGGCACGAATAACCTCAGCACCAAAGCGTGATAAATCATGAACGGCTGTCAGGGTGGTGGCGTATTCTACATAGCAGCAAGAAGTACCAAAGTTAAATGGCCATAGTGAGTGCTTGCGCCCCCAGTTTGCTGTCGAATGGACGAGGTCTTCGAGACGACCCATAAAGACGTTTTTATTCACTTCGTCTTCGATAGGGTCATTGACCGTTTGACTGGTCTGTGCAGGATAGGTATCTGCATCAGGGTTGGCTTTTGTTAATGTGTATTTCATAACATACAACCTTTATATTAGACGTCGCGTGGCAATCGTCTTGCCCTCGCTAGCGCCTTAACTTCTATTATTAACAAGTGATCATTAATCCAAACATACTCGCGTCGTCGTAATCTTACTACTAGCCTTTATAGACTATCGAAAACTAAGACCGCCCAAGACAATTAACGCTTACCGTTATCTTGTCGAGCAGACGTCGCAAAATCTACAGAAGTAACATTACCTGTAGTATTAATATGATCGATATTTTCTAAATGATGACGATTGACTTCAATATTGTTCGAGACGTTGATTTGTCCTGAGGACTGTGCGGGTACTTTGCCTGTCGGATCGACCATCAGCTCGTGAGCACCATCGAATTTGGTGATGTCTGCTAGGTTGAAACCAGCAGGTGCGGCATATAGACGTACTTTTTTGCGCAGTTTATCAGCAGGTGCCCAGTTCATCGCGCCCAGACTTAGCTCATAGATCAAACCGATGATTAAGATGGTGATAAATATAGCAGCAGCGGCAAAACCTAACCAGCCAGCCTCACGTACTGAAACGGCGTAAGCATACAAATACAGCGCTTCTAGATCAAAGATGACGAAGAAGATTGCCACCAAATAGAATTTGGCAGACAAACGAATACGGGCGTTGCCAGATCCGACAACACCCGCTTCAAATACTTCTTCTTTTTGTGAGCCATGAGAGCGACCGCCAAGCAAACGCGGCACGACCAGCATGAAGACAACTAGCCCAATGGCGGCTAAGATAAAAGCGATTGCTGACCAATTAAAAGCAGACATGATAATACGTGCTCCTCACCCAATCGAGTGTTTAGCACAGCGCAAGTACCGACCTATCAAGGTCGTCTAGCCACAGGCATCACACAAACGAAAACACAAAGCGACTGTCATTCAGTCGCTTTATTTAAGCAACTGTTATTAAGTCACATTTTAGGTATTTTGCTAGTAACAACCAATTATCAAGTGTATTGACGACGATGTCAGACATAACCAACGGCAGGGATTCCGATATACGCACGGAAAGATGGCTGGTCGTCTAACGCATCTTCTAAAAACGTAAGATCAACTTATTAAATCAATATCATATTCGATAGTTTACTTAATTGATTTAATAGCTCATTACACGTAGTCAATAATGACGAGACAACTGGCATAAATTATGTACGTACTATACGCATTTCGGTGTCCAAAAGCTAGTTTTTAACTGTATTGAACGGTCATTTTATATGTAATAAAACATGTTTTTTTTATCAAAAATTATGATAGGGGTTTTACCTTATATTAACATCAAATCCATCTTATCAATTATCATAGACCGTAATTGTAAATATGATCAAAAATCCAGCCTTTAAACCCCTGCTCTTCACCCAACTCATTCCCCAAAGTTCATGTTTTTGCTTTATAATAACCCACTTAATTTTATTGCCTTTATTGTGTGTTTTTTGATTAAAACATCATCATGACACTCATGTTAATAAGGCAATCGGCGTATATTTAATAATGCCGCCATCAGTGCCACTCTCTTTTTTTGCTTTTGTCTTACAGGTTACGTTATGAGTCAACTCAATCCCAAACAACAAGAAGCCATGCTCTACGTATCTGGTCCGTTACTTGTACTCGCAGGTGCAGGCTCTGGTAAGACGTCCGTAATTACCCGAAAGATTGCCTACCTGATCGAAGAATGCGACATGCCTGCTGAGCGCATCACGGCGGTGACTTTCACCAATAAAGCTGCCCGTGAAATGAAAGCCCGTGTCAGTAAACTGCTGCCAAGTGAAAAAATGCGTGGTCTAACCGTATCGACCTTTCACCAATTCGGTCTACAGTTTTTGCGCTACGAGCTGATTCATACCCCGCTAAAGGGTAACTTCTCTATCATGGACAGCGACGACAGCAAGCGACTGCTGATGGAGCTGATGATGCGTGACAACCTAAGTGGCGCTGAAAGTCGCGAGTTGGTTGGTAAAGCAATCAAAATGATTTCCGACTGGAAAAATGATCTGATTGATCCTGACAAGGCGATGGAAACGTTAGACGATCCAGAAGATATGATTTTTGCAACGTTGTATGCATTATACGAGCGTAATCTACGTGCTTATAATGCCGTCGATTTTGATGACTTGATTGTACTACCAACCAAGATATTGCGTGAAAATAGAGAGCTACGGGATAAATGGCAAAACCGCATTCGTTATCTCTTGGTCGATGAGTATCAAGATACCAATACGGCGCAGTATGAAATGATTAAATACTTGGTCGGCCCGCAAGGTCGCTTTACCGTAGTTGGTGATGATGATCAATCTATCTATGCGTGGCGCGGGGCAAAGCCTGAAAACATGGCACTGCTAAAGGAAGACTTTCCTAAGCTAAAAATTGTCATGCTGGAACAAAATTACCGCTCGACCACTCGTATTTTGACCTCAGCCAACGCAGTCATTATGAATAATGAGCATTTATTTGAAAAGAAACTGTGGTCAGATAAAGGTCAAGGCGAAAAAATTCGTATTATCAACTGCCGTAATGATGATGATGAGTCCGAACGCGTGGCAAAAGAAATCGTCACTCATAAATTGCGCTTTGGTAATGAGTGGGAGCAATATGCTGTCCTTTATCGCAGTAACTTTCAGGCACGTATGCTAGAGGCACAATTGCGCCAGCTGCAAGTTCCTTATAAGTTATCGGGCGGTCAATCATTCTTTGCGCGTAGTGAAATCAAAGATATCATGGGGTATCTGCGCCTGATTTTGAACCCTGAAGATGACAGCGCGTTTTTGCGTATTATCAATACGCCTAAACGCGGTATGGGACCAGCAACGCTCGAAAAATTGGGTCTGTTTGCACAAGAGCACAGCATATCGCTGTTGGCCTCTTGTACACATGCTGGCTTAACTCATGTGTTACCGTCTAAATCTTATGGCACCATAAAAGAGTTTGGTGAATTTATCGAGCACTATACTCGTGAGTTAGACCAACACCCCGACCCTGTACCCATCGTGCGTCAAATGATCGATGAGACGGGCTATATCGACTTTGTGCGCAGTGATGCCAAAACGCCGCAACAAGAAAAAAATCGTATTGATAATATCGATATGCTCTATACCAGCATTCAATCGCTGATCAATCGGGCCGAAGAAGACGAGGATCGGACGATTGATACCATCATTCGTAAGCTGGTATTGCTTGATATGCTCGAGCAGCAGCAAGAAGAAGAGAATACCAACAAGGTCAACTTAATGACTTTGCATGCGGCAAAAGGCTTGGAGTTTGATTTCGTTTATATCATGGGACTTGAGGAAGAGATGCTACCGCACCGTAACTCTATCCTCAGCGAAACCGTAGAAGAAGAACGACGATTAATGTACGTAGGTATCACTCGCGCTCGTCGTGAGCTAACATTGACGCTAGCTACACAGCGCCGTGCAGGCGGTCAGATGCGGGTTACTTCAGAGTCACGATTTTTAGATGAGTTACCAGAAGATCACATCGACTGGCCAGCCAAAGCGAAAAAGAAAAAAGCCACCAAAGATCCAGAAGCAGTTGCTGATGAGTATTTGGCAAATATTAGAGCATTATTAGGCAATCGCTAGCCTTAATGAAAATGCCTACATAAGAATGCTTGAGAACACACGCCTGAGACTGGGCGAAAAATGATTGTTTTAGTTGTTATTTATATTTTTTGAAAACCTTGGAAATTTTATGCCTACCCCTATGCCGAATCAAGAACGACCATCTACGCTACAGGGAGATTATAATCCAGCTGAATATAATGCTGAATATAAGCTGCTGTATCTGCAGGGGCTGGTGGCTGATAAGGCATATGAAGCCATTACCGAGTTTTTAACAAAGCAGTCAGAATATGAGATTGCCAACTTACTAGAGTCTTTTCCGACTCAAAACCGTCTATTAATTTGGGCGCAGGTTCCAGAGAGTATTAAAGGTGAAGTACTCGCTGAGCTAGATGTCGATACTCGCCAGCCGTTGATGGAAAACATCTCTTCAAAAGAGATTTCTTTATTTACCCAAGACCTCGATGCACAAGACATCTCTGAGATTTTGGATACTGTGACCGAGAGCGTACGTACCTCCGTCATGGCAACGCTAGACGAAGAGACCCGTGTTCAAGTCAACAAACTCGATACTTATGAGGATTGGGAAGTTGGTAGCTATATGGATCCTGATATTATTCAGGTGCGAGAAGACATTACGCTAGAAAAAGTGCAACACTGGCTACGAGAGAATGATGATCTGCTTGATGATGAAAGTCAGGAGCTGTTGGTCGTTGATCAAAGCCAGCAACTACTCGGTCTACTAAGTTTGGTTGATTTGATTAAACACCATCAAACCACTTTAGTATCCGAATTGATTGACACCGCCATTACGATCAATGATCGCTTAGATATCCAAGATGCCGCTGCGATTTTTCGTTCAGAAGACATTCGCTTTGCCCCTGTAATCAATAGCCATGGCGAGCTGGTCGGTCAGTTAAATGGAGAGGACATCATGGAGATTATCCAAGATGATGTCGACAGCACCATGAAAAACTTGGCGGGTGTTAGTCAAGATGAAGAGCTGTTTGCTCCTATTCTAACCAGCGCCAAAAGCCGTAGTGTTTGGCTAGGTATTAACTTGTGTACGGCCCTATTGGCCGCAGCGGTGATTGGACAGTTTGAAGAAGTATTGGCACAAGTCGTGGCGCTGGCGATACTCATGCCAGTGGTTGCAAGTATGGGCGGTATCGCTGGATCACAGACCCTTACCGTTGTCATTCGCGGTATGGCTATGGGTCAAATCGGTGGTTCTAACCGCGTGTGGCTATTAAACAAAGAGCTGTGGGTCGGCGCGATAAACGGCATTATATGGGCGATAATCATGGCGTTTATTGCCCAGCTGTGGTTTCATGATATTAAGATTAGTGCGGTCATAGGCTTTGCCATTGCGATTAATATGACGGCCGCAAATGTTTCAGGTATTAGTATACCGCTGATGCTCAAACGCATGAATATCGACCCTGCGTTGTCTGCTTCCGTTATTTTGACCACTGTAACCGATATCGTCGGTTTTATGTCATTTTTAGGCTTAGCCAGCGTATTAATACTACAATCAATTGCTGAATTGCCCAATCAAAATATAGAATTATTATTTATATAAAAACTCTGAATACATTTTGTTCAAAGCCCTAGTTCAAAAACATCATTTAAAAACCATCAAATCGTTAAGTGAGTTCGTTATGCAAGCTGTACAAGTTAAAGTTATCAACCCTAAAATCATCGAAGACGCAGCATTTTCTCTTCCGACTCGTGCCACCGATGGTAGTGCGGGTATCGACTTGCGTGCTTGCATCGATGAGCCATTAACCATTAAAGCAGGTGCAACACACTTAATCGGCACAGGTCTCGCCGTTTATATCCAAGATCCTAATTATGCAGGTATGATTTTACCGCGTTCAGGTCTCGGTCATAAGCACGGTATCGTTTTAGGTAATTTGGTCGGGCTAATCGATGCGGATTATCAAGGTGAGCTGATGGTTAGTATTTGGAATCGCAGTAACGACGACTTTGTGCTTAATCCAGCAGAGCGTATGGCACAATATATCGTTGTACCTGTTGTCCGCCCTGAGTTTTCAGTGGTAGCAGAGTTCAGTGATGAAAGCGAACGCGGTGCCGGTGGGTTTGGACATTCAGGTCGCCAGTAATCAATCGGTAACCATGACTGATTGACCGTTTTAACTATTGTTACTCATCACGATAATAACAATTACGATGAGAACAATCACGATATTAACAATAATAGCCACAACCATCATAACCATCATAACCACGATTATAAGGAGCGTAAGCGATGCCAACTTTTGCTGAGCAGCAATCCTTATTTCGTGCTTATGATATTCGTGGTTCACGCCAGTGTTTTACGACCGATTTTATACAAGCACTGGGCCATGCTTTTGCTAACCTCTATAATTGTCTACTTTGTCTATCAGAAGATAACGATTCACAAAACAGCCTGCTAACGCAATCGTTAACTTCTTTAGAAACCATTATTGTTATTGGTTATGATGTGCGTAATGGTAGTAATGCTATTGCACAGAAACTCGCTGATATATTGGCTCAACGTGGTTTGCAAGTGGTGCAACTAGGTCTCGTTACGACGCCAATGATGGTCTTTTGGGCAGAGCAATATCAGGGGCATGGCATCATTGTGACGGCCAGTCATTCTGCTAAAGAGATTTTAGGCATCAAATGGTTGGTAAACCACCAATCCCCTAGTAGCTCAGAGATTCAATTGCTTTATCATCAGTTGACTAAAAGCAATTCAAAAAATAATAGCGTCATTCAAGCGAATACTCTCAAGCAAAATACTCAGGATACAGGCTTATCTACTGAGGACATAGCAACGGCTTATATTGAAGCAATCGCTCAAGTTTTTCAGCAGATTGATCAATCCAGTAAGCCACATTCAAATAGACAAAATGCAAGTAGACAACATCCAAAAGAGAGTCAACAGCCCTTATCTAAACTTGATTTTCGAGTCGTTATTGACTGTATGCATGGCGCGACCAGCGCTATTGCGCAGCGTTTATTTGGTCGTTTCTGCCAAGATGTCATCATGATGAATGACATAGCAGATGGCAACTTTCCTTCTGGCAATCCTGATCCTACTGAACCGCACCGTCTCACGCAATTACAGCACAACGTAATTCATCATCAAGCAGATATAGGGATTGCTTTTGACGGTGATGGTGATCGATTAATGATCGTCGATACCAATGGCAAAGTCGTCTCGCCTGACCATCTATTATATTTATTAGCGCAAGTGGCTATCGCGGAACGCCCTGACACTTTATACGATGCAGACTCAATATATGATGCAGAGTCAATAAGCTCACAACGCTCGCCTCAAGTCCTTTTTGATATTAAATGCTCACATCATTTACCAAAGCTGTTATCTGATCTTGATGCAACACCCGTAATGAGTAGAACGGGTAGCAGTTTTATGCGCCAACAGATACAGAGCTCTGATTATCAAATTGTCTTTGCCGGAGAATTATCAGGGCACTTTATCTTTAATGATAGCCGCTTTATTGTTTATGATGATGCCATGTACGCAGCATTACGGCTGTTGCACTGGTTGGCTACTGATGAGCTCGTCGATAGCAAACGAGCACTGACGGACATTACGGAAAGTCTACCGGCAATGGTAAGTACAGCTGATCATTATTTGCCAATGCCAACAACTTTTGGGACAGAGTACTCACTCGTAGAACAGCTGGCCAGATTCTGTCGTTATTTACGCCAACTTTTGGAAGCGACAGCAGCAGATTCTGTCCATCATTTAATAAATACTGACCTGCTATTAGATTGTCATTGCTCAGTGGTAGAGCCTCACTTAACACTCAAGCAAGCCAGAGATCTAATGCCAGTAGGGACAACGCTGAGCTGTATCGATGGCGTTCGTTTGGATTTTCCACATGGCTTTGGGGTGCTGCGCCAATCAAACACCAGTCACCATCTGACGGCACGTTTTGCTGGTGATAGCATCGATGACCTAGCAGATATTCAGGCAAAATTTGCCGCATTATGTCACCCATTCGATGAAGAACTGGCAGCCAAAATTGTCGCTATTCCTGCCGAATAATTGTATTAAACACATTGTGACCTTATCAATAATATTGACGATATTGATCTAGTCGATTCAATTTAAAAGTAGTACAAGGCAACCGAGTGCAGATGTATATGTGATACCTCAAGCGAGGTTAACGCTGTAATGCTTTTATAGTGGAATGACTATAGTGGCGATAGATTTGTATCGCAAAAATAACCAACCCGCTCAAAACCGTACTTTAGGAGTTTGTAATGACGCTTAACTTAGATGATGCCAAAAACACCGCTGAAGTATTGACCACGGCACTGCCTTATATCCAGCGCTTTGTCGATAAGATCATCGTCGTCAAATACGGCGGCAATGCGATGACTGATCCTGCGCTAGAAAGCTCATTTGCCCGCGATATCGTCTTGTTAAAAACCGTTGGCATGCATCCTGTCGTCGTACATGGCGGTGGCCCGCAAGTGGATAACTTGTTAAAAGAGCTTGGTCGTCAGTCTGACCGTATCGATGGTATGCGTGTCACTGATAAAAGCACCATGGATATCGTCGAGATGGTGTTAGGCGGCGGCGTCAATAAGTCGATTGTTAGCTTAATCAATAAGCATGGTGGACGCGCGATTGGTTTAACGGGTAAAGATGCCAACTTAATCCTAGCCAAAAAGTTAAAGATGGAAAAAATCGGCGAAGATGGCATCGCTGTTCCTATAGATCTAGGGTTTGTCGGTGATGTGGTCAGTGTCAATAAAGACGTGATTAACATGCTCATTGCGTCTGACTTTATCCCTGTCATCGCCCCACTCGGCGTCGATAGCGAAGGCAACACCTATAATATCAATGCTGATCTAGTCGCAGGTAAAGTCGCAGAGTTTTTGCAAGCAGAAAAGTTAATGCTGCTGACCAACATCAAAGGCGTATTGGGTCGTGATGGCGAAGTTGTGACTGGACTGACACCAAAGAAAGTCGACAGCTTAATCGAAGATGGCACCATCTCAGGTGGCATGATTCCTAAAATTCAGTGTGCGCTTGATGCCGTACGTAGCGGCGTAAAAAGCGCTGTTATCGTTGATGGCCGTGTGCCTCATGCTACTTTGCTTGAGATTTTCACCAATGAAGGTGTTGGTACATTAATCAGTCGTGAATTAGATTCATAATTGCGCTAACAACTTATAGTTATGAGCACAAAAAAGCCCGAGCTTGGTATCCAAGCTCGGGCTTTTTTATGGTCTATCAATGTCTATTTAAACGAAAGAAGTTTAATAAGCACAGAACTCGACAGAACTATGGCTACTATTGCCATAAACCTTCATATAATGATTACCTTTAGTCTCAGTAATGTAAGACGTTTCATTGTCATAGCGGTCACCATCCAAACGACCACTTGGCCCTGAGACATAAGCCATATTGATGCGGTCATCACCGACGTTGCGAATCACTAGATTCTGGTCTGACGCAAGCCATAGACGAAACACTTTTCCGTTTTTAATATTACCTGTAAAGCTACCGCAATAGCTATCTTTTGCGAAGGTAACCTTAGTAGAGGTTTCCGCCGCTTGCACACTTGTGACCATTAAAGGTGCCACTGCAAGGGTGGCCATTAATAATAATTTATTCATGATTTTATCCTTGAACATTATAAACGAGCAAACTTAATTCCATTAATGAAATCATAGTTTATAACGTGTCAAAGTGACAGCTTTTTTATGAAAAAGTTGTATCGAATACAGCCTCATCAAAACCGCAAAGCAATATTGGCTGACCTTGGTTTTTCTCGTTGATCTGACCTTCTACAATCGGACGCTTAATCATGCTGGTATTCTCTACTAGCAGGTCAATCGCGTTATCTATATTGGCATCAGCTGATTGCTTTTGCTCGTCAGTCAGCTTACGCCATGTGGTGCCACGCTTGTTGAGCACTTTATCAATACCTAGCCCATCTACCCAGCGCTGTACCGTTTCTTTGTCGATGCCTTGTTTTTTATAATCATGAAAATCATAGCTGACATCTAACTTATCAAGCTTAGTAAACGCTTTTTTCATCGTGCTGCATGATTTGATGCCGTAAATGGTGATGGTCATTATTGTTCCTTTAAATATAATATGGATTATGTTCATTTCACTTAAAAATTAAAAACAGGTAAACAGAAACACAAAGAAGAATCAAGGCTAATAATAACCACTTCATTCTTGGCGTGAGCAGTTTCATTCTCACCATTTCTATCGGTTCGTAGTGTATAGCGGATCGGCCTTCAAAGGCGAGTTGCACTAACTATCAATTCATAAGTTGTTATATACTTCTTAATACTGCTCTATTATTACGTTGCCCCATCGCATTTTTTGCCGATTTGCGCTATTCTAGCGTATCTAATTTCTTATCAAAATATTCAATCTAGAGCCCACTATGAGTAATACTGTGACATCTGACCAAGCAGAAAACAATTATTATAACCCACAAGCTATCGAAGCTGCGCAACAAGCCAAATGGGCAACTGACAAGCGCTATGAAGTAGGTAATGAGCCTAGCGACAAGCCAAGTCGTTATATGCTGTCTATGTTCCCTTATCCAAGTGGCAAGCTGCATATGGGCCATGTGCGTAACTATACCATCTCGGACGTACTGAGCCGTTACTACCGCCTCAAAGGCTATGAAGTCATGCAACCAATGGGTTGGGATGGTTTTGGCCTGCCAGCGGAAAACGCTGCGATTGCCAATCAAACACCACCTGCCAAATGGACGTTTGCCAATATTGACAACATGCGTGCACAGCTTAAATTGCTGGGCTTATCTATTGACTGGTCACGTGAATTTGCCACTTGTAGCCCTGAGTATTATCAGTGGGAACAGTGGTTGTTTTTGCAGTTATACAAAAAAGGCTTAGTCTACAAAAAGCTAGCAACAGTCAACTGGGATCCGATTGACAATACCGTCTTGGCCAATGAGCAAGTTATCGATGGCAAAGGCTGGCGCAGTGGCGCTGCAGTTGAAAAGCGCGATATCCCAATGTACTACTTCAATATCACTGATTATGCCGATGAGCTATTGGATGATTTGGATGATTTGGAAGGTCATTGGCCATCTGAAGTATTGACCATGCAGCGCAACTGGATTGGTCGTAGTGCGGGTATGGAAGTGCATTTCCCATATGAGTTGGCTGGTGAAACCAACACTTTAGACGTGTTCACTACCCGCCCTGATACCTTGATGGGTGTGACTTATGTTGCCGTTGCGGCAGAGCATCCGCTTGCACAATATGCGTCTGAGAATGATGAAGCGATTGCAGATTTTTGTGCCTTGTGCAAAAAAGGCTCAGTTGCTGAAGCTGACTTGGCCAAGGCTGAAAAAATCGGTATGGACACTGGTCTAACCGTAACGCATCCATTGACGGGTGAAGAAGTGCCTGTTTGGGTAGCCAACTATGTCCTAATGAGCTACGGTTCAGGCGCGGTCATGGCAGTACCGGCACATGATGAGCGTGACTATGAGTTTGCGACCAAATACAGTCTGCCTATTAAGCAAGTTATCGACGTACCTGCTGGTTATTTTGATGAAGCAGAAGCAGATGCCAAAGCGAATGATACTAAAATCAATCTTGCCTATACTGAGCGCAATACCTTAGTCGATTCAGGCGAATTTGATGGTCTAGATTTTGAGCAAGCGTTCGAAGCGATGCTTGCCAAGCTTGAGCCACAAGAATTGGCCAAGAAAAAAATCCAATATCGCTTACGTGATTGGGGTGTATCGCGTCAACGCTATTGGGGCTGCCCTATCCCAATGATCAATTGCGAACATTGCGGTACGATACCTGTCGAAGAGCAAGATTTGCCAGTCATTCTACCGACTGATGTCGTCCCTGATGGACGCGGTAACCCACTCAAAAACATTCCAGAATTTGTAAATACCACCTGCCCTAAATGTGGCAACCCTGCTGAGCGTGAAACCGACACCTTTGACACCTTTGTTGAGTCAAGCTGGTACTATGCGCGCTTTGCTAGCCCAAATGATGCGCAAAGCATGGTCAACAAATCTGCCGCCAACAAATGGTTGCCTGTCGACCAATATATCGGTGGTGTTGAGCATGCGGTTATGCATTTACTTTACGCGCGTTTCTTCCATAAACTCATGCGTGACGAAAACCTAGTCTCAGGAAACGAGCCGTTTGCCAACTTGATGACCCAAGGTATGGTACTTGCAGGTACTTTCTATCGTGTCAACGCTGATGGCAGTACCACTTATTACTTTACCGAAGATGTCGACATCGATTATGACGAGCGTGGTCAGCCGATCAAAGCCATCTTAAAAACTGATGGACAGCCAGTAACCATTGGCAAAATCGAAAAAATGTCTAAGTCAAAAAACAATGGTGTCGATCCACAAATCACCATCGACAAATATGGTGCTGATACGGTTCGTCTGTACACACTATTTACCGCGCCTGCTGATCAAACGCTAGAATGGTCAGACGATGCGTTAAAAGGTCCTTATAATTTCGTCAAAAAAGTCTGGCGTTTGGCGACAGAGCACACGCAAGCGCTTAGTGCAGCGAACTTAGATCTTGCCACGCTGAATAGTGAAGCATTGAATACTGACGATTTGAGCAAAGCAGCCAAAAACCTACGCCGCAAAACCCATGAAACCATTGCCAAAATTGATAATGATTTGGGTGATCGTTTGGCATTGAACACACCAGTATCAAGCCTTATGGAGCTTGCCAATGAGCTTACAAGCTTTAAGGCGGCTAATGAGCAAGACCTAAAAGTACAGCACGAGGCTGTGACTGACTTGCTTATCATGCTATCAGTGTATGCACCGCACGTTGGTGAGCACTTACTTGAGCAGTTAGGCCTAGATACCGTCACGCTAAACTACCCAACCGTGGATGAAGCTGCACTGGTGCAGGATATGATCACGATGGTCGTACAGGTCAATGGTAAAATGCGCGGTAAGATGGATGTGGCGCCAAACAGCGATCCAGAGCAGCTAAAAGCACAAGCTCGAACTATGGAAAGCGTGGCAAAATTCATCACTGGCGAAATCAAAAAAGAAATCGTCGTCCCGAATAAACTCGTGAATATCGTGGTTGTAGGTTAGATATTTTAGGCTTAGTAGATATTCTATCTAAGCCTTCTTATCATTTGAGGATAGCGATTATGTCGTATAAGCAGCAAGCCCCATCAAGTAGCAAAAGCCCTACTGCAAAAAAGTCCGGCGGACAAAAGCTAGTAACTGCATTACTTACTGCACTGCCGATGTTTACGGTGCTCGGTGCAACGGCTGCGCTTAGTGGTTGCGGCTTTCAGCTACGTGGTTATGATGCGCCAATGCTCCTCGATGTTGCCAAAACAGCGGTCATTATCGAAGACAATCGCACCGCTTTCCCGCTTAAGCTACCATTAACGCGACGCCTAGAAACATTAGGTGTCGATGTTATTAGTAACATGACAGCCGCAGACGTTGCGCTTAATAATAAACAAGCCAGTGCTGATCCTGTTTCTGTTATCAGCGTCAATAACCTGCGCTTTAGACAGTATGAATTAGTCGGTGTATTAACAGAGATTCGCTTGATCATATCAGCAGATGTTAGCTATCAAACCACTGAAAATGGTAAGCTCGTTACACTGAGCAATCCTATCCAAATTGAGCGTAGCTATCAGTACAATGACGCCTCTGTGAGTACGGATGATCAGCAAGGCGATCAAATTCGCGAATGGCTCTATGACAGTTTGGCACGCCGTATCACTGATCAGTATGTTGCTATCTCTCTGCCTAAAGTACCGTCCACTGGCACTAAAACACCAGTGAAAATCGGTAACGGCTCAGCATCGACAGCCGTGGTCGTACCAACGCCTTAACGTCTCATTACGATACGCTCCATACTTATTTCCATTAACCTGTGTACTTACCCATCTATTTATGCAAGATACCTTTATACAAGCCTATCCAAAACTACTACAACCCTCCGTTGCAGTAGCGGGCTTGTGGCTGGCGCATGGTGATGAGCCGTTGCTCAGTCAATGGCTTATCGATGCGCTGCGTCCACATTGGCGTGCGCAAAACTACGCAATCAAACGTATAGAACTGATATCAGTCAAGAGCTGGCAAGAAGTACTGTCGGAGTTGGGTAGCCAATCATTGTTTGATGATGCCAGCGCCTTAATCGTGACTGGCAATCATAAGCCCGATAAAACGGTCATTGCTGAGCTCGAACGCTTTGCGATTGAAGCACAAGCAGGTACACACGGTCATAGTGTATTATGGCTTACGCCTAAGCAAGACAAACGTAGCCAGAGCAGCAAGTGGTTTGCGCCTTTTGCGCAATATGGCAATGTCATTGACTGTAATTTATACAACGAGCAGCAGCGCCAGCAGCTCTTGCAGATTCAGGCTCAAAAATTTGGGTTACGGCTGTCTCAAGAAGCATGGCAACTACTGATGTCACATACTGAGCATCATTTGCTGAGTGCGTACCAAACCTTATGGCGGCTGTCTTATCTGTTTGCGCCGCAGTTAATGGCTCCTCATGAAGATACCGAAACCGCTGGCGATTTTGCACAGCCTACAAATACTGTGGCACTCGATATCACAGATTTACAAGCAGCATTGGTCAGTGACGCTCAATTTAGCGTGTTTGATTTGTCGGATGCGATGCTGGCAGGTAATAGCGCACAAGTGGCAAAAATCATCTTTCAACTCAAAGCGACTGATGAGCCGACGACCTTAGTATTATGGGCAATTAGTAAAGATATGCGTCAGATTATACAACTGATGGATGGACAAGATCCGCAAGCGCTTGGCATTTGGCGCAGCAAACAAGGGCTATATCAACAAGCCTGCCGCCGCCAATCAAAAACGCACACGGCTGAATGGCCTGCCCTACTTTATCGCTGTGATCAAGCAATCAAAGGACTCGTTCGTCAGCCAGCGTGGGAGTTACTATTGCAAGCTGCGCTAGAACTAGCAGGAAAGCGTCTGTTTACCGTTTGATTGGTTGGAAAAATTCAATAACTTAGGCCGTGTTTGATATTCGATCATGGCACTGGCAGATATTACTTTTTAGACAGTTCGACGTTAGAAATAGTAAGTTTAGTCATTCTAAGCGTCTATGCTTGTCTCATACCGAACGCCAGAGCCGACACATTAATTATTCAAAAAAGTATTTTCATCTATGTTTAAAGGAACGTGATAGGCGTTTTAACTACAGTGACCCAAAACGTCAATTACATCAGCTAAAACTATGGGTCACGCAGGAACTGAACTGGTTATCTAGGGCGTGTCCTCAATCTGAACGAAATCGCCTCAATGGGCTAAAAATGAGGACAGCTCCTACTTTAATTTTTATATTCCTGCCTTCAAATCATTTTTGAGGAAATAAATCAGTGTCTTTTCCCGTTCTTCATTCATTTTCGCCGACACATCTGGTTCCCACGAATAAAAGCCCTCTCCTGTTTTATCTCCTAGCTTATTTTCATTCGCAAGTTGAGACAGCACTTTACCTGAACGTTGATCTGTCGACAAATCTTCGAATAAATAATTGGAAATAGACGAACAGACATCTAGCCCACCCATATCCGCAGACATCAACGGCCCTGTCACAGGCAGCCGGCGGCCTATACTGTAGGTCACAGCAGCATCGATATCTTCTTTTGAAGCAGCTCCAGCATCTAATAATGCTTGTGCTTCCCGAAACAGTGCATACTGCAAACGATTCCCAATAAACCCTGGGATTTCTTTATTAAGTACTATTGCTTTTTTATTCATCAGCGTTAAAACATCCATTGCTCGCTGGACTGTAACTGCATCTGTATGCTCGCCTTTTACCACCTCCACCAAAGGAATGAGATGAGCTGGGTTCCAGAAATGGGTCACAACAAAACGTGCAGGATGCAGCATATCCGCCGCTAATATACTCGGTGTAAATCCTGAGGTATTACTGGCAATCACTACATCGTCTTCAACTAACGCTTCCAACTTGCTATATAGCTCTTTTTTTAAATCTAAAACCTCAGGGATAACTTCAATAATAAAAGTTGCCTCCGACACTGCTTCTTCTAGGGAAGTAGTAAATTGGATACGTTGTCTAATTTCGTTCATTTGTTCGGATGTAAACAGCTCGTTTTCAGTCATTACCTTGAGCTTATTGTTCAAGCCTTTAACAGCGTTTTCAAGATCATATTCATCGATGCCGTATATGTTTACGGTTTGGTTGGCCCATGCTGCTGATAAAGCAATTGAATGCCCCATCGTCCCAGCACCAAGAATTGTAATATTTTCCATTTTCTATATTCCTTTATATCTGGATTGTATGACGCAGACTACCCAACAAACCTTTAGGGCGTGTTGAACATTGGTTATAATGTGATGATAAAAATAGCAAACCGTTAATCTTTAAGTTCTTACACCAAAAGACCTCATTTCCTATGCCTCGCATAATACTCAAAGATGAACACTGAACCAGACTGAAACTTATATTACTGGAACTTAATGTTCATAACAAAGGGAATGTGAGACAAACGGTTGGAGGCGTCTTTATCATATGCGCGTTGGCTGTCCTTGGCGTGATCTACCGATTGCTTCAACAGACCCTAATCACAGATTCAGACCTTGAGTGGGTATTTATAAACGGTACTCATATTAATGAAGTTTGTGCTATGGACGGATAAGAAGGCCGTAGTATCGGATCTAAAAGTCTCTCCTGCGCTTCTATACCGCTGTGACCAAACCATAAAAGGACTGGTTCTTCAGCCAGCATGGGAGTTATTATTACAAGCTGCGCTAGAGCTAGCGGGAAAGCGCCTGTTTACTGCGCGATAAATATCAATCACTATCGCCATTCCTGTCTTGCAAATGCGACGATTTAGACAGTGACACTTACCACCATCTCTAGCACAGCTTCTACCCTTTCGATCATTCTCAGACTCACCCATTTTTACTATTCATCACTCAACTTCTATTATCTCTCTATTCCCACCACGTTCAAAAACACCTTAACCTTTCTTAAACTAATTGCCATTCCCTTTTAGGGATGAAGCATCTACTATAACCATACTTGAGTTTATTGTCATTGGATTGTTGTTATGCGCAAAATGAGCAAAAAATCTGCTATCAAATGGGGCGTCATTGTCCTGATTATTGCCGCATTGGTGGCGTTGGCTTATGCTACGTTGAAGCCAGAAGAAGAAGGCCCAAACTACTTAACTGCCACGGTTGAGCTCGGCGATATTGAAAAAAATGTCATGGCTTCAGGCAAAGTCAAAGCCTTAAATACGGTTGATGTCGGTGCACAGGTCTCTGGTGAAGTAACACGTCTCTATGTGGAAGTGGGTGATGAGGTACAGAAAGGCGATTTGATTGCCCAGATTGATCAAGTCACTCAAAACAATAACTTAAGCAATCAACAAGCTGGCCTTCAGCAAAGTGAAGCAGCACTTCAAAGTGCAAAAGCAGAAGCACTAAGCAAGCAAGCCAGTCTAAAAAGCGCCTATGCCGACCTTGCCAGCCGTCAGTCTGAGCTGAAGCAAGCAAAGTCCGATTTTTCTCGTTTGCAGTCTTTGGTTGCCATCGATGCAATATCTCAGCAGGAGTATGACACGCAAGCAACTAGCGTTGAGACAGCCGAAGCAGCCGTTGCTAATGCACGCGCTGCCATCGATACAGCAAAAGCAGCGATCGCTACCACAGATGCTAATATTAATAGTCAGCAGGCAGCCATACGCATATCACAGACGAACGTAAGTACCGCAGAGGAAGATCTCAGCTATACCACTATTCGTGCGCCCATATCCGGTACGGTCGTTTCTATCACGACCGAACAAGGCACGACCGTCAACGCCAATCAAACGGCGCCGACTCTGGTTACCCTAGCCGATTTATCAACGGTTCGTATCAATGCACAAATCTCCGAAGCTGATGTCATTAACGTCAGTGCTGGCATGCCTGCTTACTTCAATATCATTGGTAATCCAGACAAACAGTATGATGCGACCTTGACAGCCATTGAGCCAGCGCCTGAGGAGATTAGTGAGACCAGCTCAACGGACTCTGCAATCTACTATGTCGGCTATGTGGAAGTGCCAAACCCTGATCGATTATTTAGAATTGATATGACCGCTCAGATCTATGTCATTATTGATGAAGCCAAAGATGCACTGCTTGTACCATCAACGGTCGTACAAGAAAGGGCTGCTAAAAAGAAAGTAGAAGGCCAAGCCCAAACCAGCAAATATGTACGGGTGCTAAAAGATGACGGTAGCGTCGAAGAACGAGCCGTAACAGTAGGTATCGACAACCGAGTAAATGCGCAAATATTAAGTGGTTTAAAAGAAGGCGAGGAAGTTATCATCAGTGGAGAGAGCACTAAAAAATCAGGTAGCGGGCGTGGACCTGGCGGTGGTGGCATTCCAGGCATGTAACCTATTCTTTGTATATGTTGATTGTAATAGAGCTGGTACAAATCAGCTCTGCTACACCGACGCTCACGACACTTGATTAAAGACATTGCTATGACTATATCTCAATCTTCTAAACCGTCGCCCATGAGCGCTGACGTCTCAGCAGAAGCCCCAAAGAATAATGTATCCTCCATCGCTGATAATCCTATTATGCAGCTGTCGGGGATTATTCGAGAGTTCCCTGCTGGTGAGCAAACCATTCGAGTCTTGCATGATATCAACCTAACCATCAATCAAGGTGAGATGGTCGCTATTATTGGGCAATCAGGTTCAGGCAAGTCCACTTTAATGAACATCTTGGGCTGCTTAGACCAAGCATCAGCTGGTGATTATAAAATTTATGGCCAATCAGCAAACAGGCTAGATGCTGATGAACTGGCTAAATTGCGCCGTGAGCACTTTGGGTTTATTTTTCAGCGTTATCATCTGCTTGGTGATATCAATGCCAAAGACAACGTCGCTGTCCCTGCCGTATATGCTGGCATGAATACTGAGGCACGCATCAATCGTGCCGAAAAGCTTCTGACAGACTTAGGACTGGGAGAAAAGGTAAACAATCGACCTAGCCAGCTCTCAGGTGGTCAGCAGCAGCGTGTCTCGGTTGCTCGTGCTCTGATGAATGGTGGCGATGTTATCTTAGCCGATGAACCAACGGGTGCGCTAGATAGTAAATCTGGCGAAGATGTGATGGCTATACTGCACGACCTAAGTGATCAAGGTCATACCATCATTATGGTTACCCATGATCCCAAGCTTGCCGCCCAAGCCGAGC
The DNA here is from genome assembly GCF_904845995.1 of Psychrobacter fjordensis. Taxonomy (NCBI): domain Bacteria; kingdom Pseudomonadati; phylum Pseudomonadota; class Gammaproteobacteria; order Moraxellales; family Moraxellaceae; genus Psychrobacter; species Psychrobacter fjordensis. The sequence continues at coordinate 250,438 of NZ_CAJGYP010000001.1, forward strand.
GCGTGATTGAGCTAAAAGATGGCTACGTCATTGCTGATTATAAAACTGAGCATTACAAACGAACAGAAAAACAGCCTGAGCCTATTCTGAGCCAACACCGAAAAAGCGCATTTGCCAGTTTTATCGATCGCTTTTTTGAAGCATTTAAGATGTCCTTGCTTGCCATGCGTGCACACAAGATGCGCACCCTACTGACCATGTTAGGTATTATCATCGGTATTGCAGCAGTTGTCTCTATCGTCGGTCTCGGTCAAGGCTCTCAGCAGCAGATTCTCGCGAATATCAGTTCACTCGGTACCAATACTATAACAGTGAATGACGGCTACCCTAGAGGCGACCCAAGACGCCGTTACAATGATGACAACCTCACGCCAGAAGACTCAGAGGCAGTCGGCAATCAACCTTATGTCATTAACGTCAGCCCTCAAGTGAACGCCACCTCTAGTGTGCGTTATCGCGGTGTAGAAGAGAGTTCAACGATTAATGGCGTTGGTGAATACTACCTAGGAGTTACTGGTGAGACATTAGCACTGGGTCAAGGTTTTGATGCACAAAGTATTAGCCTGCGCAGTCAAGACATTATTATTGATAGTAATGCTCAAGAAGCCTTCTTTTCAGACGTTGAAAACCCAGTTGGTGAAGTACTGCTCATCGGCAGTGTACCTGGGCGAGTCATTGGCGTCCTAGAGGAAAGTGACAGTGGCTTTGGCCCAGACGTTACCACACCTACGATATATATGCCCTACACCACCGTCATGTCACGTATTACTGGTAGTGCTAATATCGACCGTTTTGTTGCGTTATTAGATGATAGCATCTCCTCTAGTGCAGCTGAGTCTGCTATCTCCGACTTAATAGAAGGTCGTCATGGCAAAGATGACTTTGAGATTCGAAACTCAGACTCTATTCGTCAGACCATTGAATCGACGACAGGAACGATGACGCTGCTTATCTCCTCCGTTGCCGTTATCTCATTAATAGTTGGTGGTATTGGCGTTATGAATATCATGCTAGTTTCTGTGACCGAGCGTACCAATGAGATTGGGGTACGAATGGCCGTAGGCGCCCGTCAAAGCGATATTATGCAGCAGTTTTTAATAGAAGCCGTACTGGTCTGTATTTTAGGGGGCTTACTGGGTATTGGTATGGCCTTCGCCATTGGCGAATTGATCAATCGATTGGGTGGCGATAGTTTTAAAGTTATCTATTCATCAACTTCTATTATTGCAGCTTTCGTATGCTCAACGCTCATCGGGGTTGTTTTTGGCTTCTTGCCTGCCCGTAATGCTGCCAAACTTGACCCTGTAGACGCACTTTCTAGGGATTAACAGTCAATTATGAGCGCACTGAATCAGTATAATTAGAGTCTGAAACGGCTCTAATAACGAAATCCTGAAGAAATATAACTTTTTTTCTAATATTTGCACTTTATTTATCATTTAGGGTTGTAATTGTCATAATTATATATATAATGTGCTCTCACGTTTAGGGATACAAACTCTTTAAACGTTGAAGCAAACTTAATGTGCTTATTAATATTAAGTTTGTTTAACAAAGTTTTTGTTTAAAGAACTTTGACTTGCAGTGAAATGCAAACCTAGTGTTGATATCGAGTTTTTAGAATTTACGAAAATGTAAATCCTCTTGCACTCAGATGAAGTAGTACTTCATTTTATCCTCGCTCAGGGCCGATAGCTCAGTTGGTAGAGCAGTTGACTTTTAATCAATTGGTCCCGCGTTCGAGTCGCGGTCGGCCCACCATATTTAGTATTACGCTTGTTGTGTACCTTACCCTATCAGGTAGCGGCATAATAAGTCACAAAGTTTAAGAAGATTTCTTTTAGAAAACTTCACCGAATTTACGAAACTGTAAATTCACTTGTAGAGTTAAAAAAGCCAGTGCTTTTTTATACGCTCTTCAGGGCCGATAGCTCAGTTGGTAGAGCAGTTGACTTTTAATCAATTGGTCCCGCGTTCGAGTCGCGGTCGGCCCACCATATTTAGAGAGCTCAGTTACTATAATAGTAACTGAGCTTTTTTTCGTTTAAATTTTATTTTTTTCGTTTTTTCTTAAAGACAGTAAATTCGCTATTTTTTCGCCACAGTAATTTATGCTTGATCGTGTCTTTGATCGTACGTGGATGCTTGGGAGCTTGCGTAATCAACATATCAAAAGTTGCCTCATCTATCGCCAGCTCACACCCATGTGCCATCATGACCATTGAAGGTTTTAAGTCTTTTATTTTTTGTAGTGATTGAATATAAACCTTAGGATCATAGACAGGAAAAGGTGCCACAAACTTGTGGCGTAGCTTGATAATTAAGTCAGCCGTATAGACCTGTCGACTGGGCATGTGAAACAAAGACAAATCACGGTCTGTATGACCTGGGGTCTCTAACACCTGCCATTCATCAAACCCTGGCACGCAGTCACCCTCACCAACGGTGATATCGGCCTTGAGATGCGCTGGATAATATAGGTTTTTTGGAGAGCGACCTTGACGTCTCGCCACATAATGCGCAAGATTCATATCGACAAGATGCATGGTGCGCCCAGCGATACGGCTGTACCACTGCGTATCTTTGTCTGCTGAGACAATCAGGCAACCCGTCTGCTCTCGGAATTTATGTGCCCCGCCTGCATGATCTGGATGCATATGAGTGACGACGACGACTTTTAGATCAGTTATTGGTCGCTGCAACGTTGTCTTGATATACTCTAATACCATCGGCACATCAGGGCGACATGCCCCATCTAACAGCATAATCTTATCTGGATATACTGCCAGATACGTGCTTTGAATATATCCTTCTAAACGTACAATTTCACATAAACTCATTTGCATTCCCTGCTACATAATTGGTCACTTTTATAGTATCCCTACTATCTGAGACGCTTTTAACGCGCCTTAATAGAATTTAGTATAACCCTCGCCATGTAGATTGTAATGACTTTGAGTGAACGCTTGTGACTATAAACCACTTTTCCTCACATAAACAAAAACCCAGCACTTAGGCTGGGTTTGAGAAAACACTTAATACTTTAGATAATTCGTAAATTACCTGCTTATCAACTAAGCAAGATCACGAACCTTTGGCTCACGCTCCCACAGACGAGACTTAGCATTTTCAATGAAGCTATCTAGTTCAGCAAGTGGCGTAACGAATTCATCTTTTTCAACTGGCAGTTTACTTAGAATAAATTCATCGGTCGCTCCGCAATAAGCGATAGCTTTGCAATGATTATACGCATCATTGAACCAGTCTAATGCTGAGCTGTCTTTAGCGAGCTTCTTCGCTTGGTCAGGCATGATGATACTCACGACAGCATCAAACATCACTGAGGGCCCGCCAGCAAGACGCTCATCTGCTTGTATGCGTGTACCATCGTCCAATACAACTTCTTTATTAGGCGCTACTATCTTGACACTGGCACCCTGTTCCGTCGCTGCTGTTTCAAACTTCTTGATTTCGCTACTGTTAGATCCTTCTGCTACCAATATACCGATCATACGACCTTTTAGGCTGTCAGGAGTCAAACCAATGGTTTGTATTGCTTTAGACGTTGCCATATCTTGGACAGGTGCAGCAGCATCCGCAGGCTCTGGCAATTCCATACCGAGCGCGGTTGCCACACGATTGGCCAAGTCTTCATCGATATGAATCAGATGACTGAGCGTACGGGCACGCACATGAGCGGTATCAACTTTACCCAGCTCAAAGGCATACGCGGTTGCAATGTGTGCTTGCTCAGTTGGCGTCTGACTGCGATAGAACATACGTGGTTGACTATAGTGATCGGCGAAGCTCTCTGCACGTACGCGACCTTTTACCCCATCATCCAACTGCTCATGGAATGACTCAAAACCACGTTTGGCGCTTTCACGAGGTCTCGTTGGATCTAAGCTCTGTGGCTCATACAGCGTACGAGTTTTAGGCACTTGCATTTGCATATGACCATCTTGCTGATTATTCGCAAACGGACATTTTGGTGCGTTGATTGGAATCTGTGCAAAATTAGGCGAGCCTAAACGAGATAGCTGCGTGTCTAGATAGCTGAACAGACGACCTTGCAATAATGGATCGTTACTGAAGTCGATACCCGGTGGCAAGTGTGACGGACAGAATGCCACTTGCTCCGTTTCTGCAAAGAAATTATCCGGATAACGATTGAGCACCATTTTACCGACTACTTTGACTGGTACTAATTCTTCTGGAATCAGTTTGGTCGCATCTAAATGGTCAAAGGGAAATTCATTGGCTTCTTCTTCGGTAAATAACTGAACGCCAAACTCCCATTCAGGATAGTCACCATTGTTAATTGATTCAAACAAATCACGACGATGATAATCAGGATCAGCACCCGAGATTTTCACTGCTTCATCCCATGTGGTTGACTGCACACCCAATACCGGCTTCCAATGGAAACGTACAAAGGTGCTCTTACCTTCTTCATTGATGAGACGATAACTATGAATACCAAAGCCTTCCATCATACGTAGGCTACGTGGCAGACCACGATCACTCATTAGCCAAATCAAGTTGTGCATGGTTTCAGGACTCAATGATACAAAGTCCCAAAAGGTATCATGCGCAGATGCTGCTTGCGGGAAGCCGCGATCAGGCTCTGGTTTTACCGCATGAATCAAATCCGGAAACTTCATCGCATCTTGGATAAAGAAAATCGGCATGTTGTTACCAACGATATCCCAGTTGCCTTCTTCGGTATAAATCTTCACGGCAAAACCACGGACATCACGTGGCGTATCTTTTGAGCCTTTGTTACCAGCAACGGTAGAAAAACGGGTAAATAAAGGCGTCTGCTTACCCGTCTCGGTCAAAATTTTCGCCGTGGTATATTCTTCTAGTGATTCTGTCAGCTCAAAATAACCATGTGCAGCACTACCGCGCGCATGGACGATACGCTCAGGAATACGCTCATGGTCAAAATGATGAATCTTTTCACGCAGTACAAAATCCTCTAGCAATGTAGGGCCACGACTGCCAGATTTTAGAGAGTTTTGATTATCAGAGATGGCAACGCCTTGTTGCGTCGTCAAAACTTTGGTGTCATCACCGGCACGCTGATGGGTTTCGCCCCCATTGCCACGTTCCGTATTCATATCTTTAGCGGGGTCAGTATGATCAATATTATTTTTCATTATGCATCCTAGCTAGTAATTAAAAGTAGGCTCTATGCTGAGCTGTATCTAATATTAGCCAAAAGATATGACTAATTCATGGCACTCCTTGTTGATATTTGGTTAAAGTTTGCAGCCGTGATAAATAAGCCGTTTTAGATGGTTTAAAGTGAGCATCAACACTGATAATAGATTCTTGTAATGTAGTGATTTTTTAAGGTATGCTTTTATGAAGTACTAAAAACGGTTGATAAATGAAATGGGCATGGTTTTAGCCAACTATTTATCTTTTTTATAAGACAATTTTTCATATGACTATAAGGCGACCTACCATGTTACTAACTTCAAATGCTCCGTCTAAAAAACCTTATCACTCATTGCTAATGGGTGCGTCAGTCAGCCTAATGGCACTGACGTTCAGCCAAACAGCCGCCGCCATTACGACTAAAAACGTTACTTATACAGTGGATGATCAAGCATACGAAGGCTATTACGCCAAAGCGGATAAGCCCAACGCACCTTTTATTTTGCTCATTCATGATTGGGATGGTCTGACCGATTATGAGCGTAAACGTGCTGAGATGTTGGCAACTGAAGGCTACAATGTGCTAGCAGCCGACATGTTTGGTCAGGGCGTTCGCCCTACTTCTATTGAAGAAAACAAACGTCTAACTGGAGAGCTATATGACGACCGTAATAAAATGCGTCGCATATTGGCAGGGGCATTAACAGCAGGACAACTACAAGGCAATGATGTGCGCAAAGGCACGACTATGGGATATTGTTTTGGCGGTACGGTTGCGCTAGAACTGGCACGTTCAGGGTTTGAACAAAAAGCATTTGTACCCTTCCATGGGGCTTTTGAGGTTCCAACCGGTCAGAGTTATGATAAGACCACAGGCGAGATACTGGTGTTCCATGGCTCAGCGGATGAGGTGGTGTCTCTTGAAAGCTTTGCGACACTGGGTAAAACATTAGAAGCGGCTAAGATACCACACGAAATGGTCACCTATAGCGGCGCACCACACGCCTTTAGTGTGTTTGATAGCAATAACTATGATGCACGTGCGGATGAACGCTCTTGGAAGCGTTACTTAGACTTTTTAGAAGAAGAATATAAATAGTCCAACGGCATAAAAACCATATCAACAATAATATAAGTAAGCCCAAATAAAAAGACACTTCAATCAAGATCTGAAAACCATCAATTGAGGTGTCTTTTTTATTATAAAATTTTTGCTAAAGCTTTAACTATTTAGCTTTTTGAAATACCAATAATTGATTGTTGGCAGGCATCGCATAAGTAGTGACAAGTTTCAGATGATGTTCACTGGCTAAACTGACAACCTCTTCTTTATGACGAATCCCGCTGTCAGAATTACCTGCCCTCAACATTGCATCAAATCGCTGATTACCTTCACTGGTATAGTTACCATGCTCATTGAAAGGGCCATATACGATCAGCTTATCATCTGTTTGCAAAGTATCACCTGCCAATGCAAATAACTTTTTGACCAAATCCCAACCAATAATATGTAAGGTATTGGCCGTAAATATCACATCATAAGGTGTATTTAATTGGCCGTTAATAGGTCTTAAGTTAATGGTTAAATCAAAAGGCAGAGGTGGATATAGATTTGGCGCAGGATAAGCATCATGCCAAGCAATTATGTGGCAATGATTACTAGTGACATCGCTAGTTTGCCATTTTAAATGTGCTAAATGAGGCGCAAAATACACACTATGCTGACCAGTTCCAGAACCAATCTCTAATACATGATTAGAGCCTTGTAGCTCTGTTTGCAGTACTTCTAAGATAGGCTGTTTATTATTCTCACACGCTTGGGAAAATGGCAGTGCAGCAACATCCACTTTAGTATTCAAATTATCACTATTCAGATTAGCGTCTTGCATCAATACTCTCTCCAGATCGTCTATTATGCTCTTAGTATTAATGTCGATAGATTAATGAATTTTGTCAAACGTTACTCCAGTGACTGCTAAACAACTCACGACTAGTAAATACCTGCCTCGACCCCAGCAGCCAACGTCATAGCAAGCTCCTCTACTTGCTCAGTGAAGCTCTCTTGCCAATCACCTTGTAGTATCAACGCTTCTTGAATCCATGGCCAACGTAGCCCCGTTGTAATCGTTTTGAGCGCAAGTTTAGTACCTGTACCATCATGCCCTGCCCGTATATATACCGCAAATGGCATGCCTTGCTTCTCTTCTAGCACTGGATAGTAGCAACGATCAAAAAAGTCCTTGGTCAGCCCTGCCATATACGCTAGATTTTCAGTCGTACCTAGCAATAACGCATCGGCAGCCAACACATCCTCAGGCTGCGTGTCCTGCGGTGATTTCAAGATGACAGTGACATCTATATCAGGATGATTGGCACCATTGAAGGCTGCCTGCGCCAACTTCTGAGTATTGGGCGATGGTGCATGAGCCACGATGAGTAAGGTCTTATTAGACATATTAGGCATCTGTACCATTGTTAAATACTAAGTTTTGGGTAATGGCAGGATCCAAGCTATTACCTACTGGGCAGGTCAACGCGGTTTTATAAAATCGTTTTAAGGTATTCTCCTCCAAGGCTTTTGAAAAATTAACCACGACATGTATTTCACTCACACGCCTTGGTTTGGCAGCCATGACTTTGGTAACTTCTGCGGTCGTACCTGAGATATCGATATCCATCGCTTCGGCTTTGATACCGATAATCGTTAAGATACAACTGCCCAAGCTGGTGGCTAGCAAATCGGTCGGTGAGAATGCTTCGCCCTTGCCATGATTGTCCGTCGGCGCATCAGTAATGATTTGATTGTTTGACTGTAAATGGATGGCTTGGGTGCGTAAATTGCCTTGGTAAGTTACTTTTGAGGTGGTCATGGGGTTCTCTTTTATAGTTACCATTATTATTTATATATTGATGTGAAAGTAAAACAATTGGAGCTGACAACTATCTTGCATTTATTATAGATATACGAATACATTTATGACAAATATATTTCGCGGTAATAGTTCTATTGCAAATAGCCAATATCTAATTTTTTTTACTGAATTTAAGAAGACTCAATTCATCATGCAATATACACTTATCTTCTGAAGAGTATCTAGCCTGATAGAACTTGAAATCATCTCTTTTATTTTCACTACATTTCTTTTCTATAATTCTCATTATTTCTAATTTGTGTTCAATTTTAGTATTAATACCAAAAATAATACCCTTTAGAGAAGAGAAATTATAATTCAATGTTCTATCGTTAGGATCAGATGAGTCCACCGAGATACTAGACAAAATCAAACGGTATTCATTTTCATAAGACCAATCTTTAGATTTGATAAGAATATCTCTATAAAAACGTTCCCAGTACTTACTTCTCCAGTTATCTTCGTCACTAAATACCTCACCTGCACATTTACTTACTGAATCATGTAGTGTATACCACATTGATTGTAGTTTACTTACAGGCATACGGCCCATCATACGAAAAAAGTCAATGCTACCAAAACCCGCTTTATAATCTATGGGATGGAAAAAATAATTAGAAAAACTATAAATCTTTCCTTTAGATCCATATCCGGTAACTCCTTTGAGTTTTAAATTTTCTTTATCATCAACAGTATCTACATTAAAAACTAAGCATACACCGCTATGATTGTTACCATAATGCCCCCAAACAGATGAGTTTGTACACTCAGACATAAAACAAGCAGTATACCAGTTGGGAAAAATCAATTTTTCCAGCTGAGATATATAATCCTTAGGGAAATCTACTATAACGAAATTTCTGTTCTTCTTGGTATCATCTATTACTTTATTGAATCTATTTATCAACTCTATTTGATCATTAGTACTTTTGGAAGCAGTAAATAAAACACTTAATAATTCTTTCTCTTTATCACTTTTATTAAAAGTTTCCTCTAAAATACCAATAAAGTTCTGACTAAGTAAGTTGACGATTGGTTGTTCCACTTCTAAGTCATGAGCTTCTCTTACAGGTATAAATCCTTTTTTTTCATATTCTATATTTATAATCTCAAGAGCAAGACCATGTATGGCTCCTAAATAAAGCAAAAGCTCATCTTTTCTAACAGGTAGAGTTCTCTCAGAAAGAGATTTTAAAATTTTGTTTATATTGGTATTTTTGAAGAAATTATCAGAAATGGTATGGAATATTTTTTTATATGAAGGAGTTGGAAAGTTGTCTTCTCCAGAAAAAATGGGTATATCATCTTTGCATACTGGATGTTCCTCACCCGATAGAATTACTAATGAGCATACTCTTTCAAGGCATAGTAGATAGTGGTTAAATAAGTTACTCCATACTACTAGGTCACCTTCCCAATAAATATCTCTATATCCTTCCATAGGATCATTCAATGATTTGGGCTCAGCAAAATATATACTTTGGTGTTCTAATTCTTTGTGACTTCCAAGTAGGCTATCAATACTCCTAAACCTATAAAATTCATCTTTCATGTAACAATATTAGCTCCTGCAAAAATTCAATTTATAAGGTTATATTATTTAGAATATCATAATAAACATAATCTTCACGCAAAGAAAAACACCTTTCCATTAGCGAAAGAGGATTTTACTCAAAATAGAGAGCTAACAATTAACTTCTCATACAAAATAATTACTTACAACCTCTCAACTCCATCCATAGAAAAATCTAACTGATCTGCCAAATCCTCTTAGACTATTTATTAGCTAAATCTCGCTGAAATATATGTCCAATACCCTAACAGCAGTATGAGCAAACCCCAAGACAACGAAAAGCATAAGTAGTATGACTCGCTATCAAGTGCAGCATAATAGTAAATGGCCAGTCCAGTACTTACTAACAGAGATGCTGAATATGCGATAAGTAAGGTAAACAGAACCGTATTTTCAAATTTAGATAAATCTGGGCTATTCTCTGCACAAATATAAAAGAGAAAACCAAGGGAAAAAGCCCCACCAATCGTAATATGCAAGAATGATATTAGAACCAGTGACCAAATTGACATGAATTATCCTTTATCAGCTTAACGCTTGTCTACCAGATCTATAGTCAAAGAACTCTAAAATGAGTACAAGGCAGCCGACTGCAGATTGTACAAGTAGTACATCTAAGGAGGGTAACGCCGTAGTGGTTTAGTAGTTCACCGACTATATAAGCAGTGTGTTGTAAACCTAGTTAAAGACAAGCATTACCATCGTTTTACGCCTTGTCTAAAACCGTTTTAGTGATTAGCAGTGCCTATTAGTGGGTATTCAACACGTCCTAGTTGTTAAATCTACTTTTAATAGCAGGTTCATCATTATTGATACTTTCTAGCGTCTCAAATCCTTTCTTAGTACCAAAGTATAGAGCATCTGTTTTTTCCTCTCTATAAAAACGCATTTCATCGCCTTTATTATCAGTCAACGTAAACTCATTAAATACTTTTTCCCAGTGCGCTTTCTTTTCAGATTCGTTATGATCAGCTTTAAATGTTGGCTTTAAAATATAAGAAATATCTTTACCTTCTTCAGTGGTTATCAAAGGCAATAACTCTTTGTGCGTTGTTAAATATAGACATATTTTCTCAATATCGTCTAAGGTTTCTCTTCTATCAGTCAGTTTGATAATTAACATCGGTTTATGTCCTAGTTTGCTTTCTAGCTTGGTTTTATTGATTGTTTTACTCATCTACTTTAAACCGATATCAGAGATAATACTACACTGCATTTTTACTATACTGCATTCCTCAAAAGCCAGACAAAAAAAATCCCTCTGACATAAGTCAAAGGGGGTTTATCTTTAGAATAGAGAGCTGACGAACGAGGAGCGCGCCGTTAAAGCAAAGCACTGCTAACTGCGAGCACAGCTCTTGTCTTGCGTCGGGCGAAACAGTGTTTCGCTTGTTCCTCCTCAAGGCAGCGCAAGAGCTATCTACAGGCATAGCCTTTCGTCCTGCCCTACGGACGACTGTCTCCCAGACAGTCGTTACTCCTTGCTCACCTTTAAATAGGATTTACTGTGTAGGTCACTAAGAATAAAAGATAAAAAAAAGAGCCACCCGGTTAAGGATGACTCTTTTTAAGTATAGAGAGCTGACGATGACCTACTCTCACATGGACGAATCCACACTACCATTGGCGCAACGATGTTTCACTTCTGAGTTCGGGAAGGGATCAGGTGGGGCCATCGCGCTATTGTCGTCAGCAAAGGGGGTTAGATATGAGTCTGTTGTTTTTATTGTTTGACTATAAATTTTACTTTTTAGTCGATCAACTTATAACCTAACTGAATCAAGGTTAAAGGTGATATCGAAATATTCTCTCTTTATTCTATAAGCCACTACAGCTTATACAAGATAGATTAATTAGACTTGTATACAAACCACTTGGGTGTTGTATGGTCAAGCCAAACGAGCAATTAGTACAGGTTAGCTACATGCATCGCTGCACTTCCACACCCTGCCTATCAACGTCCTAGTCTTGAACGGCTCTTTAGGGAAATCTAATCTTGAGGTGGGCTTCCCGCTTAGATGCTTTCAGCGGTTATCCCATCCGAACGTAGCTACCGGGCAATGCCACTGGCGTGACAACCCGAACACCAGAGGTTCGTCCACTCTGGTCCTCTCGTACTAGGAGCAGATCCTCTCAAATTTCCAACGCCCACGGTAGATAGGGACCGAACTGTCTCACGACGTTCTAAACCCAGCTCGCGTACCTCTTTAAATGGCGAACAGCCATACCCTTAGGACCTGCTTCAGCCCTAGGATGAGATGAGCCGACATCGAGGTGCCAAACACCGCCGTCGATATGAACTCTTGGGCGGTATCAGCCTGTTATCCCCAGAGTACCTTTTATCCGTTGAGCGATGGCCCTTCCATACAGAACCACCGGATCACTAAGACCTACTTTCGTACCTGCTCGACTTGTGGGTCTCGCAGTTAAGCGCGCTTTTGCCTTTATACTCTACGACCGATTTCCGACCGGTCTGAGCGCACCTTCGTACTCCTCCGTTACTCTTTAGGAGGAGACCGCCCCAGTCAAACTACCCACCATACATTGTCCTCGGTATTGTTATACCTGAGTTAGAACCCCAACATGACCAGGGTGGTATTTCAAGATTGGCTCCACAAACACTAGCGTGTCTGCTTCAAAGCCTCCCACCTATCCTGCACAAGTCAGGTCAAAGTTCAATGTAAAGCTGTAGTAAAGGTTCACGGGGTCTTTCCGTCTAGCCGCGGGTACACAGCATCTTCACTGCGATTTCGATTTCACTGAGTCTCTGCTGGAGACAGCGCTGCCATCATTATGTCATTCGTGCAGGTCGGAACTTACCCGACAAGGAATTTCGCTACCTTAGGACCGTTATAGTTACGGCCGCCGTTTACTGGGGCTTCGATCAAGAGCTTCGCTTACGCTAACCCCATCAATTAACCTTCCAGCACCGGGCAGACATCACACCCTATACGTCCACTTTCGTGTTTGCAGAGTGCTGTGTTTTTAATAAACAGTTGCAGCAGCCTGGTATCTGCGACTGCCAGCAGCTCAAGGAGCGTGTCCTATCACCACCAACAGCGTACCTTCTCCCGAAGTTACGGTACCATTTTGCCTAGTTCCTTCAGCAGAGTTCTCTCAAGCGCCTTGGTATTCTCTACCTGATCACCTGTGTCGGTTTAGGGTACGATTCGTTTATAACTATTGCTTAGAAGCTTTTCCTGGAAGCATGGTATTTGCCACTTCACTGTACAAGTACAGCTTGCTATCAGATCTCAGCCATGTAGTAGCCCGGATTTACCTAAGCCACAAGCCTACATCCTTTCACCTGGACAACCAACGCCAGGCTGACATAACCTTCTCCGTCCCTCCATCGCATTATAAACAAGTATCAGAATATTAACTGATTTCCCATCGACTACGCCTTTCGGCCTCGCCTTAGGGGTCGACTCACCCAGCCCCGATTAACGTTGGACTGGAACCCTTGATCTTCCGGCGTGCGAGCTTTTCACTCGCATTATCGTTACTCACGTCAGCATTCGCTCTTGTGATACCTCCAGCATGCCTTACGACACACCTTCACAGGCTTACACAACGCTCCCCTACCACTTGAAAACAAATTCAAATCCGCAGCTTCGGCTCCTAGTTTGAGCCCCGTTACATCTTCCGCGCAGGCCGACTCGACTAGTGAGCTATTACGCTTTCTTTAAAGGATGGCTGCTTCTAAGCCAACCTCCTAGCTGTCTATGCCTTCCCACCTCGTTTCCCACTTAACTAGGAATTTGGGGCCTTAGCTGGCGGTCTGGGTTGTTTCCCTCTCCACAATGGACGTTAGCACCCACTGTGTGTCTCCCGGATATCACTCATCGGTATTCGGAGTTTGCATCGGTTTGGTAAGTCGGTATGACCCCCTAGCCGAAACAGTGCTCTACCCCCAATGGTGTTCGTCCGAGGCGCTACCTAAATAGCTTTCGGGGAGAACCAGCTATCACCGAGTTTGATTAGCCTTTCACCCCTATCCACAAGTCATCCCCTGGCTTTTCAACGACAGTGGGTTCGGTCCTCCGGTGCCTGTTACGGCACTTTCAACCTGCTCATGGATAGATCACTCGGTTTCGGGTCTATACCCTGCAACTAAACGCCCTATTAAGACTCGGTTTCCCTACGGCTCCCCTAAACGGTTAACCTTGCTACAGAATATAAGTCGCTGACCCATTATACAAAAGGTACGCAGTCACTCCAATAAATTGAAGCTCCTACTGCTTGTACGCACACGGTTTCAGGTTCTATTTCACTCCCCTCACAGGGGTTCTTTTCGCCTTTCCCTCACGGTACTGGTTCACTATCGGTCAGTCAGGAGTATTTAGCCTTGGAGGATGGTCCCCCCATCTTCAAACAGGATTTCTCGTGCCCCGCTCTACTTAATATGTTAACTCTAATGTTTCGAATACAGGACTATCACCTACTACGGTCAGCTTTCCCACGCTGTTCTTCTACATTAGAATTAATCGGCTTCTCCCCGTTCGCTCGCCGCTACTAGGGGAATCTCATTTGATGTCTATTCCTAAGGGTACTGAGATGTTTCACTTCCCCTCGTTCGCTTCTTGTACAAGTACAAGATACCTACCTTATGGTAGGTGGGTTTCCCCATTCAGAAATCTCCGGATCACAGGATATTGCCGCCTCCCCGAAGCTTATCGCAGGCTGTCACGTCTTTCATCGCCTCTGACTGCCAAGGCATCCACCATGTGCGCTTCATTACTTGACCATACAACCCCAAGTAGTCTCTCGACTTCTAAGTGTCATACAATCTAATTATGATAACGATATCACCTAATTTTATACGCTTGATTCAGTTCTCTTATTACTTTTTTAATAACTCACCCCTGGGATAACAACTGATGTCGTTAAGAGGTGAGTTATTAAGGTTAAGAAGTGCGCGTGAACACGCTCTTCCTAACCCAGACTCATATCTATGTTTTTAAATAGTTCCTACTCTCTCGTCGAGTAGCAGGTTCTGTATAAAACAGAAAGAAGTAATCTTGCCAATATAATGGCGAATCACTTGTTTCTATTTAATACCTATTTTATTTATTAGCATCTAAAGTTTCGTATTTATAGTGGTGGAGCCAAACGGAGTCGAACCGTTGACCTCCTGCGTGCAAGGCAGGCGCTCTACCAACTGAGCTATGGCCCCGTAAATAATGGTAGGCCTGGGCAGACTTGAACTGCCGACCCCCGCGTTATCAACACGGTGCTCTAACCAGCTGAGCTACAGGCCTTTGTATGCCTACAAAGGCAAAAGCTAATAAATACTAGCTTAAACTAAAGAACAACTTGTTGTGAATTCTTGCTGACCGAATGTCATCTATAAGGAGGTGATCCAGCCGCAGGTTCCCCTACGGCTACCTTGTTACGACTTCACCCCAGTCATCAACCACACCGTGGTGAACGCCTCCCCGAAGGTTAAGCTATCCACTTCTGGTGCAATCAACTCCCATGGTGTGACGGGCGGTGTGTACAAGGCCCGGGAACGTATTCACCGCGGCATTCTGATCCGCGATTACTAGCGATTCCTACTTCATGGAGTCGAGTTGCAGACTCCAATCTGGACTACGATAGGCTTTTTGAGATTCGCATCACATCGCTGTGTAGCTGCCCTCTGTACCTACCATTGTAGCACGTGTGTAGCCCTGGTCGTAAGGGCCATGATGACTTGACGTCGTCCCCGCCTTCCTCCAGTTTGTCACTGGCAGTATCCTTAGAGTTCCCGGCTTAACCCGCTGGTAACTAAGGACAAGGGTTGCGCTCGTTGCGGGACTTAACCCAACATCTCACGACACGAGCTGACGACAGCCATGCAGCACCTGTATTCTAATTCCCGAAGGCACTCCCGCATCTCTGCAGGATTCTAGATATGTCAAGACCAGGTAAGGTTCTTCGCGTTGCATCGAATTAAACCACATGCTCCACCGCTTGTGCGGGCCCCCGTCAATTCATTTGAGTTTTAACCTTGCGGCCGTACTCCCCAGGCGGTCTACTTATTGCGTTAGCTGCGTCACTAAGTCCTCAAGGGACCCAACGACTAGTAGACATCGTTTACGGCGTGGACTACCAGGGTATCTAATCCTGTTTGCTACCCACGCTTTCGAGCCTCAGTGTCAGTATTATGCCAGAAGGCTGCCTTCGCCATCGGTATTCCTCCAGATCTCTACGCATTTCACCGCTACACCTGGAATTCTACCTTCCTCTCACATACTCTAGCTCTACAGTTTCAGATGCAGTTCCCAGGTTGAGCCCGGGGATTTCACATCTGACTTATAGAGCCACCTACGCTCCCTTTACGCCCAGTAATTCCGATTAACGCTTGCACCCTCTGTATTACCGCGGCTGCTGGCACAGAGTTAGCCGGTGCTTATTCTGCAGCTAATGTCATCGTCCGTGGGTATTAACCACGGAGTCTTCTTCACTGCTTAAAGTGCTTTACAACCAAAAGGCCTTCTTCACACACGCGGCATGGCTGGATCAGGGTTTCCCCCATTGTCCAATATTCCCCACTGCTGCCTCCCGTAGGAGTCCGGGCCGTGTCTCAGTCCCGGTGTGGCTGATCATCCTCTCAGACCAGCTACAGATCGTCGCCATGGTAGGCCTTTACCCCACCATCTAGCTAATCCGACTTAGGCTCATCTAATAGCGAGAGCAGTAAACTGCCCCCTTTCTCCCGTAGGTCGTATGCGGTATTAATACGAGTTTCCCCGTGCTATCCCCCACTACTAGGTAGATTCCTAAGTATTACTCACCCGTCCGCCGCTCGACGCCTGATAGCAAGCTATCATCGTTTCCGCTCGACTTGCATGTGTTAAGCCTGCCGCCAGCGTTCAATCTGAGCCATGATCAAACTCTTCAGTTTAATCTTGCTATGAAGTCCTTTAAAGAGACTTCTAAACTTGGCTCATCTAATCTGGCAAAATCGCTAAAAATTATGTTCGTAATGAATTAACTTTGAGTTTTTTTACTGTCTTAAATGATAATTTTTATAGTTAGAATTCTATCGAAAAGATAGTCAACCAACTTTATTTTTTAACATTCTGAATCAGCAAAAATCCACACAAGTTGTTCTTTAGTTATGCTTTTAAATAATGCCTAATCACTGTCGTCCAGTGTTAGTATTTCTAACTAAATAATCCCAGCCAATGTGGCTTATCCTATTTAGCGAGCTGACTATCATATCATGTTTTAATAGTCTGTCAACTTCTTTTTTTAATTCGTTTCAATGAGTTAACTGGGTTTAAATTAAGTAATTATCTCCTAATTACTGCCAGTTCTCCCTGTTGAGGGGCGTATTATATACGCTTTAAATCTCGAGTCAAGAGGTAATTTAACTTAATTCAAATAAGCTTGGTTATCCACATCACTAATCTACTTCCCTTACGATTAAATGCATCCTACGAGATCTCAAATAGAAAACAAGGAAAGTTTTTCAGAAATCTTCTAACTTCATAGATTTAATTGATTGAGCTTACTATCAAAAACAATAGTAGGCTCAAGTATTTTTTGATTTCTTAACACTAAACGTTAGTCAAAAGTATAGCTTACGCCAACGTTACCACCATTTTGGCTGCCACTACCACCAAAAGCACTACTGATAGAAAACTGTCCGTCAGATGTGGTGTAACCGACACCAAATGCATAACCTGTCTCACCTTCCCATGTACCACCGCCCAGACCAACGCTGACTTTACCCGGTACATTGGGGTAACGTAAAGCACCGAAAGCAAGCGCGCCTGCAACTGCTGAGTAGGTCTCTCCTTCTAGATCATTTATTCTTCTATCTGTATAACCGAAGGCTTCAGCACGATTTTGATCAAGCTGAGAGACATTAACTGCATCAGTTGGACTGATACCAGCGGCGACATTGGTAATTCGGCGCTGGCTGTTTGCGTTGCCCACTGATACGGTATTGTCTGCACTGGTCTGCGACCCTGCTCCTAATGCTATAGCATTGCTATGAGTTACACTACTATTAGCACCGATAGCCACTGCATTAGCTGCTTGAATGTTCACCGACTCACCGATAGCGACGGAGTTTGAGGCATTAGTCTCGTTTTCAAAAGCTGGTGTACTATTGGTACCAACTGTTGCCGCTGTAGCACCAACAGTTGCATTGCTACCTAGTACTACAGAGTTACTAGTAGTATCACCAATGACATTGTCGTTACCAACTGCATAATTGGCGTTACCACCGACGATATTGGGATCTCCAAATGCACCTGAGCGATCACCTGAAACAACATTGCCATTACCCACGCTAGTAGATTGATCGCCAGTCACTGTATTATTGATGCCTATAGCGACGCTGTCTTTACCTTTAGATTGAGCGTTAACCCCGATCGCTATCGCACCATCAGCAGTAGCACCATTACCGCTATAATTACCTGCATCTTCGCTGTTATTAGAGTCATTAACGCTAAAAAAGCGAGCTTGGCTATCTTCGATTTTGTTTTCTAATTCAACTTTAGCTTCATCACTGATACCTGAATCACCTTTATCTCCTTTAGCGCCGTCGATACCATTTGTACCATCAGCACCGTTCAAACCATCTGTTCCGTTCTGACCTGCTGGACCAACTGGACCTTGAGCACCATCAATGCCGTCTTTACCATTTGTACCATCAGCACCGTTTAAACCATCTGTTCCATTCTGACCTGCTGGACCAACAGGGCCTTGAGTACCATCAATGCCGTCTTTACCATTTGTACCATCAGCACCGTTTAAACCATCTATTCCGTTCTGACCTGCTGGACCAACTGGACCTTGAGCACCATCAATGCCGTCTTTACCATTTGTACCATCAGCACCGTTTAAACCATCTATTCCGTTCTGACCTGCTGGGCCTTGAGCACCGACAGCACCATCTTGGCCGTTAATGCCATCCGTACCATTCTGACCGTCAATACCGTTTGTTCCATTGATACCATCAGATCCTGCTGGACCCTGCGGACCAACCTCTCCTTTATCACCTTTAGGTCCAGGTGTTAGCTCAATCGTATTTATCTGTGTTTGTAAATCCGTTAACTTTCCGTCAACTGCGGTGAGTGCTGCACCTACATTGTTGTAGTCTGCATTGCTTATTCTATATGTGGGGGCTTGAAATACACCAGTACTGTTCACTTGCGCGCCCCCACCTAAAGCGGTTGCTACATTACTGAAATAAGAAATACCTGTTGTTTCTAATCTTTTTAATTGAGCAATATTAACTGCATCAGTATCAGATGTACCGGCCGCTACGCCTGTAATTTGACGGGTCTGCCAGTTGGCAGGATCAGCATCAGAGGTATCACCCACACTCACTGCCGCTAGCGTTGATTGCCATACTGGTGTGGTTCTGGTGTCCGCACCAAAGCCTGCTACGCCTGCATCAACTGTTGTGGTGCTCTGTGCGCCTAGAGCAATGCTGTTACGAATATCAGCCGTTGACCCTGTACCCATCGCTAGGCTGTCACGACCACTTGCAACTGATGAGTTACCGATAGCGGTCGCGCGGATGCCGCTCGCGGTCGCGCCTGTGCCTAGAGCTTCATAGTCTGCTGCTGCGAACTCAAAGATCTGACCGCCATTTCCATCGTCTTTAAAGCGTCGATTGTAAGCGTCTGTCTGTATAGGCGTGGTCGCAGCGGTAAAATCAGCTTGCACCACTGCATCTACTACTGGAACTTGTGTAGAAGTACTGCCACTACCAACGGCAGTCGCGCCTGATTCTGAAGCTGTGTTACGAATACCCATCGCTGAGCTATTAAAACCTGAGGCTGTGTTACGGCTACCCATCGCTGAACTATCAATACCTGAGGCTTCATTTGCAAAACCCACTGCTGAGCTGGTAACTCCTGAGGCTCTGTTAAAATTACCTATCGCTGAACTGGTAAGTCCTAAGGCTGTATTACCACTACCCATCGCTGAGCTACCATTACCTGAGGATTCATTGTTAAAACCCACTGCCGAGCTGAAACCTCCTAAGGCTTCGTTGCCATAACCCAACGCTGAGCTGAAACTTCCTGAGGCTATGTTGCTACGACCCACTGCTGAGCTTTCATCACCCGAAGCAGTATTATCGCTACCTAGTGCTGAGCTACTTTGACCAGATGCCTCGTTACTATAACCCACTGCTGAACTACGCAACTTAGAAGCTACGTTTAGACTACCAACTGCAGTACTACGCTCCTCAGCGGTTGAGTTGTCGCTACCTATTGCTATGCTATAGTCACCTGCGGAAGTATTAATGTAACCTACTGCTGAGCTAAAACGACCCGAAGCTACGTTCCTATGTCCTGCCCCTAAAGCCATTTGTCCTTCTACTATATTACTAGACCCTACCGCCGTACTATAAGTATTATCTACTTGGTTCAATATGCCCAATGCAGAACTTCCTAACTTATCAGCCCTATTTTGCGACCCTATAGCCGAACTAGCACCCCCTAGTGCGCTATTGCCAGAACCTATCGCAGAGCTGCCTTCACCCGAGGCAATGTTAGTGTTGCCTACTGCTGAGCTATAATTATTTGAAGAAGTGTTTCCATGGCCCATCGCTGAGCTAGAAAAACCTGAAGCGGTATTGACATAACCTATTGCTGTTGAATTAGTATTCAAAGCTATATTTTGAGAACCTACTGCTGAGCTAGAAAAACCTGAGGCGGTATTGACGTAACCTATTGCTGTTGAATTGGTATTCAAAGCTTGATTTCGAAAACCTACTGCTGAGCTGGATTCATTTTGCGCTTGGTTTTCAAATCCGCAAGCTATAGATGTATTTTGTGAAGCGATATTTCCACCTGGTCCATTAAACTGCGTTAAGCACACATCTGCCTGAGCACTCATCGCTGTTAGTCCTAACACTGAGCCAATTGCAGCAGCAATAGCATGGCGACGTAGTGATGCGCCTGTTTGGCTAGCTGGCACAGTACCAACTTGACCTGATGTGTTGCTAGACTTTCCACCCGACTTGCTGATTTCACTGACAGCAGTGTAACAACCCGTAGAACTATTAAAAACAATGCGGTAAACATGGTTTAACATGAGAATATCCTGTGTGTATAAAGTTGCTATCGAAGCGACCATATGATGGCTATAACAAATAGAGCAACAGTTGCACTGTCGATCGAAAATATAAACGTTAATTTGAATGAATAATTACCTGTAGAATTCGATATCCGTATCGTTTGATAAGTGATAAATCAAGCACTAGATTGACTTGCTCTTGACTTAAGCTACCTACTAAATCCGTTCTTCTGATTCTAAAAAATAATTTTATATGCAATACAGACATAAAAAGAAACGTTATAAGTACATTCTGGAATGTTATGTTAAATTTGTAAAGTTCTTGTTTTGAATTTGTAACAGATGAACATATACTTTAAGGAATATATTGAAATGTTTGAATTAAAAGGTAAAAACAACTATTTGATAGCACGCATAAAAAAGCCGCTTATCAGAAAATAAGCGGCTCTCATTACATGTATTGAATAATTAGTCTAACGTGACTACTTTGATTTAGCTCCAGCCTGAAAACGACTAGTAATGGTATAAAGTAACATAAGACAGATATCTGTTTTAAATTTTAAATTTTATTTTGACCGTAGTAACAATACCAGACAACGCATAGATAATACCAATCGCTAAAAGGCCGACAGGGATATCATAGAGTATGATACTCATGACCAGCACACCGATGATAAGAACAACGAAAGGTACTTTCTTTTTATCAAATTCTTTGAAGCTATAGTACTTGACGTTACTGACCATTAGTAGACCACAAGTTACGACCCAAGCGGCAAACAAGAACATGACAGCTGTATCGTACTGACCAATCCACTCATTATGATCGACTGCGACCATGACAGCAGACGTCACTAAGATAGCGGCAAGTGGACTTGCTAGGCCAACAAAGTATTTTTTATCGACAATGCCAACCTGCACATTGAAACGTGCGAGGCGAAAAGCGGCACAAGCAGTAAAGACGAATGCACAGCCAATCCCGATACGACCTAACGGCTCTAAAGCAAAGCTATAAATCAAAATAGCAGGTGCAACACCAAACGCTAGCATATCTGCCAAAGAATCGTATTGCTCACCGAATGGGCTCTGTGCATTGAGCATACGTGCCACGCGCCCATCAGCCCCATCAAGAATAGCGGACAAAAATATAGCCAATGAGGCTTTATAAAACTCGCCTTGTGTACTGGCCAAAATTGAATAAAAGCCTGACAGTAGCGACAAAGTTGTAATTAAGTTGGGCGCTAAATACACACCGCGACTGACCACTCGCTGACCTTCGGTTACTTCAGCTTCAATCACTTCAAAGGTCAAACCGTCATAACTGTCATTTTCCGCTAGGCGGATATTGAACTCATGCTCATCGATAAATGGTGGCTGAGTTGCTGCACTGTCTTGTAGCAATCCATCATTTAAAGCCGTATCCTTTGAGGAAACGTGGTTTGATTGACCTGTAGATGATGGTGTATTGGTCATCTTAATATCCTTATTTGCCGACATTGCTACTCATTGAACCAGTTATTCACCGACTAACCAGCGCACATTGGTCGCGCTATCAGGTGTCAAGTCTGGCGCATCAGCTACTTTTAGGGCAGGCTGCAAGAAACGCACAATCTCACGCGCATGATTGTCAAATTGCCAAGGTGGATTGATAACCAGCAGACCTGTACCATTAAGGCCAACCGCAACATCGTTTGGATAAATATTCAACTCACACACCAACTGACGGCGCATTTCAGTACGCTTAAGCTTTTTATAGAACAGTTCTACAGCTTCGACGTTCTTAATAGGGAACCAAAGCGCATAAGTGCCTTGTGGCCACTTATTATAAGAATTAACCAACAAATTGATAAGGCGTGTAAAGTCTTTATGCTCTTGCTCATAAGGAGGATCAAGAAAAATTAGACCACGCTTCTCTTTTGGCGGAATAACCGCAGTGATACCTTCAAAGGCATCACGGTGATGAATACCGATTGGCAGTTTATGTAGCTGATAGTTCAACGCAT
This sequence comes from Psychrobacter fjordensis, assembly GCF_904845995.1. Lineage (NCBI taxonomy): Bacteria > Pseudomonadati > Pseudomonadota > Gammaproteobacteria > Moraxellales > Moraxellaceae > Psychrobacter > Psychrobacter fjordensis. The sequence continues at coordinate 273,120 of NZ_CAJGYP010000001.1, forward strand.
CATATTCACTGGCTTTGGCTTCAAAAGCCTCACCACGTACACCCGCTTCCGGGTTTTTTTCGACATGGTGAGCAATCCACCAAGGAGAACCAGGATAGACTTTACTGTCATAAGTAAATCTGGCTTGCTTGATGCCTTCCATATAATCTTTGACAGCAGCAGGTGCCTTTTCAGTATCGGCATTCAATAAGGCTTGAATACCACCTTTGGCCTCTCCAGTCTTGCGCGCTTCTTCACTGCTAAGTGAATACAGTCCGCGACCGCCATAAGCGTCAAGCACATAAAAAGGTTTGTTTTTTTGCCCTAGTTGATTGAGCAATTGTACCAATAAAATGTGTTTGACCACATCAGCAAAGTTACCAGCGTGGTAGGCGTGTTTATAGTTCATAATCTCAAAAGTTTAAATAAGAAAAATTGCATCTATGGTAGCATAGGCAGAGTAAAAGATAATGTGGTTTTGGTAAGTGCTTTCAATAAAAACGCATTGAATGGCGGTATATCGACAGCTGATTGACAATAATGAGATGAAATGACGCAGATTATTAGCAACCTGAACGTAACAGAGTTGATAGCCGATCAGCCAATAGGTCCGGATAATCCACCATTACTGTTTCCAGACGGTCATAGTGACGTCCCAGATATCCCAACCCAACATGTATTGCAAGCCTCTGATTTTGCTGTGAGCTGGGAAGACAAGCTGACTGAAGTACAGCTTGATAAGTTCGTCAACGATGGTTGGATTATTATCGATGATGTCTTTAATAGTACCGCGTTGCTAGCCTTGCAAGCAGAAAGCGGTTTTATTGAATATCGTGATGCACAGCTCACTGCTGGTATTCGGGTAAGCGATATTCGCGGTGATAAAATACGCTGGATCACCGAAAATTTCTTTGCAGGCTTTTTTTACTTAGAAAGTATCAACACTCTTGCTGCCTTATTCAATCGTAGCTTGTTCGCGGGTATTCGCCATAGTGAAGCGCATTATGCCTGCTATCCGGTAGGTTTTGGCTATCAATGGCACAGTGACAACCCTGCTGGGCGTGACGAACGTGTTATTTCGGCCGTGTTTTATCTGAATGATGAGTGGACTGCTGGTGATGGTGGTGCATTAGAAGTTGTCGATAAACATGGCGTTCATCATAATGTGATGCCTGTTGCCAATAGACTGGTGATATTTGACAGCGACTTACGACATCAGGTACAGCTTGCTCATCGTCAGCGTTATTCTATCGCGACTTGGATGCGCCGAGATGGCTTGGTACCGTTCGTTGAAGAAAATAATTAAATCGTCACTTATTCATAAACAATATAATGTGATTTGAGTCGTAAGCCACTATAAAAACAAACAAGTAGTCCACTACTTTCGCAATATCAATCTTAAAAGTTAACTTTACATATAAAAGGTTCATCCATGTCTGACAGCAATCACCAAACTACCAATAATCAATCAGCAAGCCACCAACAAGAAACCTTAGAGTTAAGCATCGAACTGCTAGAACGCCCTTCAGTGACGCCCGATGATGATGGCTGCCAAGATATATTGTCAGAGCGATTGGAACAGGCGGGCTTTAACTGTGAGTTTATGTATTATGGTGATAGACAGGCAAAGGGCGAACACGCTGAAGTCAAAAACTTGTGGGCGCGTCGCGGCACGACTGATCCAGTCATTTGCTTTGCCGGTCATACTGATGTCGTGCCAACTGGTGATGCTAAAAACTGGACTTATCCGCCATTTACCCCGACCATTGCTGATGGGTATCTATGGGCGCGCGGTGCGGCTGACATGAAAACAGGCATTGCGGCCTTTACTGTCGCAGCCGAGCGCTTTGTCGCCAATCACCCTGAACACAATGGTTCAATTGCTTTTTTGATTACCTCAGATGAAGAAGGCCCATCAATCAACGGCACAGTAAAAGTCATTGAAACATTAGAAGCACGTCAAGAAAAAATCACCTATTGCTTGGTTGGTGAACCATCAAGTACCGATACGCTAGGTGATATCATTAAAAATGGTCGTCGCGGCTCATTGGGTGCAGTGCTCACAGTGACTGGTAAGCAAGGTCATGTCGCCTATCCGCATCTAGCGTGCAATCCTATTCATGCTGCGATGTCAGCATTGACTGAATTGACCTCGACTGCATGGGACAATGGCAATGACTATTTCCCAGCAACATCGTTGCAAATATCTAATATCAATGGTGGCACAGGCGCAACCAATGTCATTCCTGAAACGCTAGAAGTTGTGTTTAACTTCCGTTTTTCAACGGAAACTACTGAAGATGAGCTGAAGGCAAAAACGCATGCTATCTTTGACAGATACTTTGCCAATAGCAAGGCAAGCTACGATATCCATTGGAAGTTATCTGGTCAGCCGTTTTTGACCCCTGAAGGTAAATTGGTTTCTGCCTGTCAAAAAGCGATCAAAAAGGTGACTGATACTGATACGACATTATCTACTTCAGGCGGTACTTCTGATGGACGCTTTATCGCACCAACAGGCGCGCAAGTAGTCGAGCTAGGTGTGCGTAATGCCACAATTCATCAGGTTGATGAAAAGGTAGAAGTCGATGACTTGGGCAAACTAGCACAGATTTATGAAGGTATTTTAGAAAACTTGCTGCTAGATTAACGTCTTATTATCATCAAAAAAAGCGCCAAATCTGAATTAGATTTGGCGCTTTTTTATTATTTTGACTGATTTATTCAATATTAATTTTACTCGATACCAATATAGACATCAACTTGACCATACTCTAAATTGCCATCGATATAATGCTCAAAATCGACATCAAAAGTTCGGGTATGCTCACAGCTGCGATCATTAAAATAAGTCCAAGCTTTTTCCCAAGCATTCATCACCGTGTAAGGCATTCTACCCTCTTCAGAGAATACCATGTACTTCCCTGCAGGAATATCTACTGTTACTAGGTTTGTAGATTTAGCAGTCTTTTCCGTGTCTGACGGCTCTTGCTCACTGACTACTTTCCAACTGGCAACCACATCAAAAGCGCCGACCAAATCATCGCTCTCATAGTTATGATAGACACCATAAATATCTTCACCTTTAGGCAGATCACTGGCGTGGTTTTGGTAAAATTTCTGCCACAAACGACCCAGTTTGGCCGTTTCTTCGCTAATCTCAGCATTATTGGTAGTACGAATGCTAATGCCACTGCAAGCTATCGCTTCTGGTAGCTCTTTAATTTGTGAAGTCATGATGCGGTATATCCTGTATATTTATACGGTTTTTTATTTGAGAAAATATTGAAATGAGCGCGTACTAAAAAAGCCATTAGCGTTGCACAGTAACTCTAATCTGCTTCATCGATCCAATTCATCTGAATGGCTTCTAAAATGCCTTCGTTTGATTTTTGTGGATCATCATCAAAGCCTTCAAGTTCAGTCACCCAACGATGCAAATCGGTAAAGCGTATATATTGTGGATCGGTCTCTGGGAACTTTTCATACAACTCAATAGCGATATCTAAGCTGTCCGTCCATTTTAATTTTTGCGGGATCATAGCGGCTCCTTATCTTTTAGACGATTTTGATAAAATGGTTTTGACGATTTGATAGGCGCTATTTTACCAAAATTCATCAGATGATTATAGACAAGTTAATTTTATATGGCAGCTCATGCTATCTACGCCGACTTGGCAGACTTCAAAGCAGCCTGATGATTGTTCCATGTGGTAATAGTATCGGTCAAATGCTCCCCCACCATATCCAATACTTCTGGCGTACACTTGCCTTTTTTATCTGTAAATATGAACTTTGTCATACCCATACTCATCAGCTGATTTTTTACAAAAAAGCGATGCTCAAAATATACGTATTTCTGATCCCATCCTGCAACCTTACTACTGAGTGTCACTTTATCCAAAAACTTGATTGGTTTCAGGTAAACCATCTCTTGCATGGACATCACCCAATTCAATTTCTTAATGCCTTTTTCATGACAGCAGGCCATTACCCAGCGAGTGACATTTAATTCAATAAAAGACAAATAGCGGTAATTGGGTAGATGATCACGAAACCCCATGTCATGCGGCAATACTCGATAGTTACGGACAGTCGGTGCGGTCAACGTCTCTATACTAATGCGCTCGCTCATTGATTGCTGTTTTAGTTGTTGTTTTAGCAAGCTAACCATAATAAAAAAACGGATCAACATGTTCATAAGTAACTCCCTTAACTCTTATTTTGTATAGATATCGATGTCATATAAATGCTGCCTACTTTAACGCAAAAAAGCCACCTCAGTGACTTTCTTTACTTAAAAATTTACAGGCAAAAGCTAATAGTTAAACACACATTTTAATGATTAATGACCTGCGCCATTGATACTACGAACCATCTCTTCAACCATCTTCTTGGCATCACCAAAGATCATCATGGTTTTGTCCATATAGAACAAACTATTATCAAGCCCTGCATAACCCGTGTTCATTGAACGCTTGATGACCATAATCGTTTGGGCTTTGGTCACTTCTAGAATCGGCATACCAAAGATTGGCGAGGTTGGATCATCTTTCGCAGATGGGTTTACCACATCATTTGCACCGATAACCAACACCACATCTGTACTCGCGAAGTCTGAGTTAATCTCATCCATCTCTAAAATATCATCATAAGGTACGTCAGCTTCAGCCAATAGTACGTTCATGTGTCCTGGCATACGACCCGCGACCGGATGAATGGCAAAACGCACATTCACACCTTCTTCTTTTAGCAGCTCATACAACTCTTTTACTGCATTCTGTGCACGACCCTGTGCCATACCATAGCCCGGTACGATCACCACACTACTGGCATTGGCCATTAAGAAACCTGCATCTTCTGCTGAGCCTGCTTTGTAGTTTTTAGGAGCGCCATCATCAGCGCCCGCTGCTACAGCGCCTGTACCCATACCGCCAAATAAGACATTGAGTAATGAGCGGTTCATGGCTTTACACATGATGTAAGACAAGATCGCACCTGATGAGCCAACAAGTGACCCTGCGATAATCAGCATTGAGTTACCAAGGGTGAAACCAATGCCTGCTGCTGCCCAGCCTGAGAATGAGTTCAATAGCGATACAACCACTGGCATATCACCACCGCCAATTGGTGCAATCCACATCCAACCAAAGATAACGGCAATCACAGCCATCGCATAAAATGCTGGTAATGAGTCAGTAACGAAATAAATGCCACCAAAACCAATCATCGCAATGAACAATAACGCTTGGACAGGCTTTACCCAGCCACCAACCAATGTTTTAGCCCAGCTTTTTGCTGCCAATTTACCAAAGGCAAAGACGGATGCTGAGAATGTAATCGCACCGATGAAACAACCGATAAACAGCTCAACTCGGGCAACGGCGCCATGCTGTTGCTCAGTATGTAGCACGGTTGCCAAGGCAATTGCGACTGCTGCCAAACCAACGAATGAATGCATCAAAGCGACTGTTTCTGGCATTTGGGTCATCGCGACCGTCTTTGCCTTCCACATACCAACGAGGGCACCTAAAATCATCGCGCCAATAATTAACCAAAGGACAGGGCCTTCTGCTAAGAAGAATGTCGTGACGACCGCAATTGCCATCGCTACCATGCCAAAGCGGTTACCACGAATAGCCGTCTTTGGGCTGGATAAACCACGTAAGGTTAAAACGAAAAGAATCGCGCCGACTAGGTAGAACCAATCTGCATTTGCCGAAATCATTGCTGAGAAGTCGTTCATGCGTCACCTCCAACATCAGTGGTTGCTACTGGTGCTTTTTTTACTTTCGGTTTGAACATCGCAAGCATACGCTCGGTCACAGCAAAACCACCGAAGATATTAATACTGGCCAAAAATACCGCAAAAGCGCCAAGTATACTGGTCGGTGTAAAGATAGAACCATCAATGGTGACGGTCTGTAGCATGGCACCAACGATGACGATACTTGATAGTGCGTTGGTGACGGCCATCAATGGTGTGTGTAATGCAGGCGTAACGCCCCAAACTACGTAGTATCCGACAAAAATAGCGAGTACAAATACGGTAAAAATCGCGACAAATGGCGTACTAGCCATGGCGGCACCGGCGGGTGCTGACGCTAAAATAGTGGCAATCATCTAATCCTCCTAAAATTTATTCATGTCTGGCAAATGTATGGTGACAACGTTAATAGTGACAGGCTGGAAAAACTTAGCCAGTCAAACTAGCGTTTGGCCAGTCGTACCTGATTGTCATGTGTCACTGCCAGTGCGCCCTGAATCTCATCTTCCATGTCTACGTTAAGTGCCAATTTAGCTGATGCGTCATTTGCTGAAGCGTCATCGCCAGCAGGCGCAATTAAGGTCGTGATAAAGTTAACCAAGTTATTGGCATACAGATCTGAAGACTGTGCTGCAAGCATCGATGGGATATTGGCAGCACCAACGATACGTACGCCGTTGTCTGTCGTGATGGTTTCGTTCGGCACGCTGCCTTCGACGTTACCACCGGTACCGGCCGCCATATCGATCAATACTGAACCCGCCTTCATTTTGGCAAGGGTTGCGCCGTGCACCAGACGCGGAGCATTACGACCAGGAATCTGCGCCGTGGTAATAACGATATCCGCATTGCTCAAGGCTTTGTCCACGACAGCTGCTTGATCTTTGACATATTGCTCTGATGGCGTCCAAGCATAACCACCGGTAGACTTGGCGGTCTCAGCTTCCTCTGCACTCATCGGAACATCAAGCCATTTACCACCGAGTGACTCCACTTGCTCGCGAGCCGTCGGACGTAAATCACTGGCTTCTACCACTGCACCCAAACGCTTGGCGGTTGCAATTGCTTGCAGACCTGCAACGCCGACACCTAAGATAACGACCTTGGCGGGCTTAACCGTACCGGCTGACGTCATAAACATTGGGAATGGACGTGAGTATTCATTGGCCGCTAGCAATACGGCTTTATAACCCGCAAGGTTGGCTTGTGATGACAAGACATCCATATTCTGTGCGCGTGACAATGTGCGGGGTAATAGCTCCATGGCAAAGGCGGTTGCACCTTTAGCCGCATAACTATCAAGTTGAGTATTACGATAAGGGTCGAGCATGCCAATGACGATCTGACCAGATGACAAGCTATCGATGGCTTCAGCTGATAGGTCATTGACGGTGGTAATAATCTGAGACTGGGTAATAACCTTGGCACTGCTGCTGGCAATGTCGGCACCAGCAGCTTGATACAGCTCATCAGCGTAGTACGCTGCTTGACCTGCATTTGACTGAATGACAACTTCAAACCCAAGTTTACGCAATTTTTTGACTGCGTCTGGGGTTATGGCTACACGGCTCTCGCTCGCGCTATCTGCACTGATTACACCGATTTTCATACCGTCTCCTTACTTACGTCCAATGACTGTACTTATAATGACTATAATTACGTCTCACGACTACCTTTAATACCCTCAACGCACATCTAAAAAGCACAGGGGACAAAAAAACCTTTGGTTTTGATTGGATCAGTATTGCGACCAAAGGTTCATCAATTTAATAAATGATAGCGACTTTGCCATCATGCCTTTTTATTATAGGTATATCGTCCACCAACTTTCATTGTTTAATGATGACCCATAAGTAAATAAAAAGTTAATTATTTGTACCATCTATATAACTTTTATTGTTATATTAAAAAAATTTACTTTTTTAACACCCTTAATACTTTGCAAAATATAACCTTGTATCACCAGCCCACCCCCACATCATAGAACATTATGTCAATAGACAAACAGCTGATATATCCCTAGATATTATCTGTGCTATTTCTCTTGTTTTGATGATTGTATTTGAAATGAAGGTAAGCTCTAACAATCACTATTGATATATTTTAGAATCGTGTGAAAAAGCAACGAGCCGGTTAAGTTCAAGCGATAGGTATCGTATAATAGGTAAGCTTGACGCAGTAATTGAATCGTCAATGACTCACTATAATAAGGAATAACGATGTATTTTTTACTCTCCCCTGCCAAATCTCTGAACGAAACAGACGCTATACCGTTAAATCTAGGCAACTACTATAGTCAGCCTGAACTGATTGAACATTCACAAGTATTGATGCAAGTACTGAAGTCTAAAGAACCGATTGACTTGCAAGAGCTGATGAGCATTTCTAATGATTTGGCACAGCTCAATGCGGCGCGCAATCAGCAATGGCACTGGAGTAAAGAGCAACCATTCACTGATAATACTAATGCAGCAAAACCTGCTGGGTATTTGTTCGATGGTGACGTTTATACTGGGCTTGATATGTATCACATGGATAAAGACACGACTATCTACGTCAATGAGCACTTAAGCATTTTGTCAGGGCTTTATGGTGTATTAAAACCTTTAGATTTAATCCAACCATATCGCTTAGAGATGGGCACCAAACTGAAAAATGAGCGTGGTAATAACTTATATGAGTTTTGGGGTGAGGAAGTGACTGAGGTTATCAATGCACGAATGGCTGATAGCGACGATAAAACATTGATTAATCTGGCTTCTAATGAATACTTTAAGTCTGTAAAGAAAAAAGCATTGAAGGCTGACATCATCACACCACGATTTGAAGATGAGAAAAATGGCCAATATAAAGTGATTAGCTTTTATGCCAAAAAAGCACGTGGACTAATGGTCAAGTATGCGGCAGATAATAAGCTTACCAATGCTGAGCAGCTAAAGCAGTTTGATCTAGCGGGATATTATTATTGTGAAGCTGCTTCTGATGATAAGACGTGGACGTTTAGACGGGATGCGGCGGATCAGTAAATTTAATTTTATTATTAGTTGAAAGATACCAAACGATTATAAGAAAACCTCGGTAGGCTCAGCCTATCGGGGTTTTTCTATGTGACGCCCACTATCCTATTAAACGCAAAAAAAGCCCTGCTATCTTTCGATAACAGGACTTCAATGATTAAACAGACTTTATGACGTTGGTAATACTTTTAGCGAAAAGCGATTTGTCGAGGAAGACGAGCGAAAATAGTACCTATTGTACATTGAGCGCGTCTGACAAAGAAAAATTGCTTTGTAGCAGAAGTAAAATTACATCATGCCGCCCATTCCACCCATACCGCCCATTCCACCGCCAGCACCCATGCCAGCCATACCGTCATCACCTTGCGGTAAGTCAGTAATCATAACTTCAGTGGTAAGCATTAGGCCTGCAACAGATGCAGCGTTTTCTAGCGCTGAACGTGCTACTTTAGCTGGGTCAAGAATACCCATCTCGATCATATCGCCGTATTCACCAGAAGCAGCATTATAACCATAGTTACCGCTACCGCTTTTCACTTCGTTTACCACAACTGACGCTTCTTCACCTGCGTTAGTTACGATTTGACGTAGTGGTGCTTCCATCGCACGACGTAAGATATTGATACCAGCGTTTTGGTCATCGTTATCGCCTGTTAGTTCAGACAATGCGTTCATAGCACGTACTAGCGCAACACCACCACCAGGTACAACACCTTCTTCAACCGCTGCACGAGTCGCATGTAGCGCATCGTCGACACGATCTTTCTTCTCTTTCATTTCAGTTTCGGTCGCTGCGCCGACTTTGATAACTGCTACGCCGCCAGCTAGTTTTGCAACACGCTCTTGTAGCTTTTCTTTGTCATAGTCAGAAGTAGACTCTTCGATTTGACGGTTGATAGACTCAACACGGTTTTCGATATCAGCTTTGTTACCAGCGCCATCGACGATTACTGTGTTTTCTTTACCAACAGTTACTTTCTTAGCAGTACCCAGTTGCTCAAGAGTAGCAGTCTCAAGGCTCAGACCAATCTCTTCAGAGATAACTGTACCGCCAGTTAGCGTCGCGATGTCTTCTAACATTGCTTTACGACGATCACCGAAGCCTGGTGCTTTAACCGCACAAGTTTTCAAGCCGCCACGCATGTTGTTAACAACCAAAGTTGCTAGCGCTTCGTTTTCTACATCTTCAGCGATGATAAGCAATGGTTTGCTTTGCTGCATTACTTGCTCAAGTAATGGCACGATTTCACGGATATTGCTGATTTTTTTATCAACTAGCAAGATATATGGGTTTTCAAACTCAGCCGTTAAGCTGTCTTGCTTGTTAGCAAAGTACGGGCTGATATAACCACGGTCAAACTGCATACCTTCTACAACTTCTAGGGTATCTTCGAAGCTTGAACCTTCTTCAACCGTGATAACGCCTTGCTTGCCGACTTTTTGCATCGCTTGCGAAATCAATTCACCGATTTTGGTGTCTGAGTTAGCAGAGATAGAGCCTACTTGTGCAATGGCTTTTTCATCATCAGCTGGTGTAGACAATAAATGGATTTGCTCAACAGCAGCACGTACCGCTTTATCGATACCGCGTTTAAGATCCATTGGGTTCATGCCAGCAGCCACTGATTTCATGCCTTCTTGCAAGATTGACTGAGCCAATACCGTCGCAGTGGTTGTACCATCACCAGCAACATCATTAGTACGGCTAGCCACTTCACGGACCAACTGTGCACCCATGTTTTCAAATTTATTTTCTAGTTCGATTTCTTTGGCAACGGATACACCATCTTTAGTAATGGTAGGTGCGCCAAATGATTTATCGATGACCACGTTACGACCTTTAGGGCCTAATGTGACTCGTACTGCATTTGCTAGAACGTTTACGCCATCCATCATTTGTTTACGGGCATCAATGCCGAATTTTACGTCTTTTGCCATGTTAAATTACTCCACTATTATAAGTATGAGAATACGGTTGAATGATTTGATAATATGGTTATAAATGCGCTTTGCGAACAACTTACTCAGCCAACAGGCCTCGTAAGCAATTAGCCTTCTAGCACACCCAATACATCAGATTCTTTCATAATAAGCAGTTCTTCGCCGTCAACTTTTACCGTTTGACCAGCATATTGACCGAACAAAACTTTGTCGCCAGCTTTTACGTCTAACGCGCGAGTTTCGCCGTTGTCACGAATCTGACCGTTACCAGTAGCTAATACTTCACCTTGTGAAGGTTTTTCTTGAGCTGAACCAGGAAGCAAGATACCACCAGCCGTTTTTGTTTCTTCTTCTATGCGGCGGACGACAATACGGTCATGTAAAGGACGAATGTTCATCGATATGACTCCAAAAGTTGATTATTAAAATTGAGGGTTTATTTGAATTAATAGTCTCAATGCCAGTATCTACAAGGACTACTACTCAAAAGCAATATTCTAAAGATAAGCATTAAGCTTGTATCAAAAAGTGGGGGCAAGGTGTGTTCGCTTCAAGTGTAAAGCCCAAAATTTTACAAGAATTATCTCAGAGAGCCACCTACTGCTGTCGTGATTTCACATCGTTATGCTAATCACCTATTATTTATTCTTATCTGGAGCATTTTTTGTAGCAACATTAACTACAAGAGCAACACACCATAGACAGCAAACACTCTTGAAAATGTAACCAAGTATGACCATTATAGTGCTTGTGTACACAATGATAGTGATCGATAGAATCTGATATACCAACACTATATTACTTAAGGAACATCTATGATTTTTTCATCATCGAATAAAAATTCTAATAATACAAAACGCAGTAAGTCTAAATTTTTGACCGCTTTAACGTCAGGCGCTAGTATTGCTGCTATCGGAGCATTAAGTATGACTGCACCTACCATCGCTAGTGCAAAGACCATCCAACCATCGAGCGCCAGCTATAGCTTTACGGTCGAAGACAAGTACAAAGGTACCGCTACTCGTACCTTAAACAAGTCAGGTGATACTTGGAAATACAATGTCAGTGCACGAGTTGCTGGTGTCGCCAGTGCCTCGCAAAATAGTACCTTTACCATCAACGGTAACAATGTCACGCCAACCCAAGCCAGCACGACTTATAAACTCTTAGGTGTAGGCCGTACGCATAAACTGGATTTTAATCCAAGTAGCAAAAAAGTTGTGAGCAACTATCGAGGCAAATCAACGACAATGAACATGTCGCAACAAGCCTTTGATGACTTAAGCCTTGAAGTACAGATTCGTCAGGATTTATTAAACGGTAAATTCTCTGGCAATTACTACATGGCGAAGAAAGACAAAATCGAAAAGACCCCATTTAGGAAATCTGGTAATACCAAAATAACTGTACCGGCAGGCACCTTTGATACGGTACGTGTTGACCGTGTCCATGATGACGATAGTCGCTCTACTAGCTTCTGGTTAGCACCAAGCTTAGACTACTTACCAGTTAAAGTGAGTCAAATTAATGATGGTAAAAAAATGGATTTAGAATTGACCAAGGTTAATTAAACCGTTTGTTAAACTGCTGAAAGAACATTAAAAAAGCGGCGCTCTAATGTAGAGCGCCGCTTTTTTTTGGTTTTATACTGACAACTGATAAACATCACTTGTTAAGTGTTACTTATTAAGCATGAGGCAAGTTAAGCATTAAAAAAACTGGATTACTGACGAGGCTTCTTGACGACATTATTCATCGAAGGCAGACGTTTCAGCAAAATAAACAACCAAACGTTGATAAGCAGCAATAGTAAAAAGTCCAGTAGATAGACAACTATCTCTGCCCAACTACTGCCATAAATTCGTGTAAACAATACCACACCACTCGCACCTAAATATACGAGTATAAACATACTACTGATTAACAACGCATAAGGCGAGCGTCCACGCAGTATCGATGGTGTCAGAACAAATGCTGGTACTAACCATAGCATTTGCCATGCGACACCGCCGACGATATCAGGGCTACTTGGGTTGAATACATTAATGAAAACAGGCAGTCCAAGCAATCTATAGACGAGCCAAATCAACCACGTAACCATCAAACGCTGACGGATAGGCGCAATAGGTTTACTTACTTTGGCAGGCTTACCAGTTTTCTTTACTGGTGGTGCAGCATTCATCTCACTATCGGAGCGATTTGTAGCCATTAGATATATTTACTTCCTCATTAATAGCGTGAATAACGTTGTTGCACTTTAGGCTCAATGAGTATTGTAGGTTCAACAGTACAAAGGCCGCTTAGCGACTCCAGTTAGCTTGAGCCAATGCTATAGCGCTGATAGCCAAACGGCGACCTTGGGCAATTCCTAGCTCGCGCTCATCAGGTGAGATAGGCTGATCATGTGATGCCCCACTGACATGACTAGCACCATAAGGTGAACCGCCACGTTGGGTACGATTTAACGCAGGCTCCGCATAAGGCACGCCAACGATAATCATACCGTGATGCATCAATGGCAACATCATCGTCAGTAACGTCGTCTCTTGACCACCATGCATTGAACCTGTTGCTGTAAATACGGAGGCAGGTTTGTTTTGCAAATTACCTGCCAGCCATAGTGTCACCGTATTGTCCCAAAAGTATTTCATGGGTGCGGCCATATTGCCAAAGTGCGTCGGGCTACCAAGCGCCAGACCGCTGCAGTTTTTGAGATCTTCCATGGTGCAATACAGATCACCCTCATCAGGTATCGCAGGCTTGCTCGATGTCGTCTCAGGAGCAACCGTTGGGACCGTACGAATACGTGCCGTCATGCCAGCGTCTTCGATACCTTGCGCGATAGCGTATGCCAATGTCTTGGTTGTACCATGATTAGAATAATAGAGTACCAATACATAAGGGGCAGTCTGACTCATTAGCAACACTTCCTTAAATCATTCACGTGGTTAATGATAGCAATATGTAGCCAACAGCTGACACTATCAATATATCTGCATATTATGCCCGAGTCATTCACTGACATGCAAACAACCTAGCGGTGCATTATCGTCAGAACACTCTATCGCGTTGACTACTGTGCATTTTGACACAATTAAAGGGCAGATGATAACCGCCTATGTTTGTTACACTATTGTCACTCTAATACCTGCTAGATGATCGATATGGAAAAGTTAGCAAAGAAAATCCCGTTTTTACACCAGCGCTGGTTTCAGTTTTTACGATTTTTGGTTAGGCATTTCTTTGAAGATAACTGCCAGCAAAAATCAGCCTCGCTGACCTATACGACCATGCTATCGATCGTACCCATGCTGACCGTACTCTTGATGATTTTGTCTTCAGTACCAGCACTTTCATCGGTCAGAGCACAAATATATGAAGTCATTTATAACAACTTACTACCGCAATCTAGCATGCAGGTTAGTGAGTACATCAACAACTTCGCTGAAAAATCATCCAACCTGACCATTATTGGTGCGATGGTGCTGTTTTTTACAACGATTATGACATTGACGACCATTGAGCGAGCTTTTAACCAAATATGGCGGGTAGAGAATCGGTCCGGTGGCATCAAAAGCATGCTGCGCTATTGGACGATGGTGACCTTAGGACCATTAGTATTGGGCACAGCTTTCATCGCCTCAAGTGCGATACAAAGCATTAGTTTTTTAAATCAGCAAGTCGCCGGTTACGGCATTGATTGGTCTATCTGGATACAAGCTGTCACGATTGGCATCACTGTCTCAGGCTTCATCGGTATGTACTGGTTCATTCCAAAAGCACGCGTACCAGCCAAAAATGCGGCCATCGCTGGCATATTTGTGGCCATCGTCTTTGAGATGATGAAGCACCTTTTCGGTAGTGTAATGGCAAACTTTACCAGCTATGAAGCTATTTACGGAGCCTTTGCAGCATTACCAATATTTCTGCTATGGATTTATTTATCGTGGAATTTAATTCTATTAGGCGTTGAAATCAGCTATACCCTGACCATCTTTGGGACCGAAGAAGTAGAGCCACGCCATCCATTGCTGAGCTTGCTAGACATGCTCAACTTAGTGTATACGCACCATTTAAAAGGTGAGGCCGTCAGCGAACAAGCGCTTCGTAATATGCTAGGACGCAAAGAGCTGCCGAAATGGTATACCTATATTAACTATTTACAAGACAGCAACCTCATCACCATGACCGATGATGACGACTATGTACTCAAAAGAGATTTGAGCAAAATGACGTTATGGGATTTTTATCGCACCCTACCTTATCCTTTACCCATCAAAGATGAGTTCGATGAAGTAAGAATAGAAGACCAAACACCCTGGATTAGGCTACTAATAGAACGTTTTGAGCATACAGAAGCTTATGCTAAACAACAACTAAATCTACCGTTAAGCGCTATATTTACCAATACTGAACCATGTAAAAAAGCCACTTCTGATAAAAACGGTAACGATAAAAATAATGATGCCCATTTATTTAGAAGAACCTCGGCGCCAACGATGGAAGCATTGGCAAAGGATGATTCAAATAAACAAAACACACCGTACTTTGAGCCAATGTCTTATGACAAAGACAGCGATATAGAACTTGATGATCATAACAATGAAATCCTTATTCCTCAAGATATGATCGATGACAAGGAACAAACTCAGGCCAATAGTAAGGGCGATATCATTACTGAAGCGGATAACCCCAAAATAAATTAACCAAAATAGAAAATCCTAAGGTGGCACTGCTAACATGATAGTTCTAAGACAACAGTCAAAGCCCTACCGTAAATGTATGAATAAACCACAACGCTGTAAGTTTAGTATGATGATTTTCGGATACCTCAAAGCTGATGCCAGTGAATAAAGATGATAAAAACAGCTTATGGATACGTACACTTGATATAAGCCAAAATAAGCTAAAACAGTTTGCCCAGTTATGGTCGTTGCAGACACTCACAGACCTGCCCGATCGTCTGCAGAACTTGTGGCAACAGTTGATTGGCTCTTATTGGTTTATCCCAACGGCTTGCGTCATTGTAGGTATATTACTTGCGCCTTTATTAGTGACGATTGATCAGCACTTTGATCGTGAAACGGTCAGAGATATTACCTTTGCCTTTACGGGTGACGATGATGCGGCGCGCGCTATTATGACTGCGATAGCGGGTGCTGTTTTAGGTGTCGCGGGCACGACCTTTTCAATTACGATTGCCGTACTGTCGATGGCCTCATCACAATTTGGGCCACGATTGTTACGCAATTTTTTGACAGACACACCCAATCAATTGGTATTAGGTGCATTCATTGGTACCTTTAGCTATAGCCTGCTGGTATTAAAATCTATCCATAAATACGATGTCGCTTTTGGTGTACCCCAGCTGGCTGTGACCTTTGCTATTATCATGGCCATTATCTGTGCGCTGCTGCTCGTGTACTTCGTACAGCATATGGTACATGCCATCCAAGCCTCACATGTCATTCAGAATGCGAGTAACGATGCCATTCATAATATTCACTATTGGTATAGCAGTCATTGTGACATTCAACATCAGCGTGATATTGAGCATCATGATGTCGAACAGTTTCACAAATGGTCATCAATGCCTATCTATCCGCCACGCTCAGGTTATATCCAACAGATTTACCTTGAGTCGCTGATTACTCTGACACAAGATTATGGTGGCGTGATACAGGTGCATGTCAATCTGGGCGAATATGTGACTGATAGAAACGTCATTGGTTATTTTTACCAGCGTCCAACAGAGCACCCAAACAACCGACAGAAAACATCAACACCGCAGTTGGCCGTTGTACCACGCACACCTGATGGTGTTTTTTGGCAACGCTTTGCAAACTGTATCCGTATCGAACAGCGACTGGTGCATTCTAATGATATTGCTTATAGCTTAGGACAAATGACTGAAATCGCTGTGCGTGCATTGTCTCCTGGTATCAATGACCCAAAGACAGCGGTCAACTGTGTACAGTCACTGACGAGCTGCTTGAGTATTATGATGCGCTGTCAACCGCCCAGCCCCTATCATTTTTATACACCAGCACCAAATGATGATGCATCAAACACCAAAGTTAAGCAGCAACGACTGGCTATATTAGCCGTGGTCACTCATACGCCAAAAATTTCTGACTTTATCAATACATCGCTTGGCGAAATACGTCGTTATGCAGCCGCTGATTTGATGGTTTTAAAAGCACTGTGTCAGGCAATGGTCAATCTCAATTATGCGCGAGTCAATAGCGCACAGCAGCAGACACTATTACATGAACTGACATTAATTGAACGCGCAGGCGAAGAAAACCTAAACTATCAAGAATTGACCGATGATTTAATTGCCATGTCCAAGCAAGCTAAGCAATTTATTCTTAGTAATGATGCTCAGCATCGATATTTTGACTACGTGAGTGAGTTTGACGCTCATATCCGTAAAGCCCTGCAAACACAATCGAGATAATTATATCAAGACCCATCAATTGATATTCATTACTGGTGCCCAAGCGAGAATATAACTACAATCCAAACCATTTAATTCTTATCAGCACTATGCTTAAGAATACTTTTCATCATTATTTGAGACTTCTTTCATGGCCCCCACAAGCAGCCTAACCATACTTGAAATCAGCGCGATATTTTTATCCATCACGGCCTTACTAACCTACATTAATCATCGCTTTATTGGTCTGCCGACGACGATTGGCGTGATGGTCATCTCCATCTTATTGTCTATTGCCGCCATATTTTTAGGATTTTTGGGCTTTGATCAGCTCATTGATTACGAAGTAAGCTTATTAGCACAGCTTGATTTTACCGAAGTATTATTAGATGGCATGCTCTCTATGCTTTTATTCGCAGGGGCTTTACATGTCAATATTAGCGACTTAAAACGCTATAAACTGCCCATTGGTATCCTTGCCTGCATCGGTACTATTGTATCAGCGATGCTTATTGCCACTGCCCTGTACTTTATGTTGCCGCTGCTCGGTTTTGGTTTGCCATTTCTTTGGTGTCTGTTATTTGGTGCATTAATATCACCGACCGACCCCATTGCGGTGATGGGTATTCTCTCATCGGCGGGCGCCCCAAAGAGCATCGAAACTGTCATTGCAGGCGAATCATTATTTAATGATGGTATCGGCGTGGTTATCTTTGTGCTGCTACTTGGCATTCTATCGAGCGGTGATATTCCAACGGCCAATTATGTGGCGCATACCTTAGCCGTGGAAGCAGGTGGCGGCATTGTTTTTGGTTTAGTACTCGGGGCAATTTTGTATTACATGCTCAAAAGCATCGACAGTTACCAAGAGGAAGTGTTGTTAACGCTTGCAGGGGTAATCGGCGGTTATGCATTAGCTAGCCATTGGCACCTATCAGGACCACTCGCGATGGTAATGATGGGCTTAATGGTTGGTAATCGCGGGCGAGCATTAGCAATGAGCGATAAGACTCGTCATTACATTGACTTGTTTTGGGAATTAATCGATGAGATCTTAAACGCTATTTTGTTCGTGCTGATTGGTCTAGAAGTGGTCATGATTGCTTACTCAGGTAACCTGTTTATCGCCGCTGGCTTGACGATTATAATCGCCCTGCTTGCTCGATTTATTGTCGTGGGTATGACCACTAAGACCTTTAGCCGTCAGCTTGATTTACCAACTGGCGCATGGAAGGTGCTGACATGGGGCGGATTGCGTGGTGGTATCTCCGTTGCCCTAGTGTTGCAACTACCTATGGGCACTGAGCGTGATATATTATTGGCACTCACTTATGCTGTCGTCATATTCTCTATATTGGTACAAGGCTTGAGCGTTGGTAAAGTGGCGAAAAGCATTCGTACGGATGCCACAGAGAGATAAACGGTAGATGTATTCAGTGACATAAAGGCCAGCATAAGAAGATGTCTTATGCTGGCCTTTTTTTATACCTATATATTTTGTCGTACGCTTTTATATCAGACCTTTTCGTTTCATATTGCGATAAACCACAATGACGATAAAAATATTTAAGACCAATATGCCCAATTTAAACCAGTCAAATGGGCGGGCAATTAAATAGTAAATCTCAATAGGGATGAATATCCCATAGCCAAGCACACCAAACCAATAAGCCCATGTTCTGTCTTGCCATAGGCCATATGCCTCAAGAAAGCGCAGACTGGCATAGGCAAAAATCAATAATAAAAACAATGGCCAGTTCTTGCTGGCTTGCTGAGCAATCCGTATCACACTATCAAATTGCGGTGCAAACAGATGACCAAAGCTATGTTGCCAAGAGGCTGTTGCCGTCGTCAGCCAACGTGCAAGATTGGTATGCCATGACCATAACGCAACAGCACCGAGCAATGCGCCCAACCCTTTTACCATCTCATAGATTGCCACTGCTTTGATAGATTCACTAGCAGTGCTTCGTGGCTTTTGTTTCCGGCCAATTAAGTCCATAGCATTATCTTTTGTAGATGGTGGTGGACTGTCATTCTGTCGGGGCAAATTAGCCAAAGAATGTCTCCACAACACGACCTTGCAACTGCTGATTAAAAAACGGTGTATTCTTACCGTTTGATAGCATAGATTGCGCTGTCACCTGCCACTCTAGATTAGGATCAACCAACACTGCACCGCCGATACTTTCATACTGCTCACCGATACCAGCAATTTTTGCAGGATTAAGGCAGATTTTATCGACGAGTTGCTCCAAAGTTAACACCTCATCATGTACTAGCTGACATGCCAGCGCCATAAAGGTATCGAAGTTTGAGATGCCTGGGGTACTCTCAGCAAACGGCGCTTTTTTGGCCGTACTGTTTAGCGGTTCATGATGACTACAGATTGCATCAATCGTGCCGTCTTTCAATCCACGACGAATGGCCTGCTGATCAGTGTTACTACGTAGTGGTGGTAACACATAGGCTTGGGCGTTGAAGCCTTCTAAGTTATCATCGGTTAGGTACAATTGATGCATCGCTACATCGCAAGTCACTGGTAGACCTTTGTCTTTTGCCCAGCGCATCAACTCAACTGATGATTTGCAAGATAATTGGCTAAAGTGAGCCGCGATACCTGTTTCTTCGACCATCAGTAGCTGAGTAGATAAAGCTACCGTTTCCGCAATCCATGGAATGCCTTGCAACCCATGATAAGAAGCGATATAGCCTTCATGTGCTACCCCATCTCCAGACAGACTCGGCTCATCAGGATAAAAAAATACTTTCATACCAAAAGTTGCTGCGTACTCTAACGTACGCAATAAGACTAAATCATTGCGAAAAGGTCTACGTGCATTCGAAACAGCGATGCAACCACCTTTTTTCAATCCCGCAATATTTGAAGGACGCTCTCCTTCTAACCCAGCTGTCAACGCACCCAATACGTGTAAGTAGATACCACCATCATCAAGCGCGCGCTCACGCAACCCTTTGAGCAGTGAGCCATTTTCTAGAATAGGATTGGTATCAGGTGGAATCACCACATGCAAAAAACCATTGCCACGAGCGGCAAGCCCTTCTGATTCCAACGTACCATGCTGCTGCTGGCCTGGTTCACGTAGGCGTGCGCATAAGTCAACCAGCGGTGGTAGCAGCCACATTTCATGTCCAGCTTCAAGTGATGCCAGTTTATCTGTTACTGCGGTTGGCAATGTATTTTTGATGGCTTTAGGAAGATGATCAAATATCGGTGCATCAGTGTTTATCGTATTAGACATGAGCGTTATTACCGTATCAATAAAATGAAATAATGAAGAATAAAACAGCGTGGCAACAGGTTAATTACCAGCAGCTTGATGAGCGCGTTGCCCTTCCATCGCAAGAGACAGTACAGCCATGCGAATGGCAATACCGTTATTTACCTGCTTTAAAATGACAGATTGCGCGCCATCAGCCACGCTCGAAGCAATCTCAACACCGCGGTTCATCGGTCCTGGGTGCATAACCAATGCGTCAGGCTTTGCAAGTGCCACGCGCTCTGGCGTAATACCATAGTGCTTGTAGTATTCACTCGATGACGCTAGCAATGGCGATCCGATACGCTCGTTTTGAATTCTTAGTCCCATGATGACATCACAGTCCGTGACACACTCATTCATATTTTCATAAACTCGCACACCATAACGCTCAATGCCTTTAGGTAATAGAGTGCGCGGCGCACAGACACGGATGTCTTTGACACCTAGTGTTTGTAGCGCATTGATATCAGAGCGTGCCACTCGTGAGTGCTTAATGTCACCGACTATAGCCACTGATAACTCTTCAAAAGGACGCGGCGCTTCCCGATGAATGGTCAACATGTCGAGCATGCCTTGCGTCGGATGTGCATGCCAGCCATCACCGCCGTTGATAATGGCAATATTAGGCGTCACTTCTGTCGCCATAAAATGAGCAGCGCCTGATGCTGAATGACGCACCACAAAGATATCTGCTGTCATGGCTTGCAGATTCCACAGTGTATCGCGTAGACTTTCGCCCTTTTTAGCGCTAGAGCGCTCGATATCAATATTCAGTACATTGGCACCCAGGCGTTTTTCGGCCACTTCAAATGTCGTACGTGTACGCGTTGACGGCTCAAAAAACAAGTTCATCACCGTATAGCCTTCAAGCTCAGGCCGATTGATTAATTGTCCATTGTTATCAAAGAACGTTTCTGCTTTTGCGATAACCGCCTGTAATTGCTGTTTATTGAGGCCTTCTACACCCAAAAAGTGACGGATACTACCATCGGTATTGAGCTGTGGACGACTCAATGATGTATTGAGCCTTTGATGAATGGTACTGGGGTCGAATTTTGCGTAGTCAGTCGGCGAGATCGTATGTAGTGAGCTGCTATCGAGAGAATTTGACATAATGGCAAGTCTTCATTGTGGGTTGGTATGTGTCTATATTAATCATTTATTCATCTTTGTTCGAGCATTTATCGTAGATATACATAGATACAAGGACATTTTGGCGCTTATTTGATACAATTTACCCCAATGACACCAGTCCTATAAATACACTCAGCCACCTGCTAGGCAATGTTCGCGTAGCGACTGTGCAATATCAGTATAGCGATCATAAGCGAAAACAAGCTTACCAAAGATATTAACGAATAATAATACATATAGTGTAGCTGATTTTACGGTCAGGACAAAGACACGGTATCGCTATTTAAAAATTTGCCCGCCTAGAGTGCGCTTATCACTGCTTATTCTTTTACTCTCAATACGACTTATCAATACCATTATTAGGAAGCTTTATGACGACTCTAACCAGTTATCTAGACCAACATTCAACCAACACTGAACTGAACGACGTGATTACGACCGTCACTAACGTTGGTAAAACCATTTCACAGCTACTTAGAAAAGGAGCCTTAGCCGATATCCTAGGCGAAGCTGGTAATCAAAATGTGCAAGGCGAAGATCAGAAGAAATTGGATGTACTGGCTAATGACTTATTGTTAGATGCGTTAGCAAAAAACACGCATTGCGCAGGTGTTGCGTCAGAAGAATTAGACAATGCTACCCCTGCCAACGCTGATGGCAGTCTACTGGTATTGTTTGATCCACTGGATGGGTCATCAAACATCGATATCAATATGGCCGTTGGTACTATTTTTTCTATCTTGCCGTACCAACGCCAAGGTCAAACAAGCGAAAACAGTGATTTCTTGCAAGCAGGCAATCAACAGTTGGCAGCAGGCTATTTGTTATATGGTACCTCAACCGTACTTGCATTAACGATAACTGAAAATGTTGTAATGTTCAGCCTAGATCCAGATACGGGTGATTATGTACTCATAGAAGACAATGTGCAAATTGATGCTGATACCAGTGAATATGCTATCAATAGCTCAAACTATCGCTACTGGCGCGCACCGATGCAGCAATACATCGATGAGCTGATCGCTGGCGAAGCCGGTGTACGTGGTCGCGATTTTAATACACGCTGGGTCGCTGCTATGGTTGGTGATGTGCATCGCATCCTATGCCGCGGTGGTCTATTTACCTATCCGTTTGATACCAAATACGCTCACAAAGCGGGCAAGTTACGCTTGATGTATGAAGCCAATCCGATGAGCTTATTGATTGAGCGTGCTGGCGGCGGTGCTACGGATGCTGTCAACCGCATCTTAGATATTGAGCCGACTGACATTCATCAACGTGTCCCTGTCGTGCTAGGTAGCAAAAATGAAGTCAATTACGTTAAAGACTTGCACGTAAATTATTCTGAAAAATAATTGATTTGAGCACATGTTAAAGACAGCTAGCAGAATGCTAATCAATAAGAAGTATTCTGCTAATTGTCCAAACGATTCCTTCAGTCTACTCTAAGCGATCCACTATGGTAACAAATCCCACCGAGCTGATTACTTCAGATAAGAACACAACGGTTAAACTGGTAAAGGCACTGTTGACACAGTCTCGCCAGCGTAACAAACATGGGCAAACTGTCATCGAAGGCATACATCTCATCGATGCTGCCCTACGTAGTGACTATCCGTTCGCCCAAATGCTACTGGCAGAATCAGCGCACAACCATACTGAAGTTCAGCAAGTATTGTCTCGCCTGCCGACCTATACGCCTATTATGACGCTATCAGATTCGCTCTATGAGAGTATCCGAAGCTTAGGCACGGGCATCGACATCATGGCGGTTATTAAAGTGCCGATGCCGAGACTATCGATGATCAATGAGGACTGCCTGATTCTCAATGACGTACAAGATAGCGGCAATGTTGGTACGCTACTACGTACGGCAGCAGCTGTCGGTATCAATAACATTCTATGCACCAGCGCGACTGCGCAAGCTTGGTCTCCAAAGACGCTACGAGCAGGTATGGGTGCACAGTTTGCACTCACTATTTATGAAGGTCTAAGCATACAAGACATCTTAGATTATGTACAAGTGCCACTTTTAGCCACTAGCTCACATACCGACACTTTAATTTACGATCATAACCTAACCACTCCAACGGCGTGGATTATGGGTCATGAAGGTCAAGGTGTCAGCGATGAATTGATGCAATGTGCCACGCCCATAGCCTTACCACAGCCGAACGGTCAAGAAAGCCTAAACGTAGCAATTGCAGGCTCTTTATGTCTATATGAAACTTTGCGTCAAAGGAATTATGCTTAGCTTTGGTTTATAGCTACAAACAAAAACTTTCCTGTAAAGCATGAAAAAACCCACTATCATTTAATAGTGGGTTTTTTATTATCTGTCTATTACTGATATAGTCCAAGAAATCTAAAACGGATACAAGGCCGCCGACCGCAGATTGTACAAGTCGTACATCTAAGGAGGGTAACGCCGTAGCAATTTAGTAGTTCTGTGACTATATATTAAACCTTGCTGGTTAACTCAGGTAGCGCTTCAAACAAATCCGCTTCTAGGAAGTAATCAGCAACGCTAGCGATAGGTGCTTCTGGGTCATTGTTGATAGCAACGATAACTTTAGAATCTTTCATACCCGCTAAATGCTGAATAGCGCCTGAGATACCTGCGGCGATATATAAGTCTGGTGCAACAATTTTACCTGTTTGACCAACCTGCATATCGTTCGGTACATAGCCTGCATCTACTGCAGCACGCGATGCACCAACAGCAGCGCCCAATTTATCAGCCAATGGTTCGATATATTTAGTGAAGTTTTCACCGTTTGCTAACGCACGACCACCAGATACCACGATACTTGCTGAGGTTAACTCTGGACGGTCAGATTTGGCCATCTCTTCATTAACGAAGCTTGCTTTACCAGTCTCTTGTACATTGTCGATAGTCTCAACAGCTGCTGATCCACCTTCACTCGCCACTGGATCAAATGCAGTAGTACGTACAGTCAACACTACTTTGTCTTCTGAAGTTTTAACTGTTGCCGTCGCGTTACCTGCATAGATAGGACGCTCAAACGTTTGAGCATCTACTACAGCAGAAACTTCTGACAACATGCTAACATCAAGTAATGCTGCAACACGTGGCATAAAGTTCTTACCAGTCGTTGTTGCTGGTGCGATGATATGGCTGTAGTCTTTAGCGACATCAGCAACGAGTAACGCAACGTTACCCGCCAATTGATGCTCATAAGCTGCGTTGTCTGCTAGCAATACTTTAGAAACGCCTTCAGCTTTAGCGGCTTCATCAGCAACTGCTTGTGCACCACTACCAGCGACCAATACATGAATATCATCGCCCATTTGCTTAGCAGCAGCGATAGTATTCAAAGTTGCCTTTTTTAGACTGGCATTGTCATGTTCTGCATATACCAAAATTGCCATGGTTCTAATCCTTTATTTATTCGTATCGTCTATTCATGTCATGAGGTTGTCTGTGTACAAAATTACTGATGTGGCGAATACTGAATCAGCCGAATTAAACATGTAACTTTGTACATGATATGCCGTAGCGAAGTCTTAGATTACTTTAGCTTCGTTCTTTAGCTTATCAACCAACTCATCCACTGAACCTACTGTAATACCAGCTTTGCGTTCAGCAGGTGGCACAACTTTAATAATCTCTTGCTTAGATGCCATATCAACACCGAAATCAGCTGGTATCTTTTCATCAAGCGGTTTTTTCTTCGCTTTCATGATATTAGGCAATTTGGCATAACGTGGCTCATTCAAACGCAAATCAGTCGTGATGACTGCTGGCAAATCAAGTGCAACCGTTTGTAAGCCGCCATCGATTTCACGAGTTACGTTTACTTTGTCGCCTTCAACTTTTACTTCTGATGCAAACGTACCCTGACCGATACCCATCAATGCGGCTAGCATCTGACCAGTTTGGTTGTTGTCATCATCAATCGCTTGCTTACCCAATAGGATAATGTCTATAGCTTCAGACTCAGCGATACTTTTCAGTATCTTAGCGATTTGTAGTGGATACGGCTTTTCATCAGTCAAAACTAAAACACCACGATCAGCACCCAATGCTAGAGCGGCGCGAATCTGCTCTTGCGATTCTTTTGGGCCAATTGATGCAACAATAATTTCATCAATCACACCAGCTTCTTTTAGACGAACCGCTTCTTCTACTGCGATTTCATCAAAAGGGTTAATTGACATTTTGGTGTTTGATAGATCAACGCCAGAGTTATCGGCTTTTACACGAACTTTTACGTTATAATCAATGACACGCTTGACCGCTACTAATGCTTTCATACGTTCCTCGTTTATTAATGTTATGAATTAAAAATTATCAATTAAGAACCAAAGGTTCATTGTTGTTCAAAATAGCATTGAAGGTTGTTAGTGCGTCAACAGACAGTCAATAATTAAAAGAATGAAACAATATTAAAAAATATATCTGTCTCATATTCCCTATCAACAAAATCCGTTAAAGCTAAGCCAACCGTTATTATCAGACCTATGTATCTTGCGTGAGCACGAGCATAAGGTCAAGACAACGCCGTGAATAATGCGTCATAAATTTATCACTATTCTATTACAAATAGTTTATAAGCGAACAAGTTTACGACTTGCTTTCACCTATATTCTAAATATCTTAAACCTTTATAGCATTGTAGGTACTTTAGTTACTTAACATTTTGTTATTACTTATTTCTTCAAAATAATATCTCATAATGAATGTAAATATTTTCACTATTTCTTTACAAGATGAATGAGCCCCACTAACAGTGATTAGCTAAAGATACTTCCCTCATACTATATGATGACAAGAAAAATTTATATAAAAAAAGCAACCTGATGAGAGGTTGCTTTTTTTTAAAGTTGAAACAGTATTTTTATTGTTTTAACAAACAAAGGAATCAATGCGTATTGATAATTTCATTGTAATCAAGCTCACTGACAAGCAGTATACTCAATCACTAATAGAAATTAGATAGCTTCGATTTGCTCAGCTTGTGGGCCTTTTTTGCCATCACCTAAGATGAAAGACACTTTTTGGCCTTCAGCTAGGGTTTTGAAACCGCCACCTTGGATAGCGCTGTAGTGAGCGAATACGTCTTGTCCGCCATTGTCTTGAGCGATAAAACCAAAACCTTTAGCTTCATTAAACCACTTTACAGTGCCTTCAACTTTATCTGACATAAATTTTCCTAACTCTTTAACTGTTGGCGAGACGTGTGTCATCACCGATTAATTGATATATACCCAAATATTTTTTTGCAGAATGCGACAGTAAAATCTACTAAATCATCCTCGGATGACTTGAATTTTTTACCTGAAATATTGTAAGTACAGCTTGATTATAGCAGCTTTTCATAATGACAACAGGTTAAATTGATGATTTTTGTAAATAATTAAAACCAATTTTTTGAAGTCAGTTCAAGCACTCATTAATCACATAACATATTGATATAAAGAATATTTTTTATTCAATACTATCTACAATAAAAGTCAATAATTCAAGTAAGTTGATAAATCACAAGGTCAAAAAGTGTTAGCAAGCTATAGTTTAGACTGGCCTTTACTGAGCTATTGGTAACCACTGTGAGCTTAATACTAGCAAGCATAATGCAAAGAAGACCAATGAAAATGACTGGCTATAAGCGATATATTTAGCTGGTATTACTAAGTCTTTCGGAGAGTCAGGAATACCCTTACGTTTCAGTAGACGCGTTCCGTATACCCAACCAAAAGTAGTATAGAGACCATAGGCTGCAGGTACCGCAACTGCCAATGGTGTCAGATCAATAACATATAGCATGACCACGGAAATAAAGAACCATGAGGTATCCAAAAGTGAACTGATTTTAAAAAACTTAGATTGAGGCAGTTTGCCATCTGTTGTTTTGAGCATCTCCCCTTCTATCCAAATTAAAACAGCGATCACAGCACTAAGAAGAACATATATGAATTGCGGCGTTAGCCAGTCAGAATAAGATATTTGCACAACATACAACCTGTAATCTATAGGAAAAGAAGAACGGAAATTATTTGATTTGTTTGATAGCTCAAAGACGAACAGAAATAACAATAATTGTCTAACCGAACAAACCATTAGTTAATGTAATAATGCCTGTCTATATTGGGGGCTACCATGGGTTTTCAACCCGTAGATAGCCTACCATAAAAGCATTAAACAAATAGAATGCATTAAAAAACCCATGCTATCAGTCGATAACATGGGCTTCTTTAAAACTAAACAGTCTTTCTATAACTTAGTACTGTTTTAGTTCTTTTCTTTATCGATGATTTTATTACCACCAATCCATGGCATCATACCACGCAGCTTAGCACCAGTAATTTCGATCTCGTGCTCAGCATTGTTGCGACGACGCGCGGTCATTGATGGATAGTTGGTTGCGCCTTCAGAGATAAACATCTTCGCGTATTCACCAGACTGGATGCGTTTTAGTGCATTACGCATGGCTTCACGTGATTGCTCGTTGATGACTTCAGGGCCTGTAACGTATTCGCCGTACTCAGCGTTGTTACTGATTGAGTAGTTCATGTCAGCGATGCCGCCTTCATACATCAAGTCAACGATAAGCTTAAGCTCATGCAAACACTCAAAGTAAGCCATTTCTGGTGCATAGCCCGCTTCTGTTAGCGTTTCAAAGCCCATTTTAACCAGCTCTACTGCGCCGCCACAAAGTACTGCTTGCTCACCAAATAGATCGGTTTCAGTTTCATCTTTAAACGTTGTTTCGATGATACCTGAACGACCACCACCAACACCAGCAGCATATGATAATGCTAAGTTTTTGGCTTGACCTGAAGCATCTTGGTAGATAGCGATAAGATCAGGAATACCGCCGCCTTTAGCAAACTCTGAACGTACAGTATGACCTGGTGCTTTTGGTGCCACCATGATGACATCAAGATCGCCACGTGGCACGACTTGGTTGTAATGAATCGCAAAACCATGAGCAAAAGCCAATGTAGCGCCTTCTTTAATGTTTGGCTCGATTACATCGTTATAAAGCTCTTTTTGAAACTCATCAGGCGTCAAAATCATAATAACGTCAGCAGCTTTTACCGCTTCTTCTACTTCAGCAACTTTTAGACCCGCATTTTCAGCTTTTTTCCATGAACCTGAATTGGCACGTAGGCCAACAGTCACATCGACGTCTGAATCTTGTAGGTTAAGCGCATGGGCATGGCCTTGTGAACCGTAACCAATAATGGCAACTTTCTTACCTTGGATAATTGATAAATCACAATCTTTGTCATAATAAACATTCATAAATACAGTCCTTTTTCTCAATCATGGTTTGCCATGGATAGTAAACGCTTATGTAATAGCCACTATCGTAAAATGGTCACTAAGATAAGCGTTTTGTTGATTTTAAATCAATATGATTTAACTAAAATATTCTGTTATTAGAGACTCAGCCGATTAGAGGCTAAGCGTCTTTTCGCCGCGAGAAATACCGATGACGCCCGAGCGTACCACTTCCATGATACGTTCGCGACCAATTACATCAATAAAGCCATCAAGCTTGGCTTTGTCACCGACGATTTGAATCGTATATAAGTTAGAGTTGACGTCAACGATTTGTGCGCGGAAAATGTCTGCACTGCGTTTAATCTCTTCACGTACACTACCAGACGCTCGAACTTTTACTAGCATTAATTCGCGTTCAACGTGTACGTTTTCTGATAGGTTCAGCACTTTAACCACTTCAATCAATTTATGCAATTGCTTGGTGATCTGCTCAATTCTTTCAGGTGAAGTAATAGTTGTCACAGTCAGACGTGAAATACTTGGGTCATCAGTTGGCGCGACGTTTAGCGTTTCGATATTATAACCACGTTGTGAGAACAAACCGACTAAACGCGACAACGAACCCGCTTCGTTTTCCATTAATACCGAAATCAGATGTTGTTGTTGCATTAGGTACGCTCCCCTTTTGTTAACCACATATCACGCATTGTCTGTCCAGCAATTTGCATCGGATATACATGCTCATTACGATCGACATAAACGTCAATAAATACTAGCTTGTCTTTCATTGCCATCGCTTCTGCTATCTGTGCTTCCATAGTTGCAGGGTCAGTAATTTTGATACCGACGTGACCATAGCTTTCGGCCAATTTAACGAAGTCTGGCAGTGAATTCATATATGACTGTGCGTGACGACCTTCATATAGCATGTCTTGCCACTGCTTAACCATACCCAATTGAGCATTGTTAATGTTCAGAATTTTAACTGGCAAGTTATATTGCAAACAAGTCGATAGCTCTTGGATATTCATCTGAATAGAGCCTTCGCCAGTAATACAAACCACATCGCGCTCAGGGTTGGCAAGTTTGGCAGCCATTGCATACGGCAGACCAACACCCATGGTACCAAGACCACCTGAGTTCAGCCATTGACGTGGCTCATTATAGGTATAGTAAAGCGCGGCAAACATCTGATGTTGACCAACGTCACTGGTAATAATAGCGTTACTGTTAGTCACTTTATCTAGAGCTTGTACGACACTTTGTGGCTTAATGCCATTATCTGTGCTGGTGTCATAACGTAAACCATGACGCTTACGCCATTCGTTAATCTGCGACCACCAGTCAAGCAATGCATGTTGCTCAAGTTGTTTGTCTTCACCGATAATATCTAACATATCAGTCAATACTGACTTCACATCACCAACGATAGGAATATGAGCAAGAATCGTTTTTGAAATTGACGCAGGATCGATATCAATATGGATAATAGTCGCGTTAGGGCAGAATTTTTTGACATTGTTGGTCACACGATCATCGAAACGCGCGCCCACTGCCAAAATCACATCAGCATGATGCATACTCATGTTGGCTTCGTAGGTACCATGCATGCCAAGCATTCCCAAGAACTGATTATCAGAACCAGGGAACGTACCAAGACCCATCAATGTGTTGGTCACTGGTAGGTTTAGACGATGAGCAATATCTCTCAGCTCTTCGTGAGCCTTACTCCAAATCACACCACCACCAGCGTAGATAATAGGACGCTGTGCGGCTAGTAGCGTCTCTACTGCTTTCTTAATTTGACCACTATGGCCTTTTAGAGATGGCTGATATGAGCGAATAAATACTTCTTTCGGATATTCATAAGCAAACTTTTCGCTAGGTGCCGTCATGTCTTTTGGCACATCAATTACCACAGGGCCTGGACGTCCAGACTGTGCAATGTGAAAGGCTTTTTTAACAATCATTGGAATTTCGCTAGCATGGCGTACTTGAAAGCTATGCTTAACGATAGGACGTGATACACCGACCATATCTGTTTCTTGGAAAGCATCTTCACCGATGAGGCTGCTTGGCACCTGACCTGCGATTACAACCATTGGCACAGAGTCCATAAAGGCAGTAGCAATAGCGGTCACAGTATTGGTCGCACCAGGCCCTGATGTTGCCAGCACGACGCCAGTATTACCAGTCACTCGCGAATAAGCATCGGCCATGTGGCCCGCTGCTTGCTCGTGCCGTACTAAGATGTGCTCAATATTTTCTTGTTGAAACAAGGCATCATAGATATGAAGAACCGCACCGCCTGGATAGCCAAAGATATATTTGACACCTTCATCCGTCAGCGATTGCACCAGCATCTCAGCACCAGACAGCATTACAGGCTGTGCACTACCTTCAGCAAGGCGTTGTTGCTTTTCTTCAAAATTTTTGGCGGCATTACCCGTTTGGGTATGTCCAGTCATGTTTGGACTTTGCGTGGTTTGCGTCACTGTCATCACCTTTTTTTTTGGCAAGCAGTAGCAGTACTTTATAAAAGAAAACAACGACGTTTGCACATGATTGTTCAATTTGTAAAAATGAGTGCTAATACTTATCCATATCAAGAATGTGTGCCCGCTATATTTCAGTCATGCTGTTTTATAAGACAACATAGTACTTAAACACAGCAATATATGTAGGGTCAGCTCTGTGATAGGAGTTTATCGATATACAGTGACAAGATGTGAGTGCATCTATAAAAGAGGCTTATTATTGATGATTAACACGAACCAGTATCTATATTCGATTGATATATACGTAGGCATTAGAATAGGTGGAAAAATAACTTTGATAACCAGTAACACATCGCAATATCATTAGATATTACAATAGGCTGATTGAAGATATCTCTTCCCTAAATCTTGAGCCGTGTTTAATACAATCGCTAAAATGATACTTAGCGCATTTCAAATAACAAGTTTATCTTAGTCATTGTAGACAGATAAGTCCGGAGACAATGTATACAGTTATCAATAGCTGTCATTCATAACGACTGCTACCGTTGCTATATCATTATCACAAAGAAAAAAGAACTGTATAAGTCACTGATAAGTAACCCGTAGTTCTCGTTTTCAAGTGCCACGGCAATATCATAAAAGCCGCTCACTGACCAATCAACTCCTATTATATTCGGCGGTTTACGAGCCATTGTCAAGAAAAACTTCTAAAGCCCATCCCTAACTATTAGTTATTAAATAATATACATTCATAAGAATTATTTGCTAAAATCAAACGTTGGTACATTTTTAGTACTATTCAAACACTAAAATGTTATATTGACACATATATAAACATCTGTTTTTTACCAATTAAGAGGATTGCTACAATGGCATATGCATCTAAGATAAATACTGCTGCCAAACTGCTTGTGAGTATGAGTACGGCGTGTATGCTAATGCTGTCCATGAATGCCAGTCATGCTATTCAAGTTTATAAGTCTGTTGGTGCACATGGCGAAGTAAAATATAGCCAACATTCTCCACAGAATGGCAAAAATATCGAACTGATTGAGTTCCGTAGTGACGGTAGACAGAATAACGCAGGAAATTTAGCTGGCAAAACAGATGCCAATCAGAGTAATGCCCCTAGTGCAGAAGAACAAAGAGTGGCAGCACTTGAGACACGTATTAAAGAGCAAGAGGCACAAGCCAATGCACAGCGTTGCCAGTCATTACGCAGCAACTTGACCAATCTAAACGTTGGCGGGCGTATCTATGAAATGGATGCCAGTGGCAAACGTCAGTATCTAGATGGCCGCGAGATTGAGCTAAAGCGCGAGCGCGTACAACAAGCGATTGACCAGTACTGTGGCAACCCTACTACCTAGTCTCAACGCTAGTTATAGGCATCAACCAGCAACTGCATAACATGACGAATGGCTACTGGCATATCTTGAGCTTGTAGCCCTCGTTGTCCTATCAAGAGATGACCGCGATCACTCTTGCCACTATTATATTGATTCGTCTGACTAACCAATATATCCCCTGCTAACCCATGTATGATAACCGCTTGATGCAAACTGCGCATCTCCGGCTCCAAATCCTGTTGTGCTAACAAGCCAGCAATGACACCAGACAACACATCGCCCATACCAGCCGTTGCCATACCAGCATTACCAACACCACAAACATAGATCTGCTGTTGATCTAAGCCACTCTCTAAAACCAAAGACCCTGCACCTTTGAGCACCCAATTGCCACCATATGTCTTCGCACATAGTTTGATGGCTGATAATCTATCTGACTCTATCTCATGTATTTTTTTATTCAGCAACTTAGCAGCTTCACCACTGTGCGGTGTTAAAAAAACCTCATTATCAGTACTATACTCTCTCAGCTGAGAGATTAACTTATCATTTTTCAGCTGTAACGATGCCAAGTGATAAAGCCCGTCAGCATCTATAACTATTGGCTTTTTCGCTGTCATAGCAGCTTGTATATAATTTACGAATAATGCCTGTGCTTTATCGTCACGGCCCAACCCCATACCAATAGCTACCACACTGGCTGCCTTGATTAAGTGCTGCACACCTTGAGTATCATGCAAATTGATAGTCATAGCATCTGGTAGTGACGTCAATAGTGCATTATGAAAGGCTTTGTGGCAGGCAACAGTGATTTTGCCCGCTCCTGCCGCCATCGAACTTGAAGCAGACAATATCGCTGCCCCGCCCATACCTTGTGAGCCATCAACACGATTACCACCGATGACCAGTACGTGGCCGTAGCTCCCTTTATAGCTATTTTGGCGCCGTGGACTGAGAGCTTGTCCAGTAGTGATCAATTTGGCTACTGGCTCAAACGCTACGTTACCTACCTGATAAGGTATCAGCGGTATATCGATTACCTGCCCGCTATAATCTACCCCGTCTTTGGTATGCAATCCAAATTTCCGCGCAATCAAACATAAAGTTGCATCCGCCTGTATCGCTATACGGTCGAACACTTCACCAGTAGAAGCAACCACACCACTTGGAATATCAACCGCAATGGCCAGCCCATTATTTTGCTCCGTTAATTCATTAAAAGCTCCAATTGCCTGCTTATAGATACCTTCAGGTGTACGATCCAGCCCTATACCAAATAGTGCATCGATATAGACATCAGCCTGCAGTGCTGTTGATCTCAAATCATTTTGGCTATCTTCAAAGCGCTCATACTTACAATTAGCAGATCGTGCTACCTGTAAAGCCTTTTGGGCATCCGGTATTGAGCTTTTGCTATTAGAAATTGTTGTTGTATCACTTTTATCAAAACTAACTTGATCAAAAATCACTTCATCAAAGCCACTATTATCAAGGTCACTACCATCAAAACCTACTGTGACTATCTGTACATGCCATCCAGCTTGCTTGAGATAGTAGGCAATCAGCCAACCATCACCGCCATTATTACCTTTTCCTACCCATATACTCACTCGATACTGGTGGTTGTGACGATGAGAGAAATTAACCGACGTTAATGACTGACGGTTTAAGTACTTTTTCTCATAAAGCTGCTCGATATGCTTCGTCATTTGCCAAGCTGCTTGTTGCATTAGCCCGAAACTATCATGACCTTTATCAAACCATGCTTGCTCCATTGCATAGAGCTGTTTACTGCTATATAGCGATATAGGATGTTTTTTATCTATGAATGAATGACCGTGTATTTGCATGATTTGCCCTCAACTGTTTGTATTAAATTATTCTGAAGCCTGATAATTCCTCGTCTATATAAGGATACGTCCTAGCTTAGCAAAAGCTAACTTTGACTTGTGTATCAATATGAATGCGAGTTTATTGTCTTTTATGCTTGCGCTATTGGCTCACTCGCTTATCATAACGGTACTCACATCAACGCTTACTATTACACATGAATAACTCATCTACACCAAGCCTACCAATATCTTCTATCAAACAAGTAGCTGGCCAACAGCGAGCCGCTGCAATTGATGATGCAACCGCAAACAAGATTGCGCTCAATAACACATCAACATTTTCTACCACAACAGACGTCAAACAATGGATCAAGACTCAAGCACAGGCGCTAGGGTTTGCTGACTGCGGCTTTCTATCCGTGCACCATCCTTTGTTTGCTAAACAAATTGTACAACTGCAGCAATGGCTAGAGAAAGGTTACGAGGGACAGCTACAGTTCATGCACAGCAATCATGAACTACGGGCGAACCCTGAGCAATTGGTCGATGGTGCAAGGACCATCATCAGCGTTCGTATGGATTACCTGACTCAAGCACCGAAACCTCGTTCTGTCACTGACAATGACCTCCCCAACCAAGGTATCATTGCACGTTATGCCAGAGGGCGTGATTATCACAAGACAATGCGTAGTCGTTTAAAGCAATTGGCATTAAAAATAGAAACAATGCTTCCTGAATGGCAACATCTCAATATTGGGTCAGAGCGAGATTTTATCTTTCGACCATTTAGCGACTCTGCACCTATCTTTGAACGCCCTATCGCTGATGCTGCTGGCCTTGGATGGACAGGTAAGCACACACTACTTATTAATAAACAAGCAGGCTCATTTTTTGTGTTGGGCGAGCTATTTATTAGCCTTGAGCTGCCAGATGACCAACCTATCAAAGAGTATTGTGGCAGCTGTAGCGCCTGTATTGATATTTGCCCTACCCAAGCGATTGTTGCACCCTATGAGCTCAACGCTTCAGCCTGCATCTCCTACCTCACTATCGAGCATAAAGGTACCATTGATACTAAGTACCGCCGAGCGATTGGTAATCGCGTCTTTGGTTGTGATGACTGTCAGCTTATCTGTCCTTGGAATCGCTACGCCAATATCACACCTGTAGAAGACTTCGCACCACGGCACAACCTTGATAGTAGTAGCCTACTTGAACTATGGCAGTGGCAAGAAGCTGACTTTATGAAAAAGACTGAAGGCAGCCCACTTAGACGCACAGGTTATGTTAGCTTTTTACGCAATATCGCTATTGGACTTGGAAATGCCAACGCCAGTACAGATACTGTTGCTCAATTACAGTCAAAACTGGGTGTACACAATGAGATACTGGATGAGCATATCCTTTGGGCAATAACTGAGCAGCAAGATAAATTAAAGGCTATTGAATCTTAGGCTTGTATTTGTCTAAACAAAAAAATGCCTCTTATTTACAAGAGGCATTTTCGTTAGCGCATATTTTTGTGCTATTAGTTACAAATATTATGGCTTAGGAATACGTAATACTTGGCCTGGATAAATTTTATCAGGATCAGAAAGCATTGGCTTATTCGCTTCAAAAATCTTCATGTAGTCACTTGCTGAACCATAAACATCTTTGGCAATCTTAGATAAGTTGTCACCGGATTTTACTGTGTACATCGTCGACTCAGGGGCATCTTCTTCAATATCGATATTATCAATAACTTTCGCAACGTTCTGTACGTTACCAATTGCGATGATTGCTTTTTCGCGATCTGCTTGTGTCTTAGCCTTACCACTAATCTCAGCAGTATCCGTTGAGCCATTGTATTTAATTTTTAGATCGCTGATATTTAAATTTTGCTGCTGAACACGACGAAGCAAGATATTAGCGACTGACTGCGCTGAAGGCTCACTACTCTGTACTGGCGTATTAGCATCTGCTTTGGTTTCTGATTTAGCATCATGCTCGGCTTCATCACGATTAAAAATTTTATCACCGATGTCTTTTGCAAAACTGAACATACCCATATAACTGCTCCTTAAAATATTATTATTAATCATTATTTTCGATGACGTATAAAATCAGATAATGAGGTAAACACCTGAATTTCGTCATACTTTATTACTGCTTACCAAAATGAGTATAGACAAAGGTAGTTGAACTGGCTAGTAATAGTATGTTGAATAATGTTGAATTGACGTAGCTTATGTTAATAAATACGATTCACTCGTATGGAAAGCTCATTTTACAAGACATAAAAAAACCGCTTATCAATTAAGATAAGCGGCAATACAAAACTTGCTAAGCTAATGTAGAATTATAGCTGTGCTTGTACGTAATCAATTGCTTTTTGAACAGTCGTTAGTTCTGCTGAATCTTCATCAGGAATAGTGATGCCAAAATCGCTTTCGAATGACATAACTAATTCAACTAGATCCAATGAATCTGCACCTAAGTCTTCCATAAATGAAGCATCGTTGCTGATTTCTTCAACGTTCATACCCAATTGCTCAGCTACTGCAGCTTTAACTCTTAGCTCGGTATCATTACTCATGTAGATTTCTCCTTTTTGATCTATTATTTTGACAAATTACTATAGTTCTATTATTAGATTCTATAGCATTGTATATAAGTGAGACTTTCAGATTAGTATCGCTATCTGAATGCTTTATAACGGATTATACGTTTTGACTAATGTCTGGTAAAGCTCTGCTATCATACAGTGCTTTGGCCTAAAAGTGTCCGTCATTATAGCACCCTTTATTATAGTTTACACTCGTTCACACAGTTTTTTATTATCACTATGTAACACTTGTGCGTCACTTACATATACATGCCGCCATTGACAGGAATAACAGCGCCTGTGATATAGCTGGCCTCATCGCTGGCCAAGAAATGCACTGCTGCTGCAATGTCTTCTGGCTGCCCTAAACGGCTAATGGGGACAGCATCTAACATCGAGTTTAGCAGACGCTCATCAAGCTCATCCGTCATATCTGTTTCAATCAAACCCGGAGCGACACAGTTGATAGTCACTTGGCGTGAACCAATTTCACGCGCTAAGGTACGGCTAAACCCTTCTACACCTGCTTTGGTTGCAGCATAGTTAGACTGACCTGCATTGCCCATCTGCGCGACTACAGAGGTAATATTAATGATGCGGCCACGGCGTGCTTTCATCATACCGCGTACAGCACGTTTGCTCATGCGATATACTGACGTTAGATTGGTGTCAATGACATTGCCCCAATCGTCATCTTTCATGCGCATTAGCAATCCATCTTGCGTGATACCAGCATTATTGACCAATACCTGTACCGCACCATAGACACTTTCAATTTCTTCAAATAATTTATCAATTTGCGCCGTATCACGTACATCTAAGACTCGGCCAATACCACCACTGTCATGAAGATAGTCATCGATAAGCTCAGCGCCTTTTTCAGTCGTCGCTGTACCAATGACAAAATGACCTTCTTTAGCAAAACGCTTGGCAACAGCTTTGCCAATGCCACGGCTCGCGCCTGTTACTAATGTAATCGTACGGCTCATGATAATAACTCCATTAATTTCTCAAGGCGGGCAGGTTTGTCAGTAGGATAGCTGGTAATTGGCTGGGCTTGACGCTTCGCCAAATTACTCAATACATTACCACTGCCACACTCGATTAAAATATTAATTTGCTTGTCAGCCAGCTCTTGCATGGTTTTTGACCATAATACAGGTTGGCTTAACTGTTCAGTCAATGCTTGCTTGATACCCAACGCACTGGTTTCGACACGTGCATGACGATTTTGAATAACAGGAATCATAGCTTGCTCAAATTTGATGTCTGCCAAAATTTCAGCCAAAGCACTACTCGCTGGCTCCATTAGTGCGCAATGCGATGGTACACTAACCTTTAGCGGAACAGATTTCTTACCGGTATTTTTTACTTTATCAATAACAGCATTAACGCCATCAGCATTGCCTGATATCACGACTTGCCCTGGGCTATTAAAGTTGGCTGCACCAACAATCGCGCCATCAACATGTTCAGTCGCTTGCTCACATAAATTTTCGACCCGATTGTCTTCAAGACCTAATACTGCTGCCATCGCTGTATCAATACCTACAACAGCCTCTTGCATTAACTGACCACGTTTATGAACCAGTCTTACTGCATCAGCAAGCGATATCACATCAGCTGCACAGAGCGCGCTATACTCACCTAGAGAGTGCCCTGCTAAATAACAAGGCTCTGTGACTACTTTCTGTTTCAAGATTCGCCAGATAGCTATGCTAGCAGTCAGTAATGCTGGCTGAGTATAGTGGGTTTGATTGAGTTTTTCTTCATCCTGACAGATTGCCCATAAGTCTTCACCAAGTGCGTCACTTGCTTCAGCGAAAGTATCACGAATCTCTGGATAGGTTTCAGCAAGCTCACTCGTCATACCAACGACTTGTGATCCTTGACCAGGGAAAATTACCGCGATCCGCGAAGGCTGTTTTTTTGCCATATCGGGTACAGAGGCCATAACCAATATTCCTTATTCAATTGGAAACATCCCTAAAAATAATGGGAGTTGTTATATTATTAGGTACGACACAGAGCCGTTGCGTTCGTTATTTTTCGAAAAATTAGCTATTAGTGAACTATACACTGACAGACTCTATTATCATAGTGAGTGCCACCTAAACTGGTGTAGCAGAGAATATCACTAAAATTGTAATAATAGATTGTATCAGTTCACTTTCATATTTGCTAAAGGCTAAAAATAAAATATTTATTTTAAAAAACCATAGCAAAAAGCCAAGTTATCTAGCCACATAATATATGATAGCGAAATAACTTGGCTTTCTTTAGCTCAAAACTCATTGCTTGATACGGCTATGCAAAAGCAATAATAGTCACCAGTACCATGACTACTTTTGCATTAGCTAACAAGCAACTTAGGCGTCTTGACTTACCTTGAACAACTGACGACCACGGTAAAAACCATCTTTAGTCATGTGATGACGACGATGTTTTTCACCAGTAGTAGCATCAATGCTCAGCTCAGCCACTTCCATACGATGGTGTGAACGGCGCATGTCACGACGAGAACGGCTTTTACGACTTTTTTGAACAGCCATGATATAGCTCCTATACTTAAAAGGGATAAGCTTGAAATTCAGCTTTAATCGATACTGACAGAGGCCATATAATCACAACAACCTAAGTCTTACGCATCATTAGTTAAATAGATTGCCACTCACATAAAATGCTAACTATGTCTAAAATCTATAGTAAATTTGCATAGTCAGCTTCTATCAGCAAGCAACTTGTTGCTAGAATGCAATAAACCGGACATTATACGCATGTTTAATGGATTAATAAAGCCCTGCATCTCACTCTTCTGTAGAAAGCTGATGAAAGGTATCACAAATTCATTAAGTAGTACATTTATATGTGAATTGCTTTTAATGAAACTACAGCTTGCCTTTTAGCGAGGCTAAAGCGGCAAAAGGATTTTCTGTTTCTTCTTCTTCTGGAATCTCACCAAACTGCTCTACCGTCATCTCACAGTCATCATGCTTTGGTGACATTGGCGTCTTGAGTAGTATCTCGTCTTCAACCAATTTCTTGAATGGCAATAGCTTCTCTGGTGATTGCTCTGTAATGATTTCATCAAGTAATAAATAATCTTGCTCTTCATTCACTAAGCGTACTTGGCCCTCTTTTTCGAGCAAAGCAATATTAAAATCGTCAGACAAATCGATAGACACTGGCTGCAGACAGCGCTGACAAGTTAGCCAAACCTGACCAGTCAATGTAAATGCCAAATGTAAGACATTATTACGGCGATATAAGCTAGCACTAAGCTGTATTTTTTCTTGCTCGTGTTCGGTAGCTAGAATAAGCGCCAGACGTTTGAACGCACTTGGCTCTACTTCTCCTGACCATTCATAACCAGTATCTGCCCACTTATCTAAAGAAATAGAATCGGGCATGCTGGTAGGTAACGGCACTTTTTTGTTATCAGTATGCATTGCTGACGGTTTACTTTCTGGAGTGCTTGACATGCGCGGCCTCATTCATCAAAACGGTGTATAATATTGCCTGCCATACTAACGGAAAGCATTGAATGACGCTAGCGCTAGTATGTTAATATTTTTGATATTGGCACGATTTAACATGACCTGTTCTTCGCCTTTATACTAAGGTGATAGTTTTCATTTTTACCACTTATCTGACCAGTATTTCACTTATGAATTCGTTTAACAATAAAATTGACTTTGCTAACTTACTCTCATCTTCTAAAGCAAAAATACTACTGAAATGTCTTACCGAGTTGGTCAGTGATATGAACTCTATCTCTGCCGATTCATCAAATTTTGAGAAGAATAAAGCGTTAGAGCGCCTGAGAAATGAATGGCAAGGCCTAGCTACTACCGAAACTGACGATAACGACCAACAATTAGCTGATAATAATGAGCGGGTAGCTACCGACTGGCTCATTCAATTATTCAATACTTTATTTGCTGATCAAAAGGTAATATTGGTTCGTAGTGAAGGTGAACCCGAATACTTTCCTGCCCAAAACAATGAACCCGCAAGAATTGAATTTGCTCATGGTTTTTTTGCCAGTGCGTTGCACGAGCTGAGCCATTGGTGTGTAGCCGGAGAAGCTCGTAGAAGGTTGCCAGACTTTGGCTACTGGTATGCACCAGATGGACGATCAGCAGCGCAGCAGCAGTCTTTTGAGCGCGTCGAAATTAAGCCGCAAGCATTGGAATGTCTATTTACTTTAGCTTGCGGGCGACCTTTCCAAGTATCGCAGGACAATTTATTTGCAGCGTTTGATACGAGTGATAGCACCTTCGAACATGACGTTTATCAACAAGCAGAACAGTATATTACTGAGCCTCAGACACTACCACGTGATGCTAAAATCTTATTACTTACTTTACTGAAGGTTTCCACATCCAATTCAACTAAATCAATGGCAATATAACTTTCAATGGTATGATTTTTATAACGTGAATGGTTAAGGATCTTATACGAACAATAACGCCTTGCCACTAAAGTTACATGTGCTATGCGCTATACTAATGATCAAATCCATATTTTAAACCAATAAACTTTATTAACGTTTAAAATATACTTTATGAATTATCCTCTGTATTAAACAGACTTAACACAGCCACCGAAACACTTATTTAAATGAAGAAAAACCTCATAATTATAAGATAAGGAAGCATTATGCAAGTATTCTATATTCACCCAGACAATCCACAGCCTCGATTGATTGAGCAAGTGGCTGACCTGCTACGTAAAGACCAACTGATCATCTACCCTACCGATACCAGCTATGCCTTTGGTTGTCGTCTGGGTGCCAAAGATGCGTTAGAAAAACTTAAACAAATTCGTGAGCTTGATGATAAACACCAATTTACCTTATTATGCCGTGACCTAAGTGAGATTGCTAATTACGCCACAGTAGATAATGTGCAGTTTAAACAGCTAAAAGCACATACCCCAGCACCTATTACATTCATCCTAAATGCCACAAAAGATGTACCAAAGAAACTGTCTCATGCCAAGAAAAAAACAATCGGTATCCGAGTACCGAGTAACGCTATTGCTCAAGCACTTCTAGAAGCTATGGATGAACCCATTTTAACTAGCTCACTAATCTTACCTAACCGTGATGACATACTTGACGATCCATTCGAGATTGAAGATATCTTGGGTAATCAAATTGATGGTCTAATCAATGCAGGTATAAAAACAACTAAGCTAACGACCATCGTAGATATGACTAGCAGCCAACCTGAGATTATCAGGCAAGGTGCTGCTGATGTTGATTCACTACTGCGCTAATAAAATTAATAATGTGATTAACCAAATTCAAGACATAAAAAAAAGCTCCAATTAATTGGAGCTTTTTTATGAATCATATATTCAGTATAAAACTAGTCACGATCAACTAATTCTACATATGCCATTGGCGCATTGTCACCATCACGATGACCGCATTTTACGATACGCAAATAACCACCTGGACGAGTCTGGTAACGAGGACCTAACGTGCCAAATAATTTGCCTACCATAGCTTTGCTACGCATACGGCTGAATGCTAAACGACGGTTAGCAACGCTGTCTTCTTTAGCCATAGTGATTAATGGCTCGGCAACGCGACGTAGTTCTTTAGCTTTTGGTAAAGTTGTTTTGATCAGTTCATGCTCAAATAATGAGTTAGTCATGTTCTGAAACATTGCCTTACGATGACTGCCGGTACGACCCAGCTTGACTCCACTCTTACGATGGCGCATAGTCAAAAATCCTTAAAGTTTAACGGCTACGATAAGAAAAGCGATCATCAACACGTAAATCAGCTGGTGGCCAGTTATCTAGGCGCATACCGAGCTCTAAATCTTTAGACGCTAAAACGTCTTTGATTTCAGTTAATGATTTCTTACCAAGATTTGGGGTTTTTAGAAGTTCAGTCTCTGAACGTTGTACCAAATCACCGATATAGTAAATGTTTTCAGCTTTCAAGCAGTTGGCTGAGCGAACCGTTAGTTCAAGATCGTCCACAGGGCGTAATAGCACCGGATCAACCTCTTCTTTCTCTTTCACAGGCTCAGGCGCTTCTTCAGCTTCTAGGTCAACAAAGATAGAAATCTGTTGTTGTAAAATAGTGGCTGCTTTACGAATTGCTTCTTCTGGATCTATAGTGCCATTAGTTTCAAGCTCAATGATAAGACGATCAAGATCAGTACGCTGCTCTACACGAGCGTTCTCAACCTGATAAGCAACACGAAGCACAGGACTAAAACTTGCATCAAGCTTTAAGCGTCCAATTGCTTTAGTATCACCATCTTCACGGCGCTGGTTTGCTGGCTCATATCCACGACCCATTACTACGCGCAAACGCATCTTAAGATGACCACGATCACTCAATGTACCCAATACCAATTCTGGATTGATGATGTCAACATTGTGCGGTAACGTGATATCTGCAGCAGTAATAGTGCCTGGACCTTGTTTATCCAAGGTCAAAAATACTTCATTTTGGTCATGAAGCGTAATTGCCAAGCCTTTTAAGTTCAAAAGCAAGTCAAGTACATCTTCTTGTAGCCCTTCAAGCGTAGAGTATTCATGGTCAACACCATCAATCTCGGCTTCAATGACTGCAGCACCAGGTAATGAAGATAACAAGATACGACGTAAGGCATTACCTAGGGTATGCCCAAAGCCGCGTTCTAACGGTTCGAGCGTGACTTTCGCAATCGTTTCGTTAACCGTGTCCACGTTAATGGCATTCGGCGTTAGAAACTCAGTTGCATTTAGCATCATGATGTCACCTCGATTTATTAAACTGGTTTAATTAACGTTAATTGCTCAATGCCATTTTCATGACATCGAGCAGTACGTCATTTACTTAGAGTATAGCTCAACGATCAAGCTTTCGTTGATTTCAGCAGGTAGATCAATACGATCAGGCGCATGTTTAAACGTGCCTTGTAGTTTGCTGTGATCAACATCTAGCCATTCTGGAATACCACGTTGTGTCGCTAGTTCAATAGCGTTTTTAATACGTAGTTGTTCGCGAGACTTCTCTTGGATAGCGATGACATCACCATCTTGAAGCTGAATTGATGGAATGTTCACACGAACAAACTCATCACGGCCAGCTTTCTTTACCATAACAGTACGATGACTAACTAGCTGACGTGCTTCTGCGCGAGTTGAGCCAAAGCCCATGCGATATACAACGTTATCTAGACGGCTCTCAAGCATGGCTAGTAGGTTTTCACCTGTAGCACCGCGCTTACGAGCAGATTCTTTATAGTAATTAGCGAATTGACGCTCTAGTACACCATAAATACGCTTAACTTTCTGCTTTTCACGCAGCTGTAGAGCATATTCAGAGGTCTTGTTACGGCTTACGCCATGTTGACCTGGTGGACGACCAGCTTTTTTCGTTTTTACGTCGTATGGTTTAACGCCAGACTTAAGGCCTAAATCCGTACCTTCACGACGTGATAATTTGAGTTTTGGTCCAATATAGCGGGCCATTGTTATGTCTCCTATAAGCTTTCAATATAAAAAGCTTCGTCTTTAATATTAGACGCGGCGCTTTTTCGGCGCACGGC
Organism: Psychrobacter fjordensis; assembly: GCF_904845995.1. Lineage (NCBI taxonomy): Bacteria > Pseudomonadati > Pseudomonadota > Gammaproteobacteria > Moraxellales > Moraxellaceae > Psychrobacter > Psychrobacter fjordensis. The sequence goes on from NZ_CAJGYP010000001.1 coordinate 317,764, forward strand.
AACCATTGTGTGGGATTGGGGTTACATCAGAGATGCTGTTGACTTTATAACCCAATGCACCTAGTGCTCTTACCGCAGACTCACGACCCGGTCCTGGTCCTTTGACCAAAACGTCGATATTCTTAACACCATATTCTTGGGCCGCTTTACCAGCGACTTCAGCTGCAACCTGAGCTGCAAATGGTGTAGATTTACGTGAACCACGGAAGCCTTGTCCACCTGAAGTGGCCCAAGCCAATGCATTACCCTGACGATCGGTAATCGTAACAATGGTGTTATTAAAAGACGCATGGATATGGGCTACGCCCTCCGATACTGAACGGCGAGTCACCTTTTTGCGACTGCGAGTGTCTTTTGCCATCTTTTAGCTTCCTAAGTTAATTATCTTTTGAGAGGGCGTGTCGGACCCTTACGAGTACGAGCGTTGTTCTTGGTGTTCTGACCTCTAACTGGTAGGTTACGACGATGGCGGATGCCACGGTAACAACCAAGATCAACTAAACGCTTAATATTCATTGAAACTTCACGACGAAGGTCACCTTCAGTCATGTAATTTGCAATTTGTGCACGGATAGCATCTAACTGTGTATCATCTAACTGACTGACTTTAGTAGTAGGGGCAATGCCAACTGCTTCTAAGATTTTCTGAGCAGTGGTACGACCTACACCAAAGATGTAAGTTAGTGAAATAACAGCATGCTTATTATCCGGAATGTTTACGCCGGCAATACGAGCCATTGATTTCTCTCCATTAAAGAAAAATAAGCGTTATCTAACGATAAGGCATTACTTTTCAGATTTGTTGCTGTCAATACTAAAGCCTTTGTAATCTCAATCTCTGCTTTGGTCTGATAACAGACTTATTCTTCGATAGTATTATAAAAGTTTTTGCATAAACTACGGCAAGTGGCGGATGATATCGCATCCGCCGTTATTTTTCAAGTATTAATTTAAATAGTAACAAAAACCTAAGGCTTTGTGATACTAAGTATTAACCCTGACGTTGCTTGTGGCGAGGTTCTGCTGTACAAATGATATGTACACGGCCTTTACGGCGCACAACTTTACAGCTACCACAAATCTTTTTAACTGATGCTTGAACTTTCATAGCATGCTCCTTGAAATATCGTACCGCTCATTTAAGATTGAGTGGGCGATTGAATTAACGTCTGATCATGATATTGATGGGTCATCAAATGCGCCTGAATCTGCGAGATGAAGTCCATTACCACAACCACCATAATCAGTAAAGACGTACCACCGAGTTGAAACGGCACACCAAACGATGACTGGACGACCATTGGCATTAAACAAATAACCGTCATATACATCGCGCCAATAAAGGTCAATCGGTTTAATACATGATCGAGGTAACGCTGAGTTTGTTGTCCTGGGCGAATACCTGGGATATACGCACCACTACGTTTAAGGTTTTCAGCTACTTCACGTGGGCTAAATACTAGTGCCGTATAAAAATAGCAGAAGAAAATAATCATTGCACCAAACAATACTAAATATAGCGGCTGCCCTGGAGACAATACTAACGCCATATTCTGCAATATTTTTTGTGTAAAGGTAGGATCGGTTGATTGACCAACCCACTGCCCTAAACTTGCTGGAAACAACAACAGAGAACTCGCAAAGATAGCAGGAATAACCCCTGCCATGTTTAGCTTCAACGGCAGATGAGACTGCTGCTGAGCATAAATTTTACGACCCTGTTGCTGCTTTTGTGCGTAGTTTACGGGAACACGGCGTTGAGCACGTTCAATATAAACAATGCCAGCAGTAACCGCTATACCTAGTAACACAAAAATAAATAGTACAATCAAGTTCATCTGACCTTGATTGACCTGTTCGATAGATTGCGAAATCATACCTGGCGTACCAGCCACAATGCTTGCAAAAATGAGCATTGAGATACCGTTACCTACACCACGCTCTGTAATCTGCTCACCAAGCCACATTAAGAACATAGCGCCTGCTACTAAAGAAGTAACAGCTGGAATATAGAAAGTAAGACCAGAAGATAAGGTAAGGTTTTGACTGATTAAGCCAGCACACATCCCTAATGACTGTACTAGGGCTAAAGCAAGCGTTCCCTGACGGGTATACTTGTTTAGCTTGCGTCGTCCCGCTTCACCCTCTTTTTTGAGGGCTTCAAGCGATGGCAATACCGCAGACATCATCTGTACAATAATCGATGCTGAGATATATGGCATAATACCAAGTGCCATAATAGACATACGCTCTAGTGCACCACCTGAGAACATATTAAACATGCTCAGAATAGTGTTTTCGTTGCGCGAAAACAGATCAGCCAAGTTAACCGGATTGATACCCGGTACTGGAATATGTGACCCTAAACGATAAACAATCAATGCGCCGATTAAGAATAATAAACGCGTCCATAATTCGTCATACTTGCGTATAAATGCAAATGGATTAAGCGGTATACCAGTCGATGACATTGATTGTTTTGACACGTTATTACTCCTCGATGCTACCACCAGCAGCTTCGATTGCTAGCTTAGCGCCTTTAGTCACTTTGATACCTTTAAAGGTATAAGCTTTAGTGACTTCGCCTGATAACATAACACGGGCACGCTTCATATCATGACGGATAAGGTTAGCAGCTTTAAGTGTTTCAATGCTAACAACATCGCCTTCAATTTGGTTTAGTTCAGACAGACGTACTTCAGCTGTCTTCATTGCCATTTTACTGGTAAAACCAAATTTAGGTAGACGACGATATAAAGGCATTTGACCACCTTCAAATCCTGAGCGTACGCTAGAACCTGAACGAGATTTCTGACCTTTTACACCACGACCACCAGTCTTACCAAGACCTGAACCGATACCACGACCACGACGTTGTGCAGTTTTCTTTGCACCAACACCTGGTGATAATTCATTTAATCTAAGACCCATTACGCTTCCTCCACTTTTACCATGTAGTTAACGCGATTTACCATACCACGAGTTGAAGGAGTATCTTCTACTTCAACAGTATGGTTAATACGGCGTAAACCCAATCCTTTCAAGCTCGCTTTGTGGCTCTTTAGGCGATGGGCACCCGATTTAAATTGAGTGACTTTCATTTTTTTCATCGTAACTCACCTAGTCTAAGTTAACCCAAGATTTCGTCTACAGATTTACCACGTTTAGCTGCCATCTTCTCTGGAGTTGACATATCACGTAAACCGTTAAACGTTGCGCGAACAACGTTAGCAGTATTGGTAGAACCATAACATTTAGTCAAAACATCTTTGACACCAGCAACTTCTAACACAGCACGCATTGCGCCACCAGCGATTACGCCGGTACCTTCAGATGCAGGCTGCATATAAACTTTACTAGCACCATGACGTGCTTTGATCGGATGATACAAAGTTGCATCATTTAGCTCAACAGTAATCATATTACGTTTGGCAGCTTCTAGTGCTTTTTGGATAGCAGCTGGCACTTCACGTGCTTTACCGCGACCAAAACCTACACGACCGTTGCCATCACCCACTACAGTTAGTGCAGTGAAAGAGAAAATACGACCACCTTTAACAACTTTTGCAACACGATCAACGGTAACTAAGCGTTCTACTAGACCGTCAGTCTGTTCATTTTTATCATTTTTATCATTTCTAGCCATGATTAAAACTCCAATCCGTTCTCGCGAGCTGCTTCTGCTAAAGCTTTAACTCGACCATGATATTTGAAACCACTACGGTCAAAGGCAACTTTAGTGATACCAGCTGCTTTTGCGCGTTCTGCGATCAATTGGCCTACAGACGTTGCTGCATCAGCATTACCAGTAGCGCCTGAGCGCAAGCTGACGTCTAAGGTAGATGCCTGAGCAATCACTTCACCACCGTTCGGAGAGATAATCTGGGCATACATATGTTTTGGCGTGCGGTTAACCGTTAAGCGATTAACGCCTAAAAAACGGATATGCGCGCGGGTTTTCTTAGCTCGACGCAGACGAGCTGCTTTTTTATCAAACATTTCAACTCACCTTATTTTTTCTTGGCTTCTTTGCGAATCACATGCTCGTCACTATAACGAATACCTTTGCCTTTATAAGGCTCAGGTGGGCGGAAACCACGGATATTAGCCGCTGCTTGACCAAGCTGCTGCTTATTGTTTGATTTCAAAACAATTTCAGTTTGCGTTGGGGTTTCAGCTGACACACCTTCAGGTAACGTATACTCTACTGGATGAGAGTAACCGACGTTCAAAGTTACTTTGTTGCCAGTAACTTGTGCGCGGTAACCAACACCAATTAATTGAAGACGTTTTACAAAGCCTTCATTCACGCCTGTAACATAGTTGTTAAGCAGAGCGCGCATGGTGCCAGTGTGCATCATAGCTTCTTTTGAATCGACTGTAGGTGAGAAAATGATAGCATCATCTTCCTGTTTCAGCTCGACCAATGCATGCAGGCGTAAAGACAAATTGCCGTTCTTGCCTTTAACTTCGACCTGCCGATCGTTCAAAGTAACGCTTACGCCATTTGGCAGCGTCACTGGGGCTTTAGCCACACGAGACATAGGAATATTCCTTAAAAAATTAACTTCTTTATATTAGCGAAAAAACTAACAGGCTAAAAAGCGTGTTAGTTTAGCATAGTTGACCGCGTTAGACACCTACCAATGTTAAATAATTCATCATTACCACATTGATAGAAGCCCAACAGCGTCAAATAGACTTTATCGTCGTGTAACTTACGCTACAAATGCGACGATTTCACCACCGATACCAGCAGCGCGTGCAGCACGATCGCTCATGATACCTTGGCTAGTTGATACGATAGCAACACCCATACCTTGCTTAACAGTAGGGATAGCGTCTTTACCGCGGAACTGGCGTAAACCAGGACGGCTAAAACGTTGAATAGTTTCGATGACAGCACGGCCTTCGAAGTATTTTAGTTCAATAGTAAGGCTTGCTTTGTTGTTTGCTTCTTCAGTAACAACGGCACTAGCCACATAACCTTCGCTAACTAGCAAATCAGCAATTGATTTACGTAATTTAGAGCTCGGCATTGCTACCGATACTTTGTTAGCCATTTGTGCGTTACGAATACGGGTTAGCATATCCCCAACGGTATCTTGCATACTCATATAGTTACCCCTTACCAGCTTGCTTTACGAACACCAGGCACATCGCCTTGCATGACACGCTCACGCAGCATATTGCGTGATAAGCCAAACTTGCGGAAGTAACCGTGAGGACGACCGGTGATAGCACAACGATTGCGCAGACGTACTGGTGATGAGTTACGTGGAAGAGCTTGTAGCTCTAACATCGCTTCCATACGAGTTTCGTCACTTGCAGTCATATCACTGATAGTTTCTTTTAGCTTGATACGCTTATCAGCGTACTTAGCAACCATTTTTTCGCGCTTCAATTCGCGGTTAATCATGCTCTTCTTTGCCATAACGTCTTTACCTTATTTAAATGGGAAGCCGAATGCTTTAAGCAACGCACGACCTTCTTCATCAGATTGAGCTGACGTGGTGATTGTCACATCCATACCGCGGATACGATCAATCTTGTCAAAATCTACTTCTGGGAATACAATTTGTTCTTTGATACCCAATGAGTAGTTACCACGTCCGTCAAAGGCTTTAGGTGAAAAACCGCGGAAATCACGAATACGAGGAATTGCAATGGCAACGAGACGATCTAAAAATTCGTACATTTGCTCACCGCGTAGCGTTACTTTACAGCCAATTGGCCATTCTTCACGAATCTTAAAGCCAGCAACTGATTTACGCGCTTTGGTGACAACAGGTTTTTGACCAGCAATTGCAGTCATATCAGCTACAGCACCTTCAAGCAATTTCTTGTCTTGAGACGCGCCGCCTACACCCATGTTAAGTGTGATTTTAGTGATTTTAGGCACTTGCATCACATTCGCCAAACCAAGCTCTTCTTGGATTTGCTGCTTTAATTTATCGTTATATAAAGATTTTAATCTTGCCATTACCATTACACCCTTAGTGTCTTACGCAGTCGCCACTACTTCACCGTTCGAACGATAGACGCGTTGTTTCTGGCCGTCTTCGCTGAACTGATAAGTAATACGATCAGCTTTTTGGGTTTGCGCATTTAATATTGCGACATTTGAAATATGTAGGAAAGCTTCTTGCTTAAGAATGCCGCCTTCAACGCCAGCTGCCTGATTTGGCTTCTGATGCTTAGTGACAATGTTAATGCCTTCTACTTTAATACGATCATTTTTTACAGCTTGTACAGTACCTTGCTTGCCTTTATCTTTACCAGCAATCACGATAACTGTATCGCCTTTACGTAATTTTGACATGGATTACCTCACAATACTTCTGGTGCTAGTGATACAATTTTCATAAACTGATCACCACGTAGTTCACGAGTTACCGGTCCAAAAATACGAGTTGCAATCGGTGCTTTGTTTTGGTTCAACAATACCGCAGCATTGTCGTCAAAACGTAACACAGAACCATCAGGACGACGAACGCCTTTTTTGGTGCGTACAACTACAGCATTCATCACGTCGCCTTTTTTAACACGACCACGCGGAATGGCTTCTTTAACCGTTACTTTAATAATGTCGCCAACTGATGCATAACGACGATGAGAACCACCCAGTACTTTAATGCACTGAACTCGTCTTGCACCGCTATTGTCTGCAACTTCCAGCATTGACTCAACCTGAATCATAGCGTTACTCCACACGTATGAGCAATAAAAACCAGTTGCTGCCGCTAGCACAGTATGAGTAGACGGCATTGTAATATAAATAACCGCGACTTACTCTTAATGTGAGTGATATACGCTCGGCGCAATCAGCATCCTTAAAAAGGCGGATATTTTAACAGCTTCTGGCTTTTAATGCAATTTACTTAGATTTTTTCTACTTTTTCAACCACATCAACCAAAGTCCAAGACTTGGTTTTTGAGATTGGACGCGTTTCTTTGATACGGACAAGGTCGCCTTGTTGGCAAACGTTGTTCTCATCGTGTGCTTTGATTTTCGTAGAACGACGAAGCTGTTTGCCATATAGAGGATGACGAACCAGACGCTCAATCAAAACTGTGATGGACTTGTCCATCTTGTCGCTGACAACTCGTCCTGTCAATACGCTAGCATTGGTAGCTGTTTGATTGTTATCGCTCATGAGTCGCCTCGTTGTTTCTCGTTAATCAAAGTCTGAAGCTGTGCAATCGTACGACGATTGCCACGTACTTCATGGGTATTACCCAACTGACCAGTTGCTTTAGCCATACGAATACGGAAAGCATCAAGTTGCTTTTCATCAAGTAACTGGGTCAGTTCTTCTAATGATTTATCACGTAATTCACTGATCTTCATTACATTATCGTCCGCTTAACAATGGTAGTTTTAAAGGGCAATTTTGCTGCAGCAAGTATAAATGCTTCGCGAGCAAGCTCTTCTGAGACCCCTTCGATTTCATATAACACTTTACCAGGTTTGATTTCGCATACCCAATATTCGACTGGACCTTTACCTTTACCCATACGTACTTCTAATGGCTTGTTGGTAATCGGTTTGTCAGGGAATACACGAATCCAAATCTTACCGCCACGCTTAATTTTACGAGTGATGGTACGACGTGCTGCTTCAATTTGACGGGCAGTCATACGACCACGAGTCAAAGATTTTAGACCAATTTGTCCGAATGCAACGGTGCTTCCACGATGAGCTAGCCCAGTGTTACGACCTTTGTGCATTTTACGAAACTTGGTACGTTTTGGCTGTAACATAGTTTAACCTCTGTCTGAGTTTCGACGATTTCCGTTTCCACGACCACGGCGTTTTGGCGCACGGGCCTGCTCTTCTTTAACGGGATTATATACACTGTTCATACCGTCAAGGATTTCGCCACGGAAAATCCAAACTTTAACACCGATAGTGCCGTAAGTTGTCTCTGCACGTACTGACGAATAGTCAATATCAGCGCGGAGTGTATGCAGTGGCACACGACCTTCACGGTACCATTCAGTACGAGCAATCTCAGCACCGCCAAGACGGCCAGACAACTCAACTTTAATACCTTTAGCACCAGAGCGCATGCTGTTCTGTACAGCGCGTTTCATCGCACGACGGAACATAACACGACGCTCAAGCTGGCTACTGATACCGTCTGCTACCAAACGTGCATCAAGATCAGGTGACGTGATTTCTTCAATGTTGACCTGAGCAGGTACGCCCATGATTTTGGTCAATTCTTTTTGAAGTCTTTCGATATCTTCGCCTTTTTTACCGATAACAATACCAGGGCGCGCAGTGGCGATGGTAATCTTAGCAGCGCCAGTAGGACGCTCGATCATAATGTTGCTGATCATAGCGTTGTCTAGCTTTTTGCGTAGATATTCACGAACTCTAATGTCGTTGATTAGGTATTCTGAGTATTGTTTAGGGCTAGCATACCAGTTTGCGTTATGCTTTTTTACAACACCAAGACGAATTCCGATTGGATGTACTTTTTGACCCATAACTTATTCCCCTACCTTAATAGTGATGTGACAGGTACGCTTACTGATACGATCAGCGCGGCCTTTGGCACGTGGTAGGATACGTTTTAGCGTAATGCCTTCATCAACGTAGATAGTTGATACTTTAAGAGTATCGATATCTAGACCGTTGTTGTTTTCGGCATTGGCGATGGCTGAGTTAAGACATTTCTTAACAAACACAGCGCCTTTTTTATTACTATACGTTAGGATATCCAAAGCACGCTCGATAGATTTGCCACGAACTTCATCAGCAACGAGTCTAACTTTTTGTGCCGATATGGCGGCACCGCGTAATTTTGCAGTTACTTCCATGATAAGCACCTTATTTCTTAGCTTTTCTGTCAATGCCATGACCACGATACGTACGAGTCGGGGCAAATTCACCTAGTTTATGACCAACCATCTGTTCGCTCACGATAACCGGTACATGAGTACGGCCGTTGTGAACAGATAAAGTTAGGCCAACCATTTGTGGCAAAATCATCGAGCGGCGCGACCAAGTCTTAATTGGCTTGCGTGAGTTGGTGTCTAATGCATTCTCAACTTTAGCAAACAAATGCGCGTCTATGAATGGACCTTTTTTCAATGAACGAGGCATGAAATTCTTCCTTTATTTCTTCTTGGCGCGACGGCGGATGATCATGTTGTCAGTACGCTTATTGCTACGCGTTTTAAGTCCTTTAGACTTCTGACCCCAAGGGCTAGTTGGATGGCGACCTTTGTTACGACCTTCACCACCACCATGTGGGTGATCAACCGGGTTCATAGCGACACCACGAACTGAAGGACGAACACCACGCCAACGTGAAGCACCGGCTTTACCAAGTGATTTCAAGTTGTTTTCAGTGTTAGAAACTTCACCGATAACAGCACGGCAATTCACGTGTACGCGACGAGTTTCGCCAGAACGCAAACGTAGAATAGCATAAATACCGTCACGACCTAATAACTGAACACTAGCACCCGCTGCGCGAGCCATCTGTGCACCTTTACCGATTTTGAGTTCGATATTGTGAATAACAGTACCCAATGGGATGTTTTTCAGTGGTAAACAGTTACCTGGACGGATTGGTGAAGTTTCACCTGACATTACTGTATCACCAACTGCTTGTTTTTTAGCAGCGATGATGTAACGGCGTTCGCCATCAGCGTACTTAAGTAGTGCAATATGTGCAGTACGGTTAGGATCGTATTCAATACGCTCTACCGTGGCTGGGATATTGTCTTTAGTACGTTTGAAATCGATAATACGATAATGTTGCTTATGACCACCGCCAATGTGACGAGTAGTAATGCGGCCATTATTGTTACGACCACCGGTCTTGCTTTTTGATTCTAGAAGCGCTGCAAACGGACGACCTTTATAAAGGTGTGGATGCACTACTTTTTCAACAAAACGACGGCCTGGTGATGTTGGCTTTGCTCTTACGATAGGCATGAGTGTAATCCTTATTCGTTATTCGCTGTTTCACTAGTAGAAGCAGTCGTGTTCGCGACCTCTTCACCAGCATCAGCCATTTGTACATCTTGACCAGCTTTTAAGGTAACATAGGCTTTTTTGTAGTCATTACGACGGCCGATGCTTTTACCAAAACGCTTTGTCTTACCTTTAACATTCAAAGTGTTTACTTTTAATACTTCAACACCTTCAAACATCATCTCAACTGCTTTTTTAACTTCAAGCTTAGTAGCCTTAGAGTCAATTTTAAATACCTGCACACCAAGTGAGTCGCCAAGCATTTGAGATTTCTCTGAGAATACAGGTCCTCTTAGGATCTGATAAAGTCTTGCGTTATTCATGCTAGTGCTTCCTCAAATTGTTTCGCAGCTTCAACTGACATGATTACTTTGTCAAAAGCAATCAAGCTCACTGGGTCAACTTCACTTGTATCAAGTACGTTGACATGTGGAATGTTGCGAGCGGCTAAGTATAAGTTTTCGTCAACTTCTTTAGTGACGATTAATGCACGAGGTGCACCAAGCTCATTTAACTTTGCGATCAGCTCTTTGGTCTTAGGACCAGAAACGCTCAACTCTTCTACCAAAATCAGACGCTCTTGGCGAATCAATTCGGCTAGGATGCACTGCATCGCACCGCGATACATCTTACGGTTTACTTTCTGTGACCAATCTTGTGGTTTGGCCGCAAATGCACGTCCGCCCCCACGCCAGATTGGGCTACGAATAGAACCCGCACGAGCGCGACCAGTACCTTTTTGGCGCCATGGCTTAATACCACCGCCAGAAACTTCGGCACGGGTTTTTTGTGCGCGTGTACCTTGGCGAGCACCAGCTAAATAAGCGGTGACGACTTGATGCACTAGTGCTTCGTTGAATTCACGACCAAATGCCGTATCAGAAAGCTCAACCGCCGCACCTGTAACTGTTTTTAAATCCACGTTAATCCCCTTGCTTAGGCTTTGACTGACGGACGTACGATAACATCGCCACCGGTGGCACCTGGGATAGCACCCTTGATGACAAGTAACCCTTTTTCGGCATCAACCGAAATCACTTCTAGGCCTTGAACGGTAACGCGTTTGTTACCCATCTGACCCGCCATCTTTTTGCCTTTGAATACTTTACCTGGTGACTGGTTCTGACCAGTTGAACCATGTGCACGATGAGATACTGAGTTACCATGAGTCGCATCTTGCATACTAAAGTTGTGACGCTTTACAGGACCCTGGAAACCTTTACCTTTACTGTTTCCTGTAACATCAACCATCTGACCTTGTTCGAATAAGTCAGCAAGAATCTCGCCACCAATCTCACGACCTTCAAGATCGCTTTCGTTGGCACGAAATTCCCAAACACCACGACCAGCGGCAACGCCAGCTTTAGCGAAGTGACCTTTCTGTGCAGCTGTTACGCGGCTGTCACGACGGGTACCTGTGGTAATTTGGATGGCTTGATAACCATCTACATCAGTATTTTTTACTTGAGTAATGCGGTTTGCATCGACCTCAACCACTGTTACAGGGATAGATACACCTGCTTCAGTGAAGACACGGGTCATGCCGCATTTTTTACCGACTAAACCGATCGCCATTTTAGACCTCTTTATATCTTATATTAATGGGTTGGGTGTGTAATGTGCATTAACCCAAAGCAATTTGAACGTCAACACCCGCCGCTAAATCTAATTTCATCAGCGCATCCACAGTTTTATCAGTAGGCTGAACGATATCAACCATGCGCTTGTGAGTACGGATTTCGTACTGGTCACGCGCGTCTTTGTTAACGTGTGGTGAGGTTAGAACGTTGAAGCGCTCAATGCGAGTCGGCAACGGTACAGGACCACAAACTTGCGCACCGGTGCGCTTTGCAGTATCAACGATCTCTTGTGCAGATTGATCGATCAGACGATGATCAAAAGACTTAAGACGGATACGGATTCTCTGGTTAGCCATGCCAGCAAGCTCCTAATATGTGCTTTTGTCATTCTTGCTTTGCAAAGATATGATCAAAAGCCGTTTGGTTAAATATTCACTTAAAGCGGCATTCTGTTCTTAACCAGAATATGTTCTTTATCAGAACCAATAGCGTGCTAAAAGCGAAATAGTTTAAAGCCCCACCAACCCTTCCATTATCGGATGTTAGTAGAGGCATAATGAAATAGTGCTAGAAACGATGCTCTAGCTGTCATAGCGCCAGCTGTTTGATTGGCTGCGCATATATAATTCAGTGGTGTATATTATACATAGTATTTCGTTCATTGCAAGGGCTATATCTATAGCAAATCCAGATATTACGCTTTATAAACAATGCTATCTATTTCTAATAATTACCTTTATCTCTATTAGTAGTGGCAAGTGTATCAATCTAAAACGATGTCGTATTGCTCTTGAGTGTAAAGATTTTCTACATCAAAAGTGATGACTCTACCTAACAAATACTCTAAATCTGCGACTGTGTCCGACTCTGAAGTTAGTAACAAGTCAATAACGGCTGCATGTGCCACTACGGTGAACTTTTTGGGAGAGTTATAAGTACGAGCACAACGCATAATTTCACGGAATATCTCAAAACAGACCGTCTCGGCAGTTTTTACAAACCCACGACCTTGACAGGTCGAACATGGCTCACAGAGCTGCTGCCCCAATGACTCCCGTGTACGTTTACGGGTCATCTCTACCAAGCCAAGCTCACTGACTTGCGTAATCTTAGTTTTGGCATAATCTTGCGTGAGCTGTGATTGTAGGCTCTCAAGCACATCATCTTTATGCTGCTGTTCAAGCATATCGATAAAGTCCAAGATGATAATGCCGCCTAGATTCCGTAGGCGCAACTGACGGGCAATGGCATGAGTGGCCTCTAGATTGGTTTTATAAACCGTGTCTTCTAAAGAGCGACCACCAACGAAAGACCCTGTATTAACATCTATCGTCGTCATTGCTTCGGTCTGGTCAATAATGAGATAGCCACCCGACTTTAGGTCGACACGGCGCTTCAAAGCATCTTTTAAGTCATCTTCGACACGGTGTACATCAAAGAGTGATTGCTCAGCGGTATAGTGTACGATTCGGTCATACACAAAAGGAACAAACTCTTTAGCAAAGTATCTGACTTGCTCATAGATTTGCTCATTATCGATGATAACTTTTTCGGTGTCAGCATGTACCAAGTCGCGGATTGAGCGTAATGGTAATGCTAACTCTTGATAAATCAGCTCTGAGCTTTGATGATGATTGATTTCTTGGCGACGGGCACAGATAGTACGCCAAAGCTGCAATAGGTAATAAATGTCTTCTTCGAGCTTATCAACAGAGACACGTTCAGCAGCAGTACGAGCGATGAGACCACCCTTTAGATTGACCGTCTGCATCAAGCTAGTCAGCTCAGTCTTTAGACGAGTACGTTCCTCTTCACCATCGATGCGCTGAGATATACCGATATGTTCACTTGATGGCAGATACACCAAGTAGCGTGACGGTAGTGATACATTGGTGGTTAAACGAGCGCCTTTGCTGCCCAATTGATCTTTTGTCACCTGTACTAAGATACGTTGGCTTTCGTGCAAACGATGTTGAATGAGTGTTTTAGAAGCTTGTATAACTTCCGTACTCTGAGTGTTGACTATCGGTAGTGTGACGTCCAAATCATCTGTAGCACTTTCTATCGCGCCATTGGTTTGATTTTTGGCAGTGTCAGTCGCTTTCTTTACTGCACGAGGCTCACGCTGCATATCATTGACATGTAAGAATGCTGTGCGCGACTGCCCGATATCAACGAATGCCGCCTGCATTCCAGGTAGGACACGTACGACTGTACCTAGGTAAATATTACCCACCAACCCCAGTTTATGATGACGTTCAATATAAATCTCGCCCAAGATGCCGTTGTCTAGTACTGCGACACGGGACTCCATTGGACTAATATTAATCAGCAGCTCTTCGGACATAATGTTTTCTCTTATCTCTCAGCTTTCTTGTTAGACGTTCATCGCCTATTATCTTTATAGTGTAACAAATGCGGCTTGCTCTCGCCCATTACTCTCACGTGTCATTATGTGCAGAGAAGTGGCGACTGATTTCTCGCTAATAAACCCTCTCTACACAGATTTATCTTATCTATTTAATCGAGATTCGCATCGGTAAGCGTTTTAATTAATGCCAGCGTTTGCGAAAGCGGTAAACCAACAACATTGGTATAGCTGCCATTGATACTGCTGACCCATGCCGCACCTAGGCCTTGTATGCCATAACCACCAGCTTTATCAGCAGGCTCACCACTATCCCAATAGTTACTCATCATCTGTGGTGTCAGCGGGATAAAGCTCACTTCTGTACGTTCAGTGATTTGCTGCTGCTTGATAATCTGGAAAGCTGGGTGGTTCGTTGATGCATTATGTTTTGACACATCGTGCTCTGATGTTGTGGGCAACAGCTGTATGTGAGTTGCTTGAACCGCGGTCCATACTTCATGAACACTATCAGACATTTGCTGCCACATACTATAAGCATGCTCGCGATCGATTGGTTTGACCAAAACCGTTTTACCGTCTGGCAGTACACCAATGGTGTCAGACGTTAAGATGAGAATCTGCTCAGCAAGGTCGCCTTTATTCTTGTTTATCGTCTCATTTAGCTTTTGTATCGCAGCCTCGGCTTTGGTGACGACCATGCGCTCGATATAGTCTTTTGGCGATTCGTTATCATAGTGCGTTTCATCAATATCCACGCTCAAGATACTAAAATCCAGTTGCGCTCTTTCTAATAACTCACGACGACGTGGCGAACCAGATGCTAAAACGATATCCATCGCAACTCTCTTTATAGTAAGTTCATGTGTGTTTAATATTGAAAAATCTTATTGGTTATCATGTCAGAATCGGCCTAAACAAACCTTATTGCTATCGCTCCATGAGTTATGAACGAGCATTATTATTCATAGGTATTATTGTTCATAAGCACTGCTGTTCATAAAGGTAGTGATTAACGCGCAAACTTACGTAGAGCGAATAGAACCAGCGGCCAGCTCAGGATACTCATTAATAATGATAGGGTGGCTTGAGCGACAAAAACATTTTGGATGAACATCTGTAGTATCCACAAGTTCAATTGGAAAATGATCAATCCAAAACTGGCTACTAGCCATGCGCTAGCGGTGTTCATTTGTCTGATATATACACTGGTAATTTTGATAAAGAGAGCGACTACTACTGCGGCAAAGGCCTGCTCTCCCAAGTGGGTGTCCATCAGTAGATCAGCAATAATACCGATGGTAAATGCCGTAAAGATGCCAACATAGCGCGGTTGAAACAACAACCAAAAAATCAGCACCATAATCATGACCATAGGACGCAGCGTGGCCATACTAGGGCTCAATGGATATACATTAAGTGAGGAAGCAACGACAAAGCTTAGAATAATCGTAATAATGAGTACTACCGTTGCATTCTCAGAATCAGGATACGACATGAGTACTTACCTTAGCGGGTGTTAGCGGCGGCTATTAGAGCATAGCTAGGCATTAATGGGATGAACACTGTGATTGAGAATATACCGATACATAGGCTATTCGGTGACTATCAACGCATTGTTCGCTAAATGATGCTTATCTAGCGCTCATCGAGAACAATATCATTGCTGTTGGCTCGCTTGTCTTGCAGAATGAGAACATACGCATTGTCAATAAAGTTAGCTGCTGGCGTGACTTCTATGCTTCTAAAGTTGTCCGCCTGTCCATCTTTGACATGAGCAACACGGCCGACACGGTAACCCGCTGGAATACGACCACCGAGCCCTGACGAAACCAACTCGTCTCCCACACGCACGTCTGAGGTTTTGAATACGTAATCGAGGCTCAATGACGTTGGTATCCCTTTTCCCGTAACGATAGCACGTTGGCCTGTACGCTTAACAGTAACGGCAACAGATTGCTGTTCGTCAGTAATCAATAGCAAACGACTGGTATTAGGATAAACATTAATGATTTGTCCTAAGATACCTTTTTCATCAATGACCGTTTGTCCAACTTGCACACCATCTTGTGCGCCTTTATTGAGCATCACAATTTGTCTGAGCAAATTGGTATCTGTGCCGATAACTTGTGCGAGAGTGAGATCAAACTGTTCAGGCTCGGTGGTCGACAGAATACCTTGCAGGCGCGCGTTTTGTGCCAGAATATAATCTTGCTGCTGGAGCTTGGCTTGCGCATGTATCAATTGAGACTTTAGCTGTATGTTTTCGCGGCGTAGTGATTCTTTAGATTGCAAGCTTCCACTCGCCCAATGCTTGGCGTAGCTCGGTAATAACGACAACTCATAAATAGGCTGCATAGCAGCATGGCTAGTATTACGTATTGGCTCAAACCAGTCTGAGTTTTTGCTATCGAACCACATCAACACTAAGGCTACTATCAATACGATGGCAGTCTTGCGAAGTGCTAATGGCTGGCGCGCAAAAATACTTGGAATCATAAGTCGTCTAACTCAGAGGTTATAAAATAAGCGGTAGCCAGTACGGAATTCTAGCATTGAATAATGTGATTAAAGGTAGCGCAGCGGGCTACCTTTAATTTTATATCTTTATACCTGTTACTTCATTTTAACGATAACTAAGCATTGTGTACTATCAAAAACGACAGGACTTAGTTAATGCAGCTTAAACAAAAATCATGTTTAAGCTTTTGTTGTTGATAAAGTCAAGAGCGATACCACCGCCGCGGCTGACACAAGTCAGTGGATCTTCGGCAACTGTTACAGGCAAACCTGTCTCTCTTGAAATTAATTTGTCTAAATCACGTAATAAAGCACCGCCACCCGTCAATACAATGCCACGCTCAGCGATATCAGATGACAGCTCAGGTGGTGTTTGCTCAAGCGCTGCTTTTACTGCGCTAACGATACCACTCAATGGGTCACTCAGTGCTTTTTGTACTTCTTCTGAATTGACTGTGAACGTTTTTGGCACGCCTTCTGCCATGCTACGACCACGCACTTCTACTTCTAACTGGCCTTCTTCGTTCAATGCAGAGCCAACTTCTTTTTTGATACGCTCAGCGGTCGTCTCACCAATGACACAACCGTGCGTACGGCGTACATGGGTAATGATTGCTTCATCAAAAATATCGCCACCGATACGGATAGACTCAGCATAGACGCAACCAGATAGAGCAATAACAGCAATCTCAGTCGTACCGCCACCGATATCAACGACCATAGAACCACTGGCTTCGTGAACTGGCATACCCGCACCAATCGCTGCCGCCATTGGCTCCTCTAGCAACAATACTTTGCTAGCGCCTGCTGATGATACTGCCTCACGAATCGCTTTACGCTCAACTAGGGTAGACTTACAAGGCACACAAACGACCACATTAGGCTGTGCCATAAAACGCTTGGCTTTTACCTTCATGATAAAATGCTTGAGCATCTTTTGGGTCACTTCAAAGTCAGCAATCACGCCGTCTTTTAGTGGGCGAATCGCCGTGATATTGGAAGGTGTACGACCAAGCATCTGCTTGGCATCGATACCAACAGCAGCAACAGTGGGGTTTTGCGTACGATTACTTCGTAGCGCCACTACCGTAGGCTCGTCAAGTACGACACCTTTATTAGGAATAAAAATGAGGGTGTTCGCAGTACCGAGGTCGATAGCGATATTATTTGATAAAAATCCAAACAGGTTCATGACTAATATATCCAGCGTCTTACGAATGAGGCGAATGAGATTGACTGAGGTGTTACTCGTCAGTGTTGAGCAGGTCGTCATTAGACATTACCTGAAGCGAAAGCTGAACATCGCAACAAGCCAAAC
The DNA here is from genome assembly GCF_904845995.1 of Psychrobacter fjordensis. Lineage (NCBI taxonomy): Bacteria > Pseudomonadati > Pseudomonadota > Gammaproteobacteria > Moraxellales > Moraxellaceae > Psychrobacter > Psychrobacter fjordensis. The sequence continues at coordinate 335,544 of NZ_CAJGYP010000001.1, forward strand.
CTAAGCAATAATGATGAAATGAAAAAATCGAGCTAAATTATACCTATTTAGCTCAAAAAAAACACAGGTATTTGCATCAATAAGTAAGGAATTTAGTCTTAAACGCTAAAAGTTGTTTCAAAGTTTGAAATAGCAGTCTCTATCGCTCAATCTAATGAAACACCATTTAATTCAATAACTAACAAGGGTTCTACAGGCAGATGAGGTTTTGCTTAATAGCACAAGTGCATACTGTAACGTATTTCAGAACATAATGGGGAAGCAATTGAAAATCTACCGTGAATTATTCAGTCAATTTTGCAAATCACTTGCTCTTGGTTGATATTGTGCATCAATCAAGCGTCATGCTCTGTAAACTTAGGTCAGATGCTTTATAATAACGTAACTCTATATCAGATTTTATCTTAGTACCTGTTCAGTATCTAATCTATTATCTAAATCTAACTAGTACCCAAATCTAACAAAAACTGTCCTTCACTGGAGAAACTATGTCACAGCAACCAACAACGTCTGACAGCAACGTCAGTCGTGAAGAAATCCTAGAAGTTGCCAGCCTTGCGCGTTTAGGTGTCGATGAGACTACGGCCGATAACTATGCCGACGACATCAGTAAAGTACTAAAGCTTATGCATACGCTTGCTAACGTAGATACCACTGATATCAAACCATTATCGAACATCCATGAAGCCTGCCAAGAGCTGCGTGTCGATGTTGCCAAACATGATATCAACCGCGAACGCAATCAATCGGTCGCGCCAGCCGTTGAAGACGGTTTGTATCTGGTACCACAAGTGATTGAATAAGCGGTCGGTTATCTCTCTTCCTTTATTTCATTCGATTTTATGTTATTAACATTTTGACGGACGACACCTTATGTCTGAACTTCATTTATTAAGTACTCAGCAGCTTATTACGGGCTTACAAGACAAACAATTTAGTAGCCTTGAGCTGACAGAACACTATATCAAGCGTATCGATGCGCTAGACAGCAAGATTAACAGCTTTATCACTCACACCTCTGAGACAGCACGCGCGCAAGCAAAAGCGGCAGATGAGATGCGTGCACAGGGCGACCAACGCCCATTACTCGGCGTCCCTATGGCACACAAAGACATCTTTTGTACCCAAGGCGTACTGACGACTTGTGGCTCAAAGATGCTCCATAACTTTATCTCACCTTATAGTGCTACTATCGTCTCTAACATCGACAAAGCAGGCATGATTAGCTTAGGCAAGCTCAATATGGATGAGTTTGCGATGGGCTCAGACAATAGCAGCTCATACTACGGCACAGTACAGAATCCTTGGAACCTAGAGCGCGTCCCTGGTGGTTCATCAGGTGGTAGTGCTGCCGCCGTTGCCGCTGGTTTTGTTCCAGTCGCAACTGGTAGTGATACGGGTGGCTCTATTCGTCAGCCTGCCTCATTCTGTGGCCTAACGGGTATCAAGCCTACTTATGGCCGTGTATCACGCTTCGGCATGATTGCCTACGCTTCAAGTCTGGATCAAGCTGGTAGCATGGGACGCAGCGCTAAAGATTGCGCTTACCTGCTACAGCCAATGATTGGTCACGATCCACGCGATGCAACTTCTATCAAATATGACATGCCTGACTACGTACAAGACATCAATGATGCAGAAGCCGCTGCTGGTGACAAACCATTTGCTGGTTTGCGTATCGGTGTGGCTAAAGAATACTTCGGTACAGGACTTGATAGCGAAGTTGAACAAGCATCTCGTGCCGCTCTGAAGAAGTACGAAGAGCTGGGCGCAACGATTGTAGAAGTGAACATCACTGACCCTGAAATCACGCTTGCCACTTACTATATGCTAGCCCCTGCCGAAGCATCATCAAACCTATCACGCTTCGATGGCGTACGCTTTGGCTATCGCTGTGAAAACCCAACGGATCTGATCGATCTATACACGCGCTCACGTTCTGAAGGCTTTGGTCCTGAAGTACAGCGTCGTATCTTGACTGGAACTTATGCGCTCTCGGCAGGCTACTTTGATGCTTACTATACGAAAGCACAAAAAATTCGCCGCTTAATCGTCAAAGATTTCGATGAAGCGTTTGCGAGCTGTGATGTGATTGCCAGTCCAACCGCACCAACTGCTGCTTATAAGCTCAGTGATAATCTTGACCCTGCAACGATGTACTTAGGTGACATTTATACCATCGCGGTCAACTTAGCGGGTCTGCCTGCGCTCAGCCAACCAGTTGGTCTGACCTCAGACGGTCTACCAATTGGATTGCAATTAATCGGTAAGCATTGGCAAGAGAGTCAACTGCTCACGACAGCGCATCTGTTCCAGCAGCATACGGATCATCATCTACAGCACTCTGCCATCGCAAAGGAGACGGTATAATGAATACAGCAACTACTACTGATAACAATGCCGTCCGCGAGCACGCTGTGCGTAAAGAGCTGTTCGTTGATGGTTATGAAGTCGTCATCGGCATTGAGATTCATTGCCAGTTAAACACGGAAAGTAAAATATTCTCAAGTGCGCCGACTGACTTCGGTCACGAGCCAAACAGCCAAGCCAGCATCGTCGATTTGGGCTTGCCTGGTGTGTTGCCAGTGCTAAATGCTGGCGTGGTCGATCGCGCGCTAAAATTCGGTATCGGCGTCAATGCTGAACTGGGCTTGTTCAATACGTTTGATCGTAAAAACTACTTTTACCCTGACTTGCCGAAAGGCTATCAAATCACTCAGATGGCCAACCCGATCGTTGGTGAAGGTTACATCGATGTCGTGGTCAATGAAGGGGATAAGAACGAATATCCGAAACGTATGGGTATCACCCGCGCGCATTTAGAAGAAGATGCTGGTAAATCTGTCCATGATGCCGTCGATGGTATGACTGGCGTCGATCTCAACCGTGCTGGTACGCCACTGATCGAAATCGTCTCTGAACCTGATATGCGCTCTGCTCATGAAGCGCTTGCCTACATCAAATCGATTCATCAGTTGGTGACTTGGCTGGGTATCTCAGATGCCATCATGGCAGAAGGGTCGTTCCGCTGTGATTGTAACGTCTCTATACGCAAACCTGGTGATGATCTCGGTACGCGTACTGAGCTTAAAAACTTAAACTCGTTCCGCTTCATCGAACGCGCTATCAATCGTGAAATCGAGCGTCAAATAGATATCTTAGAGGACGGTGGCAAAGTCGTTCAAGCGACGATGCTATATGATCCAGAGCGCGATGAAACTCGTGTGATGCGTTCTAAAGAAGATGCCAACGACTATCGCTATTTCCCTGATCCTGACCTGCTACCTGTCCGTATCGAGCAGCATACGGTTGATGCAATTAAAGCAGCCATGCCTGAGCTACCTGTAGCCCGTCGTGCACGTTTTGAAGAAGCGCTTGGTCTGTCAGAATATGATGCTCGTATCTTGACTGGCAACCGTCAAATTGCTGATTACTTCGAAGACGTGGTCGCTGAAGTGGGTCAGTCAGACGCCAAAATGGCTGGCAACTGGGTCATGGGCGATTTGCTCGGCGCGCTGAATAAAGATGACACAGACATCGTCGACTCCCCTATCAGCGCCAAGCAATTGGCAGGTATGCTAAAACGTATCAAAGACGACACGCTATCTGGCAAATTGGCTAAGAAAGTCTTTAGTGCTCTATATGAGCGTGAAGGCGGCGATGCTGATGAGGCAGCCGATAAGATCATCGAAGAAAAAGGCCTCAAGCAAGAAACCGACACTGGCGCTATCAAAGCCATCGTTGAAGACGTCATTGGGAAAAACCAAGCGATGGTTGATGAGTATCGCGGCGGTAAAGAAAAAGCCTTTAACGGTCTGGTCGGACAAGTCATGAAAGCCAGTCGCGGTAGTGCCAATCCACAACAAGTGAACCAAATCCTAAAAGAGCTTTTGGGTTAAGGTAAACGACTAAATGGCTATGCTGATGGCTATACGCAAAATTGCGCGATAGAGTTTGGGCAAAATAAATAGCTCTTGCAATATGTGCAATTTTGCGTAAAATAGTCAGTCATTCGGGGCGTAGCGCAGTCTGGTAGCGCACTACACTGGGGGTGTAGTGGTCGCAGGTTCAAATCCTGCCGTTCCGACCAAGAAATACTAAATAACTCAACGGCTTAAGTCGTTGAGTTATTTTTTTGGCACAAATTTGGCACAGATCAGCAACTCACACCCCAATTCATTACTAGCTGCTGAAGAAAGCTGTTATTACACGCTGTCTCTAAGAAGTTCAGCGCAATAAACCCCATCATAATTAGAAATGCTGTCACTATTACTATCATCAATGGCCAATTGGTCAAATTCTGATTATCACAATCTCCGCAATACCAGTAGTAATGCTTCAACCTTGCCCCGCAGTTTGGGCACCGCTTATGATTAATTAACATCTCACCTACTCCCCGTATTTAATTTAGCAATCTCACTACATGCTTTCGACACGTCTATCCAACGTGCATATCTAGTCCCAAGCATTCTCACGCTATGGCCAGTTTGTTTGGCTACAAAGTATATATTCAATCCATCAGTTAAACAGTTAGTTATAAAGGTATGTCGCGTCGTGTAAGTAGCGCGATGTCGTATACCAGTCTTTTTCATCGCTTCAGTCAATGCGCGTCTTGGCGTCTTATCTGTTTGCCAGGCACTATTTATAAAACGTGGCGACATAAATAGTCGATCACTCCCAGCTGATTTAATACGTTTTAATCGCTTCAGCGCGTCTTGACTTCTCGCATTAAAAAACACATCACGATATTCAGCGGTCTTGGTACGATTAACCATCTCCCCATCACTCATGACTTTACTACCTTTAGTCAGTCCCGCGTCCCAATCTATATCATCCCAAGTCAGTGCGATTATTTCACCAGTCGTTTGGTAGCCGTTAAATAACTGTACGTTATTAGCGAGTATACTGCTTCGTCTTTCCCGTGTTTATCATGCAACCAAGTAAGCAGATACGCTATCTAAGTCTACGTAACGATAGTTTTCATCTACGATCTCAAACTCTGCAAAATACTTATCCATAGGGTTAAAACCATTTGCATTGGTAGCAGATGTAAAACCCATCAAAACAACCGTGTATAACCATTTTCTCATAATATATAACCTTTAATAATTACTTTTCACTCTAGAAAATAATTAAATAAAAAAACGTAAAGCAGGCATGAAAACTCAAAATTAATTTACATTATGGTATCACTCTCTCTACTCAAAGCGACAGTTACTATCCTATTGCCTTACTTGCTATCACCGCCTGATATCAGCATTCATATCCATCACATTAATATCATATTTTAAAGCCAAAAGACTGAGCATTACCCTAGCCGATACTCGTATCCTATAGACTTTTATAAAGCGAGCCGTTAGGGTAAATGCTACACCTTTACACTGGTTTATCCTATGTCCGAGCCTGTCAATCAGCCTACATTTAATCACCTCATAGATGATGCACCTTGGGAGCGTTACCACCGACCCTATGTGCGTGATTTGGCTTATGCATTGGCTTGTCCTAATGTCTTAACGCAGTGGATAGATTTTGCACCGCATGAGAATACACATGCTATTGCAGTGCATAGTGCTAGCTTTTGGCAGGCGCAGTTTGAGGCGTATGAGCAGCGGTTAACAGAGCTGGATACCACTACTGATTATCAAACGCTGACTCGCTATCTACTCAAGCGCCCAAGTCCCAATCGACTGGGTTTTCATTTTGAAGGGTTATTATCATTTTGGCTAGAGGATGGTTTTGCGCACATGCTACATCCGTACGAGACACTCGCTAATAACGTACAGTTATTTAACGGCAAGCAAACGACTGGTGAAATAGATTTAATTTTATATAACCATCAAGACAAGCTCGTTGAGCATTGGGAATTGGCCATCAAGTTTTTTATGGGATCAGCTCCTTTTGAACCTGTGAACTGGGTTGGGATTAATGCTAATGACAATTTACAGCGCAAGATGACACACATGCAGACCAAGCAGTTTCGGGCGGTGTGGGTAGATACGGACAATCATGGGCAAGTTAAAATTGATAAACGTTATGGCATTATAAAAGGACGATTCTTTTTGCCAATAAGCATCAATAACTTTAGCTACCCTGCTTGGCTAGCACCAAGCTTTCCGATGCATGAATGGTGCGATAAGAATGATATGGCTAATCTCGCTACCACCGACATGACACCATTACGAGCCGCACACTATATAGAGTGGTTTACCAAGCGCGGCTTTTATGATGCGTGTCAAACGCAAACGGTTTGGTCAGATAGGGGGCCGCCTGCGACAGGGTTATATTTTGTGGAAGATAGACCAATCGTTATTTGTCCCAAACAACCAAACCAAATAGATGAAGCGTCTTAGCTAACCTAGATACTTAAAACGGAAAAGCTTAATAATTTTCAATCACCTGCATCAGCTCATATCTGAGCATATCGGCACTGGGCATACGCTCCGCATGAAAGCGCACCATCGCAATACCTGCACTGGCAAGGGCTTTATCTTTCTTGTCATCAGCCTTTTGCCGCGCTTTGCTACTATGCGTCCAATCATCAAGCTCGATGGCAACCAGCGTGGTCTGAGCATCAACATCCACGATCACATAGTCAACGCTTTGGCGACAGATACGATTGAACCAAAAGCTACGCTCAGAGGTTTCACTACTGTTGGCTTCAATGATTCGTGATAGCTGAACTTGGACAAATATGTAATATTCAGGTAAAGCATCTTTTAACTTATTAAAAAATATTACCTCAGTATCCGTCATGATCGGCATCGGTGCAAACGGCCAAATAGCCAACTCATCGCCGCGTACAGGCTTTGGATCAGGCTCAACGACTGGGCGTTTTTCTAACAGCTTTGGTACGGTAATTAGCCCTAAAAACCCAACGGCTAAGATTAAAAATATAACACCAAATGACATGTTTTTACCTTATACATGATTAAAGCGATCAGATAGCTATGGTGACTTCGTGGAAGTTGCGATAGCTATCTGACCACGGCAAGGCAGCCCTTATAGGCTGACAGGTTATAAAAAGAGAGATAGGGAAAAACGGTGCTTATCGTAACTAAGCTTTTGCCAATCAGCAAACGATAAAACAAAAAAAACGACAGTAGATGTCGTGTTTTCGTGATAACGATAGAGTCAATTTAATATACTAGGATACAGACTTAGCAAATAAGCTATCACCAATATAAGACCCAAGCACCCGTTGTATTCACTTTAGGGTCACTATTAATCTTATCCTTTAGTGCCAAGGCTGCAATTTTACCACGCTCAGGGCCGACGACAACTCGGACACCGCGACTGGTACGGCTGGTTTTAACCTGATAGCCTGCTGCTTGGAATTTTTTTACTAAATCATCAGCTCTGTTCTGATCATTCGCCAAAGCCACTTGTACCCCAAAGCTACCTTTCGCATCGGTTTCTTTGACTTCTTTACGAGCTTCGCTGAGTTTCTGCTGCGCTTCCCGCTTGGCTTCTGCTGTTTTCTTAGCTAAGGCTTCTTCTTTTTGACGCTTGGCCTCAGCAGCGGCGGCTTCACGTTCTAATCGTTGCACTTGAGCCCGAGACGGAATCGTTATATTTTGCCCCAACTGTAACGAGGCCAGTGGCGAGACATTATTGGCTTGAGCCAATACTTCTACCGGCATATTGTATTGTCTTGCTAGCTTAATGAGCCCATCACCTCTTTTGACTTCATAATCAGAAGGTGATTTCGGTGGCTCTTTCTTAGCCTTAGCCGCTTCGGCATCTACTCGCTTTTGTGCTGACAGTGCTTGTGCTTCAGCCTGTTTCTTTGCTTCAACCGCTTTTTTACTATCCGCTAATCTCTTAGCATTAGCAGCGGCTTCTTCTTTAATTGCAGCTTGATGCTGGGCCTCTTGTTGCGCTTGAGCAGCTTTTTGCTTTTCAGCATCACTAATCTTCTTGGCATCAGCAGCCAATTCACTATCCGTACGGGGTTGAACAGTTAGGTCTTTAGCAACATCTTTTGCAGCTTCTGGATTCTCAGTATCTTCAACAACTGGTGCACTGTTGGCTACATATTGCTGGCTTTCAGCACGTGCTTTCGCCAATGCTTCGGCTTCGGCTGCTTCTTGTTCTGTCAAAAATTGCTGTGCACGCTTTTCTTGTTCTGCGACACGGGCAGCACGCTCTTTTTGTTTCTGCGCCAAGATACGTTTTTCTGTCTCGATATCAGTCGTCAATGGCTGCGTTGTTTCTTGTTCATTACTTGGCTTATCTATCATCGCTGAGGTTGGCGTAGGCTCACTGCTGCTGTCGCCAATCTGTTGCACCATAGCGTATAGCATTACGCTACCGCCTATAATCATCCCAATGCCCAATAAGGCTTGTCTCGAAAAGTTCATCCGTTTACGTCTCTTAGTTGGTAATAAGGTTGATTGAGCGGCGCAGCTGTCGTCTCAAAACTATGTCGTAGAGAGCTTTGATGACTAGCGATTGCCGCGGGTTATATGTATCAGTTTTCAGATGTTATGTCGATCTTTTAGTATCAGCGTTCTGAAGCATTTTGATTATAAAGCATATTTTCTATACTGTCTGCCATCATGCTACCGTTAAGATTAACATTAAACAGCGACCAGTTTAACTTAAATTATCAGCATTCAGTGCAGATAGAGCCTCTCCTATCGTATGGAAAGATCCGCATACTACGATTAAGTCTTTCGGTTGACTGGCCTCTCTCACTGCATAGGTCGCTGCTTGTAAACGCTGAAATTCATGTACTTGAGCACCATCGACATGATTTGCCAGTATACCCTGCAAATGCTCAGTACTGGCTGCTCGGGGATAGTCAATTTCAGCGATAAACCAATCACTAATTGGCAAACCTGCCTCGGTCAAACGCTGTACAACTTTTTCAATATCTTTATCAGCCAACATCGAAAACAGCATTTTAATGGTTGCAGGTACGCGATCAGAAAGCTCGGCGGTATTTTGGTCTGCGACATGCTGCTGCCAAAGCGGTAATAATTGCGCTAATAGGAACTCAACACCTTGTTCGTTGTGCGCCACGTCAAATAGCCAATGACGATCATCTAGCTCACGATAATCAAATCGACCTACCAACTTGACCGTTTGCAAGGCTGCCTCGATAGCATGGGTATCGACATTCAATGGACTTGCGAGTACTGCGGATAATGCGTTGGCAGTATTGGTCAACGACAATGCTGGGCGTGGCAACTGCATGGTGATTGCGGCATTGCTATATTGCCAAGTCGTTGAGTTAATGTCGCGGTGGCTAAAGTTTTGCCCTACTTGATAACAGTTTGCCTGATGCTTATCAATCGCTTGCTGAACGCTATTCGGCATCTCGGTAGCACCATAGATTAGACTGATATTATCACGCAATATACCTGCTTTTTCTGCGCCGATATCTTCCACATTGTCACCTAACCAGTCGACATGATCGATTGCAATATTGGTAATCACGGCCATATCAGGATCGATAATATTGACAACGTCTAGACGACCACCTAGCCCCACCTCTAACACCCACACATCACAATCTGCTTCAGCAAATATAAGTAAGGCTGCCAGTGTCGTCATCTCAAAAAATGATAGCGTCAAGTCACACTGTAGACGTGCAGCTTCAACTTTGCTAAAGGCATTGATCAATGTCTGGTCACTGACCATTTCGCCATTGATGCGCACGCGCTCATTAAAGACACTCAAATGCGGTGATTGATATAGGGCGGTTTTATAACCTGCTGCTTGACACATTTGTGCGATGACAGCGGTCGTCGAGCCTTTACCATTGGTACCTGCCACTGTAAAGACATAAGCATCGTCTTTAGCTGACTGCACTACGCCTAAGGCTTCAGCAACTGGCAACACGCGCGACAACCCCATGTCTATCGCCGACACGTGTATCTGCTGCATGTAATCAAGCCACTCCGTTAGGCTGGCATTGTTATTAGGGCTATTCGGGTTAGAAAGTGAAGTGTCAGACATAGATGGAGCCTATATTGAAATATTCGAATAGAAAATTGGTGATTAGAAAGCTATCGGTTAGAAAGTCATCGATTAGAAGATATGCCCTAGTATATAACTACCTGACCAAAACCAAAAATAGCATTTACCGTTATATGACGATAAATGCTATTAGAGAGTTCTGCATATTTTAGAGATAGTAGCATGCTACTAGGCAGTTATACCAACCGCCTGCTTATTTGGAAGGAAGCCTCTACAATGTATTAAGCATCAACATTAGGCATGCGGCTTAACTTTGCCAACAAGCGATAGATCGTTTCAATCATCTGATGGCGATGTACCACTTCATCTACCACGCCGTGCTCTAATAAGAACTCTGCACGCTGGAATGGTTCTTCCAATGTCTCACGTACCGTCTGCTCAATCACGCGCTTGCCCGCAAAGCCAATCATCGCCTTTGGTTCAGCTAAATGAATGTCACCAAGCATAGCAAGTGATGCAGTTACACCACCATAGACAGGATTGGTCAAGACAACAATATACGGAATACCAGCTATTCTTAAACGCTCAATCGCAGCAGCCGTTCGTGCCATTTGCATCAATGACAACAGGCCTTCTTGCATACGTGCGCCACCAGAAGCAGCGAAACATACTAAAGGTACTTTATCTTCAAGGGCTTTTTCGGCAGCTTGCACAAAACGATCACCAACGACTGACCCCATAGAGCCACCCATAAAGCGGAAGTCAAACGCACAAGTCACCACATCAAGATTACGCAGCTTGCCATACAGCACAATTAGTGCTTCGCTCTCACCTGTTTTGTCTTGTGCTTCAGCCATACGTGCAGGATAAGGCTTACTATCCACAAAACGCAGCGGATCTTTGGCAACGAATTCTTGTCCAAGTTCACCATTTACTTGATCGAGTAGCCAGTTTAAGCGCTCGCGAGCACTCATCGGTAAATGATGGTCACAATGCGGGCACACATAACTGTTAAAAATCAGAGATGTATTAGTAATCATCGAATGACAATTACTGCATTTCGTTGATGGTTCGGTCTCTACCGCGCTCAATGGTGCGGTCAAATGCTGCTTGACACTTGGTATCGGGCGATTAAACCAAGATTGCCCAGCGACGTTACTGTTAGGCTCAGCATTATTAGAAGTAGTCATATCAGGTTTTGTTATCGTATCAGTCATATTATTCGCCATTATCAAAGGCTTATCGACAAGTTGGCTCATTCACTTGTCCCTAAGAGTAAATTTAAAAGTCACATACAGTCATAACATGAGCAGTTATAAGGCACGCCTACGCGAAACTGTAACAATTTATGTGTGATGTTAGTTTACACACGTAAACTAACTTTAGCAAAGTCATTTGACAGTGTCTTTATAAACATTGTTATTTCTAAACGCTGCTGTTTATCAATATCGATATTAGTAATATAACGAAAACTTAAATGACGATAATTTAACGTTACTTAGCTCAGGTATTCAAACTGTCAAGTGCACTGCGTAACTCGTCCATTTTCACCATGATTCGTTGCTGAGCAGCTGCAACAGCATCGGCATCATTGGCATCTATATCAGCAAAGTTCTGTACCAGCGCACTGCCAACAATGACACCATCTGCATGAGTACCAATCGCTTTGGCAGATGCACCATCACGGATACCGAAACCAACGCATACCGGCAAATCCGTCTCTGCTTTGATGGCTTTGACTTGAGTCGCGACAGCATCAGTATCGAGCGTGGCCGAACCTGTCACACCTTTTAATGACACATAATAGATATAACCGCCACAATGCGTCAATACTTGCTCACGGCGCTCAGGCAAAGTCGTTGGCGATAATAAGAAAATCTCATTCATCGAATGATCGGTCAAGTGCTGCGTGAAGCTACCTGCCTCTGCTGGTGGCAAATCAACCATCAAGATACCGTCAACGCCCGACTGCTCACATAGCGCGACGAAGTTATCATAACCAATGATTTCAACTGGATTGAGATAACCCATGAGGATAATTGGCGTCTGCGTGTCTGTTTTACGAAACTCTTCGACCATTTTTAGTGCATCACGAGTACTCGTACCTGCAGCTAATGCACGCTCACCTGCCAACGCAACGGTTGGACCGTCTGCCATTGGATCAGAGAACGGTAGGCCGACTTCAATCATGTCCGCACCATGCTTCACTAAGTCATGTAACAAGCCGACTGTCGTCGCTGGATTGGGGTCGCCTGCCATTACGTAAGGAATGAGGGCTTTTTTATTTTGTGATTTTAAAGTTGCAAAAGTACTTTCAATTCTAGTCATAGTGGTCTCTTAATTGTTATAAACCGGCTCATTTGACCCCTCATTAAATAATCTCTATTGAGTAAATTAAGTAATAAGGGGAACTGAGCCATTTTTCTTATAAGATGTAGATTAATAGCATATAAAAGCTACTATAACTCAATCCCTTCTGCTTTCATCACTGAATGCAAATCTTTATCACCGCGACCTGACATATTGACAATAATGGTTTGATCCGGTGTCATTGTCTTAGCCAGCTTTAGTGCATAAGCAACGGCATGAGCAGATTCAAGCGCAGGAATAATACCTTCTTTACGCGTGACTTCATGGAAGCCTTCTAACGACTCTTTGTCAGTACAGCCCACATACTCAACACGCTTCATGTCTTTTAGGAAGCTGTGCTCAGGGCCAACACCAGGATAATCCAGTCCAGCTGAGATAGAATGCGTCTCTTGGATTTGACCTTCGTCATCTGCCATCAGGTAAGTACGGTTACCATGTAGCACGCCGATACGACCAGCCGCTAGTGGCGCTGAATGGCGACCGGTTTCGATGCCATCACCGGTTGCTTCGACGCCATACATTTTGACATCAGTATCATTTAGGAAGTCAAAGAACAACCCAATCGCATTTGAGCCACCACCGACACAAGCAACCAATGCATCTGGTAATTTGCCTGTTTTTTCCACATGTTGAATGCGTGCTTCTTTGCCAATAATCGCTTGGAAATCACGAACCAATAGCGGATAAGGATGCGGGCCTGCAACCGTACCAATGATGTAATACGTGCTATCGACGTTGGTGACCCAGTCGCGCATGGCTTCGTTCATCGCGTCCTTAAGAGTACGTGAGCCAGAAGTAACCGGCACAACTGTCGCCCCGAGCAAGCGCATACGATAGACGTTCATTTTTTGGCGCTCGACATCGTCCGCGCCCATATAAACGATACACTCAAGACCTAAACGGGCTGCAATCGTCGCCGTCGCTACGCCATGCTGCCCTGCGCCAGTCTCGGCGATGATACGTTTCTTGCCACACATCTTGGCAAGCAGTGCTTGTCCGATGGTGTTATTGACCTTGTGTGCACCAGTATGATTTAGATCTTCACGTTTGAAATAAATCTGCGCACCACCAATCTCATCACTCAAGCGTTTGGCATGATAAAGCGGCGTTGGGCGACCGACATAATTGACCAAATCATTGTGATACTCTTCCCAGAATGCAGGATCGGCTTTTACTTTGGTGTATAGCGCCTCTAACTCTTCTAGGGCTGCCATTAGCGTTTCAGAGACAAAACGACCGCCGTGTACGCCAAAATGTCCACGGGCATCAGGATACTGATTAAAATCCTGTACGTCCGTTGGGTTGGTAAAGGTATTGATGGCTTGTGCGGTAGCAGATAAATTATTGTTATCGACATGACTCATGGTAATTCCTACTATATTAAGTGGTATTTTTTAGAATAAATAAGGAAGAAATAGTTTAAGTAGCGAGCTATTGAACTGATATAAAACTAGCTACTTGTGTTCGAAGGTTCGCTAGGCGTCGCGTTTTGCCATCGGTCGCGTTTTACCGCTTTCATAAAGGCGCGCATTTTTGCAGGATCTTTTTTACCTTTATCTATCTCAATACCGCCGCTGACATCGACTGCATAAATGGGTAGCTCTAAAGTAGCCGCGATATTTTCGGCATCCAGTCCACCCGCTAAAATAATTGGTAGCAAGCTGTCTTGTGGGATGAGGCTCCAATCAAAGCGCGCTCCAGTACCCCCATATTTATGCTGATGGTAAGCATCTAATAAGATACTGCTCGCCCCTGCTTTGGCAAACTCATCAATCTGAGCGCGCACGCTAACAGCACTATCCGTATCAGCATTGACACGCAACGCTTTAATCCAGCGTTTATTGACTTTACTTGCCAGCTGTTGACATTGCTCAGGGCTCTCATCGCCATGGAATTGTATGATATCAAAAGGCACATTGTTTGCCAGCTCGACCAACTCATCCTGTGTCATATTGACCACCAACGCCACCACGCTCACAAAAGCAGGTACAGCAGTACTTAATATCTGGGCTTGCGCTAGCGTCACGGCACGCGGACTGGGCGGATAAAACACCAAGCCGACCGCATCAACACCTAACTGTGTCGCAGTCTGTATATCACTAAGCTGAGTAAAACCGCAGAACTTGACGTGCATTTTGTGACCTTGCATTTCATGATACTAAATATGACACCGATTATAACGGCATCAGATAGGTTCAAGCTAAAGGTAAATCGTTATATGTGATGAGGTTTTGTTAATCAAACAGCAAAGCCATTGCATCCAAAAACTTATCCTAGCATACTTTTATTCCCAGTTTTGTTTATGATTGCGATTGATTAATACAGGAATACTTGAATGTCTAAGACTGCATCGGCAACGGCCAATCCAACTGACTGCAACGACAGTGATAGTGGTAAGGCAACTAGTGCAAATCCGCCACATTACTTGATGTGGTTTCGTCGTGACCTACGAGTTCATGATAATACCGCCTTGGCAGCTATTTGTGAACGGGCAAACGAAGATAATGCACGAGTCAGTGCCATATTCTTTCTCACACCTAAGCAATGGCAAGCGCATGATACGTCGCTTGTGCAAGTCGATCACATCGCCCGTACCTTGCCTATCCTCGCAAAAGCCTTACAAGAACAATTAAATATAAAATTAACAGTCCAAGTTTGCCCAAGTTTCTCTGACTCTATTGATGCGCTATTAACTATCTGCAATGCCAATCATATCAGCGCTATCATGGCCAATCATGAGTACGAAGGTACTGAGATCGATCGTGATGAACAATTAACTGAGCATCTGGGGAAAAGCGATATTGAGTTTGTACGCTGGCATGATCAATGTATCTTACCACCGCAAACCATCACAACTAATGATGGTGACAGCATGTACCAAGTATTTACGCCATTTTATAAAAAATGGCGGCATACATTGGAGGTGAGCGAGATACAGATACATCATGCTCCCGCTATTATTAACAATAACAGCGTGACTTTAGAGCTGACAGAAAACGTGGCAAACACGGTAAAAGAAATAAAAAGTCTCAGCACAAAAACGGTCAACGACTATCAAAAACAGTTAAACAGCAATGAAACTGATAACAATACAGATGCAAGCACCCAACTCGAACATGCTCGTGACGCCTATCCTGCTGGTGAAACAGCGGCTTGCCAGCGTTTAGAAGACTTTATCACTGAGGATATCAATAACTATGATGTGAGTCGTGATGTGCCTAGCTTGCATGCGACCAGTCAGCTATCCGCTTACCTCACTATTGGCGCAATCAGCCCCAGACTGTGCTACCTACAGGCAAATAAAGCTCAAGAAAAATTGCATGGTAACGACAGCGACAACAACGATATCAATCGCTGGATAAGTGAGCTGGCATGGCGCGATTTTTATCGTCATGTCTTGGACTATAAGCCAGAGCTGATTCGCCATCAAGCGTACAAGCATGAGACCGATACTAAGATTAATTGGTCATACAACACTGATGACTTTGATGCATGGTGCAAAGGCATGACAGGTGTACCGTTGGTTGATGCCGCGATGCGCTGTCTAAATGCAACGGGGTTTATGCACAATCGCCTGCGGATGGTTACAGCGATGTTTTTGACCAAAGACTTACTGATTGATTGGCGCTGGGGCGAGCGATACTTTATGCAGCAGCTTATAGATGGTGACTTTGCGTCTAACAATGGCGGCTGGCAATGGAGCGCTTCTACGGGCACTGACTCAGCGCCCTACTTCCGTATTATGAATCCCTTTAGCCAAGCCAAAACCCATGACACAAAGGGCGAGTTTATTAAGACTTGGCTACCTGAGCTAAAAGACATACCTGCTACTATCCTGCACTCAGAAGAGAAAATGCGTAAAGCACTCAGTAAAAAAGGAGACTTCGCCGATACAGATTACCCTGTGCCAATGGTTGAGCATAAAGCGGTACGGCAACTGGCGATTGCTGAATTTAAAAAATAATGAAGCACGGCATCATAAGGAGACGAATATTCATAGAATAAGGTCTATTAGGTAAAAGAAACATAACTATTAACCGCTTCGCTACTTAACTTCCGTCATAGTGCTTTCGGGAACATCAACATTGTGAGTGTTATTGGGCGTCTCTAATGTTTTTATTAGAATGCTATATAAAGCAAATGCTAATAAGGTGAAGCTGATAATTAACAATATCCATGTCGCAAACGAAAGTCTTTCTGTCAGCTTGAGGTTTTTATTCAATTTATTGCGCTTATCATTAGTAGCAGGTTGATCGTTGGAAATTGTCATATACATCACCTCTTATACTTTATGGGCTCTTTTGTCGTTAACACCTATAAGACTGATGTGAATTTTTCTTGTTTGCCATGTGCAATTTAGACATAGGCTTTGAAAAATCGGTTTCAGCAGTACTTTATTCTTCTTTTAGAAGAAATTTATTATATACCACTATCGTAGCGTGGTTATCGATAATTTTAAACTAGAAATATTAAGTAGTGATACTGCTATTTATATTTCATTATCCAAAGCCTCTATTCTCATTACTATCTCTATGGCGTGTCCTCAATCTGAATTGAAGCAACTAAGCGGGCTAAAAATGAAGATACACCTTGATTAGAGCCCTCAATAAGCATTTAGGTCTCAAAATCTACGACGTACTTGCTGGCAATTGACATGCGCCTGCTCCTTGAGTAGTGACGGTCACAACAGCACCAGTTAACGCAAATAATTGCTGTACTTGCGTCTGTGCGTTCTGTAGCGCCATGTTCATCACATCTCCACGGCACGCACGTTCAAGGACTTCTTTTTTGGCCATGCTTTGCGCTTGTTGCAAGATTTTTGGATCCACTTGCATCATGCCAAAAGCACCCGTTTGCCAATCATAAATCTCGATATCATCTAAATATACTGAGAATATCTCTGATGGTGGCAAAGTAATATTGATTTGCGGCATCGTTGAGGCCGAAGCGTTAGCCTCAACATTCTGAGTCCCATCTGCATTAGGTTCCGCAAGTGGTACCACTTGCACCATCTCAGGCGTCAATGCACTCAAATCAATTCCTGCCTTTACGCGTCCACGTGCGATAAACAGTCCTTTTTGCTCGTCTTGCCATAGTTTTTGCCAACTGCCGCCACGCTGACTAGTAACCACCGTATCAACACTAAAGGCAACCGTCTCGAGACGATTCAGCTTTTGAATTTGAGTGACCACGCCTTCGCGAGTAATGGTGTCTATCGGCGCTTCTTCTGTACTATTTTGAAGACTATAAATCGCAAAAACGATAGCTATTAGACCGATAAGCAACACAATCCAAGACATCATTGCGATGGGTCTTTTCGCTTGTGGATTAGACTTATTAGCATTAACAGGAGATCGATTATCAGGACTATTCATATAAACATCCTCAAAGTTTTATCATATGAAACACATGGCAGATTGCGGTGTAAAATATAAATGCTATTTGCGTGAAGTAACTTCAAGTAATAACTACCAATACCCTACATAATGACTGATGATGCTCTCGTCAAAAAATTCGTAAGTATTTACTAAAAAATAGGCTTGAAACTGGTAAATAATCGAGTTATAACAACCTCATTGCTCCCTTTATGCAATGTTCGGTCTGAAAAAACAAAAAGTCATTGCGTCTTAGGCAAACTTTACCTAACATAGGCAGATTGTATTGATAAAATATCGACATAAATATATTTATCAGGCTTTACAGCCTGAAAATTATCTATTTCGTACCCCGATATATTGATACATCAATTAAGATTTCCCCCTCTTTTATATTATTAGAGCGGTTTTGCTAAAAGGCTTTGTATCAGCATTTTAGTCGCTAGATACGTGTTAGTTGCTAAATGTTAGTCACTAGGAAATACCCTAGATTATTGCTAAGTAATAAAGGTAAGCTTGCGGCGGCCATGAAACGATTAGCCATACGCTCAACATCCTACTATTTCTTCTTATTTTTTATCGTTGATAAGGTTACGCTTTATTTATGAAAGCCAGTCAATTTTTATTTGCCACACTAAAAGAAACCCCAAGTGATGCCGACATCGCCTCAAGCCAATTGATGGTGCGTGCTGGTCTTATCCGAAAGATTGCTTCTGGGTTATATATTTGGCTGCCCATGGGGCTACGCATCTTGCAAAAAGTCGAGCGCATTGTTCGTGAAGAGATGCAGAATGTCGGTGCACAAGAAGTGCTCATGCCGATGACTCAGCCTGCTGAACTTTGGCAAACGACCGGACGTTTTGACGATTATGGTCCTGAGCTATTACGCTTCAAAGACCGTCATGATCGTGATTTTGTGCTTGGTCCAACGCATGAAGAAGTCATTACCAATCTTGCCCAAGGTGAGCTACGTAGTTATAAACAACTACCGATTACTTTCTTCCAAATTCAAAACAAATTCCGTGACGAGATTCGTCCACGCTTTGGTGTGATGCGCGCGCGCGAATTTACGATGAAAGATGCGTATTCATTCCACGTTGACCAAGCCTCATTGGCCAAAACGTATCATGATATGTATGACGCTTATACACGCATCTTTACCCGTTTGGGTTTAGATTTCCGTGCAGTACAAGCGGATACAGGTTCTATCGGTGGTTTTGCTTCTCATGAGTTCCATGTATTGGCAGACAGTGGTGAGGACGATATCGCGTTCTCAGACTCTTCTGATTATGCGGCTAACGTTGAGCTGGCTGAATCGGTAAGCACTGCTGAGCGTCAACCGCCAAAAATGGAGCGCGAAGACGTCTTAACAGAAGATATGACTAGCTGTAAAATGGTAGCTGAACATCTAGATGTGCCGTTAGAGAATACGGTCAAGACGTTAATCGTCCACGGTCATACCGAAGATGATGAGCCACAACTGATTGCTGTCGTGTTGCGCGGTGATCATCAGCTCAATACTATCAAAGCTGAAAAAATTGAAGAGGCCAATGTGCCACTGACATTAGCTTCTGATGAAGAGCTAAAAGCAGCTGGTTTGCACAAAGGCTATATCGGTGTTGACCTAGACATGCCTGTCTTTGTCGATCGTTCTGCGGCTACGTTGTCAGACTTTGTCTGCGGTGCCAATGAAGTCAATAAACACACGATTGGTATGAACTGGGCTCGTGATACACGTATCACACGCATCGTTGATGTTCGCAATGTGCAAGAAGGCGATCCATCTCCTGATGGTAAAGGTACGCTAAAAATCAAACGTGGTATCGAAGTCGGTCACATTTTCCAATTGGGTGATAAATACTCACAAGCCATGAATTGCCGCGTTTCTGGTGAAGATGGCAAACCCGTCACGCTAATGATGGGTTGCTATGGTATTGGTGTGAGCCGTATCATCGCTGCTGCTATCGAGCAGAACAACGATGAAAACGGTATCATGTGGCCAACCACGCCAACAGTTAATGATTCAATCGCTCCTTTTGAAGTCGCTATCATACCGATGAAGTCAAAAGAAGAGACCGTCATGCAGACCGCTACAGCGTTGTATGAAGAACTCAAAGCGCAAGGCATTAACGTGTTGCTAGATGATCGTAACGAGCGTCCAGGCGTTAAGTTTGCTGATCTAGAATTGATTGGTATTCCACATCGTATCGTGGTTTCAGATCGTAACTTGGCTGAAGGCAAGTACGAATACGTCAATCGCCGTGAAACAGAAAAGCAAATGCTAAGCCGTGAAGAAGTCATGGCAAAAGTAAGCGGTAAATAATTTTAATCTTAAAAACTGTGCCATAAAAAGCGCCTATTTCATTCAATGAGATAGGCGCTTTTTTCGCGTGTGATTTAGCTAAAAAAACTACTTAATATTATATCTTTTAGCAATCACCTTGCTACGTTTCTGTGTCTCGTTAGCGGTGCAAACATCAGAATTAATCATGGCATATACCACGGTATTATTCATGGGGCCATCATGCTCAAAGTCACACTGCTCGCTGCGAGCTTTTAGCCATACTATCTGTTCTTTATCAAGCTGCTGCTTTTGGGTAGGTGATAAGGTACGATACGCAGTCATGTATATTTTGTTAAGCCTATTTTTTTCAACTTGGACCGCATCTTTACCACAGTCATAAGCCACTTCCATATAGGCATCTTCACAAGTGTACTCACTTTCGGCGGATGCCGCTTGTGCTGATAACATCGTAGACAGAGATAGCACAGCTACACCCACTACCGTTATAGCATAAGTTGTAAATTTCATACTGGTATCCTTACCTTAGATGAATAAAGTTGATTTATTATAGGGTGTAACCGTGACTCATAACATCGATATTTATTTACTGTCGAATTAAACGGCTTGGCTGTGGTAGTAGATTTATATCACTGACACGGCAAGGATTGATATCGATACCACCTCGGCGGGTGTACCATGCGCGAACCATCAAGGCACTTGGCTCATAGTATCGACTCAAATCAGCAAATATCTGCTCGACACATTGCTCATGAAAGCCATTGTGCTGACGGAAACTCAAGATATAGCGCAATATATTAGCTGTATTAATAGGCTTATCCGTCGTAATCGATACTGCCAACGTTCCCCAGTCTGGCTGATTGGTCACCGGACAGTTACTACGCAGCAAATTAGAATAAAAAGTATAAGGCTGAGTGCTGTCACTTATCACACTCTCGCCACTCGTCTCTGCTTCATTATCACGCAGCAGTGATGCATCAGGATGCTCACACAGCGCTACTTTTTCACTGCTGTTTGCCAAGGCATCATCAATACAAACGCCTTCAGGCTGTGCAATTAATAATCCCGACTGCTCATTGCCTTGCTCGTCATCTAAGCCAAATAACTCAACAATGACATCTGCTTGCACACAAGCTGATAAATCTTTAGCAATCAGCGTCTGCACCTCTGCCCAACTGGCAAATTCGGTAAAATTGATACTGTTTAAATACAGCTTAAGTGATTTTGACTCAACGATAAACGGTGAGCTAGCAGGAATCGCAAAACGGGCGATAGCCACTTGCGAAATACCTTGCGTATTCAACCACGACATCTCAAATGCCTGCCACCAATCAACGCCAACCGTTAATTTATCATCTTGCCAGCCAATTGCATCACGCCCCATACTGCGGGCGATAGGATATAGCGTCTCTGGGCTATACTCAGTTGGATAGTCCGTGGTTTGCTCACCTAAAATACCGTGGATACTCATAAATTACCTTCTAAGCTATAGAATATGTTCAAATCATAAAGAGGTTATTTTACAGTAATAACTGGTCAGCTGATGACCAATTTAGCTAATAATCTGCTCACTAAAAAACTAACCTCTGACTATAGCAATATGCCAATGCCCAAATTACTATCTAAGCATTATTACCCAAACATATCGCTAAACTTTTGCCATAAAAAAGCCCAACAATGTCAGGCTTTGATAGTAAAACGGTTTGTTTATTTATAACAATTTTGACTATAAACGTACACGTGAGCCATTACTGAGTAAGCGATAGGCGATAGTATAGAATATTGCACAGAATACAAAAATAGCAGCCATCGAGTACCAGACATTCACATCAGAATAACCAAGGATACCGTAACGGAATGAGTTGACCATATAAACAATAGGGTTCAATAATGAGATATTTTGCCAAAATGGTGACAAGTTTTCCATCGAATAAAACACACCACCAAGATAGGTAAGCGGCGTCAATACAAAGCTTGGAATGATAGAGATATCATCAAATGAGCGAGCAAACACGGCATTGATAAAGCCACCAAGCGAAAACAAGATAGAGGTGCCAAGCACCGTAAATATGGTCACGAATACATGCTCAATACCGAGGTCAGTAAAGAATAGCGCAACGATTGAGACAATAACCCCAATGGCCAGTCCACGGAAGATACCACCGCTGATATACCCCATCAGAATCGCATGTTTAGATACAGGGGAGACCAACAGCTCTTCAATACTAGAGGTGAATTTGGCACTAAAGAAGCTCGAGACGACGTTTGAATAACTGTTGGTAATGATCGACATCATAATCAGGCCAGGTACGATAAACTGCATGTACGGCACACCGCCCATCTCACCCACACGCGAGCCAATCATTTTTCCAAAGATGACAAAGTAAAGACTCATGGTAATGACTGGTGGTAGCAATGTCTGTGGCCAAATACGCAAAATCCGGCGAACTTCTTTCAATAATATAGTGCGAAAAGCAATCCATTTTTTGCTCAATGACATGGTTTTATTAGGATCTATCATTTCTTGACTCACAATCCCGCCTCCTTCATGCTGTCTGCACTTTGAATATTTTTTTCTACCAAGCGCATAAATAGCTCTTCTAATCGATTGGCTTTGTTACGCATGCTTCCCACAGTGATGCCTTGCTCTGACAACTGGGCAAAGACATTATTCATCGACTCACCTTCCGTCAAGGTCACTTCAAGTGTCTGATCATCCGGCTGGGTTATTCCTGTCACACCTGTCAACACCAATTGACTAGTAACCGGCACTTCCAAATCAAAGACGAATGTTTCCACCGAGAGCTGCGCCAACAAATCTTTCATTTCTGTATTGATACGAATTTCACCATGATCTAAGATAGCAATGCGCTTGCACAGTTGCTCGGCTTCTTCGAGATAGTGAGTCGTCAGAATAATAGTGGTCTTTTCTTCGATATTAATCTGCTGCATGAACTCCCACATAGAGCGACGTAGCTCAATATCGACCCCAGCCGTTGGCTCATCCAAAATCAATAGTTTTGGCTTATGAATCAATGCGCGTGCAATCATCAAACGGCGTTTCATACCACCTGATAGCTCACGCGATTTACTATCACGCTTATCCCATAGACCAAGCGCTGTTAGTAGTCGTTTCGCTCGTGGCTTAGCTTCTTTGGCAGGAATACCGAAGTAACCTGCTTGGGTAATCAAAATATCTTCGACTTTTTCGAACATATTAAAATTAAACTCTTGTGGTACGATACCAAGATACTGCTTTGCGACAGAAGGGTTTTCCAACAAGTCAGTACCGAAAATATGCACGCTGCCTGTGGTCGGCTTAAACAGCGAACTAATGATACCAATCATGGTTGATTTACCTGCACCATTGGGACCCAATAATGCAAAGAATCCACCCTGTGGCACAGTTAAATCGACTCCTTTTAGAGCCGAAAACCCATTATCATAAGTTTTGGACAAGTTTTTTATCGTAAGTGCTGGTACTTCTGACATGAAGACCTCTTTGTTTGTTATAAATGTATGTAAAAATATTTTGAGACGACAAATAGCTAGAAGATATGCTGTAAAGTCATAAAATGAGGCTGCTGCTGACGAATTTCAACTACAATGCAGCTGAAGTCTTATATTGATAATATTGATGATGAAAAAAGCGCCTATCCCATTGAATGAGATAGGCGCTTTATAGATATCTATCGTAAAAGCTTGGCAAAACACTTGGGACAGATTAGCTTGCTGCTTCAACCATATAATCTACGGCATTTTGAACTTCTTCATCAGGGATATCCGCGCCACCTTTGGCAGGCATTGCGTTGAAACCATTGATAGCATGGGTATATAGCGTATCTGTACCTTTTGCTATGCGTGGTCCCCAAGCGCCGGCATCAGCAAAGACAGGAGAGCCTAGCAAGCCCGCTGCATGACAAGTATGACATACGGCATTGTATACCGCTTTACCATCGCGAGGTCCATCACCAGGTGCTGGGCCAGCAACACGTGCCGTCACATCACACACTTCATCATCTTCGAAGCAGACGGTAGCAACAGGGTGAATACGAGCAATCAGGTTAGGATATAGCGCAATCAGTTTTTGCACTTGTGGCGTATCTTGTGGAATCGGCTCTTCAACAGCAGCAGGTGCTGCAGCGGCTGTTTCTTCAGCAGCTTCACCATCTACAGGTGCGGCTTCATCAGCAGGAGCTGCGCCATCTGTTGTATCTGTAGCGGCTTGGGCATCATCGCCTGACTGCTCAGGCGCGTTTTCTACGACTTCCTGTGTGTCTGCTACAGCAGAGACAGTTGCAGGAGTTTCTACAACACTTTCAGCTTGGCTCACCGCGATACTAGCGATTCCTAGAATGGCAGCTGCCGATAACATAACTACTTTTCTCATTCGTCACGTTCTCTTATTACGTATACAAAGGCCTGCACAGCTCAGACATTCTGTCTATCCTCCTTTGATAACCTTTGGTCATCAATAGCAAACAGCCATCCCGCGTGCCAGCACACTTGTAATCGGTGATTATAAATATGAATTCTCCATGACATTATAAGGGAAAAGACAGGTAAATTGCCATGCCTGTTTAATGACTATCTTGTTTTTTCTTAAAAAACATCAATCGCTACCGTCATTTATTGGCTTTATGGTTTTTATTTGTTAGACTAAGCGGTCTTTATTTTTCGACACTTATTCGATACTTAGTAATACGACTGATTATTCATACTATTGATTGATATGTTGTGTTGGTTAGCGCAGTATTTATCCATTGAGTGTCCGTGAATAGAGTCGTTGGTTCAGCATATTATGCGCTCGTAGCTCAGTTGGATAGAGTATCGGTCTCCGAAGCCGAGGGTCGTGGGTTCGATTCCCGCCGAGCGCACCAATCATTATGTTCTAGCCTTACTCCACCCTTCCTTAATACTACCCTAAAATGCCCATACCTATCAAAAACACACATCAATATGGTTGCTGCTTTTCTGTGCTTATATACTTCTGAATATCTCACCTATAGCAAAAATCACTCTGCATCTTGCAAATCAGCAGTCAGCTGAGCCCGACTAGGCACACGGTGGTAATTAATCACAGGGACATCTCCCAAACGACGTTGACCAACGTCTATTTTTTTATCAATGGTAATCATCGCGATTTTTTTGTCTTGCTTACTGAGCAATAAATGATTCGCTTTACGGTTTACTCGATAATCAGGGAAATACTGCTTCAATAATGCTGAGGTTTTTTGTAGGCTATCATTAATAGGTTTATTCGCCTTTGCACTCATTTTGTGGCTGTGTTTGTGGCTATGTTTTTCGCCCGGTTTAGCACCACGCGCCTTTGCCAACATCCATAAGACTACGATAACGGCAAACAGTATGACAAGCCACCAAATTCCATCTATCATAAGAAAAAACATCCATCATTAGCAAGGGTTGGCTCATGTTAGCAGAATTATCACCAGCGTTAATAGCAGAAGTAGCACTTGCCACCAAGTTATTAAAATCAAAACAGCATATTTGCATTTTGACAGGGGCAGGCATTTCTGCAGAAAGCGGCATCCCAACGTTTCGAGACAAACAAACAGGTCTATGGGAAAACTATGGCGTAGAAGATTTGGCCACGCCAGATGCGTTCATCCGCGATCCAAAGCTGGTATGGTCATGGTATCAATGGCGTCGGCAAGTGGTCGCCGATAAAAGACCTAACCCTGCACACGATGCCTTAGCACAGTGGCAGTATCATGCCCAGTCTTCCAATCAGCAGGTGACACTCATCACCCAAAACGTCGATGACTTGCACGAGCAAGCTGGGAGTACCGTGACCCATTTACATGGCAATCTGTGGTGCAATCGTTGTAGTCAATGCGAGACGCCCTACCCAAATCAAGCAAGAAACTCATATAGCGGCGAAAATGTGCTTAGCTTTGATGAAACGCTGATGACCTGTGAGCATTGCGATGGATATATCAGACCAGACATCGTGTGGTTTGGTGAAGCGTTGCCTGTAGATGAGTGGCAAACAGCTGAAAATGCTGCGGCTAACTGCGAGGTATTTATTAGTATTGGCACCTCAAGCCTCGTCTATCCTGCTGCTGGATTGGCGCAGTTAGCCAAACAAAATGGCGCCAAAATTATCGAGATAAACCCAGACCCGACACCGAATACACTCGTTGATATAACGTTAGCAGAAAAAGCTGGCATCATTCTGCCACTATTAATACAAGAGATTACTGCGCTATAGCCGTAACAATATGACTGATACTGACATCCAATATAAAGTGCCACTCAGTATTATCTCTCTTGATTGTTTCGTTGATGGCGCTCTAATATCACAATAAAAAAGGCTTAACGATTTATATAAACCGTTAAGCCTTGGATACCAAAACCTAGTCATATTGAATTTACTGTAGTGCCAAATCCACTTTCGCTAGATATGCGGCTTTTAATTCATCATCTATAAACGACGATCTAAACGAATTCTTTACTAGAGTAACGATATCGTCTTCTGTTAACGGTAAGTTTTCACAGATATTTATAAAGTTCTGATTGATATAGCCTTTGAAATACGCTGGATCATCAGAATTGACACTGATGTTCAGACCATAATCTAGCAGCTCTTTTATATTGTGCTCTGTGTAGTTCCCGAAGACTTTGAGTTCGATATTAGAGTTTGGGCAAACGGTCAGTGGCATTTGCTCATCTTTAAGCCTTTGCATGAGCTCTGGGCTTTTTATAGACTGCACACCATGATCTATTCTATTAATGTTCAATAAATCCAATGCTTCGTAGATATAAGAAAAATCAGCCTCTTCGCCAGCGTGTGCGACCAATTTAAAGCCTGCTTCTTCTGCCGTTTTAAAGACATCTTTGAACTTTGAAGGAGGGTTGCCCAATTCTGAAGAATCAAGACCGACACCGATAATGTCATCTTTAAATGCCATTGCTTCTTCTAGCGTTTTAAAAGCTTCTTCTTGTGATAAATGTCTTAAAAAGCACATGATAATGCAAGAAGTGATGCCGTATTTTTCCTTGGCATCCGCGAGTGCTTCTTTGATACCCGTAATTACCGCTTCAAAAGGCACGCCTCTTTCGGTATGAGTTTGTGGATCAAAAAATATTTCTGTGTGAATGACATTGTCTTCAACACACTTCAGAATGTATTCCCATGTTAAATCATAGAAGTCATCTTTGGTAATTAGTACGTTTGCGCCTGCATAGTAGATATCTAAAAACGTTTGCAGATTGGTGAAGTTATAGGCGTTACGCACGTCTTCTATATCTTTATACGGAATCTCTATCTGGTTTTTTTTTGCCAATCTAAACATCAGCTCAGGCTCTAATGAGCCCTCGATATGTAAGTGTAATTCAGCTTTTGGTAGTTTCTGTATTAAATCAATCATAGTGTTCCAGTAGTGACTTTTCATATTAGGGTGTTATCGAGAAAGGCTTTTATAAATGCGGTGTTTGTATATATGCTTAAGTTATATCTCAATCGCTCTCTTTCTAGAAACGCTATTATATTTCAATTGAGGCTGAAACCATAGAGAAGCGCTAAAATCTAAAACAACGGCTATCAGATACGAGGACAAACATCATTTTAAAAACACCACAGTATCAGACAACTCATTACCCGCTGGATCATGCTCAAGATGATAGTACTGGCGCATTACTTGTCCCACTTCATCCAATAATTCAGCCAGACTTTCTTCTGTTTTTTGATTGGCAATGCCTGATACGGCTTTGTCGCACATCGCGCGCCAGACAGTTGGGCTGACATGAGCACTGATACCACGATCCGCCACGATCTCTAGCTGATGCTCGCAAATATTGACATAGATTAAGACACCTGTATTTTCTTCAGTATCCCAAACGCGATATTCACTAAACAAATCAATCGCACGTGCGCGGCAGCCAACATGATAAGCATCTTGGATAGGCAGATGGTTTTCTACAATCAAAAACACCTCACCGCGATGCCCACGCTCTGCCTGTGTTACCTTTTCTGTGAGACGAGCTTTGGCCTCTTCTGTCAGCCACTTACTATGCAAGAGAGGGACAAACAAAACTTGACGCCACCAGCGAGCAAAACTGGGATTTGAAGTGTTGTTTTCTGCCATTATATTATTTCCTCAAGTACGTCATTGCTAATGGGGAGTTAGTATCTGTTCTTATCAAGAGTTCTAGCCAGCGTCTACCATGATCCGCCAGCACCACCGCCGCCAAATCCACCACCGCCACCGCCAAAGCCGCCGCCACCGAAACCACCGCCACTAAAGCCGCCGCTACTACCACCGCCCATGCCAGGTAGGAATATCATGCCACCGCGTTTACGACCACCACCAGAGCCACCTTTACCGCCACCGCCGCCACGTGAAATCAAAAACAGCCACAAAAATATCGCCATAATCACGGTCATGAAAAAGCCACCACCCAATGCGAGTGAGCCAGTAAAGAAGCCACCTGTCGTCAGGATAGAGCCAAACACACGACCAAAAATATTGGTAATAAAGCTACCAAATATCATCGCCATGATAAATAAGAAAATAGGCGACGGCACTTCGTCAGATCCCTGTTGGGTACTACGTTCAGCTGCTTGAGCATCAGCACGAGCCAAGACCTCAGGATCAGCAGTCAAGCGCGCCTTTAATGCCCCGACACCTGCCAGTATCCCAGCACCATAATCGTTTTGCTTAAACAACGGTGTAATATCTTCACGAATAATTCGGCTGACCGCAGCGTCTGGCAACACACCTTCTAATCCGTAACCTGTCAAAATATACATATCACGGTCATTAACAGCGACCACCATTAGTAAGCCATCATCGATATCTTCATTACCTAGCTGCCACTTTTCAGCTACTTCTAATGCATAGTCAAATATGGGCACACCATTCGTTGTAGGAACGATCACCACTGCGGCTTGGGCAAAACCTTGCTGATAAATACTTCTAAGCTGTGCTTCTAACCGCTGTTTTTCTTGCGGGTTTAAGATATTGGCTTGGTCAACCACGGGCGAGTTCAGTATCAGCTTATCAGCATCGACACTCTCTGCATTTGACTGTATTGGTGTTTGAGCAGTTGGCTGCGAGTTTGATATCGCTTCACCGTTAGCCGCATTAGGATTAATCGCCTCGTTTCCAAGGACCGCATCATTGATAGCGTCATTACCCAACACGGCATCGTTGATGGCTTCATTGGACTCACCTGCTTTAGCAAGTGCCACCAAATCTTCGACACTACGGTTTTGCAAGCTCGACGTGCTATTGGTCGCGGCAACTGTATCGTTAGGCGCAGCGTGTAGCATAGGCGCACCACTGACGCTGAGTGTGAGCAGTAATACTGATAAGATTGCTTTTGAATGATTCATCTAATCTATACCACCTCAAATGACATCTGTACTATAGTCAATTCCATATAAATTGGATATGGCATCAGGCGCACTCAGTCTACCATCTGTAGTACTGTTACTCGCCTGCTCTATATCCAAACTACCTTTAGCTAACTATAAATTGATAGGTATTCATACTTATCAATACCTTTAAAATAAATCTGGCCGACTACTCTAAACGAATAGAGACGCTAACACGACTCCTATCGATAGCTTCATTCAGTGCGCTTTATTGAGCACTCGCTGCATCGTCATCACCAAAATCAACAGTCGGCGCCGTTGAGATAGCTTCTTCATTCGCTACGCTAAAGTTTGGCTTGGTATCCATACCAAATACTTTGGCAGTAATATTGGTTGGGAACTGGCGCACCGTCGTATTATACGATTGTACTTCTTGAATATAACGGTTACGCGCGACCGTAATACGGTTTTCAGTGCCTTCTAGCTGAGCTTGCAAATCTTGGAACAGCGCATCTGATTTTAGCTCAGGATATCGCTCAGACACGGCCATTAGACGTGATAGCGCACCAGTCATCTGTTCTTGCGCAGCAGCATAACGCTCCATCGCTTCTGGGTCATTGAGCACTTCTGCCGTTACCGTGATACCACCAGCACGTGAGCGAGCTTCTGCCACCTGAGTGAATACTTCTTGCTCTTGCTCAGCATACTGCTGTACTACTTTGACTAAGTTTGGCACCAAATCAGCACGGCGCTGGTATTGGTTGACCACTTCTGACCACGATGCTGTCACTTGCTCATCTTGTGCCTGCAGGTTGTTATAGCCACAGCCGCTTAGACCAACGGTAGAAGTCGCTAATACGGCTGCCAACATAATGGGTTTTACAATTGATTGACGCTTCATCGTTGTTTCTCCTAATAATGGTAAATAACAAAATACTTAGTAACACGTTTTTTAATAATTTTTGAGTACTTATTCATAATTTTTAGATACTGACTTTGAATGCTTACACAGCTCTATATTACTTATATAACCTTACAAAGACTGATAAAGGCATTGCTAGCGGAGTCCTCATCATACCCCTACTTATGTACCTCTATTTATAAAGTGTCATATCGTCATTTGCAAAGTATGCTAACAATGATGATGCCATCACGGTACTTTTACAATTCATGATTACCAAAACACAACCGCCATATGTTTTCGCTCGTTTGCTTCTCTTACTGATTATCGAACGATATCATCCCTCAAGCACCCCGCAAGCCCCACCGAAAACCTAACATTTCTACGAGTTTATGCTTTGCTTTCCTGTGGGTTTTATAGCCAATCACAGAGGCTATTTATTTACAGTTCGTCAGTATGTCGGTGTACCAAAATTTGAGATTTACAGAATGACGAAACATATGATGTTTTATGCTTATTTGTGACTGTACTCAACTCGTCAAATATACATATATATAGTTATATAAAAAGAAAATTCTAGTAATTGGTACAAAAATATGGCAAATTGCAGTTACGTAGCCGTACGGTTTGAATACATTTGGTAGTGGACTTATAGTATGATTAGTATTAGCGAATTTCTGGTTTCTATTTAAATATCAGTTAACTACTAGCTAGATAATTATAGTAAGTAGTGATAGATAGTTACTCGCTAAACTTAATCAGCCATGCCAATAGTGTAGTCAATCGGAACGGCTCATAGCAAATTGAATACTGTCACTACGATAAGTATTTAATTATATAACTGCCTGTCTTATCCGCTGATATTAATATTGTCAATAGCAAGCACTATATAAACGGTCAATATTGCTATTAATATACGCGGATAAACACAGAAAACTACAGTCCATTCTTAGTGGCCAAGCACGTATGAGACTCAAGTAATATGCATGAGTCGATGTAGCTAATTTAACTGCTTAACTTAAATAAGTAAGTTAACCAGTTAGCTTACTCCTAGCATACAGAGCCACTTTGAGACAGTACTAGGAATATAAATATGGAAGGTTTAGTTAACTTAGTAAACGGAATTATCTGGAGCCCTGCGCTGATCTATCTGTGCTTAGGTGCGGGTCTATTTTATTCCATCTTAACGCGTTTTGTACAAGTACGCCTATTCGGTGAAATGATTAGATTGCTGTTTAAGGGCAAACCTGATAATGATGGTATCTCATCATTTCAGGCATTAGCCGTTTCTCTAGCCGGTCGTGTAGGTATGGGTAACATCGCTGGTGTTGCTGCTGCCATTGGTTTTGGTGGTCCAGGTGCTGTATTCTGGATGTGGGTTGTTGCCTTCTTAGGTGCTTCAACCGCTTATGTTGAATCTACCTTGGGTCAGATTTATAAAGAGCGCGATGTTGTCACGGGTGAATACCGTGGTGGCCCTGCTTACTACTTCGAGCGTGCGCTTGGTCAAAAGTGGTATGGTATTTTATTCGCCATTGCTTCTATCGTTTCTTGTGGTATCTTCTTACCTGGTGTACAGGCGAACGGCGTTATCAACGCTGTGGCTCAGGTCGCCGGTGAAGGTTCAGTTATGAACTTCATGGGTATCGAAACTGGCACAACTCGTATTATCGCCCTTGGTATTATCTTAGTGGTATTAGGATTCATCATCTTTGGTGGTATCAAACGTATTGCGACCTTTACTGAGTACGCTGTACCATTTATGGCAGTTGGTTATATTATTTTAGCCCTGCTTATCATGTTCTCTAACTTCAGCATGATCCCTCACGTATTTGGTTCAATCGTTGGTGATGCATTTACTGCTCAAGCAGGCTTTGGTGCTGCTATCGGTTGGGGTGTGAAGCGCGGTATTTACTCAAACGAAGCTGGTCAGGGCACAGGTCCTCACGCTGCCGCAGCTGCTGCAGTTGACCATCCCGCACAGCAGGGTTTGGTACAAGCATTCTCAGTTTATGTTGATACCTTACTTGTTTGTTCTGCGACTGCCTTCATGATTTTGTCTACAGGCATGTACAACATTCAAGGCACATTGCCTGATGGCCAGTTCTTGGTCCAAAACGTAGCAGCGACTACTGAAATCAACGCACCTGCATTTACCCAAATGGCGATGGAATCAGTTTACGGTACTTTTGGTAATACGTTCATTGCCATCGCTGTATTCTTCTTTGCCTTTACAACTATCTTGGCGTACTACTACATCGCCGAAGTCAACATCTCGTACCTTACCCGCTCTATGGGCAAAGGCGCTAGTAAAGCGGGTCAGTTCGTTGTTAAGCTTATCATCATGTTTATGGTTGCTTATGGCGCACTAAACAGCTCTGGATATATCTGGGGACTTGGCGACGTTGGTGTTGGCCTGATGGCTTGGTTGAACATCGTTGGTATCATCGTGATCTTCTTTGTCGCACGCCCTGCTATCGATATCTTAAGAGATTACGAAGCACAGCTCAAAGCTGGTGGCGGTACTACTGCCAAACGATTCGTGTTTGATCCTAAGAAATTTGGTATCAAAAATGCGACTTATTGGGAAGAGCGTCATGCAGAAGAGCAACAAAGATTGGCTGCAAATCCACTTAACAAAGAAGCTAAGTAATACGTTTACTGAAGTTCCTTAAAGTAGTGGTTCTTTAAGCCTCTAAAAAAAAGCCCAAGACAAGTGTCTTGGGCTTTTTTATTTGTGCAGTCTCAATGAATAAATATAAAACAAGCACTGCTAAAATATAGTTAGATGCAATGTAGCTATACACAATAGAGCTAGTCATAGGATACGTACCTACTCTCTTATGTACTTATACAGATGTGGTGTGCCTCTATCTTTACCTCTGCGCACTCATAAGACATCCACTCCACTACGCTAACCGCAATTCCTGATGCGTAAAGACTATGGTCAAAATAGTGATATCAAAAAGTGCTAACGTTGATCTCACTGAAAAGTTCGATAACTATGCCCTTGTAGTCAACTATCTAGACTCACAGTTGCACTGAATCAGCTGTCAATTTCATGCGGTAGACTTATAGCAGTGCTACGATGAATTAACGACAGATAACTTTTAGGCACAAAAAAGCCCAGCTAAAAGCTAGGCCTTTTCGATATCATTGATAAAGTATAAACAAATAGATTAAAAACTTACTCAGGCATTAATACTGCATCGATAGTGTGTACTACACCATTCGTTGCCATGATATCTGTACCAGTGATATTAGCAGTGTTACCAGTAGCATCAGTGATTACATTGTCTTCGCTGATAGAAATAGTTGCACCGTTTGCTGTTTTGATATCAGTACCATAAGGGATATCAGCAGCCAATACTTCTGACGCTAGCACATGGTAAGGAAGTACTTTTTTGAGCAAATCAGTATTGGCCAATAGCTCTTCTTTGGTCACGCCTAGCTTTTCTAGTACAGGAGCAAACGCATCATCAGTTGGTGCAAATACTGTATGCTTGGTTTCTTCCATTAGCATAGTATCAAGACCAGCCGCTTGTAGTGCAGCGGTTAGAATCGTTAGGTTTTCGTTGCCAGCTGCAATTTCAGCGATGGTTTGTGTAGCCATCGTATCTTCCATGCCATCAGTTTCAGCCATAGGATCGGTTTCGCCCATTGCATCAGTTTCAGCCATTGGCTCTGCTACAACTTCTTCAGTAGTCGCTTCTGGTTCTACTGGATCAGTAGTGGCTTCTTTGTCAGCACAAGCAGCGAGTGACATGGCAGCGGTAACAACAGCGATAGATAGTAGGTTCTTCTTCAACATAGGTATTTCCTTATCAATGAATGTTCAATTAAGTTATTTGATGAACAAATAAGTTCTCTCA
The DNA here is from genome assembly GCF_904845995.1 of Psychrobacter fjordensis. Taxonomy (NCBI): domain Bacteria; kingdom Pseudomonadati; phylum Pseudomonadota; class Gammaproteobacteria; order Moraxellales; family Moraxellaceae; genus Psychrobacter; species Psychrobacter fjordensis. The sequence continues at coordinate 369,628 of NZ_CAJGYP010000001.1, forward strand.
GTTAATGAATATAACAGTTAACAACTTATTTATTGCAAGCGATACCAATTGGTTGGAGTCGATCACATCAAATCTGCTATACCAATAACTACGATTCTAACTGATTAATTTTGAATTAATGCTTACTTAGGTAGCAACACTGTATCAATCACGTGTACGACACCATTATTAACTTGTATATCGCCCACTATGATATTAAAGATACGGATGACTTTAATAAAACGAATGCTTTTAATAAAATGGACGCTTGTAATAAAACAGCCATCTTATGACAGATAAAAGCTGGTATTCATACCAGCTTCATCATATATAGGTATACGGTTATCACATCTTAACTAAAGCTATTTTATAGTCGTACTTTATTTAGGTAATAACACTTTATCGATTACGTGTACAACACCATTGGTAGCAGCAATATCAGTTTTTAGGATGTTAGCTGTACGGCCGTTTTCGTCTTGCAACTGACCTTTGGCTGTCACCATTAGCGTATCTTTGCTAAGCATAGCGATATTGCCTGGCTTCACATCTGCTGCATATACTGGCGCAGCACCGTTAATCACATGGTAACCCAAGATTTTGGTTAGCAATGGCTTGTTGGCAAACAGTTGCGCTTTGGTCATGCCTGTTTCTTGCAATACTTGTGCAAATGCTTCATTGGTTGGTGCAAATATCGTAAAGTTGGCGTTAGGATTAGATAGTGGCTCTGCAATACCAGCCGCTTGTACGGCTTCAACTAGCAATGAGAAGTCAGCATTGCTCTGTGCGACTTGTACCACGTTCATGTCTGACATTGCTTGGCTGCTAGTAGGCGTTTGCGTTGCTGCATCTGTGCTATCACTTGGCGTCATGTTATTACATGCGCTCAAGCCCGCAACTGAAAGGGCTAGTGTACCGATTGCAGCAATTTTAGTAAGTTTCATAATTCTATCCTTGACGATTAAGTAGTAGTAATTGAATATTTTTAGACGATAATAGTCTTATCTCATTAACTAACCTGTATTTTATAGGCGATCATTACATCGATATAAATATTCATATCTGATAAAAGCGATGAACACTCATTGGTAAGTATTGCTTACGAAATACCAGTTCTTCTGAAATCAAATTAACATCTCAAAAAAGTTTATCAAGATACCTTTGCGCTGTTTTTGTAGCGGCGCTGTAAACTCTGTCTGACTTTTAAGAGTAATGTCTGACTTTTGAGAGTAATGTCTAACTTTAATTTACAAAAGCAAAGCTTTATGTAATCAATAAGCGAATAGATATTCATTTGTGCCTACCTGTTTTATGCAATAGACTCTAATATTCGTATCGAACAAACAGACAAAATAGTCCATCCTCTATAAAAGATTTACAGCGTTAACCTCTCTTGAAGTATCACCTATACCTCTACACTCGGTTGCCTCGTATCTCTTTTAAACTGAATCAACTATATGTGGATGATATTGCCAAAGAGGAATAAGCACTATCCCTCGTGCTGTGTAATTTTCATGCTAAAATAATGCGACTTTTTCGACGCCTTTTATATACATTTACACCCTATTTGTTATCCCCTCCTTTTATAATATTGACGATATAAGCAGCGCTCCTATGACCCAAACAATGACTTCAAACACTGATGCCACCTCGCACTCATCACAATCTGCTGATGACTTTATACTGACGCCGCCTGCCGTGTTTCCGTACAAAGAGCAGCAGCTAACAGCACGTGCCCGTATCACTGAGCAAATGGCCTCAAGAATTTTGATGTTAGACGGGGCGATGGGTACGCAGATTCAAACCTATAAATTAGAAGAAGCAGATTATCGCGGTGAGCGTTTTGCGGATATAGGCCAAGACGTGCGCGGCAATAATGACTTGCTCGTACTCTCGCAACCACAAATGATTATAGATATCCATAACGATCATTTGACTGCTGGTGCAGATATCATCGAGACCAATAGCTTCAACGGTACGCGTCTATCTATGGCCGACTACGACATGGAGTATTTGGTACCTGAACTAAATAAGACAGCCGCTCAACTTGCCCGCAGTGCAGCAGATGCGTTCACTGCCAAAACACCTGACAAGCCTCGTTTCGTCGCTGGTGTCGTGGGCCCTACCTCACGGACGTGCTCGCTATCACCTGATGTCAATGATCCAGCCTTTCGTAATATTACCTTTGACGAATTGGTACTCAACTATCGTGAAGCAACCTTGTGCTTGATAGAAGGCGGTGTCGACCTTATCCTAATCGAAACTATTTTTGATACGCTCAATGCCAAAGCAGCGATATTTGCCATTACTGGCGTGTTTGATGATATTGGTTTTGAATTACCGATTATGATTTCGGGTACGATTACTGATGCGTCAGGTCGTACGTTATCAGGACAAACCGCTGAAGCATTTTATAACTCAATTCGCCACGCCAAACCATTATCGGTTGGCTTCAACTGTGCACTTGGTGCCGATGCGCTGCGTCCACACATTCAAACGCTATCTAATATCGCCAATACTTATGTGTCAGCGCATCCAAACGCAGGCCTGCCCAATGAGTTTGGTGAATATGACGAAACGGCTGATGAGACGACAGCATTGCTTGAAGGCTTTGCCAAAGCGGGCATCTTAAACATCGTGGGCGGCTGTTGTGGTACGACACCAGAACATATACGCCAAATCGCGAATATGGTAAAAAACTATGCGCCGCGCGTGATTCCTGAAATCGCCCCTGCCTGCCGCTTATCGGGGCTTGAGCCATTTACCATCACAGCAGACAGCTTGTTCGTCAACGTGGGTGAACGTACCAACGTGACTGGCTCTAAAAAGTTCTTACGCTTGATCAAAACTGAAGCCTATACCGAAGCACTCGATGTCGCCCGCGATCAGGTTGAGGGCGGTGCGCAAATCGTCGATATCAATATGGATGAAGGCATGCTCGACTCCAAGCAGGCGATGATTCACTTCATCAACTTGGTATCGGGCGAGCCAGACATCAGCCGTGTACCACTCATGATTGACTCCTCTAAATGGGACATCATCGAAGAAGGCCTAAAACGCACGCAAGGTAAATCTGTCGTCAACTCTATCTCGCTAAAAGAAGGTCATGCTGAATTCGTCGAGCGCGCCAAACTGTGTATGCGCTATGGTGCCGCCGTTATCGTCATGGCATTTGATGAAGATGGTCAAGCTGATACTTATGAGCGTAAAATCCAGATTTGTCAGCGTAGTTATGATGTGCTGGTTAACGAAGTTGGTTTCCCTTCTGAAGATATTATTTTTGATCCAAACATTTTCGCGGTTGCCACTGGTATCACTGAGCACAACAACTACGGTGCTGATTTCATCAATGCCACTAAGTGGATTACGGATAACTTGCCAAACGCCATGGTATCGGGCGGTGTGTCTAACGTGTCGTTTAGTTTCCGTGGTAACCCTATCCGTGAAGCCATCAACTCTGTCTTCCTATTTCACGCGATCACAAACGGCCTAACCATGGGTATCGTCAACCCAGCCATGCTTGAGTTATACGATGATATTCCAAAAGAAGCTCGTGACGCTATCGAAGATGTCATGCTCAACCGCAATCAAGGCGAAACAGGTCAAGACGCGACCGAACGCTTGATGACAGCTGCCGAAAACTATCAAGACGGTGGCAAGAAAAAAGAAAGCACGGTCGACATGAGCTGGCGTGAAGGCACCGTCGAAGCGCGTATTGCTCACGCACTGGTAAAAGGTATTACCACCTTTATCGAAGCCGATACCAAAGAAGCGTGGGAGAAATATCCCAAACCGCTAGAAGTCATCGAAGGCCCACTCATGGACGGTATGAATATCGTCGGTGATTTATTCGGTGCCGGTAAAATGTTCTTACCGCAAGTCGTGAAATCTGCCCGCGTGATGAAGCAGTCTGTTGCGTGGCTAAACCCGTATATCGAAGCCGAAAAAGTCGAAGGCGAAGTCAAAGGTAAAATCCTGATGGCGACCGTCAAAGGCGACGTACATGATATCGGCAAAAACATCGTGGGCGTGGTACTTGGCTGTAATGGTTATGACATTGTCGATTTGGGCGTGATGGTACCTTGTGAAAAAATCCTTGATACTGCTATTGCAGAAAAAGTCGACATCATCGGCCTGTCTGGTTTGATTACCCCAAGCCTCGATGAAATGGTCTATGTCGCCAAGCAAATGCAAGAGCGCGGCATGACGCTACCATTGATGATTGGCGGTGCCACTACCTCTAAAGCACACACTGCGGTCAAGGTTGAGCCACAATATCAAAACGATGGTGTCATCTACGTCACTGATGCTTCACGCTCGGTCGGTGTGGTCACTAAGCTGCTATCAAAAGAGCATCGTCAAGCGCTGATCGATGAGACACGTGAAGAGTACGTCAAAGTACGTGAACGTCTAGCCAAGCGTCAGCCGAAAGCGGCTAAGATCTCTTATGCGAACTCGGTCAAGATTGGCTTTCAGTACGATTGGGAAAACTATGTGCCACCAGTGCCTAATAAGTTAGGCCAAGTGATATTGGATGATTACCCTATCACCAACCTACTGCCATATATCGATTGGACGCCGTTCTTTATCTCTTGGGGACTGGTCGGTAAGTATCCGAAAATATTGCAAGACGATGTGGTGGGTGAAGCGGCACGTGATTTATTTGAAAATGCCAATGAGCTGATGCAAAAGATGATCGATGAGAAATCACTCGTGGCCAAAGGCGTGTTCAAAATCATGCCTGCTCGCCGTACTGGCGCAGATACCGTGACTGTATATGACAATGCGCCTGCTGATGGTGGCAGCCCAACGTATCAGTTTGAGCACTTACGTCAGCAAAGCGACAAGGCAAGCGGCAAGCCAAACTTTAGCTTGGCAGACTTTGTCTCCCCATCAGAGACGCATACCGATCACTTGGGCGGCTTTACCGTCTCAATCGTCGGTACAGAAGCACTCGCTGAGCAATATAAAGCGGCAGGCGACGACTATAATGCCATCATGGTACAGGCACTGTCTGACCGTTTAGCAGAAGCGTTTGCTGAACATCTACATGAGCTCATTCGTAAAGAATATTGGGGCTATCAACCGACTGAGTCACTCACCAATGATGAGATGATTAAAGAGAAATACGTCGGCATCCGCCCTGCACCTGGCTACCCTGCCTGTCCTGAGCATACGGAAAAAGGCAAATTGTTTGATTGGCTCGGTACGGTAGAGGCGATTGGTACAACATTGACTGAAAGCTATGCAATGTGGCCTGCGTCATCAGTAAGCGGATTCTATTACTCGCATCCGGATAGTGAGTACTTCAACGTCGGTAAAATCAGCCGTGACCAGTTAGAGAGTTATGCTGAGCGTAAAGGCTGGGATATAAAGACTGCTGAGAAGTGGTTAAATCCGAACTTATAGTCGATTGGCTAATTAAATTATAGCAATCTAATAGTGACTCTTTGGCTTACTCATTTAATATGGGTAAGCCATTTTTTATAGAGTTATAGTTTACTTTATATAATTGATTTATGGTTACGATGTAATTTTGGAGTAAATTTAAATTATGAGTATAAATATTATGATAAATCAATTTAATAATACTAAGAACTATTTATCTTTATTGACATAGACAATGTTTGTGTTTAATATTTTTTCAGATTTTAGTACAAAAAGCATTAAACGGGGCGTAGTCACAATAGGTAATAATACAAATGCCATACCAACCTCTATCTTAGAACAGATTACAAGAGCTATAAGAAATAACACCGTGAGTACAGTTAATATATTTGCATAATGGGTTGTCTTTTTAGTATGTAACCATGCACCTCTATTAAGTTTTGCGAAACTGTCTGGTAAAGCAGCGACAATCACATGACCCATATCAAATAAAGGAGCTACATCTGCATCAAGATTGGTAGATTGATAAAGATAAAATTCAGAATTGTCTTTCATTTTTATAATAATTTTAACAGCCTTAGCAAAAGGCCTATTACCAACGCATTGGTGAAAATGATATCTTTTTACATCCGCTAAAGATATGCTATACAACTTATTACCTAGCGTAAAATCTAATTGACCCTCTTGTATTTGGACATTACCTTGCTTTATCCAATTGATATTTTTCAAAATAGTCTGAGGCTTCTCAATTAGCTGTGCTAAAAATATAACAGTGATTATTAATATAATTAATATAGGTATAAGGGTTTCAAAAGTAAACATTAAGTAGAGCGCAGACGGAAAACTAATAACTGTTAAAACAGAGGCAGCTATAGTGACAATACGTTTTAAACTCGAGCGAGCGTACGAAAAATTTATTTCATAAACCCAGCCCTTTTGAACAATTTCCTGATGATTATCAAACTGTATAGTCTGATACTCTCTTTTTTTAGGATGATTTTTTGACTTTGCTTTGGAATTATTTGCGACCTGTCTTCGATTCTTCTTATTATGCTTCCGATGTTTTCTTTGTTTATACCTTTTCATTATTCTCGGTCTTTTCTAGTAGGTAGATTTAGTCAGCCGTCTCTTCTATTTCAACTGTTACGCTTGAACTACCCCATAACTCATTGATGATGTTACCTTGTTTATCGACGTGCATCGTATGACTGTTAACCTCATCAGACTGACATGAAATAGGATTTTCATTATCGTCAAAACAGTTATCAACTTGAATAGTACCTTCTTTAAAAGGCGGAAATATTTGGTCAAACTGATAAGGGAATACCAGCTCCCCTTGTTGATTGGCGAAACCCCATTTATTGTTATTCTTAATACCTATCATACCTTCAGAGACTCTAGTCACGTTTTCATAATCTGTAGCTAGTACGATACCACCCTGCCTATTGATTAGGCCAAATTTCATTTTAGAGACATCTCTATCTGATAGGTTATTGATATAAAATTCGTCATTGTCCCAATCACTTGATATTGAATACTCTGTCCCTTCATATATCTTTTTATCAAGTTTGGTACTGCTCTCGACTATTTTTGGATGCGCTCTAGCTACTATTGCATAACCATCTTCAAAGCTACTAATAGCGTCATACTCAAAAGGCACAATTTGGTTTTCTTGAAAGTCAATAACTCCCCATTTGCCGTTCAACCTAACAGGAGCAAGCCCTTCTTCGAAAGGTCTAGCGTCTTCATAATGCAAAGATATAACTTCCTCTCCTATAGTATTAATATAGCCCCATGATTTTGATTCATCTTTTTGAGAGAACTGCTGCTTTTGATTATTACCAACCATCCCCAGCCCTTCCGAAAAATCATAAGCCTCATCGTAATCAACCATCATCAATGAATCAGACCTATCTAAATAGCCCCATTTACCATCAAGTTTTACACGGGTAGGTCCTTCCAAAGAGTTTGCGATATAATCAAATTTTAGCGGCGTTATTAGGTTATTTATGCCATGTATGCCATATTTACCATTTTTAGAAACTTTAAAAGTATTTTCACTGATAATTTCTACATCATCGAACTCAGTAGGGACTATAATATTACCTCTTTTATCTATTGCGCCTACTTTTCCATTTTTGGTAATGGATAGCCAGTTCTCGTTAGTCCAGCGATTATCTGAATAAAAGCCATTAACCATTGTAAATTCGAACTCAACGGGTTGTATCATATTGCCCTGATAGTCATAAATACCTACTTTGTCGTTATTAGACACGAATAAAATATCATTTGCTCGACGAATATCATCAAATTGCGCTGGTATGATAATCTTACCTGCCTGATTTATAGCACCTTGTTTACCATCTAACTCAAAGATGGCGATAACATTTTCATTGAGTAGTGGATAACCAAAGCCATGCACTATGCTATCGAACTGAGGTTGGATAACGACCTCACCACTGGTGTTTATATATCCCCATTTATCATCTTGCTGAAATTGTGCTAACCCTACTGGGGTAAAATTCCATGCTTCTTGAAAATCAAATTCGGCTATTTTATGATTTGCCGTATTGATTAGCACCCACTTATCCGCTTTTTTTACCAGCGCTCTACTTTGGATGAACTCTACTGGTGAATCATATTCAAACGGAATTGCCGCAACGCCCTGTCGGTTGACAGCGCCGTATTTCTCTGTTGAGATCTGCTGCGCAGGGGCAAGCTCATTACTAAACGAGCATAGCCAGTTAAAGCCAATATCTGCAGGTAGCTCATATCCCTGGTTTAACTCACAATCAAATTTTGCATGAGCTTGGGACAGGCTTATTAATAGCGTGATAGCAAGACAGCTTTTGATAACTTGATTAAAAAAAGAAAAGTGCGTAAAAGAGAGCGACATAGTTTTTATGTTCCGTTACGATTTTTAGTAGCGTTCATTCATTGGTTAAAATTGAAATAATCGAGGTTATACAATGTATTAACAATACACTGTTGACTCAATCTGATTTATCTTTCCCCCGCCGACAACGCTCAGAATAATAAATCACCTGCTCCCAATCCTTTTCCCACTTCTTACGCCACGTAAACGGGCGCTGGCAGACGGGGCAGGTTTTTTGCGGTAGGTTTACCTTTTTATGTGCCATGACTTACTTTTACATTCTTCACTTACAAACCTTTAACCCTTGCTCAAAGCACTTGCTATATTTTTCTGCCATTTTAATCCGCAACTGGGTATTAGGATGGCTCGACAAGAAATCGGACAACTTCTCGTCTTCAACCTCTCCAACTTTTTCATTATCGATTTCATCTTCATCTTCATGCTGATGCGTAGTGTCATCGACGTCTTTTGTATCAGTTACTGTCGTCGAATAATCTTCCATGCGGCTCAGGATATCTACAAAAGCTTGCGGATTAACATCAATCTCAAGCATCTTGTTAAAAGCAAACTCATCTGCTTCAGTTTCGTACTGACGTGAATAATGGCTTGATACCAATGCAGTTCCTAGCCCTGTAGCAACTTCACTGATGCCATCTGGGTTGCCTAATACCAGTATGACAATCATAGTCGTTAATGAGTTTTGAGTGAGCATCTCTAAGCCATGACGCTCTACAACATGGCCCATCTCGTGCAATAGCACAGCATCTATCTCATCATCATTTTTACTTAACTCTATAAATTTATCTGTCAGAACAATATCACCTGATGGCAATGCAAAAGCATTTGGCAAACTCAATCCATTGATCTTCATATCCCTAAAATGGATCTGATAATGAATTCTATCGTCACCACCAAAGCGTTTAAGGCGTGTTTCAAATCGTGATTGAATATCCTGCTGTTCAGTGTCACTTATTTTAGTGGGCTGTAAAAAATAACCATCTGCAAACTTTAATGACTGTTTACCAATAAAGTCGCCTGTTGCTTGTGGCAAGGCATGTGCGACCGTTTGACTCGTCCAAGGAATGCCCCATTTAATAAAACTAAATACAAAAACAATCGTTAAGACCAACATCGTTAATACGCTAGTCATTTTTGTTTCATGGCGATGTAAGCGTAAACTCCATTTTGAACCTGTACTACTACCTTGACTGCTATTTATGAAGTTATCAATAGCATCATTATCGTGAGTCGTAAATAGTGATCCATCAGCGAGTGTAAGTTTACGCTCAGTACTTCCTAGTCGATCACTGATCGCAACTTGCGACCACTGACCATCAATATTCTGGCTACTATCCAAGCTATCACTGGTCTCATCAGATACAATATTTACCTCATATCTCGTCTCAGCGAGCATGAGTTGCGCGGTATATTGAACCGAGCTGTCTTTGGGATACCATTTGCCTGATATTAAATTTACCATTAAGTTTCTCACTGTATCCACTAGAGTCTGGCTTAGATTGCAATATCTATATCGATATCTAAAACATCGCCAATCTCTTCACCGATAGCAGACTGCTCTTTCTCTTTTTGGGTCAAATAACTATTGATATCTATATCTGAGGCTTCTATCCAAGAGTTATCAGCGATATAACGAGCCACACGGACTTTTGCCCAAGGTAATGCTAAGCCAGCAGTAAATAGAACCAAGAGCATATTTGTCACTAAGATATAAAAATAGCGTTTAGCACCAACGGTTGACCTAAAAGTAATGGCTTTATCTAACGTGGTATTTTCGAATATATACTGGCGTTGACGGCTAAATGAATAGGCAGTAGCGAACAAGAACGTAGCAATAAAGCCAAAATATACGACCAAAAAACCAACAACAAATAATGGACTTGCCTCTGCGCTTTCAATGTCATTGGAAATACTGCCAAGATTAAATCCACCTGACATAGTAGCTGCGAATACTAAGCCTGAGAGTATTGAGAGGATAATCAAACAGCCAATAATGATGAGTATTTTCTTAAGTTGAATTTTTATAAATTTTGAAGTATTGATGTTGATGAAAAAATCACCTTGACCAAATTTTGTCTGACCAATCTGATATTCAGCTGCTTTTTTAGTAAAGAGTCCTATGACAAAAATACCTATCGCTATCGCTGCGATTAGACCTACTAAAAATAGCATGAAGGCAAAGATTACGTTAAAACCTTCATCTAGTTTTGACATTGGAAATAGGCTAACAAAGACAGGCAATGCAATTGCTAAATAACCCAATATGGGTATAAGCATATAAATAATATAGGCGGGTTTTAGATTACCCTTGAAACTGAAACGCACGTTGCTAAAGCTGGTCATGCGCATGTTAAACTTTAGGCTGCGCATGATAATCCAAGGGATAAAAGCAAATAAAACAACGGGTAAAATGAGGCCAATAGTAGGCAGGATAGAGCCTACAACCTGTAAAGCAAATAATATAAACACACCGATTAAATAGCCCAGAAATAATTGCTTTCCTGTTGCATGGTAATCGAAGTATCGATTTGCATATTCAGTGTTCGCATAAAAATATCGACGCGTACGTACTTTTGCCCATGGGTAATAAATCCCTATGGTGACAATGCACAATAAAACGTTAACAATCCATATTTTGAAATACTCTGTTCCGTCACCTTTAAATTGTATTTGTTTCATCCTATCCTTAGAGCCTTATAAAATTTCGGTTAATGTTTATTTTAAATGAGTTAAATTAAATGCATTTTTGCAATTTTAATAAAAAACGGAAAATTTAAAAAAATCATTATAGATTATAAGCTTGGTGACTTCGAGGATTTTATAAAACTTTGTTGATTAAAACATTCAGTGTGAGGTTGCTTTTAAAGGAAGGATAATGAAATAAATTTAATTCACTATGTCAAATTTATAAAATAAGATTGATTATGCTAGGCTGTGTCTTCAACTCACTCGATAATCATCTGAATAGACTAAGACGTTTTGATCAAAAACTGGCAGTTATTTCTTGTCTTTTGTCTGGCTTTAGGACGTTGAGTCAATTGACTTTGTCTTTATCTTTCCCTCGCCGACACCGCTCAGAACAATAAATCACCTGCTCCCAATCTTTCTCCCACTTCTTGCGCCACGTAAATGGGCGTTGGCAGACGGGGCAGGTTTTTTGCGGTAAATTTACTTTTTTATGTGCCATCGTCTGCTCCTTTGTTCCTATATAGCCCTATTTCATTATTAACGACTACTTATCTTCTTTTTGATGATCCAACCCTTCATACTTTTTAACGCGTCGACATTGGTCAGAGCAATAGACCATGCTCTCCCAGTTTTTATCCAACTTTTTAGTCCAGCTAAACTCGCGCTCGCAGACAGGGCAAAGTTTTTTGCGGACGTTCTTCTTTTTGTGCGCCATAATTTTCTCATTGGTTTGATATAGTCGATTCACTACCTTCGGATACGGTGTCAGTCTTGCTTAACTTGCTGTTTATAGCAACTTTACTCGCTGTCATTGTATCCAAAGTAGCTGTTGCCGACTATATTACCACTGTCTCTTAATCATAAGCCCTATTTATAGGTGCTATTCATAAGTGCTGTTCATAAGTGCAAGTCATCAGCATTGCTCATAAGCGTTAATAATCAATCATTAGTTGTTAATCGTCAGCTATTAATCCGTAGTGATTAATCATAATCGTCAAATATTTTATTTAGGCGATTGAGACTATTAACGATTAGCTTGCCAGATTGATCGGTACTGCTATCAATCGCTAGCTTCTCATCCATCCGCATTGTCAGTGGCTCTAGCGCTTGCTTGAGGGCAGTTGCCATCAGTGCCGTTTGCTGATGAATATCAGGGATATCGCTATCGGCTGTTTGATTATCATTATTGCTAACCAAGCTATCCGCCATTTTTTGCGCCAGTTGTTCAACGGCATCGACCAGCTGCACCATCAGTGCTTTTTGCACGTCTTGGTTTTGCTTGAGATACTCGCCTTCTGCCTTTCCAGCATTGTGATCGTGCTTATATATTTGCAGCAATTGGCTCACGCTTTTTTCAAAGCCATTATCGATACTGTCGCTGACGACTTTGGCATTGTTAATGACGCTATCGGCGAGGATTTTCTGTGCTTCTAATTGGGCGTTTAACTGGGCATCGAGTTGCGCTTGTTGTCCTGCTTCTCGTAAGCGTGCGATTTGCTCTGGGTCGTTTTTCGTTAAGTATGTCTCAAACTGGCTACTGATGGCATTGAAACCACTGGCCAAGTCGACCAACTGGGCGACGATACGCGCGCCCGTATCGCCATCTTCACCGCCCATGGCTTTGTTACGTAGGAAGTCGGCTTTGATTTGCGCCCAACGCTCTGTTTCTGCTTCGGTCAAGACACCACGCATCTCACCAAGCTTGAGCAAGTTGCTCTCTGCGCCTTGGGTCAATAGCTGCGACTCGCCCAGATAATGATCGTCTATCAGCTGGTTCAGCTCGCTTTCATTCATGACCGCCGATAGCTTTTCGGTCATCTTATTCATATTACGATAACTGCCTTGCAGCTTAAATATCGGCTCAACACGATACTTATCATCTTGCGAAGCGGAGGCAATATAGGCTTGGTTGACATCTAGAATGACTTCTTGCACCCTAAACATATGACGCAAGATGGCGATAATCTCATTAACTTCTGAAGTGCTATACGGATACGTCAGATCGCTGCTTTCTGCTTGAGCAAGATTCGCATTGTCCGTTTTCGCCATTTTAATCAAACGATGGACATCGCTTAAGTCACGGTTGGCCATTGGTGCGAGGACGGTATTAGAGGTCAGCGAGTTTTCGATATAACTGAGTGCAAACACCTCTTCCATGCCGCTCATGATATCGCCTAAGTTATAGATATCGGCACGGTTGGCGAGCATGTCAGGGACTTTAAAAGCTTCACCACTTTCGGTATATGGGTTACCTGCCATGACCACGCAGAACTTTTTGCCACGCATGTCATAGGTCTTAGTCTTGCCTTGCCAGACACCATCGATACGGCGTGTGCCATCGCCCAATGAGATAAACTTCTGTAAAAATTCCGCATGCGTATGCTGAATATCATCAAGATACAGCATGACGTTGTTGCCCATCTCAAAGGCCAAATTGATTTTATTCAACTCTTCTCGCGCAGTGGCATTGGGCGCTTTTTCGGGATCTAATGAGGTGACGTCATGACCGAGTGACGGACAGTTAATCTTCATAAAGATAAGGCCAAGACGATTTGCCACGTATTCCATCAAGGTGGTTTTACCATAACCTGGTGGCGATATCATCATGAGGATACCCATCAAATCGGTACGCTTATCCTCGCCGACCGTGCCCATCTGTTTGGCAAGATTGTCACCGATAAGTGGCAGATAGCTCTCGTTAATCAGACGGTTACGCACAAATGAAGACAATGGACGCGGCATAAACTCGTCCAGTCGCAACGTCTCTTTTGAGTCATGCAATATCTCTGAGCGCATGGCCAAATAACGTCTATAGGCAGGGATAACTTGAGTATCATGATGATGCAAACGATTTAAGAAATCATCGACGGCAAAGGTTAACGTCTGCTGATGAATACGTATATGCTCACCTAGCAAATTATTGACTTGTATCTCAAGCGATACCTTACCCGTGCTACGGTCAAAGCTTTGCACTTGATTGAGCGGATTATTAATACTGGTCAATGATGTAGTCGATGAAACTGGCGACGAGATGATTGAAGAAAATGACAAGGCCGATGGTGTGCCACTTGCGCCTGTACTGTTTAAACCTTGATTGCCCAATCCTTTAGCACTTAGCCCTTTATTAAAAGCCCCTTTATTAAAAGTAGCACCTGAATCAATCAGTCGTTGCACCAAAGCTTCACGCTGAGCATCATTTAATTGAGTAAGTAAGACAGCAATGGCTTCGGGTACATAATGACGGCCACTTTCTAAGTGCTGCTTGCGTAGCGCATTTTGTGTTTCAGTCTCGGCAAGCTGCTCTTCACTGAGTGCCTCGCCTGCCTCATCCGTGCCATCAGTCGCTACGTTAACCGATTCTGTCCCACCATAAGTCTTATCAAGTAGTGCATGGAACCATGTGGCTAGTAGCTCATAGGCTGATTTGGGTTGGAAGCCAAGCTTACTGATAGAAGACTGTAGTTGGTCAAAACTGGCCGTATTTTGCGTGCTGCCTGAGGTACTATTTAGCGTTTGGCTTAGCTGCTCACACAACTGCTGTGCTTGTTGGCTGGTTTGCCAGTTTATTGTGTTATGTGCGCCTGCATTCGATTCAGCCGACTGCCCCATGACGCTCACCAAATATTCACAAGCAAGCTGAACGTAGCTTGATTTGAAGATGTTAGCGCCTTTATCAACGCTACCATCTTTATCAGCGCTAAGACTGTCATCATTATGAGCCATAACAAAATGACGCATCACTTGGCTCATGTCCTCGACCAATAGAGACTTCGCAGTGTCGCTGCCCAATGCACGGCGCAATTGCTCAGCGGTAGCGGCTCTATCCGTCCAGTTATTTGCACGTGTCAGCACTGATTCATTTAGCCAAGCGTCATAACCAAATTGACGTAAACTGTCTAAACCAAGCGCTTGTACGATATTCAGCTGCCAATAAAACAACTGTGCCAAGGCACGTACTTGCGGGGTATAAATCAGTAGCCCTGCTTCACGCAATGTTGGCAGGATTTGCATCAGTAATAGCGTGGCATCATGGTCATGAATGCCTTTGTCATAGCCAAGCTGATAGCGAGGGGTGGCATAAGCTTTGACCAACTTGGACAATGGACTGTCGTTATCAATGTCGCCATTAATGTCTAGAGTAATAACAGTTGCATCGTATGCTTGATATAGACGTTCTTCGGTTAGGCCATCTTGACTGCTCTTGGCACTTTCGATAATGCTATAGGCCAAGTACTCGGCGCGGTATACCTTGTCAGACTCGGAGGCAATATTCATATCCCAATACGGGCGCAAGGCGTTCAGCTCAGCATTATTAAGCACTTCATAATAATCTGTACCTGTTAGATGCAAATTCAGCACACGCTTGCCATCTGACTGCTGACGACTCAACAAGGTCAAATCAAGCGGCTGAGTATTGACTGAAAAACGATGCTTACCCAGTTTGATGATTTGACCACCATCTTCAAACAAGTCCGACTTGTCTTTTAGACTCTTGTAGCTCTCGATTTGAATGGCTTTTAGACGGGCGTCGATGTCATCTGCTTTGACGCTAAAGCCCATCGCTTGCAGCTCTTTTGCGATGTTACGGACTTTTTGCACCAGACCATCAGCAGCAAAGTAGGTATTGAGCGATTCCTCTTCTGTAAATCCCGTGACACCTGTGCTTTGCGTGCGTTTTTTAATACTCTCAAGCATCCGCAGCGCACCATCACCTAAGTTTTGTGCTTTACGGTTGCGAGCATCGAGCAATTGCTGCTTATGGTTTTCAAAGGTCTCGTAAATTTCTTCACGCTTACTGATGATATCGGCTAAAAACTGATCGCCACTATTGGTCTCTGGATCAGCGAATTGGCTCTCTAACTCTTCTAGCTGTACCAATAACTTTGCCATTTGCTCATCTGATTTCTCAGGGGTATTGGCAATGGATAAGGCATTGGCAATGGATTGACCAAACAGCTTAAACTGCGCACCAAATTGCGCGACGGCCTCCGCTGAGCCTAGATTTTTGCGTTTATGATTGAGCTTGGCTTTGCTCTGGTTCAGGCTGGCATAAATGGTCGATATGTCATCGATGATTTGCGTACGCACGGTGGCATCGGCCACATCTAATGTTCCTAGCAACTCGGTTAATAAATCTAACCCTTGCGCGGTCTCATCAATTTTTTCCAGTACAGGTTTTAGCTCAGCATTGGTTTCTGCGGTGTTTAAGCGCTCACTGACATCGACCAATATGCCTTCGTAGCTTGATAGTGCCTCTTCACCACTTAAAAACAGCACCGTTTTTTCGGCAAGCTCGCTTTCTGTCTCTTCTAGCTGCGTCTGTAATGCTTGTAGCTTATCGGCATCTAGATAACGCAAATCTTCCAAGCTGACCAAGCGGCCTTTTTGGCGTCTTAATGCTGACAACTGATCGACATAATCACTGGCCGACTCAAAACTAGTGACCCGTATCTGCCGCAAAATCTCACTTTGCTGCGTATCGGCATCGGCTAACGCAGTTTGGGTTTGCTTTTGGATACTTTGTACTTTGGCGAACTCATCAATCACCAGCTCAGCCGTTGCCGTCACTTCTTTAATGCTACTGGCGACTTCGCTTAGCTCAGGCTCAGACAACCAGTAATAGCTGTCAAAGAGTCGGCTGGTATTATTGGTAAGCTCTTCATAGAGCTTCTGTGACACGCTTTGATTATCAATCAGGCGAGTAATGCTATACAGGTCTGAGATACCACGCACCAGCTCTTTATTACCGATTTTGCCATAGAAGCTCGTGCTCTCTGGCAGTTCACTCACATACTCGTGTGAAGCATAAGGCGTGTGCCATATTTGCATGGGGTGAATACGAGATGGCTCGCTTTGGTCACTAAACAGCACCAAACGGCCATTCTCAGCCAAAGCCATACCGTTACAATAGATAGGATTTGCCAATTGCTTTTTAATCAAATTATACGGAAACAGCCCCGTGACGCCCAAGTCTCGGTCGTAAAATAAGAATAAAACATCTTCCCCATTCGGCGATACAATTTTACGCTTAAACCGTAAGTCAGTAGCGCCAACGTTATTGGCCTCGAACAGCTTATATTCACCTGTCTGTAGATAATAACCACCCGGAAACATGATGCCGTGGTCTTCTGGTAGCTGAACACACGACTGTCCAATCGCATCCAAACGCAGCACCGCTTCGGTCAAGGTGTTATAAACGAAATAACGGTAGTCTTCTTCACGATAGGGCAATATTTTGAGCAGTATTAGACTGCCGACTTTGGCATAAGCAATCTCAGCATCCGTCAGCGACTGGGTACGGTCATTGACCGGTTCACTATAAATACCTTGCCCTGACTGCGTATTGTCCTCAATTTTTATGGTCAAATCACCACCGACCGTTTCTACAAATATCGTGTCTAAGATATTCATATGGGGATATTTGCCATTCACCATTTGATCGCGTGTGGTCTCAATCCAGTCAAAATCATAAGCAGGCGGCAGTTCAATATCACGCTCGCCTCGATTGTCCACATAAGCAACTTGTGCAGACTCTGGCGTACCTTGGCTAAAATCTAACGCGAAACGGAATACTCGAATATCAGTGATGCGTTCGCCAATCTGAAACGCTAACAGCAACTTGCTGTCTTTCACCGTTATTTGAATCAGCCGCGTTTGCTTGTAATATCGATACAGCTCATTGAAGTCTTGGACAAAAGCGTCTTGAGCCAAAAACGTCCCTTTTAAGTCAACCTCTTCGAGCTGATACTCTTCTTCATTACCAGCTGGCTCGTTCAGGCGATATAACGACAATACGTCCTTGATATTGCTCGCGCGTTTGAGCCCCATAAAAACGTTGTAGCCAAACAGCAAATAATCGCCGACCTGCACCATATCTTGTGCCACACAGTTGTATTCAGTACGAATACGGGTACGGGCGATGACTTGCATTTGAGTGCTGCCAAACTCTTCGAGACGCGCATTATTTAGCGTCTGCGTCTGCGTCTCTAAACGACCGCCTTGTTCCGTCAGACGTTTTTTGATGAGCTCATAAGCATTGCCTGAAGCAACTGCCTGATCGGTTTGGTTGGCTTGATTAGCGTTATCGTTGCTGTCTGAATTTGTTGAGTTTTGCGTGTCCGCCATCGTTGCTCGTCCGTTTCTGTTTTTACGTAATATAGTCAATCCTTTATAAAAGAGCTACAGCGTTAACCTCGCTTGAAGTATCACAGTTACATCTGCACTCGGTTGCCTTGTATCTCTTTTAAACTGAATCCACTATAAGAGAATTTTGGGCAATAAAGAATCATTGAAAGTAAAGAAGCACTTGGCTAATCTAAAAAAACGAGTGGTCACTGCTATTTTTTTAGATTAGCCAACTCATCATGATTCGTCATTCTGAATCACCATGAGTTAGCCAAAAAAATCTGCCGCCTACACGACAGATTTTGTATTTCAGAGAATATTACTTATTCATACTGTTAGATAAAAACTTGCTTACTAGGGCGTGTCCTCATTTTAAAAATGGTGATAAAAATGAGATAAATTGCCGTCAAACAAGGAAAATAGTGCAGATAATATCGAGATATTGACCAACTATTTGACGATGTTTGGCAAAATTTAGATGTTTTTAGCCCATTTAGAGGACACTCGTTTGAATAGAGGACACGCCCTAATATTTGCTCATTAAGGCTAGGCATTTAGACCCTATTAATAAGTCGTTTTATCATCATTTTGCTGGTTTGATTTCATGGCTTGACTGGCCATCACACCGTTGATGATACCGCTCAATGTGTCTGACTTACCCGCTAGGCCATCGATGGCTTTACCGATCGACAGTGACTTGGCAAAGTTATCAAAGAAATGCGCTTCGCCGCCAACAATATCGATTTTGGCTTTCTGTAACGCAACTGCCAATACTTCAGCATTTTCTTTCGCAATCTCTTTACCAGCGTCAATCGATGCCAATGCTTCTTGCAAGGCTGTCTCAAGGCTCATGCGGAACTCTTCGTGCTCACGTGCTTCTTTGCTCATGCTACCCATGGCATTGAATTTCTCGACCAGACCATCTGCTTCGGCTTGGAAATGTGCGCGAGTAACTTCGGCTTTTGCCAATCCAACTTCGCGTTCTGCTTTGGCATTTGACTCACCGCGAGCCGCGATGACTTGAGCCTCTGCCATACCTTTTTCACGCTCAGCTCTGGCGGTAGATTCACCGCGAGCGGCGATAATTTCTGCATCGACCATACCGATATCACGTTCAGCTTTTGCCTTGGATTCGCCACGAGCGGCGATAACCTCAGCATCTGCCATGCCTTTTTCACGATCTGATTGCGCTTCAGCTTGTCCAGTTGCTTTAATAACATTGGCTTTCGCAATGCCTTCTTTTTCCAAAGAAGCCGCTTTGACTTCTTGAATAGCCGCTTCAGCGAAGCCATGTGCTGACTCTTCGGCTTTGGTACCTTCGGCCATTTTAATTTTGGCTTCTGAATCTTTGGCAGATGCTTCAAGATTAGCGGCAGCCAATGTGGTGATTTCGACGGCTTTATGCTTGGCAGATAGCTCTTCGGCTTCGGCTTTTTTCACCTGACGTACTTTGATTTCTTCCGCATCGGCTTCTGCTGCTAGGACGCGTGTTTGCTTAGAACGCTCCGCTTCGCTAATTTCGCGGACTTCTTTGATACGCTCTTCTTCTTGCGCGACCGTTTTATCTACCGCGATACGTTCACGAATGACATTGGCGATTTCTTTTTTCTCAAGCTCAATCGCGCGTTCAGCTTCGATACGTTGTAAGTCAACTTCACGCTCACGAGAGACAATTTCTAAATCACGGGCACGCGTCACTTTTTCTTCTTCGATGACGACTGCACGCAGACGATTTTGACCTGCCACTTCGATTTCACGCTGCTGATTCTCACGCTGAATGGCCAAATCCTGCTCAACTGAGATAACAGCCGTTTCAGACTTTTTACGCTCTTCTTCTTCAATCTTGCGAGTTTCAGCGGTTTCGCGTGCAATTACAGAAGATATTTCACGTTGCTGTTTGGCTTCGGCATCGGCTTGCTGACGCTCTAGCTCTAGCATCGCCTCTCTGGTTTCGACATTCTTTTTCTTAACAGCCAGCTCTTCATCACGCTCAAGCTCATTGGTGATGACGTTCTGAAAGGCCGTTAATTGAGTAATCTTTTTGATACCTTCAGCATCTAAGATATTACTTGAATCTAATGACGCTTTTGGCGTTTGCTCTAAATAATCAATCGCCACATCTTCCAAGACATAGCCATTCAGATCGTTACCAATTTCTTGGACGATACTGTCGCGAAATTCGCTGCGGTTTTCAAACAGTTTGACGAAATCAATCTGCTTACCAACTGTTTTTAAGGCTTCTGAGAACTTAGCATTAAACAGCTCGTTGACAGCGACTTTATCTGACGCACGCTCTACCCCAACCGATTTGGCAACTTTTAGCACATCCTCTTCGGTTTCATTGACGCGTAAATAAAATGCCACGGTGATATCAGCACGCATGTTGTCTGCGCAAATCAAACCTTCTTTACCGCGTCTGTCCACTTCTAATGTGATAAGCGAGATTCTCATCAACTCTTTTTTGTTGATGACTGGCCAAACAAAACCACCATCAAAACGTACGGCAATTTTACTCACACCGTTAATAATGAGTGCTTTGCCCTGCTCGACCTTAAAATAAAAAGCCTTGAGCATCAGTAGTGCGACCATCATAAAAACAAACGCCAGCACTACAACCACGCCGACGATAATGAGTGTGTCCATATCCATTCCTTTAATTAAAACATTCCATAATCAATTCTATATAAATCAGATAAGCTATCAGGCCTGTTAAATTTACTGTTTATAGCACCTTTTATAGCACGTGCGCTTTATAGCCCTATCACGCACCATTCTTATATCTGCATTATTCTGAATCGACTATAACCAAATTTAAAACCGTTTAAATCATTGCTAAAAAATATTATGCCTAAACCAGAGATTCTTTTGGTATCCCTAACTAAAACCCTGTTTATTCTGTGAGTTTGTTATGTGCTAAAAGCGATAATGATGTGCTGAAAATAATGATAAAGAGCCATAATGGTCAAATCATTGATGAGAGTTACTTGTCTTTTACAGGGGCGACGCGGTAGGTATTGGCTGCCTCTAAATACTCCACCAACATCACTCGATCGCCTTGTTTCAGCGAGCCATCATTGATGTCTGAGCGAATTTTGAGTATCAATCCTGCACCGCCATCATTCAATTCTACTTCGCCGTGTTTGTCCGTGACACCAAGGGTACGCACAACCGCGATTTTGCCGATATTGCTAGCAGCATTGCGTCTAGGTATTTTGGCTATTTTGTTGCGGATGGGAGAAATAATGATACCTGTCAGCCACATGGAGATGACCAATACAAAGATTAGCGCTCCGGTGCCGAATAGGTAATATAAAAGACCAGAGTCAAAATTTTGATGTAAAAAACTGGTATAGAAGTAACTTAACAACCAACCAATTAAACTGATTAAGCTAAGGATAACGATAAGCGGCACGCCATACAGACCGAACTTGAGCAGCAGACCCGACACAAATCCTGATGAGGTCAAATTGCTACCCTCGCCACTTGCATCGCCAATATCTACCGTATCCATATCTGCCATACCAAGTAGAGAAACCATCCAATACAAGGTCACAAACATCACCAATCCTGTAAAGACTATCGTCGGGTACAAGCTGATTTTGGTGATAAATATCAAAAACGACTCTTGCATTACGTACTTTCTCCTTTTGCTCACCTAATCCAGTATCTCTATATACAGTATGTATATATATAGTATTTTGATACGCAGAATCCGAATGATCCGTTTATAAAATTTATGTGACGTTCATGAAAACTTAAGTCATAGAATCAACTTATGTTTCTTTATTAATTATATAGACATCTCACCCTATAATACATAGATTTCGCCATTAGCGTCCCCAAATCGGTGAACGCACCATCCCGCCAGCGTCACTACTAATACTGTAGCTTGTGTTGCCAGATAACGAGCGGATGACGAGGCTGCCCATATCTCTAGTGCCTTGGCTGCTCACTTGCGAGCTACGCATTGGATAAACTGCATACTGTCCAGACGGTGATAACCGTGCAGGCTCATCGAGTCCTGTTTCTGCGAGATCGATGGTTTGGCGGGTAGCCAATGTCATAACCGCAGCCTTGCGACCGTTGAGATACGCTAACTGCTGACCATCTGCACTGAGTTGAGGACTCGCGACATAACCACTAGTTGGCATAGGTATCGCATTGCCAGTGGCAAAGTCATAGCGATAGATACTTGGGCGTCCAGCACGGACTTTATCACTGGTATAGACAAAGCTTTTGCCATCAGACGCATAGCTTGGCTGTACCTCAGTGCTTGATAATGTAGTCAACTGTTTGGTATTACCATCGTTTAGACGCATTTCATAAATATCTGCGTTGCCGCCAACGGTTGAGCTATAGAGGAGTTCTTGACCATCAGGTGAGAACGACGCTGACATGTTACTGCCTTCAGCATTTACGATCAGACTTTGGGTGTTACTTTTTCGGTCATAGATATAAATTTTGGGGTTTTGACGTGGTGCTTGTTTACTATAAGCAAGCCGTTGACCATCTGCAGACCATGCAGGCGAATAGATATAACCATTTATCTGATCAATCAACTGACGATCGCTACCATCAGGAAGGATGCTATACAGTGTCGATATTTTTGCGGCACCTGTACCCTGCTCATCCACATAGGCTATGCGCCCTTGACGGTCCATCACAGGCATACGTGCAGTTAGTGGATTATTCTCGACGGTACTGGTAGACGTATTGGCTGGTTTGCTAGGTAGCGTCTGACAGCCAGCTAAAGCGCTGAGAGCTGCTATAGCGACCGTGCTACTTATCATACGTACGCTGATCGTTGGTTTTAACAAAGAGGTTTTTAGCATGAGGTAAAGTCCAATAGGTACGCTATGAAAAGTACGTCGCAAAGTGTTGGTTAGACGCAGTGTGGGCTAGATGCAGTGTTGGTCAAATACAACTTGTTACACTAGTGTAACGTAAATTGGACTTTAGTTTTGAACAAAAAAAGCCCCACTATAAAGTGAGGCTTGATCAAAGTACTACTTTGCTTTGATATCTTACACTGCAACACAGCTGGCAGAGAGACTCAATTACTTAAAGATTGGATTAAGTAGAATAAGCTTTATTTAGCAATAGCTTTGAAATGTGCGACTTGACTGTCATTCTTGATAGTCAAAATAGGGACATTATTGACATTTTTATTGAGGCTATACTTACCTTCTACCGTTGCCAAAGTCGCTTTATCGAAGCTTGCTTGTGGTTCTGGACAGGCCATCATGGTACTAATGCCATTTTTAATTTGTACATCACCATTAATAACGCTATAGCCCGCACTCATACTGTTGCAGGTGTTCATAAATGCCACGTAATCGCTGCCATTGTTATTCATAAAGTTTAGCGTTAACGGTTTGGCAGGATCAAAGAACAGTTCGCTAACTTTATCACCGTTAGTGAGCTTAGCATCGACCAACTGCCAGTTATAGGCTTGTAAAGCAGCAGAAGTTACTGGTTGAGTGACAGGTGCCGTAATATTTGTGGTTTGGCAACCAGCAGCAAGCGTACCTATAGCCAGCGTTGCGGCCATCATTATTTTAGTAGTGTTCTTCATATAAACTCCTATATCGATTAAATTCAAAATTTTAATTGCGAGTAAACGTGATGTCTCGCATTTTCCATCAATGATTTTTATTATTAATAATTATCAAACTTGTCAATCTGCATAGCGCATTCTATTGTGCATAATTAATGCCTGACTGTCATCATAGCTTCAGTATAGTCGTTCCACTATAGAAATATTACTGCGTTAACCTCGTTTGAAGTATTTAATATACATCTACACTCGCTTATGAATCATGCTGATAGCACCTGATATGTAGGTAGCTATTAGATAATCCGAACACAATACTCATCAGTACAAAAATCTTGAAATTTTTGAGAACAGGACTATTAATAGCAGTGTACGGATAATATAGCGCCAGACTTGCTCACCACTCTCTCAAAACAGTCGCGCCTGCATTTATGCTATAATCCCCCCTATTAATTCCATAACTATAAGTACGATTATGATGACTAAAAAATCCTTGATCCAATCTCCAGAAGCCATAGAAAAAATGCGTGTCGCCGGTAAACTAGCTAGCGATTTGTTGGTTATGTTAGACGAACACGTCAAAGTCGGTGTCAGCACCGAAGCATTGAACCGTCTTGCTCATGACTATATCGTTAATGTACAAGACGCTATCCCTGCACCACTCAACTATAATGGCTTTCCAAAATCAATCTGCACCTCGGTCAACCATGTGGTTTGTCACGGTATTCCGAGCGAAAACAAATTACTAAAAGATGGCGATATCATCAACATTGATGTGACCGTCATCAAAGATGGCTATTACGGCGATACGTCAAAAATGTGGATTGTCGGCAATGGCTCTATTATGGCCAAGCGTATCTGTAAAGTGGCACAAGATGCACTTTATGCAGGCATGAGTGTTGTCAAAAATGGCGCACGTCTAGGCGATGTAGGTGCTGCGATTCAAGAAGTGGTCGAGCCTGAGCGTTTCAGTATCGTACGTGAGTTCTGTGGACACGGTATTAGTAACGAATTCCATCATGAGCCACAAGTCATGCACTATGGCAAAAAAGGCACAGGCTTTGAGCTAAAAACAGGTATGACGTTCACCATCGAGCCAATGATTAATGAAGGCAAGTGGCAGACCAAAATCTTGCCGGATGAATGGACGGCGATTACCAAAGACCGTAAGCTGTCTGCTCAATGGGAGCACACGATGGTCGTGACAGATAATGGTTGTGAGGTGTTTACCACCCGCCCTGAAGAAGATTTAAGCTTTTTGACTCAGTAATATAATAAAAGATCGCCTAGGCGGTCTTTTTTTTGGACTATAATCAAGGTGAATTGAGTATTGCGCTTATTGGTCTTTTATCTTTATACTTTTCGTACCGATATCATTTTAGTACATCTTGATCTTTGTAATACGCTATATATAGTCGGTTCAATATAATTTGAAGGGAAGCCGAGTGAAAGTACTACAGCTAGTAAACTAAGCAAGACTGACACCGTATCGAATTTATAGTGGATTGACTATAGCACCATAGTTGTCATAGGCTTTCATCTTAACGAGCTATCTCTAAACTCTTAATTGGATAACACTCATGTTTAATTGTGATATCACCTCTATTGACCTAATGCCATTACCGTTGCTGTCAGCTGACATAGCGACCAACACATCACTATCAGATAGCGATAACGCCGAAAAACCACTGCTGGGTATTCCTAAGTGGTTGACTCAAATCAATGAAGACATCAGTCGCGCACTTGAACGTGGTGTTAATATTCGTCAGTTGGTGACCGTTCGTGCCTGTGCGATAGATGAGTTACTGATTGCTTTGTTTAAGTGGTTTGAGCTGGATAAGACCGACTTGGCATTCTTTGCCACGGGTGGTTACGGTCGCGGCGAGCTGTCGCTCTATTCAGATATCGATATTTTACTACTGTCCCCTGATGAGATTGACGCTGAGACCAGTGGAAAAATTGATCGCTTGGTTGCATTGTTGTGGGATATCGGACTGGAGCCGGCGCTTTCAGTACGTACCGTCAATGATGCGCTCGAAGCTGCTCTTGATCACACGATAGCTAGCGCACAGCTCGAAGCTCGGCTATTGATTGGCAATGAAGCACTGCAAGAGATGCCCGTTAAAATTGTCAATGAACAGTGGTCACCGCGTAGTTTCTTTGAGGTAAAAATCGAAGAAGCTAGAGCGCGCCATCTACAGCACAATGCTACCGAATATAACCTTGAGCCAAATATCAAGACTGCTCCTGGCGGCTTGCGCGATATTCATATTATCGGTTGGGTGACCAAGCGTTACTTCCGAGTGGGCAAGCTATATGACTTGGTACAGCAGAACTTTTTGACTGAAAAAGAATTTGATGAGCTGAGTTTTGCAGAAGGTTATTTGTGGCAAATACGTCATTACCTGCATGTATTGACAGGTCGAAACGAAAATAAGCTACTGTTTGATTATCAGCGTGAGATTGCCCAGCTAATGGGCTATGAGACTCAGCCAGACGACGAGCCTAATGCCGCTGTTGAACGCTTTATGCGGGATTATTATCGCTGTGCCATGCAGATATCGACTCTGTCTGAAATGCTCACCAATCATTATTACGAAACGATTATAGAGCCAAAACTATCAGATGACGAGCGCCCTAAAAAACATCCGATCAATGCGCGCTTTAATCAAGTTGGCGATCAAATCTCTATGGCGCATCATCGGGTATTTGCCCAGCATCCAGAAGCCATTCTGGAGATGTTTTTATTGATGGGTCAACACAATATTAAAAACGTCCGTACACATACCCTGCGCGCATTAAAAATCGCCGCACGTGGTATCGATCAGGTTTATCGTGATAATCCTGTTCACCAAGCCTTATTCTTAGCCAATTTAAAAGAACAGAATTATCTGTTTCACCGTCTACGTACCATGAACCGCTATGGCGTATTAGGGAATTATATCCCTGCTTTTGCCCAAGTGACTGGTCTTATGCAATACGATTTATTCCATCGTTATACGGTTGATGCGCATACGTTGTTTTTGATTCGGATTTTGCACCGTTTCACTGATTCGCGTTTTTATGAAGACTTCCCACTGGTCAGCTCTATCTTTCAGCGTATCGAACGCAAAGAGATATTAGTACTGGCAGCGATGTTCCATGATATCGCCAAAGGTCGCGGCGGAAATCACAGTGAGCTTGGTCAAACCGAATCGATTGAGTTTTGCTTAGCGCATGGCATGAGTTTGGCAGATGCCAACTTGGTCGGCTGGCTGACCCGTTATCATCTATTGATGTCGATGACCGCTCAGAAAAAAGATATCTCAGATCCTGAGGTTGTCACGTTATTCTCAGATCTCGTTGGTAATGTCACCCATCTCAACCATCTATATGTGCTCACCGTGGCAGATATGAACGCCACCAATCCACAGTTGTGGAATAGCTGGCGCGCCACACTCATGAAACAGCTATACTCACAAACTCGTCGTATTTTGCGCGCTGATATTGATGCTCCAACCAATCGCCAAGATATGATTAGTGCGACACGCACGCAGGCCTTAGATATGCTGGCCAATGTGAATAATCAGCACATGAATCGCGAAGAAGTACTGAGACTATGGGATGACTTAGGCGACGAGTACTTCTTACGAGAGATCGCTGAGGATATTTTGTGGCATACCGAAGCTATCTTGAATCACCCACCGATTGGTCTTGCCTCCAACGCTGATAGTCCGCCATTGGTCGTACTGCGTGAGCATAGAGAGCTGGCTCTAGATGCCGTGCAAGTCTTTGTTTATACCCAAGATCAGATGAATCTATTTGCCGTCACTATGGCAGTGTTCGATCAAATGAATCTAGATGTTTTAGATGCACGGATTATTACTGCCACGCGTGATTTTGCTTTGGATTCTTATGTACTGCTTGATCCTACTGGCACTTTGTTAATCGATGAAGAGAGTCAGCAAGAGCTTAAGCAGCGGTTGATTAGCGCCTTCAAAGATCCAACAGTGCTAAAGATTACAAACAAGCGTATTCCGCGTCAGCTCAGAAACTTTGAAGTGACCACGGTTATCAAATTTGAGTTTAATGAGGCCTCAGACCAGCACATAATGAGCTTAGAAACGCTCGATCAGCCAGGGTTGCTCGCTCGAGTTGGACAAGTATTCTTGCAAGAGAAGATTGAGGTTCATGCAGCTCGTATTACCACTTTGGGTGAGCGTGCAGAAGATATGTTTTATATCAGTGATCAGAACGATGAGCCACTCTCTGCTGACAGACTTGAAACTTTGAAGTCTGCGTTGATTGCGAGCCTCAGCGTACAGAAAGACTGCCCGCTTTATTAAATCAAATGCAATGAGGTAAGCACGTCAAAAAAGCCCTGTTTAAGAAGTGCAAAACATGCCATCGATAGCGTTATCAATGGCATGCTTTTTTATATCTAATAGCGAAGCGGTTTCTTATAAAGTGCTTTTGTATATCATCTCGCTAGCGTGCTCATTGAGCTCGTCATCAGCAAGATCTGGCGGCAGAATATCTGCCTCGAGGTTCTTTTGCGTCAATATTAAACGCCCAGCATCGACCTCTATTTTTAGCAAACAATGCAAGCTTGCTAAATGAAAGCTTTTGTCAAAATATTCATACATCTCTCTTAGGGAAAGAGGGGCATGGGCGTGCACATCTGGATAGAGACTGTCCTCTGCCAGAATAATCATCTCATTCATAGCTTCTTCACGTAGCAACTCATCTTTGTCAATTTTGCGTTGTAAAGTATTCGCCATTTGACCTTTGGCTGCCAACATTACCAAAAATATGATTGTCTGTAAGGTAAACAGAGCAACATATTGCCATAAAGGCAGCATGATACCCAGCAATTTGCTAAGTAACATCAGCAGCATTGCCACGATGACATAGCTGACCAATTGCCATAAGAACCACATCATCAGGCTGTTTTCACCGTACCAAAACATTTTCCTTTCTTTACGGTTAATCAGTTGCTGACGCGATTGCCACCAGCTGTGCTCGCGTTGCTTGAGTCGCTCGTACAATTTGGTACGCGGCAGTCTACTATTAGAGTTTTCATCATTGATATCTTTAGCGTCAAGACTATCGGGTTTTGCAACACTAGGCATATCAAATTATCCTTACCATGATCTATCATGAAGACTGATAGAGATTTTTGTATTGTTATAAGTTATCAATTGATAAGATTTTCTGAGCATTTTTTAGCACATTACTTCTGTGTCTGTTTCATCATTTACGGTCAAATAGCTTGGCAGTCTAAGCATGAAAAGAAGAAAAAGACAAAAAACAAGAGTAGTGCTACACTGCTTAAATGTAAATTTGCTTTATAACTTTATTATTAATTGTCTATTATAGTTACCCTACCTATGAATCACAACTTAACGTATCTGCATCCTTACCCTTTCGCAAAAATGGCTACCCTACTGGCCGATAGCACCCCAGCCCATAACTACAGTGAAATCAAACTGGGTATTGGTGAACCAAAGCATGAGCCACCCGCTTTTGTACTGGACGTACTACGCGAAAATTTGGACAAAATAAGCCGTTATCCAACGACCAATGGCCTGTTTGAACTACGCCAAACCATTGCACACTGGTTAGAGAAGCGGTTTTTCTTAAATCATGTCGATGCTAATACACAAGTATTGCCAGTGATGGGAACACGCGAGGCTATTTTTAGTTTGGTACAAGCGGTCGTCGATCACAAAGTCATCGATACTGGCAATCATTCGCTGTCTGTGTCTGGTCAACCTCCTACCGTGGTCATGCCCAACCCGTTTTATCAAATATATGAGGGTGCGGCCATATTGGCACAGGCAACGCCTTACTTTGTACCTTGCACACTAGATAATGACTTTAAAGGGGATTATCGCGCAGTACCAAAAGAAGTTTGGGCACGCACGCAGCTTTTATTTGTCTGTAGTCCGAACAATCCGACAGGTTCCGTCATGACGATGGATGATTGGGAGTATCTCATTCGCCTATCTGATCAGTACGATTTTATCATTGCTAGTGACGAATGCTATAGCGAGCTGTATTTTGATACAGCGCCGATTGGACTGTTGCAAGCCTGCGCGACACTCGGTCGTCATAAATTTAAGAACTGTATCGTCTTTCACTCTTTATCCAAACGCTCAAACCTGCCTGGTTTACGCTCAGGATTTGTGGCGGGTGATGCCAATATTTTGCAGGCGTATCTGCAATATCGCACCTATCAAGGCTGTGCCATGCCGATACCGCACCAGCTCGCCTCTATCGCTGCTTGGCAAGATGAAAAGCATGTGACGCACAATCGCGCTCTCTATCAGGAAAAATTCGCTTTATGGATGTCGGAGCTTGGTGACCTATTAGAGTTACGGATGCCTGAGGCTGGATTTTACTTTTGGATAAAAGCGCCTAAGCAGTTCAATGGTGATGACGAACTGTTTGTCAAAGCACTGTATGAGCAAGCCAATATTCACGCCTTAGCAGGTCGCTATCTATCACGTGAGGTGGATGGTAAAAACCCTGGGCAAGGTTATGTACGTATTGCTCTGGTCGCTAGTGTCGATGAGAGCCGTGAAGCAATAAGCCGTATCCGAAAATTACTTGGCGCATAGGGTGCATAACTCATAGAGTGCATAAGCAGTCGCTTTACACGCATTAATCTTCAAGAATAACACCAACCTCTAATAGCCACAATATAAATGTGGTTATTAGAGGTTTTTTGCTGCAATAGTGCTATAGTAAAGTATCTCTTACCTAGGGCGTGTCCTCACTCTGAACAATAAACTTTAAATGGACTAAAAATGGCTAAATCTTTGCCAAACTGCGTCAAGTAGCTTACTAATATCTCGACATTATCTGCACTACTTTCCTCGTTTAGCTGCCATTTATCTCATTTTTATCACCATTTTCAAAATGAATATACGCCCAATATGCCATCAAGGATGATGCCATGGCCCATCTTGATTTTACCCAGCCGCCCTTTGATGTATTAAGTATGGCTGAACGTCAAAGCATTAGAAAAAACACCCAAATCCGCTATCTTGCCAAAAGCGAAAGCCTGCTAGCAGAAGAGCTGCAATGTTTGTATGTGGTCATCAAAGGACAAATTGAACATTCACTCGACGGTGAGTTTGTCGGCTCCTATCTAGGTAGCAATCATTCTGACCATCTCAATAATAACGACTGGTTCGATAGTCGTCGTCTGCCCGAGTCATCGGCAAACGGCAATCCTAATACCGAAGCCTTACAGACCTATCAATTTACAGCTGCCGAAGACACTTTGCTATTACAGGTCGCTGGTAGCGCAGTCGATAAAATCAGCGCACAAAATCATCTAGTACGCCAAATGCTATCTGACAAACTTCCTGAACGATTAAAAGCCTTACAGCAGCGACGCAATCACAAAGTAACCAATCCTAACGCCTATAACGATCAGCAAGAAGTTCAGCAAATCATGCTGCAACCAGTGATAGATGTCAGTTTATTGCCCGTACATATTGTGGATGCCAGTAACAGCTTGTATGACGCCGCTTGCATCATGACCCAAGTAGGGCTAAAGCACGTACTGGTGCGACCATCAAATTCTTTAGACAATACTGAAAATGAACATCATGGCACAGGGCATCTATTGGGGATTTTAACCGATACCGATATTTGCCGCGCGGTAAGTGAGCAGCAGAATCCTGCCACGACTACCTGCCAGCGTTATGCTAACTTTAACCTGCGTACCATCAACGCTACTGATGAAATTGGTGATGCTCTATTGACCATGACTCGCTATCGTATCCATAGATTGCCAGTGATTGATCAGAATGGTGATGTGGCAGGCGTACTCGGACAGAGCGATATGCTCGCTCATATTGGTCATCATTCACAACTCATTAGTATTCAAATCGAGCAGGCAAAGGATCTATCAAGCCTAAATACGGCTGTCGAGCTTATCGGTCGTTACATTCGTGTGCAACATCAAAATGGCGTCAAAATCGGCAACATCAGTCGCATGGTACAGACGCTCAACGCACAAGTATTTACCAAACTGTGGCAACTCATCGTGCCTGATGAAGTCATGGCAAACACTTGCCTCATCGTCATGGGGTCAGAGGGTCGCGGTGAGCAAATCATGCGTACTGACCAAGATAATGCACTCATCATACGTGATGGTTACACCCATGATGATTTGGCACAGTTTGCTGATACTTTTAATAGCCATTTGGCTACCCTAGGTTATCCTTTGTGCGACGGCAATATCATGATGACCAACCCCATGTGGCGACAGCCGCTAAAAGCTTTTAATGCGCAAATCAGTTTATGGTTTAAAAACACCGATCCGATGCATGGTATTTATTTGTCCGCTATCCTCGATGGTGAATATGTTTGCGGTGATGAGTCATTATTGACTCAGGTACGTCAACATTTAAAAGTGGCGCACCGACAGTCAGACCCTATGTTTGTACGCCAGTTCGCACGCGCCGCGCTACAGTTTGGTGATGTGAATCAGTGGTGGCAAAAATTTGTTCCACTACTAGGAGGCAAATCAGACTCGCACGATATCGACCTAAAAAAAGCCGGTATTTTTCCACTGGTTCATGGTATTCGCACTTTAGCATTAGAGAATGACATCTTAGAAGTC
Organism: Psychrobacter fjordensis; assembly: GCF_904845995.1. NCBI lineage: Bacteria > Pseudomonadati > Pseudomonadota > Gammaproteobacteria > Moraxellales > Moraxellaceae > Psychrobacter > Psychrobacter fjordensis. The sequence continues at coordinate 401,872 of NZ_CAJGYP010000001.1, forward strand.
CCCAGTACCAAGAATCGCCTAAAGGCTTTGGTAAAGAACCAAGCATTAACCCAAGAGCGTGCAGACAACTTGTTAGAGGCTTTGGAATTCTTTATGGCACAACGTCTATCAGTTGCTCTGTCTACCGATGACAGACACGCGCGCCAAGTGAATCCAACGACGCTGACGGCGCTTGAGCGTGACTTGCTAAAAGAGTGTCTGTCCGTGGTCAAAAGCTTTAAGACACAGCTACGTCAGCACTATCAATTAGAAATAGCATAAACAAATGAGCACGCATATGAGTTGGCTAAAACAGTTGTCTTGCACTTGGCAAAAGACGCAATTACAGCGTCCAGAGTTGGCCTCGATGTTTACCCAACCGATGGCTGAGCAGTGGGTAGCGATTGACTGTGAGATGACAGGACTCAATCCCAAAAAGCATCATGTACTGTCTGTCGCAGCGATTCATATCAATGGCAATACCATCGATACGGGCAATGGCATGCACTTGGTCTGTAGACCACCGGTGATGCCTGACCGCGATACCATTGTCATTCACGGCTTGCGTACCGCTGATGTCGAGCATGGTATGAGCTATGATGAAATGCTAGCGTTGCTGCTGCCATTTATAGATAACAGGCCTATTATTGGGTTTTGTACTCAACTAGATACGGGATTTTTGAATCCTTTGGTCAAGCGCTATATGGGCACCACGCTACCCAATGAAATCATCGATGTGCGCCATTTATACAGTCGTCGTATGAGTGGTCACACCCAAGGCCTCTCTGGCCAATCGCAGCATTTGACCAATATATTAGCGCATTATAATATTCCTGATCTGGGCGCTCACGATGCTTATAACGATGCCATTATGACAGCGATGGCCTTTTTGCACGTGCGTTAATATCATTTATAGATAACAAAATCGAGCTTTTAACAAGCCTCTCAACCTACGCGAAAACAGCAACTCATGTTAGTATAGTCGGCTTTTACCACCGACTAAAAGATGCTCATGCGACCTACTTCCAAACGCTCTCGTTCTCCTGCCCTTGTTGCCAAACTTTCACCGATTTTTCACCATCTACGACCGTTTAGTCAGGTGAGTAAACGCTTAGTCGTACTGGCATTAGTCGCAACGCCACTATATGCACAGGCAGCATTGCCAGCAGCCATTCAAGCGGCATTATCACGAGCTGATTTAACGGAAGCTGATATTAGCATTATCATCACGCCAGTCGGTGATAAAAATGCCAGTCACTTGCCTGCTCCCATCCAAGTCATTGACAGCCAATTAGATAACTCTTCTAACAGCAATTCGCAACCAACACTACCGACTAATGCGACGTCTGATACTAATAATAGCAGCCAGAAAACAACGCCGAGTGATACTCGCGATGAAAAAAACCATTTAGTGCAACCAAGCACATTGATTACGATTGAAAAGCGCACGATTAAAAAGCGTGAGCAAGCACTGCATGCTTATACGGATGACCCTTACACTTACCAAAGTCTAGAGAGTATCCCAACATTACTGGGTGATTCATCAAAACCAACAGTCATTGACGATCATAATAGCCATGGAAATGGTAATGCTGATAGCAACACAGGCACACCTTCTATAAAGATGTCATTCTCACCACTACTGAGTCATCAACCCGATATCGCTCGTACGCCTGCCAGTACCATGAAACTCGTTCCTAGCTTTATTGCTTTAGATACCTTGGGGGCGGGCTTTGTCTGGCATACACGTGTCTACCATACTGGCCTCATCATCGGTGATCGTCTACACGGCGATTTGGTTATCCAAGGCAGTGGCGACCCAAAAATGACTCACGAGCGTCTGGCACAACTGCTTTATAAAGTACAGTCAGCCGGTATTCATTACATCGATGGAGATATAATCATCGATAGCGCTGTCTTTAAAAATATCACTAAAGACCCTGCCGCCTTTGATAACTCGCCGCTACGTCCTTATAACGCCAGTCCCGATGGTTTTTTGGTTAACTTCAGTACTATCGGTATCAAAAGCTACCCATTAGATAACGGTCAAGCCAGTCTGACTTATACGCCGCAGTTAGCAAACTATCAATTACCCACTACCATAAACACCCGCTCAGCGAGCTGTGGACAGGCAAGCTACAGTCTCTCGCCGCAGTGGCAAACAAAACAACTGGTATTAAATGCCGATTTGCCAAGCAGCTGTGGTGAGCATGTTTTTTATGTTGCGTATCCTGATGCTAAAGATTTTGCTGCACGTATCATCGCCGAAAAATGGCAGGCGCTAGGCAACACACTCAGTGGTGATGTCATCACACAAGAAGTGCCTTATGCTGCGACAAAGTCTCTAAAGTCGACACGAGGTCTCACAGCATTGTCTATGTCGCCTCTGCCTATTGTCAGCTATCCATCCTTGAATCTCACTCAGCAAATTTATGATATTAACCACTTTTCCAATAATGTGATGGCTGAACAAGTGGCTCTATCGATAGGAGCATATAGCAATGCCAATACCGTTAAACCTCATGACGAAACCCATGTAAATAATCACAATAACGCAAGCAGCTTATACCAATTTGGTAAACCCACTACTACCGATTATCCAGCGGCACTACAGAGCATCAATCAATGGTGGCAAACCAATCTACGTACACCACCACCTCATCTGACCAACGGCTCAGGACTCTGCCGCGAATGCACCATTACCGCGGCCAATCTAAGCGAACTATTAACATACGCTTACGATAGTCCAAGCTTCAATCCTTACGTCAATTCATTAGGTGTGGCGGGTGTCAGTGGCACCATCACCGCTCATGGCGAACGTTTGCCTGAGTCAGCAGCCATTGGCCGTGCATGGATAAAAACGGGTACTCTAAATAATGTGACCTCAATGGCAGGTTATGTCAAAGGGTTGTCAGGACAGGATTATGTCGTCGTAGGGCTAATCAATAGTAAGCAATCTCTAAATGCTTATACTGCTAGACCAGTATTGGATGCGATGCTCGATTGGACAGCTGAGCATTGATTACTTTTATCAAAAATACTTTTTAATGAATAATTGATAACATATTAACCTCAACATTACATTTTTACCTTTATAAAGGTCAGATTATGCCACGCAAGATAACCAATCTCAGAAAACCTAGCACTCAGTCGGGTCGTGATGGGCTAACGAAAAATAATGGATTGGCTCAACCCAAACTGGCGCAGTATATTGGTTTTTTTGCGATTGGTTATACGCTTGCCAGCGCAGTCTTTATGATGATTCAAACCCAGCTTACCTTGAACTCACAACTGGTTACGGTGCTATCTATCATTATTGGTGCTTACACCGCAGTCAGTAAATTCGTCAAGCATCAACAGCGAGCATTGGATAGAAGTGAAATTAATCGCATCATGTTGAGCGGAGTCGCTGTTGTTTGGCTAGTAACTGCACTTTACTTCGTCGCCATATGGTTTTGGTTATTTGATACAGTGAGCCGTGAAGTCTTAGGCGATATGGCGATGCAAAAACCTTTGCCACTGCTCTCAGCACTCGTCATGATATTGGTACTGACGTTGGTCAGTGCTCGAATCAGTCTTTGGGTGCTCAACAGCCTACTTGACCCCAAGCGCAAGACTAGATAGGCAACTACGATCGTAGAAAAACTATAAGCAACGAAAAACTGGCTCAGTTATTGAGCTGTATCGCCTACAAACTCTATTGCGTTAACCTTAATGGGTAAAATTTTGGACAATGACCTACTTTGGAAAATAACCTACTTTGAATAGGAGCGAGCATCATGGAAATGTTCTTTTTTGACAATATAGATAAACTTGGACGTATCGTCTTAACGACCGTTATGATTTACGTATTCATCGTATTGATTACCAAAATCTCTGGCAAGCGCTCGACGTCCCAGCTCAACAACTTCGACTGGGTCGTCACCGTGATGATTGGCTCATTAGGTGCCAGTACTATTTTGCTAAAAGACATTCCTTTTGTCGAAGGGGCTTCGTCGATTTTAGTGCTTTATGTATTGCAGTTTTTGGTCACCAAATATGCGTCAATCTCAGCACCCTTTAGCAGTTTTATTTTGTCTGAGCCGCGTATCGTCTTTTATCAAGGACAGTTTTTGCCAGATGCAATGCGAGATGAACGGCTGACCCGTCAAGAAATCGAATGTGCGATGCGCTCTGAAGGCATGAACAGCTTCGATGATATTGAAGCCATTGTCTTTGAGTCTGATGCCCAACTCACTATTATTCCAAAGCCAAGCACGACTGATGCGAGCAAGGATAACCCAAACACCGAGGCAACTGTCTCAGATACTATTGCACCTCTAATGTAAAATATAGGGCATCGCATTTTTCGTTTTATCAATTATTGAAATGGTAGCTACTATGAAGGTAAGAATTTTAACCGTCGGTAATAAAATGCCTAAATGGGTACAGACGGGTTTTGATGAATATTTTAAACGTATTCAACCCATGCTCAGCACAGAAATTGTTGATCTGGCTGCTGCAAAACGCGCAAAAAACCCTTCAGATGCCAATTTGGCACAGTACCGTGAGCAAGAAGGTCAGGCGATATTGTCCGCTCATAATGCATCAGGTCGTGAGCAATTATGGGTACTGGATGTCAAAGGTAAGATGATTTCGACAGAAGGACTGGCTGAAAAATTGGCTGATGGTATGCAGCAAGGCGATGATATTGCTCTAGTCATCGGCGGTGCAGATGGTGTCTCGCCAGAAGTATTAGCCAAAGCCGATGTAAAACTGTCACTATCAGCGCTGACATTACCGCACCCGTTGGTACGTGTTGTGCTAATGGAACAGCTATATCGAGCGATGAGTATTAATAATAATCATCCTTATCATCGTGGAAACTAAGGCGTGTTGAACCTTTAAAAAATGACCACGACTTTTCAATCAAGCCACTTAAGAACATCAATCATAGAACGGATTGAAAAACTGGTGTACGCCCTAATACATAGAACATGAAATATCCAAAAACTGCGACATCTGACGCCTCTCGTCCAAGCCATCAACACGATGATTCCTATCCTAATTCGCCAACGCCTATCACTGCGGCTGGCGTTTGGGCAGATGCACCTGCGGTAGTGTCCAATGCTACTAAATTTGCGAAGCTACCAGCTGTGTTTATCTCGCATGGTGCTCCGACGCTTGCTATCGAGCAGTCGTCCACGACTAGCGCGCTAGCACGTATCGGGCAAAACTTACCAAAGCCACGTGCCATCCTTATTATGTCCGCGCATTGGCAGTCATCCAAGCTTGAAATCAGCAGTAATCCACAACCGAAGACTTGGCATGACTTTTCAGGGTTTTCGCCTGAGTTGTATGAGCTACAATATCCAGCAGCTGGTCATCCTGTGCTTGCAGAATCACTCGCACAGCAGCTCACTGCACGCGGTATTACCTGTAGCGTCAATCCTGTACGTGCGTCTGACCATGGCGTGTGGGCACCTCTCAGACATCTGTACCCAGAGGCAGACATACCTATCGTACAAATATCCTTACCGCGGCATTATGACAGTGTCGCCTGCTATCAATTGGGCGCGCAGCTAGCACGACTACGCAATGAGCAAATACTTGTTATTGGCTCAGGCAACATCACACATAACCTGAACGCCATGCGCTGGCAATCTGACAGTATCGATCAGGCCGCCAAAGACTTTAAGCTATGGCTACTACAGCAGCTTAAGATAGACATACCCACTGCTCTCGATTGGCAACAATACCCTAATTATAAAAACATTCATCCGAGTGATGAGCACTTGCTACCGCTGTTCTTTGCACTAGGTACTGGCCAGCGCGTCTCAGTCGTCCATCAAAGCATGGCACATCATAGTTTGGGTATGGATATTTATCGCTTTGATTAACATATATTAGGGCATGTCCTCAATTTGAACAGTAAATGGTAAATGGGCTAAAAATAGCTAAATCTTTGCCAAACTGTGTCAAGTAGCTTGCTAATATCTCGATATTATCTGTACTACTTTCCTTGTTTAGCTGCTATTTATCTCATTTTTATCACCATTTTCAAAATGAAGACACGCCCTAATCATAGCGCTAGTGTTCAAAAGCAGCTTTCGTAAATAATCCAGCACGCTCAAACTCACCTGCCACACTAAATAGCGTGGCTTCATCGTTCATACGCCCAATCAATTGCATACCAATCGGCAAGCCTTTTTTGCTCATGCCGAGTGGCAACGACATTGCTGGTAGGCCTGTGACATTGCCTAATAATGTAAAGGCCATTTTGCCTAGTATCGGTTGGCTCAGTTTTTCAATCATGCCAGAGCGAAAAGCATACTTACCCATATCAAAGCCTTTATTGAGAAACTCTGCACTACGCATCAGCATTTCATCCGTGCGGCTGGGTGGTAATATCCCATGCTTGACCGCAGGTGTGGGTACTGTTGGACACAAAATCATATCGTAGGTTTCAAGTAATACGCCAGTCTGATATTGGCTATGATGCCAGCCATGCTTGGCATGAGCCAAATCAACCGCTGATAGCGAGCAACCGAGCAGTGCCATATTATAAGTTTGCGGCTCTAGATTCTTGATATGCTCTACCCCAAAGTCACGCTCGAGATTATCAATGGTAAAAGCAGTATGTGCGCAAACCACTACCATAAAATCATGCCAAAATTGTTCAATATTAATATTAGGTTCGGCAGGTACTACTCGATGACCCATGGCTTCTAGCTGCTTTGCGGTCTGCTCAAGAACAGCCAGTACTTCTTTGTCCACCACAGTATTGGCAATCAACGGCTGCTGATGCAGGGCAATGGTTAATTGTCTTGGCGCGCGCATGGCTGCTTGTAAGAAAGTACCCTCTGGTGGCGCGATTACATACGGAGCACCAATTTCTACACCGCTTGTCGCATCGAGCATAGCAGCACTATCACGCACGCTACGTGTAATCACATGGTCAGCGACTGCTCCCTCCCAACCTTCTCCAAATGATGGACCCATTGGGTTACGACCACGGCTAGGTTTGAGTCCAAACACGCCGCACCAAGCAGCGGGAAAACGTATCGATCCACCACCATCACCTGCCCCTGCCATCGGTACGATGCCACTCGCCACGGCTGCTGCACTGCCACCAGATGATCCACCAGAGCTATAGCCTTTCTTAAATGGATTATGAGTCGCGCCATGAGCTTTGGGTTCAGTCGTGATAATCAAACCAAACTCAGGAGTATTCGTTTTACCAAAGGTATTGACGCCAGTGGCTTTCATCCGTTTGACGATTTCGCTGTCTTTTTCTGAGATGATATTGACACTACGACTGCCCATCGTGATGGGTTCATCAGCGAAACTAAACGATAAATCTTTTAATAGATAAGGCACACCATTAAATACACCAGAGGGCAATCCTGCCTGCGCCGCACGATACGCACGTTCATCAAAACGGTGGATAATGGCATTCAATTTAGGATTTAATTTGTTTGCCTGACTGACTGCTGCATCTAACAACTCCTTGGCGCTGACCTCACCTGCATTGACTAATGCCGCTAATGCGAGACCATCGTACTGAGTGTACTCTTTAAACATAACCGACCTTCCTTGGAGAGTAATTGAATGGAGAACTTTTAAAATTAACAAATATTTATCGATAAATAACTGTCAGTTTAGTATAAAAAGTCACTACTTATGATTGATAAATGGACTCATTAGTCATTTGGATACTGAATTGGCTATTATTCATAAATAAATTTAATCTTAGATAATTACAGTGTATTTAATGACAATATTTCAGTATTATATTCCTAAATACTTAAGTCCTCACTAAAAAACATACTTGTGCTTATCCAATAAAAAAGGCGAGCCACTTTCATGACTCGCCTTCTTATATCATCAAATCTAAACGCTACATTAATAGCTCACGCTTGCCGCTTTTACCCATTGAGCTGACCAATCCAGCTTCTTCCATCGAATCGACAATACGTGCTGCACGGTTATAGCCAATACTAAATTTACGTTGGATGCTAGAAGCCGAGACTTTGCGTGTTTCCATAATAAAGGCAACCGCATCATTATATAAGTCATCATCTTCGCCAGAGGCGTTGCTTGAACCACCACCACCTGGGCTAGATAATTCAAAGTTTCCTGCCATGTTATCAATATAGTCGGGCGCACCACGCTCACGCCAAGCGTCACAGACACGGTTGACTTCTTCATCGCTGACATACGCACCATGCACACGATCAGGCTCAATTTGCCCAGGCCCTAAGAACAACATATCACCATTGCCTAGCATATCCTCAGCACCACCACTATCCAAAATAGTCCGCGAATCGACTTTTGAGTTAACACGCAATGCCGCACGTACTGGGATGTTGGCTTTAATCAGACCTGTAATGACATCCACCGATGGACGCTGAGTGGCTAACATTAAGTGAATACCGGCTGCCCGCGATTTTTGCGCCAAACGTGTGATTAGCTCCTCTGCTTGCTTACCAACTTGCATAATCATATCGGCAAACTCATCCGCCACAATCACAATCATTGGTAAAGTTTTTAGCTTGGGCGCTTGGCTGATACTCACGCTATCATTTGGTCGCCATAATGGATCAAGCATAGGATTGCCTGACGCCTCGGCAGCTCGCACTTTTTTATTAAATTCATCAAGCTTACGAACTTTGAGTAAGCTCATCAGTTGATAACGGCGTTCCATCTCGGCCACACACCATGATAATGCACTAGCCGCTTCCGTCATATCTGTCACAACAGGCGTTAACAGATGTGGAATATCATTGTAGTTGGCAAGCTCAAGCTGCTTGGGATCAATAAGAATCAGACGTAGCTCATTGGGCGTATATTTGAGTAGCATCGACAATAACATTGAGTTAACCAGAACCGATTTACCAGAACCTGTCGTACCAGCGACCAGCATATGCGGGGCACGCGCAAGGTCAGTAATGATAGGCTTACCGCCAATATCTTTACCCATTGCCATGCTGATTTGCGCTTTTGGGTCTTTAAATTTTTCAGTATTTAGCAGCTCTATCAAACGTACCATTTCACGCTTTGGATTTGGTACTTCAATACCAATATAAGGCTTACCCGGTATTACCTCAACCACACGCAGAGATGCCATAGATAGCGAGCGCGCCAAATCACGCGAAATGCCCGTTACCTTGCTAGCTTTTACCCCTGCCGCCAGCTCGACCTCAAAACGTGTTACTACTGGCCCCGGAATAGCATTGACGACCGATGCTTTTACGTTGAATTCTTGTAGCTTGATTTCTAACAATTCTGATAGCTCAACCAGCTTTTCTTCGGTATAACTCGGTTGGCGATTTGGGTCTGGATTGTCTAAAATCGACATCTCAGGAATAGGCGACAAACTACTACGATAAGCCGCCGTTTGCATTGAGCGTGACTTAGTACTAAACGCTGCATCATCGCTAATATGAGGCATAACAGGAGCAGCGGCATCAGCGCCCGTATCATCTGGAACCATATCGGCAATATGGTTACTAGAGTCTCCTTCAGGTATATCAAAACTAATATTGGATTTAGGGGGCTCAGCGACAACAGTTGGTGGTAATGTTGGATTGGCAGGCGGTGTATTGGTCGGCGTCATGTTAGCCATTTCTGATATTGGCTCAATAGCTTTTGCTGCAAGTGACGTAGCTGATTTTGCAATCGCAGCTGACGACGCAGCACTATTCAATATTTCAGTTTGATTACTAGTTGGTCTATCGACAGATGGACTCGTATCACTAGCAGCTGAATCAACAGCTATATTCGAAGGCTCATTATCAGAAAGCTTGCTATTAGAAGACTGTCGATTAATAGCATCGCTACTGGCTAAATCTGGGGCAGGCTCTACTATTGCATCTCGTACTGGCTGCTCAGCGACACTGCCCGACTTAGGCGTCTCTATAGACTCTTCAGTAGTAGGTACTGAAATATCTGCATGCTCTGCTAGCCAAGCATCTGCTAATGTATCGATGCTCTCCGCTGGTACATCAAACTCAGAATCTACCGTATTTTGATGATCTGTCTCACCATATACCAACTCATCAGTTGGCGACTGAGTAACGAATTCAGTATTATTAGGTACTGGCGCAGTAGAACCTGAGTCATGGCCGTTCATAGTATTAGTATTATAAGCCATCTGCTCACTGGCCAATAAATCATCAACGGTATTTGCATCATTCCAAGCAAAGCTCGGTTCTACTTTGCGGATAGGTGTCATTACAGAGCTTGACGTCGGCGATGTATTAGCATGATTGACTGTATTATCAATTGTACCGCTAGGTGCCGCTGTTGCCGCTGTTGCCGTCTGTAGCTGTTGGCTATTTTCATTATTAGACATGGTACTTGAATTAGACATAGCCGCTTGCGTTGCTGCTGCCATCGACGCTTTTACGCTATCAGCAAGCCCTGATGTCGACAAAAATTCTGACAAAACATTGCTAAAACGACCAGTGTTATCTACTGCTTTCACCCTATCTTCAGATGGTAGTTCAAGCGGTAACTGCTCATGTTCTGAGGTTTCTTTAGCTGTCTTATTCGTTGCTATACTTTCATCATTTTGCTCTGAGATAATACCTTCTTGAGTAGAAATACTATCATGTGCCATGTCTTTATGTTTTACCCCTGACCCAAGCCATGACAATGCTGTAACTTTCTGATAAATCGCAAGCCAATGAATATTAAAGGCAAAAGTCGCAGTAATAATAACGAAAGCCGTTAGGAAGAGCACACTCCCCCACTGCGATAAAAGCTGAGCCAATCGAGACTGTAGCTCCAACCCTATAATACCGCCAGCAACTCCTTCAAGCCTTGTCGCTGTTGGATCAGTTACTTGTTGAACCAACGCAACCAATTGTGCAAATAAAGCACTGGCACTTAATAATAAAAAAACATAAGCAATCAAACGCATCAGCCAAAATGTTGGCTTGTTGTCCCACCAGATAAGGATAGACTCATAAACCAAAAATGCTAACAGCCACCATGCACCAAAACCAAAGAAGCTATAAAGCAAGTCCGATAACCAAGCACCCGATGCGCCACCCACATTATTAATCGTGGTCATATCACTACTGATATGCGACCAGCTAGGGTCGTTACCTGTATACGTCATCAAGATGACAAAGAGATAAACGGCCAGTATTAACCCAAGGAGGGTAAATATTCCCTTTTTTAAATACTCAATAAGCGGTGCTGATATCACGTAAGATCTGCCTTGTTATTAATACTAAATGGTCGTCAACGCATGACTAAGTTTAATCATGCTGACATAAAGTGCTGACATAGAGATACTGATATAGAGGTGCGGATATAAATATCTCTGGCAAAGCATTTAGAACGCATTGTCTGTCATAAAGACGAGTCATGACAGCCTTCTTTCTGCGCTCCAACACACTTGGCATAACTTCTTATAATAACAAATACATAGGTACAGTGGCGACAGTCTTCTAAAGAAAGAGTGCAAGAAAGTTAGCTAATATGCGATTTAGATAAAAAACCCTACTTTTAGCAATATAGCTCACAGAATAAGGCTAACAATCTTATATAGACCTTATAAAATAACTGTCATTTATGGCAACAATACTTCAAGGTAAATATGCTTTAATTCTAATGATATCCATGTTGATTTTAGCAAACTTGCACTTTGCACGCCTTACCCTTATGTTATTATCACACAGCAATGAGAAAAACCATATTAGTCATCATTTTGAAAAACTTTACTATATTAATCACTCCTATTTTTAACTTTTATATTTAGCAAGGAATTACCCATGGCAACTGAAAATACAGCGCCACGTCACGAAAAACTCATCATCCTAGGCTCAGGTCCTGCTGGTTATTCTGCTGCCGTTTATGCGGCACGCGCCAACCTCAAACCTGTCATGGTCACTGGCATGGAAGTGGGCGGACAGTTAACCACCACTACCGAAGTCGATAACTGGCCAGGCGATGCTCATGACTTAACAGGCCCTGCATTGATGGAACGCATGAAAGCCCACGCAGAACGCTTCGGTACCGAACTGGTCTATGACCATATCAATGAAGTAAACTTGAATGTACGCCCTTTTCAATTAACGGGTAATAACGGTAGCTACACTTGCGATGCCCTAATTATCTCAACAGGTGCATCTGCTCAGTATCTAGGGCTAGAGTCAGAAACCAAATTCAGAGGCCTTGGCGTTTCAGCTTGTGCTACTTGTGACGGTTTCTTCTATAAAAACCAAAAAGTCGCCGTCATCGGTGGTGGTAATACTGCTGTCGAAGAAGCTCTATATCTATCAAACATTGCTTCTGAAGTAACCTTAGTCCATCGCCGTGATAGCTTACGCTCTGAAAAAATACTACAAGACAAACTGTTTGAAAAAGCCAAAAATGGTAATGTCAAAATCGAGTGGAATCACAGTGTTGAAGAAGTAGTCGGTGATGACATGGGCGTCAATGGCGTTGTTATCAAATCAACCATTGATGGCAGCACTAAGCAACTAGATGTCTTTGGCATGTTTGTGGCAATCGGTCATAAGCCTAATACGGACTTGTTCAAAGGTCAGTTAGATATGAAAGATGGCTATCTTGTTGTCCAAAGCGGCTTAGTAGGTAATGCCACGCAAACCAGTATCGAAGGGGTGTTTGCAGCAGGCGATGTCGCCGATCATGTCTATCGTCAAGCAATCACATCTGCTGGTACTGGCTGTATGGCGGCACTTGATGCTGAAAAATACTTGGATGCATTGGGAGAAACCGTTGCTCGTGATCATACTTACGATTCAACACTAACTGCAGATAAAGAAGCCTAAATGGGCAACTTTACTCAACAGAACGATCAACACATCATGCCTGAGACTTTAAAAAGTCTTGGGCGTTATGACTTTCCTGATCCTATTTCTATTGACCCTGATGGGATGGGCATCGTTGCTATGGGCGGCGATTTGGCATCAGAAACCCTCATTTCTGCTTATGCACAAGGACTGTTCCCTTGGTTTAATGAAGATGAGCCGATCGCTTGGTGGTGTCCTGAACCACGATGTGTAATGGTGCCAACAGACTATCAGCCTAGTAAATCACTACGCAAACAAGCGAATCGCGCCCGTTGGCAACTGACACTCAATCAAGCATTTGATGACGTCATACATGCCTGTAGTTTGCCACGCAGCGACAGCCTTAATGACAATCAGCCTGAAGGAGAACATACTTGGATTCATGATGAAATGATTGAGGCCTACACCAAGCTTCATGCTCAAGGATTTGCACATAGTGTAGAAGTTTGGGATGATAAAGGGCAATTGGTTGGCGGACTTTATGGATTAAAAATAGGCAATATCTATTTTGGCGAGTCGATGTTTCACTGCGCCTCCAATGCATCCAAGTTAGCTTTTTGGGGTCTGATGCGCTTATGTGAACAAAGCCATGTAGCGTTGGTCGACTGTCAATTACCGAACGATCATCTTATGAGCTTAGGCGCAACCACCTTGCCACGCGCGGATTTCCTCACTCAGTTAGATACATTGATAGCTGGCGATGCCATCACATGGCAAAATGACTCCCACAAACCGTTGCCAGTATCGCAACTCGATAACGAAGAACCTTGGCAGCTCAATTTATAACGAGCATTGTGATGGCTATTAATAAGCATCTACTTACAGACCTATGAGACCACTATGGCATTTGATGAATCGTTTTTGTTAATTGGGGCGCTAGCAAAAAAAGCCAATACCACTAAGGATACCGTGCGCCATTATGACCAATTGGGTTTGCTAAAATCACGTAAGCGTCAAGCAGGATCACGATTGTATACTGAGTTTCATCCAGAATGTGTCGAACGCATCGAGCTAATCAAGAGTGCACAAACGGTAGGCTTCACTCTCAACGAAATGAAAGATAGCTTCAATGATTTTTATGCTGGGAAAATCAGCCTCGATGAACAATTAAGTTTTAATCAAAAAAAGCTGGATCAAGTTCAAAAACAGCAAGCCAATACCAGTATCATGATTGAGCTCTTGAGCGAACGAATTAAAGAGCTTAAATCTATGCAGGCAAACAGCGACTAAATTTATCGTATAAAAGCTGATGAACAAACATCTTAAAACAATAAAGCCAATTCAACTCATATGTCACTACCGATAAACATGCTGCATAATTAAAGCATCGACTGCTGGCTGATGTGGCTGATGTGGCTGTTGATAATAGCCTTTGCGTTTATGAATAACGGCAAACGCTTGCTTTTCATATAGTGCTATCGCAGGAGCGTTATCTGCACGCACTTCTAATAATAAATTTTCCACCTGAATCTCTTTCAGATGTGTATTTAATTCTTCAAAAAGTAACGACGCAATACCTTGGCGTTGATAATCAGGGCGTGTGCCAATACGCAGGATTTCTGCTTGCTCAAACACCACTTGGTATAAGCAGTAACCAACCACTTCATCAGCCTCAGTACTCATAGCAACCATTAAATCTATACTGTCTTGTTCAAGTAAATCGCTCAGAGTCTGTCCAGTCCATGGTTCTTGTAACTGGACAATAGCCTCAATAGTCGCCACGGCTTGGACAATCGCTGCACCTTCTTCTGCTTCAGAATTTAGTATCTTTATATTAAACATCTGCACTCTTCTGTCTTTTTTCTTGAAATACACGTTATATTATCGCCGATTATAGCTACATCCCCATAGCTTTTCTTTAGCTATAAACATCCATAAAAAAAGCCGTTCTTAATAAAGAGAACGGCTTTTGACTAACGCGTTAAATACTAGGATCAGTATTAAACGTTAACGTTAGCAACAACACCAGCGCCTACAGTACGGCCGCCTTCACGAATAGCGAAGCGAAGACCTTTGTCCATAGCGATTGGGTGGATAAGCTCTACGCCCATCTCAACGTTATCACCAGGCATTACCATTTCAGTACCGTCTTGTAATTGGATTGCGCCAGTTACGTCAGTAGTACGGAAGTAGAACTGTGGACGATAGCCGTTTAGGAATGGTGTGTGACGACCACCCTCTTCTTTGCTCAACACATATACTTCAGCGTCAAACTTGGTGTGAGGAGTGATTGAACCTGGCTTAGCAAGTACTTGGCCACGTTGTACGTCTTCACGCTTAGTACCACGTAGTAGTACGCCACAGTTTTCGCCTGCACGACCTTCGTCAAGCAGTTTACGGAACATCTCTACACCAGTACAGGTGGTTTTTTGAGTGTCACGGATACCAACGATTTCGATTTCGTCGCCAACGCGTACGATACCAGACTCAACACGGCCAGTTACAACGGTACCACGACCTGAGATTGAGAATACGTCTTCGATTGGCATTAGGAATGCTTTGTCAACGTCACGCTCTGGCTCTGGGATGTAGGTGTCTAGAACTTTCAATAGTTCTACGACAGCTGGTTGGCCATATTTTTCTTGTGAGCCTTTTAGGGCTTCAGTCGCTGAACCATGGATGATTGGAGTGTCATCACCTGGGAAGTCGTAGTCAGAAAGTAATTCACGTACTTCCATTTCTACTAGTTCTAGCAATTCTTCGTCATCAACAACATCACATTTGTTCATGAATACGATGATGTACGGTACGCCAACCTGACGTGAAAGCAAGATGTGCTCACGTGTTTGTGGCATAGGGCCGTCAGTTGCAGATACTACTAGGATTGCGCCGTCCATCTGGGCAGCACCAGTGATCATGTTTTTAACATAATCGGCGTGACCTGGGCAATCTACGTGAGCATAGTGACGTGCATCTGTGTCATATTCTACGTGTGAGGTGTTGATGGTGATACCACGTGCTTTTTCTTCTGGGGCTGAGTCAATAGACGCGTAGTCTTTGGCTTCGCCACCTGAAGTGATTGCAGCTACAGTTGCGATAGCAGCTGTTAGGGTTGTTTTACCGTGGTCAACGTGTCCGATGGTACCAACGTTGACATGCGGTTTTAGACGTTCAAACTTGGCCTTTGCCATGGGTATTTCCTCTTTTTTTTGGTGAATCTTTATCAATCAAAGATCAGTGAATAGCTGTTTGACGGCTCATGATGCAGGTAAGACCATCAAACCGTTGACGCTATGGTTTATCTACTAAAACTGTTCTGTAATCTTGCTAAAATCTATGCATTCAAACCATGCATTTCAACTTCATACAGATAAATATTATACTTACTTTTCAATCTATTGAACATTGCCAACTATTATATAACATCGCTGTTGCACTAATTTATCTTACTGTAGCTTATCTACAAATAAACTTAGTATTTATTAATAAATTGACAGCACTAAAGGGCAACACCTCAGTGTCACCCTTAAATCATCAATTGCTGTACTGTATTTATAATGTTCAATATCCTATGCTTTCGATATCGATGCAACGCTGTTTAAAATAGCAAAGCAAACACAAAAAGCTTAAACAATAAATGGAGCTCATATCGAGAATTGAACTCGAGACCTCTCCCTTACCAAGGGAGTGCTCTACCGCTGAGCTATATGAGCATGTTTTTAATAACTACAGTACAAATAATATTGTAGATTTACTAAAAAAATATCACGATACAGTTATCATAAACTGATTATCGTGATGTATTATTGATAATTTTTGCGATGGTGTATATATGGAGCGGGTGGCGGGAATCGAACCCGCGTCATTAGCTTGGAAGGCTAAGGTGTTACCATTATACCACACCCGCATTTACTCTTATTCTAAAGGACTCTAATCGAGAGTCTCTAAATATATAGAGTATGCTTGGCGCTATGACAAACTTAGAAAATATGGTGGTGGGAGAAGGATTCGAACCTTCGAAGCTTTCGCGACAGATTTACAGTCTGTTGGGTTTGACCGCTCCCCAATCCCACCTTAGGTTGCTTTAAACAAAAATGACTTTAGTTTAAGACATATTCATAAAAAGCTACTTTAAGAGAGATGGTGCCGACTGCCGGGATCGAACTGGCGACCTACTGATTACAAGTCAGTTGCTCTACCAACTGAGCTAAGTCGGCTTGTTCTCTTAAAGTGGTGGCTATTCTATCAAATATTTTGAGATGCGCAAGCTCTTTTTCATCTTTTTTTTAATTATTTTAATAAAAATATTTAAGCTATTGATTAAATTAGCATTTTTACAAATAAAGATATGGCATTAAATTAGCTTTTTGCTCAAAGCATTTGTTTTTGCCACCCAGATGGCTATTTAACTAGCGAATGTGCAAACCATTACACGCCATTTTTACTGCTTTTAACAATGCAAGTGCTTTTTTATTGGTCTCATCCCATTCAGCTTCTGGAATAGAGTCAGCGACGACACCCGCACCTGCTTGGATATGGATTTTTCCGCGGCGCATGACAGCCGTACGGATAGCAATAGCGGTATCCATGTTGCCATGCCAGCCCAAATACCCTACTGCACCACCAAAGACCGTTCGACGTACTGGCTCTATCTCATCAATGATTTGCATGGCGCGGATTTTGGGTGCCCCTGTTAAGGTGCCCGCTGGGAACGTCGCACAAAAGACATCCAGTGCGTCTTTATCAGGCAATATCGTACCCTCAACGTTAGAAGCAATATGCATCACTTGTGAGTAGCGCTCAACAAACATCTTTTCGGTCACCTTAACACTACCGTACTCGCAAACGCGGCCAATGTCATTGCGACCCAAATCAATAAGCATCAGATGCTCAGCGATTTCTTTTTTGTCATTGAGCAGTTCTTGCTCAAGCGCTTCGTCTTCTGCTTGGTTCTGTCCACGTTTACGAGTGCCCGCCAATGGTCGCACTGTTACTTTGCCATTTTCGATACGTGATAATATCTCAGGCGAGGCACCAATGATGTCAAAGCGTTTGTGATCGTCGAGCGTATAACCATGCACCAAGAACAGATAAGGTGATGGATTTAAAAACCGTAGAGCACGATAGACAGCCAGTGAGTCGCCAGTATAATCAGCTGTCAAACGCTGCGCAGGAACGACCTGCATGACATCACCTGCTAAGATATAGTCTTTAATCTTATTGACGTCACTACAGTACTTCTCTGCACCTGTTTGTGAGGTAAACGTCGGCGTCGGCATCACTGGTGCGCTTAAGTTTGGCATCTCTGCTAACTTTTCTTCAATTTTTTCTAATTCACGGATAGCGTTACTGTAGCCATCTTCACTATTGCAATCGGCATAGACGATGATAGATAACGTGTTTTCTAAACTATCAAAAACTATCACGCTCATCGAAAGCATCAGCCACATGTCTGGCATCGACATTGGATTGGGTGCGTCAGACAAGCCCACGCTTGGCTCAATGACGCGTACCATGTCATAGCCAAAGTAACCTACTAACCCACCGCTAAAGCTCGGTAGCATAGCGATATCGGCTGCTGTGGGCATATTGTATTGAGCCATCAGCTGACGAATATAATCAAATGGATCATCTATTGCATTTACATCAGTCTGATCATTTCTTTTGACCGTCATATTGCCATCTATATATTGCAAAATCAGATCGCTACCCAAGCCAATCATCGAATATCGTGCCCAGCGCTCGCCGCCTACGACTGACTCAAATAAATACGCCGAACCATTCAGATCACGTACTTTAGAAAACACAGATACTGGTGTTTGCGAATCCATTAGGCGTTTTTTTACCAGTGGTGCATGACTAAAGCCACGGTCTTTAAAAGACTGATATTCTTCAAAGGTCATCATAGTAAGGCTCTCTTAGCAACATATTGGCAAAAGATAAAAAGAATAGAAACAATAAAAAGGTATAGTCGGTTTAATGACATTTGGATACAAGGAAGCCGAGTGAAAGTGCTACAAATAGCAGATTAAGCGAGAATGACACCGTATCCAATTTATAGAGGATTGACTATAGATAAAATATAGCGTCAACACTCTACTGAATGCTGACGCTATAGAAACTCGCTTTTACAGCTTAACCGCGAAAGATATGAGCTATCTGGCTAGTGTTGTATAAGCGACTATTGGCTATACAACGCCTTTATTAAACAACCATAAAGCTAACCCAACGATGAGAATGGCAACAAATACCCATATAAACCAACCACCGCTCGGTTTTTTCTCTATATGTCCTGCATTGGCTAGGTTGTTAACGGCCTGATTTGCCGCATTATTACCTTCGGTGCCAAGATCACGAGACTGGCCTAGATTGGCTGTACCTGAAAACTGTGCCGTGGCTGCTTGCTTAGCACGTAAGACATCAGGGTCAGCTTCTTCTTGCAGCTCAGTCGTCGTCGTTTTGTCATGCTCTGCTTCGACTACTGGCTCTTCATGCACTGGCGCTTCAGATACGGCCTCTTCCTGTACCACTTCTTCATGTACAGCCGACTGCTCTACCAATGGCTCACTCTCGTCCACTACTGGCGATTCAGGCTCTGTCGCTACTATTTTTTGCTGCTCAGCTACTTCTTCTGCCATCACGGGTTCTTCTGCGACCACTGGCTCTTCTAGTGTTTCTTCTTCTACTACAAGCTCTGGGGTATCTTCAATTGGTGCAGACTCTACACTTTCTGCGGCAGACAAGACTTCCTCGATACCTGTTTCTTTGACAATTGGCTCTTGTGGGGCTGGTTCAACTGTTTCGGTGGCATTCTCTATAGGCAGGCTAATATCAGGTGTTTCATTTGTTGATTCTACTACTGCCTCTGACGCTGTATCGACAGCTACTGTCTCAACACTTTCGTCTGTAGCAGGCAGCATAGCTTCAATACCTGTTTCTTTCACCACAGGTTCATCGATAGTTGGGTGTTCGATGATGTACTCTTCGAACTCATCTGCTTTGGTAGTAGTCTCAACGATATCAGCTTCGGTACTATTGTCATCAGCAGTATTCATGCTACCCGCTGCATTTTCTGCTGCTACAGGTGCTACGGGTATTAACGACTCCTCTTCCGCAGCAACAGGCGCATTTACCAAAAAGCTAAAGCTGGCAAAGCCAATCGTGTCATCTACTTGCAATAGGCTTGACTGGTTGCCTTCGATACGCTGCTCATTGATAAACGTACCGTTCGATGAGTCCAAGTCTTTTACATATAACTGACCATCTAATACGCTGAGCACGGCATGATTGCGCGATACTTGCTTGCTGCCGAGTACCACATCATTATCGCTGCCACGTCCGATAGATAGGCTATCATCAACCGTCAGGGTCAGTTCTCCAAGGGCTTCTGTTAATGCATTAAGCTGCCAAGTGCTCGCTGATGGTGTCGGGTTTCCGCTGTCTATATTGTTTGTCATGATGCTACTCCTTATTTTTCTATTAAATTTCAAATGATTTTAGCTAAATTATTGCCAATTTTTAAAGCGATTCTAGGGTCTGTTGAACATTCAAATGTGGTGCTGGCAGTCACTATTTTTTAGGCAATATGCAGTGAAATTTTTGACGCCTAGTCATTCTAAGTGAAACAATTTCGCCATATATTGGCAAAAAACAGTACTGCCCTGAAAGGCTGATGCTAAAATCACCCCAAACGTTGTTGCAATCCTAGTTAAGGTCTCGACATTATCGTCAGCTTGCGCCTAGTTTGGTGCAATTTTAGCAATCAGCAGCCCTAATATTTGAATGTTCAACAGACCCTAATGTTAACCGTTATAAATAATACAGTGTCTATTTGCGCTATTTAATAATAAAACGAGGCTTGATAATACCGTCAAGCTTGCTATATGGAATGCTTAATACAGGCATGCCATAAGCATATGGACCGATAGAATAATGCTGATAGCGAATGTCGATACCTTCATCCGTCAGCGTTATATTATCACTCAATGTAAACGGCCAGTTTTTTTCATAACTACTGACATCGTCGTCCATCGTTTTAACCCACGTTTTATAAGCGTCGTGTGCAAGTGCTTCGAACTTTGATTTTTTACCTGATTGAAGCATATCATCAAGTTTAATTTGTTTTTTGGTGCTTAGATCAAACACTAAATACTCACTATAAGGCATGCCATGAGCACCACCAGTGAAGACATAGGAGTCAATTTCGAACAATTCAAAATCACTCACATGCCCCAGATACTCAGGTGTGACCATCAAGCTATAAGCCCATGAACTGCCTTCAGGAATATCTATAAATTGTGAACCAGCAAAGTCATCAATCGCTGTGTTTACCGCTGCCTGATTGCCTTTCGTTTTGATAGGCGCTGACTCAGTCGGTTTACTATTGACGACTAACGCATTGATACGCTCATTCGTCATATCATTTATCCAACGATGATTGGTATTCAAATATTTAATATCAATCTCTGGACAGTTATCACGCTCTACACATTGTGCTTGTATGTTTTCTGGCAACTCATAATTCAAATAATCGGTACTGCTAATGAGATTACCTGCATTTGCAGGCATAGCGACGACCCCTAGCAAAAAACCACTAGCCAATAGACCCATCAGACGTGCGTGACTCGCTTTCATCGATGAGCGCAGACATAATGATGAATGATTAATATTAAACGGATTCGTAGCGTTCATATAGCCTCTTTCATAAACATACAACATTGCTTAACATTCTACTGTAACAATAATGATGTATTGTAGGAACACTGTTTGTGTTTTAAGAAATTACCAGTTTTCAAGCGTTTATTACATAAATTATAGGTAATAAAAAAGACACGGCTAGCGTGTCTTTAGAGATAAATCATATCGTGGAATAATGGATTTTAATGCTCACGAGTATTACTAAAAGTGATTTCTGGATAGCGATCTTGCATCAACTGCAAGTTGACCCGTGACGGTGCGAGATACGTCAGATAGCCACCACCATCGAGTGATAACTGGTCATGGGCTTTCTTCTTAAACTTAGCCAGTGCCACTTCATCATCACAGTGAATCCAGCGAACTGTCGCGATTGAGACCGGTTCAAAGATACATTGGACCTTATACTCTTCTTTGAGACGATGCGCGACCACTTCAAACTGTAGTACACCAACTGCACCCAAGACTAAATCGTTGTTAATCTGCGGCATAAAGACCTGTGTTGCGCCCTCTTCACTTAACTGCTGAAGACCTTTTTGTAGCGCTTTAGATTTTAGCGGGTCTTTGAGTATCACACGGCGGAACAATTCAGGCGCAAAATGTGGAATACCGGTAAAGTTTAGCTCTTCACCTTCTGTGAAACTGTCACCGATTGAGATGGTTCCGTGGTTATGCAAGCCGATAATATCCCCTGGATAGGCTTCTTCTAACGCTTCACGGTCTCCTGCCAAAAAGGTCAAAGCATCAGCAATACGTACATCTTTACCCAAACGTACATGCTTTAGCTTCATACCTTTTTCATACTTGCCCGAGCAGACTCGTAAGAATGCAATACGGTCACGGTGACGCGGATCCATATTGGCCTGAATCTTAAAGACAAAACCACTAAAGTCGGTTTCAGTCGCGGCGACTTCACGCTCATTGGTTGGATGCGCTTTGGGTGGTGGTGCATATTTAACCAAAGTATCAAGTACCATATTGACACCAAAGTTACCCAGCGCTGTACCAAATAATACTGGCGTCATCTCGCCTGCCAAGAATGCTTCAACACTAAACTCTTCTAGCGCCATTTGTACCAGCTCAAGCGACTCTTCAAAGGCATCAAACATCAACGTCCCTAGACGCTCACGTATATCAGGATAATCATAACCTTCTCGGGTCTCAGAGACCGTCATCTTGCCGCCATTACCTTTTTGGTAAAAGTAGGTCTTGTTTTCAGTCAAGTGATACACACCCACGAAATCCTGTCCCATACCGATAGGCCAAGTCACTGGAATACATTTAATCTTTAGAACTGACTCGATTTCACTAAGCAGCTCAAGCGGCTCACGAATTTGACGATCGAGCTTGTTAACGAATGAGATAATCGGTGTGTCACGCATCCGGCACACATCCATCAGCTTGATGGTTCGCTCTTCGACACCTTTAGCTCCATCAACCATCATCAACGCACTATCTACAGCGGTCAAGGTTCGATAAGTATCTTCACTAAAGTCAGCGTGACCCGGTGTATCTAGTAGATTGACCATATGATCTTGATACGGAAACTGCATGACTGAGGTGGTAATAGAAATACCACGCTCTTGCTCCATACTCATCCAATCTGAGGTAGCATGGCGATCCGTCTTACGGCCTTTTACTTCGCCTACTACCTGAATCGCCTGCCCCCACAATAGCAGTTTTTCAGTCATGGTAGTTTTACCAGCATCGGGATGCGAGATAATGGCAAAGGTACGACGTTTGGCGACTTCTTTGTTTAGTTTCTTTGGATCTACGCTCATAATTTTTGGCTTCAACCTTAACTTCAAAAAGGCTGTCTTTAGACAGTAATCTGAATAAATAGAATAAATAATGGGCGTATTGTAGCGGATTTAGCGTCAAGGTGCAGAATTAGCATACAAAAAAACGTTCCCTAACAGTCAAATAGAGCCTGTTGGCGCAATTTTTGAATTAATAGTGACGTTCAATTTGCTCCATTAATAGATCTTCTGTCATTCACCAAACGAATAGCTGCTGCATCTATATTTTCAGCGAATACTAGGGCGTGTCCTCAATTCAATCGATAGTTATCTAAATGGGTTAAAAATGGCTAAATCTTGCCAAATGGCGTCAAATAGCTGACTAATATCTCGATATTATCTGCGCTATTTTCCTTGTTTGACTGCGATTTATCTCATTTTTATCACCATTTTTAAAATAAGGACACACCCTAGATCCAAAAATCTTCACTGAATCCTTTAATTACAAATACACAGTATATATTTACGACGGGGCTATACAGTTGACTTAATGGTTTGTTATGCTGAAGCTCGTATCAAAACGTACCCGTTAAATATAAAGTAACTATAAAAACTGACAACAAAAAAGGATGTGTTATGAAAACTCTATACTCTACCAAAGCAACTGTTACTGGCGGCCGCGCAGGTTCAGCCAGCTTGAGCGACAGCGATCTCACTATCAATATGGTAGCGCCAGGCTCAGGCAAAGATGGCAATAACCCAGAGCAGATGTTTGCGATAGGTTACAGCGCTTGCTTTGACGGTGCACTTGGTGCTGTCAAGCAAATGGAAAAAGCAAAGTTTGATTCAAAAACGTCAATTGAAGTAGACCTACTACAAGGCGAAGGTCCTGATTATAAGCTAGCAGCTAGAATCCATGTCATTGGTGAAAACACTGAATTGTCTGCTGATGAGTTCCAAAAGCTAGTAGAAAAAGCACATCAAGTATGCCCATACTCAAAAGCAACACGTGGCAACATCGATGTAGAATTAACTTCAGAAGTAAAATAATACAAGCTCGACGGTTAAGCAGCTTGATTGTTAAAGCTGTTTGACGGTTAGATAAGCTATGAAATAAGGAACTCAGTTCACGCTGGGTTCTTTTTTTATGGCCGAACCAATTGTCGTACCACGCGCATTATTTATATCAATAGGCAATTCAATAGGTGATATTGAACATCTCGTAACGGTTAAGCAGTTCGGCACACACTGATTTTATCGTTATAATAAGCACATATTTCTATCTAATAGCTGATAAGTGACCTTTATGACTGATCCTATGACCGACTCCATCACCGACAGTGACCACAACTCCCATCAAGCGATTGATCCTGCCGCATTACCAAACTTTGAAACCATGCCCAATGTAGCGACGATGGACACCAGTCACGTTGATAAAAACCAGCCACCTTTTATCTTGGTTGATGGCTCTTACTATCTGTTTCGCACTTATCATGCCTTACCAAAAACCATGCAAAACTCGCAAGGCCTGATAACCAATGCCATTCGTGGCACGCTCAATGCGCTGCTCAAGCTGATGCGCCGTTATCACCCTACGCATATGGCCGTCTGTTTCGATACTAAGTCACCGACTTTTCGTCACCATATGTCTGCTGATTATAAAGCGGCGCGTCCACCCATCGACGTAGAGCTAGTAGAGCAGATTCCTTATATCCATCGTTTGGTCACCGCGTTAGGTCTTCCCCTGTTGCGTATCGAAGGCGCAGAAGCCGATGATATCATCGGTACACTTGCCCATCGTGCTGTCGCTGAAGGTCATCATGTCGTCATCTCAACGGGTGACAAAGACATGATGCAACTGGTCAATGACTGCGTTATCTTAGAAGACAGCTTCACTGGTAAAGTTACGGACACCGAAGCCGTTATTGAAAAATTCGGTATTAACCCAAATCAGATGATTGATTTCTTGACGTTAATGGGTGATGCGTCAGATGGTATCAAAGGCGTGCCTGGTATCGGTAAAAAAACGGCAAAAGACCTACTCGTTGAGTATGGCGATATCGGCAATATGTTAAAGCATATTGGTTTCATCAAAGGTCGCGGTGCCAAAGGTTTGATTGAACACGCTGATGATATTCCGTTTAATAGAAAGCTAGCTACCATCGTGACAGACTTAGGTATCGGTCAAGATTGGAACGATCTAAAAATCAATACTGACCCTAGTGCCCACATAGACGAATTACGTGAATTGTATAATGAGCTTGAGTTTAGAAACGAGCTAGCGTCTCTCGATCATCCAAACCATCCAGCCAATGCTAATGGAAACGGCTCGCAGAGTGTTGCTCACAGTCAAGCGAATGCTGAATCACAAGCGCAAGTGGCCAAGTCGCTACAATCAAGCAGTATTGAAAATATCCAAGATAGCAAATCGCATGATAGAGCATGGCATACTGTGCTCGACGAGCCAGCTTTTGAGAGTCTGGTTAAGCTATTAGAGTCTGTACCGCATTTTGTCATTGATACTGAGACCACTAGCATCTATTGGCGTCAAGCTGAAATCGTCGGTCTCTCCTTTGCTGTGCAATCCCACGAAGCCTATTATATTCCGCTGACGCATCGTCTAGAAGGTGATGAACTAACCGCTAAACAGCTCGACCGTGACACCGTTTTGACACGCCTAAAGCCAATTTTGGAAAATTCAAACATCGGTAAAATCGGTCAACATCTAAAATACGATGCTCACATTCTCAGTCATTATGATATCGATTTGGTCGGTGCCATTCATGAACAACCCAACAACTGGGCCATGGATACCATGCTTGCCAGCTATGTGATTAATGCTGCCGCCACTCGTCACGGTATGGATGACTTGGCACGTCATTATCTACAGACGCAAACCATCAGCTATGAAGATGTCGCTGGCAAAGGCGCTAAGCAAGTCACCTTTGATCAAGTCGCTATTGATATCGCCAGTGACTACGCCTGTGAAGATGCCGATATTACTTACCAGTTATTTGAGGTATTTAGCGTCGAGATGGCAAACGATTCCAATAATGCCCAATTACTACATGAGTTAGAGATTCCGACGGCAGAGATACTGTGTCAAATGGAAGCGAACGGCATTCTTATCAAGCGTCCATTCTTAAACGAACTATCAAAACGCTTTGATGAAGAAATTATCGCGCTGGAAAAACAGGCCTATGAAATCGCTGGCGAAGAGTTCAATCTTGGCTCACCAAAGCAATTAGGTGAAATGCTGTTTGAAAAGCTTGGCGTCGCTGGTGGCAAGAAAACCAAATCAGGCCAGTACTCTACTGGCGAAGCGGTACTGTCAAAAATAGACCATCCATTGGTCGATATCACGTTGGAATATCGCAGCCTATCTAAGCTAAAGAGCACCTATACCGATGCGCTTGATAATGTGGCAGATAGCGAAACTGATCGTGTACACACTAGCTATCATCAAGCACTAACCAGCACTGGACGCTTGTCTTCGACTGATCCTAACTTGCAAAACATTCCCATTCGTACCGCGACTGGTCGATTAATTCGCCAAGCCTTTATCGCACCAGCAGGTCGCGTGATTCTCGCAGCGGATTATTCACAAATCGAGTTGCGTCTCATGGCGCATTTTTCAGGCGATAATAACTTAACGCATGCGTTTAACGAAGGTTTGGATATTCACGCTGCCACCGCTGCTGAAGTACTGGGTAAGGATGTCGCAGACGTTACCTCGACCGAGCGCCGTAATGCCAAAGCCATTAACTTTGGACTACTGTATGGCATGAGCGCCTTTGGACTTGCCAAGCAATTGCAAATGAGCCGCAATGAGGCGCAAGACTATATCAATATGTACTTTGATCGCTATCCGGGTGTGAAAAACTATATGATCAATACGCGTGCCAGCGCTCATGAGCAAGGCTATGTCGAGACGATATTAGGTCGTAAACTATATACGCCTGATATCACCCATAGCAACCGTATGGTCAAGCAAGGCGCTGAACGCGCGGCGATTAATGCGCCGCTTCAAGGCTCAGCAGCAGACTTAATCAAGCTTGCTATGATTGCCGTGGATAAGGTATTGCCAAAAGATCAAGCCAAGATGCTGCTACAAGTCCACGATGAATTGGTGTTCGAAGTCGATGCAGATAAAGTTGATGAGATTAGCCAGTTGATTACTGATGCGATGCAAGATGTATTGACAGTTACTGCGGTCGAAAAAGGCTGGAATGTAGACTTTGCAGTACCACTATTGGTTGAGACTGATAGTGGTCGGAATTGGGATGAGGCGCATTAATAGCTACAGCATAGAATTTATTCTACGTACGGTTGAACAGAAAAAGGCTAGGCATTTTGCTTAGCCTTTTTTACATTCGAAGACCTATTGAGTAATGCATTTATATTAGCAGTAGTCCTTTTCTTCATCATGAAAGATAAGCTCCCTTGCTATGCAACTATAAGTAAAAGTCATCGCTCGCCCCTCAGAAGTAGAACATTCCTAGCCACAATTTCCCTATAATTAACGACCTATGGCATAATACTTTTGTTGACCCCTTTTAGAGACCAAAACAATTGAAACCCTTCATGACGAAACCAGCAAACTTTAACACCTGTACCGTTTATATAATTGCCAGTTTAGGTTTATGCACGCCAGTATGGGCGGATGCTACGCCCACTACAGATTCAGAATCACTAGAATCTGTAAAGACGGAAACGGCTTCGCCATATCACGATAACAATCCTAATCGCGATGAAACCCTTAATCAACTTGGCTATCAACATACTGAAAAGTCTGCCGAGCAGCCTATTCAATTGGTACAAGAAGAGCAAGGCTGGACAGATGAACGCCGTGAAGACGTTCAAGACCAATTGCATGAATGGGCACATAAAATGGATGGCTGGTTTGGAGAACCCGATCCCAAAAAGCCTGCCAAAGCCAGCTTACGAGTCGTGCTAGATACACGCTGGGCTAATGACCCTAAAACAGGTAGCGATGTCACCGTTGAACCGAGGATTCGTGGTCGCTTACGCTTGCCTGTGCTAGAGAGACAACTAAGTCTGATTATTGGTGATGAAGAGCTGGATGAAGATACTTTTTTAAAACAAAGCACGACAGGCAATACTTATCAAGCAACCTCCAACAACCAAGATAGACTTATTAATACTAAAAAAACGCGAGAAGACAACGCCTCTATTGCCCTACGTTGGACACGTTTTAATGACGAGCTCGAAGATCAATTAGGTGTGAACACAGATGTCGATATCGGGATTCGTTCACTGGACGATCCTTATCTAAAAGTAAGTATCGATAAAGACTGGTATAAAAGTAAAAAACTAGAAGTCACTAGCGACAGTTTTTATCGCTATGGGCTTGATAGTGAGCACTATGTCAAAGGTGGATTAAATCTACAATATGGCGCAGATACCAATCGATTTATTAATAATAACACCACTATTCGCTATCGCAATCAAGACGAAGAAGAACGCAAAGACTGGGACAACGACCTTAGACAAGTGCATTATTTAGGCAATGAGAAACAGCTAGCCTACGGACTCTCTGCCAGTGGTTATTTTGAAAGTGACAAGTCAACCTTAAACAGTTATGGTCCTGCTATTAGTTATCGCCAACCCATTTGGCGCGAATGGCTATATATGCAGACAGAGCTAAATTACTATAACGATAAAACAGAAGATAAAGACCATTACCCTTCTGCCTTGCTGCGCATGGAAGCTTTGTTCTAACCCTACTACCAGTCAAGTTTTCTGAACCAAAATCAATAGCAACCATTGATAGCTATATTTACATTAAAGAGTATTAGGCTGCCTACATTAACAATGAATTATGACCGATTAGTTATATTAATTAACAACATGAGGTTGGATTTGGCGTTATAGTAGCGGCCTATTGAGTTATATATAGCCAAATAATTTTCATTCTGAAGTGAGCCCTTGGGCTCACTTTTTGTATTTTATGAATCAGGAGACCACCATTATCACTGAAAATAGTATTATCGAAATTGGTGAAGCCATTATCTTAACTTTATGTTTGCTACGCTGCTTACAATATTCAGTGCAAAGCCGCGTCCTACAGGGTCGCCATTTTTGGCTTGCCTCCGTTTTAGTTTTCTTCAGTGTTATTCGCAGAGAGCTGAGTTATTTGTCTGATTTATTAGTGCCAGAAGATTTTATGCTGCTCGGCTATTCTTACGACTGGTGGGAAGACAGGGTATTACTGGTCATCATTGTGGCGACGCTTATATTGCTAGTTCGTGCGCGCCATTATTTTTGGAGTGTTCTGAAAAATGTCCCAAAATCGTTATATCTGGGTGTTGCTGTATTAGCGGTGCTGCAGTACATGGGTGAAAACGCGATTATGTTCCCACATGAGTTTGGCGAGGTCGTCGAAGAGCTGTCAGAGAACGTTATCTATATGATTGCGCTGATTTACTTGTGGCGATTCAAATTATCGACGTTTGACAACCTACCAAGCAATCAGCAAAAATTCACTGTGCTAAATCGACAATAACGGTAGATGATGATTCTCAATTTGTGATGCAATTAAACTCTATTAGAAGTCATCACGATATAGTTCTCATCATGTAAGTATTATCATGTAAGTATTATCATGTAAGTATTATCATGTAAGTATTATCATGTAAGTATTATCATGTAAGTATTATCATGTAAGTATTATCATGTAAGTATTGTCATGTAAGTATTGCCATATGTCCATCGCAAAGTGTCAAATCAGTACTGCTGTAGTGTTTGAGCCATAGTTTGCTATACTGAAATGCAAACACCAAAAACAATGACAATTGTGGCCATCATGTTAGTGTTGTCGCTCAGTATTGACGTCTGGCATTAACCTTTAATTTACAGCATCTGAATAACTATTGAGTGAATGACTATGAACATATTGATTACAGGCGCATCACGAGGCATTGGTCTGGCAACAGCAAAAAAGCTGGCGGCAAAAGGCCATAATGTTGGGCTATTTGCTACTAACACCACTACGCTTGAACAGGCGATTACCGATAAAGCATTTAAAAAATCGCTCAAACAAAAGCGTGTGATAACGGGTCAGCTTGATGTTACTCAGCCTGACTCATGGGACAATACTATTACTCAGATGATTGATAGTTTTGGCAGTATCGATGCGTTGGTTAATAATGCTGGCGTACTGGTCACTGGCGCATTACCGACGACTAACCTAGATGACCAACTGGCTCTCATTGACGTCAACTGTAAAGGCGTACTCATTGGCTGTCATAAGCTGGCACCTTATTTAGCCGATAATAAAAACGGCAAAATCATTAATGTATCGTCTGCGTCTGCTATTTATGGTCAGCCTGAAGTTGCGAATTACTCTGCCAGCAAGTTCTTTGTACGAGGTCTCACCGAAGGACTTAATATTGAATATGAAAAGTTGGGCATCAAGGTTATCGACGTTATGCCGCTATGGGTCAAATCTGACATGACCGCGGACATCGAAGTGACCAGTATTGATCGCCTGGGCATCAATCTAGACGTCAATGATGTCGCAAAAACCCTATGCAAACTCACCACGAGTCCTAATCGCAAGCTTAGAAGCACGCACTACTCTGTCGGCCTGCCAGCTAAGTTATTTCAGACACTAGCACAAGTGGCCCCTGACTCATTGATACGTTGGGTAAATACTAAAGTGGGTGCATAGTAGCTTATTAAGCTAGCAACACTACGCTCATTAAAGTATAAAAAATGGCTACCGAATTTCGGTGGCCTTTTTGCTTTTCTCTCGAATTATAATCGCCTGCTGAATAGTTTTGTTATCAAAATAATTATCTTTTATCACCGTATCCTTCACTGCTCCGGCTGTACTCTCTTCGCGAACTTCTGAACCAATGCTAATAGGCATATTCACCGTAGCAGCAAACTTATTGTCACTAATTAGCGTACCGTCGTCTTCAACAATAATGCCTTGATCAACATTCTCAAAACGGTTATTTATGACTTTGTTGTTTTTAGCACTGTCTAAATGGTAACTGGCAAATGGTGTCTGCTTAATCAAATAAGCACCACACTGAAAACCTTTGAGATTGCGTGACTGCCTTGATGCCACCCAAACTCCAACAGGCTCGTCTGTAAAAGTGTTACTACGGATGATATTGTCTCGGCTAGACTCAGTCCGCTTAAAGTGATTACTACGTACCGGATCATTGGCATGCTCAAAGCAATTGCGATACAGCAATATGCTGCCTGCGCCATTATGAACAAACTGATTGTGCTCAATACGGTTGTTGGCAGAAGAATCAAGTGCAATAGCCTCACGATTGGGCTTGAACGTGCGAAAACCATTACCAATAAAGACTGAGTTAATAATTACGTTATCACGGCTGCCAAACTCCAGATATAAGCCAACTGTGCCAGCATTCTGAACTCGAATGCGATCAAAAGTAACAGCATGAACGTGATCACCTACAAACATGCCACTGTTACGACTATTGATACTACTCACATTAGTGATATGAATATCACGTGGCGCTAGAACACGATTGGCAGATGGGTCTGTAAAATTGCGCGCATAACGTTGATTAGGGTTGCTGTATTGGCGAATGTGCAGCGCATGTCCATAACCATCAACATGGCAGTTAGCGACGGAAATATCTTCGATAGCAGCATCTGTTTTAGGCTTGATTGTGATAGCGCTAGCATTCGATTCATCATCAACCATTGTGCTTAGTCTTGCGCCCTGACAGTCTAACGAGCTATGTGAGCTATCGAGTACAAAACGTACAGACTTACTGTCCAAGTCGCAATTTTGACTCAGCACACTATGACCACTAACTTCTATAGTCTGACCCTTTGTAAGCGACTGGCATTCTATTATGTTTGTGGGTGCATAGTAGCTTATTAAGCTAGCAACACTACGCTCATTAAAGTATAAAAAATAGCTACCGAATTTCGGTGGCCATTTTGCTTACTAGGGCGTGTCCTCATTTTATAAATTGCGCCTTACATTTTTTGAACATCCTGTGACACCTTAATACTATCAGTGATACCCATAACGCGTCACACTGATCATGATAAATAAGACAAATCACAATGATCAATAATAATAAGGAAAGCATTATGGATAACGTTAAAAGCCCATTATCAGAAGCAATGGATCATATAGAAGGCGATACCAGTATCAATGATAACAGCCAAGAAATTGATTTAGACAATCCGATGTTGCATACCACCGACAACGATGATGTGATTGATAACAGTGTAGGGTTTAATAACTCCGAAGCAGGAAGTGGTGCGACCCAAGGACTGACACCTGTACATCGTCAAAATATTGATGAGTCGCGTGTCGATGAGATTTTGGTTCAGGACAACCTTGATGACAGCGATTATCCAGATGCGATGGATATCGCTGATAGAGAAGCGGCTGAACGTAGCAACGATGATGATTTTTAGCAATTAATACGGCTGTTGATACAACACTTTGGTCAAAAAAAAGCACGCTTAATATAATTAAGCGTGCTTTTTTGTCGATCATGAAATAGATTAGATTTTGCTAAAAACCATTTTTACTAAACATAACTTACGCCGCTGATAATGGCTGATCGGTCCACACATCGCGGTAGCTGACATAACTGGCAATCATCAACCACGGTATTGCAACAACAATCCCGAATCCTAGCGTTAATCTTAAAAATATAGGTAAGGCAATCAAGATAATGAGGGAATATAGTATGGCTGGTAACATATTTGCCAAACACCCCTTTAAGCTATGCTTCATGGCGCTTTTTGGGCCTAAGTCGTGCATAACAATGAGTGCGGGCGCAAAAAACATCGCCATAAACAACAGTACAAGCAATACCAATGACACTAGCGCACTAAACACTAGCGCTTGCACAGGAAAATTTTGATATTGAATGGTTTCAATGTCAATTAAAGACACCAAAGACACGCCACCAAAAAAAATAATGAGGGGTATTAAGACGATAACTACACCGACTACGAACAAAACATTCAAAATAATAAGCGGCAATAAATGAATTTTGAACTTTGACCAAAGCGCAGAGAAGTCTAAATCTTCGTTTTGGAACTGGGCGGCACAAATGAGCGTAATCACCGCACTCGCGATGACGCTTGTGATACCAAAAATATGCTCAATAACGGGAATATAAATACTTATAAAAGTGACAATAAGAAACACAATGCCAATCACTAGCCAAAACCCAAAATAATCTTTAAAAATGCGCAAAGGCATTATAAGCCAACGGGCACCCCAAGATATTTTGCAAAACCGAGGGGCTTCCAATAACTGTGGAGATACTGTGTTGTATTCATCCATTGGCGGTAAGTTCGGTGGTTGGCCGTTAGGTTTTTGCAATGATATAGGGTTCAGTGAATCGTTAAAGCTAGACATGCTTATCCTCAAAAATAAAGTGGTACAAATATAAAATTAAGCAAATATATAAAAATAGCAAAGAGCACAAAACAAAAATCTGCTTGGCACATTGTTACATACCAGTAACAAAAAATCTCAACTTTATTCTATTGATATGATACATACAAAAAAATACCGAACATTATGTCCGGTATTTTTTTATTATTTATAACAATTATTAGATATAGACGTCACACTCAGCGATTAAGCCCAACCATCCAACGTGCCTGCCCAACCTTTAACCAATGGCGCGCTAAGTGCTTCAAGCAAATCAATATGCGCATCGTCAAGATTCAAGGCTGGAATATAATGATATTCTTGCCCGCCCGCATGGAGAAAGTTTTCACGATTTTCAATCGCCAGCTCTTCTAGTGTCTCTAAGCAATCCGCTGAAAATGCCGGACTAATCACTTGTACCGAGCGCACGCCAGACTTGCCCCAATCTTCTAATACGACATCAGTATACGGCTTGACCCATTCTTGCTTACCGAAGCGCGATTGGAAACTGATAATCCATTCATCTTCTGTTAGACCAAGCGCATGAGCGACTTGTGCTGCAGTACATTTACAACGCTTAGGATAGGGATCACCCTTGTCAGCATAGGGCTGTGGAATACCATGAAAGCTAAACATTAACTTTTCAGGCTTGCCATGTACCGCTTGAAAGCGACGAATCGAATCTGCCAATGCTTGGATATAAAGTGGATGCGCGAAGTAATCTTTGACAATCGTGTAGTTCGGCAAGTTACGTTGCTTCAGTGTCCACTTCGTCAATGCATCATAGACTGCGCCGCCTGAAGAAGCTGAATACTGCGGAAACAATGGCAAGATAACAAAATGATCAACCCCTTCACCACGTAGCGCGTCCATGACATCAGGCAAACCAGGATTGCCATAACTCATCGCAGGATGCACAGACACGCGAAATGGCGCAGCAGTATCTGCTAGCCGTGGCTCTAACATCTCAACTTGGCTTTTTAATATCTTACGAATTGGCGAGTCGCCTTCCCAGATGCTTGCGTATGCCTTTGCCACACGTTTAGGGCGGCTAGGTAATACAAACAAGTTGAGAATAATCGCCCATAAAAATTTAGGAATCTCAATCACACGCGGGTCTGACAAAAACTGTTTTAGGTAACGACGTACAGCAGGTGCTGTTGGCTCATCTGGAGTACCTAGGTTCACTAATAGGACGGCAATACGTGGTGGCAGTTTAGGTTTCATAGCAGCACTATTTTATTAGGTTAATTAAAAAGAAATCAGGTAAAAGATTATTAAGTCATTATTAAATAAATGCCTCATCAGTGTAGCATTTTATCCATTAATAACGCAGGGTAAAAGCGCACTTATACAATTTGATACTCAGTTGCTATTTGTTTATTATCCACTTATTACGCACCTATAGTTGATTCAGCTTAAAAGAGAGATAAGGCAACCGAGTGCGAAAGACCTAGATCGAAGGTTGTACTCATATGCGCATCGCCATACAATAGGCAGGCGCGTTATAAACACAGTGTAGGTAAGACGGTATCGGCACAATAGTCTGTCGATGTGTTGCCATTTTTATTTTATTGATGATTGTTGTCTTGCGAGGTAGCTTTGAACGCACGCCCTGATAATACCAGTGACCAGTTCCCCATAGATACATCCGATTCAATTGACTCAACCAGTGCAGCTGGCACGGTGGGCTCAGTCGGAATCGTCACGCCCCAGATTTTTCATTTCGCTGAGCCATTGACCTTAGAGTGTAATCGCACCTTGCCCTCATTCGACTTAATAATCGAGACTTACGGCACGCTCAATAGCGATAAATCAAACGCCATACTTATCTGCCATGCCTTATCTGGTAGCCATCATGCGGCAGGATTGCATAGTGCCGATGATAAAAAGGCGGGCTGGTGGGATAATATGATTGGCCCTAATAAAGCCATCGATACCAATCGATTTTATGTGGTCTGCGTGAACAACATCGGCAGCTGTTTTGGCTCGACAGGTCCAACGACGCTTAATCCTGATAGCATCAGAGCAGATGACGAAAGCACTGGCAATGAACCGCCGGTTTATGGCCCTGACTTTCCACTCGTCACGATTAAAGACTGGGTAAAAACGCAAGCCATGCTCTCAGATCGTCTCGGCATTGACGTATGGCACGCCATCGTTGGCGGATCCATGGGCGGCATGCAAGCACTACAGTGGTCGGTTGATTATCCAGAGAGACTCAAACGCTGTGTCGTCATTGCTAGTACGCCAAAGCTCTCTGCACAGAATATCGCCTTTAATGAAGTAGCACGTCAGTCTATATTGTCTGACCCTGACTTCAAAGATGGTCGCTACTTACAAGCAGGCACCTACCCTCGTCGCGGGCTGATATTGGCGCGCATGGTTGGCCATATTACCTATTTGACCGATGATGCAATGAAGGCGAAATTTGGTCGTGATCTAAAATCCGGCAAGTTTATGTATGGCTACGATGTTGAATTCCAAGTCGAAAGCTATTTACGCTATCAAGGCGAACGTTTTAGCGAAAACTTTGATGCCAATACTTATTTGCTCATGACTAAAGCCTTAGATTATTTTGATCCGACGCGTGACTATCCAATACAAGGTCACCCAACACGTGACTGCCCATCAGTTGCAGCAACAGATACGATAGAGTCCACAGAATCAGCAGTACAACTTGAAGACTCAATCGCGGCTTCCGTCGAATCTAGTAAGAACAGTACGCAAGTTGAGCTAGAAGATGCAGTAGCGACGATTGAAGATATTGAATCTGATCGTCAGCAAGAGCTGTCTGCACTCAAAGCGGCCTTTGCTCATACTCAATGCCAATACCTAGTGGTCTCATTTACTACTGATTGGCGCTTTGCACCGGAGCGCTCACAAGAGATTGTCGATGCACTGATGGCGACTGGCAAACCCGTCAACTATATCAATGTTGATGCGCCGCATGGCCATGATTCTTTCTTATTCGATATTCCACGTTATATGGGTGCGGTTAGAGGGTTTTTAACTGCACCGTTTATTTCTGGCAAAAGTACTGCCACAGGAGACCGCTCATGAGAATGGATCATCAATTGGCTGAGCGTTGGATTGCCCCGCATTCGCATGTATTAGATTTAGGCTGTGGTAATGGCGAATTACTCGCTCATCTCCAACAAAATCGCGGCGTGACTGGCTACGGACTTGAGATTGACGAAGAAAAAATCAACGATGGCATCGCAAAAGGCTTGTCTATTATCGAGCAAGACCTCAATGATGGTCTGGCTCGCTTCGCTGATAACAGTTTTGACACCGTCGTCATGGCCCGTGCGCTGCAAGCAGTGAAATCACCTGATGTGCTATTGCTTGATATGCTACGTGTTGCCCGCGAAGCCGTCATCACCTTCCCTAACTTTGCCCATTGGCAAAACCGCTTGCATCTAGGGCTGAAAGGCATGATGCCTGTATCAGAAGCGCTACCTTACGAGTGGTACAACACGCCAAACATTCATCTGTGTACGTTTAAAGATTTTGAGCAGCTCTGTGCCAAGCATGACATTCATATCGTCAATCGCTTTGCCGTCAGTGATTCTGAAAAAGGCCATACGCCACTGATGAAAGCATTGATTCGACAAGCTCCTAACCTGTTAGCAGACGTCGCAATTTACAGAGTGACTAAACGTACATCAGATTAATATTATCGATGCAGATGTTTGATTCTTAGCCTAAAAATATTGATATCTGAGTAACTGTATGATTTTGTTACAAAGAATATTGGGTAAATTACCGTTAACTTAGGTAATTAGTATTTGAGTTTCGTAAACTTGGGTGTTAAGCTAGCAAAATAATGTTGGCCACGCCCTAATTCCGACCGTTTATCGTGTCAATTAAGGTTAACCAACCCTCAAACATTAAATATATTGCTAATAATTAGGTCAGTTAGTCGCGCTGGATGCCCCCTAATTGTTATCACCGTCTAAACCTCTTTAGCGGTGCAACTCTTTTGCTTATTAACTGCCTAATTTTGGAGCTGCTATGAAATTATTAAAAGCTGCGTTGTTTACTGCATTGTTCTCTTGTGCAGGTCTTGCCAACGCTGAGTTAATATCAAACGTACCACTTGATACGTCACGTTTTGAGCTAATGCCAATCAGCGAGCTATCCAGTCGTGCTGCACAAGGCAATGATCACGCTCAGTTCTATTTAGCCAAGCGCTTACAGAAAGGTGAAGGTGTTGCACAAAACACTCAACAGGCCATTCAGTGGTATACCAAAGCAGCTCAGCAAGGTGTTGCTCCTGCTCAGTTGAATTTGGCTATCATGTATTTGCGTGGTGAAGGCGTACAGCCTAATCTACAACAAGCCCGTGGTTGGTTAGAAAAAGCCGCCATGCGTGGTGATAACCGTGCCAGCTATACGCTTGCTTTGTTAGATGAAAAGCAAAAGAATTTGGTCGATGCTTATAAATGGTATGACTTGGCTGCCCGTGATGGCATGCTAGATGAAAAAGTACGTAACAAAGCTCGCGGTAAAATTGGTCAGTTGGCATTGAACTTATCAAGCTCAGACATTGCTAGTGCCCGTAGCCAAGCAGATACGTGGTTCCAGAGTAAGTAACTCTATAGCTATTTATTTTAGCGAATAAAAAATCCAGCCTTTGAGCTGGATTTTTTGTGTTTGGATGATGATAAATATCTAAACTAACTGGCTTCTATAATGGCAATCTCATCATCGGTTAAGTCATATAATTGATAAACCATTTGATCTATCTCACGGTCGGTACGTTCAATTTCTGCTATGAATTGCTGTGCTTTGGTCTTCTCGGCTAAGAAATACTCTTCCCATTCGGCTTCATCACCCAAGCTCATTTTAATTTTCTTTTTACCCAGCTCTTTGATAAATTCTGCATAAGTCAGCTCATGCCAGCTTTCTAGCTTTTTACTTAATTTATCTATCTCAAATTTGCGCTGCAAGGTGCGGATAAACTTGCTTGTTAATTCCTGCAACTGCTCGTTTAGCGATAACATTAGATCGGCTTTCTCTGATAACAATAGCTGATTTTCCATGCTAGCTACTTTAGGCAGCGGAAAAGGTTCTAAAAATTTAGTTTTAAAAGTAAAATATCCACCTCTTAAAACATATCCTGTAGTCTTTAAAAAGAACCACATTATCGAAGAATTAAGTATAGTTAAATAATATTTATAACTTTCTAAATTATCTTCGTTCTTTACTAAGTAATAAACTTTAGTGTTATGAAACAATCCTTTTTCATCGAAAATCATATTCGTACCATATGATATTTCAGGAGTCATAATTTTTTCATTTTGAAAAGTCAATATATCTCTAGATCTATGCAAACTATACCAGTACTTCGGATTAGTCTTTTTTCTAATTTTTCTAGAAATCATCTCCTCTTTGAATTTAATCATGTAGTCAAAAACTAATGGAAAATTATTCTTAATGAAATCTTCTTCAAATGGAACTGTTTTCTTACCATTATGATAATGAAGATAGAGCATAAAATTATTGGAACTTGGACTACTATACTTTTTTATATCTTCACCCTTTGATACTGGCTTCATAACAATAGCTTCTAGCTTTACATTCTCTTGCAACTGTTCAGAATAGCCTTCAAAGTAATCACCTTTTATCTCACCAGATAAAATAAAAATGTCATCAACTCCAGAATCAATACCCGCTCCTATCGAGCTGAACACATCTTTCAGAAAGTAGTTCTCTTTAGACAGCTTGCTAATTAAGGTAGTTTTACTACGATCAATTAAATTCCAATTATTGCCATCTAAATCAGAATAATCAACGTCTTTGTATACTTTCTCATCGAATAGCTCTGTAGGACTAATATTTTTGAAACAGAGAGTGTTTTTTTGATCTAACGTTAAGTTGATTATACAAGTATAGGTAGATGCATCAGAAAACACTGATTCCTCTCCAAAATGTATTATGGAATGCACTAAACGTTTTTTAGCAAGAAAAGATCTTACACCATGACCTGCTTCTACAACTAAAAACTTATGAGGTAGAATGAAAGAAATAATCCCCTCATTGTTGATTATCTTTGAAGATTTTTCTATAAAAAGTGAATATATATCATATCGTCTAGTTGCACTTTCAAAATTCTTTTCATAATAAACTGTTTCATTTTGAAAATGTGATTTTAGACCTTGAACCCTCAAATAAGGTGGATTACCAATCACCACATCGAAGCCACCTTTTGCAAAGACTTGTGGGAACGCTGCTTGCCAATTAAAGGCTTTATCACCTGCGACTGCGGGATCATCGATTAGTGAGTTACCGCATTGGATATTATCATTCAGATTATTCAGCTTACGTCGTGGCTGCGCTGTCCGTAACCACAGTGACAGCTTAGCAATCTCGACGCTTTCTTCGTTGATATCGACACCGAACAAGTTGTTTTCTAAAATACTGTTTTCGATATCAGGATAAGCTAGACCACTACCGAATAACTTGGTCTCAAGCTCAACGATGTATTCATGTTCAGCGATTAAGAAGTTTAATGCTTCATTTAAAAACGCCCCACTACCACAAGCGGGATCACAAATCGTGATTTGTAATAACCAATCACGATAAGCATGTAGTCGATCTAACGCCTCCTTTTCCTCTGCAATTCTCTTATCCGTTTTCTTACGTTTCTTGCCACTCTTATTAAGAGTAACGTCTAGTTGGTAGTCCTCTTCATTTAAAGCAAGCACTACCTTTCTATCTTCACATAACTTGCCGACCGTATTTTCAACAATATATTTGGTAATGTACTTCGGGGTATAAAATACCCCGTCTTTTTTACGTTTGGTCTGAGATTTATCTACCACCTCACCTGTCAGCTGCGCCTTTACCTCATCAAGCTCTGATAATGAGTTTTCAAAGATATGACCTAAGATATTGACGTCTACCTCACTATCGAAGTCATATTCTGACAATGTGAGAATATGGCTGCGTAGTATTTCATCACTGATAATAACGCTATCGAGCAAGCTATCTGTGCGGAACAGTCCACCGTTGTAGGCGAATATCTCGCTATACTCATCTTTATGGCCTTTATCCAAATAACCAAAGTAAGCTTTGACCCTATCGTACAAAGGCACAGTCATTTTTAGCGATTTCCACTGCTCCCATTCGCTGATGATTCCCTTTGCAAAGTTGGCAGGCAGCAGATGACTGTCCTCAGCGAAGAAAATAAATAGTAGCCGATCGAGTAATTTTTGTGACTTTTGAAATAATATTAATGCATCGATATCAGGATTGTTAGCAGTCAAGTCAGCGAATAGCTCACGCTTAAATACTGAGTAATCTTTATAGAGCTGCTTAGTTATCGCCTCTTCTTGCGATAGAGATGCCGACTTTAGCTTGGCAGGCAAATCATCCATGATGCCATCACGATGCAGTAGCAAATATAGTAATGCGAAATCGTCTTGGGTCAAGGTGAACAGATTGAACTCAATGAACTCGACCGCATTATCGATATATAAGCGCAGCTTTTGAAAGTTAGACGTAATGACATAGCGGCACTTTGGCTGATTATTTTTATAACCAAAGGCTTGCTGCTCAATTTTGCTAAGGTCTGTGGTATTCATACCTTTTAGCTCAATCACGCCAATAGCATGACCGTCTTTGAGTATCGCACCATCTGCTTTTTTACTGCCCGTTTGGTTTTTGAATTCTGTCGTTATGTCATAGCTAGGATTAGGATTTAGCGTGTAACCAAAGACATCGACAAATAAGTCACGCAAAAAGCCCTCTTGATACTGCTCTTCTTTACTTAGACGGATGTTGTCTTGTTTAGATAAGTTTAAAAAACAACGGCTGTAAGTCTGCCATGCTGCCTCTAATTGAGTGTTATCAAGTTCACGGACATATTTTTCGATAATGATAGATTGGAATAGAGACATACGAGCGCCTTTACAATAAAATAATGAGCAAACGTCTACTATAGCAAGCTACACTCATTAGATAAATGTCTAAAAACTATTACTGCTTAAAGCAGATCACTTAATGAGTTATGTATACGCTTAACGATGCTATTAACTTTTAAAATATTCAAAACCCATCTAAAATTTGCTACACTACGCGCGCATTATTTAATTCCACAATTAGACTAGTGTTATTACCCATTTTAACTGACAAAGTCTATTTCAAATGAATGCGATATAAGGAATCCGAGCGCAGATTGTACCCAAAGTACATCAAGCGAGGATGACACAACAGCGTGTTTGTTTGAACCAGACTGTTAACCCAACGCACTAGGTTTACGACCTAGCCAGCAGGAGAAAAACATGAGTACCACTCACAGCCCTACTACAACTGACAACAAATCAGCGCCTGCTTACGATAGCGTGACCAATAATATTGTCGTTGCCGCACTTTATAAGTTCACTCGCTTTAGTGATTTTGAGCAATACCGTGAGCCAATCTTAAATACCATGCTCGATAACGACGTCAAAGGCACTTTGTTAATTGCCGCTGAAGGTATTAACGGTACGATTTCTGGCACGCGTCAAAGTATTGATACTGTCCTTGACTATCTGCGTAGTATTGAAGCGATTGGCACGTTTACCTTTAAAGAATCGTATACCAATGAGCAGCCATTCTATCGCACCAAAGTGAAGCTCAAAAAAGAAATCGTCACTATGGGCGTCGAAAACATTGATCCTTTGCAATCGGTCGGCCGCTATGTAAAACCAAGCGATTGGAATGCACTAATCTCTGATCCTGATGTCATTCTGATCGATACTCGTAACGATTACGAAGTACAAATCGGTACCTTTAAAAATGCTGTCAATCCAAATACTGAGACCTTCCGTGAGTTCCCAGAATACGTGGCAAAAGAGATGGATCCGGCTAAGCATAAAAAAGTAGCCATGTTTTGCACAGGTGGTATCCGCTGTGAAAAATCTACCGCCTATATGCGTGAACAAGGGTTTGAAGAGGTTTATCATCTAGAAGGCGGTATCTTAAAATATCTAGAAGAAGTGCCTGCTAGCGACTCTATGTGGGAAGGTGATTGCTTTGTCTTTGACAACCGTGTATCGGTCAATCACAACTTAGAAAAAGGCAGCTACGAGCAATGTTTCGCATGCCGCATGCCTATTACTCAGGAAGAGATGCAAAGCAGTGCTTACATTAAAGGCGAGTCATGCCCGCATTGTATCGATAAAGCGACTGACGAACAAAAGGCGCGCTTTCGTGAACGTGAACACCAAATGCAATTGGCCAAAAAACGTGGTGAAACGCATATCGGCAGCGACGTAATAGATGTGATAGAGAAACGCAAAGCCGCTAAGGTTGAAGCACAACGATTAGCTGATGCAGCAAATCAAGCCAAAAAGAGATAACCAGTTTTACTTTAGGCTAGACAAAAAAGAGAGTGCTCAATTAAATGAGCACTCTCTTTTTTTATGACAATTATCAGTGCTTATCGCAACAATCAACGCTGATATAATTGATCCAATTTAAAAGTGGTACAAGGCAACCGAGTGCAGATGTATATGCAATACTTCAAGCGAGGTTAACGCTGTAACGCTTTTATAGTGGATTGACTATACTAGAATAAGATACGTACGCGGATCGTTTCTTCTACGTCTTTTAGCTGATCTAAAGCGGCACTTGAATCGTTATAATCCACATCCATCACCAGATAACCAACATCACCTTCGGTCATTAAGCTTTGCGCTAGAATGTTGATATGCGCTTCAGCGAACAGACGGTTGATTTGTGATAATACGCCCGGTACGTTTTTGTGAATGTGCAGCAGACGATGCGAATTTTCTTTGAACGGAACAGATACTTCTGGGAAGTTAACAGCTGTCGCCGTATCACCTTGATCAGAATATCGA
The DNA here is from genome assembly GCF_904845995.1 of Psychrobacter fjordensis. Lineage (NCBI taxonomy): Bacteria > Pseudomonadati > Pseudomonadota > Gammaproteobacteria > Moraxellales > Moraxellaceae > Psychrobacter > Psychrobacter fjordensis. Next base: position 445,301 of record NZ_CAJGYP010000001.1, read on the forward strand.
ACAAATTTATCCGCTACTTCTAACCCAATATTAGCCTGTGCTTCTTGCGTTGAGCCACCGATGTGCGGCGTCAGGATAACATTGTCAAACTTACGTAGTGGTGATTCGAACTCTTCGTCAGCAGATTTTGGCTCTTTCGGGAACACGTCAATCGCGGCGCCCAATACTTTACCAGACTCTAGCACAGCGGCTAAGTCATCAATCTCTACGCAAGTACCGCGTGCGGCATTGATGAAGTAGCTGCCTTCTTTCATTTGTGCGAACTGCTCAGCTTTCATCATATAGCGCGTGCTTGGTACATCAGGCACATGCAATGTCACGATGTCGGCAGTTGATAATAACTCTTCTAAGTTACTTACTTGCACGGCATTACCTAGTGGCAATTTGGTCACTGCATCATGATAAATGACTTTCATGCCGAAGCTTTCTGCCAATACTGACAGTTGTGAGCCGATAGAGCCGTAACCAACGATACCGATGGTTTTGCCACGTACTTCATGTGAGTTGGTCGCAGACTTGCCCCAGCCGCCACGATGTACGGTGGCGTTCTTTTCAGGGATACCACGATACAGCATAATAGCTTCAGCCAATACCAGTTCAGCCACCGAGCGGGTGTTTGAGTATGGCGCGTTAAAGACAGGGATACCTAGGTCGCGAGCTGCTTCCAAATCTACTTGGTTGGTACCGATACAGAAGCACCCAATACCAATCAGTTTGTGTGCATGCTCAAGCACTTCACGTGTCAGCTGAGTACGCGAGCGGATACCAATGAAGTGGGCATCTTTAATTTTTTCAATGAGCTCATCTTGATCTAAAGCTTGGCTGATATTTTCGATGTTATGATAGCCAGCGCCTTCCAATACTTTTAGAGCATTGGCATGTAGACCTTCAAGCAATAAAAACCGGATTTTGTCTTTTTGTAGTGATAACGCCATGTGGGAACTGTCCTATAATTGTCTTATAAAATTATCTGCGCGATAATCTATGATGGATGAAACGAAAACAGTCTAGATATCTTACACAAAATTCGACGCCGATGTTAGCAGATTAGATGAATTATTGATTATCTATCCTGAATTTTTTTTATGCTATAGTGAATTATATCCTTCAATGTTTATTAAATAGTTTCTTTACTATACTATTTACGCTTGTGCATGCACATGCCATCATATCGCTCTATAATTACCATAATCACCAACGCCTACTGAGTTGAACACACTTATCTAAAAGTGCGGCTGTCACAACAATGCGTAAGTCACTACAGTTATGATAAGTATGTTTCTATCAATTTAGCGATATAATAATCCCCTTTATACATAGCGCTTGTTTATACCGAGATCTGACCATGACTTCTTTATCTAGCCAAAGCACATCTGAAACCCAAACCGCAGCTGTCCAAACTATTTTAAGTACTCTGATTGAGACTCATCAGTTTGACGCTAGCCAAATCAAAACTGATGCTGAGAGCTTAGAGCATTGGGGCAAAGACTGGACCAAGCATTTTGCGCCCGCTGCTGCTGCCATTGTTTTTCCGAAAACTACTGAGCAAGTGCAATCTATCGTCCTACTTGCCAATGAGCACAATGTCGTCCTAACACCAAGTGGTGGTCGTACTGGTCTATCAGCTGGCGCAGTCGCCGCTAATGGTGAGATTGTCGTCAGTATGGATAAGATGAACCGTATCGGACAGTTCTATCCAGCCGATCGAATAGTTGAAGTCGAAGCCGGTGTCATCACTCAGCAGTTGCAAGCATTCGCAGAGTCTAAAGACTTGTACTATCCTGTTGATTTTGCCTCAGCAGGCTCTAGTCAAATCGGTGGCAATATCGGTACTAACGCAGGCGGTATCAAAGTCATTCGTTATGGCATGACCCGTCAATGGATTATGGGCCTGACCGTTGTCACGGGTAAAGGTGATATCTTGCACCTCAACCGCGGTATGGTGAAAAATGCCACCGGTTATGATCTGCGCCAATTGTTCATCGGTAGCGAAGGTACCCTTGGCCTCGTCACTCATGCGCAAATCAAGCTGGAACGTCAGCCACAAGACTTAAACGTCATGGTGCTAGGCATGGACAGTTTTGATGATGTGATGAATGTGCTCTCTGCCTTTCAAGCTAAGATTGATTTAACTGCTTTTGAGTTCTTTGATGATGTCGCGATTGACAAGCTGATGGCACATGGTCAAGTACAAGAGCCATTTGAATCACGCACCAAGTTCTATACATTACTAGAGTTCGAAGCGCCTTATGAGCCAATTATGGACAAGGCTATGGCCATATTTGAGCACTGCATGGAGCAAGGTTGGGTCATCGATGGTGTCATGAGTCAGAGCCTTGCACAGGCTGAAGAGCTGTGGAAATTGCGTGAGTATATCTCTGAGACCATTTCAGTATTTACCCCTTATAAAAACGATGTATCTGTCCTAATTAGTCATGTACCTGAGTTTATCACTGAGATTGATCATATCGTCAGTAGCAACTACCCTGACTTTGAAGTGTGCTGGTTCGGTCATATCGGTGATGGTAATTTGCATCTCAACATCTTAAAGCCTGAAAACATGAACAAAGATGATTTCTTTGCAGAGTGTCAGGTTGTCAATAAGTATGTATTTGAGACGGTACAAAAATATGGCGGTTCGGTATCTGCTGAGCACGGCGTGGGCATGACGAAAAAACCGTATCTGAGTTATAGTCGCAGCGAGACAGAGATTGATTATTTACGAGAGGTCAAAAAAGTCTTTGACCCAAACAATATCATGAACCGCGGTAAGATTTTTGATATGTAATACGTAATGGGCTGATTACTCACGAGATTGAGGGTATCTTAAACGTTTAACCTACCCTCAATAAAAAAGACGCTAAACCATGAAGGTTAGCGTCTTTTTTTTGGCTTATAAAAGCGATAATTTATAAATATAGTAGTATCAGCGCCACCACAAGCAATACGCTTAAAAACCCTTGAATAATCAAAAAGGCTTGATGCGGGGCCACGATATGGCGAAACATATTACCCAGTGCATTATAAGTAATACCTGCGGCTTTCACATGTGGCGGACTGTCGAAGGTTTTTATGATATGCAGAAATTGCTCAGTACGATCAGGAGACCAGCCATGCGGTGCGAATGGCAAATACGGTGACAATTGCGTGGCCTGATTTTTGGTCGCTGGTGACCATAACCAACGTTCCAAAAACAGCAAACGCATACGCCAATCGGCAAAACTGCGATGTTCTATGGTCTGCAAGAGTAGCACCTCAACATCTTTATGGCGACTATCTGCAAAAATGCGTTGCTTTAATGCATATACGTGAGCCTTCTCACCTTCGATGCATTGCAAAAAGTGACCACTACCATAACATAGCGTACCTGTGATGCCGTGCTGCTGATTATAGTCACGTGCATGGCTTTCTACTTCGTCAAATATAGAGGCGCTTAAGCGTGAGGCAATCGTCAGGCTACTGACATAAACCAATTGGACCAGAGTTGAGTCTTCTATCTCGTCCCACGTACTGATTCTATCGGTGTGACTTAAGGGCATAATAAAACAATCCTAAAAAGCCGTTTAAATAAGGCTAAACGAAATAAGCAAAAGAAAATGATGCCCGAATAAAAAAGATACTGACTCACAAAAACGTAGCAAATAGTTACCACGTTAGACTGTCATTGCTTGTGTAGCTTGCTATGATAACGAACGACTTCAAGCTACTAAGAAATGCTATAGTCGAATCCATATAAATCCGCTACATTGTCATCCTCGCTAACCATACTAATGTATAGCTTGCACTCGGTTTCCTTGTATCGAAATTATTTCAATTCAACTATATATAAAAGTGATATCGAATCAATATGAGGTTTTCTTCATACGCACTACCTGAAAATAGTAATAAACGATAGTGAAGATAGTCACACAAAAATTTTGTGACTTCCTATATTCACTTTTAAGCGATATCAACTTTAAAAACCACTTTGGCGACGCTGAATTTAACAGGCAGAATAAGATAAAATACACGCATAACTTATTGTAAATACAATGATAAATTATTGTAACGGTAATGTTTTGCGATTGGAATGTTTTTATCACTTTTTTATATAAAAACTTGCCAACGTGACTGCTAAACTCGATTCAGATAATCCATATACAAGGAAGGCGAGTTAAAATACTACAAATAGTAAACTCGGCCAGACTGACCACGTATCAGGTCAATACAGAATTTACGATATCATGCTGCCCTATTAGCTATGACTAACATCCATAAATATTTAAAACAGGAACATTATGAGCAAGATAGAAAAACTAGATGATCTTCACCTAACGATTGCTGAGATCAAGAAAAAAGATTACCCTCAATTAAAAGAATTGATGGACCGTGTTTATGTCAATTTAGGCGGCGCATGGTCAAAAACCACTATCCATACTTTGATTGATGCCTTTCCTGAAGGGCAGATTGCAATGTTTGATCATGATCAGCTGATTGGTATCGTTCTCTCTATGCGCGTGGATTATGCCAAATTTTCTAACCCACATACTTATGACGATTTGATTGGTCAAAAAGAGATTATTAGAGACAACCCAGAAGGGGACGCTATCTATGGTCTAGATGCCTTGATTGATCCAGAATATCGTGGCTATCGCTTAGGACGTAGATTATATGATGCGCGCAAAGAACTGTGTCGTCAGCTGAACTTCCGCGCTATTTTGGCCGGTGGTCGTATTCCTAACTATCATAATCATCAAGACCTCACCCCTGGCGACTATATCGATGCCGTCGCAGCTCGTGAAATCCATGATTCTGCGCTGTCTTTCCAATTATCGAACGGCTTTATCGTCAAGCGTATCCTAACTGCTTATTTGCCAGATGATGCTCAGTCTAAAGGTTTCGCCACCCTGCTTGAGTGGGCCAATATTTATTACGAGCCAAAAGACTACAAGCCAAATACGCGTAAGTCTGAGGTACGTATCGGTGGTATTCAGTGGCAGATGCGTGAAGTAGAGTCGCCTGAAGAGCTGTTACAACAAGTCGAGTTCTTTGTCGATATCATGGCTGATTACAACTCAGATTTTGCCTGCTTGCCAGAGTTTTTCAACGCGCCATTAATGGGTCTATGTGAGTCAACGGATCAAAACATTGCCATTCGATTTTTGGCAGAATATACTGAGTGGTTCAAAAACGAGATATCGCATCTAGCGGTCAGCTACAACGTAAACGTCATCTGTGGCTCTATGCCGTTACTAGATGAAGATGACACCTTATATAACGTCAGCTACCTGTGCCGCCGTGATGGTACGGTTGAAGAGCAGCGCAAAATCCATATCACGCCACATGAGCGTAGCGCTTGGGTTATCGAAGGCGGTGATGAAGTTAAGGTGTTCGATACAGACGCTGGTCGCATTGGTATCTTAGTTTGCTATGATGTTGAATTCCCAGAACTTGCTCGTCTCTTAGCGCTAGATGACATGGATATCTTGTTCGTACCTTTTTGGACAGACACGAAGAACGGTTACTTACGTGTACGTCATTGTGCCCAAGCACGCGCGATTGAAAACGAGTGCTACGTCATGATTTGTGGCTCAGTTGGAAACTTACCGCAGGTAGAAAGCCTAGATATTCAGTACGCTCAGTCATCTATTTTTTCACCATCAGATTTTGCATTCCCACATGATGCAATTATGGCCGAAACCACGGCCAACACTGAAATGGTGTTTTTCTCTGATTTGAACCTAGACAAACTTACCCATGTGCGTAACGAAGGCTCAGTTCATAACCTGATTGATCGCCGTGACGACTTATTCAGTCTAAAATGGAAAAAGAAAGCCAAAATTCCAGCCAGTAAACTGACTGATGAAGAACGCCGCGAAAACTCAGGCAGCGTACTCATAGGCAATCCATTACAGGACCGCGCCCAAAAGCCTTAATCAAGTAGGTGAGAGAAGCCACCTGTTAACAACCATGTACTCAAATTTGTGAATAATACGGCTGATATTTCAGCCGTTTATTTTTATCTACCAAAAATACATAGGACAAAAAAGCCGCCACTATGACGACTGATACCTTAAAAAAAGACATTGCTAAACAAACACCAAAGAAAAAAATACTGTCCATCGTTAAGACAGTGCTGTTATATGGTCTAATGTTTGTCGTGATTTATACAGCGGTCAACTGGTGGCGACAACCCGTCATGCCAGCCAATCCTCAGTTGCAATTGATGGACTATCAAGGGCAAGCGGTTGATTTAACCGCGCTGAGTCACGAGCAGCCGACACTGGTATATTTTTGGGGTACGTGGTGTTCAGTCTGTAGCTTCACCTCTCCAACGATAAACAAGCTGGCAGCCGCAAATAACTATCCTGTCGTTACTATTGCCGTCCAATCAGGGTCTAACCAAGAGTTGCAGAATTATCTGACCGAAAAAGACTTTAAGTTTACGACGGTAAATGACCAAGAGGGTTATATCTTTGATGATTGGCAAGGACAAGTCACACCCTCCTATGTCATTCTAAAAGATGGTGAGATGACGCAAGGACTGACGGGGATTCAGCCACTTTGGTCATTAAAATTACGGCTGTGGTTATCGTCTATTTTTTAATGCTTAATTAGTACGTAAACAGTTCATGTGATCGTAACAAATAGATAATCAATATTCTAATACGTATGATTTAATAGAAGATATATGGCTGATAGGCATGATTGATTTTTGCTAAAGTTAGGGGGAAATGGACCAGCTCTTTTTACCCTATCCTTTTTGTCATATAATAGCTGCCGATCTAAATATTTTTTCTCATTATTTTTACCAGCACATTTTATGTTGCAATCGTCTCATTACCATTTATTATTGACGTCACTATTTATCGAAATGGTTATTTGTTGACATGACGGTTGATAAACCAACTATCATGAGCAATATACCTATTATTATATTAGCAATTAAGCAGTAATAACTCAGCATAAATCCTAGTATTATATTGAACGTTGAGCCTTGTATCCGGTTTTGAACCGACACACAAACCTACCCTTTAAAAAGATACCTTCTATGACTGATAAAAGTACCGACACACCAAGCCAAGACTACAAAGACACACTAAACCTCGCAGACACGCCATTTGCGATGCGCGCAAACCTTGCCAAACGTGAGCCAGATTGGCTAGCAGCTTGGGAAGCAGACGATGTGTATGGCAAAATTCGTCAAGCGCGTATCGGTGCTCCTAAATATATTTTGCACGATGGTCCTCCATACGCTAACGGTCAGATTCACTTAGGTCATGCGGTTAACAAAGTACTAAAAGACATTATCGTAAAGTCAAAAACGTTATCAGGCTTTGATGCGCCTTATGTACCTGGTTGGGACTGTCATGGTCTACCAATTGAACAAAAGGTCGAAGCCAAAGTCGGTAAAGTCGGCAAAAAAGTCTCAGCAACAGAGTTCCGTGGTCTGTGCCGTGAGTACGCGAGCACCCAAATTGAGCTCCAAAAAACTGACTTCAAACGTTTGGGTATCTTTGGTGATTGGGACAATCCTTATTTGACCATGAACTTTCATCAAGAAGCCAATATCGTACGTGCGCTTGCCAAAATCTATGACAATGGTCACGTCACTCGCGGTATGAAACCCGTCAACTGGTGCTTGGACTGTAGCTCTGCACTTGCAGAAGCAGAAGTCGAATACCAAGACAAAGTATCAGACGCTATTTACGTAAGCTTTGATGTACTCGATACTGATAAAGTGGCTGCATTGGCCAACTTAGGCAATATTGCCGCCATCATTTGGACAACGACTCCTTGGACGTTGCCTGCTAACCAAGCCATCGCCGTCAGCCCTGACAGCGACTATAGTGTCGTCGCGACTGAAAAAGGCAACTTTTTATTGGCGACCGATCTGGTCGAAACGGCAATAGCAGAACTTAAGTTAGAAAATAAAGGCATCCTAGCGACGGTATCAGGCAGTGATCTTGAAGGCCTACGTGCCCAGCATCCATTGATTGAAGGCCGCCAAGTACCGCTTATCTTAGGTGATCACGTGACCACTGATAGTGGTACTGGCTTAGTCCATACAGCTCCTGGTCATGGTCTAGACGATTATATCGTTGGTCTTAAATATAATTTGCCAGTTGAAAATCCAGTGAGTGGTACTGGTGTTTATTTAGAAAGCGCAGCTGTATTCGCTGGCGAGCATATCTATAAAGCCAATCCACAAATCATCGCCGCCTTACAAGACAATGGCCACCTAATCAGCCATACCAAAATTGAACACAGCTATCCGCATTGCTGGCGTCATAAGTCACCGATTATCTTCCGTGCAACACCGCAATGGTTTATCAGCATGGAAGCCAAAGGCCTACGTGATCGTGCGCTTGCTGACATTCCTTCAGTCAACTGGACGCCAGCATGGGGTCAGAACCGCATCGAATCTATGATGAATGGTCGTCCAGATTGGTGTATTTCACGTCAGCGTACATGGGGCGTGCCAATTACCTTCTTTACTCACAAAGAAACAGGCGAGTTGCATCCAAACACGCTTGAGCTGATGGAAGTCGCGGCACAAAAAATCAATGAAGGCGGCGTTGAAGCTTGGTTTGATGCCAGCTGTGAAGATTTCTTAGGCGCAGAAGCAGCTGACTATGATAAAGCGACTGATACCTTGGACGTTTGGTTTGACTCAGGCACGACGCATTTTGCGGTACTCGATCAGCGTGATGAATTGACCAATCCTGCTGACATGTACTTAGAAGGCTCTGATCAACATCGTGGTTGGTTCCAGACGTCATTACTAACCTCAGAAGCCATGTACGAGCGCCCACCGTTTAAGCAAGTATTAACCCATGGTTTTGTGGTCGATGAAAACGGTCGCAAGATGAGTAAGTCACTTGGTAACATCATCACCCCGCAAGAAGAAATCAATAAAACAGGCGCGGATATGTTGCGTTTGTGGATTGCTTCTAGTGATTATCGTTATGAGATGAGCGCAGGTAAAACAGTCTTTAAAGGTGCGATCGATATGTATCGCCGTATCCGTAATACCCTACGTTTCTTGCTTGCCAACACCGATGACTTTGATCCAGCGACCAACAGTGTGGATATCAATGAGCTAGTAAGTCTTGATAAATTCATCATTGAGCGCGCACAGACAGTACAAGCACAAATCATCAGCGCTTATGATGCAATGGATTTTCACCAAGTCACTCAACATATCACCGCGTTTTGCTCACAAGATTTGGGTAGCTTCTACTTAGACATCATCAAAGACCGTCAATACACGACACAGACTAATGGTCAGCCGCGCCGCTCTGCGCAAACGGCTATCTATCATATCGTTCAAGCGCTTATTCGCTGGATTACGCCAATCTTGTCATTTACTGCTCAAGAAGCATGGGAAGTATTGGAAGGTAAAAATGGAAATGAAGCTGGCTATGTCTTCACCGAAGGCTGGTATGAGTTCCCAGCTCTTGAGCTAAGTGCTATTAGTAATGACGACTGGCAACGTATCATGCGCGCTAAAGATATGGTGAATAAAAACATCGAAACCGCACGTGGTGAGAAAATCATCAATGCCAATCTATCTGCTGATGTGAACTTATATGCTGATGGTGCGATGCATGAGAGCTTAGCCAAGCTTGGTGAAGAGCTGCGCTTTGTACTCATTACCAGTAGTGCTACCTTAAAACCAATGAGCGATGCACCTACTGGAAAAGTAAATGCAGAAAGTCAAACCGAAGGCAATGCAGAAGAATCTACAGACTTGGTGGTAGATATTAGTGCCGCTGCTGGTACCAAATGCGTACGCTGTTGGCATATCCGTGATGACATCGGCACAGATAGCGCACACCCTGAGTTATGCGCACGCTGTGTGACTAACGTCAGCGGTGATGGCGAGGTGCGTCACTATGCCTAACTCAACAGACCCATTAGAGCAAAAGCAGGTGCATACTCAGAGCGATGGCTCACCTGAGCCTGCTCATGCGACGATAGGGAATTCATCAACGCCGAAAGGTCGCCTGATGAAAACACCAAAAGTTCTCGCTAATGGCAGTCGCGCCTTTACGTGGTATTTACTGTCATTGGTCGTGGTTATCATCGATCAGTGGACGAAATGGTTAGCGGAAACCAAGCTGACTTTTCATGAGCCAGTGCCTGTAATTGAGCCGTTCCTTAATTGGACATTGGCATATAACTATGGCGCTGCCTTTAGCTTTTTGGCGGATGCTGGTGGTTGGCAGAAGTGGTTTTTTTCGGGCTTAGCACTGGTAATGTCACTATTTTTAATCGTGTATCTGATTAAGGCTCCGCGCAAAGCCACGCTATTATCATTAGGGCTGGCATTGGTGCTTGGCGGTGCCGTTGGCAACCTCATTGACCGACTGCTACATGGCCACGTCATCGACTTTATTCATGTGCATAATGCTGATGTCTGGCATTACCCTATCTTTAATATTGCAGATATGGGCATCAGTATCGGTGTGGCAATGATTGTCATTGATATGCTGTTCTTGGAAAAGAAGCGTGAAATGCCACGAGCATAGTTGAAAGCAGTTAAATAAAACGGTTTAACTTATAAATAAAAAAGGTGGTTTACGCATTCGTAAGCCACCTTTTTTTGGCTTACTCTTTCTTAGCAAGCTGCTGTCCCTTTATATTAAAGAATCTAGCAAACCTTTTAAGAATGACATGTCACCACCAGCGATCAAAAATAACAACCCTGCCATATTAATGACGACAGTTAAATAATACACGGCACGGAATTCAGCCTTTTGCGACTTATGACGAAGATAAGTCTGTGCAACCATTGCCCCTACCCAACCGCCAAGCGCACTGAGTAGATGCAGCGTCGACTCAGGTGTACGCCAGTTGCCACTTTGGGCTGCTGCTTTATCTTTGGCATACATCGCATAGGTGATAATGCCTAATGCGGCATACCAGCCAACCACCAACCAATTCAGTTTATCCATTATGGTCAATAAGATTAAGACACCATAAAATCCAGCACCTAAAAACAATCGTTTCTTTTGCCCTGCTTCAAAATCAGCTTGGGCACTACGCTTATGATTACGCTTACGGATTTGCTTATTCTTTTTTGCCATTGTCTGCTGTACAAAATCAAGCTCTTGCACATCCTTTGCTTGCATGCGCCCTTGATTGTCTTGACCGAGTGTAAAAACCACTTGCTCACCGACATCCGGACGACGACGCGCTTTAAACTCATTGATATGAAAGAATACAGAGTCACCATTCTCCGTTTCGATAAAACCAAAGCCTTTATCGTCTTGCCACTTTTTAACTTGCCCCTGCTGTTTACTAGCCATCGATATGCCCGCTCTCTTAAATTCACTAAATACGTAGTCAATCCCATATAAATCAGATACGCTTTCATACTTGCTCAGCCGACGAGTTGTAGTAATTTCGCTCGCCCTCCTCGTATCTAAGCTGTCTTAAACCAACTATAGTACACTATTTGCGTTACACTTTTTACGCTTACATACACTGTCAGATGACTTATCATTTCTCATATTATTTTTTGATTTAATATCCCAATTTCGCAACGAATGGCCTTTGACTATGACCGACTCACAATTTATCAATCCCAATGAAGACACCCGTATCACTCACGGCAGTCTTGTAAAGCTGCATTTTGAAGTATCACTAGAAAATGGCACGGTGATTGATTCTACTTTTAGCCGCGACGCCCCTGTGACCTTGACCATTGGTGATGAGAGCTTGTTACCAGGCTTTGAACAAGTACTGATGAATCTACGCGCTGGCGATACACGCTCCGCTCATCTTGAGCCAGAGCAAGCGTTTAGCGATTGGAATCCTGACAACATTCAGCATTTCAGCCGTACTCAATTTGCACTGATCGCTGACAACCCAGAGATTGGCATGATGGTGGAGTTTGAAGACAAAGGCAAAAACACCTTGCCTGGTACGATTAGCGCCATCGATGACGACCAAGTCGAAGTGGACTTCAATCACCCACTTGCCGGGCAATCACTACTATTTAAAGTAAAAATATTTAAAGTGACACCACCTGGTGTGACTGGCATAAAGCTCATCTAATACAATAATAAGGACACAACATGCAATATCAAAAACTGCCACAAATCGATGAAGACGTTTCTAAAATTTGTCTGGGTACGATGACATGGGGACAGCAAAACACTGAGTCCGAAGCGCATGAGCAAATGGACATGGCATTGAGTGAAGGTGTGAACTTTTGGGATACTGCTGAGATGTATCCATCGCCACCGGATAAAGACAAGCAAGGTGACACAGAACGCTTCATGGGTACTTGGTTTAATAAAACCAAACAACGTGACAAAGTCGTTCTTGCCAGCAAAATATCACCAATGGGATTTTTGCGTGATGGACAAACACGTTTTAACGCTGAGCAGATCAGTGGCGCTATTGATGACAATCTTAAACGTCTGCAAACAGACTATATCGATATTTATCAGCTGCATTGGCCTGAACGCCAAACGAACTTTTTTAGTCAGCTTGGTTATACCGAAGAGATGGCAGCGCAACCGCTGGACGATTTGACGCCTTTTTTAGAGACCATTCAAGCATTAAACGATGAGATTAAAAAAGGTCGCATTCGTGCTTATGGTCTATCGAACGATACTGCATGGGGACTCATGCGCTATCTTTGGGAAGCGGATAAAAATGGTTTAATACCACCTCTTACCGTGCAAAACCCTTATAGTCTATTAAACCGCTTGTATGAAATAAACATGGCGGAGATTGCTCATCGTGAGAATGTTGGCTTGCTCGCCTACTCCCCCCTCGGCTTCGGTGTCCTATCTGGTAAATATCTGGACGGCAAACGCCCAACAGGTGCTCGTTTGACCATGTATGATCGCTTTGCCCGCTATACCAATGAAGAAGCAATATCAGCCACCGTTCAATACGCCAAAATAGCTGCTGATGCTGGTTTAGATATGGCACAAATGGCCTTGGCTTTCGTTAACTCACGTTCGTTTGTCACGAGTAACATCATTGGGGCAACCTCGCTCGAGCAGCTTAAATCTAATATCGATAGTGTTAATTTGACCCTAAGCGCAGATGTGTTAGAGGCGATCGAAGCGGTACATACGCAACATCCTAATCCGTCACCTTAACTCAGGCTGGCTCATAGCTATTTAAAAGAAAAGGCGCAAATCGCAAGAACTATCACTGCGATTTGCGCCTTTTTTATACCTGCTCACTTATCAATTCAAGCAAGCCTGATACTTAAGAAAACTTATGCTTTAGGTGTTTTTTCTTGAGCCAGTTTTTCTTGAGATGCTTTTGTCAGTACTCGCGAATGCAATTCAGCCAACCCTTCTTGCATACGTGCTTGCAATATATTGGTAATATCACTCTTATTTAAGCCTTTAGGATCTATTGGCTCAAGTGGTAATACATAAGCCGTCACATCCTTACTGTCCAGTACCTTTTTCAGGCTATCTTTCATCGTCAGCTTGCCATAATAAGGCAGCTCTTCACTCAACGTCCCATCTTTATTGACATAAGCAATCACGAGAGGACGCACAGGAACATCAGCATCTATAGCAGCTTGCAGTAGTGTGCCGTGGATACGCTTGATTTTTTTGCCATCGGTAGTGGTTGCCTCTGGAAAAAATATAACCGAAAATCCCTTACTCAGGAAATTGGCAATCTGCATCGCGACCGTACCTGCGTCACCGGATCCACGCTCGATAAACACCGTACCTGCTGCATGAGCCAATTTACCAAATACTGGCCAATCACCGATTTCCGCTTTAGATAAGAAAAAGGCTGGGCTTAAAGTACCCACCACAGGAATATCCATCCATGACACATGGTTAGATACCCACAGACCATGGTGCTGCTCGACTCGCTCGACTGCAATGACTTTTACACCGAAAGAGCCTGCCATCTTGCGGCAAAAGGCCTGAATATAGCGTGGTAGCGTTTCGCGTGGTGGCTGTTTGAAAGCACCAATACGTTGGGCGGCACGCAGTCCACCAGCGATAGTGGTGGTCATGCCAGCGATTTGTTTACCGCGACCGAACTGCTGTCTGAGTGAAAAGCCTGACTTAGATTGGCTCATCTGTATCCCTCGTGGTTAAAAACGTATGATTGTATATCTTAAATAAACGCAGTGAGTATAACAAAATTTATGAACTCAGTGATGATTTGTTCACTGAGCTATCAAGCGCTTCTGTTGGTATTTTATTCAGCTAACTGCTCTGTAACATAAAAATATCGATATTTAGGCTAATACGCTTTAACATCAAGTGATAAGACCACATATAGAAGGTCATACAAAAGCTATTTCGACGTTTGTTAAAACGTTTATTAAATTGATAATAGCGATATATCTACTTTATTAAATAGGTGACACTCTTTGGATTATTTTGAAAGACATGAAGGTGGCGAACGCGCCATTATAGTACATTTAGACATCCGCCAAATTCAGGATCCTGACGATCTGGGTGAATTTGAGCTATTAGCAGACTCAGCCGGTGCAGATCGTTTGGCACTGGTCACAGGCTCACGTGCACGTCCCGATGCCAGATATTTCGTTGGTAGCGGCAAAGCAGAAGAGATAGCAGAAATGGTACGCGAGCATGATGCAGATATCGTGCTTTTTAACCACAGTTTATCGCCCTCACAAGAGCGTAATATCGAAGCGTTGGTCAAATGCCGCGTGTTAGATCGTACTGGTCTGATTTTGGATATTTTTGCTCAGCGTGCCCGTACCTATGAAGGTAAGCTCCAAGTTGAGTTGGCACAGCTGAATCATTTATCAACGCGTTTGGTCCGTGGTTGGACGCATTTGGAACGTCAAAAAGGTGGTATTGGTCTGCGCGGACCAGGTGAGACTCAGCTTGAGACGGATCGTCGCTTGCTACAAGTGCGCGTCATGCAGCTTAAAAGTAGAATTGAGAAAGTCAGACAGACTCGTGCGCAAGGTCGAGCCCGCCGCCAAAAATCAGACGTGCCGACTATTTCGCTTGTCGGTTATACCAATGCTGGCAAGTCCACTTTGTTCAATCGTTTGGTCGATGAAAACATCTATGCTGCTGATAAATTGTTTGCGACGCTCGATCCAACGCTACGCCGCTTAGATTGGCAAGGTGTGGGACGTGTGGTATTGGTCGATACAGTAGGTTTTGTCCGTCATTTGCCACATGAATTGGTTGAGTCGTTCCATGCGACACTAGAAGAAACGCTAGAGGCAGACTTATTATTACATGTCATCGACTCCTCTAGCGAAGACATGCACGAGCAAATTCAAGCGGTCAAAGACGTACTGGCTGAAATTGATAACGATGTGCCTGTGCTCAATGTCTACAATAAGATCGATTTAACCGATGAGCCTGCACGTATCGGCTATGCCAGTGAAGGTGAACCTAACCGCGTCTATGTGTCTTCTAGAGAGAACTTGGGCATGGAAGAACTATCATTAGCCGTGCAGCAGTTACTCACAGGTACACTGACCACTTTTGATTTGACGCTCCCTTATCATGCAGGGCAGTTAAAGAATGCCTTGTACGAGCTCGGTGTTATCCAAGAAGAAAGCTATAATGACAGTGGTCATGAGTGCTTAACGATTCGCCTCCCAAGTGATAGATTGAGACAACTACTTGGTCAAGCGGATCTAGATCCAGTAGATGTCCTGCCGCTTGCCCAAGCAACGCTACTGATGCCTGTACTTGAAGAGTTTGAGCAGCCTGATGAGGTTGAAGAGCAGACGATGACTGAAGCAGAAGAAAAAGCGTTTGACGAGTTTGATGCGCTGAATACTGAAGTAGAAAATCCATCGAAATAGCTAAATTCTAAAACAATATTTTAAGCATTTAAGTTATAAATAATAAGAGGATGATATCAATCGATATCATCCTTTTTTATGGACTATGTATCGTGATAATTAATATAGTTGATTCAGTTTAAAAGAGATACAAGTACCGAGTGCAGATGTATATGTGATACTTCAAGCGAGGTTAACGCTGTCACTCTTTTATAGAGGATTGACTATATCTAGTCCAAACAACAAAGCACGGTATTACCTTATAGACTTTATTAGTTTGCTTACTCTGTATATAATCGCCTGTTATACATTCAACAAACATTGAGACATAGGACACGCTTAATAAGGCATTATTACCTATACTGACTTTGCGCTCATTCTATTTATCTCTGACTTGGCCAGCATTTCTTATGAAATCTACTCACTTATCTAGTATGCCTCTATGGCTCGCCGTAATCTTGACTTTGGCGCTAGTTATTCTTGTCCGTGAATCAGCCGTTATCCTCTGCCAATGGGCAGGCATCGAAAAAGCCGCCAATATTGTCGGGCTGGTCGCTATGTTTTGTATTTTGATGTCCTGGCGATTGCTCAAAGGTTTACCAAGCTGGCTAACGCAAGCCAGTAATACCCTATTGGTCGATAGTGGCTTTGCTTTTTTGCCAGTCTCTGCTGGTGCAGGATTGCTACTCTTTGCCTTAGGTGACGAGCTATGGGGCGTGATGGCAACGATGATTATCAGTGTGCTGATTCCACTGTGGGGCTTGGCGATTCTTTCCAATCGCTGGCTAAACGACAATGTTAGTACGAACACTACCTCTGTTGAAGAGCGCAAATAATAGCTGTGAGTAATATGAACAAGGAAAAGGTATGAGTTTTGACAGTTTATTTGTGACGACCTTAGCAGCCATCGTACTAACCTTGGCGGCACATGTCATTGCTCGATTGCTGGCACGTAAGATTTCATGGTTGCCAATGGTAATTACAGCGTTAGCACTTGTTCTTTTATTCTTGTTCCTTTTGCAATGGGATTACAATGATTACTATAGTGCGGCAAAGCCGATATTTGATCGTCTGTTAGGGTATGTCACCGTATTATTGGCCGTGCCTTTGGCAGCGATGAGCTTTAAAGGATTGCCTGTCAAAAAACTCATGTTAATCGTCACCATTGCTAGTCTCGTGGGTGCATTATTACCCATGTCATTGGCATATCTGTTTTCGTTAAGTCACGACACCATACTCGCTTTTGCGACACGTTCAGTGACCACACCGATTGGTCTGAGTGTCGCCGATTTGATTAAAGCACCACTTGCCATGGCAAACTTAATTATCATTGTCTCAGGGCTTATCGGTGGGGCTTTAGCGCGCTTTTTGTTTCGTGGTATCGATGATGACCGTGCTAAAGGCCTAGCACTTGGCTTAGCCGCTCATGCTTTTGGTACCGTGGAAGCTTGGCAAATCAGTCATACTGCCGGACGTTACGCTGCATTTGGGTTGGCAGTAAACGGTCTGGTAACAGCCATCTGGGTACCTATTTTCATCAGCGCACTCATCAGTTAAATCCTCAATAATATTATAAGGGCTGAACTAGTTATCTAGAACAACCCTTACTGTTTTATAGTATTTAAATATAGTTGATTCAATTTAAAAGTAGTACAAGGCAACTGACTGTAGATCTATATTTAGTATTTCAAGCGAGGTTAACGCAGTAACACCTTTATAGTGGAATGACTATAGCCCCTTGCTTAGAAGTCCCTTTCTCAACAGTCTCTTGCTCAGAGGGCCCTTTCTCAAAAGTCCCTTGCTCAAATTATCTAAGCGGTCTTTTATGGCCAATTTTCCATACGTATAAAGCTATATAAATACTGACCTACTGGTTTAAAACACAGACTAAAAAACCATAGCATGTTGATTTTTCTAAAGTTATCCCAAGATACAATCTCTATTTTTACATCTTATTTTGACAATCATATGCGTTGAAAAGTTATTGTATGCTATAGTAAACAACTATTATTTTTTGTATCTATTACGAGTGGTTTCTAGTTAAACGTGGTTTTTCTAGGTTGCTATATTCATTATAGCTATAAAATCCGACAAGCCCAATAACCGCTTAAATGCGAAAAACGAAGCGCCTATAGGCAAAGTAATTTGCTATTACTCGATAAAAAGTGATAACCCTATGATAAACGTTGCAACCTTAGTGACTCGCTGCTTGTCTCCTGTTCTACTTACTACCGTCGTCCTCTCTAGCCTACCTATCGTTGCTCAAGCAGGAAATATAACGATTTATAAGGATGAAAGTGGGAAGGTATTACTAACTAACGTCAATCCCAGTGGTAATTTTGATCAATTTACCAAAAAAGTGCAGGTGAATTACTACAAAAGCTCTAAGTTATATGATGGCAGTAATAACGGTTATAGCAGCAATAATGATTACGGTAGCAGCGCTGCTAGTAACAGTGGCACCCGCAATGCTTATGATAGCTATATTCGTGACTCTGCCCAACGTCATGGCGTAGACCCTGCCCTCATGAAAGCAATGATGCATACAGAATCAGCTTTTAATCCAAACGCGCGTTCACCAGTCGGTGCCCAAGGTCTGATGCAGCTTATGCCAGCGACAGCTCGCCGTTTCAAAGTGAACAACCCTTGGAACCCTGCTGATAACATTGAAGGCTCAGCCAAATATATCGCTTGGCTCATGCGCCGTTTTGACAATAGAATTGAGTATGCAGTCGCAGGCTATAATGCGGGTGAAGGAAACGTCGATAAATACGGTGGCATCCCTCCTTTTAAAGAAACACAGAACTATGTTAAAAAAGTGATGAGCCGCTACCATAGCTTATATAAAAATGACTCAGGGCTGTCTGGTGCGAGCATGAGCGCCAGTAACCAAACTAGTAATACGAACGGTGGTCTAAAAAATGTCAGTTATGGCACCAGTAGTAATAATGCCAGTTATACCAATTCTGCTTATGCGGCCTTACGTTAAACCATAAAAACCATGTACAAACAATCAGACATAAAAAAGCCCGTTAATAAATTAACGGGCTTTTTTATATTTGGAGACCCTATCTTACCTCTTATAATGCAGGTGATAGAGTCAGACTATGAATGCTGAATAAAATTTCACTCCACACGCATAGCCATTTCCAATGTAAAAACTTACTTGTTAGCTGCTTGAGTAGCCGCAACTTCAGCAGCAAAATCTTCTTGCTTCTTCTCGATGCCTTCGCCAACTTCTAGACGTTTGAAACCTAGTACTTTTACGCCTTCAGCTTTTAGTACGTCACCAACTTTTTTGTCGTTGTCCATAACGTACGGCTGACGCAATAAAGTAACTTCTTCTAGGTACTTACGCAGGCCACCTTCGATCATTTTTTCAACGATGTTGTCAGGCTTGCCAGACTCACGAGCTTTTGCTTCAATAATGTCTTTTTCGCGCGCTAACAAATCAGCAGCAACGTCTTCGTCATCAATCGCAACAGGGTTGAATGCAGCGATATGCATGGCAAGGTTCTTACCAGTATCTGCAGCGCCGCCTTCATAAGATACAACTACACCGATACGTAGACCATGACGGTATGCAGCGATGTTTGCACCTTCAAGTACTTCAACACGGCGGATCTGAATGTTCTCACCGATTTTTTGTACTAGTGATACACGTGCTTCTTCAACGCTTTGGCCATTACCATATGGTAATTCAGCGATAGCAGCAACATTAGTCTCGTTGTTTTCTAGAGCGATGCTAGCTACTTGCTCTGCAAATGCATTGAAGTTTTCGTCTTTTGCAACGAAGTCAGTCTGACAGTTAACTTCTAACAAGAATGCTTTGTTTTCGCCTTGAGCGATGATGATTGCGCCGTCAGCTGCGATGTTACCCGCTTTTTTAGCTGCTTTGGCTTGACCAGATTTACGCAAGTTATCAATGGCAGTTTCAACATCGCCGTTTGATTCTTCTAACGCTTTTTTACATTCCATCATGCCAAGACCAGTACGGTCACGCAATTCTTTTACCATTTTGGCAGATACTTTTACTTCTGACATAAGAGTCACCTTAGTATTGTTATGTGAGGTACAGTCAAGTCCATATAAGTCTGCTACATCGTTGTATCAGACTTATTTGAATTCAACTATCGTGCTTAATTTTTGCTGATGTTGCTTTACTGTCTAGCTATACAATCAAGTTGTACGATGTCGAACTTGTCGTGAGGAAAGCGTTCGTTATGTCGTTATCACCGGAACTGTATATAGCGACAGAAAGTATAGGCGATAATACTCGCCTATTAACGAGCTATCCAT
Organism: Psychrobacter fjordensis; assembly: GCF_904845995.1. Classification (NCBI taxonomy): domain Bacteria; kingdom Pseudomonadati; phylum Pseudomonadota; class Gammaproteobacteria; order Moraxellales; family Moraxellaceae; genus Psychrobacter; species Psychrobacter fjordensis. The sequence continues at coordinate 465,363 of NZ_CAJGYP010000001.1, forward strand.
CAACAACAAGGCATGACGAGTAAAACTACATCATGCCTATTGTAAGCTTGTACGCTGTTAATAACGTTATATGGATACTGATAGAGGTACTATCAAGTTATCATTACAACGTTAAACCTTTCAGGTCAGCTATTTATTCTGCTGGAGTAGCAGCTTCTTCTGCAGCTGGAGCTTCTTCAGTAGCAGCAGGTGCTTCTTGCTCAGCTTTGCCGCCAGCTTGAGTTTGTGCGTATTCTTTACCGGCAATGATAGAATCAGCCATAGAAGTAACATACAAAGTCACAGCACGGATAGCATCATCGTTAGCTGGAATGATGTAATCAACGTTATCTGGGCTAGAGTTAGTATCAACGATACCGATAACTGGGATACCTAGATTTTTAGCTTCTTTGATAGCGATCGCTTCGTGATCTACGTCTACTACGAAGATAGCGTCAGGTAGGCCGCCCATGTCTTTGATACCGCCTAATGAACGCTCAAGTTTTTCCATATCGCGAGTACGCTCTAACGCTTCACGCTTAGTTAGCTTAGCGAAAGTACCGTCTTCTGCTTGCTTCTCAAGCTCTTTTAGACGATTGATTGACTGGCGTAGTGTTTTCCAGTTAGTCAACATACCACCTAACCAGCGATGGTCAACGTATGGCATGCCAGCGCGAGCAGCTTGCTCACGGATGATGCCGCTTGCAGCGCGTTTAGTACCAACAAACAATACTTTGTTTTTCTTAGCAGCTAAGCCGTTTACGTAAGTCAATGCTTCGTTAAACGCTTTTACTGTGTGCTCTAAGTTGATGATGTGAATCTTGTTACGTGCACCAAAGATGTATGGTCCCATTTTTGGGTTCCAAAAACGTGTTTGGTGACCAAAGTGAGCGCCGGCTTGTAGTAAGTCGCGCATTTCGATTTTGGTTGGATTCTTTGTAGCCATGTGAAATATTCCTATTGGTTGGGTTATGCCTCCACATCACAAAAACTGCCTATCTAGCGACACGCATCTGCTAATGGTTAATGTTTATTGAGAAAGCACTAACTTTTTTGCAAATTAATCAAGTCGCCAAACACCCAGCAATTCTTTGCCATGATGTGTGTGTCATTGGTTGGTTTAAAAAAGAAGCTATGCTCAGATTTCAGAAATACTCTCAAACCTAAACTATAAAGCAAATTATAAAATAGCTGCGCCGTATTTTATCATATAACTTACTGTAATCGCCAGTAATTTATCAGTATAACGCAGCAAAGTAAAAGTGAGATATCACCATATTATCAGACAAAAAAAGCGACACAGATGCGTCGCTTTTTTGGGAATTACTCTGGCTGCATATCATTTGCGCTACATTAGATTATGCAATGCAAATACCTATCACAGCTTTATGACCATGCCAAGTAAATGGCGTGACATAGCTTTGACGGTCTTTAGGCAAATAAGACACGCTAGGCGCACTTTCTACAATATGCGGTGGAGAGATAATGAACTCCGAACCAAACTCTGTACGAGCATTACCAGAGATAGTATTGGCCATTTCACCCAGCAAATCTTTCATCATTATAATTGATGAGTCAGGCTCTCCCATGACTTTTAACACCTCTCGCAACATCACGCTTGGTGCACTCACGTACACGCAGCCTTCGAGAGGGCCAGATATTTCAATCACACCGCTATAATCATAACCAATAGCACTTCTGTTATGATTCAAATAAGGGGTATCAATAGATACTTCTGAGCCATCAATCTGTGCAAAAAACGCATTGATTGAGCTAAGAAACACACCTAATTTTTCTATTTTGACCATAATATATTAATATCCGTCTTTATTACGCGGCAGTGTCGTTAATCTTGTAAACAAACCACGATCTCGCCAACTTGTGAATGCCAAGTGATGGGAATAATAAAAGAACGCTCATTGTTCGGCAACACAATACTTTGCGGAGAGCCTTTAAACACAAGTGGCACAGAAATATGAAACTCTGGACCAAACTCTTTGCGCGCATTGCCTGCGATAGTATTAGCCACTTCACCAGCCAAATCTATATAATTTTCATCACTTTTGTCCGTTTCACCCATACTGTCTAATATAGAAGACAATAACTGCTGCGTTGCCGAAAAATACACCACGCCTTTTTGCCCACCTGATATACCGATGACACCCGTATAGTCATGAACTTTTGGCTGTTTGTTTTCTAACAAATAAGGAGTATCTGCGACGAGCTCCTCTCCACCAAACTGATTAAAATAGTTACTGATAATGTTTAAAAAAATATGTAGCTTTTGTTCTTTCATAATAACATCTACTTAAGTCGTTGAAGGGTTTAGTCTTGCATCAATTCATACAAAGACTCGACAAGCTCTTCTTCAGAAAAAGGCTTGCATAAAAATCCGCTGGCACCCAACGACAACGCTTCAATGCCAGTGGCTTTGTCAGATAACGCTGACACTACTAAAATACGTACATCAGGATCAATCTCAATGATTTTTTCAATGCATTCGAGACCATCCATTTGTGGCATGGTCAAGTCCATCGTGATCACATCAGGACGATGAATATTAAACTTTTCGATAGCTTGAACACCACTGGTGGCCGTAGCAACCAACATAAATTGCCCTGAATCGTACGCGCGCTGAATACGATTTCTAATAATATTTGAATCATCAACAATCATTAGCTTATACATAACTGACTTATTACCTTTAATGAAGTGCTTGTCGTCCCTGACAATATAACCTGCTATTTTTAATTAAGCTTTAGGCAATGTAATAACAAACCGTGTCATCTGACCCAGCTCACTATTCACATTAAGCTTACCATCGTAATCTTTTACTTTCGCTTTGATGATATCAAGACCGACACCGCGGCCGCCGTCTTCATCTGCATCATCTTTGGTAGAAAATCCTGAAGAAAACAGCTGCTTAAGTAACTGACCTTTAGTCAACTTATTGGCTTCTTCAATACTAAAACGGCCTTCTGTGCTTAATTTAGTACGAATGCTATCATAATCGATACCTTGACCATCATCTTGTACAATCAGCATGAAGTTCGAATCATTATTTTGCACTTCTAGATCAATGGTTCCTACCTCAGCCTTACCAGTCAAATGACGAACACTTGGCGCTTCGATACCATGCACCACAGCATTACGTAGTAGCTGAATACTCATTTCTTTAAATGGCTTTGCTACATGTTCTGGTATATGCACTTGCGTTAGTGTACTACTCTTTACCTGCACTTGCTTACCTTGTCTTTCAGCAATATCTTTTACAAATCCTTCATAAAAAGACAAAAGACTATCATCGTCGTCACTATCTAAATCAATATCCTGACCGCCATCGATATCAACACTATCGACTGAGTCAGTTAATACTGGTGTCTCGACCATGACTGTTTTTGATGTGCTATTTTTAGCAATATCATCACTTAATATAAGTGATTCTTCTGCAGGTTTTGATGTCGTTGGTGCTGAGCGGTTGATACGCTCACCTAACGTCGCGATGGTATTTGACAGGCTTAATAAGTCATCCAAATGTACTGCCAATGGTAAGAAGTCATTACCAGAAAGCTGGCCTTGGTTCTGTAATGCGTGCAGTTTATCTTCCGCATCAGACGCAATCTTCGTAAAGCTGTGTAGTTTTAACGCAGACGCCTCACCTTTTAAACTATGCATTTCGCGATAGATGGCTTTTAATTTTCCTTCAAGCTCGTATTGTGAGCTACCAGGGTTTTTCAAGATATTATTCATTTTGTCGATATGCATTTGAGTATTAACAATGAACTCATTAATAATCTTCGGATTCACATTCAAGATAGTGGTTAACATCTCAATTTGCATATCATTTTGTGAGCGCTCTTTCTCTAAACGCTGCTCTAGGTAAACGGCATCTGATACATCATTGACGTTGACCAAAATACGGGCAATGTCTTTATCGTCATATACACGTGAAAACTTAAAATCTAAGAAACGATTATTCTGTGCTTTACTTCCAGATGCATTGTGCAACATCACCTTATGCAAGGGATTGAGAGAGTTCACCAGCTTTTCTTTGACTCGTGGATTATAGAGCTGCTCAATGAATTGCTGTGTGGTCTTCAAATCCTTATCAGAAATACGGCCACGTAAAACATTGGCAAAGTTTTCTCCTGATAACTTATCAGAACCGATAATATCGTTTAGTGCGCGAGAATGCTGTTGACCAATATTTAAGTCTTTATCAAGCAAGAATAGACCTGTATTTACCGTTTGCATAATCTCTTGCGTTTCTTGGCGAGCGGCAAAAGCTTCCGCATCCGTCTCACGCAGACGACGTACAAAGAAGAAAACGAAAACTAGGAAGTAGGCAAAAATAGCCGCAACACCCAATAGCTGAACCAAACGAATTCTGTTTGCTTGGCGTTCTGCACTATTAAACACGTCCTTAGTCAAGTTATCTAAAGAATCATTGATAAACAAACTTGATGTCTTCGCCTGTTCAACAGCTTGAGCTAGATCATCTTCGGAGGACACCATGATATTATCAGCATCTTTTAGGTATGTCTGAATCTTAGGCTCTAGTGCTTTCCATTGTTCATCAGCTGCTGCAATATTTACTTGTGCATTGCTATCAATATTTGGCAAATCATAGCTCTTACCATCGGCATCAGTAATCGTTCCACCTTGCTCGATAGCAGACAAAGAGCCAGTAATCAACGTAGTATTTTGCTCCAAACGGCTTAGCGCTCGCTGGATGTGTGGAGAGTTGGTATCCTCACCATAACTATGATCTAAATCAAAAAGATCTTTGATTACCGCCTGTGCACTATTTGCGACTTGGTTGGTTTGATCAATTAAGGCGGTGTTTCTTTCTAATAAACTTGAGGTATAAAAAGTAAAGGCTAGCAAAGCACCGATTAGAGATAAAAACAGTGCAATTGAAATAATTAGACCTTGATAGCGCTTGTTGTCAACATTCGAGATAGTTGCCATCTTTAGAGTTCCTTAGTTCAATTGCTTAGTGTTAGTGTCAGAGTCGCTCTTTTCAGCAGGTTCAGCTTCACCCAACCAACGATTCTCAATCTCTTTAAATGTTCCTTTTTCTTTAAGCTTGGCAATACCTTCGTTCACGGTCTTAATGAGCTTAGTATTTTCCTTTGCCATTAATATAACTTGCTGTGCTGAAGGCGCATTTGCAGCTTCATAAGGTACAATCGTAACTTTGTGCTCTGGATAACCTTTTGCAATATATTGTAAAACTGGCATATCGTATAAGAAAACATCAGTATTGCCCTGTATCAAGTCTTGATAAGCCAAAAATACAGTAGATCTTGAGGCTAGCTCAACTGAACTACCCATCTCTTTTAGCGTATCTTCTTCTTTAGAGCCTTCTAACGTACCTGTTTTTAAACCTTTGATATCGTCTAAACCTTTGATATCGAACTTACCCTCTAAGTACATAATAGTCGCTGGATTGAAGAAATAAGGCGTTGATAATCCATATCTGATTGCGCGATCATCTTTATAAGAGATACCTGATATCGCTAGATCACGCTGTCCTGATTCAACACTATCGAACATATCTTGCCAAGTTTCTTTATAGAACTCGACCTTAAAGCCCTGCTCTTCTCCAATCGCTCTAATAGAATCAACATCAGTGCCTTGCATATTTCCATAATCATCTTGAAATGAGAAAGGTGGTAAATCACCAGTCATCGCCACCTTTAATGTTGGCGCTGTATCAGGCAGATTACTAACAAAGTTATCCTTACTTTCCGTTACTGGCGCACCAGTAGAATTAGTATTTTCTTGAGTGGAAGAGTTACCACAGCCAAATAGGCCGACACTCAATACAACTGGTAACACTCGATATAACTGCATCATAATCTACCCTTTACGCTTAACGTTGTTATACATTTCAGTGAAAAATAATTTAGCAAGGTTATACAATATATTCGTAATATTTCCTTACAGAAACTTACGTACTGATAATACTTATCTAAATTTACGATTGCAATAACTATGTTTAGCAATTGTTAATAATTTGTTATATATAACAAAATATAAATATATTACAAATAAACTAATTAAACTTTCTCCTTGTCTAATTATAAATATTAAACATTTTTTGCTTAAGCAGTAAAATAAACAAAAAAAGCACTGATATAGGATATCTATATCAGTGCTTTTTGAGATATAACGCAAAAAATTTAAACTTTAGCTTACTCAGCATCATCCAAGTTTAAGTTGCGATCGATTTGCCAAATCAAGAAACAACCAAGACCCATTAATGCAAACATGGCAATACCGATTTTGAGGACTGGATTGACCGGGAATAGGTTTAATAATAATCCGCCAAAAATACCAACTGAGAACATTAGTGAGCCTTGTAGTGCACTTGCCATACCAGCACGGCGCTTTTGGAAAGCAAGTGCAATAGCAGAGGCATTTGGCTGCGTCAAACCTAACCCTGAAATACAGAAGAAAATACAGGCCAGCACTAATGGCAACCAAGCATCTGTCCCTAAGAATAGTCCTATGACGAAAAGCACACCTGCAGAGATAACCTGCATCATCGCACCAAAGCGTAAAATACTTAGAATACGAAAGCGATTGGTCAACCATTGGTTCAGCTGGGTAAGACCCACAAAGCCCGCCGCATTCATACCAAACAACCAACCAAAATGCGTCGCTGATACGCCATAGGTATCCATAATCAACTCAGACGCTGAGCTGATGTAGACAAACATGGCTCCCATCAGCAAACCACCACCAATCGCTGGATAATTAAATGTTTTGTCTTTTAATAAGTCCCAGTACTGACTAAGCACTTCTTTTGCAGGGCGTACATTTCGATTTTCTTCAGTCAGTGTTTCAAAAAAGAAAAACTTAGTGAGTAGTAAATTCAGCGTGCCAAAAGCTGCCAAAAACCAAAAAATAGAGTGCCAGCTAAAAAACTGTAAAAATAATGCCCCTAGCGACGGTGCTAATATTGGCGCCAACCCCATCACCAAAATCATAATAGAAAATGCTTTTGCTGTTTGTTTGGCCGTCAGACGGTCACGAATCGCTGCACGAGTAACCACCGCTCCAACGCAAGCACCAAGTGCCTGCATCGTACGCCCAACAAATAATACATACTCATTATCAGTGGTCGCACAGACGATTGAGGCGATGACATATAACGTCATGCCTATATATAACGGCTTTACTCGACCAACACGATCACTAAATGGTCCATAAAACAGCTGACCAAACACCAAACCCAAAAAATAGGCTGGGACAGAGTTGGCCATAAAGGCAGTGGAAACACCAAAGTCATCTGCCATTGACGGTAGTGCTGGCAGATACATATCAATAGACAGTGGCCCTACCGCGACGATAAGTCCGAGCATCATAATCCATGCCACGGGCAAATCAGCAGAGCGCACGCGCTCAGAAGCGATAGGTTTGTTAGGCAGGGAAGATTTTTGAGCAGACATATTTAGGCCATTTTATATAGTGATTTTTATTTTATTATTCATGCTTCCACTGTTTTAGCCCTTACTTAATACCGACAGCAAAGGCCATTAATAACAATAGTGTATAGTTACATACAACTGTACAAACAGACAGTGCTATATCGCACCATCTGCTTGTATTTCAATAGTAGTATAACGCTAATAAAACAATCGCTAATCACTATAGTCATTTCACTATAAAAGTGTTACTGCATTAACCTCGCTTGAAGTATTTAACATACATCTACACTTGGTTGCCTTATATGACTTTTAAATTGAATCGACTATATAATGAATACCTAAAATATAAACGATGACTTATTTAATAAAAAATCTTTTAGCGGAACTGACGTTTGCCAAATGCAGTACTGGCTTGCTTAGCTTTTCTGAGCGCAAGTTTGCGGTTTTGACCAAGCATCATTTTGAGCTGCCATACCTTTTCTTTATATAAGGTTGTCGCTGGCTGCTGATGCATGGCATTGATGATGCGCTTACTGGCTAATACGGCATCAGGAGAGCGCTCTGCAAATTCAGCGGCAAGCTGCTGAGCCTGCTCAAGTGGTGTCTCGCTACAATGACTCACAAGCCCTAATGTTTTGCCTTCATTAGCATCGATGATACGTGCACTCATGGCCAACTCTTTAAGTACATCCTCTCTTACCACGCCAAATGCTGATTGAGTCAAGCCCATATCGGGTACTAGGCCCCACTTGGCTTCCATAATAGACAGCTGACAATCAGGATGGCTGATGCGCACATCACAAGCCAGTGCCAATTGCAGCCCTGCACCAATACAGTAGCCTTCTAATACAGCAATCACTGGTACAGGCACATCGCGCCAAGCAAGACAAACGCGTTGGAAGGAGCTTTGCCATGGTTTTATGAGTTCCCAAAATGCAAATGCTTTGTTTTTCGGATGGTTTAAATCACCCAAATCGATACCTGCACAGAACGTGCCTTCTGCACCATTTAAAATAACCGCCCGTATTATTTTATCTTTGCTAATACGGTCTGCCAATGCTATCAATTCACTGACAACTTTGAAGCTCATGGCATTTTTTTTGTGTGGGCGATTCAGAGTCACCGTGACTATATTATCAGTGATATCAACTTTTAAGGTCTCATATTGATCAGTTGCAATTGGGCTCATAACAATCCTTATTAATGAATAAAATATAGCGCTAATATTTTAATGTTCAACAGACCTCAATATTAACAGGCTTGTCTCTACCCTACCGCAGCAATAACTGACTGCGACGGTACTATATTCAGTCCTCTATAAATTAGATATGGTAACAGTCTCGTTTAGTCTACTACTTGTAGCACTTTCACTCGCCTTCCTTGTATCCAAACAATCTATATTGAACCGACTATGTCTAAAAGACACTTATCAAAAAGCCATCGACTTTATAATTAATGACCTATCTTATTATTTGATTAGATCATTTTCCATGTCATATCATTTTCACTTAAACGATGATAATTAAGCTGAGGATAGCCAGATAAATCTAACATCTGCAAATTATTTAACGCTGTTAGTAACGCCTCATAATATGGCTCAAGCATAGCAAACTGGGCTGGAGTCGTATGCTGTACATTTAATAAGCACTTATCTTCTAAGTCTTGACTGGCCTGACGTAACTGCGGTACACCTGTATAACGGCTACCACCTAGTATGCGATGGGAAATTTGCGCCAGCATGTTACGATCCCCAGTTTCCCATGCCTGAGTTAATGCCTGCCTTTCATCATTTATGGTGTCAAGCATCATAATAATGAGCTTGGCAGCCAAATCAGGTTTATTCGCTGAGCGATTGAGCGCGTCTTGCCAATCTAAAATATTTGAAGCGTCAATATCGTTAGCCCCTACATGACCATCATGTAGGTTATGTTTACTAGGATAATTACTGCCGTCTAGACCCTTTCTACTTTGTTCATATGCTACCGAATCTGTACGATCGATTACTCTGTTGTCAGAGCTACCTACCGGTTTGTTTGGTGCTGATAATAGTGGCACTTGTCCATGTTTATTTAAGTGCAATCCTTCATAACGAGGCTGAGTTTCACGCTGTGGCTCTCGTCTATAGTCCTCACGAGGCTGACTATCACGCAGGTAGTCATCCCGAATTTTCTTCAATGATAAAGGACGCGTAATCTTTTGCGGATTTATGCTATCAGATACGCCATCTCTAGTAATCTCATGACTTTTTGACATGGGACCAGTCATAACGGTCGAATCAGCAGGCCAAGTTGACTGGTTTTCAATCTCCCTATTTTGCCAATCGCTAGATTGAGCATTATTGCTTATCGAGTGACCGATTACCGGATCGATAGCGCCTAAGCCCTGTTCTGAAAAATCGCTTTCATTCAAACCAATACCTTGTAAATCAGTGTCAGGCAGCAGCATCGATTCTGATGTTGTTGTACGTCCAAGCCACTTCTGTAGCACTTGCAGTAACTGCGGTTGGCTAATAGGCTTACCAACATAATCATTGATGCCGCTGGCGATGAGCTTGTCACGCTCATCAGCTAGTCCATGTGCCGTCAGAGCAATGATAGGAATACGGTTATCATCACTCTCAATATTACGAATTTGGCGGGCCGCCTCATGCCCTGACATGCGCGGCATTTGAATATCCATAAAGATTAAATCAATACTGTCTTTATCTTGAGTAGCCCCTTTATCTTCAGTATTTGCTTCTTCATAAAGCGCACTGTTTGATTTTTTGTTCACCTCATCGCGAGCTTCTGCTTTAGATATCTGCGTTTTATTTGACAAGCTTTGCTTATCATTTTTCGATGATTTGGTATGTTTGGTTTCTTGCTTACTGATAATTTCTATGGCATCAAAACCACTACTCGCTGTCACCACCTGAATACCAAGCTCGCTCAACAAAGCATCTAGCACCAGTAAGTTAGGTAGATGATCGTCGACTGCCAGTACCGTCACCCCTTTCCAACGTGGCTCTTGCAGGTTTTTTGGAACACTGCGTTTCTGCGTATCTAGCATGGCATAGAGCTGTCTTTTATCTAACGGCTCATAAAGTATATTGGCATGATAGCGATTTAATAATGCTTGGTCAGCCGCCACTTGATAACCAAACACGGCAAGCTTGCCCTGATAATGTAGGCGAATTTGTTTTAGCAGCGCCATCATATCGTCTTGTGTATCATCATCTACGATGACCCAATCCCAATAATTGCCGCGTTCTTTTAATGATTCAAGCACGCCCGGTAACGAGTTGGCTTGAGTAAGCGTAATCGGTAAATACTGTAAGCTGGCTTTGAGCACTTGGATAGACGCCGTATGATTGATCCACACCAACACATTAAACTCATCGGTCTCACTTGCCAGCGGTGCCAACACTGGTAGCTCAATCGTCTGACCAGTAGCGGCCTCTAGCACGTCAACATGTGCTGGCATACGAAACCAAAACGTTGCGCCTTGATTGGCAATATTTTCTTGTGCATTGTCATGAAAACCAATATCACCGCCCATCAATCGTGTCAGCTGCTTAGATATGACCAGACCCAACCCTGTACCGCCGTATTGACGGGTAATTGATGGGTCGCCTTGGCTAAAGCTCTGGAACAGCATTTTCTGATCTTCTAAAGAAATGCCTTTGCCACTGTCTTGTACGCTAATCATTAAGTAGTTGTCACGGTGATCGTCCAAGCTGACACGCACCACCACATCGCCACTATCGGTGAATTTAATCGCATTGCCCACGATATTGGTCAATACTTGCTTAAGACGCAGGGCATCACCGTTGATACGCATCGGCACATCATTATAAAAGAGCACAGCCATGCGCAAACCTTTCTCTGCTGAGACTGGAGACAGCATATCAACCACATCATAGATGGTGTCATAGAGATCAAACTCATGGCGATCGAGTACCAGTTTCCCCGCTTCAATTTTGGAGAAATCCAACACATCATTGACCAATGCAAGCAAATGCGCAGAAGACTTACGTATGGTTTGCACATACAAATCTTGCTCAGGATTCAATTCACCATGACGTGCCAGCAGATTGATGAAACCATCGATACTATTAAGAGGTGTACGCAACTCATGGCTGATATTGGCCAAAAATGCTGACTTGGCTTGGCTGGTTGAGATAGCCGCATCACGCGCATTACGAATAGAGATGTTTTGCATCTCCATCTCATCAAATGCCAAACGCAAATCGTCTTCGGTTTGCTCAGCATGATCCTTAAGCTCCTGAAAGCTCATATGCAAGCGGCGTAATGTCCTGACCAAATCTTGCTGTAGCAAGTTCAGCTCTCCATCCGACTCAACTGGAATTGGATAATATAGGTTATCGACATGGGTACGCTGTAGCTGTAATCGCAGCTCATAAATAGGTGCTATCCAGCGCTTTGAATAAATATTTAAGCTAAGTAATAGAATTAGAATAGTGAATAAGCCTGTAATCACTAGCGCCATGGCAATACGATAACGCGCAATATACAGCGGCTCATTGTCCATATCGACGAGCAACCACAGTCTTTGCCCTTCAAACTCCCCCAACACACTCCCATAAGCCGTACCAATAGGTGTTAGCTCTTGCGATAAAAACTTTGCTTTGGTATCTATTGCAGGCCACGCTTCATTTAATCCGTAACCGACTGCTGCGAGTACTTGATTGTTTTCATCAATAATAGCGATACGCTGTACGTGCTGCTCAGACTGCATACGACCCAATTTATCTTGGATACCTTCCAGCTTTGTAATCACAGTTTGCGGCGTTTCACCTACATGAATTTCGCTGATGTCTTGATTGCGCTCTTGCTCTAATAGTTCAGGAATGAGGTCTGCAATCACTGGTGTATAGCGAATCAGCACGGCCTCAGCCAAGACGCCTTGCTCTGAATTACTGGCGCGCATGGTTTCATAAAACACCAAAATACCACCGACGGCTGCCAACACACAAATTGGTAAAAACACCAATATGATCAATTGGTCATACGCACTGCTAGTATCAAAACGTTTTTTGTATGCCATGCTATCGTCACTCTCTATTAGGGGTTTTGCTATGTATATGTATATGTATATGTATATGTATATGTATATGTATATGTATATGTATATGTATATGTATATGTATATGTATATGTATATGTATATGTATATGTATATGTATATGTATATGTATATGTATATGGATATGTATATGGATACGGTATCGGTCTTGCTTAGTCTACTACTTATAGTACTTTCACTCGGCTTTCTGGCATCTAAATTATATTGAACCGATTATATCAATAGCAGTGGCAAGCTATTTTGCTTAAGAATAAATTTTATAAATATCTCAGCTATTTTAACAGTATTTATAGATTCTAATCGATGAAGGTGATATGGCTAATGATTGATGCCGCAACCGTCTTTTAGCTGTCTAGCTATTTCTAGACACCACTCATTTACCAAAATCTGTTGATGCCATCAGCGTAGCCAAAAACAAAATGATATAATGACGCAACTTTCTACCGGTTGCTATTTTTTTGTGATTGTCACAATACAATCAACTACGAAATCATTAGCTTACCTTGATAGTAACCGTATTAACATCTTGACTCAAAAACTAAAATTATATTTAAGAAATACACTATTATTCAAAAATCAATTTTAAAATTAATAAGGATACTTTATGTCCGCTCCGGCTATGTTAAAGGCTAACTATATTACTCAAGTGACGACGCTTGCTGATTGCGTCGGTCAAACGCCGTTGGTTAAATTGCAACGTCTACCTGAGACAGAGCAGTTAACCAATGGCGCTACGTTATTGGCCAAGCTTGAGGGTAATAACCCTGCTGGCTCCGTCAAAGATCGTCCTGCTTTTAACATGATTTATCAAGCAGAACAGCGTGGTGATATCAAGCCTGGTGATATGTTGATTGAAGCGACTAGCGGCAATACGGGTATTGCCTTAGCCATGGTCGCGGCGATGCGAGGCTATTCAATAACACTACTGATGCCAACCAACTCAACCCAAGAACGTAAAGATGCGATGATTGCTTATGGCGCAACGTTAATCGAGGTTGATGAAGGGATAGAAGCGGCGCGTGATTTGGCATTGCAAATGCAGACAGCAGGTGAAGGCATTGTATTAGATCAGTTCAACAACCCTGATAATAGTCAGGCACATTACTTGACCACAGGGCCTGAACTGTGGGCGCAAACTGAAGGTAAAATCACGCATTTTATTAGCTCAATGGGCACCACTGGTACTATCACAGGTGTCTCACGATATCTGAAAGAACAAAATCCCGATATCAGAATCATCGGCTTGCAACCTGATGAAGAAGCTGCGATTGCAGGTATCCGTCGTTGGCCTGCCGCTTACATGCCTGGTATATTCGATGCGGACTTAGTCGACGAAGTCATGGATATTAATCAGCGTGTCGCAGAAATCTATATGCGCAAGCTCGCCAAAACCGAAGGCATCTTCGCAGGCGTTTCTTCAGGGGCAGCAGCATGGGCCGCCGTACAGGTTGCTAAAGAAAATCCTAATGCCGTTATTGCCTTTATCGTATGCGATCGTGGCGATCGTTACTTATCAACGGGTTTGTATAACGTTGATGACAGCGATGTCGATGATAGCAATGCCAGTAACAGCCTAAAAGTTAAGTAACGAACAGACAACGCTGCTCAATATCGTTGATTCAATTTAAGAGAGATTAATGCTGTCACTCTTATATGCTGGATTGATGATAAGTTGATAAATAGTCAGGATTAACTATGTCACAAGCCCGACCTTCCGACCCTATATTGGTCTTTAATATCGAGACTGTCGCCGATACGGATGCGGCGCGCCGTATCTATCCGCAATTGGCTGAACTCAATGACGCGGATACGCTAAGTGCTTTGACAGCTATCCGTATGCAAGAAGCTGGGCACGATTTTATGCGCCTGCCACTACAGCGTATTGTCTGTATCTCTGCTTTATATATTAAAGACGGCAATTTTTCATTGTTTTCGTTGACTGCAGATAAATTTAGCGAAAAAGACATTCTCACTAAATTCGTTCGAGCATTCAGCGATCTTGAAAAGCTACCGCAACTGATCAGTTGGAACGGCTCAGGTTTTGATATCCCTGTGTTGATATATCGCGCCATGCAGTACGATTTGTCAGCGCCATGGTTATTTGAAGAAGGCGATCGCATCAAAAACATGCGCTTTGATAACTATATTAACCGCTTCCACACTCGTCATCTTGATTTGATGGATAGGTTCAGTCAGTACGGTGCCAGCCACCGCGAAGCCATGGATATTGTCGCAAGCCTTTATGGCCTACCCGGCAAAACTAATATTGATGGCAGCATGGTTGGTGACCTCGTTACTAATGAGGATTGGCAAGCGCTATCCATCTATTGCGAGTCTGACGTCATGAATACGTGGCTCATATATCTGCGCTGGTTGCGTTTAACGGGGCAATTATCCTCACAAGACTTTGATAGTTGGCAGCAGCAGAGCTATGACTATTTAGTAAAACATACCCAAGCAGATGACAGCATACGTCATCAAGCCTTCATAGCTGACTGGTCATCTGCACCCAACTCATAAAAACACCTCATTTTAAGCAGTCGCTTTTACTTTTATTTCTTTGTTATTTATCATTTATTATTAAGGCAGGTTTATGCAACCCACCGATACAAAAACGTCTATAACATCTGACGCAGCGCCACAAACTAACGATAGACAATCCATCGTCGTTCCACCAAATAAGAAAAAATCTAAGCCATCATCAAAAACACGTCGTCGCCTAAAAGATGCAGAACCGATTCCTTTTACCATCGATAGATTGTCGCATGATGGTCGCGGTGTTGCTATCTATGGCAATGGTTTTGGGGTTGACGATGGTCATGCTGAAGACAAGCATGGCAAAACAACCTTTGTCAGTTTTGCGCTGCCAGGTGAAAGCGCATTGGTCAAAATAACCAATAGCCGTGCCAGTTTTGAGGAAGGCGATGCAATCAGCATCACTGCCAACCCAAATCCTGAACGTACTGTACCGCCCTGCCCTCATTTTGGTGTTTGCGGTGGCTGTAACTTGCAGCATTGGCAGCCAGAAAGTCAAATTAGCTTTAAGCAATCTGTACTGGCCGAGATGCTTATACACCAAGCCAATGTAGAGCCTGATAACTGGCTTGCCCCTGTGGTTGGTGATCGCCTTGGCTATCGTACCAAAGCACGTCTGGGTGTGCGTTATGTCACCAAAAAAGAAACGGCTTTGGTTGGTTTCCGTGAGCGCTCAAGTAACTTTTTAGCGGAGTTAAATGAGTGTCATATCTTAGACCCACGCATTGGTTTTGAGATTGAAAACTTAAAAGCGTTGATCAGCACGTTAGAGAGTCGTAATAAGATTGCCCAGCTTGAATTGGCAATGGGTGAGCAAGTACCTGAGCTACCAGATGGCAATCAACCTGTTGCCCTTATTGTGCGTAACTTAGAGCCATTATCAGACGGTGATGTAGAAAAGCTAAAAGTATTTTTTGCGGCACGTAATTGGCAGCTATACCTACAGTCTAAAGGTGCTGATAGCATCCAACGTATTGCATTGACGGATGCGGATGACATGAGCCAACAGTTCGGACGTCTGTATTACCAATTGCCAGAGTACGATCTGACCTTTGAATTTATCCCGACTGACTTCACTCAAGTTAACCTATCTGTGAATCGTCAAATGACCAAGCTCGCTTGCGATTTATTAGACCTAAAAGCAGGTGAACGCGTACTGGATCTATTTAGTGGCCTAGGTAACTTTAGCTTACCACTTGCGCGACTCGTCGGTGAGACAGGTTCAGTGGTCGGCGTGGAAGGAAGCGAAGCCATGACCGCACGCGCAGCAGATAATGCACGTCGCAATGGTATCAATAATACTGAGTTTTATAGCCAAGATTTGACACATGATTGCACTGATAAACCTTGGGCCAACCAAGGGTTTGATGCGCTACTAATCGATCCACCGCGCTCTGGTGCGTGGGAGATTATGCAGTATCTACCTAAGTTTAATGCTGAGCGAATCGTTTACGTTTCTTGTAATCCTGCGACACTTGCACGTGATACAAAAGCGCTGTTAGAACAAGGCTATCGTCTGACACATGCTGGCGTGATGGATATGTTCTGCCATACTGGCCATGTTGAATCTATCGCGCGCTTCGAAAAAGTAGCCGTTTAATCTCTTGCTTCTTAAGTGAACTACTGAACGTGCAAAATAGCTGTGTTTATATATAGTAAGTCCTAAATAAAACAGATATAAATGTAACCATGCGATACTGGCATACATTTTCCTTGCTTGCTGTGCCTGCGCAGACAGAGGCTACGCAAAATGCACCCAGTATCGCTGTATTTATTTTATAGTGGATCGACTATAGTCGTTTCAATTTAAGAGTATTACAAGGCAATCGAGTGTAGGTGTATATTAAATACGTCAAGCGAGGTCAACGCAGCAATACTTTTATGGTGGAATGACTATAACAATTTATGCTCATCCAAAACTTGGATGCAGCAGCGTTAATAAATAACAGCTATTTGCCCTGATTAACAGCAGACATTACATAGCCTTGCTTGATTTGTCATCTCAAAATGGGATAATAGTAAACAACTTTTCTATGTTTAGAAAATCAGAACTTAGTAAACGTTCATACTCATAGCTTTATATATTTTACACGCATTTTATAGCTGCTAAAAATCGCTTTTTAGCAGTCGTATTGGTTTATATCTAATACTTTATGAAAATACAAATTTGAAATGTGTGTACAGTAGACGGGGTTATACTCAATTCAAAATAGCTAAGAGGAGTCGGCTATGGTAAAAATTCGTGAAGGATTACCGCTAGTGGATGGACAGACCACACAAGCCGATAGTGCAACGCTTGCAGCCCAGCTGGTTGCGAGCCAACGCTCTCATCAGTCTGCCAATAGCTATGCCCAAATCCCGCTCGATATCAAATACCAGCTAGCAACTCATAAGCTACACACCACTTTTGATCGCTCAGCCTTACATGCTTTTCATAGCCATGATCCAAAGCTTGAGAACGAGTATTCTGATAATCCGCTGTTGGATGATAACAATACGCTCTCTGAAGTAGAAATTGAAGCTATTGACTTAGATCAGGTTAATATCGACGTCCCCACTTGGCTAGACAATGTGGCCAAACGTATTGGTCAAGACTCTGTCCCTAACCTGCATGCTGCTTGTGAATTTATTCGCAATCATATGAATACTAGCGAGTCTGAACGCTCAGGCGCTTATGTCACTGGTATTGGTATGACCGACATATTGACCTATCTTTATCAAGATGAAGATGCACTTGTTGCTGCCATGCTCTATCGCAGTGCGCGTAAATCTATTATTAGCCTCGCTGAGATAGAAAAAAACTTTGGGTCTGATATATCCACCTTAGTCAAAGATGCCTTGGCAATGGGTAAGCTGTCTGAGATTATCGAGAGTAATAAGCGCTTAGAAGATCACTTCGTGAACAATCAGCGTGACCAGCTATCCAATATTTATAGCATGCTTATCTCTGTCACTAACGATGTACGCGTCGTACTGATTAAGCTGTCTGAGCGTACCTTTGCCATGCGTGAGCTGACGTTCTCTAGTGTAGCCAGACAAAATCGTGTCGCACGTGAAGTCATGACTATCTACGCCCCTTTAGCGCATCGACTAGGTATCGCACAACTAAAATGGGAACTTGAGGATTTAGCTTTTCGTTATCTTGCGCCTGATCGCTACAAAGAGATTGCCAAGCTACTATCTGAAAAACGCAGTGAGCGTGAGTCCTATATTCAGCGCGTGCAAAACAAACTCAATGAAGCGTTAGCAGAAGCCAACATCGAAGGTGAGGTTTCTGGGCGTGTCAAACATATCTATTCGATTTACCGAAAAATGAAGCTCAAAGGCTTATCATTCGATCAGCTTTATGATATTCGTGCATTGCGAGTACTGGTTACCAACCCTTCAGACTGCTACCACGTCTTAGGTTTGGTCCATGGATTATGGCGTTATATCCCTGAACAGTTTGATGACTATATCACCAATCCAAAATCTAACGGGTATCGCTCGCTACATACTGCCGTGATTGCGAAAAATAAATCTCTCGAAGTACAGATTCGTACACATGAGATGCATTTTGAAGCAGAGCTTGGCATGTGTGCGCATGTCAACTACAAAGAAGGTCTGAAGAATAAAAAGGATAATTACCTTAATCAAAGAATCAGCTCTCTGCGTCAGCTTTTATCTATTAATAATGAAACACGCAATCAGCTACGGTCATCGTCATTAACAGGTGAGGATCTCGATGAGATAGAGCTCGACGAAGAAGAGCAACTCGTTGATTTTGATGAGCTAGAACGTATTTATATCTTTAGCCGTGATGGTGATATTACCGAACTGCCAAAAGGTGCGACTGTTCTTGATTTTGCTTACTACGTGCATACTCAAGTTGGCAATCGTGCGCAAGCTGCTCGAGTCAATCAACGCTATGTGCCGCTCACCTATCAGCTCAAAACGGGTGAACAAGTTGAAATCATCACTAAGGCATCACGTGAACCCAACCGCGATTGGCTGGTTGCCTCGCTCGGTTATATTCACACCAACCGTGCACGCTCAAAACTAAGACAATGGTTTAACAAACAAGACCGTGATAAGAATATTGAGATTGGTCGTCAAATGCTCAGCAAAGAGCTGGAACGACTATCGGTACATCCAAACAGTATCGATTTGAACGATTATCTTCAGCATTTCAATGCCAATACTACCGACGATATTATCGTTGGCTTGGTCACCGGTGATATCGGTCTAAACCAGTTAACAAGTCATATCTCGCGACAGCTACATCTAGAGCCTGAAAGGCCTCCTGAAGACTTTATACCTAGTGTAGATAATAGAGACACTGGTAAACTTGATGCCTATAAGATTCACATTGATGGTCTAGATAATATCGAAGTGAACCTAGCAGGTTGCTGTCATCCTGTACACGGTGAGCCAATTGCTGGTTACATTACTTTGTCACGAGGGGTCAGTGTCCATAATCGTGGCTGCCCTGAGTATTCGCGTCTCATCGAGCGAGACCCTGAGCGTGCGATAGAAGCCGCTTGGCGAGTACAATCTGGTCGTTATCAACCGGTTGACATCCATGTAGAGGCTTATGATAGACGAGGGCTATTGCGTGACTTGACACAAATTATTGATAAAGAAAACGTCAATATCCGTCAGGTTCAGACACTTAGCAACGACGATAATATTGCCTTTTTGAAATTTCATATTGAAGTTTCGGGACTGGCTCATTTATCTAAGCTCTTGGCTAAGTTAGAGCAACAGCATGGCATCTTACATGCTCGCCGCGCCGTCGTTTAAATATAAGCCTAGCTATACATATTCACTTAATCCTAAAGTTGCCATAGAAATATCATGCCTGAATTGCCTGAAGTAGAAACGACCAAAACTAGCCTAGCGCCATTACTAGGGCAACAGGTTATCGATGTAAAAATATTCCAGCCGAAGCTACGCTGGGCGATGCCAGATGACTTAGATATCTTGGTTGATTTCACATTAGATAGTGTCGAGCGCCGAGCAAAATATTTAATACTGAACTTTTTACTTGCGTCATCTAATGATAGTAGCGCAGCGGTGCAATCTGATAAGCTAGCACCTCGACAGATTTTAATTCATTTAGGCATGTCAGGTAGCTTACAGCAGCATAGTTATGGCACGGATAAACGCAAGCACGACCATTTAGTAATAGTGTTCAATAATGCTGATAATACCAAATCTCAGCTACACTATTACGACCCAAGACGATTTGGCTCGGTATTGTGGTATCAAGATTATAGCGCTAAGCTGTTGGACCACCTAGGTCCTGAGCCACTTTCAGATGAATTTACTGCGGACTATCTATACCACTTGATTCAACGTACAAGCGTATCTGGTGAAAGCGCCGAGTCCACAGTCACAAATAAAGCTAAATCAAAAAAGCAACCTATCTCCCGCCCTATCAAGTCAGTTATCATGGAACAGCAAGTGGTAGTAGGTGTAGGGAATATCTATGCCACAGAAAGCTTATATTTATCAGGCATCCACCCGGCCACACCTTCTCATCAACTATCGTATGATCAGATTGTCATTTTAGTTGATCACATTAAAGTTATCCTAAAAAAAGCGATAGCACTTGGCGGTTCGACATTACGAGATTTTACCGTTGCTAGCGGTCAAACAGGTTACTTTCAGCAGACATTAAACGTTTACGGTAGACAAGGTGAAGCGTGTCCACATTGTCAGACAACACTTGAGAATATCAAGCTTAATGGCCGAGCCAGTGTCTTTTGCCCTAGTTGTCAACCAATGGGTTAACCATAATTTTCAGTAATTTTACCTACCCGTTTCGATCTACAATCAACAGCGTAGTAATTTCATTTGAATGTCTTATATTTTTTCATTCAAACCTGTATATCATGCGCATTTTTGTTGCTTATTAACGCACATCTTGCTTTAATAGTAATAACACTTACATAAATAGTGCATACGGTTTATTTATCTGTAATATTTAGCTTACCTATCGCTGCCAAGATGTTTTCTTATCAAAATATCAGCAGCCACTAATCATACCAATTGTGAATTTTAGGATATCGTTATGACTGTTAAAGCCAAGAAACAACGCACAGTTAAGCAAAAAGCTTTTACTGTTGCTACCAGCTTAAGTCTGTTGGTCGCTAGCATGCAGCCAGCCTTGGCCGCAATAGAGATTGATGAAACTGACTTTGGGCCTTCCTACGGAACCATGGTAGCGGATGCTACCGTAGGCAAGCCTCTTCAACTGGTCGGTGCCGTTGCTGGTACTGCACTCTACCTTGTTAGCCTACCTTTCTCCCTAATCGGTGGCAACGCAGATCAAGCGCAGCAGAAGCTATTTGTCGAGCCTTGGGATGCGATGGGCCGTTGCTTAGGCTGCTCTGTTGCTGAAGACAACTATTATAAGTCACAAGCAAATGATAACAACCTTGTGCGTATCGTCGTCGACCAACCATCAGAAATTTTAATCAACACAAACGACTATGTAATCGTTAATCCATAAGCAGTTATTTGCAAACATCTCGCGTCATAATATATAGATGCTAAATATAATGTGTTTGTAAATTGACAATAAAAAAGGCTAACGCGACGTTAGCCTTTTTTATTTGCCCTATTAAATGACTTTATTTTGAGATATCAGTATTACTTAACTTGGCACTAATTTCACGAAGTAATAGCACTTCTTCTGAAGGCTCCACAATGGCCTCTACCACTTCTTCTACTTCTTGAGCACGGCGCATTTTATTTACCGTTCTAACCATCATAAAGATAATGAAAGCTAAAATCAGGAAGTTAATAAGCACCGTAATAAAGTTACCGTATGCTAATACTGGAACACCCGATTCTTTAAGTGCATCATAGGTCATAGCAATACCTTCAGGTGTATCCCCTAATACTAAGAACATATTTTTGAAGTCAATTTCGCCACCGAATATAAAGGCGACGATAGGCATGATAATGTCTGCCACGAGAGAAGTTGTGATGGTTGCAAAAGCACCACCAATGATGACACCAACTGCTAGGTCCATCACATTACCTTTTAACGCAAACTCTTTAAACTCAGATACCATACTCATTATTTTTCCCCAAAGTTTATCTATAACCAGATAGATATCTATCTAATTGTCGCCACAATCGGCTTTAATAGTAATTATTGAATATATTAATACGACTATTCATTCTGTCTCTATTTTTGCAAAATTACAACACAAAAAAAAGCAGTATAAAGTGAAGCACTATTCGCTTACCTTATACTGCTAGTTTTTTAATTGCTTCAATGTCAGAAAATTTTTACTGACATTGAACTTCAGCGTCAAACATCAATGATATGAATTACTAAGTAACTCATTTATTGATATTAAGCACCTTTTTTACCACGACCGTGACGCTTACGCTCACTTTCAGTCAAGTAACGCTTACGTAGACGAATCGCTTTAGGGGTTACTTCAACCAATTCATCATCTTGAATAAATTCAAGTGCTTGCTCAAGCGTAAACTTGACTGCTGGCGTCAACGTCAATGCTTCATCAGTACCACTAGCACGTACGTTGGTTAGCTGCTTAGCAGTCGTTGGGTTAACCGTCATGTCATCGTTACGAGAGTTCAGACCGACAATCATACCTTCGTAAACTTCAAGCTGTGGCTCAGCAAATAACTTACCACGTTTTTGAAGGTTAAACAGTGCAAAGCCTAGGCAAACACCTTTAGCCATAGAAACCAATACACCATTAGAGCGACCACCAACATCACCGATCTTTTGCGGACCGTAATGTGAGAAGCTAGAAGTCATGATACCACTGCCTGAAGTCAGAGTTAAGAACTCAGAACGGAAACCAATCAGACCACGAGCAGGAATAGTCGCTTCAATACGCATACGACCTTTACCATCAAGTTCCATGTTAGTCATCTCGCCTTTGCGTAGACCAACTTGCTCCATGATAGAACCTTGATGCCCGTCTTCAATATCGAACACAACGTTTTCATACGGCTCTTGTAGCTTACCGTCAACTTCTTTAACGATAACTTCTGGGCCTGAAACACCCATCTCAAAACCTTCACGACGCATGTTTTCGATAAGTACAGATAAATGAAGCTCACCGCGACCTGATACTTTAAATTTATCAGGAGATTCTGTGTCTTCTACACGTAGTGCTACGTTATGAATCAATTCACGCTCAAGACGCTCACGAATATTACGTGACGTCACAAACTTACCATCACGACCAGCGAACGGTGAGTTGTTTACTTGAAAATTCATTGATACAGTAGGTTCATCTACCGTTAGTGCTGGTAATGCTTCAACATTAGCTGGATCACAAATCGTATCTGAGATATTAAGTGCGTCAATACCAGTGATACAAACGATATCACCAGCTTGTGCATCTTCAACATCAATACGATCAAGACCATGATAGCCCATGATTTTTAGAATACGGCCATTACGCGTGTTGCCATGCTTGTCAATGACAGTTACTTGCGTGTTCAATTTAACTTTACCACGCTGGATACGACCAATACCGATAACACCAACAAAGCTGTTGTAGTCAAGGCTTGAGATTTGCATGCGGAATGGTGCATCTGCATCAACCTGTGGAGCCTGTACAACATCAACGATAGTTTTGAATAGTGGCGTCATATCATCAGCTAAATTATCAGCTTCTAAACCTGCAACACCGTTCAATGCTGATGCATAAACAACTGGGAAATCAAGCTGCTCATCAGTCGCACCTAGGTTATCAAACAAATCAAAGATTTGATCCATTACCCAATCAGGACGCGAACCAGGACGGTCAATTTTGTTGATAACAACAATAGGCTTTAGACCTTGCTCAAATGCTTTTTGCGTTACAAAACGAGTCTGAGGCATTGGACCATCAACAGCGTCAACAACTAGTAATACGCAGTCAACCATTGACATAACACGCTCAACTTCACCACCGAAATCGGCGTGACCTGGGGTGTCAACGATGTTGATACGGTATTCTGTATCTACAGTTTGATCTGTCCAGCGGATAGCTGTGTTTTTAGCCAAAATAGTAATACCACGTTCTTGCTCAATATCGCCTGAATCCATTGCACGTTCAGCAACGTTTGCACGGTCGCCAAAAGTACCAGACTGATGTAATAACTTATCAACCAAAGTTGTTTTACCGTGGTCAACGTGGGCAATAATTGCAATGTTACGCAGGTGTTTGATATCGTTCGCCATATAAAATGCTCGTTTCGTCTTAAAAAATGCAGTAGCAGTAAGCGCCGCCGGATAAACCTTTATCATCAACCAGATAGATATTGAATACTTACTTTTAGACGACTGCACCATAAGTGCTGTTAATCAAATAATTTCAATATAATCAAGAATCTACACTGATAAATTCATCATACAGATAGCTATGCTAATGTACATTCTGTCAATTTACAGAATGTTTGGGCAGCTAGTATAACATTATTGATTCATAAATTTATGTAATAACTCACTTTTCTCAATAC
Organism: Psychrobacter fjordensis; assembly: GCF_904845995.1. Lineage (NCBI taxonomy): Bacteria > Pseudomonadati > Pseudomonadota > Gammaproteobacteria > Moraxellales > Moraxellaceae > Psychrobacter > Psychrobacter fjordensis. The sequence goes on from NZ_CAJGYP010000001.1 coordinate 489,881, forward strand.
ATAAACAAAAAAAAGCCACCCAGTGGGTAGCTTTTTTTGTAACTATATATTTAATCACATAACCAATTGGCTATTACTTATTGAACAACCATATCTTTAGTTTGTTCAACAGTCATTGTTTTGTCACCAGTGATGATGGCATAAACACGACGGTTCATAGCACGACCTTCTTCAGTGTCGTTTGGAGCGATTGGGTTGTCATAACCATAACCAACAGTTGATAGACGGTTTGGAGCGATACCGAATTCGTTAGTTAGCATAGATTTAACTGCAACGGCACGAGCTTCAGACAGACGTTGGTTGTAACGTGCTGAAGGACCAGTTTTAGAAGCATGACCTTCTACGCGTGCTACAGAGTTAGGATACTCACGCATCTTCTCTGCTACTTTAGCGATTTCTGGCTGGTACTGAGTTTTGATAGCTGATTTATCGTTATCAAAGAATACACGTAGTTCCATTTTCAGTTCATCAGTAATATCTACTGGTACTGGGCAACCGCGCTCATCTACTACGACGTTCATTGGAGTGCCTGGGCATGCATCGATGCTATCAGGTACGCCATCACCATCAGAATCAAGATCAGATTCAACTACTACTACTGGAGTAGTATCAACCATTGGCTCTTGCATTGGCGGTACTGCTACTGTAGGTGCTAGATGGCCACCAAGTACAACTTCTAGACCGGCCAAAGCCATGCCTTCCCACCAGTTGTTATCAAAGTTATGAATCGCACGAGCTTCACCACGTAGGCTTAAAGCGTCGTTGATACGATACATAGCACCTAGACCTAGGTTACCGATAGTATCTTTAGAGCTTGATACTTCAGTACCAGCAGTAACTGTTTCGCCAGTTACATCAGAAACATAAGTTTCTTGGTTTTCTACTTTGATCTTAGATTGACCAGCACCAACCAATACATATGGCTTAAATGCGCTATCAGTATAACCAGTAAACTCTTCAGTACCGATTAAGAAGTTACCAGAAAGCATGGTTTGTTCAACATCAAAACGGTTAGCACCAGATTTAGCTGAATCTTCAGAAGCTTCGCCATTAGCGTTTGATACACCATACTCAACCTGGAACTGAGTAGAAGGAGTAAGCTCGATACCTAGAGCAGCACCAGTATATAGGCTACTTTCTTTAGCTACGCCGCCGTTAGAGTTGCCATCACGATCCGTGTTTTCTTGCAAGTTTTTGCCAGTACGAAGGATATCACGCTGCTTGTCAGCTGTATCACTGATATCATCAGTAACATGGTAACCTAGTAGTAATGGGCTAATCGTTACACCAGCGTTAGCAGCTAAAGGTGCTGCTGCTACTGCAACCAATGCTAGAGCTATTTTATTCAATTTCATGGACTTCCTCCAAAGGATAATTTTAGTGATGCATTAAGCAAAACCGTTTCTCAAGATGCTTCAAATAGACATCTTTTACGAATTTCAAGTGACAAAGCAAAACCAATTAAGGAGTAGCTTAGCGATTATCGATTCAGTTTACAACTTTTTTCGTTAAGGAGCTACACATTATTACACGATAATGTTGTAACTAAAACACAATAGCTTGTTGGAGTTACCTAGAACTAACACGCCTTACGCATTCTATCTTTTGTATGTCAGTTTCCCATAGATAGTAAACCTAATAGCACCTATTGCCTGAGCATATTTTAATACGGTAAGTAATTTTTCTCTATTATTAAAACTCTTCATTCACTAATTGAAACAAATTTTGACAGTAGACATATATTCTGTATATATTAAGATAGCCAACATTATTCTGTATATATGAAATGCTAACCTGTTTTTAAGTTTTTATGAGATCAAGACACTGAAGCTATAAGGTCTTTATAAAATACTTGAACAGCCAATGACAAAAAGCGAGATTGTTTTATTGAAATAAGTTACTCACTATAGGTAATAAGACCTTATGACACTGCTATATAGAATATTATCAAGTTATAGAAAGCTATTTGCATTTTTGTCACTTTTATTGATATTGATTCAGTATAAGCACGTCCATAAGAGATTTACCTTTTTCGTAATGCAACTTTACATGTCGTTTTCTGACAAATCTACGTTTGATAAAGTCACAATAAAGACAAACAGATTTAAAGATAGACAAGGTTTTACGCTTGTCGAGCTTATTTTTACTATCGTTATTTTAGGAATTCTGGTGGCGATTGCCGTGCCATTCATACAAACACAATTAGCACATATGGAAGCCAAGCGTATTAGAAGTCAGTTAGAAAGCTCGCTGACCCTAGCGAAGGCTGAGAGTTACGTTAGAAGACAGAATGTGATCGTTTGTCTGTCTGATAATGGAGGTCGCTGCCATAGAAATAGCGACAAGACACTTTTGCTATTTGTAGACAAAAATGACAACAAGCACTTCGATACTCAAGTCGATTTCTTAATCGCTCAGCATGCATTGAATCTTAAATATAGCACGCTAAGCTTACGAGTTGGCGCCAGACGTCATTACACCAAATTTTGGGGTGATAGTGGTATGCCTCGAGGGCACTTTGGGCATATCAAATACTGTCCAACCGTTGACTATAATGACGCGATGTACTTGATATCATTTAGCCAGACAGGCCGTATTACCCAAAAATTCAATGAAGACCATCCTACCGAATGTAATAATTAGGGCGATATACGATATTTTTTAGTGATTACTGATAACGTCGATGCTGCTGCCATAACAAACGACTCTGCAACGGTTGATAATCGAGCAAGTGATCGATGAGGTGTCGATATAGTTTTGACCAATGACTCAGAGTCGCTTTAGTAATACCCAACTCTGCCATTTTTATCAATTCAGCACCCATAAATACAGTTTTCATAGTGGTGCTTTCTAAGGTACTTTCTAAATGTTCAGACTGTGACTCATTCTGTAAGACAGGCATAAACCCCACATCAGGTAAAAAGCAATAAGAACAATCGGGTTCGATAATATCTTGGACACTATCGTGGGTTAAAGTTAAGCTAAAACCCAACTCATTAAATAAGTGAGACTCAAATTGGCGCAGACACAATCGCAATTCATCGGTATTTAAAGGCTGTCTAAGCTGATGTAGACTGTCTTGATAATGCTGCCACAATATAGGCATAGGATCTTCAGTAGGTAACAACCGCCACAATATTTCATTTAGGTACAGTGCAGAGTATTGCTGCTGGCCAGTGATATTTCCATAAGGGACTGACTCTAGGGTAGCAGCGATATTACCCTTATCTTCTATACTTCTTGAAGTGGTAATTTGTGATGTGATATTGATTTGACTGAACGTCTTTAAGTCACGCTTGCCGGTAGCAAAGAGTTGTAACGGCATAAATAATGGCGCGCCTTTTTTCCCAATACCATGTATCACACCATGCTGCTGAGAAAACAAATAGTATAAAGCGCGCTTTTCCTGATAGGGACGCTGATGTAATAAGTAACCAACTAGTGCTTCGTTACGCATTTTTTATTACCTCAGCATCTAACACATACAGAAACCTTTATAGTGCTAATGTCTAATTAATATCCCAAACTGGTTAATGCACGTTCATCATCAGACCAACCACGCTTCACTTTCACCCATAATGTGAGCATGATTTTTTTATCGAAAAGCTGTTCCATATCTTTACGAGCATCCATACCGACTTGCTTGATACGTTGTCCTTTGTCACCAATGACAATCGCTTTTTGACCACTACGCTCGACATAAATAGTCGCATCGATAAAAGTACAAGCTTTACGTGGACGACCTGTTTTTGGATCAGTATGTGCAGGCTCATCTTTAAATGCATCAATCTGTACCGTTAAATCATATGGTACTTCGTCGCCCGAACTACGCATGATTTTTTCGCGGATAATCTCACTGGCTAAAAAACGCTCTGATCGATCGGTAATTTGTTCAGTATCATAAATAGGTGCCGCGACTGGTAGATGTGACGCAATCACTTCTTCTAAGCGGTCTAGATTCTGATTTTTTAGAGCAGATACAGGCACAATGTCAGCAAAATCAAAACTGGCATTAAAAGTCTCGATAAGTGGCAATACACTGCCTTTATCTTTTAAGGTATCTGATTTATTAATGACCAATACTACAGTTAAATCAGTCTCACCGAGCTTCTGCAAGGTCAACAAGTCATCGTCACGCCACTGGTCTGAATCAACAACGAATAGTACCAAATCAACATCTACTAATGCAGATACGGCGGCTTTGTTCATACGCTCATTGATAGCACGCACTTCATTACGATGAATACCTGGTGTATCTACAAATACGGCCTGCATCTCATGATTTGACAGAATGCCGTGAATACGATGACGAGTCGTTTGCGGTTTACGTGATGTGATAGACAGCTTTTGACCTAACAAGTGATTCATTAGTGTCGATTTACCGACATTTGGACGTCCCACAATAGCAACATAGCCAGTTTTAAAGTTATCAGCCATACCTTTATGGCTGCTAGGCGAAAAGAACTCTTCAATCGCCATATCGTTTTCTGACGTAATATCTTCTGAGTGATCGATACCGTCGTTCGTTATATCAGTATTATCTTGGCTTAAGTTGATATCTTTTTTTTCAGTCATATTTTCGGCGTTATCTTCATTATTTGAGGGCAAATCAGTATGATTGCTCATAGGGTAATCCTGTAGGTTTTATAACCAGTCAAACGGTACTTAATGATGAATTGGTTTTATCAACACTAAAAAAGTGAAACCGTTGTCGGTTGGGAAGTATTTGAGGTTTGAAAGTATGTGACGTTTGAAAGAAAGCAAATCAGCAGTTTTTCAAACGTCACTTAATATGGGTCGTCAGTTTAAAATTGCGTTGGTAGTAAATCGCTAAATGTTAGTTAGTTATTTAGTTATGTACGCTTTTTAACTGAGCCTGGAAGTTTATGCAACTGGTTGATCATAAGCTCTGCTGCTTTTTGCTCAGCGATACGGCGGCTCTCACCAGATTCAGTAATATCAGGGCAATTATTGATATTAACGTGGCAACGTACAACAAATATTTGATACGGTGCATTACCACGTGTTTCCATTAGCTCGTAATGTGGCAAGTCAAACTGCTTAGATTGAAGCCACTCTTGTAGACGACTTTTTGCATCTTTTAATGCTTTGCGATCATTGACGTTATCAATCAAATCTCCGTACCAAGAGAGCACACAATCTCGCGTAATATCCATATCTTGACTGTCTAAATATATAGCCCCTATCAAAGACTCTACTGCATCTGCCAATATAGAAGCACGATTTCGACCACCGCCTTTCCTCTCGCCCACTCCTAGTATAAGGTGATTAGAGAGCTCTAAGTTTTGCGCAATGATGACCAGTGACTCTTGGCGTACTAACGTTGCACGCATACGAGTTAATCGACCTTCATTTTGGCTAGGATAGCGATGATATAAAGCCTCACCGACAATCATACCTAGTAAGGCATCACCTAAAAACTCTAAACGCTCATAGTTTTTCTTGCTATCAAACGAGCGATGCGTCAATGCAAGTTTCGGAAGGCTCAAGTCGTTGAACACATAGCCCAACTTACGCGTTAATACCGCTAGCCGCTGAATGAATTCTGAGCTAACAACAAGCGTGTCGACAGACGTGCTATTTTGTTGAGGAGTAGGAACCGCTTGGGAATGCTGCGAAGTTGGTTTCATGCGTGGCTTGTGGTTATCCCTTCTGTTTTACGAATTTAGTCATAATATCTATCGACTAAGGTTATAAGGAAAATTTAAGAGGATATTAACACCTCTTTCAATTACTCTGCTGCTGCCATATCAATATCACCTTCAAAACGATTGACGATATCAATATTGCTAAAGAAATTATTGGTTATTGCATATTGCTTGTAGATGGCTAACTGACCGGTTTTTTTATCAGTAAAAGTAAAAACCTCTTCTGCGGTAGTGTTATAGTCAGCATTAATAGATAACTGTCTATTAACGCGTTCAACAAACTGTTTAGCAGTTTCATTGTTATTATTTGACTCTAGGAGCTGTGCACTTAAGGTTTTGGTCAATTGATAATCACCAATCTGAGCTGGCACGATAGCAACGGTCAATTTAGCAGCAATGCCTAACACCATAATGATGAACACGATGCTTGTCACACTAGCGCCTCGCTGCGTGGCCAATCCAGATAATTGCTGCATTATTGTATTCCTCTATCTATCGATAACTTGCTATTGTAGTAAATACCTAAATATTAGGTATCCGTTAATTAGATAGCAACAATATTAGCACAAAACTATTATCGAAAAATCAACCAATAGAGTTTCTTACCATCTTAATTAATAGCACCATTGCGTTGGAAAGTTGGTAAGTTAAGTCCTGGTGGCTTATGCATCCAAATATAAACTGCTTTGCCCGCTAAGTTCTCATCAGGTACAAATCCCCAAAACCGACCATCCGCACTACGGTCACGGTTATCACCCATGACAAAATAATGACCTTCTGGCACATTGATACGCCATTCCGTCCCTTCTGAGCTAACCACTTCTGGTGACTGCTGCTGTAGAAAGGGTGCGTACTGAGCACTGTTCATACCAGTCAAGTAGCGAACAAGATGCTTGTTCTCACCTGGCGTCTCTTCAAAGTACTGCGCCTCACCTTCTTCTTGCTGACCCATCGCAACTGCACTTTCCTCGGTCAGCTCTTGTCCTGGAGCAATTTGTCCCGGCAGATAAAGTTGTGACGTCAATTCAGCACTTGCCGAAAAATCTACTGGCTGAGTATCAATCGGAACATCGTTAATCGCAAGTACACCTTGATCGTAGCTGACAGTATCACCAGGCAACCCAATCACACGCTTAATATAATAAATACTAGGATTTTCAGGGTAACGAAATACAGCAACATCACCATGCTCAGGCGAGCCGGTATCCAATATTTTATTATAAGTTAGCGGTAGTCTTACGCCATAAGAATACTTGTTTACAGCAATAAAATCGCCCGTATAAAGCGTCGGCACCATAGAAGATGATGGAATATTGAAGGGCTCAATCAAGAATGAGCGCACAATCAATACCACTGCCAATACAGGGAAAAAATCATAAGCCCAGCGTACTAGTAAGCCTTCTTGACCACGCCCACGAGTTTTACGTTGTTTGAGTGCCAATTTGTCTAATAGCCAAACTATACCCAAAACGACGGTTAATGGCACTAAAATTAAATTAAAATCAAAATCCATACTAGTTTGCCTATTAACGAGCTGCTGCTTTAACGGTTGCTATTTATCAATTAATTGTACTAATCACTGTCAGTTTTATACTAACAATGAATATTCAATACTTACTCTACTTGCAATACAGCCAAGAAGGCTTCCTGTGGAATTTCCACATTACCTACTTGCTTCATGCGTTTTTTACCAGCTTTCTGTTTAGACAATAGCTTTTTCTTACGCGAAACATCGCCACCATAACATTTTGCTAGTACATCTTTACGCATGGCTTTAACCGTACTACGGCCGATTATTTGACTACCAATAGCGGCTTGAATGGCCACATCAAACATCTGACGTGGAATCAACTCTTTCATCTTAGTGACTAGTGCATTACCACGATAACGTGATTGGGTTTCGTGCACAATCATCGCTAAGGCATCGACTTTATCGCCATTGATTAGCACATCGACTCTCACCAGTTTATCGGCTTGATAACGCTCAAAGTTATAATCGAGCGATGCAAAACCACGAGAGACCGACTTCAGGCGATCAAAGAAATCCATGACGACCTCGCCCATTGGAATGTCAAATATTAGCTGTACTTGTCGACCCATAAAGCGCATATCAACCTGAACGCCACGACGTTCAATACACAGAGTCATCACGTTACCTAAGTACTCTTGCGGTACTAGAATCTGACAACGAGCAATTGGCTCACGAAACTCTTCGATGTTGTTTGGCTCAGGTAGATGTGATGGGTTATCTACATAAATAACATCGCCATTCTTTTTCTCAATTTCATAGATAACTGAGGGAGCTGTAGTAATCAAATCCAAATCGTATTCACGCTCTAGACGCTCTTGGATAATCTCCATGTGCAGCATACCCAAGAAGCCACAGCGGAAACCGAAACCAAGCGCATCTGAAGTATCTGGCTCAAAAAATAGTGACGCATCATTGATCTGCAGTTTTTGTAAGGCTTCACGGAATTTTTCGAAGTCAGTAGACTCTACAGGGAACATACCTGCATAGACTTGCGGAGTTACTTGCTTAAAACCCGGAATACGGTCGACATCAGGCGTTTTGGCGTGGGTAATCGTATCACCAACAGGCGCGCCGGCAATGTCTTTAATACCAGCAATAATGAAACCAACTTCACCCGCTTCGAGAATACCCGTATCTACAGGCTTTGGCGTAAACACACCAATAGAGCCCACTAAATGCGCCTCTTGAGTTGATTTAATATAAAGCTTATCACCTTTGCGTATAGTTCCTTCGCGCACACGGACCAATGACACTACACCCAAATAATTATCAAACCACGAATCAATGATTAAGGCTTGTAGCGGTGCTTCACGGTCACCAGTCGGTGCTGGAATAAACGCAACCAATGCTTCTAGTAGTTTATCAACGCCTAAACCTGACTTGGCTGATACTCGAGGTGCATCAACCGCATCAATACCAATGATATCTTCAATTTCTTGAATAACGCGTTCAGGCTCAACTTGTGGCAAATCAATTTTATTCAGTACAGCCATGACTTCTAGGCCTTGATCAACTGCCGTATAGCAGTTAGCTACTGATTGCGCTTCGACGCCTTGCGCGGCATCAACAACCAAAAGCGCACCTTCGCAAGCCGCCAATGAACGCGACACTTCATAAGAAAAGTCGACGTGTCCTGGTGTATCGATAAAGTTGAGCTGATAACGCTCACCATTAGGATGATCGTAAAATAAAGTTACCGACTGCGCCTTAATAGTGATACCGCGCTCACGCTCAATATCCATGGAGTCAAGTACTTGCGCCTGCATCTCGCGATCTTGCAAGGCACCGCACATCTGAATAAAACGATCAGCAAGTGTCGACTTGCCATGATCAATGTGGGCAATGATTGAAAAGTTACGAATATTGGCTAATGCAGTCACAAAGCGCCTACTAAATTAAGGGTGATAGAATAATGAAACTAAAAGAATAAATGCTGTCAGACGCAAGCGATACAATAACTGTGTATTGCTGAAAATAGCTTATACACTAAAACTGCTATCTCAAATCAATAGCCAAATAGGCTATTACTTACGTGCAGATGTAAAAGAGTATTCTAGCAGTTTTCCACTACAAAGTAAGGCGATTTTGTGAGCAGAGAGATGATTTACAAGTGAAGTTACGAGCTGATAACCATACAGAGAGAAAGTATGATGCTTATTAGGACTTTATTGTCTTCTGTGGTGCTAATAATTCATCAAAACGACTTAAGATAAATCGAAAGTAAAGGCTACTGAGATCTATTGGATTTAGGGTAATTCTTCTCTACAGACTTACTTCCTGCTTGACCCAAATATTTATACATCCACAATGACTTACCATAAAAAGCACCATTCAACTGAGTTTGCTCTATTAAATATTCACGAAATCTTAGATAAAACTCATTGTCTGGACTTTTAGGCTGTTGCCAAAAATCGTTAAGTGGTTTTTGATCGGTTAGCTTAGGCGTGTTATAAATCGCACGACCCATGATCTTGGTTGGTTTTTTATGATATACCGATTGCAAACCCGTAGTGCTATTGATAGTCAACATACCAATACTATGTTTCATTAAAGTTGGCAAGTGCATATCGCAACCATAAAAAATACGGTCAGCCACCTCATAGCGCACTGCCAAGCTAGATACTAACTCACGATAGTCTCGATGACCACGATCTAACGGATGATGTTTAAGTACCAGCAACTGTTTCTTATCGGCATAAGTGGCAAAACTTGCAATAGACTCATCAATGAACTGTACAACATCTCGATAATCACTATGATGCGTAATCTGTGAGTCATTATGCACTTGCAAACTAATCAAGAAGTAATTATTACTTTCGTTCTTAGTCAATCTATTCTGCAGCTGTTTATCAGGTACATAATCTCGCAATTTGCGCCATGGAGCTCTCAGCCAAGCAATCGCTTCTTGCCATGCTGTCATACCACGGTAATGCGAATAGTGTGGATAACGTCCTTTGTACATCCAGGCAATAATATAATAAACAATAGCAGCGATACTCAACCGATAAAAACGATTGTGTGTATATAGCGGCTGATCATTGGCCTTTTTAAGTGCTTTGATGTCTTCTATATTTAAACGCGAATAGCCATTAATCCCGTGTTCTTGCAAGGTGATATAGTCAGGACGTAAATACCCTTCTTCAAATACGAAGAATGAGGTTTCTAATTGCTCACTGATACAGGCAGCTTGCGTATGATGTGGGCGACAATCACCGAAACAAACAATCGCATCAATGGCATTTTCTTTAATGAATGCCTGCAACCAAGAAGAGAAATGCGCTAATGTTCCCGTATATTCATAGGTATTATCATGATGATAGAAAAAAGCATCACCTGCATTAAAGTTGATTTTGCTAACTTTGATATTTTGGGTTTGTAAAAATGTCGAAAAGCGATTAAAAAATCCGCCCATCTTCCCTTGTAACAGCAAGACGTGTCGATGAGTAAGCAAGTGAGACATCGAAGCTGCCATAGTATTGGGCTACCATTAAGTGAAAGGGTCATAAATAAAAACGAGAGTGGTCGTTAAACCGTGTGAAGACACGTAGAATAAAAAATATTATACCGAAAAAAAATCTGCTTGTCGCAGTGGAATTATGCGACGATGCTGAAGCCTATCAACGGGATACTTTACGCACGAGCTGCTGAAATCGATGACGCTGCTGCATAAAACGTGTGGCGGCATGACGCTTAATTTGTGTAGTCAAAGTAGATACTGCTGAATTAGAGGTCTGCATCGAACGATGTGTATTGTTAAACATTTTAGTTTGAGATTCTTTGTTACCATTACCTTCAAGCATATATTCGTTTATAGGTGGATACAGATAATCAATAACTTGCTCTACTTGCGCAAGCCCATAGCCATTTGGTAAACGATAGAGTGGATATCGAATGAGCACGCCATACAGTAATTGCTCAAGCGTCAACACTGTGTCTCTTTTGCGTCTATCCAAGTATTCAGATTTGGGTGACAACTGTGCGTCAATATCGGCCGTTAACCCCCATCCTGCATAAAATGGCAAACCATAACAGATAACCTGTAAACCACGTAACAATGCCTCAAAACCCGTCAACGAGCTGATAGTGTGCACTTCATCGACACATTCTAAGCAGTCAGGCATGGCCGTATCATAGGCGACCGCATTTACTTGACGTAAACCTGCTGCCACTACTTTGCCTGCTCGTAACCCTGCTTCAACGTCAGGGTGCGGCTTATAGATTAGGTAAGCATCAGGATTGTCTTGGCATACGCGATCAATCAAGCCACGATTAGTCTTGATGGTCGAACCACAATACTGAACCGACAGATCATCTTCTACTTGACCGATAATGAGAATTCGGCGCTTGTTAGACAATCTTGCTTTCTGCATCCATGAACTATGCTGGCTATCAGAACTATTAACATCAGCACCCACATTGTATTTACTCACGCGCTGAGTACGTAGCTTTTCTTGCAGCAGTTTTACTCGTGTACTTTGGTGTGGATTTAGCGCCTCACAGTTGCATAACAATGTTTCTAAATCCGAAGGTTGAGTCGCATCATAATAGATGCCCTGCTTATCGATTACCACCGACAATGGTGCTAGTAGCGTGGCACCTAAACCATTTGAGCGGATAAATCCATCTTCCATACAGTAAATAGAAGGCATTTCAGAAGACTGCATTACTAGTTTTTTCTGGCGCTTCTGTTGTACTTGCTGTCGTTTGGCTAAACCCCATACGAGTAAAGGCCGCTGATAGTTGACTCGAAAATGATCTGGATGCAGTAAATTCTTTAAGCGTGGCTTAGGTTTAACGAATAATGTTGTACGTGGCAGATTAATAAAATCTCTCACAAAAGGCAACTTCCAGCGGCTAAACTCATATACTGTCAAATCGCCTTCCAAACGTGATTGCCAATGACGATTGGTCACCAACCACTCAATCGCCGTATCTATGTCGCAAGCCTTTTTGGTTGCGGGATCTACGTAATGGCTATAGTCAATATAAGCGCTATAAAACAGTGTTTCTAGCGTTGTATTTACTGTCTTACTAGACGCTGTAGAAAATAGTGACAAGCCTGATGTTTTCTTAGTACTCACTGATGCTCTGGCAGACAATTCACGACGATTCTGAACTTCTTTAAGCAAACGTTTTGGTGCGCCACTATCGTCGGTGAGCCCCCAACCGCTATACCAGTTGACACCAAAACAATGCACCTTTTTCCCCAACATCAATGCCTCAAAACCCATATGTGAGCTGACTGTATAGACATGCTCCACTTGAAAAAGCAGTGCAATTGGGTTAAGCGCTTGCGTTAATAGTCGAACGTTTTTAGGTAGTCTAAGACTGGTCAGGTATCCTGATTTTGATGCGGGATGAGCCTTTATCCAAATATGAGATTCTGGATGATTGCGGCAAGCGACTTTTAGCATTCGCTTAAATTGACGTTTGTTAGCGCCAGCACCTCTAACAGAAGCGTCACCAGCTACTTGATCAATTAATAAAACATGAGATTTTAGAGGTATTTTGAGCGTGCTTGTATTTTCTTGACTAACCAAGTAGTTCAATGAGGGGCAGTCAATGACTGCGTTATACTTGCTGATTTTTTCATCACAAATACGTGCCATTAATTGCTGAGCACGCGCTTCCTGTGTTCCACTGTTATCGATAGTAGCGTTTTTAGTACGCTCAATAATCAGCTGCTCAAGTCGTGAACGCTGTGTCAGGTCAAAGTAGATACCAATATCATCAACGACCACACTCAAACCATGACGGCTACTAGTACCCGAATCTAATGAGCGTAAAAAACCATCTTCAATACTGAGGGTTGAAAGCTGCTGCCGTGTAGCCGCCTTGTTGGCTCGTTGATAGCTTTTCTTGTGACCCCATCCAATAAATGCATCAGGTTGCTGTTTTGATGAGTGCATAATTTTATGTTTTATAATGTTCGGTAGCGGTAAAAAGGATGAACTATCATCAACCAAGCGACAGTCCAATCCTGACCACGGGTACCATCGCTGAATATCGGCTTGTAGCACGTGCGGCAACAACACATTGTTATGACGTATACCTTTTCCCACAACAGCTAATTGAGTAAATAGTAATGACGGTTGTGCTGCAATGACAGACTCAGACATCAAAGACATAGGTTTGTCGTTATCAGTATTTGCCTGTCTTACTGCCATATTCCATACCTTACTAATTGAGCGTTATTTATCAAACATCAACAATGCATTGAGCTTTCAAATCAAAGATCAAAATATGACGTTTGCAGCGATGGCCAATTGATAGAGGATTTGTGATATACCACGGGCAATTTCTACGTTTTTAGTTTTGACTTTTGGCAATACCATAATTTCATCGCCTTGCTGAATACGGTACGCAGTATTAACCACTTCATTTGTACCATTTTGATGAATCACAAGAATCTCTTTAGTATCAGCATTATCACCAAAACCACCGGAGCTAGCGATATAGTCGCCCACTGTATAATCGGCATTAAATGTCAGTGCACCTTGCGCACGCACTTGGCCATTTACCGTAATGATAGAAGTTTGCGCAGGAATCTCAATGATATCACCTTGCTGTAGAATGATATCCTGCCATGAGTTCGGTACGACAACAATTCGACCATCCGTCTGTACTTTACGAGCTTTAGCCACAAACTCTTTCACCAAAGCAGCATCGTCTTGACGCAGAGCTGCTTCTTCACGGGTCGTCGACTGCGTCGCAAGTGTTAATTCTTCTAAGCGATCAAGCGACTCATTAATCATACGTTTTTGTTGCTCAGCCACAGATTCGCGATAAATGGTCAAGTTGGTTAGCTTTGCAAGTGGACTGGGTTGCAATTGCGGAATAATATCTTTCAGGCGAGCCCCGTAAGGTACTACCATCGCACCGTTCCCCGTATGCGCGCCCTTAACTTGAACAGCGATGGTACCCGCATAGCGATCTGACGTGACTACCATCTGATCCCCATTATAAACAGGCACGTTTTGAGCATCAGCTAATGAATAATATTCTGCTGTCTGCGCACGGCCTGCACTTCGAGTAATACTAACATTGGTCGCATTCGCTGCTGGACTGGCCACTTGTAATACATCACCTACGGTCAAATCGTTTACATCAAACTCAAAAGTGTATTCGTTCTGAACTTGGCCACTAACTTCAAAGGTTTTCTTTTGCGGAGAGACCGTTATCACATCACCATCTCGAAATGAGAATGACTGTAGTTTACCCGCCAATAGGAAATCATATAAATTGACTTGCTGTAACATCTGACCATTACGCTTTATTTGAATATCAATATAGCTGCCACGAGTCGGATCAACACCGCCTGCTCTATCTAAGTAAGACAATACTGAATCTGCTGCCAAACCGCCATAATAACCAGGTTGTTTGACAAAACCAGTAACAAATACTTTCACTGGCTGTGCCTGCTCTAGTGATGCATAGACACCGACGTTAGAGCGGTAAATACGACTGACAGCGCTTTTGACCACGTTTTGCAAATTACCATTTTGTACACCAGAGATGCGTACTGGACCAACATTGGGCAAGAATATATTACCTTGTGGATCAACCGTGGTAGTAGCTGCATATTGATAGGCGCCCCACATTCTTACTTGAACGTTGTCACCGGGGTTTATCACATAGCTGTCATTAAAAGTAGAGCCAGAAGTGGTCGAGAATGCACCGCGAAACAGCTGCTCACCAAACATCATATCTTGAGTGTTGATATCTTGATACGGACGCGTGGTATTGATAACCGACTGACTGGGCAAACTCGCTGCATTCACTGCTTCTTGCATCGTTGCCTGAGCTGGGACGCTACCAGAGAATGCTTGCGTTGAGGCGTTGCTAGTATTGTTACTTGTACCAAAGCTAGATCCAGCTATCTGATTAGCAGCGCTATCTGCTGCCATGGCTGGCAAGCTCGTCGCGGCCATCGCCAAACTAATCATCATCACGATAGAACGTGGTTTTGTATTCATGCGTTGTATTCCTTTGCTGATCTATCGATCATTATTGATATCTGGTTTGTCAAAGTTTCCTTGAACAAATCTAGCTACGATGGTCACGGACAACTGCCATTACCAAGCGCACGAAACCATAGAATATCAATAGCAATGCTAGTGATGTCCAAATAATGTAGCCACGGCGTGGATACAATGCTTCTTCAGCTTCATATGGCGTTGAAATCACAATCAGATTTTTCATCTTTTTGAAGGCTTCTAAACGCGCTTTTTCAAGTGATGATAACGATAACTTATAGAGCTCAGTCGCAAATTCAACATCAGCTTTGATAGTTTCAAACTGTATGGCTTGACGGTTCAACTTGGTGGTATTTGGTGACGTTAATTTGGTTTGCTCTTGAGTAATCTGCTCTGTCACAGCTTTTATCTGACTTCTTAATGACACAACCTGCGGTGCATCTGGGTTCAAATAACTAAGCAATTGACGCTCTTCTGTACGTAATGAACTCAACTGCCCTTGTAGACTACCAATCAGCTGGTTAACGATTTGTGCATTGGCTTGTGGATCATAAATTTCATTGTCATTTTGATAGTTTAATAACTGCTCTTTCGTTTCATTTAAACGATCTTGCGACTCATCTAATTGTGTTTCTGCAAACACCAATTGATCACGAGCAACTTCTTGTGAAATGCGGTTTACAAACTGCTCAGACTCACTCAGGATTGTCTTATTGAGCTCAAAAGCATACTTTGCATCGAACGCTTCTGTCGATACTGAGAGAATGTAGCTTTGTTCATCTAAATCGATATGAACCCGTTGTTTGAAATACTCAAGCAACTCTTCTTGCGTGGCATCAGGTTTTATTTCATTAATAGGATCTGAACCATCAACGTGATAAGCCTCGCGGAACTTGAACTTTTTATCAAGGCGTTTCACCATATCGTTAGATAGAATGTACTCTGTTAAATAAGTCGCGTCTTCTTTACTAGTGCTGTTCACACCTAACAAGGCTGAGATCCCTCCAGCAGAAGATACGCTCGTATCGCTGACTTGTTTAACCACCACATTAGCGGTCGAGATAAATCGGGGATGAGCAAACGTCATGACATAAAAGATCACCAACGCCCAAGGGAGAATCACCAAGCCAATAAACAGCGAGAAGCTAATGACCTTACTTTTTTGCTTTGTGGATATGCTTTTCATA
Organism: Psychrobacter fjordensis; assembly: GCF_904845995.1. Taxonomy (NCBI): domain Bacteria; kingdom Pseudomonadati; phylum Pseudomonadota; class Gammaproteobacteria; order Moraxellales; family Moraxellaceae; genus Psychrobacter; species Psychrobacter fjordensis. Next base: position 506,244 of record NZ_CAJGYP010000001.1, read on the forward strand.
AACTTCAATCGCTTCTGTTGTATCATCAAAGACGTGTGCTGTTTGATCCATTAACACAATACCAATATCGCAGTTTCGCTTAATATCACCAATATTATGCGACACTATTAAAAATCCTGCTTGTTCACGGCGCGCAGCTAGTATCTCTTCACTACGCTTTCGAAAAGCGGCATCACCAACGGCACCTGCCTCATCAAGCATGTAATAATCAAAATCAAAAGCCAAACTTAAACCAAACGTTAAACGTGCTTTCATTCCTGACGAATAGCTTTTAACTGGCATGTCAAAATAATTACCGATGTCTGCAAACTCTTCAACAAAACGAATTTTTTCGTCAATATAAGGGCCACTTGAATATAGACGACAAACAAATCGTACATTTTGACGACCAGTCAAACTGCCTTGGAAACCACCGGCTACCCCTACTGGCCAAGAAATCGTTGAATCAGTGACAATTTCTCCATGATCCGGCTTATCTAGTCCGCAAATGATACGCAACAATGTTGATTTTCCCGCACCATTACGCCCTAGCAAGCCAACACTTTGTTTATCACCAATAGTCAGATTTAAATCTTTAAATAGATAATGCCGACCTTGTTTGGTCATAAATGACTTAGAGACGTTTCTAATTTCAATCATTCATTTACCTGTTATTACTTTGATCGGATAAGGTCTTTCTCAACCGCTTTATACATCAATAAACCTAAAAAATTAACGCCTACCATCCACTTTAAAAAATACCCTATATCAATATGATATGCAGGATAAGTAGGAGACAGGGCGTTTCTCATTAGCTCAATATTATGAACAAATGGAACATATAATAAATAACTAAAATATGGCTCGGGAATAATATGAATAGAATACATAATCCCAGATACGAAATATAAAATAGTAAAAAGTAAGCCAATAACCTTACTGATTTCACCACCATAATAACCAATAACCATCATTATGAGAGCCAAACCAAAGCCAAAGAAAAACAAAGTTATCCAGCAAAACAACACAACATTTAAATGCGCAAGGCTAATAGGAATACCAATGAAAGCAAGTATGACTAATAATATTACAAAGGTAAAAAAATAAATCATCAACTCTAAGAACGAACGCGCAATGATGACATCAATGTGACGTACTGAGCGATACATTAACAGACCTTGATTAGCCTCAACTGCTCCTAACGACCGCGTTGCCATTGTACTCATCATACGGAAAGGTACTAGACCTGCAACCAAAAAAAGCATGTAATCCATTCCTGGCAGTACACGCGTCATAATAGCGCCAAATATTACTAAATAAATAGCAACTTGGAACATTATCTCTAGCGGTGCCCATAGATAGCCCAAGCGATAGCCACCAAAGCGCGTTTGTAGCTCACGCATCAGCAAAGCATGGAACGCAGCACCCATGACTTTGAGGCCACTACGGTGCTTAATAGGACGATAAGGGGGCAATTGTACAGACATAGCGTTACAGGACTTTACCGAAAACAGCCCCTATGATAAGTAAGCGCGACATAAGTTACAACAATTAATCTGTGTATAAACAGATAAGCCTATGATTTAGTAAGAAATCAGTAAGTAATGATAGACAAACATTCGATTTACTTAACCATCAATACGTACTTCTGCCGTTTATTTTAGGCAAAAAAAAACCAATCTCAATAGATTGGTTTTTTAGTTGATACTAATAAAGTATCTATAAATGGTGGCGATGAAGAGACTTGAACTCTTGACCTCACGATTATGAGTCATGCGCTCTAACCAGCTGAGCTACATCGCCATTTTAGGTTGGCTATTATGCCTAAGCAGATGACTATCGTCAACCCCTAATAAGCACTTTTTCCAAAAAACTTGACCTAATATTAAAAATATCGTCATTAATAATTAACAGCGAGATTTTTTAATACTATGTTAGGCCATTAAAAAAGGTTTGGTAAACCGATAAGCCGGGTTCTGTCGTGGACAATCATTCCTCTAGGCGTACAATCGCTCGTACGCTCAAGCAACCTACCCGCATCGAACGCGGGCCGCGCCATGCCGATGCCTATTTGGTCTTGCTACGCGTGGAGTTTACCATGCCGTGAACTGTTGCCAGCCACGCGGTGCGCTCTTACCGCACCCTTTCACCCTTACCGATGACATGAATATCTTGCGATACTCATATAAGTCAAAGGCGGTCTACTCTCTGCTGCACTGGTCGTCAAGTTACCCTGCCCAGCCGTTAGCTGGCACGCTGCCCTATGTAGCCCGGACTTTCCTCCCCTGCATGTCTGTTACCAGTGTGCAGCGGCGATTGCCTAGTCTACCAAGCGCGCTAGTATAACAAACTTATGGCAGAGTGCGAACGTCTTTTGGATTTATTTTTAGCATCAGCATAAATAGCTCAAATAAAACCTTCGGGCAAAGATAAACAGTAATTTTCTGACAGCGTTTTGGTATTAAGCATTTCTGTATTAAGCATCTCTGTATTAACAGACATTTGGTTTTTTAGAGCTGGTATCTGTACCCAATGAGCCTTGGGGTAATTCGCAGCTAAATAATTTTGCAAAAAATCCACAGTGCTATTCGCAATCTCGGTATCCGTATTGTCAGCATCGTCATGGATATGATTATAGATAACACTATGTACAGATAACCCACGGGCTTTTATCGCTTCCAAACTCAGTAATGTGTGATTGATACTGCCCAAACGACCTGAAGTGACCAAAATAATTGGATAACCTTGAGTAGCAATATAATCTAAAATTAATAAATGCTCTGTAATTGGTACCAGTAATCCACCCGCGCCTTCTAGTAATACCAAGTCGTACTCAGCTTGCAATCGTTTGGTGGCATTAGTAATCAGTTCAGGATCTAGCACTTCCCCTGATAATCGAGTGGCTAAGTGCGGTGATGCAGGCTTTTCATAGCGATGAGCGCAAGTGGTAAAATCAAGGTCACATGGCTGTAGAGGAATATCCATTAGTTGACGATGGGTAATGATATCGTCAGCAATGCCCATCTCGCCAGTATTGGCATTCATTGTCACGCCAGTTTGCACCAGCTTCTGAGTGATGACGTTGACGTTCTGCTGCATTAATGATTTGGCAATGATGCCAGTGGCATAAGTTTTACCGATATCAGTATCGATACCTGAGACAAATAAAACACTCATAGCACACCTTATAAAAGAAATTGACTGGCCTATAATGCAGGGAGTTTTTGCTAAACTTCAATATTTGAAGCTGAACTCGAAACTTGTGCCAGATAAATTGTCACTACATGTAGTAACGATTGGCATAAAGTCACAAGCTCAGTATTAGTAATGACATAAGGCGGCATGATGTACACCAATTTGCCAAATGGTCTGACCCAGATACCATTATCAATCAATAAAGCCTGAAAAATAGGCATATCAACAGCGTCATGTAACTCAATGACGGCGACTGCACCCAAACAACGTACTTCAGCAATACCTTCTAACAACGAAGCGGGGGCTAGCTGCTGCTCCATCGTGCGTTGCATATTGGCAGTACGCGCTTCAATATCATAAGACATAATCAAATCAATCGAAGCACACGCAACCGTACAAGCAAGTGGATTTCCCATAAAGGTTGGGCCATGCATCAGTGCTGGATAGTCACTATTATGAATAGTATCGGCAATTTTTCGGGTACATAACGTTGCGGCAAAAGTCATATAGCCACCCGTCAACGCCTTTCCAATCGTCATGATATCAGGGCTAATATCAGCATGCTCACACGCAAATAACTTACCACTACGACCAAAACCAGTGGCAATTTCGTCAGCAATCAATAGTACATCGTGCTCATCGCACAGTTGACGCAGCAGTTGCAGATACTCAGGACTATAAAAACGCATGCCGCCTGCGCCCTGAATAATCGGCTCGATAATAAAGCCTGCCAGCTTATCACTATGCTCATCAAAAAATGCTGTGAGGGCAACGCGATCAGATTCTGTTAAAGCCCGCTCAAAACCCAATGGTGGTGCTGCGACAAAATGCTGCGTTGGTAATTGCTTGCCATACAGACTGTGCATGCCGTTAATAGGATCACAAATACTCATGGCATGCCACGTATCACCATAATAACCAGAATGTGTAGAGGCAAATTGCTGCTTGGCTGGGCGCTTGGCAGCCACTTGATATTGCAGCGCCATTTTCAACGCCACTTCTACTGCGATACTGCCACTGTCCGCATAGAAAATCGCATCAAGTCCAGCAGGCACAATGTCGAGCAATTTCTGACCCAAATCTATCGCTGGCTGATGGGTCAAGCCACCAAACATCACATGCGCCATTTTACCCAATTGCTCAATAATAGCGTCGTTCAGTTTGGGATGATTATAGCCATGAACGCTTGCCCACCATGATGACATACCATCGATAAGGCGCGTGCCATCTTCGGTGATGATATAAATACCTTCAGCACGATCAATAACGATATTTGAATAAGTAGGTGGCAGGCTAGCATATGGATGCCAAAGGTGCTGTTGATCAAAGTCGCTCGTTATCTGGTTTGCATTTATCGTCATTACATTGTTCCTAAAGCGCTTCGAACCCAAATATCATTAATAATGTATCGTTGATTCAGTTTAAAAGAGAGTCAAGGCAACCGAGCGCAGATGTATATGTGATACTTCAAGTGAGGTTAACGCTGTCACTCTTTTATAGAGGATCAACTATGTAAGCTACTTATTGACCCGTAATGCGTTTGTATTTAGACAACAAATCGCTTCCTGTCTCGACATGATTAGGATCATGGGGAATGCAGTCAACCGGACAAATAACCACACATTGCGGTTCATCAAAATGCCCGATGCATTCGGTGCATAAGTCAGGGTCGATAACATAAATATCGTCCCCTTCCGATATTGCCTCATTGGGACACGCAGGCTCGCACACATCACAATTGATGCACTCATCAGTAATCAGTAGTGCCATGAACGGCTCCTTACGGTTGATTTTTAGCCTATATGCTGCAGCTGTCGGCCTATTAAAAGGCTATCTGTCTTGAATCACCAGTTTTTTTGTAAAAGCATCAGACACACAAGTGGGTACGAATTTAGTGACGTCGCCACCAAGTTTGGCAATTTCACGAATCATGGTCGATGAGATAAAGGAATAATTCGGTGCTGGCGTCAAAAATACCGCTTCAAAATTTTCATCAAGCTCACGATTCATATTGGCTAACTGGAATTCGTATTCAAAATCTGACATGGCTCGCAAACCACGCAAGACAGCAGCAGCTCCTTGAACACGCATAAAGTCGACGAGCAAACCCTCAAAGCCAACCACGGATACTTGTGGCAAGTCAGCAAATACGGTCTCAACTAAAGCGACACGTTCTTCAAAGTTGAACAATGGCTTTTTATGATGTCCTGAGGCAACGGCAATAACGACCTCATCAAACAGCTTAGTAGCACGTGTGACTAAGTCCACATGACCATTAGTAATAGGATCAAAAGTACCTGGATATAAGATTTTGGTATGTAACTTTGAGGAATTAGGGGAATCAGAAAGGCTCATAACATGGCTAACATAGTCGGTAATATTGGACTATATGCTAGCAAATTTTGCTCAAACTTAATACTTATCTGCTACATTTGTCCTAACAGCTGACTTACATTTTTATCAGAGGCTTTGCTACAATGGTTAGTTCGACTCATCCTGCTTATTTTTTACATAAAAAACACACCAAACAAGCGGATTAGGATGAGGAATTATAGGTGAGGACAACGATGTTGTTCTTAGAAATCCTTACGAGGAAACCATGTCAAAGAAATCAAAAAAACCTGAGAATCAGATTTGTGCCAATAAAAAGGCACGCCATGAATACTTTATTGAAGAATCGTTTGAAGCGGGTCTTGCCCTACAAGGATGGGAAGTCAAAGCCATCCGTGCTGGTAAAATGACCATTACCGAGGCGTATGTGATATTTCGCAATAACGAAGCTTTCTTATTTGGAGCGCACATTCAGCCGCTGCTATCTAGCTCGACGCACGTTAGCCCAGACAGCATTCGTACTCGTAAGCTGCTACTCAATCGCCGTGAAATCGAAAAACTAGCTGGGGCAATCAATCAAAAAGGTTATGCTTGCGTACCGTTGTCTTGCTACTGGAAAAACTCACTGGTGAAATGCCAGATTGGTCTTGCCATCGGTAAGAAGCAACATGACAAACGTAAAACATTGAAAGATCGTGACTGGGAACGTGATAAGCAGCGTGGTTTTAAACAACATTTAGATTAATACAATCAAGTCCACTATAGAGGTGTTACTGCGTTAACATCGTTTGAAGTATTTAACATACATCTGCGCTCAGTTGCCTTGTAGCACCTCTACATTGAATTAACGATAGCTTCCTTAAACAAAGCCAGTTTAATCTAATACAAAAATGGACGATTCAGCATTATGTTGAATCGTCCATTTTTATTTATCTTTTATTTGTCCTTAATTTAGTTAGTAAATGACTCGCTTTCTTACGAGATCGCCTCTTTTGCCAAAGATTGCATATTTCTACGAGCTTGGCGTAATTGACGAATACCATGAGCAATCAAGCAGGCAATGCCGACCCAAATCAAACCATAGCTGTAAATCATCGCTGACTCAAATGGGTTGCCCAATACGGTGATCGCTAAGACAAACAACAGCGCAGGCTCCAGATAACTCATCATGCCATAAACATTTACAGGTAGCATTTGACTGGCGTCAACGTTGGTTTTCATCGCCCACACGCTCAACACACCTAGCCCAGCAATCATCATGATAAAGAACGCAGAACCACTCACCAACCCCAAACTGCTCGGTGCAAAAAGCAATAAGTAAGCCAACGCAAATGGCGCACAAATGCTTAAATCTACCAACAATCCAGTCACCGCACCGATACCCTGCAAACGACGCAAAATATAATAAACAGGATACGTGCCACAGACCCAAAGCGTCGCCCACGATATGCTCTGCGTACGTACAATCTCGCTACCGACTCCTAATGCCGCAAAGCCAACTGCTAACCACTGTAGACGACTTAACTTTTCACCAAATAACAGGCAACCAAACAGTACCATCGTCAGTGGAAATAAGAAGTAACCCATGGCCGTTTGCACACCTTGACCATTAACTGGTGCCCACATAAATAGCCAAAATTGACTGAGAAATATAGGCGTCGGTAATAACAGCCAAGCCCACTGCTTTGCCGTACGTAATGCTCTTAACTTATCAATGTGCAACCCTAAACGACCACTGATAACTAAGTAACCAACCAGTGCTGCCCACATCGCGAGCATCCGCCAGATGAAAACTTGGGTCCCTGACAATGGCGCTAAAAAGCTACTATAGGCGTAAAGAATACCGAATAACACATTGGACAATACAGCTAACACCACACCCAATATTAACGTACGTTGCTGAGTGCTACCCGCTGTCCAAATCGCAGGTAAAGGTATGCGCGACACTGTGGTTGCCAATGTATTGGCGAACGCATTAGATAATATAGAAATAGACATGAGCAGCACCGTAAAATAGTAGTCGTTAAACAAATCAATGGTTAGCACGGTGATGGTCCGTGGCTAACTACTGGTTGATAAGTTCTATTTTACTTATACCTTACGAGATATTATCTCTATATACATCTTTATATGAATAGAATTATCTAACAACCTACTAATAATTCAATTATTTATCAATTTTTTAATTATAGTGATAATAGGTTTAATAACAGATTTTTTAGCAGCGTTCTTAGTAACATTTTTGGAGAAAAATACCGTGAGCCACGTTTTGGATGATATTGATAAAGCCATTTTGAATTTGCTACAAGAGGATGCCACGCTACCTTTGAAAACTATCTCAGAGCGTGTCCATGTGTCTATCGCTACGGCACAGCGCCGTATCCAAGCGTTAACCAACAATGGCGTGATTACCAAGCAGGTCGCTATTGTCGATCCTAATAAGGTCGGCTATGGACTGACAGCAGTAGTAATGATAGAAATGGCGCGCTCAAACACGTCGATGCAGCATCGATTTGAGCGCTTAATGCATTCGCAGCCACAGGTCATGAGCTGCTATGAAGTATCAGGTGATGCGGATTTTATGTTGATGGTCAATGCCAAAAACATGAGCGAATATCATCGTTTCACCACAGGCTTGCTAACTTATGAAAATAACGTGCGCCACTTTAAAAGTCAGTTTGTGATGAATTTCACCAAGAGTGGCACAAAGATTACGTTAGATTAATCTCAAGGCGTGTCATGGCTGATTGCTCATGACTTATTAATTATGGTTAATCAGTCATAATTCATAAATAGATGTCATTATTTTAGATCACATCCAGTGACTAAAGACACGCCCCAATCTCATATTGAAAAAACATTAAATTCATATTGAAAAAAACATTAAAACAGCTTTTCAACCACTGCCCTCGGATGATTTTGCTTGGCAGTCTCTGCAACCCGAAAAAATATTTCATCTGCTTCTACAGGGCCAGCAATATCACACAAGCAAATATAAGCAAGCTGAATCAAATTATTCAAGAGATGCTCATTGTCAGGTACGATTGGCCGAGCACCTTCCAAGAACTGATTAATGTCGATAGAATGCCCTTTAAAGGTGCGTTCTTTCGACACAGTTTGGTGCATGATATGAAAAAAACTGCGTTTGTCTGATTCTGTTAGCTGACTGCCAATGGCTTCCATCACCGTATAAAAAGCTTGTAGCATCTCAGAAACAGATTTTTGTTCATCAATTTCTACACTACTGCCGCTCTCTTCGGCCACCTGCTGATGGTCAGTCTGCATCGTATTCCAAAAACCTTTACGAATATCAGACTTGTGTTCTTGTAGCTCAGGATAGCGTCGCGTCGCATCTAAAACGCACTGCTGCATCATTTTCACAGAGACCGTCGAGTGCCGCTGCCAATGCGTGGTGAGTAGTCGCACCTCTTCAGGATTTAAATATTTTGCCAGTACAACTGCCATCGCGGACACGGTTTGATTTACTGATTGAGTGTCGATATTCATCAGTTTTCTCCTATAAATGTCGCTCTGTTAAGTTTTTGGCATCGAATATTTGCTTTTGAAACTCTGGATAGCCAATCTCTGCGTGCTCGGTATAATCTAGGCCGCGCTGCTCATGCAAGCGACTGGCTTTTAACCCAAAGCTGATATCAATCAACTTATACATGACGAGTCCCAATCCCAATCCCCAGACTAACGCCACACCCACACCAAGCGCTTGTACACCCACACGTGATAAATTGAATAAGTCGTCTGAATAAAACAATCCAGCCGCAAGCGTGCCCCATGCACCACCAAAGCCATGCACTGCAACGGCTGATACCACATCATCAATTTTTAATTTCAATAACGCTTGTGTCGATAAGATATATATCACGGAAGCAGCTGCACCGATGATAACGGCGAAGATAGGCGTCGTTGTCGCACAGCCTGCAGTAATAGACACCAAACCAATTAAGCTGGCATTGACACTATCACTGAGCAAAATGGCTTTGTTCAATGCTTTTGAGATGAGCATATAACTCACTACCGCACTAATCGCTGCTACGAATGTATTGACAGCGATTAGGCCGATATTGCCAGTGATAGATAGTGTAGAGCCAGCATTGAACCCAAACCAACCAAACCACAAGATAAAACCACCAAGTGCAACCAACGTCATATTGTGACCCGCTATCAATCTTGGCGTACCATCAGGTGCGAAACGACCCAACCGTGGGCCAATGACCAATATACCTGCGAGCGCTAGCCACCCACCGATAGAGTGCACAACCGTAGAGCCAGCAAAATCAATGAACCCAAGCTCAGCCAACCAGCCCGTACCACCGAAATAACCGCCCCATACCCAACTGGCAAATACAGGATAAATGAACAAACAAATGAGACATGCCGCCACCGCGTAGCCCACAAAGGATACCCGCTCCGCCATTGCCCCACTCGCTACCGTAACGGCTGTGGCAGCAAACATCATTTGGAAAAACATCAATGCCCAGTCCATATTGGACAAATTCACTGGCATAAAGTGATCTGTACCGAAGAATCCTGAGTCATTGGTGCCCATCATCAACCCAAAACCAACGAGATAAAAGGCCAAACCACCGATACACATATCGGTATAGTTTTTCATCATGACATTGACCGTGTTCTTCGCACGTACTGATCCGCTCTCTAACAATGCAAATCCTGCCTGCATAAAGAACACTAGCACCCCACCCCAAATAATCCATGCAATATTTTGATACTCAAGTAGCTGTGCCACTGTCAGAGCCGCTTCTTCAGCAGCCATTGCGCTAGACATAATCCCAAACAGTACCGCGCCCATCAACAGTACTTTAGAGCAGAAGGAGGTACATAAAACAGATACCTTGCCCAAGCTAAAATAGGATGCTTTCACTTTATTTCTCCAAACAATTATCGATTTTATGGTATTTATATATGTATTGTTTTTATGAGCCTATCTAAATCAATAGACTCTACGAAAGAGAAAGCAAAGCGCATGCCAAAACGTACTTTGGGCATTGGGAAAATAAAATAGATACTCTAAAAAAATAGCACCCTATAATCGAAACAAACCTTCAACTATCCATCTGTTATCAGATAAACGCTGTGATAATGACTAATAAAAGTAAGATGCTAAGCCTTCTATTCATGCTTAGATTCTGTTCTCCTTAATTCGTAGTAGCCGAAATATGCCAAAGTATTTTCTTCAATAGAATATAAATAATGAGTAGATAAGGCATGTCCAAACCATGTACCATATCAACGAAAGTTTGATAATAACCATCAAACAGAGAATCAATACCAATAGTCGATAGTCAATCATCATAGACAAGGAAATAGAGCATGACTCAGCATAAAGGCACACCTGCAGACAAACTAGAAAGCACCAGTAAAAGCGATAAGCATCACACTGCATTACCAGCCAAATTCAACTCAAAAGCAGTGATTATGGGTGCCTCATTGGTGGCATTGCTAGCGACCTCAGGCTGTGCTACCAGCTCATTACTAGACAGTGACAGTCATACCAGCACCAGTACTACCAAGAATGTGTTGTCTGAAGATCAAATCATTGCTTTTGGTCGTCCCGCTCAAGCATTACCAAAAATGCCAAACGCGTCCATGGTTATCGTTGGTGAAAAAAACAGCTATGTACTGACCCAAGGTGGGACAGAGATGATCAGCTTGCTGGGTAGCTTGACGCCAAAAAATATCCAAGTCGATAACGACATGGATTTTTATGTGCCAAATAATGATGGGTATTTTCAGGGAGAGATGAAGCTTTCTTATGCCAAGTTAAAAGACGAATTTAAGCGCTCTGACTATCAGTTCTTTTTGCAAAACAGTGGTAAAGAATGTACCTCAGCCAGTGATCAGCGCATCAATGCCCAGCGCTTTTGCTTTAGCGTCCCTGTCAAAGGCGCTATCTATCCGCAAGTCAGTAATCTAAGCATGATCCAGTCGAATTACCGTCCTTTATCTAAGCCTTATATGGTGAGTTTTTATTCAAAAACCACGCAGAGCCACGTATCTAGTAGTGGTGCAAATACGGCGCAGAAGCTTGTATTGCTACCCTTTGCCCTAGCATTCGACGTGGTTACCTTTCCGTTTCAACTATTAGAGTAATCAGTTTTCTGTACTTATGACAGGGTAAATCAAGAATAACGGGTTAAATCAAAAAGGTTTCTAACAGTTTAGGAACCTTTTTACTTATAGATTATCTCATGCTATCAATAACTTATCATTAATCGCCCATCGTAGAATAGGTCGCATAGTGAGTTGGATTCATGTTAAAATGAGCGCTTTTAAATGAGCCGTTAATATTTTTAATAAATAACGGCTTTTTTTAGTGCCATTTTTCTATTCAACAGGTCCGCCCATGTCTGCCGATACCATCGCCCGCACCGCCTTTAAACAAGGCACAAAACCTCTTTTCGATTACGACAAACACTGGGCGAGCTGCTACGAGCCTGCGCCCTATCTGCCTATGAGTCGCAAAGAGATGGATGATTTGGGCTGGGATGCCTGTGATGTCATTATCATTTCAGGTGACGCTTATGTCGATCACCCAAGCTTTGGTATGGCGATCATCGGTCGTCTATTAGAGTCGCAAGGGTTTCGCGTGGGTATCATTGCTCAGCCAGATTGGAAGAGCAAAGACGCCTTTATGGAACTGGGCAAACCTGTTTATGCTTATGGCGTGACCGCAGGCAACATGGATAGCATGATCAACCGCTATACCGCTGATCGTAAAATCCGTAGTGATGACGCTTACTCACCAGGCAACGTGGCCAATAAGCGCCCTGACCGTGCCGCTATCGTTTATAGTCAGCGCTGCCGCGAAGCGTATCCTGACGTGCCAATTATCCTAGGCGGTATCGAAGGTAGTCTACGCCGTATCGCTCATTATGATTACTGGTCGGATAAAGTCCGTCGTAGTATCTTGATGGATGCCCGTGCCGATGTTTTATTATACGGTAATGCTGAGCGCGCCATCGTCGATGTGGTACATGGTTTGTCTAAAGGCTATAGCTTTGAGCAAATGAGCAAGCTGCGTGGTACGTCATATCTATTGACGCCAACGCGCCGCCATTGGCAAGACGATATGACCGAAGTTGCTAGTAATGATGTCGATACCGTCGGTCGTGTTGATCCGATTATCAACCCTTACGTCATGACTGAAGACGTCGATCAATGCTCTATCGAGCAAGAAAAACCGAGCGACTCGCCTGTTGGCCAAGCTATGTCTTCAATGTCATCGCAGTATCAGGGTTTTGTCGCTGAACCGGTCACCAATAAAATCATCAATGCTGACCAAGTAGATGAAGAGACGCAAGTGGTACAAATGCGTGGTTTTGATACTGCTGAGGGAAGAAACAATAAGCCGATGACGGCGCGCAAGCATAAGCTAAAAATGCCGCCACGTGAAAAAACCGTCATTCGTCTCCCTGATTATGAGCACGTCAAATCTGACCCAGTGCTTTATGCGCATGCTAGCCGTATCTTGCATCTTGAGACCAATCCAGGTAATGCCCGTGCGCTAGTACAGCGTCACAGCAGCGGTGCAGGCAACTCACACACCTCAATTGACGTGTGGTTGAATCCGCCACCAGTGCCACTCTCAACCGAAGAGATGGATTACGTCTTTGACTTGCCATATGCCCGCTTGCCACACCCAAGCTATGGCGATGCGCGTATTCCTGCTTATGACATGATTAAGTTTTCGGTCAATATCATGCGTGGTTGTTTCGGTGGTTGTACGTTCTGCTCGATCACTGAGCACGAAGGTCGCATTATTCAAAGCCGCTCAGAAGACTCTATATTGCGCGAAGTAGAAGCCATTCGTGATACTGCACCTAACTTTACGGGTGTGATATCGGATCTTGGTGGCCCAACGGCAAACATGTATCGCCTTAGCTGTAAAGATGAGACGATCGAGAAGAACTGCCGTAAGCCTTCTTGTGTATACCCTGACGTCTGCGAAAACCTAATCACCGATCATAGTAATCTGACCAAACTATACCGCAAAGCGCGTGACATTAAAGGCGTGAAAAAAATCCTGATCGCTTCAGGCCTGCGTTATGACTTGGCTGTTAAAGACCCTGAATACGTCAAAGAATTGGTCAGTCATCACGTCGGTGGCTATCTGAAAATTGCGCCAGAGCATTCTGAAGAAGGCGTGCTATCAAAAATGATGAAACCGGGCATGGGCAGCTACGATAAGTTTAAAGCCATGTTTGAACAGTACAGCCAAGAAGCAGGCAAAGAGCAATATCTGATTCCTTATTTCATCGCGGCGCATCCAGGCACCAAAGATGAAGACATGATGAATCTTGCTATTTGGCTCAAAAGTCATGGCTACCGTGCTGACCAAGTACAGGCATTTTATCCTAGCCCGATGGCGACGGCGACCACCATGTATCACACGCACAAAGATCCGCTACATAAGATCAGTCGTGACGAAGGTGACATGGATATCGTCAAATCTGGCAAGCAGCGTAAATTGCATAAAGCGTTCTTGCGCTATCATGATCCAAAAAACTGGGTAATGTTGCGTAAAGCATTACAAGATATGGGACGTAGTGACTTGATTGGTAAAAACCGTGGTTGCTTGATTCCACCATTTAACGCCAGTTTAGAAGGCCGCGATGCCGCACAAGACAGCTATCAATCAGCGCGTAAAAAGAACAGTCGTGTTGGCAATGACTCGGTGAAGCGTAGCAACACCTCTACTCAAGGCGCTGCGGGTAAAAAAACAGCCAGCAAAAATACCAAAAAGCGTGTCAGCAAGGGCAACTTCCAAACCCAGCATACGGGTCTGCCACCGCGCAAAACCAAGTAGCGTTCATGATATAGAAATGCATGCTCAATTCAGAGCATGTTAAGTAAAACAAAAAAGCGTCTATCGATTCATATATCGATAGGCGCTTTTTTATGTGTGTGAGATAATTTTTAACCAGTATCATCTACGGCTTTAGATACCTTCTAAAGCACTCACAATGAGACATTACATTAGTCAGCAATTGTGTGACAAAGCAAACATGTAACAAACAATTTCTAACATTTACCTATGTTTGTTTTGGGTACTATATGGCTATAAGCTTAATGCATACTTAAATATAATTACATGATACCGTCTATATCTTTGGAGAAGACCATGAATACCCTTACTAAAATTATCGCAGCTCTACCTGCCCTCGCCCTATTAAGCGCTTGTGCAACTACTGCTCCGACTACTCCAAATACATCAGACGTGCCTGAGTCAGACACAACTGCATCAGAGACCATGCCTAGTGCCGCTTACGATCGTATGGCACCCGCACCTTACACTTGTACAGATGACAGCATCATCACGGCAAAACAATCTATCAATAAAAAACAAGTCATGCTAAACGTGACATTACCTAAAGTAAAATGGGCATCACAGCCAGTTATCTTAAATGGTGATGCGCAAGATCATGTCGCAAGCTATGTCAATGATTCAAGTCCAGATGCGGTCTATGCATGGCACATGAAAGAAGACAAAGGCATCTTCGCTATCAAATGGGCAGATGGTACAGAATATAATGTCAGCTGCCAAATCTAGTAAAATAATCATAAATAGAAAGTGATAATACACATTAGACAGTCATCATAAGGTGGCTGTTTTTTTGTGCGCATTTTTATACAACCTGCCTATTTATATAACCTGGCTATTTATATAACCTGCCTGTCTTATGGATGTTGGTATAACAATCGTTTGTTTACTGCATTTCTCTAGAGAACCATAACGAAAGCTGTCAAAATAGCGCATATATACAATACGATGATGATCAATCAAGAGGATACGTCGATGGTTAAGCGCTTAATGAGTACATTAATAATTACGATGGCCAGTGTGTGGGTGCTAACAGGTTGTGGCAACAATACTGAGACGACTAGCCAAACCTCTGAAGCTGCTGTCACGACCGCAGAAAGTTCAGAAGTAGCGGAGAATACTGTCGACTGGTCTCTAGTCGCGAGCGGTGAAGCACCTGCTGATATCAGCAATTATCAGTATCCGTTTGCGCTCGATAGTCAAAATGTGCAGGACTATGCGGATTACTTCAAAGTGGATAATACTACGGCGCAGCATAATCTGACGGTGAGCATGGCAAGTAATGAGGCGCTATCAAAAGCCTTGGATCAGTTGAGTGAGACCTATGTCTCGCATGAGCTAACTGATAGCAAAGACATGACCCTTATCATTCATACCACGCCCGACATCGCTGCCAGTAGCTACGATTATGTGTTTTCTGATGATTTTGCAAAAGGGCTGGTGCTACCTATCGTGATTGTGCCAGATGGTAAGAAAGGTGATGTGAAGGCGCATAGCGAGATGGTGGAGTAGAGTATTTGCTCTACGGCCTTTTCGGTGCAAGAGGTAGCAAACTTTATACTATTTATTAGAATTAGTCGGCTACTAACTATAATTCACGTTAGATATCTATGACTTGTACATACTTAGTAGATTTAATGCTAAAATTCATTTTTCTTAAATAGAGGCTATACTATTCTATGCAAACAGTTGACGATCTAGCCCAAAACGCATGCAATTACTGGCCATCAGAGTTAGTTAAAGAAGCGGCTGATAAAAGCACTTTAATCCCTCTTCTTGAGACACAAGATACCTTCTTAAATTTATTAAAAGTAGCTGATGCCAGTCCTTATGCATGGAAAGAGGCACTTATCCAAAATAAAGCATTATCAGCTAATCTTTTCTTAAAGCACCTTATGGTACTTACGGATATTGGTGGAGAACGCCTACAACGCTACTCAAAAGATTTTTTTCAACTATTCCCTGAACAAAAACTAGAATACAAATTTGATAATGTTATTCATACTCATGAATTTAGTAAAACTGATAAACGCGTTTGGAACAATAAAAAGTTAAGGATTGAAAAATCTCTACTGCTTGAGAACCGTCAGAACTTTAATGATGATATGCTTGATGTCTGTATGCTATTGATTTGGGGAGCAAACACTACAGACCCTTCTAAGTTACCAGATGAGATATTAGAAAAAGCTATCATCGGCAGCATGATAGGAAGCCCTGATAAATTAGAAAAATACGTCAAAGAACGCTACCTATTTGTTAGCCGCCAGATTGGTGGTTCTACAGCTAATGACTTGGGGTATATTTGCGAAGCCTATATTAAAAATAAACTACAAAAGATGCTACCTGGTTACTATAATTTCGATGGGCATACATTAGTAAATGTTACCTTGAATGATGCGGAGCTAACTAAATTCGATCTAGTTGTTTCTAATTCAAACACTAATCGTTCTATAGGTATAGAGGTGAGCTTCCAAGTTACTACTAACTCTGTAATTGAGAGAAAAGCACAGAATGCTAATAACAGACAGCAACTCGCACACCAACATGACCATAAAGTTGGTTATATTATAGATGGTTCAGGTAACTTTCAAAGAAAAAGTGCTGTACAAAATATATTAAACTATAGTGATTGTACTGTGAATTTTTCTGATACTGGGTTACTGCAAATGGTTAATTATATAAAAGACAATATTTAATGATTAGATTTATTGATTTATTCGCTGGAACAGGTGGCATTAGACTTGGTTTCGAACAAGCCTTGCATGAGCTGAATATAAACTCTGAATGCGTTCTCAGTGCAGAAATAGACAAAGAAGCATGTAAAACTTATGAAGAAAACTTTGGCGAAAACCCATATTGTGATATTACACAATTATCTAATGTGAAAGATTTCGATGTATTATTGGCAGGATTTCCTTGCCAAGCTTTTTCTTCGGCTGGTAAAAGATTAGGCTTTGAAGATACCAGAGGTACACTGTTTTTCGATGTAGCACGTTTAATAGAAAGCAATCAGCCGTCTTTATGCATCCTTGAAAACGTGCGAGGCTTAGTAAACCATAATAAAGGTAAAACATTTGCTACTATTAAAAATGTCTTGATTGATTTAGGTTATAAATTTGAATATAGATTACTTAATTCAAGCAACTACAGCGTAGCTCAAAATCGCGTAAGGATTTACATAGTAGCAGTCAAAGGTATTATTCCTAAAATAACATTACCAAGCGATGTTGGGGCTGTAGATTCACACGCGTTCAAAGAGAACTTAATAAATAATGATTTATTTCATGACAACAAATCAATATTAGTCAGAGATATTTTAGAACCTAATCCTAGTTCACATTATAACTGTTCTGAAGAGTTCACAGATCAATTAAAAAAAGTATTAAAAGGAGACTTAAGTAAGTTACATGGTATACGTCTAATTGATAGTCGAGGTGGAAATTCTATACATTCTTGGGATTTAGGATTAAGGGGTGAGTGTAATAATCATGAAATTGAATTTATGGATTTGTTAATTGCCAATCGTCGGAAAAATATTTTTGGTACACATCAAGATGGGAAAGCCTTAAGTAAAGAACAAATTAGCACTTTCTATCTACATGATGATATTGATTCGATTATTAACTCGTTACTACTAAAGCGCTATATTAAAGAGAAAGATGGTCTATACAACTTAGTAGCAGGAAACATGTCATTTGAAGTATTTAAATTTCTTGACCCTGATAGTATCTCAATAACTTTAACTGCCTCTGATTCTAATAGGTTAGGAATATATCATAATGAACGTGTACGTCGTTTAACCCCTAGAGAATGTGCAAGATTACAGGGTTTTCCCGACTCATATAAATTACATCCTAAAGATAACTTTGCTTATAAACAATTGGGTAACGCAGTCAGCGTACCAGTAATCAAAGCACTCGTTAAAGATGTTTTAATTAATAACCCTAATCTTTTGAAATAAATTTTAGGGTTATTTAAGAACTCAATTCATACTTTATAAAATCCTACTTTGACCTCACCCTACACCCCAACCAACACCAAAAACTCTTCTTCACCCACAATTTTGACGCCCAGCTTTTCTGCTTTGGTGAGCTTAGAGCCAGCCTTATCTCCTGCTAGTAGCGCAGTCGTTTTGGCTGAGATGCTTCCTGATACTTTTGCGCCAAGTGCTTGCAGTCTAGCCTTGGCTTCATCACGTGCCATTTTCTCCAGCGCACCCGTAATGACCCACGTCTGCCCATCAAGTGGCAAGTCTCCAGCAGATTTTTGCTCGACCTTATCCCAATAGACACCCGCTTCAAGCAATGAATTAATCACTTCGATATTATGCGGTGCACGGAAAAACTCGTAAGCCAACTCAGCAGTGATAGTACCAACGTCAGGGGTTTTAATCAGAGTCTCAATACTGGCTGCCATCAGGCTGTCGAGGTCACCAAATTGCTGAGCAAAGTTTTGTGCCGTACCCTCGCCCACACCGCGTATGCCAAGCGCATAAATAAAACGTGCGAGCGTAGTATGCTTACTGGCTTCAATGGCATTGATGATGTTTTGTACTGACTTTTCGCCCAGTTTTTCTAGCGTGACCATCTCATCTGCATGATTGTGCAGTTGATAGATATCAGCGACGGTCTTAACCAGACCATGCTCAAAAAAGCTAAGGAGCCACCTCGCGCCAAGTCCATCGATATCCATGGCACGACGTGAGACAAAGTGAATCAATGCTTCTTGCTGCTGCGCAGGGCAAAATAGGCCACCAGTACAGCGTGCCAATGCTTCATCTTCTGGTAGCACCACAGGCGAGTCGCATACCGGACAAGTAGCAGGTAGCGTGACTGGCATGCTATCGGCTGGGCGTTGGTCGTGCCAAACGCGGCTGACTTTCGGTATCACATCACCAGCACGGTGTACGCTGATCAGATCGCCTGCACGCACGTCCAAACGCTGAATCTCACCAAAGTTATGCAAGGTGACATTACTGACGGTGACGCCGCCGACTTTGACAGGTTCGAGCTTACCAACTGGGGTGATTTGACCGGTACGCCCGACTTGCCACTCAATATCATTTAGACGCGTCATCACCGTTTCGGCAGGGAATTTATAGGCAGTCGCCCAGCGTGGCTCACGTGACAGAAACCCAAGCTGCTGCTGCAATGACATGTTATTTACCTTAATCACCACGCCGTCTATTTCAAACGGTAAACTGGCACGGCTCTCAATTACTGATTCATAATAGGTTTGTGCCGCACGTGGGTTTGCGACCACTTCTACCGCACTGACAGTAAAGCCAATGGTTTTTAGCCAAGCCAAGCCTGCTGATTGGGTTTCGATGGTTTCAGGCAATCCTTGATTGATAGAATAAGCATAGAACGCTAGTGGGCGACTGGCTGCCACACTGGGATCAAGCTGACGTAAGCTCCCAGCGGCGGCATTACGTGGATTAGCAAAGGTTTTATTTTCGCTCTCTTCTGCTAGGCGGTTGAGACGATCAAAACCTGCCTTGGGCATCAGCACTTCACCGCGGACTTCTAACAACTCGATGTCAGCAGCATCCGCGAGCCAAAGTGGCAAGTTGCGAATGGTCTTGGTATTTTGAGTAATATCCTCGCCCGTTTGCCCATCACCGCGCGTGACGGCTTGCACAAATTTTCCATGCTCATATTTTAGCGACACGGCCAATCCATCAAGCTTTAGCTCCATCTCATACTCAGGATTTTTTTGCGCATCATTTAGACGGTCGTTGACGCGGCGCATAAAGGTATGTAATTCGTCATAGTCAAAAACGTTGCCCAGTGACAGCATGGGGATGTCATGAGTCACTTGGGTAAAGGCAGATAGCGGCATATCACCGACTTGATTGATGGGGCTATCAGGCTGTACCAAATCTGGGTATGCTTCTTCAAGCTCAAGTAACGAACGGCGCAATTGATCGTATTCACTGTCTTCTAAGATCGGATTGTCGAGTACATAATAGGCATAGTTGTGTGTTTTAATGGCGTCGATAAGTGTGCGCATTTGGGCAACGATTTGCGCAGTTGTTTTTTGATTGGTTGCTGATTGAGCAGCGGTCGATAAGATAGGATCAGTCATAGTCGGTGTCTTTTTTTTGTCATTCAAGATGCCGATATGATAACAAGTTTGCAGGATACTCGGTATAGTCAATCCCATATAAATCCGCTACATCGTCATCCTCACTAACCATACTAATGTATAGCTTGCACTCGGCTTCCTTGTATCGAAAATATTTGGAATCAACTATATCTTGAACCGACTCTAGGGCGTGTCTTCATT
The DNA here is from genome assembly GCF_904845995.1 of Psychrobacter fjordensis. Taxonomy (NCBI): domain Bacteria; kingdom Pseudomonadati; phylum Pseudomonadota; class Gammaproteobacteria; order Moraxellales; family Moraxellaceae; genus Psychrobacter; species Psychrobacter fjordensis. The sequence continues at coordinate 526,894 of NZ_CAJGYP010000001.1, forward strand.
TCAAAAATGGCGATACAAATGAGATAAATTGCCGTCAAACAAGAAAAATAGCGCAGATAATATCGGGATATTAGCCAGCTATTTGACGATGTTTGGCAAGATTTAGCCATTTTTAGCCCATTTAGATGACTATCGAGTGAATTGAAGACACGCCCTAGAATTTTGCAGAAATGAACGCGCATTAAAAAAGGCAAATAACGTCAATCGCTATTTGCCTTTTATATGACTTCTAATATTAACCAGCTCTTACTTTCCGTAACCTTTAGCCTTCAAGCTTCTAACCTTCAAGCTTCTAACCTTCAAGCTTCTAACCTTCAAGCTTCTAACCTTCAAGCTTCTAACCTTCATAGTCGCGGACTTGATTTCGTAGCTGCTGCTTATACTCAGAGGTGATTGGTTCGTTCTCTTCATCCAGCATAATCGCATCCAAATCACTGGCCATCATATAAGCAATACTCATCATACTATCGAAGCTACGCAGCGCTTGCGGATGCGGTAAAGATAAGAATACCACCACGCCATGATAGGTATTGGTCGCCACACTATGCGGATCAAAAGGCGCGATACCGCTATCGGTGATGCCCATCATGCTAAACCACAGCATACCTGTGCCGTCTTTTTTCTCATAACGATGGAACATATTCATCGCGCCATAGCGCAAACCGTATTTATCAATCAATTTCAATAAATCACGACCACGGATAATCGCGGTTGGACGATCACGATATTGGTGCGGCAAGATGGTGATGTTGATGTTGTCTTTAGCATTAATCAATGGACCGTTTTGCGCTTCGTCAACAGGCTCTGACAGATGCTGATCGAGAATCGGACTATTATTATCAAAACTCGGCTCTTCTACCGTATCAATCGATGGCATCAGACTGTCTGTCGCCGACATCAAGCTAGAAAACGCATCAGGCTCTTGCTCGGCATTTATCTGCTCAGATGCTGCTGCAAATTCAGTGTTTTCGCTGCGCTGCTGCTCATCCTGCCAGCGTGCATAACTATCATCTTCAACCATGTCTCTGTGATCGTCATTTAACTCACTGATGATATCGTTATGTCCAGCCGTCTGCTGTGCATGCGGTTGAGTCAACGTCTCTTCTTCGACGACTGCATTGAGATAGCTGCGATCAGGTGCAATACTGGTCTCGCCTGCGACGGTGTCATCAAAATCTGGCTGATCCACGAGGTTTCGCTCATGTCGCGGTATGATGGGAATACCGTTTTTATCATAGTTGACCGCCATCGCTTCAGCGCTGTTGCGGCGCTTAAAACTACGAATGACCATAAACAGCCCTGCAAGCATGATAAATGCGGCAATGGCGATCAATATAAACTGAATAGCGGTCATGAGAAATACATCCTAATATATGACAAAAGGGAATACACAAGAGGCGACAAATGGCAATAGTCTAGCATGGCTAATTAAGCTCGTCACCATATAGTCATCGTTTACCGTCAGCCCGACATACTTGCGTAACGTTACCACCTCAACTTCAACTATACCACTAGCAGAGGCATGCCAGTTATAGTTGAATTTAAATAATTTGAGCTACTCGGTAATATAACGCTCAGCTTCATCTAACGAGACACTGACTAATGTAGAGACCCCTGCACTTGGCATCGTAATGCCCTTTAACTCATCGGCAATCTGCATCGTCAGTTTATTATGACTGATAAAGATAAACTGTAAGTCATCCGCGAGCTCATGAATCAAACTGGTAAAACGTTCGACGTTGGCATCATCAAGCGGTGCATCCACTTCATCGAGCACACAGAACGGTGCGGGATGCTGCTTAAATATCGCAAAAATCAAGCTCAGCGCGGTGAGCGTTTTTTCACCACCTGACAGTACAGCTAGGCGACTATTACGCTTGCCCTTTGGCTGTGCCATTAAGGTAAGCCCTGCTCGCCACTGCTCTGATTTTGGCGCATTAACGGGCATATCGTCAGTATTGAGCGTTAAACTGGCTTGACCACCGCCGAATACTTTGGCAAATAAATTGGCAAGCTCAGTATTAACGGCATCTAGCGTCTGCATAAACAGGGTCTTGGTGGTCTCATCAATAGACTCAATCGCTGCCGTCAATGTCTGCATACTCGCCGCAATATCTGCTGTCTGCTTCGCCAATGGCTCTAGACGTTCATTGACCTCAGCCAACTCTGCCACTGCGGCGAGATTAACTGGACCGATTTTGCTAAGCTGCTGCTCAAGCGTGGCGCGTTCAGACTCTAATTCAGCGATTTTATCTGGACGCACACGGCGATCATGAGCGATAAAATCCGCGAGCAAGTTTGAGACGCTCATCACTTGTTGCTGATGCTGCGGGTGCTGTGTTGAATGCGACTCCGATTTATATTTATGGCTCACCTTATAGTACGCTTCTAAAGCGTCATGAGTATGAGTGCTCGCATCGTCCAAACGCGCCATACTTAGTGCCAACTCAGTAGCATGATTCGCAAGCTTGCCCTGCTGAGCTTGTAGCGTATTCTGCACGCTATCCAACGCCGTCTGCTGCTGAGCATAGTCTTGCTTAAGCATCGACAATGCCGTATCACGCTCGGTCAATAACACCTGCTGCTTATCTCGTGCTGTCTGCGCCATTTGTAATGCTGCTTGCAAGTCTGGTAGCTTATTCTGCTGCTTCTGATGACTCGCTTTTAGCTGCTGCTCGCTCTGTAGCGATTGGTCGTATTGTGCCGTCGCTCGTGCAAGGCTACTGACACTATGCTCCAAACGCATCTCGCTCTGCTGGATACGCAGCTGCAATGCTTGCCATGCATCATCATCGGCCTGACGCGCGCGATTTAGCTCACTGCGCTCAGCCTGTAGTTGCTGACTGGTCGCGCGGGCATCGGATATTTGTGGCGTTAGCGCTACTATCTGACTTTGAATATCTTGCTGCTCATCACTGAGCGTTTTTAACTCTTGTTCTAACTCTAACTGCTCTTGCTCAAGGGCAGATTTATCCGCCATGAGACGCCGGCTATCTGCTTGCAGACGCTCAGCATTGGCACGCTGAGTCGTTAGCTGCTGCTGATATTTATGTTTATCACGGGTGAGCTGATCTGCTTGTGCACGCGTTTCTTCTAGATTGACCGTTAACGCATCATAGTCGCGTTGATTCTTTGCAATGGTCTTTTGCGTTTCTTGTATTTTGGTTTCAAACTCATCTAGCAAGTCTTCTAGGGCTTGCAAACGGCTGCGCTGCTGCAAACGCTGTGTTAAAAACTGGCTATTGCTCTCACCTTGACCATCTTGCTCACCTGTAAACTTACTCAGATTAATCGTACCCTGACGACTGATTAGCCAACCGTCTGTAGTTAACAAAATAGCTGACGTTGGCAACGCTTTTAAGATATTGGCAAAGTCTTCAAGCGTCTGATTATTCGTCGCTTCTGATTGCGCAATATACAAGTAGCACTGCTGCCAAAGCGCCAATGCAGGCTGCTTGATCAGCTGTGACAATGGCAAGACTTTATCAGTTAAGCTATCTGGTAAATAGTTGATAAATGGCTTAGTAGCTACCTCATTCTTAGCAGGTAACCACAAGCTATGACCACTCTCTATTGAAGGTTTTCCTTCTGTATTAGTTTGTTCATTCTGCGCTGTCTGATAAGTAACGATATCCGCTAGGTCACTCTCAAACATGTGCCATAAGCTGTTCGCCTCCTGAGAAGCATCGCTCGTATTATCAACGTTTAATTGATTGGATTGGTTAGAGATTAGTACATGACTATCTAGCCATAATGCTAAGACACTATCGAGTAATGCCGCGTGCTGCTGTCCTTTTTCACTCAGCTCAATCTGCTCGCGCAAGGTGGTAATAGCCAATTCGTTATAGCGATTGACGACATTGCTTTCCGAGCTATCGGCTAGATTACCCACTGTAGAGACAGAGGCTTGTTGTTGATTTTGCAGCGTAGGTTTTGGATGCAATATCTGATGCAGGGTATCGTATTCACTGGCCAATACCGCGTGACGCTTCTCATGCTCACTCAACTCACGTTGCTGCGTATTTAATCGCTGCTGTAAATCATGCGCTTGCGGTTGTAGTTCCGACAGACGCTCATCGACGCTGTCTTGTTGGCGCTCTATCTGCTGCAACTGTTTGTTTAGCTCTGCAACTTGCGTCTCTAACGTATGCTGTAAGTTTTTTGCATCCGTTGGCGCTTGTTCATCAGAGCGCTTATCAGATTCCTCATCAAAACCCTTATTATTGCTAGATATTGATAGCGATTGTTGTAGTTGCTGCCATAGATTTTGCCAGTTTTGCTGGCGGCGCTGCCATTTGTCATGGTTCTGCTGATGGCGTTTTTGCGCTTGGCTATTAATGGCTTGCTGTTGCTCAAGCATGCGTGCATTATCTTGCAAGCGTGATAGTTGGTTTTGCGCGTCATGCCATGCGCGTTGTAGCGGTTGCTCATTGCGTTTATGCGCGTCACGTTTACCCGTCAACTCACTGAGCTGTGGGCGCAAATCTGCCAAGATAGCCTGCTGTTCGGCTTGCTCGGCTTTCAATCGATCAATCTCACCCACTGCTTGCGCGCGCTGCTGATCCAAGCTCGCGAGTTGCTTCGCAATCACGGTCAATTGTGACTTGGCATCGCTCAGCGCGTGCTCAGCTTGTTGATAGCCTAGCTGCTGCTGATAATGAGCGCTTTGAGCATCATCCTTGAGCCATTGCTCTTGGTTAATATGCGTGGCGAGCTTATCTTGTTGGGCTTTTAGCGTCTCATAGTCGGCTTGCAATGTAGCAACTTCGGCAGTGCTGCGCTCATGGGCGATTTTTTGCTGTTGCTGAGTATGCTTGGCTTGATACAACTGCTGAATAGCCAGTTGCTGCTTGATATCAGCAAGGGTCAAGGCCAGCTCTTCATAACGCTGCGCACTGGCAGCTTGCTTAGACAAGCGTTTTTGTTGGCTGACTAGCTCACTTTGCATGTCATGTAGACGTGCTAGATTCTCTTGTGTTTTCTCTAGCTTTTTTTGCGTTTCTTCGCGGCGCGCTTGATAACGAGACACCCCTGCGGCCTCTTCAATAAACTCACGCAGCTGCATGGGACTAGATTCGACAATACGTCCAATCATGCCTTGCTCAATCACCGCATAGCTGCGCGCACCAAGTCCCGTACCCAAAAACACATCGACCACATCACGGCGACGACAACGTGTACCGTTGATGAAGTAATCTGAGCGTCCCTCCAAATTCACCTGACGACGAACGGACAGCTCTTGATATAGATTAAACTCGTGGCGAATACCAGTATACTCGTCTTGCGTATGCTCAAACGTCAGCTCGACACTGGCGACACTTTTGGCAGCCTTGTCTTGCGTACCAGCAAAAATGACATCGCTCATCGCGCCGCCACGCAACTGCTTGGCAGAGGTCTCACCCAGTACCCAGCGAATGGCATCAATCACATTGGATTTGCCGCAGCCGTTCGGCCCGACGATGGCAGTGATACCATGGCGAAAGGTAAAAGTCGTTGGATTGGCAAAGGATTTGAAGCCTGCCAGCTTTAGAGATTTTAAACGCATGAAGAGTCAGTAAACTTAGCAAAAACAGGCGGCTATTCTACCTGAAATTGTGGTGGGTTTTTAGGGTTAAACAGCTAACTGCATAAACGATTTTGATTCAAGGCTCTGGTGGAACCCTCGTAGCAGTTTTTGTTCCACTTGGCAGGTGTCATTTTCTGCTAAATAGCGATTGTTAAACTCAATAAGAGCGGACCAAGAGATACTGGCCACTTCTAAATGCTCGACTATTTCTAACAGCTCTGTTCTTAGTAGATGCTGATACTTCCTCGGTCTTTTATGACACAACGCCAGCTCTCGGTCTACGAGCGTTTGCTTGTTTTGCTTTAGCGCGTCACCACCGATAAATAACAGTAGAAACTTTGTACCCTGCTCAATAAAGCCTTTTTCTAATAAATGCTCATACATTAGGCAGTACTTTAAGATTTGGTCTGGGTTTTTCCGACCAGCGAGCTTTAACTCATTTGCTACCAGCACATTCGCTTGATGGTTATAGGCTAAGTTATCCATATACATCGCTTTTAGCTCTGTACTGTTTTCAAACATGCCGCTGTTACCATGTGTCGACCATGATCTATTAGGCTCAAAGCTAATAAACTGCTGATAAAATAAATCGAGATAAACATCACTGCACAAGCTCAAAAATATATCGAACTCTTTATTCAGATAATCTTCAGAAAAGAACGTGACGCGGCGAACGGCCTCTCTCGCATCACAGAGGCCTGACGTTTGCGTTGAATAGGTCTCTAGCTGCTCAGACTCAGTCATTTTTTGATTGAGTTTTTTGATGATTGATTGCTCAATCTCTTCTATGTTTTTATCCTTTAGCTCCGGATGGGTTGCCCATTCAATGATTTGGCGCACATATTGCTTTTTACTAACCCCAAGAATGCGCTGTGGCTCCCACGCCAAAAACTCTACCATATTAGAGAGGCTATTCGTCCATGATATCTGGTCTTTTAGATGACTCATTGAGCCGAAAACACGGCGGTATTTTTCTGCAGCTTTCATACTAATGATGTCTCATGGTTTACATACTAGCTTTATAAAGGTTTGTCATTGCTACCACACGTCAAATTTATCTAAAGCTCGCCAGCTTTAGGGGTTTTAGGCGCATAAAGGGTCAATAAACGTAGCAAAAATAGGCGGCTATTCTACCTGAAGTTGTGGTGAGTTTTTAGGGTTTGTGAACATCAAGCAGTAGCCAAAAGTAGCGCTTATAAATTTCATTACTAACTTTCATTCAATTGTCATTGATCAGCTCTCAGATAATAAGATTTCATCTATGATTTGTTGATTGGGGTTTTCGACCTGACCACCTTGTTTATCGAGCCAAACTCCTTCACCTTTCTGAATGACAGAAACTATCCCATCTCTAAAATCACCTACGAAATCATAAATCAAAAGAATGGCAACATTACCCAACTTAACTATAAAGCCACGCTTATCTTTTTGCGACACCTGCGCTAAACCATCATTGAACTCATTAGCATAATCGTAAATAAAAGGAATGACGACATTACCTAATATGTCAATATAACCATATTTACCATTGCTTTCTACAGCAGCCAAACCTTCTCTAAAAATATTGGTCCAATTAAACTCATTGGAGACGATAAATTTCTCATCTCTATCAATATAACCCCATTGATCATTCTGCTTCACTGCTGCCAATCCTAAGTTAAAACTATTAGCTTCTTGATATTTGGGTTTAATTATCATCTGACCTTGCTTATCAATAAAACCCCATTTACCTTCTAATTGCACAGCGGCTAAGTCTTCTTCAAAGCTCATAGCATCTTCATACTCAAAATCAATAATTGTCTGCCCCGATGAATTTATAAATCCCCATTCACCATTTTTTTTGACAACTGCTAAGCCACCACAGAAGTCATCGCCTCCGGTATAAATCATAGGTATGACTAGATTACCTTTTTCATCAATAAAACCAAAATATTCATAATCATCGTCGTCGGAGTTATACAACTTATCAAGATCAGTATTGAATACTAAGGCCAAACCTTCTTGAGGCAACATGATATCGTCGTAAGGCAAGTTTACAATAATATCTTTTTTGTTATCAATAAGGCTATTCTGTCCCTTATGTCTAATCAACCTAAACTCATCATTAAATTTATAAATGACAGGCTGTTGAATAGTTGATTCGGTTGTCTTTGTATAAGATCGACCTGAAAACAACTTTAAAAATAGTGAAAATCTTGAATAAAGAGATTCGATAAATCGTTTTTTAATTGGCATGACAGCACTCTAAATTAAATAGATAAAATGTGATGGTACAGTTAAACAACCCCAATCCCACTCAATAACAACTGCCCACCAGCAAACACTAACAACACGCCAAACGCACGCTTAAGCATCAGCGCAGGCAATACATGGGCGAGCTTGGCACCGACTTTTGCCATTGCAAAGCTAGCCACTGAGATGCATAAAAATCCCGTGATATGGACAAACCCTATCGTACCCTCAGGCAGATTGACCACGTCTTGACCGAACCATGCAAACCCCGCTGCGCCCGCCAGCGCAATCGGTAGACCGCAAGCTGCTGAGGTGCCAACTGACTGTTTCATCGGTAGTCCCGCCCAGTTCAAAAACGGTACGGTCAAACTACCACCGCCAATTCCAAAGATAGACGACGCCATACCAATACCTGTACCCGCACCGAACTGGATACCAGCAGATGGCAACGGCTTGCCCAACTGCTCTTTATTAGAGAAAAACAGCATTTTTATCGCTACTAAGAGCGCGCCGACACCGATAATGGCTTGTAGTACCTTGCCGTCAATCATGTCCGCAACACCCGCGCCCACCAGACTACCAACGACCAAACCCAGTGCCATTTTTCGCCATACTTCCCAGCGTACACCGCCACGCTTATTATGAGCAGTGAGTGAGCTAATCGAGGTCACAACGATGGTCGCCAGTGACGTACCAATGGCCAAATGTGTCACGACTTCTGGAGAAAAATCATAAGCGGTAAAAATCCAGACCAGTGCGGGTACGATAATCATGCCGCCGCCAACACCAAACAATCCAGCACTCACGCCAGCAAACGCCCCTGCAATCACAAACCACACATATAGCATCATCGAATTAGCCTTTTATCTTGCTTGTATTTTGAACGGTATTTTTATCTTACTGATTTGCCTGTTTATGCACTTAGTGGCATCTTCTTAATTGCATTTGCCAAATCACACCCCAATCTTTATGCTGTCTGTTCGCGAAAACCGTCCAGTATATCAAAGATTATCCCAGCGACATTACTCAAGTAGAATAAACTTATGCCGATACTTAATCAATCATCTCACTCTGTGTCTGAGTCATTAACACTTGAGCATTTACCTGAGCTGAATCATCGCCATCTTACCAGTAGCGCGTCTACGAATAGCGAGCTAATAGCAGATGTACAGAATGGCACATTGAATGCGACCGAGATGCACCTGCTAACTGCTGAAATCCAAAGCGCTGGTCGCGGACAACACGGGCGCTCATGGCAATCACCGCGTGGCAATGCCTACCTATCACTCTATCATCCTGTTCACATACCCGTTAGTGGCTTACTGTCACTAATCATCGGTGTAGAGCTGGCAAAAATGCCCGTTATCCAAATGCTAAATGAGCAATTACAAACGCAAGGACTAATACCAATCGGCGTGAAGTGGGCAAATGATTTGGGCTTTTACCAAAGTCAGAATCAGCCTCAAAGCCAATCTGCCTTAGATAGCGCTGATGTGCATAATACGGAATTAAATCATCAGACACTGCCGTTTAATAAGCTTGCTGGGATTTTGATTGAACCCATATCGCAAGCAGGCAAACTGGTTGGTTTGGTGATAGGTGTGGGTCTCAATGTCCAAGCCACACCAAAGCTAACTGCGCAAACCTCTGAAGGCATGAGTTATCAAGCCATCAGCTTACAAGATATTGCTGAGACACTACAGCCAAAAGCGCAGGCTGCCAGTCTACCGAGCTTGCGTGTGCTTTATCAGCAAATGAGTAAAGCATTGATGGCGGCGATGACGCGATTTGAGCACCTAAGTATAGAGAAACCAACAGGACATAGTTATTATCTGGACAGCTTTTTAAAGCAGTTTGACTCGATGGATGCACTGAGCGAACTGCGATTACGTGTGACCCAAGAGCATAACGGTCAAACCAATATACTCACGGGTTACGCTTGTGGTATCGATACACATGGATGTTTGCAATTGCGCCAAGATAACGGTAAGATTTCTGCACTTTTCACCGGACGCATTGACGTTATTCAAACGACTTAATCGTTTAATCAACGAGCACTAAAGTGTAGTAGCTATCAGGATAGGATGTTGATAATTGCTTCACTGTATATAAAGGGAATTTTATGCTCTGGCTTGATCTTGGAAATACCCGCCTGAAATACTGGCTCACCGATGATATCGGTCAGATAGTCACACATGATGCCAAACAACATTTGCAGGCACCAGCCGAATTGCTGATGGGTCTGACGGATCGCTTTGAGCGTTTTGCTCCTGACTTTATTGGTATCTCATCTGTACTAGGTGACGAGCTGAATGCCAAGGTATCAGAGACCTTAAGCCGTCTAAATATTCCGTTTGAATTCGTCCATGTCGACGCCGCTCACCCGCTAATGAAGAGTCAATATAACGATGAGCAGCTCGGCTGTGATCGTTGGTTACAAATGCTAGGCGCAGTCGATAAGAAAAAGCGTCAATGTGTGATTGGTTGCGGTACAGCAGTGACCATTGATTTGATCGATCACGCTGAGCATTTGGGTGGTTATATCTTTCCTAGTATCTACCTGCAACGTGAGTCATTGTTTTCTGGTACCAAGCAAATCACCATCTCTAACGGGACTTTCGACAGTGTCAGCCAAGGAGTCACCACACAAGATGCGGTACATCGCGGCATACTACTATCAATCGTCGGTGCCATCAATGAGATTAGCCATCGTCACCCCAACTTTGAAGTCATCATGACGGGTGGTGATGCAGCCATTATTTCGCAGCACGTCAATCGCCCTGTACGTCTGCGTGATGATCTATTATTAAATGGTCTGGCACGATATTTTGATCATAGTAAATAACTGACATGCATTGTCGTATTTTATAAAGTTAGAATAGAAAAAGCAGTACGTCTGAGGCGTACTGCTTTTTTTGGTTTAAAAAAATCTGAATTCTCTATTACTGCCTATGGTGCTGTATATTCAATAGGCAATCTAAACCTTGCTCTTACTGCTTTCCCCTTAATCATAAATGGCTTCATTCGGCCCCTTTTTGCCTGTTGGATAGCACTTCTATCCAAGCATCGATTACCACTGCTTTTTATGATTTTTATACTAGTAATTTTGCCTTGCTTATCAACCGATACATCTAACAAAAGGTTGAGTTTGGTGCCCGGATTCATCTTTCTTAGACAATGATAGTCAATTCTAAACGTGGGCATTTTCACCCAATATGCATTACTAATAGAGACTTGAGTAACTGGCTCTGATTCAGTCAAATCAATCAACTCTGCTTGTGCAGGCGTTATACTCGCTGTCATCGTAAACAATGCAAACATAGTGACTAACAGGCTATAAGCACTAATAGATTTTATATTGGTGAAAAAATGAGAATCTTTATTAAAGGCTAGCTTGGTATGTAATTTACGGGTCATTGTAAAATTCTTTTATTTCAGTCATTAAAAAGTGCCACGCTATGAAAGACATAACGTAGCACATTTTTCGATCTTAACATAAAATTATTCGATAAAAGTTAACTTTTAAATAATTATTACGCTTTATTTAGTCTCGCTTTATTTGGTCTCGTTAAACAATTCACGACCGACTAGCATACGGCGAATTTCACTGGTACCTGCACCGATCTCATATAGCTTGGCATCGCGCCAGTAGCGACCAAGTGGATACTCATTGGTATAGCCGTTACCACCAAATATTTGGATACCCTCGCCTGCCATCCACGTGGCTTTTTCGGCACACCATAAGATCACACTGGCACAGTCTTTACGGACTTCTCGACTATGACCAGCACCACGCGCGTCCAACATATCGAGGTTTTTCCCGACGGTATATAAGAAGCTACGACCTGCTTGCAGTATCGTATACATGTCCGCCACTTTACCTTGGATAAGCTGGAACTCACCGATCGCTTGACCAAACTGTTTACGGTCATGGATATAAGGCACCACATTGTCCATCACTGCTTGCATGATACCGATAGGACCTGCGGCCAATACAGCGCGCTCATAATCTAGGCCACTCATCAACACCTTAACGCCTTCATTAAGACCGCCCAAAATATTTTCACTCGGTACGGTGACATTGTTAAAGGTCATCTCACCCGTATGGCTACCACGCATACCGAGCTTATCTAGCTTTTGCGCTGTGCCAAAACCTTCCATGCCTTTTTCAACGATAAAGGCTGTCATGCCTTTACCGCCTAGCTCAGGATTGGTCTTGGCATAGACCACCATCACATCTGCATCGGGACCATTAGTGATCCACATTTTGCTACCATTCAGCACATAGCTGCCGTCTTTCTCTTCAGCTCTGAGCTTCATACTGACGACGTCCGAACCAGCACCCGTCTCACTCATTGCCAATGCACCGATGAACTCACCGCTGACCAGCTTTGGTAAGTACTTTTGTTTTTGTGCTTCACTGCCATTACGTTTAATTTGGTTGATACATAGGTTTGAGTGTGCACCATAGCTCAATGCTACCGATGCCGAAGCGCGGCTAATCTCTTCCATCGCGACCATATGTGCGACGTAGCCCATGTTAGAGCCGCCATACTCTTCAGGAACGGTAATGCCATGTAGGCCGATGTCACCCATTTTTTGCCACAAATCCATAGGGAACTCATCACTACTGTCAATCTCGGCAGCACGTGGGGCGATTTCATTGGTTGCAAACTGCTGTACCATATCACGTAGGGCATCAATATCTTCGCCAAGCTGAAAATTCAATCCAGGTAAACTCATAACTATTCCTTGTGTTTTGATGTTTTTAAATTTCGGATTTTAATCTGTTTTTTAAAACCACTGTATTTTTGATACCGTTTTTAATGTGATAGTCAATTCAATATGAAGGTCTGACAAGGCAACCGAGTGTCGATGTATATTGAATACTTCAAGCGAGGTTAACGCTGTCACACTTTTATAGTGGATTGACTATACTAATTAAGACTGACGTTTATTAATGGCGTTTATTGATTAAAGCACGTGCCACGTTTGAGCCGTTTGGACGCTTTAAGAACGCACTGATACGCTCGCCTGCCACGACCAATTTATCCAAATCAATACCAGTACTGATACCCATACCATGCAGCATATACACCACATCTTCGGTTGCCACGTTACCCGTTGCGCCTTTGGCATAAGGACAGCCACCAAGACCAGCCACCGAGGTATCAAACTCACTGACACCCATTTGTAGTGCGGCTAGCGTATTGCTCAATGCTTGACCATAAGTATCGTGAAAGTGCCCTGATAGCATAGAGATATCAGCATATTCTAATGCGGCTTGTAATGCTCGTTGCACTTTGAGCGGTGTACCAACACCAATGGTATCGGCAATACCAATCTGCTCTGAACCAATCTCTATCAGACGCTTGGTCACATAGGCTACTTGGCTTGGGTCAATCTCACCTTCATAAGGGCAACCGACCGTACAAGAAATAACACCTCGGACTTTGATGCCTTGTGCTTTGGCAGCGGCAGCCACTGGTGCAAAACGCTCAATACTCTCATCAATACTACAGTTGATGTTTTTTTGGCTAAAGGTTTCGCTGGCTGAGCCGAAAATAACGATTTCATCAGGACGATGCAAAATAGCATTTTCAAAACCGCGCATATTGGGCACTAGCACTGAATAGCAAATCTCCATCTGCCGTGTCGGTGCTAGCGCGTCAAGCAGCGCGCTATTATCGCCCATCTGGGGCACCCACTTTGGCGAGACAAAGCTTGTTGCTTCTAGCTTTTTGATACCTGCCGCAATCAGATCATTGATAAGCGTTTGCTTAACCTCAGTCGGTACCGTCGTTGACTCGTTTTGCAAGCCATCGCGTGGACTGACATCAACGATGGTGACGTGTTTTGGGTATGCATTTTTCATACTTATCATCCTTTCTATTGCTTACCTGTTATTAAGCTATTCGCTTTCACTATCGATGCGTAATAGCTCGTCACCATCAGCAACCAAGTCACCCGCGCCAAATAACAATTCTGCCACCACACCATCCGTTGGTGCAGTAATGGTATGCTCAATTTTCATAGCTTCGATAACGGCAAGTGGCTCTCCTTTTTTCACAGTATCACCAACCGCCACTTTAAAGGCAACAACCTGTCCTGGCATCGGTGATTTTAAACTACCGACCGCTGCGGACTCTTCGCCTACGTGCGCCATGATATCAACAAGCGTAATTTCGTCACGGCCACTGTCTGTGAACACATAAACGGTCTCATTAAGTACCCAACTTTGCGCGCTAGTACGTGCACCATCCAACCATAACGTATGATTGTGCTCATCACTACTGGCATAGCTCACTTGACCTTCATAAACCGTTTCTGTCTGAGCAGCGACATTAATATTACTATTATCCTGCGTGTTCGCGACTTCTTTTTCAATAACGAGCGTAAAGCTGCTCGAATTATCAATGCCTTTTTTGCTATCAGAACAATTCGCATTATGCCAGTTACTTATGCGGGCAGTATAAGCACTCTCATCATAAACCAAGCTGAATGAGCGAGTGTAATCATTATAAGCACGGAAACCCGTTGGCTTGCTAAATGGATCTGATCCCTGCGTGGTCGCTTCACTCGCAAGCTGCTGTGTAATGGCGGTCACAACCAGCGTCGATAATACTAAAGGCTGCTGATTGAAAATCGCATCACGCTCGTGCTCAATCAATGCAGTATCGAGATTGGCTTTGCTAAAAGACACCGTATTTAAAATATAGCGCAAAAATGCCGCGTTATTCGGTAAACCGACGATACGCGTTTGGGCAAGTGCTCGATCGAGCTTAGCTAATGCTTGCTCTCGCGTTGGCGCATGAACGATGAGCTTGGCAATCATAGAATCATAGAACGGGCTAATCACATCACCTTCGCGCACTCCATCATCGATACGCACGCCATTACCGTCTTTATCAATCATAAAGGTGCTGTGTTCAGGTTTTTGATACGTAAATAACGTACCTGTCGCTGGCAAGAAGCTATTGTCAGGATTTTCGGCACAGATGCGTGCCTCAATTGCATGACCGTTTATAGTCAGATCATCTTGGGTTTTTGGCAATGGCTGACCCGCAGCAACCAACAGCTGCCATTCAACCAAATCGACACCAGTAATTGCTTCACTGACTGGATGCTCAACCTGTAACCGCGTATTCATTTCCATGAAATAAAAATTCATAGAATCTTCGCGCTGCTCAACGATGAACTCTACCGTGCCTGCACCAACATAATCCACTGCACGGGCCGCTTCGATGGCAGCTGTTCCCATCGCTTCACGCATCGCAATATCAACACCCGGTGCAGGCGCTTCTTCTAATACTTTTTGATGGCGGCGCTGTACGGAGCAATCACGCTCAAATAAATGCACATAGTTGCCATGTGTGTCACCAAATACTTGGATTTCGATATGGCGCGGTTTTAATGCGTATTTCTCAACCAACACTTTATCGTCACCAAAGCTGGTGATCGCTTCACGGCGACATGAGTCTAATAAATCTACAAAATCGCTACTTTGCTCCACGATACGCATGCCTTTACCACCGCCACCTGCACTTGCTTTGATTAAGACTGGATAGCCAATAGCGTCTGCCTGCTGCTGCAAAAATTCTGCATCTTGATTGTCACCGTGATAGCCCGGTATCAATGGCACGCCAGCTGTTTCCATCAACCGCTTGGATTCAGACTTGCCGCCCATGGCACGAATAGCATCCGCCGATGGACCGATAAAGACTAAGCCAGCATCTTGACAGGCTTGCGCGAAGTCAGCATTTTCGCTTAAAAACCCATAACCCGGATGAATCGCTTGTGCACCAGTTTCAAGCGCTATCGCAATAATCGCATCACCTTTTAGGTAGCTGTCTTTAGGAGCTGAGCCACCCAAATAGATCGCCTCATTACAGACAGCCATATGCTTGGCCTCACGATCCGCATCAGAATAAACAGCGACGGTGCTGACACCCAGACGCTTGGCAGTCGCGGCTACTCGGCAGGCAATTTCACCACGGTTGGCAATTAGAATTTTAGAAAACATAACTATCCCTGTGTGTTATCGTTTTTATTTGATGTCTGGTCTATTTACTCATTTATCTCTCATGCATTATTAATCTGCCGTCAACCAGTTGGGCTTACGTTTTTGCAAAAAGGCTTGCACGCCCTCTTTACCTTGCTTTGATGAACGAATATCAGCGATGCCTTTTACCGTATCGGCAATCAGCTCATCAGTGATGGGTGCACCAGCGACATCGTGTAATAGCTGCTTGCAGGTTTTGACTGCATCAGGGCTGTTTTTGACGATTTTGCTACAAAATATAGCGACCTCATCAGCCAGCCATTCTTCGCTAACACGCTCATGGATAAAACCAAGCTGACGTGCTTTTTTGGCATCAAATACTTCAGCACTTAAGAAGTAACGCTGTGACGCTCTAGCACCCAATGCTCGGATGACATAAGGGCTGATAGTCGCAGGAGCTAACCCTAAACGCACTTCACTTAGGCAGAAGTTTGCAATTTTGACAGCGATGGCCACATCACAGACAGCGACTAGACCCATACCGCCTGCGTATACATCGCCTTGGATGGCCGCAACTGTTGGTTTCGGACACTCGTAAATAGTCTTAAGCATTTGCGCTAATTTATCCGCGTCTGCTAGGTTTTCTTCATAGCTATAATCCGCCATGGCACGCATCCAATTCAAATCAGCACCTGCACAAAAGGCCTTGCCAGCAGCCGCTAGTACAATGACACGTACCTCATCATCAGCGCCAAGCGTATTGAATGCATCGGTTAGCTCAGCAATCATTTCATCGTTAAAGGCATTACGTATCTCAGGACGATTTAATGTCACTGTTGCCACATGCTGTTCGACTTTAACCAGTAGGCTTTTATAGTTTTTATCACTGTTTTTTTGCATTATTTTCTCTATATTTTCTATGTAAATACTTAAACAAACGCTTGGTCAATCCATAATAATGTTAATACAAGGAAACCGAATGTAGATGTACAAATCGTACTTCAAATGAGGTTGACGCAGTAGTAGCTTATTATAGGAATGCCTTAAAACTATTACATTCTAAAAACACCAAAAGTCGTCTCTTCGATCGGTGCGTTATAGGCGGCGCTTAACCCTAATGCTAATACATGTCGCGTATCAGCAGGGTCAATCACGCCATCATCCCATAGACGTGCGGTGGCATAATATGGATGACCTTGCTTTTCATACATATCGAGAATCGGCGCTTTAAATGCAGCTTCATCCTCATCACTCCACGCCTCGCCTTTACGATCAAAGTTGTCACGCTTGACCGTTGCCAATACTGATGCTGCTTGCTCTCCGCCCATCACCGAGATACGCGCATTTGGCCACATCCATAAGAAGCGTGGGCTATAAGCACGACCACACATGCCGTAGTTACCAGCACCGAATGAACCACCGACAATGACCGTGAATTTCGGTACTTTTGCATTGGCGACTGCCATGACCATTTTGGCACCATGACGCGCAATGCCTTCGTTTTCATATTTGCGACCGACCATAAAGCCAGTGATGTTTTGCAAAAACACCAATGGGATTTTGCGTTTGCAGCACAGCTCAATGAAGTGCGTGCCTTTCTGCGCTGACTCACTGAACAAGATGCCGTTGTTGGCGATGATACCAACTGGCATCCCTTCGATATGAGCGAATCCACAGACTAGCGTCGTGCCAAATCGTGCTTTGAATTCATCAAAAGCACTGTCATCGACGATACGAGCAATGATTTCTTTGATATCAAATGGCTTGCGCTTATCCGTTGGAATGACGCCGTACAACTCTTTGGCGTCATAGCGTGGTGGACGCGGTTTGATTTGATTGGCCACTTGCTTCGCAGGACGATTTAGATGGCTAACGATGTTGCGCGCAATTGACAACGCATGAGTATCGCTCTGTGCTAAGTGATCGACGACCCCTGACAGACGGGTATGCACATCGCCGCCGCCCAAATCTTCTGCGGTGACCTCTTCACCCGTTGCTGCTTTGACCAGTGGTGGACCACCCAAAAAGATGGTGCCTTGGTCTTTGACAATAATAGACTCGTCACTCATCGCTGGTACATAAGCTCCGCCAGCCGTACAGCTGCCCATGACCACAGCAATCTGAGGAATACCTGCCGCACTCATATTGGCCTGATTAAAGAAGATGCGACCAAAATGTTCTTTATCGGGAAATACGTCATCTTGATTGGGTAAATTAGCACCGCCTGAATCCACCAAATAGACACAAGGCAAGTTGTTTTCTTGCGCGATTTCTTGCGCACGCAGATGTTTTTTGACTGTCATTGGATAATAAGTGCCGCCCTTTACCGTGGCATCATTACAAACGATCATACACTCGGTACCATTGATACGACCGATACCCGCAATCACGCCCGCTGCAGGAATCTCTTCGCCATACATATCATGCGCTGCCATCGGTGCCACTTCTAAAAATGGCGTACCCACATCGAGCAAACGCTCAACACGCTCACGAGGCAAGAGTTTGCCACGGGCTAAATGCTTGGCACGGGCACGCTCTGAACCACCTTGCACAACTTTACGTAAGTGGCCATATAGGTCATCAACCACCGCTTGCATTGCGGCACTATTTTGCTGAAATTCCGCGGCGTTTGGACTCAGTTTACTGGTTATGATAGCGCTCATGATATCCCTTTTCTTTAATGCGTAAATGCGAGTGGCTTTTTTATTTTATGCTTTATTTTAGCTTTTACTCATATATCTTATTCATAAAATAACAGATAAGAGTGGTTAAATTTCTATAAACCCAACTCTTCTTTCATTTGTTCAATGATTTTATATTTCTGAATCTTTCCAGTGATGGTCATCGGATATTCAGTCACGAAACGATAATAAGTCGGCACCTTATAATGGGCAATATGCTCGCTACAGAACTCGCGAACTTCCTCTTCCGTCAAGCTGTCTGCTTCTTTAGGAATAATCCAAGCCGCGAGTACCTCGCCATACTTTTTATCAGGAATACCGACGATTTGCACATCACGAATCTTTGGATGACGGTAGAGATAATTCTCGATTTCGACAGGATAGATATTCTCTCCGCCACGAATGACCATGTCCTTACTACGACCAACGATTTTGACATAGCCGTCTTCGTCCATCGTAGCCAAATCGCCTGTATGCATCCAACTATCTCGGATGGCAGCACGGGTTTTAAAGCGACTGCCCCAATAGCCTTTCATCACTGAATAACCGCGTGTCAATAACTCACCCGTTTCGCCTAGTGCGACAGTCTCACTCGTTTCCGTATTGACAACTTTAACCTCAAGCGCAGGCTGTACTAAACCAACGGTCGATACTTGCTTATCAAGCGGCGTATGTTCATTGGTCTGACAAGATACTGGACTGGTCTCTGTCATGCCATATGCAATGGTGACTTCGCTCATGTGCATCTCATCAATGACACGGCGCATGACTTCGATCGGACAACTAGAGCCTGCCATGATGCCAGTGCGCAAAGTCGATAAATCAAAGTTTTTAAACTCCGGATGGTCAAGCTCAGCGATAAACATCGTTGGCACGCCATGTAGACCTGTACACTTTTCTTCTTCGACTGCTTGCAATACGGTCAATGGCTCAAAGCCGTCATTCGGATAAACGATACAGCCGCCATGCGTGAGAATCGCTAGGTTGCCAAGCACCATACCAAAACAATGATACAAAGGCACTGGAATGCACAGCTTATCTTCTTCAGTAAGGTTCATAGCCTCACCGATGAAGTAACCGTTGTTGAGAATATTGCGATGGCTTAAGGTTGCCCCTTTTGGCGTACCAGTCGTGCCACTAGTGAACTGGACATTGATGGCATCCGTGTTTTTGAGCTGGGCTTGACGCTCTGCAACCCGTGGATCATTGGCATCGCCTTCCGCCATCCATGCAGAGAATTTCTGCATAAAGCCAAAGGTTTCTTCACTGTCAGGCTCATCAATCCAGATGATACGTTCAATCGTTGGAATCTCGACCAAATCAAGCTGAGTGTAGTCTTTATGATAAATTTCAGGACACAGTTCACTGATGAGACTGGCATAATCACTGGTTTTGAAATGGCGCATCAATACCAATGCTGAGCAGCCCAGTTTATTCAAGGCATATTGCAGCTCGAAGGTACGATAGGCAGGGTTAATATTGACGAGGATAACACCGACTTTTGCCGTGGCCAATTGCATGAGCAGCCATTCAGCATTGTTGTGTGACCAGATACCGATGCGATCACCGATTTCTAGCCCCATCTCAATCATACTACTGGCCAGTTGATTGACTTGCTGTTGTAGCTCGCGGTAGGTCCAGCGGATGTTTTGATGGCGAGAAACCAAAGCTTCGCGCTCTGGATACTTAGACACGATAGCATCAAAAAAGTCACCGATAGTCGCTTCAATAAGCGGCACATCAGGACCTTTATCATAGCTTTGGGTAAGCGGTGCATTTGCTGAGCGTGCGCCCATATTAATACTAGGAATGCTATTTAGAATAGTATCAAAATCAATTTGAGTCGCATCAAAATCAGGAGTTTGCGTCATAACGAGTCCTTTCGTTTTACTTTTTATCGTATTGGTCATTTATAGATAGTACGTACTGATAGCCTGTAGACCCGTTACTCTTCCTTGAATAGGTCTTATATAGATTGTCACTACTATACCGTTGTAAACAAACGGCTGTCAATCATAGTAATACAATGCGTATCATTTAATTAAGTACCTATCTTATAAAAGATAGGTACTTAATTAAAACTATCACAAAAATATGGCAAATTGTTGACACAAAAAAGCCAATCATACTATGGCTAGTACCATTGGCTTAATGATTCAAATGAAGAGTCAGCGCAACATTAAAAGACTTAGGTGTTAAGGTTGACTCAACATGACCGTATTGAATATTTGAACGGCAGGGGTTTAATCTTCTAAGCTCTAACGCTCGGCGGTAACTTGATGGTCAACGTAGCGCTAACGTCATCACTATCATTTAGCAAGTCCATGACCAACTCTTCATCACTTTCTGTCTTGACCTGCCAGTTGCCAGTCGCTTGCGGCACACCTGTTACCATGACAGAGATTGCTTTGTTTTTCAGGCGAATCATTGGTGGCTTATGCTCATAACCGTCATGCTCTAGTCCCAATACATCATCGGCAATGGTAGCAGCCTGAGCGCGTAATGGAGCGACGTAACGGCACGGCACGCCATCGATAGACATACAGTCACCAATGGCATAGATATTGGCTGTACTGGTACGCAAGGTTGGCGCATCCACCACGATACCAGTGCGACGATTGAACTCGACGCCAGCAGCAGCAGGTAGCTTATCATCGACCGTCAGACCTGTACTGGCAATCACATGATCTACGATGAGCGGTTCAATTGGCTCAACAGTCGTACTGTCTGTCGCTGATGGCAGTGCCTCGTAACTAACTTCTAGTTTTTCATCACTGAGACGAGTAATACCCGATACTTGATACCCTCCTAAAAAGTTAATCCCTTGCGACTTGACCGCTTGGGCGATACGAGCCGTCGCTTGTGGTGGTAGCATTTGCGATAACGGCGCATCGTTTAAATCAATGAGTGTCACCTGATGACCAGCTTTAAGTAAGTCCTCTGCAATCTCTGTCCCAACCATTCCTGCACCGACGATAGCAACGTGCTGGCTACCTGTTGCTAGCTTTTCTTGCAACTGTCCAAAGCGCTCAATATGATTGACGTGCCAGACTAACTCCTCTGGCAAGCTTTTTGGGAAGATAGGATGCGCACCCATGGCGAGCACCAGCTTGTCATAGCCGATCGTGGCGTAATTGGTATAAACGGGATCTGAGCGCAGTGCAGAGACCAGTTGTAATTCTTGAGTGCTAGCGTCAACATCCGTTACTTCCGTGTTGGCAAGTAGCTTAACGTTTGCAGCTTCTGCGGCATCAACACCAGTGGCTCTGACCAAATCTGCCGCACTTTTCTTTTGGCTAATCGCCATGGTCAGCATTGGCTTGTGATAACGGTCGCCACTATCAGCTGTCACCAACGTAATCGGAATATCTTTATCTTTCGCACGAATCGCATCGATGACATGCCAGCCTGCCAAACCTGCACCAATAATAACGATACCGTTGTTTGATACTTCTGAGTTTTCAGCGCTCATATTAGCTCCAATATAAATAAGAGATTATTTTAGTTGTTAGAATATTGACCGCTATTGTATCAGTAAACAGCCATTCACTCATCTACTCACTTATGTAACCAATCATATCGATATCACGATTAGATGCATCAAGCTATCACGCACAAAAGCGCCTATAAATAGACGCTTCACATGGTAATACAGTCGAATACAAAATTAATGATTGAGAATCTTCGATAAGAACTGCTGTGCACGCTCACTTTTTGCGCCTTCAAAAAACTCATCCTTACTACAGTTCTCAACGATATGGCCTTCATCCATAAAGATGATACGATTGGCTACTTGACTGGCAAAACCCATTTCATGCGTCACGCACATCATGGTCATACCATCACGAGTCAGTTCCACCATCACATCGAGCACTTCTTGAATCATCTCAGGATCAAGTGCTGACGTTGGCTCATCGAACAACATCGCTATGGGATCCATCGCGAGCGCACGCGCAATGGCGACTCGCTGCTGTTGACCACCTGATAGTTCAGCAGGATATTTATTGGCTTGAACGGTCAACCCTACTCGATCTAAATAAGCCATTGCCTTTTGCTTGGCTTCCGCTTCTTTACGACCCAATACTTTAATTTGCGCAACCATTAAATTATCGATGATGGTCAAGTGAGGGAATAGCTCAAAATGCTGAAACACCATGCCGACACGGCTACGTAGCTTAGGTAAGTTGGTTTTTGGATCACCGACAGAGATGCCGTTGACCATGATATTGCCTTTTTGGAAAGGCTCTAGCCCGTTCACTGTCTTAATCAAGGTGGACTTACCGCTACCCGATGGACCACAGACCACGACGACATCGCCTTTGTGGACATGAGCGGTACAGTCAGTCAGCACCTGAAAGTCGCCATACCACTTGCTAACGCTATCTATCTCAACGACCATCTCACTGCTAGCATGACCACTGTCTGTGACCAGTCCACCAAAGTCATTTATAAACGTTTTAGCATCATTCATCATTGGCTCCTAGCCTTATTCTTACTCTTGCCAAATTGCATTTATTCAAAATATAGTTAATCCTCTGTAAAAGAGTGACAGCGTTAACCTCGCTTGAAGTATTACATATACATCTGCACTCGGTTGCCTTGTCTCTCTTTTAAACTGAATCAACGATACATTAATCACAAATGCAGTTAAATTTTGAAAGCATTAGAGCCAATCAAATGAGATCAGATAACCATGTTCAGACAATCATGCATTGATCGACTCTAACGCTTAACAGTCCTTTATTAAAACCTTAACCTTTTCTGTACGCGCTGTACGCCGACTGAAGCTGCCAAGCTTAAGACAAAATACACGGCTCCAGCGCCTAAGATGTAAGGCGTCAATAATCCCATTAGCTCACCACGTACGTATGCTGCTCGGAAGAAGTCGGTCAAACCAATAGCGAATACTAAGGTCGTATCTTGGAATAAGATAATACATTGCTGCAATATGAGCGGCAGCATCTTGCGAAAGGCCTGTGGCAAAATGACCAGACGCATCGTCTGCCCATAAGTCATGCCCAATGCTTTTGCCGCATTAACCTGACCACTACCGATAGACTGAATACCCGCACGGACAACTTCTGAGAAGTAGGCCGCTTCGAACATCATAAAGGCGACCACACAAGAGGCAAAGGCTGCATCTAGTTGTAAATACTTACCTGCCACCCAAAAATAAATCATCGGGACGGCAAAGTAGAACCACAGTAGCACCAACAGTAACGGTACGGATCTAAAATAATTAACATACAGCTTGGCGGGAATCTCTAATGCTTTGATACCTGATAAGCGCATGAGCGCCAATACCGTACCTAAGCTGATACCACCGACAATAGCCAAAAACAGAACTTTTAGCGTGGTAATCATCCCACCCATTAATCCTGGATATGCGGTCGCAAGTTCGGTCATCATATTCATTTCTGACTCCCTGCGATAAGCCCTGGTACTCTTAATTTACGCTCGATCAAACCCATAATAGCGATGAGTGAGAGATTAAAGACGAGGTAGATAATCGTCGCATAAGTATAAATCTCAAGGCTATTCTGTGTATATTCGCTGATGGTTTTGGTTTGACTGATGAGCTCCATGACACCAACTAGTGAGGCGACAGAGGCATTTTTAAAACAGTTGGTCAGCTCAGAACTAAGCGGCGGTAAGATAATACGGAATGCTTGTGGTAGCAGGACTTGCTTGTAAGCTTGCGGAATAGTAAAGCCTAGTGCATACGCCGCATTTACTTGTCCTTTTGGTAGCGACTCGATACCCGTACGCACTTGCTCGACTATACGAGCTGCTGTAAACAATCCTAAACCAATACTGGCTGAGAGCATCGCGGATGTATTCGGCGATAAATCTCTAAACCACCACTCTTGTAGCGCTGGCGTCAACCAACCAGGTGCCACATAAAACCAAAAAAATAGCTGCACAAGCAGCGGAATATTACGAAAAAAGGTCACATAAGCAGTGCCAATGCGACGAGCTGTTTTGTTAGGTAAGGTACGCATAATACCGAAGACAGTACCGACGACCATCGCGATGGTCCAAGCAATACTACCAATCAGTAATAACCAACCAAGACCAGTAATCATCCAGTGGATATACAGCTCATTGCCAATACCCGTATGCTCAAAGAGCACACCCCAGTTCCAGCTATAATTCATGATTGTCTCTCCGAACAGCGATTGAAAAACTTACGTGTCAGATGAGCGATAAGTTCGATCTGAACACGTAAGCAAGCTAGATTGAAGGACAAATACTACTGTGCTGCTGCTACTTTTGGCTGATCGCTATCATGTGGATTGGCGATAAGTGCTTTTAGGTTGTCTGACATCTCAAAGTTCAAGTTGACGTTCTTTGGTGGAATTGGGTTTAGGAACCACTTGTCATAGATGCTATTGATTTCGCCTGAGCTAAAGGTTTTGTTCAGCGCGTCATTTACGACTGTTTTGAATTCCGGATCGTCTTTACGCATCATACAACCATAAATTTCAAACGATTGCGGCGTACCAACGATAACCCATTCATCAGGATTTTTAGCTTTGGCTTTTTCGCCTGCTAGCAATACATCATCCATCATAAACGCATCAGCGCGGCCGCTCTCTAACATCAAGAAGCCTTCGCCATGATCTTTAGCAGAGATGATATCGGTATCCATCTTTTTCTCGTCATTGTACTGACGAATATAACGCTCTGAAGTCGTACCAGCGGTAGTTACTAGGCGCTTACCTTTTAGGTCTTCAAAGTCATTGATGCCAGAATCTACCTTGGTCAATAGACGTGTGCCAATCTCAAAGAAACCATTAGAGAAAGCCACTTGCTCTTGACGCTCGACATTATTGGTTGTTGAACCACACTCAAAGTCAACCGTGCCGTTTTGAACCAAAGGAATACGAGTTTGTGAGGTGATGAGGTTATAACGAACTTCTAGATCTGGCATGTTGAGTTTTTCTTTAATACCCTCAACCACTTTCATCTCTAGATCATGTGCATAGCCCATAGGCTGATTAGGATCATCAGCAACATATGAAAAAGGAATAGAAGAATCACGATAGCCGACAACGATAGTGCCAGAGTCTTTAATTTTTTGTAGCGTACCATTCATGGTTTCTGTCGCTGCTGCATCATCTGCTGGCGCGTCAGTGCTAGTGTCGCTGCTGTTATTACAGCCTGTTAGGCCTAATGCCACTAGAGCAGCTAAAGTCAACGGTTTAGAAAAGAAGTAAGTCATGAAAAACATCCTTTATCACATTATTACGAGATTTAATGAGTGTTGGACAACATAGTGCTTATTGCCTAACCTAGTTACCATGTATCCATACGGTTGTTGCTGTTGTTTATCACAATGCAACTGAATGTTACTGTACAACAAATTTAATGCTGGTAGTAAACTTTTTTAGTAAAGGATTCATTTTTCCACATATGTACGTTTCAGCAGGTGCAGCCACCTCATCGCTGTCATATATCTATAGCTATGTCGGTCTAGACAATTAATTTTTCACAGATTCATCCTAGCGTTATGCCATACAGATACGACCTACGAGTGGCTTTCTTATACCAAAACTAGGTAGATTTGGTGATATTTAGACTGACGATAAACCATAAATATGTGCAAACAGTACGAGAGAGATGATTGATAAATCACGATGAATCCCCATAAAGCAAACAACTTCTTAATACTACACATGACCTATGACACAAGACACTCAAGCCCCAAATACGGACAGCCAAGCCGCTAGCAACCACCATGACAACGACGTGCGCCAACGCTTCTTTATCGAAGACTCTCCCGTACGTGGTGACGTGGTGCGCCTATCACGCAGCTACGCGAGCACGATTGCACAAAAGCCTTATCCCGAAGCCATCAAACGCTTACTGGGTGAGATGCTGACGGCAGCGAGTTTGCTCATCAGCACGGTCAAAATAAACGGTCGCCTATCTATTCAGTTGCAGTCATCAGACAGCGACAGCTTGCTAAACTGGGCGATGGCAGAATGCGATCAAAACGGTGTTATCCGTGCGCTTGCCAGCTGGAAAGCTGAAACGGATGAGCAAGTACAAGCGTGGGACAATATGATCCATGCCAAAGAAGCCTTTGCTGAACTAGGCGAACCTGGACAAGGCGTATTGTTTATCAATATTCAGCCTGAAGGTGGCGAGCCATATCAAGGTATCGTTGAGCGTAGCCATGACAATTTGGCTGACTGCTTGGCGCATTATCAAAAGCAATCTGCACAGATTCCGACGTTGATTAATTTGGCGTCTGACGGCCTGCAAGCGGGTGGTATATTGGTACAGATGCTGCCTCGTACTGCCGCAGAGACTTATGAAGTTGAGCAAAACGAAGATGCTGGTATCGATGATGATTTGTGGATACGTCTGTCTGTATTGACGCGTACGGTCAAGGCAGAAGAGCTGACCACACTGGATGCCAACGAGATTTTGTATCGCTTGTATCATGAAGAAAACATCGTCGCACCTGAGCCTGCGCCGTTATCATTTGGTTGTACCTGCTCACGCGAAAAATGTGAGATGGCCATTGAGCAAGTTGGCGAAGCAGAGGCATTAGATATCGTGGAAGAGCAAGGCGGCACGTTTGAGATGGATTGCGGATTCTGCGGTGAAGTCTATAAATTTAATAAAAATGATGTAGCAGCAATATTTGCTGAGTAGTTTCTAATCATCAGTATCAAACAGTATTTATAAAAAAGCCCTCAAGCATGATGCTTGGGGGTTTTTTTCTTATACTGAGTCTTTAAAATATTGGGATTCATGGTGCTAATAACAGCCAGAAAATTCAAAATCGTTTACACCGCCACATCCCAACTTCTAGGATAAGAATATATCCGATCTTCACCAGTATAGTCACGCTGACCATTATCCAATAACCATGCAACTACTTGCTCACGCACTCTTCTACTATTGATTAGATTCATATGGCTCACACCATAAAACACTGCTTTGTGACCATCTGGCACAAACAGCGCATGCTCAGTATCATCTTCACCTAGCGCAGAGGCTACTGATACGAGACCATCACCTAACAAGTCCGTCATCTTAGAGTCATAATGCGTCTCGACTAGGGCACTGGCGACAAAGTAGGTTTTGATACCACTGGGCAAACCGGTAGGATGACGAAAGTCTTGTGGCAGCACACTACGTCCTTCTAAAGATTTCCAATCAACATCACGGATACTGCCATGACGCAGATCAATGATACCCGCACTACGCATATCACCCAGCTTTGCAAGCGAGCCTGCAAACGGCAGCTTGGCAATAATTTCTTGCACGTAATTACCAATACGTTCCAGCACGGCACCGTGATGTGGCGAGCCTAACGTGACGAGATTACCGACTCGCTTCACCCAATCTAAGTGATCTTGCTCACCATAAAACAGCGCGCTGCGAGAGACCAAGCCGCCCATACTATGACCAACCAAATCTATCTGACTGATATTAGGGTTGTCATCGACCAACTCTTGCAATATTCGGCAAAACTTACGACCGCTGCGTGAGATACGTCGACCCGTATTATAATCAAGATATAGCACCGTGGTATCAGGCTGACTAAGACTAATCGCACTGCCAAGACCATTACCCTCTTGTGATTGCCAACTCAAATGGCTCATGCATAGACCGTGACATAGGATGACCACGCGCCCTGATAGTTTTTCACGTTCTGGCAGTTTTTCATGTTCTGACAGTACTTCACATTGTGGGTTGCCGTCTTTATCGTACAGCACCATCGGAATGGCGAGCGGGTTTTGGCTGTTGACCAAATGATCGCCCATGACGCCATTTAATATATTGACCAGTTTTTTTAAGGACTCAGGCAATGGCTGAGATGTCTTTTGCATAATGATGTTTTTATATACTCTGAGCACCGATGCCAGATTATTACCCACCATCAGCATGACATGACGTATCGTGCCATAAATGCGGCCAGTGATACCGCGCTGCCACTTGTTTAGATGATTTTCGTTAAAACGACCTAGAGGGCGCAAAATCACTTCACGATGAATGGCTTCTACAATGTCAGTCACTTCTACTACACCCGTGGTAGCAAGCTGTGCCAATCCTTCAAAAAATTCAGCCAAAGCAACTGGCTTTATCGTCGTTTCATGTCCCTCATCTGCCAATAACTTAACCAACTCATCCACATCAATGGCTTCGAGTTGATCTATCTGCTCATACACATCGCTGTGTACTGGCATATCACTCTCTGAGGCAAAATGCGCTTCAAGCTCATGACGTACACAAGCGTTATTACCAGTATAGCCATGGCTCATACGGTCATTATAAAAACCATATGGACTATTCATAATGTTGTTCATAGCACTCATTGTATTGACACATTCAGCAGAAAGGTAAGTGTCTATACTAGTCTTTAAACAGCGTAAATAGAAGAAATCATTGGGTTTTGAAGCGTATTTATTGTTAGGAAATATTGTGGGAAAGTATTGATAGGCAGTTGATGTTGCTTGTCTTTTTTTAATATGGCCCGCGAACTGCTAAACCGCTACAGCGTTACCCTCCCTAGATGTACTACTTGTACAATCTGAAGTCGGCTGCCTTGTACCCATTTTAGAGTTCTTTGACCATGCTATGCCCAAACAAAAAAATCTCAAGCCATCGCTTGAGATTTTTTTGGTAAAATGCTTAGGGTCTGTCACCAGCTCGATATGGCGCGAATGATTTACGAGAACGATTCTGCCAGTATCACATCACCATCATTTTTAGTAATCATAACCGTAGCAGATCTCGGCGTGCTACCACCTTTGACAGCACCCCAAGCATTACCCGGATGCTGAATATTGATAAATAAGGTTTTAAAATCTGGTGTCATGGTAATACCAGTCACTTCACAGCCTTCAGGACCGACAAAGAAACGCTTAAGATTGTCATCAGTCGCTGCCAAGCCTATACGAGTCTCTTGCCCTGTCGAGGCTGTTTTAACTGACCCATCATTCACTTTACCGGGCAATGCTGCCAATAGCATACAGTTGGTCGTGTCTGTATATGCACCATCATCTGTTTGAATCCACAATACGCCGCGCGGGTCAAAAAATAAACCGTCTGGAGAAGACAAATCGTTATTGGCATTCAATCCTGATAGATTTTCTGCAGATTTGTCACTAGGGGATGCAAACAGGTAGATATCCCACTCAAAACTGGTGGCTGCATGATCGCCATTTGTTTCGGCCCAGCGGATGATATGACCATTATCATTACCAGCGGCTTTACCGTTCACATTGTAACTGCGAGGATTACTGGCTGAAACAGGCTGATCGTCATCGACGCCGCGGTTTTTATTATTGGTCAGGGTTACATACACTTCACCAGTAACAGGGCTGACAGATACCCATTCAGGGCGATCCATCTTCGTAGCACCCAACACATCGGCAGCTGCACGTGCAAAGACTAATACGTCATCTTGACCATTAAACGGCAGTACACTGTTGGTGCTATCTAACCCGTTTTGACCATAAACCAACGGCTGCCATGTGCCACTGCCATCTTCATTAAAGATTGCCGTGTACAGCGTCCCTTCGTTCATGTATTTGTCACCCGCTTTTAGGCCACCACCAATATCGCTTTTCGACCACTTAGTTTTTGACACGAATTTATAAATATACTCACCGCGTGAGTCATCACCCATATAAAACACAACAGGGCGACCTTGCTTAACAGGTGCAAACGCACAATTTTCATGAGCGAAACGACCCAAAGCTGTACGTTTTCGCGGCATAGCGTTTTTGTCAAACGGGTCAATTTCGGTGATATAGCCAAAGGTATTAAATGCATTACGATAATCATCAATGGCCGTTTTACCTGCGACGGTCATGTTCCAGCGCGCAAACTCATCAGTCATGGTAGCGTCTGCTGCTTTTGGTGTATGCCACAAGTAACCCCAAGTAGCATGATCTTCTTTTGCACCATAACGCTCGCGGCCATAATTTTGGGCAGCACTTAATTGGCTAGCGTCTTTACCGCGAGCAAATACCCCTAAGAAATTCTCTTCAGTGGTCAAATAAGTTCCCCAAGGCGACAACCCTGCCCCGCAGTTATTATTAATACCACGCGTCTTCAGGCCAGTAGGGTCAAATTTAGTCTTGACCAAGTCAGATCCTGCAACAGGGCCAGTGAGCTGTGATGGAGTACTACTGGTGATGCGGCGGTTATATTTAGAGTCGCGAACCATCTCGTACCCTTTGCCACTAGCACGGCGCTTCATCTCAACTACCGCCACCCCATGACAATTCACCTCACGGCGCACATCAGTGGCACGACGAACTTCTTGAAAAATAGGCTCAGCACTGCTGTCTTTTTTTACATCATAGCCAAACGGGCTTAATTCGGCGCTGTTCACGTATTCATGATTCATGACTAGCAAGCCGCTTTCAGAGGCTTTGACATCATAATTGTTACCTGTTTTGCCAAAAAACCACATACCATC
This sequence comes from Psychrobacter fjordensis, assembly GCF_904845995.1. Classification (NCBI taxonomy): domain Bacteria; kingdom Pseudomonadati; phylum Pseudomonadota; class Gammaproteobacteria; order Moraxellales; family Moraxellaceae; genus Psychrobacter; species Psychrobacter fjordensis. Next base: position 557,826 of record NZ_CAJGYP010000001.1, read on the forward strand.
GTGGTTGTCACCCATGCGCCAATCAAATGATTCGGCAGATTGTTCACGATTGTCTTTCCAATCCTCGATTCCTGACATCAGCGGCGTACCCAGTGGCAGTATCATTTCCGCCTTGTAGCCATCAGCCACGCTCATTTCTGCTGCAGTCGAATGTGCCACTGCGGTGAACTTTAATGTTTCTGGGCGGCTTCGATTACCATGTGCTGGTACAGCGGCATCATCGCCACTACGAACTGTTATGGTGCTATTGACGCCTTTGGTATGACCAACCAATGGTAATGCACCAAAAAAGGCGGCAGCTGTCAATCCCGTGCCACCTTTTAATAAACTACGGCGGTTCAAGCGACGACTGATAATGGTTTGAAAATCCATATTATTAGTAGGGTTAGAATCTTCAACGACTTCATGAGCGAGATTTTGCTTATCATTTATTTGATTGTTGTTTGCTTGCTGATCGTTATTTACTGGCTTATTGCTTAATAGGGTCATTATCAGTCACCTTGTTATTCGGCTGGATTGTCATAAAAAATGTCATGGCACTGCTATTAACAGCACCAAAAAAATATGAAGTAGCCGCTATCCTACTCAGCATTCATGACAGTATGTTGAACGTTAGATGACAATCTGATGACAAGAAGTTTTGGTAATCCTATAAAACAAAAAAATCCCAAGCGCTAACTTGGGATTTTTTGACATGAGTTTGAGGTTAAATACGACAGTAGCAAGCTTATTGTACTTGTGATACCCACTCATGTGCGCCTAACTTAAGTTTTACTTGATCACCGGCTTGCAATATACCAACACCACTTGGGGTGCCAGTCATAATCACATCGCCTGCTTGTAAGCTAAACGCGTGGCTAATTTCTGCAAGTAACTCGTAAACTGAAAACAGCATTAAGGCGCTATCACCATCTTGCTTGAGCTCATCATTGATGGTGAGTTGATAGTTTACTTGGCTAAAATCCCCAAAGGCTTGTGGATCAACCCAATCAGCTAGGACACAAGAGCCATCAAAGCACTTGGCACGCTCCCATGGATGACCTTTTTCTTTTAGCTTACTTTGCAAGTCACGTAACGTTAAGTCCAATCCCAACGTCACACCACCAATCGCTTGCTTGGCTTGCTCAGCAGTTGCCGCAGATAGATCCGCTGACAGCTGAATACAAAGCTCGGCTTCGTAATGCGTATCGCCATATACTGCTGAATCAGGACGAACAATGGCATTGCGTGTGCTGACCACTGATGATGCCGGCTTCATAAATAAGATGGGTGATTTCGGTATCTCATTTCCCAGCTCGCGGGCATGTTCGGCATAATTACGACCAACACAGACCACCTTGCCGATGGGGGCACGCAATCTGTTGTTAACATTGGCGACACTGGTATCATCATGGACGCTAGTAGAAATCGCATCGGCTAAAGACATATGTGGTGACTGGCTCATAATAGGCGCTCACAGCAAATTATTGTTATTTTCGTAAATGTACATACCGCACTATTTAGTCTAGGGCGTGTCGTATCGTGTCCTAGCATTATGCTTATGATAAATAATTTTTGCCACAACTTCTTAAGGAATCGTACTAGTAATCACATCTGGTGGTACATAACTTGTGTGGCGATTCATTCTCTTTTCAAACAATCTAAAGCTAAACAAAATCACCCATGATAATAGTAGATACACGATACCAGCAGCGAAGAACAACTCCATCAAGGTATAAGTACGCGCACTAATCGTACGAGCAACCCCTGTGATATCCATCAACGCAATGGTAGATGCCAATGCACTGCCCTTGAGCATAAAGATGACTTCGTTACTGTAGGCTGGAATCACAATACCAAAGGCACGAGGCAACGTAATACGTGTCAGCTTCTGCCACTTTGACATGCCAATAGCATCAGCCGCTTCCAACTCACCAACAGGAATGGTCTGAATCGCACCGCGAATGATTTCTGCTAGATAAGCACTGGTATTCAGCGTGAAAGCAATAATGGCACACCAATACGCTTGGCTAAGTACAGGTTCCCATAAAAACGATTCACGTACTGCCTCGAATTGACCCAGACCATAATAAATCAAAAATATCTGTACCAATAGCGGCGTACCACGGAAAAAGAAGATATAAGAGAATGGCAATATTTGCACCAGCCAGCTCTTTGACAAGCGTAGCTGTGCTAAAACCAAACCAAAAAATAGGCCGATAATACCGGAGACAACGACCAGCTGTGCGGTCAACACAGCGCCCTCTAATAACTCAGGAATATTATCAAAAATGACCTGCCAATTCCAATCCATAGTATCTCTCCCCTTATCCTATGGTCGATTGACGATGAGTGGACTGACGGCTCAGCTTTTTAGCATAGCGTGCTGCTGGATTGGCGCGCCATTCAAGCCACATCATAAAGCCAGTAATCAACATGGTCAGACCCAAATAAATAATCGCTGCGGCCATATAAAAAGTAAAGGGCTGCTGCGTTGATTGAGCGGCACGTGATGATTGGTACATAATGTCTTTGAGACCCACAACCGATACCAATGCGGTATCTTTGAGTAAGACCAAAAACAAATTACCCAATCCTGGCAACGCAATTTGCCAAACTTGTGGCAAAGTGATGCGATAAAACGTCTGAAAAGGACGCATACCAATCGCTTGCGCCGCTTCACGTTGTCCGATGGGAATCTCTTGAATTGACATGCGAAAGATTTCAGTCGCATAAGCGCCAAAAGCAATCGATAGCGCCATGACGCCACCCCAAAAGGCACTAATCTCAACATATTCGTTATAGCCGAATTTTTTGAGAATCGTCATCAGCAGTATCGAGCCGCCATAATAGATGAACAGCACCAATAGCAACTCAGGGATACCACGCATGGTTGCCGTATATACCGTCGCAAGCTTACGTAGCAGCCAGACATTAGACAGCTTAGCGGTCGCACCAAGCAAGCCCAAAGCCATACCAATAATTAAACTGGTAACGGCAAGCTTGATGGTGACGGTAGCGCCGCTCAGTAGTAGCGCGCCAAATCCTTGTAAATCAAACACAATTATCCACTCTGTCTCTTTATATTAGCAATTTGCAAAATATGAGTTAAAAGAATCAGCATCAATAGCTGAGCGCTGCTAATGATCGTATTTTATACCAAATTAGGTATGGGTATTTTGTGTCATATATTGACGTCAAAATGATACGAAAATTACTGCGAAAATTGACGCGGTAGAAATGAGGGCTGATTTTATCATATTCACTGCAAGCTATGTTAATACTCACATGTAAAAGCAGTGCCTAAATAGGCACTTATCTTCTTAAAAACGAGTCAAATCAGGACTGTTTTTATAAACCAAGCAGTCAATATAGCGAATATCCAACTATTTTTTAGAAAAAAAGAAGGGCACTACCATTAAGGCAATACCCTTCTTACTGATTAAATCAAAAACCAGCTGATGAGACATAACCATTTAAACGGTTGTTAATTCAGATTATGGCTACGTGCTCAACAAAGTATTTAGCGAGTCACTGAACAAATTACTTAACAAGTTACTGAGCTTACTCAGCAGGCTCTACTACCGTATCAGTCTCAGTTGCTGTTGTAGCACTAGTCTCTGGTACCGCAAAATATTTGTTATTAATATCATCATACGTGCCATTTGCTTTAATATTGGCCAACGCCTGATTGATCTTTGCTTGTAGCTCGTCACCTGGACGAACCGCGATTGCAAAGTTATCATTGATATCAATCTCTTCACCTTTGAGCCCATACTGACTGCCTGATGTTGAACCAAGCCACTCTAGTGCTGGCAATTTATCAGATACCATTGCATCAACACGGTTTGAACCCAAATCCAAAAACGCATTACTGAGCGTATCATACAGCTTCATATCAGCGTCTGGATACGCCTTCTCAAACCACTGCGAAGAGATGGTCGAGCGCTGAGCAGCGATAGAGTTTGCATTGATATCACTACTATTGCTGGGATCAAAACTGCTGTCTTTTTTGGCCAAAAAAACCAACGTATTGCTAAAGTATGGCTCAGTAAAGCTGACTTGTTGCTCACGCTCAGGGGTGACTGACATAGCCGCCACAATCGCATCATATTTACCTGCCTTTAGACCGGGAATAATACCGTCCCAATCTTGCGCCGTAATTTCACAAGTCATCTTCATATCGGCACAGAGAGCATTGGCAATATCTACATCAAAACCGCCAAGAGTGCCATCCGCATTGGTATAGTTAAAAGGCGCATAAGCACCCTCAGTCCCAATACGTAGCACTTCACCCGTCGTTTCTGCCTCAGCAGTCACTTGAGTGGCATCATCACTCGCATCATCTTGACCATTACTACAGCCTGCCAAAGTTAAAAGCGCAGCCATCGTCACTAAAGGCACTGAAAATCGTCGTGCCTTTATACCATTGATAACTGATGCGTTCGTGACTGCATTGTGTTGGTCAAAATGGTTTTTCATGATCATCCTTGGAGTTCGTTAATAGAAATATTGCTCATCGCTATCTGTTCACGGTACTGTTACCTCACCCTTATATCAACTAAAGATAGTGATAAACGGCGAGATACATCAGTAGTCGCTTGCGACTGTTTTTCTTCAGTAATTACTTTTCTTCAGCAGCCATCGCATCAGCTGGCGCTTCTTCAACACTATCAGTTGTTGCTACTGCTTTTTGTGCGGCAGCCGTTGAGCTAGTACCAAAATAGCTACCGGTGATCTGATCATAGGTACCGTTGTCTTTTAGCTCAGCCAAAGCAGTATTGAATTTAGCCACTAATGGATCACCTTTACGGAACGCGATACCCATAGCATCTTCTTCAGTGCTGATTTCTTGACCTTTTACTTCATAGTCTTTGCCAGCTTCGGTTTTTAGCCAATCGTTACCAGTGACTTTGTCAGACATCATCGCGCGCACACGACCTGAAGTCAGATCCAAATACGCATTGTCTTGAGTGTCATACAACTTGATGTCAGCTTCGGTATGTTCGTCTTGTAAATACTGTGAAGAGACTGTTGAACGCTGCGCAGCAATAGGCTGATTGTTTAGATCAGCAACGCTGATATCATCGCCTTTTTTACCAATCAAGATAATACCGGTATGAAAGTACGGCTCACTGAAATCCACGACTTCTTTACGCTCAGAGGTGATCGACATACCAGCGATGATTGCATCAAATTTCTGTGCATTTAGGCCAGGGATTAGACCATCCCAATCTTGAGAAATAACTTCACACTCAGCTTTCATTTGCGCACATAACGCATCGACCAGCTCAATCTCATAGCCAATCAGTTTGCCATCAGCATCGGTATAGCTAAATGGCTTATAGCTCGACTCTGTCGCAATTTTAATGTTTAAAGGCGCATCGCTAGCTGTATCAGCTTCAGCGCTTTCTGCTGGTGCTGAACTATTATTACAACCTGCCAACAGAAGCATTGCAGCGCTTAGCGGGGCAAGCCATAATGCTTTTTTACCCATTGATGATGTCATTGAATTTGTCATTCTCGTTGTTCCTTAATATAGTTACTAGCCGGTAGTCACTCATGACTGATGTATGAAAGCTCATTTATTACAGCTTATTGACCAAAGTTCGCCTGCTCAAGACGAGCCAGCTCACCGTTGCTACGGATTTCACTTAAGGCTTTGTCAAAATCAGCTTTGAGTGCATCACCTTTACGGACAGCAATAGCAATATTGTCATTGTTATCAATTTCATCGCCAACGATACCGAAGCCTTCAGTATTATCCGCTAACCATGATTTAGCAGAAACTTTTTCAGCCAATACGGCATCACTACGACCAGATTTCAGATCCAAGTAAGCATTGTCATAGTTGTCATACAACTGCACGGTATTACCGTCTTTACCTTCATAGTTATCTTGTAGATAAGCGCCAGGCGTGGTCGAACGTTGACCACCAAGGGTCAAGTCTTTGATCGACATAGGGTCAAAACCACCAGTGCTATCCGTCAACCATACCATCGTGTTGGCAAAGTAAGGCTCGCTGAAGTCTACTTTCTCTTGACGTTCAGGGGTAATCGACATACCTGCGATTACGGCATCGTATTTCTGTGCCAATAGACCTGGAATAATACCGTCCCAATCTTGAGCCACGATTTCACATTTAACTTGCATCTGATCACATAAGGCATTGGCGACGTCAATATCGTAACCTGCCAAAGTACCGTCAGCATTGGTATAGTTAAAAGGAGGATAAGCACCTTCGGTAGCGATACGAATGGTCTTGCCAGCCGTTTCTGCTGCAGGGGCATCAGCATTGCTATCGGCGGCTTCATTAGAAGATTGACCACAAGCGCTCAACATCAATGCTGCAGTAACGGTCATCGACGACCACAATAGGCGAGAATTCGACATCATACATTCCTTAAATTCTGATGGGTTTTTAATGTAGGGTTCTGATATTTTGTTCTCTGACGTCCCTGTCAGACAAGCAATATAGACAGCAAAATAAACAAGTAGCCGTCATAGATGACCACCCGTAAGCCTTTTGATAATACCTGAGTAAAATATCAAAAACAAACGTTTTGCATACCGACTGTCATTAACGAGTAATAAACAGTCAACGATACTTACTAATCCGTAATTTTCTATTTAAAACGACAATAGGATGGTAAGAGCCTTACCATCCTATTATTTTGAGTAGAGAATCAGAGCTTGCGAGAGCTGTTTGAGACAATGACTATTAGATACTTAGCTTTGATAAATATTTAGCTTTGATAAATACTTAGTTCTGACGATGTGACGCCATAAAGTCTTTAACACGCTCAGAGGTTGGGTTGTCAAAGACCTGCTCAGGGGTGCCAATCTCTTCAATCACACCTTGATGTAAGAATACTACTTTGCTTGATACTTCACGGGCAAAGCGCATCTCATGCGTGACGATAAGCATCGTGCGGCCTTCTTCTGCTAGCTCACGCATCACAGCGAGTACTTCATTGACCAGTTCAGGATCTAGAGCAGAGGTTGGCTCATCGAACAGGAGCACTTGCGGCTGCATAGCCAATGCACGTGCGATAGCCACACGCTGACGCTGACCACCAGACAAGTTCGCTGGATAAGCATCTTTCTTATCAAGTAGACCTACTTTATCTAGCAGTTTTTCAGCATCGCTAATGGCTTGGTCTTTTTTGATTTTCAAGACCTGCGTTGGCCCTTCGATGATGTTTTGCAAAATCGTTTTGTGTGGCCACAAGTTAAAGTTCTGAAAAACAAAGCCAACACGCGCGCGCAAGCGTTCTAATTGCTTGATTTCTGCCGCCTGCAACTCACCTGATTTGGCAGGCTTTAGCATGAGTTCATCGTTACCAATGATGATACGACCTTGATTGGGCTTTTCGAGCAAGTTAATGCAGCGCAATAAGGTGGATTTACCTGAGCCAGATGAGCCCAAAATTGAGATAACATCACCATCATATGCGGTAAGGGATACCCCTTTTAGCACTGCCAATGAGCCATAGCTTTTATGGATGTCTTGTAAATCTAAGGCGATAGGCCGAGTCGGATTTTTTTCAATATCAAGCATGGTTCAGCAGACTTCCAATAAATATGAATGAAAATACATAAAAAATCGTGGTATGGAGTATAAGTATCAACCCTAATAAGGTCGTGATACGCTTATAACTCGTCATACAAAGAGAAAAAGTGACACATTGTCTCTTATTACACAGTAAAAAGGCAAATCCTGCGTTTAAGCAATCTGCCACTCAGCATTTATAAACCACTGAATAGCTGACATAAAAAAGCTCAGACTGCATTTGCAGTGCTGAGCCTTATTTTATCACTTTCACGTACTAGGCGTTGTTTTATCTGTTTACCCACTTTCAATATCTAATGTGGATAAGTGATAGCTGCTTAATATGTCAAAAATCAATATGTCAAAACTTAACACGTCAAAACCTAGCATACCAAAACTTAGCACGTTAAAAATTAGTACGTCGAAACATGCTCTTCACTTTCAGTACCGTCTAACATCTCTGTATCATCGGCAGTTGCTACCGCTACATCGTCATTATCGCCCACTGCCATGCCATCATCGGCGCTAGCAACTGCAATATCATCGCCGTTACCTGCACTAGCCGCATCTTCCTCTACTGCCGTCTGTGCATCAGCCGCCGGCTCAGTTTCCATAGGGGCCTCATCTTTTTTACCACAGGCACTCAACGTCAGTGCAGCTGCCACTAACCCTATTGTTAACCAGTTTTTAGCCATTCCATTTTTTTCGATAGTATCATTTGTAGTAGCCATAATAATGCTCCGCTCGTTATAGTTAATGCTTAGCTATCAATAAAAATCATCTGATTAATAGCGTTGTATTGATATTCTTAAAAATACCAGTCTTAGCACTTACTATACTGACGATCGATCGTCGCTACCTTAGTACTTACAACGCAGTTCTGTTAAAACCATGTAACGATGTATTTGATTTTTAACCAACCTTTAACAGTAGCCATGTTAAAAATGTATGTGAATAAAATAAGAAGAGCATCAAGACAGTGCTCATAAACGCTTTATAAAACGGGCGCTGTTCACAAAATCAACTTTACTATCGACCTCATCTGCTCTATGTTAAATAGCATAATGCTGGATAAGCATTCAAATGTCACTTTTTGCCAAACTTTCGCCTTTTTGGGCGCTTTCATCTGTTTAAAACATTTATAGTTATAAGGAAAATAATTTATGAGTCAATCGAATACCACAGACATTACCGCATACATGCAATCTGTTGGCAAGCACGCACGCGCAGCCTCACGCGCCCTCGCTGCTGCCAATACTGGTGATAAGAACGCTGCCCTCATGGCCATTCATGATGTATTAAAAGCCGCCAAGCCAGATATTTTAGCGGCCAATAAGATCGATATGGACAATGGTCGAAACAACGATTTGGATGCCGCATTGCTTGATCGTCTGGAGCTAAATGATGCGCGCTTTGATGGCATGCTACAAGGTCTAAAAGACGTGGCATCGTTGCCAGACCCTATCGGTGAAGTCACTGATATGACCTATCAGCCATCAGGGATTCATTTGGGTAAAATGCGTGTACCACTTGGTGTGGTCGGTATGATTTATGAGTCTCGTCCTAACGTAACATTAGAAGCGGCTTCACTGGCATTAAAGTCAGGCAATGCCATTATTCTACGTGGTGGCTCTGAAGCTTTTGAATCCAACCAAGCGATTGCCAAATGTATCTTAGAAGGTCTAGAGAAGGTCAATCTATCTGGACATAGCGTGCAAGTACTACAAACCACTGACCGCGCCGCTGTCGGTGAGCTCATCACTATGACTGACTATGTCGACGTTATCGTACCACGTGGCGGCAAAGGTCTGATTGAACGTATCAGCCGTGATGCCCGTGTGCCTGTGATTAAGCATTTAGATGGCAACTGCCACACCTTTATTGACAGTGATGCAGATGCCGACATCGCTGTCAAAGTCAGTGTCAATGCAAAAACGCATCGCTACGGTACATGTAATACCATGGAGACACTACTGGTCGATGAATCAGTCGCCGATGAGCTATTACCAAAAATTGCTGAAGCTATCATCGCTGCTGACGATGCCATGCAACTGCGCCTTGATGACAAGTCACAAGCCATCTTAAACGACAATGCTACGCTCAAAGGCCATCTATCAGCTGCCACTGCTGAAGATTGGGATACCGAATACCTAGCCCCTATCCTAGCGGTAAAGGTCGTGTCTGGCATTGATGAAGCGATTGAGCATATCAATACCCATGGCAGTCATCATACTGATGTCATCATTACGGATAACTATACCAAGTCGCAACGTTTTATTCGTGAAGTAGATTCTGCCAGCGTCATGATTAATGCCTCCAGCCGTTTTGCTGATGGTTTTGAATATGGATTGGGTGCCGAGATTGGTATCTCAACGGACAAGATTCATGCTCGTGGTCCTGTAGGTTTAGAAGGTCTGACCTCACAAAAATGGATCGTGTATGGTCACGGTGAGACGCGCGCTTAACGGATAGCGTCTCAACCTAGCACTTATCTGCTTACTTAAAGTATAATTCACAAAAAACGTCAGCTCCATTGCTGGCGTTTTTTTATTAGGGATGAATAGGTTATACAGGCGGCGCAATCGTAATTTTGCACCATAACACAAACATGCGATAGGAAAGCAGGCTCATGCAAAGTGGTGAAATCAAACACTGGAATTCAGATAAAGGCTATGGCTTTATTGATGTCGACGATCAAAGTGAAGACGTATTTTTTCATATTAGCAAAGCGCGAATACCACAGCCGATAACGGTCGGACAGAGAGTCTACTTCAATAGTGCACGTAATGATAAAAATCAGTTGAGAGCAACCGAAGTATCCCCTGCTTCGCTCAGTCTTCAAGAAAATGGAAATACAGATACCGCTAAAAGTACGTCATACAATGCTAATCAGAACGATTCTAGGCAGAACAACTCTAATAATAACAATGCTAGCCGAAAAAGTACTGGTCGCAATACTAGAAACCAGTATCAAAATAAAAAAAGCCCGCTGTCTACGCTATTCAGTCTCATCGCCATTATCGCGGTCGCCTTTTACTTCTTTGATGATTTACAATCTACTTTCTTTGCTGGTAGCGCAGAATCTACAACGATACCTCAAACGTACTCTGACAACTCAAATCCAGTATCTGACTCTGTGGTAACGGGTGATGCGCAAATAGATCAGACCATCATGCTAATCAAGCAAGACGGGCCATTTCCCTACCCTAATAAAGATGGTACGACGTTTTATAATCGTGAGGGACAGCTACCAACACAATCAAAAGGCTACTATCGTGAATATACCGTGCCGACTCCTGGCATATCACATCGCGGTGCAAGACGTATCGTCACGGGTGGCAATCCGCCAACTGTCTATTATTTAACCGTTGACCACTATGATAGCTTTCGCAGACTGGACGTAAAATAATATGAGCCAAGCCATACATTATATAGACAAGAATAGTAACCAAAACGCTACAGCACTAAGTGCTAGCATCCCGACACAGGCTGTTACCATAGCAGCGGACGAAGTACTAAATAAAAACACGTTATTAACAAATCTAGCCAATGCCTGTGATTTTCCCAGTTATTTTTCACACAACTGGGATAGTGCGTGGGATTGCTTAACAGATAGCGACGTGACACACCTGCTGTTAGATCTAACATCGGTGAAAAAAATAGACACGGAAGATTTTAATGTCTTCAAAAGCATCATAGAAGATGCCTACACAGATTTTGGCAAGCCGCAATTGTGGGTGATCATGCCGTCTACGGATGACGCCTAGCCGATAAATCATCAAACAAGCCTGAATTCGAGATAAAGCCATATTTATCCCAAATTCAGGTTAATTTAGTTTTATAGAAAGGATTAACCTATGGAAATTACTTTAAATGGCTATTACACCCTAATCTTTGCCACCTTGGTACTATTGCTTGGACGATTTTTGGTCAAAAAAGTCAAGTTTTTAGAAGATTTTAATATTCCAGAACCAGTAGCAGGTGGTTTGATTGCTGCGGTCATTGTGTATGCTCTTAACTTTATTTGGGGCTACAGTTTTAATTTTCATCAAGGGTTACAAACGGCCACCATGCTGATGTTCTTTGCCTCTATCGGTCTGAGTGCTGATTTTGGTCGATTGAAAGCAGGTGGTACACCGTTACTGATTTTCACCATTGTAGTGTCGGTATTTATTATATTGCAAGACGTGGTTGGCGTGACAATGGCAAGCGCTTTAGGGCTGGATCCATTGCTCGGACTCGTCACAGGCTCTATCGCACTTACGGGTGGTCACGGTACGGCAGGCGCATGGGGCGCTGTATTAGAGCAAGAGTATGGTGTGGTTGGCGCAACTACCCTCGGCATTGCTGTTGCCACGTATGGCTTGGTAGCAGGTGGTATCGTTGGTGGTCCTGTTGCGCGTCGATTGATCAATAAACTTGGTCTAAAACCCGCACCCGCTAATGCTAACCCAAGTGATGTTGAAAAAGTGGCAGGTGCACAGTCGTTATACAGTACCAAGCACAGTGAAAAAGAAGCTGGCGATAATCAGGAGATGTTTGAAAAACCCGATAACATTCGCCTGATTACCGCATCATCGACCATCGAAACTTTAGCACTATTTGCTGGTGCTCTAGCATTTGCTGATTTGATGACCATCGTTGCCGAAGGTACTTCATTTGAGCTACCTACCTTTGTATGGGCACTAGCAGGCGGTGTGATTCTTCGTAATTCATTAACGATGATTTTTAACTTTGATATGTTTGACCGCGCGATTGATGTGATTGGTAATGCGTCATTGAGCCTATTCTTAGCCATGGCGTTGCTGTCATTGAAGCTATGGGAATTAACAGATTTGGCAGGCCCTGTACTGATTATATTGCTGGTACAGACGTTTGTGATGATTCTATACGTTTACTTTGTCACCTTTAAAGTGATGGGCAAAAACTATGATGCTGCGGTGCTATCGGCAGGTCATTGCGGTTTTGGTATGGGTGCAACGCCAACGGCAATTGCCAACATGCAGGCAGTTACGGATCGTTATCTACCGTCGCCTAAGGCATTTTTGATTGTACCAATGGTTGGTGCTTTCTTTGTCGATATCGTTAATGCGACGGTATTGCAGATATTTACTAAATTGCCGTTTATGTGATTTTAGATTTAAAATTAAAATGAACTGATTTAAAAAAGGCTAGGCTGGGCTGCGTTATCGTAACCCAGCCTTTTTGTTGTCTATTAAGACTTCCTATAATGGTTTGCTTGGCTTAAATTAGACTGTTACGTGGTGTTGTGAGAGTCATAAAATTCCAAATAAACTTATCAAATTATTGGAAGAAGATTAAGAAGTATTATTAGATGACTTAAGAGATTATATGAGCGGAGAGTTTGATTCATATATCAATAATTTGCCTGCCAAGTTCTTATTCGATTTCGTGATGGACTTGATAGGCTCTAAAATATATAACCAAGCCATCGATGATGCTGAAACTTGGCTATACGATATGTTTTTGGATATATTGGATGGCAGCCATGTGTTAGAGAGTAATTATTTTGATGATGTTCCAATAGACTTACTGCTTATACTTTCCAAAGGGAGCGTATGGAGCTAGAGTTCAAGTAAGCTGTGGCTTTAATCCAGATTTTATATATTATAAAGTTAAAGTTCTGGGTTAAAAACCCAGTCTACACATACTGTAATTTATGCAAAATTAATTGGGAGAAAATATGATAGATGTCTCTCCAGAACATATAGGGGACCTACTTGATTCAAGGTTTTTACAAGATGTAATCGAACACTACCGTGAAGAAGAAGAATTTAAGAGGTTAGATTTTAGTTGTGAGTCAGATGCCCGCTATGCTATAAGGCGATGGATAGGCAATAAACCAAAATTCTTACCTGAAGAGTTAAAGTACAGCTTTAATATTAATCTTAATAGCAACATGTGGAGTTCAAAGCAACACAAGAAGCTATTTAAGGAAAGTTTAAGATATGTCCTAACGAAAAAATTAATAGTTTCGGGTGCTCAATTACCGGGTATTGATTTCAATATCAAGGGTGCTCCGAAAGAATTTAACGCTTGGACTGAACCACACGATAAAAACTGGGTTTGGACTGAACGACATTGTAAAAATGCGGAAAATGCTCACCATAGATTTCTAATGTTACTTTGGGATGAATGGTTTGATGAGCCTTTTACTCCAGCAGATTTAGACTTATATCGTGAAAGAGTAGACCGTAATTTCATCTCATTTCCATTTAATCCAGATTGCTGGGGTGACGCTGAGTATAAGGAAAATTAAGGTAATCTTTAGGCATAGAGATGCATCAATTCGTGTCACCGTCTCGCCCAGACTGGCAGATACAAGCGTATGGTAGGGATATCTAAAGAGACAACCAAAAAAAACCACCTAGCACAAGCTAAGCGATTTTTCTTTTGACCAACTCTTAATCAGCGCCGTCTAAATCAGTACAGAGTTAAGCTTACTGATTTTTTTCGTAAACGGGTAACTCTCTATAGATCGCTTCTATCTAGAGTTTAATAACTATCTAGAAAATAACGAATGCCAGACATCAAAAAGCCCGCCAAGACTAATCTTGGCAGGCTTTTTTAATTATCGAGTAATAATAGAGTGTTCAATCGAACCCATTATTTATACTTTTTAATTTCACCACTTTTCACACGAGCTATGAAAGAATTAACCTCTCTTTTCACAATTGGCATCAAGAAGTATAGACCGATGATGTTAAAGATCGCCATAGCGAACAGAGCCGCATCTGAGAAGTCGATAACAAAGCTAAACTGTACGATGGTACCGATAACAACGAAAACTAAGAAGATAAGTTTGTATATCATCTCGCCGCCTTTACCTTCACCAAAGAGATAAGTCCAAGCTTTTAGACCATAGTATGACCATGAGATCATCGTTGAAAAAGCAAACAATAATACCGCGACAGCTAGGAAATACTGGAAGATAGGCGCCGTTTCCATAAAGGCAGCACGGGTTAGATCCACACCAGTAAGCGCTTGGGTTTGCAAGTTTGCGACAGTGTTCACCCCAGAGATAGTAATAACGAGCGCCGTCATAGTACAGATAACAACCGTATCAATGAAAGGCTCTAACAGCGCGACTAAACCTTCAGTAGCAGGCTCTTTGGTTTTTACCGCTGAGTGAGCAATAGCAGCTGAACCAACACCCGCCTCGTTAGAGAAAGTCGCACGTTTTAAACCTTGAATTAACGCACCAATAAAGCCACCAGCCACGCCAGCACCAGTGAAGGCACCCGTGAAAATCTCGCCAAATGCAGCGCCGATATGATTAAAGTTTGCAACCAGTACGATGACACTCATCGTGATATACAATAAAGCCATAAAGGGTACGACTTTTTCGGTAACGGTTGCAATGCGCGGCATACCGCCAATGATAACCATACCGACTAAAAACGCTAAGCCAATACCAAAGAATATACTGTAATCCGTTGGAATGCTAAAAGTAGAGCTCATGACTGCAAAGGCTTGGTTACCCTGAAACATGTTACCAGCACCAAAGGTCGCCAATATACACATAAGGGCAAAACCAACGGCTAACACCTTACCAAATCCACCCATACCACGTTCAGCCATACCGCGGCTCAAGTAATACATAGGTCCACCTGATACGGCACCAGAAGGCAGGATCGTACGGTATTTAACACCTAACGTACACTCTACAAACTTGGTCGCCATACCGAACAGACCAACCATAATCATCCAAAAGGTAGCACCAGGTCCACCAATAGCGAGTGCTGCACCGACACCAGCAATATTACCAAGACCAACCGTACCTGACAAAGCAGTGGCTAGTGCTTGAAAATGGCTAACCTCGCCTTCTTCTTTGACAGCAGGGTTTGGATCAGTATATTTGCCTCTGACAATATCTAAAGACAGGCCTATATGACGAAATTGAATAAAACCAAAATAAAAGGTAAAGACTAATGCGGCAACTAATAACCAACCTACAATTAGTGGAAAGCTTACTTCACCAAGAGGTACTGAAAAGAAAATAAGATCGACGAACCAGCCAAATATATTGGCCATAAAGCCATCGAGGCCAGCACCAAATGCTGCTAAACCTGATTGTTCTTCTGCTTGCGCAATAGTAGTACTAAGTAATAGGATCGTTGCGACTAAATATTGTTTTTTCATATAAATTCCTTTAGTGAAAATAATATTTATATAATCATTTACAGCGATACTGATACAAAGTGTAATTATTTATTATACTTTGTATCAGTATTATTACTAAATGTTCAATGTCGACTATATACTAATAATTTTATATAAACAAAAACATTTGCATATTTTTCTCAATTAAACATCAACTTAGCTCTTTAAAGCTGACAACCAGAGTCAATCAAACTCACTATATTATCGATAAATGTCGGTAGATATCCTTAGTATAAACAACAGACCTAAATATCATTAAAAGGGCGAAATGACAATATCAACACAGGTTTGCGTTACATGCTCTACTTTTCTAAAATTTTAGTCCTTTCATTTATACCGGACTTTTATCGTCTACAAACCCTTAACCATATTTCACTAGGTTATCCAGCATTGTAGAAAGCCATGCATTGTTATCTGCAATATACGTGTCCCCTAGCTCTAGGATTTCATCACCCGCTTGAACTGTGTGAGGATAGTCAGTCATGGCGTCTTGTATATAATCCTGCCCATGCATCACCATATCCACCATACTATTTTTAGTCACTTCAAAATGACATTGCCAACCAAGCACCCACGTACCTAACTCTTTATGTTTTGGCGTTTGATAGATAAAACCTTGATTGTCCCAAGCCTTTGATTTTGCAATTGCAGTCGCACCTTGAGGACACTCAAAACCATCGCCATGCCAATGAAACACTGTAAATTCGTGCTTTGGCAAATCTTTTAGTAGCTGATGCTCTAAGCCTTTTTTGGTTAATTGAATGGGCATCCAACCAACCTCTTTTATACCTGATGGAGCAACTTTTGCCCCCAAACTATCGGCTATTAACTGCGCCCCTAAGCAAACACCAACTACTGTTTTTCCTTCTTTGATACTTTGCTGAATGAAGGCCTTCTCATCCGCTAGCCATTGAAAGTCAGTTTCATCATGAATGCTCATTGGCCCGCCCATAATAACCAACCAATCAAAACTGTCTTGAGAAGGCAATGAATCATTCTCGTAGAAACGAGTGACAGCAATGCTATGACCTTGATTATCTGCCCACTGTTGAATATAGCTGAGTTCTTCAAAATTAACATGGTATAGATCATGAATACGTAGCGTCATTGAATTATCCTTTTATTAAAAAAGAAAAACCGCCTAGCAAAAGCTAAGCGGTTTTTTATTGTACAACTCTGAATCAGAGCTGGCTAAATCAGTATAGATTTGAGCTTACTGGTTTTTTTCGTAAACTGGTAATTCTGCACAGATCGCTTCTACTTTACCGCGTACTTCAGTAGCAACCGCTTCGTCACCACGGCTGTCTAGTACGTCACAAATCCAACCTGCCAACTCGCCCGCTTGTGCTTCGTTGAAGCCGCGAGTAGTAATGGCTGGTGTACCGATACGGATACCAGACGTTACGAATGGAGATTTTGGATCGTTTGGTACAGCGTTTTTGTTCACAGTGATGTGAGCTTCACCAAGCCATTTGTCCGCTTCTTTACCCGTCATTTCTTGCTTAACGAGGCTGATCAGCATTAGATGGTTTTCAGTACCGCCAGAGATGACTTCGTAGCCGCGATCTTGAACGACTTTTGCCATCGCTTTAGCATTTTTAACCACTTGCTGCTGATAAGTAGAGAAGTTGGCTTCTAATGCTTCTTTAAAGCAAACCGCTTTAGCAGCGATAACATGCATCAATGGGCCACCTTGGTTGCCCGGGAATACAGCAGAGTTTAGTTTCTTAGCAAGTACTTCATCACGAGACAAAATCATACCTGAGCGTGGGCCACGTAGGGTTTTGTGCGTGGTAGTCGTAACCACATCAGCGAAAGGTACTGGGTTTGGATAAACACCGCCAGCAACTAGGCCTGCAACATGAGCCATATCAACTAACAGATAAGCACCTACTTCGTCCGCGATGTCACGGAAACGCTGCCAATCGACTACTTGCGAGTAAGCTGAAAAACCAGCAATAATCATTTTAGGCTTGTGCTCACGTGCTAGAGCATCTACTTGGTCATAATCAATAAGACCAGTGCCATCTACTAATCCGTACTGTACGGCATTGTAGTTCAGACCTGAAAAGTTGATGTGTGCGCCATGAGTCAAGTGACCACCAGCATCTAGGCTCATGCCCAATACTGTGTCATTGGCTTCTAGCAATGCTAAAAATACCGCTGAGTTTGCTTGGCTACCAGAATGTGGCTGAACGTTCACATACTCTGCACCGAACAACTCTTTAGCACGGTCAATAGCCAATTGCTCTACAACGTCCACATGCTCACAACCACCGTAATAACGCTTACCAGGATAGCCTTCAGCGTATTTGTTGGTTAGGTCAGTACCTTGCGCTTCCATCACTGCTTGTGAGCAGTAGTTTTCAGAAGCAATAAGCTCGATGTGGTTTTCTTGACGAACGCTTTCTGCGGCCATCGCTTCAGCAAGTACTGGATCAAAACTTTGAAGAGAGATATTTTTAAACATATTTAATGTCCTAAGTAGTGACTGTCATTGAAAAAATGTCATTTAAAAGAAGCTTATAGCCTGCCCACAATAAAACAACTACTGCGTCAACGTCGCTAGAAGTACGCGTGATACCTCTGCACTTTTTTTCAGCAATCTATTGTTTTTCGGCAATCTGTTTTATGGTATGACCATTATTGTGAATGGGGTCTATTAGCAGAGATTAAAATAAGAATAAATGCAGGCGAGTGGCCCGCCATGAAGTTGTCCAATTCGGCAATAAATTTGATACACGTATGCACCGATATCATCGCTAAAGATTAAGTGTAACATGAAAATTTGTGCTGCGAACGCAAAAAAACCTCACCTTAAGATGAGGGAATTAAATGACCATATAACACAGATAAATAGCCAATAAAATAAAGGATTTACCTGCTTTGAATTCCTGGCAACAGGCCGTTTTACACGTATATAAGCATAAAATATTTTTAACCATGGCTAGATATAGTTGATTCAATTTAAAAGTAGTACAAGGCAGCCGAGTGTAGATGTATATTAAATACCTCAAGCGAGGCTAACGCAGTAATACTTTTATAGTGGAGTGACTATTATAGTGAAGTGATTATAAGAACGTCGGCAGGAACGTTTCACTGATCATTAACGTACGACCATACCAATCGTAACGGGTTTGCCGTTGCCAACCTGTGGCCGTTTGCTCAATAAATCGCTGATTAGGTAGTGTTCGGCTGCGCTTGAATAGCACATAACCGATGGGTGTGCCTTTGAGCTGTTGTAGACGGCGTGCGCGGCCTTTTAGACTGGATAGCGGAAAGATACTTTGTGCTTGTACCCATGGTAATTCATCATCACCATAAAGCTGCACCTCACGCACCCAAGCCAACATCGGACGATTAAGCGCTGACCCTTGCAGACCCAATTGCTGCTTTTGTATCAGAGACAGCTGCCGATAACCCTCAAAACTGCGCTCTACACGCAAAGGCTGCTCTGCTTTTACTTCCAACATGGCAGTGAGAGAGCCTTTAGCATTGAGCCACGGTAGTAGCTCACTAGGAGGTGACAGGTTGCTAAAATAAGACGTTTGAGTACTGGACATAATTAACGGCTAATTGTGAAGTAGTGAATAAGAAGGGCTGATGCTAATTATTTATATCAAAATCTGGCATATTGTCCGCATTAAACGGCAAAGCCTCAAATGCCTGCTGACGATAATGCGCCATATGCTCACGGTCTTTGTGGCAAAAATCTGCAATCGCGGGTACAAAACGTGGATCATAGATGCGGTGCAGCGAGTGCGTCGTGGTTGGGATAAAACCACGAATAAGTTTATGCTCCCCTTGCGTACCTGGATCAAAATACGTCAGACCTTGCTCAATGGCAAACTCGATACCCTGATAGTAACACAGCTCAAAGTGCAAACTGTCGTACTCGCCCAGCGCCCCCCAATAGCGCCCATATAAGGTCGCATTCTCATCAACATCACCATTGTCGCTATCAGCATTATCGTACAAGAACAGACTGCTAGCAATGATTTCGCCATTATCATTTAATGCTTGGGCGAGCATCAAATGCTCAGACATGCTCTGTGCTAATGCCATAAAAAAATCTATCGTCAAATAAGGCTGTTGACCACGCACTGCATACGTCATCACATAACAATGATAAAACGCTTTCCAATCGACATCGGTAATATCCGCCCCACACTTACGCTGACAGCTTATATTTTGCTCAGCAACTTTGCGACGCTCAGCACGGATCGTTTTACGTTTTTTGGCTTTTAGCGTCATTAGAAATGCATCAAAATCTGCGAATGGCTGATTGTCTTGCAGCAAGTCTTTATTTTGCCACAAGAACTGACAGCCTTGACGCTCCAATATGGGCATCTCAATTTCGGTTGGCTCTAAGCCATTATCTTGGGCTGCTAACGCCTGTTCTATATCGATATCTGTCGGCAGCGCTGCGGTCGCGACAGAGGCAAGCTCAGGCGTGACAAACAGTCCATGCCAGCTAGATGCACCTACTTGTTGAGCAATATCATCAACACCTGCGATAGCTGTTTTTATAATATCTTCGTTTAAGGTTTCACCTGTGGCCAACCACAAGCGCTGACCTGTAATCGGTGTATAAGGAACGCTGCTGACCAATCGCGGATAATAATCAATGCCATAGCGTGCATAGGCTTCTGCCCATGCATGATCAAACACAAACTCACCGCGATGATGACCCTTTATGAATACGGGTAATACCGCAACAGGATGTAATGCATGTCCTTCTATACCGTCTATTGCATTGCCATTGCTGTCGCCGCTATCAGCATAATTGGCGACACGGTGCACCAAAATAAATATTGGCAACCAACCTGCCTGCTCACCTATCGCACCCGTGTCTGCTAGCGCTTGCCAAAAGGCAAACGACATAAAAGGCGTATCTGGTGTCTGCCAGTCTGCTTGGCTCTGCCAACTGGTATCATTAATCAGCGCGTATTCTAAACTCATACTGTTTGTCATTATTATAGTCGCTATATATTTATCGATAACCGATTGATTAGTGACCTAGCCTAGCAAATTTTTGATAGTTTGCTGTCACAATTTGCAAAATTTCATCTATATGCAATAAAAAACCACCTACTATAATAGAGGTGGCTATGTTTTATAATGATGCTTATATCCTATTCTCCATCTCAATATAAAAGCCAATGAAAAGACAGTAGTTGCATGGAAAAGATGATATCGAAGCTGATGACTGGTAGAATAAGGTTGTTATTAGCTTAATATAATTCAGATACATAGGATATGAGCGAAAACAGTATACTTAGTTCATTATACAAGATTGACATCATAGCCGATTTATAGTGGATTAACTATAATATGAAGTCAGCAGTTCACCCTTCAGGCCGTTTCAGACAGACAATCAAAGCACCGTACTGTTTTAATAAGCCTGTTTGATGAACGCTAATAGCCGTGCGTAAAAGAAAAATTTAAATGGTCTCCAACATTTCTGAGACTACAGATGATGTACTTGATCTAACCACATAATTCGTTATTGCATAGTATGATCCAACGATATTCGAATTTATGTGTACGTATTATTTTTAACGACAACTAAAGGGATACCCGATTACAATGTCAAAAATTATTTATACAAAAACTGATGAGGCGCCTGCTCTAGCAACCCTTTCATTCTTACCTATTGTCGAAGCGTTTACTAAAACGGCAGGGATTGCTGTTGAGACAACTGATATCTCTGTTGCAGCGCGAGTATTGGCTGAATTCCCAGAATATTTGACAGAAGAGCAACGCGTACCAAACAATTTGGCTGAGCTTGGTCGTCTGACACAAGATCCAAACACCAATATCATTAAACTGCCAAACATCAGTGCTTCTGTACAGCAGCTTAAAGCCTGTATCAAAGAGTTGCAAAGCAAAGGCTTTGCGCTACCTAATTTCCCAGAAGACCCACAGACTGACGAAGAAATAGAACTGCGTCGCCGTTATGGTAAAAGCTTAGGTAGCTCGGTCAACCCTGTATTACGTGAAGGTAACTCAGATCGCCGCGCCCCTAAAGCCGTCAAGAACTATGCTCGCAAGCATCCGCATTCTATGGGTGAGTGGAAACAGTGGTCAAGCACGCACGTGTCACACATGCATGGCGGTGACTTCTATGATGGCGAGCAATCTATCACTTTAGATAAAGCTCGTACCGTACGTATGGAGTTGTTACTTGATGACGGCACCAATAAAATCTTGAAACCTAAGATTGCTTTGCTTGATAAAGAAGTAATTGATTTAATGGTCATGAGCAAACAGTCATTGCTAGACTTTTATGAGCGTGAAATGGAAGATTGCCGCGAAGCCGGTATTCTGTTCTCATTACACGTAAAAGCCACTATGATGAAGGTGTCACACCCTATCGTATTTGGTCACGCGGTTCGTATCTACTACAAAGAAGCCTTTGCAAAACATGGCGCTACGTTTGACGAGCTAGGCATTAACGTCAACAACGGCATGGCTGATTTGTTCGACAAAATTGCAACTTTGCCAGCCTCAAAGCGTGAAGAGATTGAACAAGACTTGCATGCTTGCCAAGAGCATCGCCCACGTCTGGCCATGGTTGATTCTTCAAAAGGTATCACCAACTTCCATTCACCAAGCGACATTATCGTAGATGCATCAATGCCTGCCATGATTCGTAATGGCGGTAAAATGTGGGGCGCCGATGGCAAACTATATGATTGCAAAGCCGTTATGCCTGAATCTACCTTTGCCCGTATTTATCAAGAAATGATCAATTTCTGCAAATGGCATGGTAACTTTGATCCAACGACGATGGGTACTGTCCCTAACGTTGGCTTGATGGCACAAAAAGCAGAAGAGTACGGCTCACACGACAAGACTTTTGAATCGAGCAATGCTGGTATCGCACGTATTGTTGACGTAGATACTGATGAAGTACTGCTCGAAAAACGTGTTGAAAAAGGCGATATCTGGCGCATGTGTCAGGTTAAAGACGACCCTATCCAAGATTGGGTGAAACTGGCTGTTCGCCGTGCGCGCGAATCAGACACGCCTGTTATCTTCTGGTTAGACCCATATCGTCCACATGAGAATGAGCTGATCAAAAAAGTTCAGACATACTTGAAAGATCATGACACTACAGGTCTACACATTGAGATCATGTCACAAGTTCGTGCCATGCGTTATACCCTAGAGCGCGTTGCTCGTGGTCTAGATACGATCTCTGCCACTGGTAACATCTTGCGTGATTATCTAACTGACCTGTTCCCAATTCTAGAGCTAGGCACCAGTGCCAAGATGCTATCAGTCGTACCACTAATGAAAGGTGGTGGTCTGTTCGAAACAGGTGCAGGTGGTTCAGCTCCGAAACACGTTGAGCAGCTCGTAGAAGAAAACCATTTACGTTGGGATTCATTGGGTGAGTTCTTAGCCTTGACCGTATCTTTGGAGCATTTAGCCGAGAACGATAACAATGCTAAAGCCAAAATATTGGCTGACACACTAGATACAGCGACAGAAAAACTGCTGTTGAATGACAAATCACCATCACGTAAAACAGGTGAGTTAGACAACCGCGGTAGTCACTTCTATCTGGCCATGTACTGGGCTGAAGAGCTGGCAGCACAAGATCAAGATAGCGAGCTAAAAGCACAATTCATACCATTTGCGCAAAAGCTTAAAGACAGCGAAGATGCTATCGTTAAAGAGCTTAACCAAGCTCAAGGTAAGCCTGTAGACATCAAAGGCTACTACTATGCCGATGAAGAATTGGCTAAGAAAGCCATGCGTCCAAGTGCTTTGTTTAACGAAACACTTGCATCGCTGTAATTTTAAGCGATTGCACTTAGACAGTTAAGCTTAGTCGCTGTTGGGGTTTATATCCAAGAGCGATTAAGCAAGTTTAAGTCTTAGTAAATAAAACACCTCAACCGTCTTAGGACGTTGAGGTGTTTTTTATGATCTTTAACATTATATCCAAGTTATATTGGAACGATTGTATTGTAGAGCCCTTTTCTGGGTGCCGTCATACAGCCTACGCTCTGTATTCATCTCAGCAAAAAATATGAGTGGCTCTGTGAACAATAGAAAAACACTTTATAATAGACGCTTATCTTAATTAGAAAAACATATAGTATTCAAAAACACATGACAAACCTATCAAAATATAGATGAAATGGAAGCCCTTAGCTCGTACCGTCTTATTTTTGTAGCAGGACGCAGTATATCCAGAATGTGTGCTCATTTTTATTTTGAATGTTAAGGTGTATCATCATTTAGATAGTAAGTAATACTGACTCATTTATATTTAGGAAATAGCTGTTTATGTCGACCTCTAGTCTCGTACTATTCAATAAGCCTTATGGCGTGCAAAGTCAGTTCAGAGATGACAGTAATAACAACCACACCACGCTATCGGAATACTTTACGGACAAATCATTGCGGGTGGCTGGCAGACTTGATGCGACCTCAGAAGGCTTACTGATTCTGACTGATGATGGTCGAGTTAACAAAGCAATTACCCATCCACCCAAAGCCAATGTTGGTCGCAAACAAGGCAAGACGTACTTAGTACAAGTTGAAGGCATCCCTACACCTGAGCAGCTTAGTAAGCTCCAAAAAGGCGTGATTCTCAAAGATGGCAAAACCCTGCCTGCTGAGATTAAACATGTCAGTGAAGATGAGTTACCAATGCCGCTCTGGCAACGTGACCCACCGATACGTGAGCGTAAAAGTGTGCCAGATTCATGGCTGATGCTTACTATTTATGAAGGTAAAAATCGCCAAGTAAGACGCATGACTGCGCATGTGGGGCTGCCTTGCTTACGTTTGATACGCTGGTCAGTTGCAGGTTTTGAATTAAGTGATTTGGCAGTTGGTGAGTCTATACGAGTTCATTTGGATAGTGAGCTCTGTAAGCAGTTAGGGATATTCGGTTAATCTATAGTTAATTCTCTATAAAAGAGTGACAGCGTCAACCTCTGCTTGAAGTACCACATAGACATCTGCACTCGGTTGCCTTGACTCACTTTTAAACTGAATCAACTATATAGCATTTTTTGTCTATAAATTAGTTAGCTTACGACCCATTAAACATAGCGTCTCGAACGGGTAAGGTTTATCTGCTAAGCTTCGAAACATGAGTGGTTGTCTGTAATAGGTTTCATTCATTTATTATTAAATTTTTATTCTAGGAATACATTATGATTGCTTCTCATCGTTTTTTATTGTTGGCCACCAGTGTTTCTGCTGCGCTCATACTGAGTGCCTGTCAGCCGACAACAGAAAACAATGAAGCGACCACTGACGAAGAAGTCACCACGCCAGTGACTGATATAGCAGAGACTCAAGATGAAGCCGAAGCTAATGATTTGGCGGAAAATGAAGACATCATTGACGAAAGCCAAATGACTGATGTACTCAAAGACTATACAAAATCAATGACTAGAATGCATGATGAAATGATGATTGGTATGAGTTACAACGACCCTGACACTGCATTCGCTAAAAGCATGCTAGGCCACCACCGTGGCGCGATAGATATGGCAAAAATTCAGCTGAAATACGGTACTGATGAAAAAGTACGTCAGCTTGCCCAAGAGATTATTGACGCTCAACAAGTTGAAATCGATATTTTGAATAAATGGCTTGCCAGCCACCCTGATACGGCAAAACCGAAACCCAATACTGAGGCTATGCAACAGGCCTATGCTAGAAGTATGGATGTCTTGAATGGTGAGATGGTATTAGGTATTGCCGATCCCGTCCCTGACATGGCATTCACGCGCGGCATGCTACCGCATCATCTGGGAGCAGTAGAAATGGCCACTATTCAGCTGAAATATGGTACTGACGAAGAGATGCGTCAACTGGCACAAGATATCATCGACACTCAGCAACCCGAAATCAAACGGATGCAAAATTGGATTGCAGACTCTCAAACAGATGAAAGTACAGAAGATAAGCTTGATGAAGGTGAAGTAGACGCAAAAACTGAAACACCTGACTCTTAGAGACTGAGTTACTTCTGATATTTTAAGCAATCTTTGAAAAAGACCAATAGCATATAACGCAAAACCTCTGCTAAATACCATCATTTAGCAGAGGTTTTATTTTCTATGAATGCTCAAACTGAATACTTAGGCAGAGTGGCTAAAATCGATAACCTTAAATTAGTGTACTTAAACTAACGCACTAACTCTGATAACGTTCTATCGCATTAAGCCATGGTTGCCAGCCCGCATTATTTAGAGAGTGCTCGTCACTAATGCCTGACGATATATCATTTTTTGCTAAGTGCAAACTCACTTTATGCGGAAATGCTTTTTCATTCATATCATTCGTACTATTATCAACACTGGCTGACTGTTGTAATTCCATAGCCGCTTTCGGCAGTACATTGACACACATCAACTCATCACGGCGGAACAAATAACATTCAACATTATGTGCTGCATTGCTAAGCGAAGCCAACTGTTTACTATCCGCTTTAATACCGTCAATCGCCACAATGACATCATGCGCTGAAATCCCAGCTCTGGCAGCCGCACTATCACGCTGTACGCGATTAACCTTTAGTCCGGCGGGCGTTTCAGTACAACGCATACCCCACGGCACATGCTTATCAGCGGTCTCTTTTGTATTGGTACGCATGTTAGTACCATTGGCAGCCAACAGCGCTTCAATTGGTAGTTCTTCAACACCATTGACATAACGATGCTCAAAATTTTCCCAATCCTCTACTGGCATAAACTGCCCAATGACCGCACCCATATCAGCACTACTGATGCCAACACGCTTGTTATCATTTTGCTTGGCTTGAGTATAAAAGGCCTTGACCACATCAAACAGACGATAGCGACCAGCACTCTTTTGTAGCAGCGTCAAATCCAAACATAACGCAACCAGCGCCCCTTTATTATAATAGCTGATACCCGCATTACCCGTGTTTTCGTCATTGCGGTATAACTTAATCCAAGCATCAAAGCTCGACTCTGCGACACTCTGATACGCACGCCCAGCGGTTTGATAGTAGCGATTGATTTGCTCAGCCAATAGTTTTAGATAGCTTGATTTGTCAATCACACCTGACGCTTGCAACATAAAGTCATCGATATAAGACGTAAAACCCTCAAACACCCAAAGTAACGGCGTGAAAGCCTCACGGCGCAAATCAACCTCTAGCATGACATCAGGGCGTACTGTTTTGACCCACCATGAATGAAAATACTCATGGCTGCATAAACCTAAAAACCGCTGATAATCTGTGCTTGGTATCTTTGGCTCATCAATACTTGGCAAGTCACGGCGCGGGGTAATCAAGCTGGTAGAATTGATATGCTCAAGGCCACCGTAATCTTGACCACTGGCAAACGTCATAAACGTGTAATCATGGAAAGGTGCACCACCTAACCAGCCTAAATACGTCTGGCAAATCTGAGTGATATCTTGCTGCAATCTGCCCATATTGGCATTGTGCTTACCAGCAAGGTAAAAACTATGATGTAGCGTCTGATGTTCGCTATCTTGAATAATAAAATCAAACTTATCTTGTTCTGCGATTTCAAAAGGATAATCGATCAGCTCGTGATAGCTATCTGCTTGTAGCCCGTAAGCATGCTGACCATCGAGTTTCAAATGGGTAGATTTCAAACCAGATGCCAGAACGACACGCGCTTCTTCTTTATCTGCAAAAAACGTAGCCGGAATGATTAAGCTCACATTGACAGGTGCATGCTCTTGCCCCTCAACTGCTAAGGCAAGCGAGGTGAAATTACCGTATAAGCGCTGCTGATCAACATAGGCAGTACGTACCGACAGATCATAACAGTACACTTCATAGTGAACTTCTATTGTCTGCCCTGCCTCTACTTGAGGTAGCTGCCAAGTATGTTTGTCTATTTTCTGCGCACGATAAGTCTTAAGTGGTATGCCACTATCTGTTGTTTGGCTAGTTGTTTTGCTATCCGTTGCTTGACCATCTAACACCTGATAGTGCACGGCGGTGATGTTGCGGGCAAACTCACGCATCAGATAACTACCCGGTATCCATGCTGGCAACCAAAGCTGAGGAGAATTGGCCGTTGCCGTAAAGCTCAGCGATACATCGATCAAATGCTCAAAGAAACGATCAAAATCGAAACGATAACTGATATCAGCGATTACGTTGGTATTGTTCACATCATTATTGGTATTGCTATCTATGAATTGATTATTTGCAGTATTAGTAACGGAAGTCATTGTCTTTTTCATCCTTGTTTTTATCATTATGTTAGAAGCCCTTACTCAAAAACGCAACCGCCAAACCACGAATACCCAATAGCTCACTCTAAACTGCTTAAAACACCGTTTATTTTAATAAAATGTGACATTTATTGAGATTAAATGGCATTTTTTCTTGTTTTTACCTTGAAAGTTATATGTGCCATCTCAATTAAAGATGCTAACTGCTAAAGTTACTTTAATAAACTGATGATAATTGACTCATGACGTGGCTATTTGGCCTGCTAATTGGATTTTTTAGGTTTATTGCAACCGTATTTAATTTTTTACACAGATATATTTAGGATAATTTATGACTACTATCGCAAAAGATACCGCCGTCAAATTCAATTACACACTAAAAGACGACGAAGGCAACATTCTTGACCAATCACCAGAAGGTCAACCACTTGCTTATTTGCATGGCCATAGCAACATCATCCCAGGCCTAGAGCAACAGCTAGAAGGTAAATCTGCTGGCGAACAAGTCAATGCAGTTGTTGAACCTGCTGATGGCTACGGCGAGTATCAAGAGCAAGCAGTACAACACGTACCACGTGACAACTTCCAAGGCGTTGAAGACATCCAACCTGGTATGCAGTTTCAGTCAGAAGCTGGTGGCCAAGTAATGCTAGTTACCGTTACTGCTGTAAACGATGAAGAAGTAACCGTTGATGCAAACCATCCATTGGCTGGTAAGCGTTTGACGTTTGATGTTGAAATTCAAGAAGTACGTGCAGCAACTGAAGACGAACTAAACCATGGCCATGTACATGGTGCTGGTGGCGTTGAGCACTAATCTCTTTTAGAGAAGAGTAAGAAAGGATGAGGCGGTAAGTCACTAATGTGATTGTCGTTCAATCTAAAAAGGGTCAGTAGCTATCGCTACTGACCCTTTTTTTTGCTTATTTTTGTACCCACAATTTATAGGAAATACTGCTGAGACTATATTGCGTCATATAAGTTTGCAGCCAAAATCTATCAATTACTATCCTGCAGACGTAACAAAGCCGCATAACGACAAGCGTTGTGCGGCTTTTATCACTAACCATCCATGTCATCGTTATAAGATACCTAATCCCGGGGCATCTTGTAACTATTCGGGCATCCAGCCCTATCATCCCTAACCAGCAAACCACCTATCCTTGATGCGACTTGTAAGATACCAATCCCTAGTACCAATGAACCTTTTCGTTCAGCCGTGCCGTACAGTTATAATCGCAGATTGCCCCATGGTTAGTAAGAGGTATAAACGTCAATCCATGTAAGCATATGCTTACATGGATTTGAATAATACATTTTTGCCATTCACAGCACTGTTGCTTATAGCTTCTCTTGAGGACTAAGCAACGCTTTCGGTTCAGCGCTCAGCATGACATAAGCGGCTTCATTGATGAAGGTTTCGTCTTCAGGTAACTCTGGACGTTCACTAGCCTTCATGCGACTGCGTTCTTCAAATTTTGCATCCATTGCCGCTTGATAAGTATTCCAATTGGCATAAGGACGCTCACCAGTTGCGATAAGACGTTTGTTCTCAGCTTCCAACGAACGTTTTTCAATCAGTTGCATTTTGGCTCGGCGACTATTGATATCGAGCTGGATAGGTTTTTTCTCATCTTCCATATCACGAATATCATTTAGCGCTGATAAATAAACAAACTGTGGATTTTGCTCTTGGCGGATTTTAGATTGTTGATTAAGTGTTGCTAATGTATCGTTAGTAAACTTGCCTTCAGGCTTATAAGGGGCTGTTTTGATGGTATCCCACGGCAAAGCTTTTTTCTGTGCACGCTCGCCAAAGGTGGCATCGTCGTAAATATTAACCAGTTCAACATCAGGTACTACGCCTTTATTCTGCGTACTACCACCAGTAATACGGTAGAATTTACGCTGCGTTAAAGTGGCTGACCCTAGTGCCAAACTATCCAGTTGAATCTGAGCAGAGCCTTTACCTGTCGTTGTACTACCGACGACCAGACCACGACCATAATCTTGAATAGCAGCAGCAAATATCTCACTGGCTGACGCAGATGCTAAGTTGGTAATGACCGTCATGTTGCCACTATAAAGTTGCTCACCACCATCATCGTCACGGTAGACTTGAATATTGCCGCGATTGTCACGAATTTGCACCATCGGCCCGCTCTTAATAAAGAAGCCAAGCATTCTAGCGACTTCATCTAATGAGCCACCTGGGTTGTTACGTAGATCAACAACCAAACCATCAATGTTTTCTTTATTGAGCTCTTTTAATGCTTTTTCAGTATCAATACTAACGCTACGATAATCTTCACCGTTACGGCGGGCTTGATAATTCAGATAAAAGCTTGGAATCTCAAGGACACCTATACGTTTTGGTGTTTTATCGATATTAGGACGCTGCACTTCTACGACACGATGAGTAACACCTGACTCTTCTTGTTTAATAATATCACGGACGACCGTGACGTTACGGGCGCTAGCATCAGGAGTATTAGGCTGACGTACTTTGATGGTCACTGAGGTTCCGCGCTTACCACGAATCAAACTCACAATCTCACGCGTTGACCAGCCAACCACATCGGTCATGGTTTCACCGTCTTTTGCGATACCAACGATCAAATCATTTGGCTTGATTTGTCCAGATTTAGCCGCTGGACCACCATCTACTAAAGTGACAATTCGAGTATAATCTGGGTTTTTACGATCTGGACGGATAGAAACGCCGATCCCTTCTAGTTGCAAACTAGATTGAATTTGCAGCTCAGTTGCCTGAATCGGTGCATAGTAATTACTGTGTGGATCGTAAGTCAGCATTGCTGTATTTAGGACCGTTTCCATGATTTCATCGTTGGTAAGGCGTTTTGACTGCTCTTGCTGACGCGATAAACGATTTTGTAAAATCTCGCTTGGGGTACGCTGATCATTGCGAACCAGATCTTGTCCACGCGTAATATCTGGATTGCTTAAAAACACTTCTTCTTTAGCTTTTTCGTCTTCTTGACCCAGTGTGATACTCATTAAACTAAACTTTAACTGACGCGCCCAATAATCACGCTGCTCTTTCTTGGTTTTAAAATGATTGAGTTTTTCACGATCGAGCACGATGGTATCTTTGCCAGTCAAATCGATCTTTGTTTTTAGCATTTTACTTGCCATCGCAAAATACTCATTTGAACGTTTACGATAGCGCTCGAAAACATATACGCCTGCAGATAAATCACCTTGTTTGAGACGAGCACCGAAGTCATCGGCATATTTTTTCTTAAACTCGTCGACATCGGACTGCAAAAATAAAGTATGGTTTGGATCAAGGCTATCAATATACATAGATAGAATCTCGCTACCCGTTTTACTGTCGAGCGGCTGATTCAGATAATGACTGCGGTCCAGCAATGCCGCTACTTGGCGAGTGGTGACTTTTTGTTCGGGAGTTTGTACGAAGCTTTCAGTGTTGGTATCGGCGACTGCCGTTCCATAGCTCTGGGTAAGAATAATACCGGCGATGCCCACTGACGCTGCACTGAGTAACCA
Organism: Psychrobacter fjordensis; assembly: GCF_904845995.1. Taxonomy (NCBI): domain Bacteria; kingdom Pseudomonadati; phylum Pseudomonadota; class Gammaproteobacteria; order Moraxellales; family Moraxellaceae; genus Psychrobacter; species Psychrobacter fjordensis. The sequence goes on from NZ_CAJGYP010000001.1 coordinate 589,294, forward strand.
CTGTGCTGGTTGTTTTTTCATCATATATCCCTAGTTATTTTGCGTTAATAATATTATTTGTTTTATAAAGATCAAAAGTGCTTAAATATCTCGCTACCTATAAATTTCATTTCTTTTGTACGTTTAAATATTTGTTACTGATAATGCTTGGTAGACATCTTACGATTACAGCGTCCTAATAATAGCCTCTAAATTTCGTCAAAAACTGCCAATACAATGTTCAAATAGTGTTCAAAATCAATCAATATTATCATGAGCATTATGGTTCGACTGTCTCAAACTGTATAAGCAATATTACACGCTACACCTGCACATACCAAACTTTCTATGATATTTGTTGTGCATCATTATTTGGACATGTTGGTACCGCTCTAATGGCTATCCAAAAATTGATTTGAGTCGATACCTGTGCCACATTATGCTCAATTAATAATAGCTGTCATAATAAGACCGTTCTGATTCATCACTTGCTACTTTTAACGCTAGTCATCATATAACAATATATAACACCATAAGGATTACGCAATGTACGGCGTCTTAATGATTGATATCGATAGTACCGCACTGACTGCTGAAGATGTTAGTTTACTCAAACAGGCACAAGTTGGCGGAGTAATTTTATTTGCTCGAAACGTGGCAGATGCTGCGCAAGTGCGAGCCTTGTGCGATGACATACGCTATCACAACCCTGATATATTAATCGGTGTCGACCAAGAAGGCGGTCGGGTCGCGCGTCTGCGCAATGGCTTCACCCCTTTGCCAGCGATGGGCAAGCTCGGTGAATTATTCAACCACGACCCTAGCCTTGCGCTGAGCCTTGCTTATGATTGTGGCTATCTAATGGCGACAGAAGTATTGGCCGTGGGTATTGACCTCAGTTTTGCACCAGTGCTTGATAGAGACGGCATCAGTCAAGTCATTGGCGATCGCAGTTTTCATAATGAGCCACAAGCGATCACTGCCCTAGCGACACAGTTTATGCGCGGCATGAAAACGGCAGGCATGGCAACCACAGGCAAACACTTCCCAGGACACGGTGCAGTTGCGCCTGATTCACATGTGGCCGAGGCCATCGATACACGTAGTTTTGATGAGATTATGAATAGCGATATGCAGCCTTTTGCGCAAACGCTCACATCGCTTGATGCGTTAATGCCTGCTCATGTTATCTTTTCGCAAGTCGATGATAAACCAGCAGGGTTTTCTAAAATTTGGCTAAAAGACATCATTCGTAATCAGCTTGATTTTGATGGTGTTTTGTTCTCTGATGACCTATGCATGGCAGGTGCCAAAGCAGCGGGCGATGTCAGCGCACGTGTAAAAGCGGCGATTGAGGCAGGTTGTGACATTGCACTGGTTTGTAATGATCGAGTCGCTGCACATGAAGCGGCTCAAGCAGCACAAGACCTCCCTTATCCCAACCAAAACCGCATAAAAACCATGTGTGGTGACATACCAGTATGGCAAGGGGACCTTGAATCTACTTGCCAGCAGTTTGAGTATTGGCAACAGGCCAAGCAAAATGTGACTCAGGCCTTTTTTAGTCCTCAAGCTGATGGGCAAACACCTAATAGTACCAATGAGTCAAAAGACCCTACTGACTATAAATAGCCCTTTATCATTTATAAATAACAAATTTAATAAAGTAAAAAACCGCATCTTAATCAAGGTGCGGTTTTTTATTATTAATAGTACTTCAATCGAAATGATATCGATTAATTAGCTGGATCTACTGCCGCACCCTGAGTTGCATCATCACCATCAGGCAATACATCATCGTTATCACTGTCCAGTGGGTTCAAGTCTGGGTCAAGCGCATCACTACCAATAATCATTCCATCGTTTGCACCAGTAGGTTGATCGTCAACGACAAACTCAATACGGCGGTTATGGAAACGACCTTGTTCGGTTGAGTTATCAGCGATAGGTTCTGATTCGCCCATGCCTTTTACTGTGAGCTTATTGGCATCAACACCTTTAGAAACCAAGTACTGTTTGACAGATTCAGCACGCTCAAGAGACAACTTGTTATTATATTCGTCCGATGCTTGACCATCTGTGTGACCGACAATCATCAATTTGATATCCGGTGCTTCGCTAATAATTTTTGCAGCACGGTCAAGCAACTCTTTATTGACCTCAGGAAGTGTCGCATCATCTACAGTAAAATTGATAACCTGAATACTTAGCGCGCGAGCCACATCACTTGGATCAGGATTGTCACCAAGATTTTTCATAGCATTGTTTGCAGCGAATAGACTACTCTCTATCTCATTTTTTAAGTCTAACGGTCTTTCTGCTTGTACCTTCATGGCTGGAGCAGCGGCTTTTAAGTCAGCGATTAGCTGGTCCAGTGCTAGTACATCAGACGTATTAACGGTGATAGTATCGCCTTCGATCAGCATACTCGCATTTGGTACATTTTTGAGAATAGGCAAAATGGTCGTCAGCTGAGCTGTGGCTGGCATATCAATCGCAAATTTATCATCGACATCAGCACGGCATTTATTGGCTTCATCACCAAATGCAGCCGTGAGTGCATTCATCATGTTGGTCTGCAACGTCTCATCACCCACGCTCATACGGCAAGCGTACAGTTCGCTGTTTTCATCGGTGGCAATACGTAATGAAGCAAGCTCTACATTATTGACACCCGCTACTTGCTGCGCCATCGCTGGTGTAGCAACAGGCTCAGGATTTTCTTGGCAACCACGTAGTAACGCCCAAGCCAATGCACCCAAAATAATCAAGCCAATAATTGGTAGTAGCGCTTTCAAAAAGCTGTCTTTTGGCTCGTCTTCACGTGGCAATGGTTCCGTAGTCGCTGTCTGAGCAATAGGCACTTCTTCAGTTGCAGGCTCGGCTGCCAAGCTGCTAACCGGTAAGACAGCGCTTGCCCATGTAGGGATATGGTGCTGATAGCTGTCTAGATTATCATGTAAAAATTGTGGTACAGGCGTGGTACCTGCCAAGCTTTTTATTTCATGAAAAGCAAGTGGCGCGGCCATAGCAATGAGTCCGCGAGAGGCTGTCGCATCGACATTGTGTTTGCCTGCCAGCTCACGAGCGATTTGATCACGTTGCGAGCTGTCTGTCCATACACGATCATAGAACTCTTGATCATCACGAGTAATACTCTCATTGGCAAAACGGTCATAGGTAGCATTATCCGCTAGGCGGGCAGCAAAAATAGCGTAGAACTGCTCAAGTAGATTTTTTTTAGCTGGGCTACGGTCATCTTCCAATACTGCTGGACTTACTGTTCGGGTCAAATGACTGGTAATATCCATAATATAACTCCCTATTTATTAATACCTGATTATAGGCTTAAAATACTTAAAAATATTGTTAGATAAGATTTTGATGACAGATAAAAGCTATAACGGTCGGTGTCATTATTGCTGTATTCAGTTTTTTATTATTATAAAAGTATTAAATCAGCTTTAACAATCAACACGTTGTTGTGCGAATGATACGTTAGGTAATGTCGCCACTGTCACATATAAACCTATCACACACAATATCCTATATCACACAGTACCTTAGATAAAAAAATGGTGGTACGAGAAACTCATACCACCACCCCATACTGCTTATCTATCTGAATTGTTAATCCTAAAGTAAAAACAATCAAACAACTCTTATCAAACCCGTTAGTTTCTGACTTGGGCAGGCTCAGCTATAAAAGAGGTACCCGCCAAATCATCTAATTCTGATTCTGAAATAGGGCCTGATGGGCGGTTATTCGTCGGTGCATTGTTGGGAATATTGCGAGTATTATTAACAGGCTCATTCATAGTATTATTGTTCATGCCATTATTAGGGGCTGGCTCCATACGATCGCCTGTGTTGTCATCTGCTGCTTGGAACTCTCCAGACCCGCCGTTGCTATCACCGTTACCATACTGATTATTTAAAGCAGCCTCATCGTTTGCAAACTGACCGCCCATCTCATTCATTCCTGACATACCGTTCACGTTATCATTGTTGCCATTATTGCTATTGTCAGGTAATGGCAGTGGCTCCTTGCTTTCTATTATCATCGCTGGCACCAACATACGGATATCCGTGACCAGTCGTTGCAATAAATTACTATCTGGCGCTGCTAACGTGAGGCGATCGTTCTGCAATTCCAGACGTGCAAATGGCACCGCTCTAAGCATGTTTAAAATATTAGGCAGCATCTCTGTCGGTAGATTCGCCATACTATTGGCGACGCCTGCCCGCACTGTCAACTCACAAGTGCTTGATTGCTGACCAAAACTGGTATTGAACGCTTGTTGCAATGCACTCTGTAGCGCTTCATCACCCACGACAGCGCTACAGCTAGTGAGTCCTCCGCTGTTATCCATTCCCACGATGAGCTCGACTGGCGTCAATACCTCTACAGGTGGCGTAGGCTCAGCGACGGCAGGTACTGTCGCAATTGGCTCCACAGGTGGTACATTGTTTGGCTTGATTAGTAGAGCCCAAGCAGCCAGTGCCATAGCAGCAATCGCGAGGACTAATAAAAACACCTTTACCAATAAATCATTGCGTTGATTACGGGTGCGTACTTTTGCTCGCTTGATACTACTATTTTCTGCCAGATGATGTGCTGATGGGTTGACATGAATGGCATCCAAGTTAGGACTCAGGTCATCGCTTTCTTTTTCTGTCTCAGCGCTATCCATATCAGCTGCTGCCATTGCACTGATTGCGCTTGTCTCTACATTGGGCTTATCAAGTTTACCTAAAACGTTATCAGTCTCTAATACAGGACTTACTTCCGCTATGGTTTTTGAACCTAACTCATTGTGCAAACCTGAATTGGCAGCAATAATAGGCGCTGACCATATCGGTAAGTACTGACGCAGCGCCGCCTGCTCACCCTGCAAAAATGCTGGCAAAAACTGTCCATTGGCCAATATTTTCAGCTCACGATAAGCGAGTGGTGATGAATTGATAAGTAACTCTGTTGTCATTGATTCATCAATATGATGCGTAGCGGCAAGCTCTTGGATGATAGTCTGCTGCATATCATGGTCTTGCCATAGCTGCTTAAACAATGTCGTTTCTGTGCCATTGTTGGTCGCCAGCAATTGATCGGTGCGAAGTAGTTGCGAGTAAACCTGAGGCAATGCTAGACGCGCGGCTAAAATGGCATAAAACTGCTCAAGTAGACTGACATGCGCCACGCTATCTTTGCTATCACTCTGACCTAATACAGCTGGGGTAACGGTTTTTTCTAACTGGTCGATAATACTCATAGATTATTGCCTCTTTCGGCCTTCGCTTTATACGTGTAAAAGAATTGAGTGTTGGTGTCGATCTCGGTTTTGGTTTTGTCTACTAATAACGTATTCTTAGCATATTTCTATCATTGATGAGACTGTTACCATCAGCTCTACTTACTATCAATCATCATTACTATTAGTACTAGTACTAGTTACTGTCATTATACGAAGCATTACTTATTCTGCCTGATACATTGTTATATTATTCACTATAACAGCCTGAAAATGCATTGTTTTGTCACACAATAAGTTTTCGTATCATCATAACTACTGTTAGTATGACTTCATTATTAATATTCGACATTTAATCATTAATTATTGGTCATATGTAGGTTTTTACTCAGCCGTAACGCTTAGGCTTTGAACACTGCCAGCATTTATAATACTGCCATTTATAACATTGTCATACATCAGGCGCGGCCTAAGGATTTTCCTTTGTTCAATCATACGACCCTTATCATTATAATCACCGTTATTATTAGCTTATTAGCGTGGCAAAATAAAGCGTTATTCAATCGACTTATTTTTTATCCACCAGCGGTAAATAATGGTCAATGGGATCGTTTTGTGACGCATGGTTTTATTCATGCCGATAGCATGCACCTGCTCTTCAACATGTTTACCTTGTACTTTTTTGGTCGCGCGATTGAAGGATTATATCAGTCATTCTTATTCGGTTATGGTTTTGTGGTGTTCTACGTACTGGCCATTATCATTGCGATGATTCCAAGCTACCTTAAGAATAAGAAGAATGCTAGCTACTTAAGCCTTGGTGCTTCGGGCGGTGTATCAGCAGTATTGTTCGCCTTTATTTTGCTAGCACCGTGGGAAAAAATCTATCTATTTGCAGTCATTCCTATCCCTGCAATCTTATTTGCAGTCGCTTATGTCGCTTATAGTATATATGCGGACAAACGTGGTGGCTCCAATATCAATCACATGGCACACATGTGGGGTGGTGCCTTCGGGGTCATAGCGACGATTGTGCTAGAGCCACGGGTGTTATCACACTTTATCAATGCGTTATTATCTCCTAGCTTCTAAATAGACAGCTCTTGGATTAGAGATAATAAAACAGCAATGGTACAGGGCTACTCTCAACGACCATAACTTATAACGATAGTAGCTTCTAACGATAGTAGCCTTCTGAAATCATTGTAGATAGTCGTTATCCTAGCCTTGTCAGTTGCGTATTCTTCGACTTTATATATATTAAGATTTGATAGTTAATTATGATTATAGATATTATCGGTGATATTCACGGCTATGCAGACAAATTAGTCGGCCTGCTGCTACAGTTAGGGTATGTTCATAATGGTGAGTGCTTTATACCGCCAGCAGGTCATCGATCGCTATTTATCGGTGATTTAATCGACCGTGGCTCACAGCAAGTGGCGACATTAGAGATTGTTTTTGCGATGCTAGATGCTGATGTGGCTGATGCAGTGATGGGCAACCATGAATACAATGCGCTGGCTTTTGCCACCCCTAATCCTGATAGTCCTACCCAATATCTGCGTTCGCACAATGATGTGCACACACGTCAACATGAAGCATTTTTAGCCGAATTACCATTTGGTTCAGAGAGCCATCAATATTGGCTACAGCGATTATATGAAATTCCATTATGGATTGAAACGGACTATGCTTGCTTTGTGCATGCCTGTTGGGATGTAGATAGTATGGCGGTATTAATGCCATTATTGACAGATAACAACTGCCTAACCCCATACGGCTTAATCGCCACTGCCAAAGAAGATACCACACAGTTCGAAGCCTTAGAGCGAGTATTAAAAGGCGTGGAAACACCACTGCCTGACGGGCTGGTCATGGTCGATAAAGAAGGTACTGAACGCTCACGTGTACGAGTTCGCTGGTGGCTTGATGAATTAGAGTCGCGCACACTGCATGAGATCTCGCGTGCGCCTTCATCAGCAATGGCTCAAATACCGAAAGATGCCATGGCCGAAAACATCGATTTTGCATTAAAGACGCATAAACCTGTATTTGTCGGACATTATTGGTTAACTGGTATGCCCGAACCACTGAGCCAACAAGTTGCCTGTACCGACTATTCGGCAGCAGTAGACAGTGGCTATCTTACCTGCTATCAGCTCGATACCGAGCAGCCGCTACCATTACAAGCCAGCAACTTCATACAATATCGCCATGATGAAAATATTCATATAAACCCATAATATTGGCGATATTGACGCATCTATCGTATTAAACCGTAAACTTGGCTTTACGAAGGCGGCTAAATTTTTGTATGATGGTCTTTTTGAGGATATCAACGCATGAGCACCACATCGGCAACTGTTAACACTGTTGAGCAAAACGGACCTATCACCTCTCCTGCTGGTCAACCGAAAGTTGGCATCATCATGGGCTCACAGTCTGATTGGGCGACCATGAGCGCCGCTGCACAATTACTAGCAGATTTCGATATCGCTTTTGAATGCGAAGTGGTCTCAGCACATCGTACGCCTGATAGATTATTTGATTATGCCAAAAATGCGAAAGGTAACGGCTTACAAGTTATCATTGCTGGTGCAGGCGGCGCCGCTCACTTACCCGGTATGTGTGCTAGCCAAACACCACTCCCTGTCTTTGGTGTTCCTGTAAAGTCATCTATGCTTAGCGGTTGGGATAGCCTACTGTCTATCGTGCAAATGCCTAAAGGTGTCGCTGTTGGCACACTGGCCATTGGCTCAGCAGGTGCTTACAATGCTGCTCTACTTGCGATTCAAGTCTTAGCCTTGCATGATGACACGATTGCTACTAAGCTAGATCAGATGCGACAGTCTCAGACAGAGACCATTCTTGCCAGCCCAACGCCAGGTATTATCAACGCCTAGGTACACATAGACTGGCCGGCTTTTATAGCAGAGTTTTTAATGCTGATTGAACATACCTGAATATTGGTAGCCAAAAGATAAAAGCTTTCACACTGTGTTCTTTAAGCAAGTCCGATTAGATATAAGGTGCATACAGTGCACCTTTTCCTATTTTCACCCATTGATTTTTAGATTTTAATGTACAAAAACCTTATTCACTTTTATTCAAAGAGCCTGCCATGACTACAGCAAACGCTTATCCTGTTACCCAAACCATTCGTACCATCGGTATTTTAGGCGGTGGTCAGCTTGGTATGATGCTTGCCGAAGCAGCCATGCCCCTAGGCTACCAATGTGTGTTTTTAGAAGACAGTGCCAACTGCCCTGCCAGCCTATACGGTCGCGTCTTTCATAGCGAGCAATTAGAAGCATTTATCGAAGCCGCTGATGTTTTTACTCTTGAGTTTGAAAACACGCCGACGGCGACTGTTGAACAACTTACTGCATTATCGAAATCTGGTAGCAAGCAAGGCATGTTTCCACCATTGATTGCGCTAGACATTGCTCAAGATCGCTTAAAAGAAAAGCAGATGTTTAACTCGCTTGATATTGCCACCGTACCCTTTATGGCTGTCAATTCTGAAGCTGAACTAAAGCAAGCTTGTAATGAGTTAGGATTGCCTATCGTGCTAAAAACCAGCCGCGGCGGTTATGATGGCAAAGGTCAATTCGTCATCAAACAAGACAGCGATATTAAAGCCGCTTGGCAAGAACTCAAAGACGCAGTCACTGGAAAAGGCTCACTCACACCGACGCCAGCACCATTAATTGCCGAAGGCTTTATTAACTTTAGCCGTGAAGTGTCTATGATTGCGGCACGTGCACAAAACGGTCAGGTTCGTTGCTATGACTTGGTCGAAAACCATCATCACAATGGCATTTTAGCCAAAACCCAAGCCCCTGCCGTTGGAACTAGCCATTTGCTTAAGCAAGCAACCGATGCTATTACCACAGTCATGAACCATTTAGACTATGTTGGTGTCATGGCGCTGGAGTTATTTGTGACCAAAGACGAACGCGGTAATGATGCATTACTTGCTAACGAAATTGCGCCGCGTGTACATAACTCTGGGCACTGGAGTATTGAAGGTGCTATTACCAGTCAGTTTGAAAACCATATTCGCGCAGTCGTTAACCTACCACTAGGTGATACGGACAATGTACACCCAGCGATTATGCTCAATATCTTGGGTCAATACCCTGATATCAGCGCCGTGCTAAATATAGATGGTGCGCACTATCATAGCTACCACAAAGAAGAACGTGACGATCGTAAAATTGCGCATATTACTTTGATGCCGAACGATGTCGCCGATTTAGAGCCTGCTTTAGCCAAGCTCGTCGCGACTCTACCCAATAAAATGGGACTTGAGAAAAAACCTTCTCCAATTGATAGCAAGCCAAAAGTGGAAGATAGTCTAACCACGGCTGACCCTACTGTAGAAAGTGCAGAGTTGGCTATTGAAGATGGCCAGTCAGATAAAGCTATCAACGCTAAGTCGAAAACAGAAAAGGCTAAGAAATAATGCAGATTTGGGTGGATGCGGATTCAGTACCATTGATAGCCAAAGATTTGATTATCAAAACAGCTGAACGCACACAAACCATGGCGATATTCGTCGCTAATCAGTCGATTAAACTGCGCAAGTCACCACTGCTCACTATGACAGTGGTGCCGTCAGGGTTTGATAAGGCGGACGATTATATCGTTGAGCAAATACAGCCAGGCGATCTGGCAATTACAAGCGACATACCTTTAGCCAATGATATTTTGGACAAAGGCGGCATGGTTTTGACCACTCGCGGTGTGATCTACGATAAAAATAATATCAAGCAAAAGCTCAATATGCGTGATTTTATGGATACCATGCGTGGCACTGGCGTCTTGGAGCTACAAGAGATGAGCGGACAGAAGCCTTACGGTGACCGCGATAAAAAAGCGTTTGCGGATGGATTGAATAAATTGGTGCGCTAACTTCTAACATTAACCAGACATTTTTCATTTGGTTTTTTACCATGCTAACGTCCATTATTAGCAATACCTATTTTATTTCTCCCCTTGCAAACCCTATACACTATATAACCAAACACTATGCAAACGGCACGCTTCATAACGAAGCGTGCTGCCTATTCTTGTTACGCTGTGTTCAGTTTTTAAATAAAGATAACGTAAATAAAAATAGGAATGACGATGAAAATTTTAGTAATTGGCGCAAGTGGTCGAGTAGGTACTGATTTGGTTAAGCAGTTATTGGCTGATGACCATCAAGTGATTGGTACTACCCGTCAAGAAGAAAAGCTATTTAAGGATGACAATTATAGCCAGTTGGACTTAGATATTACGGCTGAAAAAGACTCCATTCAAAAGCAAATAGATCAAGATATTGATGCTGTTTATTTTGTTGCAGGCTCAGGTGGTAAAGACGTTTTAGAAGTAGACTTACATGGTGCAGTTAAGACCATTCAAGCGACGCAAGACAAAGGCATCAAACGCTATATTATGCTCAGCACAGTATTCTCGTTAGATACTAGTAAATGGGATAAAATTGCCGACTTAAAAGAATACTATATCTGTAAACACTATGCTGACCAATGGTTAATCAACAACAGCACTTTGGACTACACCATCATACAGGCAGGCGCACTAAAAGAGCGTGAAGCCACTGGCAAAATTACCATCAATAATGACAGCTCAGGCGAAAATTCAATTGAAGATGTCGCTGCTACTTTGGCTGCTGTATTAAAGGCAGACAATACTATCAAGACCGTCTTTAGCATGCAAAATGGTGAGACAGCCATTGATGAAGCTATCGCAAAGTTATAATCATTGAAGCAAAAAAGCGAGTAAGCCGAAAGGTTTACTCGCTTTTTTATGGCTGTCGTTTGAGAGTAGGTTGTTAAGTGAGCAATAATAGCTACTTTCTGTAGAAAAACTATGCCATGCCGCTTGGAAACGGAATCACTTCCTCTAGGCTACTAGCTCCTGTGATAACCATTAGTAGCCTATCTACGCCGACAGCAATACCACTACAAGGTATCAAATCATCAGACGCCGCTAGTAAATGCTCATCGATTGGCATTTGTGGCAGGTTATGACGCTGACGCAATTGGTTATCTTGCTCAAAACGCTCTTTTAACGCTTGCCCATCTGCCAACTCATCATAAGCATTGGCAATCTCGATACCATTAATATATAGCTCAAAACGTTTGGCAATTTTATTACCGTCTTTGTCCAAAGCCGTTTTTGCCAATGCGGCGGTCGCTGGCGGATACTCTATAATTAACGTTGGTAGATCATGGCCTAAATTTGGCTCAACCGCATGGCTGAATAACAAATCTAACCAGCTCTGGCGACGGTCTTCTTCCGTATTTACTTCACTGCTCAACTCACTGTTAAAGTCAAAACCTGTTAAGCCTTTATCTTCTGCTACTGCCTGTAGTGTGGCGAGGCTAGCAGTTAACGGATGAATACCAACAAAATCCATAAAGGCATCAACATAACGGTAATGGCTCATTACGACTGCATTGCCGTAAAGCGCTTCTAATAGCTCACCCAGTTCAGTCGCTATATCATCTAAGCTATAATTTGGCTGATACCATTCGAGCATCGTAAATTCGATATTGTGCCGCACACCTATTTCATTGTCTCGAAAAACAGGACAAATCTGATAAATAGGCACTTGCCAGCTGGCCAATAAACGCTTCATAGCGAATTCAGGTGACGTATGCAAATAATAGGTCTGTGGTTTGTCTCGATAAGTAACCTGCGCGGCGACTGACTGCAAAAAAGTATCGGTATTACCTGCTTGTGACAGTAGCGGTGTCTGCACCTCTAACACTTGTCGCTTAGCAAAAAACTGACGGATATTACTCATAAACTGCGCACGCTGCTGCGCCATCGCCAATGTCATGGTCGGTGCGTAGATAAGCTTAGAACTAATAGACTTAGAAGTAATCGGCTGCGAAGAAATGTTATTTGATTGAGTCATTTGTTATCTACTGCGATTGATAAATAATCGATTTAAGAATTGGGTGTTTGAATTTTTTAAAACTGCCACTCACGACGTAGATGATAATCGCGTCTCAAACCATCAAAGTCAGCGCCATTTATCTGCCCATCAATTTCTTTGCTTCTCAATGAGGCATCATCTTGCTGAATATCATAGAACTTTATCAGTCTGTCCGGATGTGCTTTTAATTCAGACCATAGAAATAAGTTAAGCGGTAATAGCGCATGCATCGTTTGGATAGGTATAACGGCCAGTTTCTCACATAGCGCATCATAAATGATTTGCGTACCACGCAGCTTACCTTCTACCGTATAGCCAGCGATATGCGGAGTGGCGAAGGCAAGCTTAGATAATAATTGCTCAGCAATCTGAGGCTCGTGCTCAAACACATCAAGCACCACTTGTCGCCCAGTACGCTCAATATCTGCTACCAGCGCATCTGCCTCAATCACAGGCCCACGCGCGCTATTAATCAGTATTGTATCCGCAGGCATCATAGCCAACGCCTCTGCATCAATGAGATGCCGTGTTGGATAATTGCTGCCTCTAGAATGTGCATCACTCTTCTGGTCTGTCAAAGGTACATGCAGACTGACCACATCGCTTTGGCTAAGCACCTGCTCTAAACTGGCATTATTTATCTTGGATTTTGGTAATAATGGATCATAGCCTAATACTTGCCAGCCCAAATCATTGGCATACTGCACAAGCGTACTACCAATATTACCAAGACCGATAATACCGAGAGTAACTGATTGCTGCCAATACTGCGGACGCAACGTCAATGCGGCTGTCAATACATACTGTGCAACCGAATGCTTGCTACAGCCAGCAGCATTGGCAAAAGTGATGTGGCGCTGCATTAAATAATCTTGATCGACATGATCTGTACCGATGGTTGCAGAACCCACAAACTGGACACTGGCGTTATTCGCCAGCAATGCCTCATTCACTTGCGTCACAGAACGTATCAACAGAATATCAGGTTGCAGTTCTGCAAGTAATGACGCGTTGATATCTCGTCCAGCAACGGTGATGATATCTACAGCCTGCTCCGATGCTTGGCCAAGTGTAGATGCGTTAAAAAACTTGTCCAAACTGGCGATATTGCTATCAGCCAAAATAGTAATATGCTTAATAGTATTCACCCTACCCTTCATCGTTTTTATAACATAGTCAAATAATAGTGGTTCTAGTAGTAGAATCGCTGTTATTTATTGCGACTCATTCACTGGTGGCAATGCGTCGTCATCAGACAGTTCTATCTCTTGTGGCGAAAATATCTCATTTTTATGCTGTGATATCCATTCACGCCAAACGGCAAGTCCTATGGCCAATACCACAGGCCCAATAAACAGACCAACGAAACCGAAAGCCGTCAAACCACCTAGCACACCAATGAAAATAATAATAAAAGGAATTTTGGTCGCACCACTAATCACAATAGGACGGATTAAGTTATCAACCCAGCTGATAACCAATACACCCCATAGTGCCAAGCCAATACCTTCTGTCGTATGACCTTGACTCATTAACCAAATAGAGACAGCGCCCCAAGCGAATGGTGTGCCAAACGGAATCAATGCAATAATAAAGGTTATAATAGTCAATAAAATCGGACTTGGCGCACTAGCGAAGTAATAACCGACACCTGCAAGCAGTGCCTGTGCCAATGCTGTTAAACCAATACCATAAACCACCGCACGCGTGGTCGTACCCACAGAGTCAATATAACCATCAATACGATTGCCGATGATATTACGCAGTGCTTGACGGATCTGGCGGACCAAGCTAGTACCATCACGATAAAAGAAAAACAACGTCATCAGCGCCATGCCTAACTTGGCAAGACCACTAAACACCACATCAAAGGCGACTTTGCCATAATATAAATGTGACTGCACCCAAAGACGAAACGTCTCTAACGTCCCTTCAGGGTTTTTATTGATTCTCCACAGTACATCTTTGACTTGCTGACCGACGATAGGTAAATCTTTAACAGAGTCCGGCACATCTAGATAGCCAACCTTTATACGATAGATCAAATTACTGATTAAACTGAGCGCCTCTTGCTGTAGGATAAACACACCAATGACAAGTGGCACACCTATCATTAGCGAGATACTCATCGTCATGATGGCAGCGCTGACATTAGGGCTTAGCTTTACTTTTTCATAAAAAAAGTTATAAACAGGAAAAGTCACATACGCTAAAATCGCTGCCCACAGTGCTGGCACGATAAAAAACTGTATCACCTGAAAACACAGTACAAACAGCACGACCAATAAGGTAATGGCCAGTAAACGCTGAATAATAAACTCTTTTGTCCAATTTTCAATCATAGCGTATAAACCAAGTACACACAGCAAAGACCTATTATGACTCTGCTGACGAGTTTATAAATGTGAGATGAACCGCAATTTACAGACCGCGTCCATAAACTGCATCCATTAGCGAGGGTTGTCAATCACCAACATAAACATATGGGTAAAATCTAATTTAAGAGCGTTAGATCATAGAATACCGTAACATAGATATTGGCTATAATTTTGACTAAAGTGAGATAAAAACAAAGCGATTATCACCGCTTATTATGCAACAAAATACGATGACTATTATAACGCTATGTTGTAATCTTTACTTACAACTTTCTATGCGTAAGCTTACTAGATGATGACACGAATAGATAGAAGCCAATACATGGGTTTAGTATGTAAAAACAATACATTAATAACTGATTCTACATTCACACTTTAAAGCAATACCTTGAAAGGTAATTCACTGGCGCGTTCTATTTGTCGCGACAATTGATGTTATACTAAAGTCATTATTTTAAGCTTTTCAATATAGTTAAGTTTGTTTGGCCTTATTTATTTTGACCGTTATACAAACACAGTATTTTTCAAACTATATGCCACAACCCTCTTTTATCGCCCTTCTATAGACTATCATAAGATCTAACCTTTAGAGCGGCGTCATAATTTTGGATATTATGCGTAAGCGTTCGTCAGCACTGTAGTTTGCCAACGTCATATAAAAGCCTACGCGTAATTTAAGCTCATCATATAGGTTCAATATTAGAACTCGATATGAAAAAGTGCTATTTTTAGTTAATTTCGGACTTACTTTGATTTTATTTTAAATCAATACTGACCCATCAAATTTTAAATAATATATCGATAGGAACAATAAAAATGTCAAAAGACACTGATAATCCCAATATAACCCCCTCAACCGAGGCCAACAAGACTAAGAAACCACAAGACACCGTTACTTTTGCTTTGGCCCAATCACATTTTTTGGTTGGTGATATCACTGCCAATGCCGAAAAAATGCGTACATTAGCATTAGAAGCACGCAAGCAAGGTGCAGATGTCATTATCTTCCCAGAGCTAGCACTACTTGGCTATCCTCCACAAGATTTATTACTGCGTCCAAGCTTATCGGGTCGTGTCAAAAGCGCTTTATCTAGCTTAAGTGATATCAACGATATCGTGATGATTGTTGGCTACCCACATGTCGATCATCATGGCACGTTTAACTCTGCTGCTATCCTACATAATGGCCATCAAAAAGGCTTTTATCATAAGCAAATCTTACCAAATTATGGCGTTTTTGATGAGCGTCGTTACTTTGATAAAGGTCGCAATCAAGTCTTGTTTGATTATAAAGGCATCACCATTGGCCTACTCATTTGTGAAGACTTATGGGAAAAAGGCCCGATTGCTGAGCTTAAAAAGCAAGGAGCCGATCTGGTTGTTAGCTTAAATGCGTCACCTTTCGAGATCGAAAAACAAGAAAACCGTAAGACCATGCTTGCCAAACGCAGCCGTGAAAACAACTTACCTATCGTTTATGTCAATGCCGTTGGTGGTCAAGATGATTTAGTATTTGACGGTGGCTCCATGGCCGTACAAGCTGATGGTAGCGTCGCACACGAAGCACCGCGCTTTATGAATCAGTTACTGCTAGCTACTTTAGATGTCAAGACTGCTAAGTTTGATAGCCAAGTCAAAGCACCTTTGACCTTGAGCCGTGAATCAGAGATGTACCAAGCATTGGTCGTCGGCTTACGTGACTATGTGAACCACTCAGGATTCTCTGGCATTATCGTTGGTCTATCAGGTGGTATTGATTCAGCATTGACGCTATGTATCGCCGTTGACGCGTTGGGCGCTGACAAGGTATACGCGGTAATGATGCCTTACGAATATACATCGCAAATCAGTTTAGAAGATGCACAAGCACAAGCACGTCGTTTGAATGTGTCTTATACCGTTTGTCCTATCTTTGATGCTGTCGAAGGTATCCGTCATACCCTAGCGCCTCTATTTAACAAGTCACCGGCAGATACTACCGAAGAAAACATTCAAGCACGTGCGCGTGGTGTGGTTCTGATGGCATTGTCTAATAAATTTGGTCACTTGGTCATCACTACTGGTAATAAGTCTGAGTTGGCAGTTGGCTACTCGACGTTATACGGTGATATGGCAGGCGGCTTTGACGTACTAAAAGATGTTTATAAGTCACAGGTCTATAAGCTAGCCAGCTATCGCAATCGCTTAGAAGATACCCCAGTCATTCCCGAGCGTGTCATTACTCGTCCACCATCTGCTGAATTGCGTCCAGATCAAAAAGATCAAGACAGCTTACCTGACTACGATATCTTAGATGGCATTCTTATGTCATATATCGATGAAGACATGGGCTATCAAGATATTATTGATAAAGGCTTTGATGCTGAGATGGTCGCAAAAGTCATTCAAATGGTAGACAATAGCGAGTACAAGCGTCTGCAATCACCGATTGGCACTAAAATCAGCCACAAAGCTTTCGGGCGCGAACGCCGTTATCCTCTAGTAAATAAATGGTCAATCAAAGGCTAAGTAACATAAGGTTAAATAACATTCAGCGTCTCTATTTGCCTGACTTCTATTACCTAGGGGTTTAGGCGGCGCTTATAGCCTCATGTTTTGCCAAAAACTAAAATACTTTATGACTAGCTGGGTGCTTGCCCAGCTTTTTTAGGTTCTATAAACCGAATTTCTATCAATAATACCTACCTTTTAACCCTAGCCGCTTATTTTTTACATTCAACCAATTACCTTTCTTGTTAATCCTTATCCTTTTTACCGAGTATCTCATGAGTTTGCTAACTGCTAGTGTCTTTCTTATTTTACTACTGGCTCTCAGTGCCTTTGTCTCTGCAGCTGAGATTGCTATCGCAGCGGGTCGCAAAATTAAGCTGCAAATCATGGCAAAAGAAGGGGATGTTCGCGCATTTGACGTCCTTAAAATGCAGGAGAACCCTGGCAGCTTTATTACTGTTGTACAAGTCGTTTTAAACGCTGTCGCGATTTCAGCTGGTGCAGTAGGTGAGTCAGCCATCAGCCCTTACTTGCGGGTTTTGGTGAACAATGAAGCGGTGTCATCCGTTATATCCTTTGTACTGATTACCAGTTTATTTTCTCTGCTCGCCGACTTAATGCCCAGACGATTGGCAATGTCAAACACAGAGAATATAGCCGTGCGACTCGTACGACCAATGATGCTTTTGATTTTTGTTTTGAAACCAGTAATTTGGATATTTGATGGTGCGGCAAACGTTCTCTTTGAAGTACTAGGTATCTCCACCACACGCCAAGACGATATGACGCCAGAAGATATTTATGCCGTGATGGATGCTGGTGCTGAAGCTGGGGTACTCAAAAAGCAGGAACACCATCTGATAGAAAACATCTTTGATATGCAAGAACGTACGGTGACTTCAGTAATGAATCCGCGCGAAAACATCGTTTATTTTGATACCAAGACAAGTACTGAAAAAGTGGTCGAAGTGATGATCGATCAACCGCACAACAAATTCTTGGTTTGTCATGACGATGATTTAGAGCACATTGTGGGCTATGTGGAATCACGTAGCTTTCTCGCGTTAGTGCTCAACCAGCAAGAAGTCAGCTTAACGAGCAAAGAACTATTAATGCCTGCCCTTTTCGTCCCTGATACTTTGTCTTTATTTGAAGTGTTGGAGATGTTCAAATCTACGGGCGCTGACTTTGCCGTAATCGTCAATGAGTATGGATTAGTAGTAGGAGTCATCACGCTCAAAGATGTGATGAGCATCGTCATGGGTGAGCTTGTGACGCTAGAGGAGCAGCCTATTGTGCAACGGACGGATAACTCGTGGTTAATCGATGGAATGACGCCTATTGAAGATGTGGTTCGTGCGTTAGATATTGTTAATCTGCCCCGCAGTCAAAACTACGAGACACTCAGTGGTTTTATGATGTATATGTTACGAAAAATCCCAAAGAAAACAGACACGGTCGAGTATGCCAATTATCGATTTGAGATTATCGCGACCGACAATCTCAAAATAACTCAAATGCTGGTGACCAAAATCGATGAGATTGTTTAATAAATAGCACCTGATAAATAGCACCTAATGAATCTAGGATAATGTCATCAATCAAAACATTCTTATTTTCGTCCTGATGATCTCATTGATGACATACCCTACCGATTACCTAGCATTAGCAAATTAAGATTAAGCTCGTGCACCAAATATGCCAGTGCCGACACGCACCATCGTCGAGCCATTGGCTATGGCTTCCGTCATATCGCCACTCATACCCATACTCAGTGTATCCCAACCATTCAGCTCTGGATGCTTTTCTTTAACCTCCTCAAATAGTTGCTTAGTACGAGCAAATGCACCAGTATCTGACTTGGCAGGAATAATCATCAAACCACGTAACTGTAGTCTCTCATATGCTTTGATAGTGGTTACCAATTCCAGTAGCTGATCTGGCAGACAACCTGATTTACTTTCTTCATTGTCGATATTTAATTGAATTAGTACGTTCAATGGTGGCAGTTCAGCTGGACGTTGATCATTTAAACGTTTGGCAATAATGTCGCGCTCAACCGTTTGCACCCAATCAAAACTCTCAGCAATATCGCGGGTCTTGTTACGTTGGATACTGCCAATATAGTGCCAAACTATTCCTTGACCTTCGGGTTGAGACTTTAAAGTATTAATTTTTTCGAGAGCTTCTTGTAGATAATTTTCACCAAAATGACGCTGCCCCTTCTGAGCCAAAGCAGAAATCATATCGGCTGGCTTGGTTTTGGAAACAGCTAACAATATAACGCTACCAGATTGTCTTCTAGCATTATCACATGCTTGTTTTACCTGTTGACTGACTTGTTGCCAGTTTTCAATAAGGTTTGAATTATCCATATTATTCTCAGTTTTATTCATGTATCACTCGCAAGGGTAATTTAATCCGTTTTTAAATCCGTGATTTTTAATTTTTGTACCGATATCTACTATTAGTCATGGTGGCATTTTTTACAGTCATAACTCCATGTATAGTCAAATACATATAAATTCGCTACATTTTCATCCTCGCTGACTATACTAATGTATAACCTGCACTCGGTTTCCTTGTATCGAAATTATTTGAATTTAACTATTAATGAACTCGACATCTATAAATTACAGGGTTCAATGGCTAATTTACATTTTCTTAGCGTAGTAGATGGTTAAATGTCAGCAGTCTTGTTATTATATTGTTACATGGTTTAACATATGCTACTGAATGTAATAGTAATGGTAAAAGCACTAAATTATGTTTTATTCGTATAGTGAACCTAAGATAGGTCTTTTGTTGATTATCAACCACGCCCTTTTATGCTCGTTTGTTCTACCCTTATTGATTGATAGGAATACCTGATTATGGCTGAAAAAAACAACTTAAGCATCGAAGATTTGCTGCGCTTTACCGTCAAGCATAAAGCATCGGATTTACATATTTCAGCCGGCATGCCTGCCATGATTCGTGTCGATGGTGAAATGACGCGTATTAATATGCCAGACATGACTCACCAAGTCGTACATCAGCTTATCTATGACATTATGAACGATAAGCAACGTGCAGACTTTGAGGAATTCTTTGAGACGGATTTCTCTTTTGAGATTCCTAATCTAGCACGCTTTCGGGTAAATGCCTTTAATCAAAATCGCGGTGCTGGTGCTGTCTTTCGTACCATTCCTTCCAAGGTATTGACCATGGAAGATCTAGGTATGGGCGAAGTATTCAAGCGCATATCAGACTTAAAGCGTGGTGTGGTACTGGTCACTGGTCCAACAGGTTCTGGTAAATCAACAACACTAGCGGCCATGATTGATTATATCAATGAAAGCCGTAAAGAGCATATCTTAACCATCGAAGACCCTATCGAATTTGTCCACGAATCTAAAAAAAGTCTGATCAACCAGCGTGAAGTTCACCGTGACACTCTAGGCTTCGAGCCTGCTCTACGCTCTGCATTACGTGAAGATCCGGATATTATTCTGGTTGGTGAGCTACGTGACCTTGAGACCATTCGTTTGGCATTGACTGCGGCAGAAACCGGTCACTTAGTATTTGGTACTCTGCACACCAGCTCGGCGGCAAAAACAATTGACCGTGTCATCGATGTATTTCCTGCAGCAGAAAAGGATATGATTCGTGCCATGTTATCAGAATCACTCCAAGCCGTGATATCGCAAACGCTGCTACGCCGTCAGGCAGGTGGACGTGTTGCAGCACACGAGATTATGCTAGGTACTCCTGCTATTCGTAACTTAATACGTGAAAATAAAATCGCTCAGATGTATTCTGCTATCCAAACAGGTGCAGGTGATGGAATGATCACACTCGATCAGACACTTAAAAATCTAGTGTCAAAAGGTACAATCAGTAAAGACGTTGCCCGTCCTTATGCTAAACAGCCTGATGCATTTTTGTAGCATTATTTTTATTATTCACCATTAGCGATCTTTCAATCATGATTTCAGACATTTTCTTAATCGAGTTACATCGAATGCAGGTACGATATGGATATTGATAAACTATTACAGTTAATGATCAATAAAAATGGCTCTGACCTTTTTATTACCGCTGATGTAGCACCTTCCATGAAAGTAAATGGGAAGATTCTACCTGTTGGTAAAACGCCCTTAAGTTCAGAACAAACCATGCGATTGGTCAAAGGTGTCATGACACCAGGCCAGATAAAAGAGTTCGATGAAACCAACGAGTGTCAGTTTGCTATTGCAGATGAAGCACAACAAGCCCGTTTTCGTGTCAGTGCTTTTATACAGCGTGACATGGCAGGAATGGTTTTACGAAAAATCGAAAATAAAATTCCAACGGTTGAAGAGCTACGTTTACCACCAGCACTAAAAGAGTTGGCGATGAAAAAACGCGGTATCATTCTACTTGTGGGTGCAACGGGTACTGGTAAATCTACCACGCTTGCCTCCATGATAGGACATCGTAACCAAAACTCTCACGGCCATATTATCACCATCGAAGACCCTATTGAGTTTGTCCATAAACATCGCGGATGTATCATCACCCAGCGCGAAGTCGGTATAGATACCCACTCATTTGAAGCAGGTCTAAAAAACACCTTGCGCCAAGCGCCTGATGTTATCTTGATTGGTGAAATTCGTAACCGTGAAGTCATGAGCTACGCCATTCAATATGCAGAAACGGGTCATTTGGTTTTTGCAACCTTGCACGCTAACAATGCCAACCAGGCTATTGACCGTATTATTCACTTCTTTGAAGCAAACCGCCACAACCAGCTATTCATGGATTTGTCACTTAACTTGCAAGCAATCATCGCGCAGCAACTCATACCAACACCTGATGGTAAGGGACGCCGTGCTGCTATTGAGATTCTACTGAACTCACAGCTCATCAGTGATTATATCCGTAAAGGCGAAGTTCATGAGATTAAAGATGTCATGAAACGCTCACGTGATAGCGGTATGCAGACCTTTGATCAGGCGCTTTTTGACTTATATGAGCAAGGAGAAATCACGTATAAAGAAGCCATTCTCCATGCTGACTCGCCTAACGACTTACGCCTTCAAATTAAGCTGAATAGCAAAAATGGTACAGGTAATCTAGATGAAGGTGCGGACAGTTTGTCTTTGAATATCACCTAAATGCTATTAGTTAGTTACTTGATTTAGTTACTTGAGGTGGCAACGTTGTCTTTGCTAGATCATATGCACTATTTACCACAAAAAAGCCCTCATTACTAATAATGAGGGCTTTTTGCTATTTCAAAGATCTTTATAAGCTCTGAGAAACGATTGGTTTTTGGGAGTGATGAAAAATCAAAGATGGTTATTTGATACTATCCTGACATTCCTGTTCATCGCAGATACCATATAGCACCAATGAATGACCTGACAGCTTGAAGCCATGTTTTTCTGCAACCTTTAGCTGCTCTTCCTCGATTACCTCATTGTGGAACTCTACAATCTTTCCACAAACATCACAAACCAAATGATCGTGATGGCCTTCTTGGGTAATTTCGAACACTGACAAATTGTTTTCAAAGTTGTGACGTTCAACGATGCCTGCTTGCTCGAATTGCGTGAGCACTCGATAAACAGTCGCTAGGCCAACATCTTCGCCTTGCTCAATCAACGCTTTATAAACCTCTTCTGCACTCATATGATGCAGTGCTGCACTTTCCAGCAGCTCTAAAATCTTGATACGAGGTAACGTCACCTTTAATCCGGCTTTACGTAAATCTTGATTGGTAAAAGAAGCCATAATATCCCTTCTGACTGTGACAGTCTTAGCAAATAAAGAACCAAAAATATGAGATAAATAATCATTATCGATTATTTTTTATAATATATGAAGCATTTTAAGAACAGTAAACTTACTTATTCTGAGTGAATTATTAGTCTATTATTTTTCAATAAATGTTTATGCAAGTATATGAATTTAAAATATAAATGATAACACTACTCAGGTAGTGTTTGGTAAATAATGTCGTAAGTGGTAGGAAATTGCAAGTAAATGACGTATCATTTGTCCAAGATTGTCGGTCAGACTAACACCAACCAGCTTTGGCCGCGCCTAATTCATTTCTTGTGAGTCATCTTACCATGATAAAGACATTAACTTTTCGTCCGTTGAGCCGTACAAGCACATTACGCAAGATTGTCATCACCAGTATGCTTAGCGCTACTGTCGCTATGTCTGGCTGCTCATTATTGAGTGTTTATAAGATTGATTTGCCACAAGGCACTGCTATTACTCAGGCGCAAGCGCAAAATCTACAAGTAGGCATGAATCAAAACCAAGTACTTTATATTCTCGGTAGCCCAGCCATTAGAGACACTCTAGAACCTAAGCGTTGGGATTATATTTATGACTATAAAGCAGGGACAGAAGGCAGCCGCAAAGGTATTGCTGATGTCAAAAATGCTAGCCAACACTTAGTTATTTATTTTGATGATAATGGTTTGGTCAGTCGTATCGAAGGTATAGAAAGCCTTCCAGCTTCGTAATAGTGACAGGCTTAAATGCTTAACCACGAGATTTACTTTTGCGCTGAGACATAGGATCAGCGCTTAAGCTTCGATAGACTTCAATACGGTCAAAAGGCTGTAAGCGATAGCTAAGCGGTTGCTTTTGTGCATAGATACCTACATGCCAACGTTTAGCAGCCGGCGTAACAATATCAGCAACCTCATCACACCACCTTGCTAAATCTGGAAACTGTACCAACCAGCCTGCTTGCTGTAGCGCAGCATACAAACTGGTATCACAGTTGACTTGTAACGCTAAGTAATGCTGACGCTTTTCATCTTCAGCATATGCCAAATATACAGTCATTAACTTGGTCTGTTCTGACGGCAGCACGTCGCTATTATCAATACCGTTATCTTGATCAGCTGTTAGCTTATCCACTGCATCACCCAACCTATCAATGCTAATAGCAGTGCGAGTGGCACAACCAAACGTATCGCTATCCGCCATAAGTTATACAGTGCTTCATTACCAAAGTTCAATGACTTACGCAAATGGCTGATTTTCATCTGCCACCCTGCAAAGATCGATAACAGCAATACTGCCACGCTACTAATGATGACCAAAATACCGACCAACCACGTGGTTGGAATGGAAATGACTAACACCAGTGCTAGCACCAACGTCAGTCCCAAACTGACCAACAGCCCGAACTTGTGTGCCAACTGTTGCGTACTATAATGTAGCAGATAACTCGCGACAAACAACACCCCTACCCAATATAACAGCTGTCCAATTGGTGGTAATGACACACCGCTAATTAATAGTGCAACTACACCAACGATTAACTGCAATATCCAAATAGGTAGTACCAATTTGGTTGCACGATACTCAGCTGTCACTCGACTGTGAGCAGGCGTTTGCGCATTATAATTGTCTGTGTCTACTGCTGTTGCCGTCTGTTTGGTTATTAAATTTTGACCGAACCAGTACAAGCCTGTTCCTGCACCAACACTCACTAGCGCTAACGCTACTGCACGTGCCCATTCATTTAAGCTAATGTCAGTCATCGCAAAGTCGATACTAGGTAGACCATTCGCCACACCTAGTACCAAACCGACAACCATCAACCCGAGTCCAATCGCTAAAGGAGCAACGCCCACCAAACTCAATAATAGAGCGATGACCATCAAGCCCGCAGCGACTGCAAAGCTTGGCACATCAGGTGCGCTATTCAGTTCAGTCAATGCACCTAATATGCCAGAGCTTGCACCAGATACAACCAATGCTGCGATGATGATAGACACCAATGCTGCCAACCAACCAAAACTACGCCAGATTGGACTGGCATCTGCTTCACGAGTCAGCTTTTGCATCCCTGCTAATGGTGCCTCAACACTACGATAGGCCAACGCTATTTCAGCATAAATGACCGGCAATGATACCAGTACCATTGCTAGTAACCAAAGTAGCCAGAAATCAATCTCGCCAATAGATGCAGGTGCAAACCAACGAAACAAGAGTAACGGTAGCAGGGCTGCGATAAAGTAAGAGGCATAACGGATCATCATAATCTAAATCCAAACGAGCTAATATCATTCACAAAAATTAGAGTAGCAAGAAAAATAAGTGCAAGCGCTATACAATGTAGGCTAAATGACTTTGACACGGCTAATCATACTTTTTGAGTTTGATGTAAAGTGAATAACGATAATTTATAATTATACGGTACAAGGAAGAGCACCTGTATATATACTGCCCCTATAATATAAGGGATGAATAGTTATAAAAAAACCCCGAAATCGGGGTTTAATAATAAAACAATGACGGCTATACGGTCTAGAGATCAGTAGCGGCACTTACGAAGCATCTACTACGTACTCGTAAACAGTATTAATAAATTAGTGAACAGCACTTACGTAGTCTGACAAGATACGAATATCATGATCTGACAGTTTCGACGCAACTGTCTGCATCATACCCATATCGCCTTCTTTCGCTGCATCGTTGACTCGCTTTTGGTCATCACTGTCGATATCATCGACACGGCCAGCGGCACGGAAGAGTTTTAGCTGAGTAGATATGTATTCTGCGTGCTGACCGCCTAGCTTTGGAAATGCCGCCCAAGTGTTACCAGCAGCA
Source organism: Psychrobacter fjordensis (assembly GCF_904845995.1). Classification (NCBI taxonomy): domain Bacteria; kingdom Pseudomonadati; phylum Pseudomonadota; class Gammaproteobacteria; order Moraxellales; family Moraxellaceae; genus Psychrobacter; species Psychrobacter fjordensis. The sequence continues at coordinate 614,952 of NZ_CAJGYP010000001.1, forward strand.
TCTGGCCCATGACAACCCGCACAGCCGATAACGCCGCGTGATTTGTCACCACCTAAGAATAACTTAGAGGCTGCTTGATTGGTCGCAGGGTTACCAAAGCCAACACCCCAAGGCGCTTGACTAGCATAGTAACCAGCCACGTTGGCCAAGTCTTGCTGCGATAAGTTCGCAACTTGCGATTGCATGATGCCATTCTTGCGGTAACCCGCTTTAAAATTGACCAGCTGTTTATAAAGATATTTGACGTTTTGGCCACCTAAGTTAGGCTGCGCAGGGACAACACTAACACCAGTAGCACCATGACAGGCAGCACATACGGTTTCTGCGATTTGCTTACCAGCATTGACGTCGTGTTCAGGAACAATAATAGCAGCTTGTACGCTGAAACTTGCAACGCATAAGCTGGCAGCAGCGATTAACTTTTTCATTGATACAAATCCTACTAACTCGGTGTAAGTATTATTGAGAATGAGTGTACTAATAAGACACCTGATACAAACTGCCTTATAATTAGCGAGGCAAGTATATGATTTAAGGTCTTGGCCACAAACAATCTGAAAGTACTTACTAACATCAGGGTTTATTTTCGATTATTATAGCAAGACTTTGTAGCATTTGCCTACTTAATCGTCACATCAGTCAGTTTTTCTAACAAAGCACGCTAGGATACTCACAAAAAATAAAAAGCGCATAAGGGTCGTAAAACCCAGCGCTTTGTTTGGTATGACTTTGTCTTATTCCCGCATCTATTACTTGCTCATATACTCAATAAGTTTACGATAGTCATCATCGCTACAGGCATCACAAAGACCACCAGCAGGCATTTGAATCATACCGCTTTTGACTGAATTGATCAGCGTTGGCATACTTTTTTGCTTTATGAGCTGCTGCCATTTCGCACTATCACCTTTTTTAATCGCATTTAGCGCCCCACTATCGTGACAGGCTGCACATGAGTTATTATAGGTCGTGGCGGTATCAGCAGAGTTTGCGTTGGTCATAACGACGGTGCTTAGTACTAATGTCGCAACACTAGCTACTAAAACACGGCGAGCTTGGCTAAAAAGCGTGGTGATTGAAATCATATAACACCCCTTTTGCTGTCTTATTCGTTTAATCACTCTTTCTATTAAACGTCTTCCATTTATTGTATCTTATTGAATATTGTAACAATATATGTCATCTAAATATAGATAAATCGAGTTTCACTTTGGTAATGCGTTTGGTATAGCGATAACTTGTACCCATGACTTTAATGTTATGTTGCTATTTATATGATGCTAATCGCAGTTATTTCAATAAGTAAGACCACTAATAGTATAGAATGGTCGGTAATTTGAAACGACTGCTTTTACGACCCATGAACACTGAAAATTGCAACGCACAACGTTGCTCAGTCTTTTGTCGAATGCACCGCTTTCACAACCCGCTAAATCAAATTTTATAACCGTATCCAATTTTTTAAGATTAATGAGCCATTTATGAATACCCCGTTTACAGATGTCGCCGCCGAACATGCGGTGTTCAACACCAAATCCCGTCAGAAGATTCAGCAAACTGAATTTATGATGTCAGCACCTACTTTTCGTCTTTGCCCACCTGACATGGGGTTAGAAGTTGCTTTTGCCGGACGTTCAAACGCGGGCAAATCGTCGGCTATTAATGCCTTGACCAATCAGCGCCAACTAGCACGTTCGTCTAAGACACCTGGACGTACGCAGATGATTAACTTTTTTAGTATCGGTGATGCTGATAGACGCTTAGTTGATTTACCTGGTTATGGCTATGCAGCGGTGCCACTTGAGATGAAAAAAGAGTGGCAAGTTGAGCTAGAAGAGTACTTGGTATCACGCTCAAGCCTTGCCGGTTTGGTACTGATGACTGACATTCGTCATCCATTGAAATTCTTTGATGAGCAAATGCTACGTTGGGCAAATGATGGCGAACTGCCAGTACATATCTTGCTAACCAAAGCAGACAAACTGAAATATGGCGCATCCAAGAATGCTCTACTGAATACTCGTAAAAGGCTAAAAGAGCTGGGGTTGAATTGCACCATTCAGCTATTTTCAGCTTTGAGAAAGGAAGGCTTAGATGAGTTGGCTGGGATAATGGGCAACTGGTATGAGTACCAGCTTGATGCAGACAAAATTATTGAGTCCTCTTTTGCATTGCTAGAAGGCGAAGAGCTAGAAGACGCCATTGAAAAAGATAGCGCTGAAAAAGAAGGCGCTCAAAACGAGAGCAAATAGCTATTATGGTTTGCTATAAAAAAAGGGTTTATCGTTATTATCGATAAACCCTTTTTTATTGTCACAAAAATCATATTGTAGCGACACTATTAAATAGCTAAGCCACTCAAATTGAACTTATCCACATAAGATTTTAGCCAGTGCTTCTGGTGTATCGACCTGATAAGTAGGCTGCTGCGCGGCAAGCTCAGCATTAGATGCTGTACCATAATCCACCGCTATGCTAGTCATGCCTAGCTGAGTTGCCATTTGAATATCGTAGATACTATCACCGATAAATACGGCATCGGCGATTTGCTGCTGTGTATACTCTAAAATATCGATAAGCATCTGTGGATCAGGTTTTGAGCCTGCTTCATCGGCACAGCGCGTCATCACAAAGTAATGATGACTCTCTGAAGCATCTAGCACACGCTCCAAGCCTTTTCGCTTTTTACCCGTTGCGACCGCTAGTTTTTTACCCTGCTGCTGTAAAGTCTGCAACATACCTTCTATAGGCGTAAAAAGCGGCGTACTGTGGCTGTTGGCAATATAGTACTCTGCATAGCTTTGTTGAATAGCCAGCTTCTGCGACTCATCTGCTTGCGGATACAAAATCTCAATGCCGTTCATCAAGCTAAGGCCAATGATGTCCTGCACGGCTTTATCAGTCGTCTGAAACCCATGTGCCTGTCCTGCCACATGCATCGACTCAACGATTAAACCAATTGAGTCCATCAATGTACCATCCCAATCAAAAATAATCAGCGTCTTATCTGCTAACTGATGATTGACTAGTAACGAAGCGCTTTCGGTAGAAGTTGTAGTACTGGCTACAGTTTGTTCACTCATGAATAGGCCTTAGCGAATAGCGATAATAAAGTGTAGATACGAAAACGTCACGGCGACTTATTAAGAGAAATAAGAGTTCGTGACGTTTAGGATGGATACTTAATAGGTAAAGCGTTGACTATGCTACTTATTCAGGCAATGTAATTTGCTCTGGTAGCCAATCTGCCATGTCATCTGGTAGCGGTGCGGTAATGGTTTCATAACCTGGAATATCTAAGCGCCATGCATGTAAGCACAGGCGATGAACACCTGACTTGTCATGTACGTTATATTTATCATCACCCAAGATAGCATGACCAATATGAGCCAAATGCACACGAATTTGATGCGTGCGCCCAGTCAATGGTTTGGCTTCGATCAAGCTCACTGGCTGATCAGCAATCATAAAACGACCATGAACGACAATATCTGTCTGGCTTTCTTTAGATTGTGGGTCTTGCTTATCTACTTTGACGCGGCGTTCACCACTAGCGACTGTATAGCGTAGTAATGACGCATCGATACGTTGCTCGTTTAGCGCTGGTTGGCCTTTTGCGATACACAAGTAGTGCTTCTGGATGGTTTTGTCTACTAGATGCTGTTGCAATGCTTTTAGTGCTGAGCGTTTTTTAGAAATCATCAACAGACCTGACGTATCTTTATCAATACGATGTATCAGCTCGAGGTATTTTTTACCCGTGACTTCACGCATGGCTTCGATAACGCCAAAGTCTAAACCACTACCACCATGAACAGCGATGCCAGAAGGCTTATTCAGCACTAGCATCCCTTCATCTTCATAAACCACGCGTGCTAATAGACTCTTAGCAAACTCAGTGCTAATGATTGGTTTTTCACGAGTAGCGAGTACCACAGGCGCAATACGTACCACGTCTTCACGCTGTACTCTATCGTGCGCTTTGCAGCGTTTGTTATTGACACGTATTTCATCAGAGCGAATCATTTTATAGATATGCGGTTTTGGTAAACCTTTTAAGCGGTTCAACAAAAAATTATCCAAGCGTTGATCGTGCTGATGGCGTGTTACTTCAAGATAATTAACCTTACCAAAGTTGCTGATTTCATCGTCAGCGCTTTGCGGGCGTGTTTTGCTATTAAAGATAGCAGGAGCTTCGTGGGTAGGTGCGTCTTCAGTCATTTTTGAGTTCGTCATTTTTAGTTAGGTATTTACACAAAGATTTGCTATAGTTTAGCATGTTGAGCGACAATTAAGCAGAGGCTGCGGCAATAATCATTGTTGTTTCAGATAGCTGGCCACCATTTTTGCTACTTGCTAGCAACAAGGTATAAGCTGTATACCCTGCCAATATTGTACGTTTCATCTAATTTTAAGGTGTACTATCTGTTTAAAAAAATATCCATTACCGATATTTGTAGATATTAGCCCATAAATTGAAAGAACAGCACTGACTTTTATGCAGTGCCATAACATTAAATAGTGACACTAAATACCTTTGTGTTAATAAATTCAGCATTAATAAATTTGGCAAAATGCCTATTTATCAATCGCTAATAACACTACATTGACTCACAACCTGCATAACAATGACATTTTTTGATAGTCCTTTATGCGAGCGTAGCTGAGCAAGTATGGGTGATTTAGCATTAGGATCGAAAAGTATATCGATAGCTGCCTAAGTATTGGTGGTCAAACAGATGACGATAACAATGTAAATACAGCACCACGCCGATAGCCTGGTCATTTATTCTGTTTGCCAAGTACGCCCCGCTAATAACCAAAGCCGCGATGCCTAACCTTAAAACACCCAAGATATTATTGACGTTATACTAGAAAGAACGATAAATAAAGAATGACCAATTGCTTTACCTAGAGAGATAATTGCTGAATAACTATTTTATATAATAGTACTCATAACAGCGATATTATTGCTAGACTTTGATGGATTGACTGCAGCAGCGATATATCTTTTCAATATTTTTAAGCCAGTAACTGACCGTCGATTGCTCTTACAAAGCGTGCTGACATCACTACCAACAGAACTTACTGATAATGAAAATTTAATAGTATGCTGATGCATGAACATTTAAACCAAGCCTATCAATAATAAGATATGAATAGATAGCCTTACACCCTATACGATTTATATTTACGTTAGCACTGCTCACCTGCTTTAGGTAAAAATAAGCCATTAAAAAAGCCCAAGCGCTTTATTAAATACATCATTTACGTTCTACCGTTGACTAACGTCTACCAATGCTAATAACACATTAGCCATACTTGCCATCACGCCCTAAAGCCCGTCTCGTCGTTGTTATGCGTACTCATAGGATACAAATATGAAACGCATTTTGATCAACGCTACTCAAAACGAAGAAATTCGTGTCGCCTTATGTAAAGGCAATCATCTGTACGATTTCGACTTAGAAAACCGTACCCGTGAACAAAAAAAATCTAACATCTATAAAGGTCATGTGACCCGTGTCGAGCCGTCTCTAGAAGCCGTGTTCGTTGAATATGGTTCACAGCGTCAAGGGTTTTTACCGATTCGTGAAATCTCTGCTGAATATCTAAGCGGTAACCCACGTGACGAAAATATCAAAAAACTGATCAAAGAAGGCGATGAATTAATCGTCCAAGTTGAAAAAGAAGAGCGCGGTAATAAAGGCGCTGCCCTGTCGACTTACGTCTCATTAGCAGGTCGCTATTTGGTATTGATGCCGAACAACCCTCGCGGCGGTGGTATCTCACGTCAAATCTCAGGCAAACTTCGTGAAGACATGAAGCGTATGCTTAGCAATCTTGATTTGCCAAAAGGTATGAGTGTCATCATCCGTACTGCTGGTATTGGTAAAACTCAAGAAGACTTGCAACACGATTTGAACCACCTTCTTAATATCTGGCAGGCCATCCAAGAACAAAACCAAAAATATCCTTCGCCGCGCTTGGTTCACCAAGAAGCGGGCGTTGTCACACGTGCCGTTCGTGATTATTTACGTGATGACATCGCTGAAATTTGGATCGATAACGAAAACGCTTACATTGAAGCGGCAGGATTTATCGATGCAGTGATGCCAAAACAAGCTGAAAAATTGCGTAAATATACCGATTATGAGCCGATGTTTTCGCGCTTTAATATCGAAAAACAAATCGAAACCGCTTATCAGCGTGAAGTGCGTTTGCCTTCAGGTGGCTCAATCGTTATTGACCAAACGGAAGCACTGGTCTCTATCGATATCAACTCAGCAAAATCTACCAAAGGTTCAGATGTCGCTGAGACTGCCTACCACACTAACTTAGAAGCCGCTGATGAGATTGCTCGTCAGCTACGTTTGCGTGATATGGGTGGTTTGATTGTCATTGATTTCATTGACATGAATGACAATAAGCATCAAAAAGAAGTGGAAAAACGTCTGATTGATGCCACCAAATATGACCGTGCGCGCGTACAATTCGGTGATATTTCTAAATTTGGTCTCATGGAAATGAGCCGTCAGCGTCTACGTCCCTCACTAGAAGAATCAACTGGCTATATCTGCCCACGTTGCCACGGTAACGGCATGATTCGTGACTTGCGTTCATTGTCTCTATCTATCATGCGTCAAATTGAGCAAATTGCTCTTAAAGAGCGTCAAGGTGAAGTACAAGCAGAAGTCCCAACAGACATCGCAGCATTCTTGTTAAATGAAAAACGTGACAGCTTAGTCTATCTTGAGCAAGACAGTGGTACGCGTATTACCATTTTGCCGCATGCGCATTTAGAGTCACCAAACTTCAAACTGCACTTCAATCGTGATGGTTTTGCTCCATCAAGCTATGAGCGTATTACGGATACCGCCCAAGAACATAGCGATTTGGGCTATGAAGTTGACTGGCAAACCGCTGAAAAAGAGCGTCCAGAACAACAGCCTACTCGTCAGCCACGTCAAGCAGTAGACAATAAGTCTACTAGTAATAAGCCAAACAGTACCGTTGAGCATAGCAACGATCATCGCAACAATAAAAGTGCCACGAACGTTTCATCTGCGCGTGCACCGCAAGCTAGCAAAAGCCAAAGTGTTGCAGCACCTGTCGCTCCAGTAGCGGCTCAAGCACCAGCTCCTGCACATGTTGAGACGGCTGCACAGCCACAAGCCGTAGCATGGTTGTCAAATCTATTTGCTCAAGCGCCACAAGCATCGACAACCCCTAGCGTGAGCAGTCGTGATGCAGCGGAAGCTATTGAAGCGCTCGTAAATACTGGTGCACAAAGCTTAGGCTCATTTGGACAGACTGATAACAGTGCGTTGACTACTGCAGCTAACCCTGTGCAAGCAACTCAGCAGCACAGTAATCAGAAGAACGAGGCACAACAGTCAAACAACGACACCAATCGTCAGCAGGATCGTCGTACCTCTGACAGCGACACCGATGATAGTAATAACGAAGATAGAAGAAGACGTAAACCGCGTAAATCTAGATCTTCTAAGCCACGTCAAAGAAAAGATCAAACGGATGAGACTAGCAATAATGTAAGTAGCGATGCTGATAGCAACACGTCAGAGAATGCCGCAAATAATGCTGATGACAAACAGTCGAGCAATCAGGACAAACGTCAGCATGACAATAGACGTACGAATGATCGCAATCGCAACAATCGTCAAGACAGCAATAATCAAAACAGTAACCGCAATGCAAACGCGCGCAACGCTACTGATGACAAAGAAAGTGAAGCATCAGAGGAGCAAGTTCGCACTAAACGTAAATCGCACACTCAACGCGGCTCACGTGGCAAGCTAGAGCGCGGTGAAACGCTAACAGCTGAAAATGTCAAACAACACAATCAGCAAGCGACGGCAAGCAATAACGGCGGTAGAAACCAAGCCAATACGCGCCGTAATCAGAACCCTAACGAAGTCGTGCTACAAGTCAACGAAGCACCTGCTGCGCTTAAGCCATCAGAAGTTGTGCATCTGTCGTTAGATGACAGTAAGTCAACACAGACCAAACCTCAACCTACTGAAAAGCAAAGCTCAGCAAATGACGTTGCGAAAGATGAAGTAGCCAAAGCGCCTAATACTCAACCGCAGACTAATAGCAGAAGCGCTGATAAAAAAAATGCTGATGTTAAGGTAACGGCTGAAAAAACGACGCACAATAATGCTGTAGAAGTTAGCGAAGCTAAAGTTGATAGCAGTGCTAAGGACAATAGCCATGATGTCCAAAATCACGTTGCGAAAGCTGCTGCTAACACCGATGTCAAAAAACCTGTCGTAGATGAGCAGTCAGTATCCAAAAGTGATAAAGACAGCGTATCTGACACTGTGAAGCCAGTAGTTACTGAAGCAGATAGCACGCCAGTAGTAGATAAGTTTCAGCAAGCGAATACGACTGATGAAGCTACTACTAATAAAGCTGCTATTGATGAAACTACTAAGAGCAGTAGTGAGGGTGACAATGCTAAGAGTGCTGCGAGCGCTCAGACTACTAGCCCTAGCGTAGAGGCTAGTAATAGTAGTAGCAATGATAATGACAGTGTCAAGAGCAACTCAGCACTTGAGCTGACACATGAAGCATTATTTGCGACACGCTACGTGACTGCTGAGAAGTTTGGTCAAGCCAGCAACGATCCACGTGTTGTGCTTAGTCAGCAGGCACAAGTGACGCCAAAGCCTCAAGTCAACGAGCAAGCAGCTGTAAGCGTGCCAGCGATTCGCGGTACGGTTGGTGAGTTTATTCGTGCGACGTTGCCAGAAGCGCAGACTCGCTTAGCAGCAGATGGCGTGATCAACTGCTTTATCGAGACAGTTGCGTTGCACATGGCGCAAGCACAAAACTATGATAACAGTACAACTGTAAGTGCTATCGATAGTAACGAGCTTGCAACTCAGAGCTTTAATTTTAGCAACTACGGCTATCAGCCATTAGCAGCGGACTATCTAGCACGCTTCGAAACGATGACCCAAGCGGTCAGTCAGTTTGCGGCCACGCAAGGTAAAACCGACGTTGAACCTCGTGCTATCGGCAAACGTGCTAGCAATGATCCACGCGGTCAGCATCCTGATTATCAGGAGCCAGCAGTGTTAAGTTTACCGACTGAACAAGCGGCTGATACTAGTACCGAGCAAATGGTCTCTGAAAAAGCGGAGAACGAAGTAGATGCTCATAATGTAGAGGCCAATGCGCTAGCCAGTCAGGCTCAAACGGACGACGTCAGTGCTGGTAGCGAACAGCTGCTAGAGGCAGATCAAGCCTTATCAGAATCTACCAACCAGCCAGCTGAAGAAAACACGGCTGTTGAAAACGTAGATTCTGAAGAGACTAGTGTCACAAGTGATGAAGCGACGGCTGACACTGCTATCGAACCAGCACCTGAGTCTAAAGTAGAAGAGCCTACTAAAGAAGAAATTCAGGCGGCAAAGTCAAAAACCACGATAGCCAGTTATAAAAACATGATCGAAAATGTGGCTGAGCAACTATTACCTCAGACAGGCATGTTCAACTTAACCACACCTAAAGTCCCAAAGGCTCGCACTCGTAAGCCTAAGACCGATCATAAGAAGCCAACGCAAGCAGAACAGCTGGATAGTGATAACTCAGACAGTTAATAGTCATTAGTTACTCTAGACGTAAAAAGCCCCGCATATTATATGCGGGGCTTTTTATTGCCTGCTAATTAGGACGTGTCCCCAATTTGAACAGTAAACGTGAAATGGGCTAAAAATGGCTAAATCTTTGCCAAACTGTGTCAAGTAGCTTGCTGATATCTCGATATTATCTGTACTATCTTCCTTGTTTGGCTGCCATTTATCTCATTTTTAGCACCATTTTCAAAATGAGGACACGCCCTAGTATCTATAAATTTTAATGAGCAGTAGACTCTTTACCACCGCGCACGTTATTGATGGCAGTGATGATAAATAAAACAATGGCACCAACCACGAATCCAAGAATGCCATGCAACAACATAGTGACCAAACCTTCTAGTACCCCTACCTGATGCACAATACCTTCTAAAAAGTGCTCTAAAGGTGCAATACCATGGGCGATAATACCACCACCCACTAAGAACATAGCTATCGTGCCAGCAATCGATAAAAACTTCATCAGCTTTGGCGCAGCAGACAGCATAAACTGACCAAGCTTGCGAGTACCATCGCTAGCATCTGGCTTTTCAATCAGATGTAGACCGGCATCATCAATTTTCACAATACCAGCAACCAGACCATAAATGCCGATGGTCACAACAATAGCAACGATAGAAAGCACAATCCCCTTTTCTAAGATACCTGCTCCTGCTGCAGTTATGGCGCCTAAAGATATAACTAAGATTTCGGCTGACAAAATAAAGTCGGTACGAATAGCTCCTTTAATTTTCTCTTTTTCAAACGCGACCATATCGACATTATCATCGGCATTTGCCGCACGTCGTGCTTCATGGACTTCATCATGTGGTAATAGCTTTGGCCAAAACTTATGAATGACTTTTTCAGCCCCTTCATAGCTCAGGTATAGACCACCTATCATGAGCAAAGGGGTGATTAACCAAGGAATGAAGTAGCTGATGAGTAGTGCAGCTGGTACTAAGATAAGCTTATTGACGAACGAGCCTTTGGCCACTGCCCAGATAACAGGCAGTTCACGGCTTGGTCTAACGCCAGTTACTTGCTCAGCGTTGAGTGCTAAATCATCCCCAACCAAACCGGCTGTTTTTTTAGCAGCTACCTTGGTCATGACAGCTACGTCATCCATCAATAGGCTCATGTCATCAAGTAAGAGTAATAAACTGGCGCCTGCCATGTGTGTTCCTTATTATGAATTTTTTGAAGTAAATAACTATAAGCATATTATTATATAGAGTCTGATAAAAATAATGTTAAATACTGCTATGGTTAATCTTATATAAGCCAGATATGGTTTTAGGGTCGCTCAGCCTAATATTTACGATGCTTTTACTCGCCTTCCTTGTATCTGAACTACCTTAAACCACCTATATTAATAGCCTAGCGATACAAGCATAGATATTAAATAGTACAAATGTATCTTAGTTTTTGAGTCTACCTTTATCAATAGCACTATAATCATAGTCGATATAGACCAATAGCCTGTGGCTGTTATTTACCATAAATATGTTAATATAGACGACATTACCACTTACCTTACATGACCGATACTTTCCTAAATCTCCTTAATATTCAAAATCTTAAGGGGATTTTCATGCACTATCATATATGTAATTTCATCTTCTTCTTTCTCAAAAAAAATTTATGACTAGGCTCGATGCCGACAGGACACCCATATGCCACTTCCCTTTGTAAAAAACACCTTGGCCCGTAAGCGCTTTCCTCAAAGTAACTTGTCACGTTTTATGATGAGCGCATTGCTTGTTGTTGTGGCCGCAGGTTGTTCAAACAATGCAGCGGATGCAACCAGCAATACCAGTGTGGTCAATAATACAAAGACCAACGTCAGCGCTACTGAAACATCAACGGGTAACGATGCTACCGTGGTAGATGCGTTGCAAGCGAATTTGAAAGCGTCTGGTATCGAAGAGAAAATTGTTTCAGCAGTACCAACCGATATGGACGGGATTTATTGGGTAACAGCAGAAGGACTACCTCCCTTCTTCACTGACAAGGTTGGCAAACACATCATCCAAGGGCAAATCATCGCAGTGGGTCAAGAAGCTCCTGTAGACATCAGTGCTGCCTTGGTTGCTACTACAGCGCAAGACGCATTAAAAGCAGTCGATAAAAAAGACATGGTTATCTATCCAGCAAAAGGCGCAACGAAGGCTATCATTTATGCCTTTACCGATGCCGACTGTGGTTATTGCCGTAAATTGCATTCAGAGATAGATGACATCAATGCGCGCGGTGTCGAAGTGCGTTATTTAGCATGGCCACGCAGCCAAGAGTCCATACCAAAGATGGAAGCGATTTGGTGTAGTGAAGATCGTCACGCCGCCATGAATCAGGCAAAAATAGGTGCCAATATTCAAGCGCCTAGCTGTGTCAATCCTGTGCAAGAGCATATGGCGCTTGGTACCAAACTTGGTGTACGTGGTACTCCAGCTATCTTTACTGAAGCAGGACAACAAATTGGCGGCTATTTACCTGCAGCACAATTGGCTGAAGCAGCTGGCGCTAACTAAAATTTATCAGATGATTTAATGATTTGTGACACTTATCGTTGGTTCGAGATAATTCAGATATAGGCAAGGCGAGTGAAAGTACTGCACATAGTAGATGGAACAAACCTAACCACATGTCTGACTTATCTAGAATAGACACTATGACGATGGCGACATTGTGTAGACGTCACAACTGCTTGTCGGTATGATACGATAAAGCGCTATGAAAAATCTGCAGCATACTTTTATTTGAGCATTTTTTATTCAACTATAATGGCGCCGTGATAATACGACTACTGTCAAAATTCGCTGAATACTATTCGCAAATTTGACTCGTAATGGCTTTATACTCGGTTCATTATATTTAACCTCTTGAGGATACTGTGAGCAATTCCATCAAACTAGCGATACTTGGTCTGGGCACCGTCGGAACGGGCGTGATCAATCTAATTAATGACAACTTAGATGAGCTAAAACGCCGTAGCGGACGCAATATTATTATTACCGAAGTCGGTACGCGCCGTCAGCGTGATGATATTGATCCCGATATTATTCAAAACAGTGACTTGATGGCAATTGCTGCGAGCGAAAACGTCGATATCGTGATCGAAGTTATCGGTGGTACGACCTTAGCTAAAGACGTCATCATGCACGCTATTAAAAACGGCAAGCATGTGGTCACTGCTAATAAAGCGCTGTTGGCTGAGCATGGTAATGAGATTTTTGCTTTTGCTGAAACAAATAATGTGCACGTTGCCTATGAAGCAGCCGTGGCAGGTGGTATTCCCATCATCAAAGTGATGCGTGAAGCGCTCGCTGCCAACAAAATCGATTGGCTTGCAGGTATCATCAACGGTACTGGCAACTTTATCATGACCGAAATGCGTGACAAAGGTCGCCCCTTTGCAGACGTACTGAACGAAGCGCAAGAGCTAGGTTATGCTGAAGCAGATCCAACTTTTGATGTGGAAGGGATTGATGCGGCACACAAGTTAGCACTACTCGCCTCTATTGCCTTCGGTATCCCATTACAGTTTGATAAAGTCTACTGTGAAGGCATCACTGGCATTACCTTACAAGATGTGAACTATGCGGAAGAGCTTGGTTACCGTATCAAGCATTTAGGATTTGCCGTACGTCGTGATGGCCAAGGCGACAATAATGCCGCTGGCATTGAGCTACGTGTACACCCAACGCTTATCCCGCAAGATGCGTTACTGGCCAACGTCAACGGCGTAAAAAATGCCGTATTGGTAAACTCTCACCCACTTGGGCAGACGCTCTATTGTGGTGATGGTGCTGGTGCTGGCGCGACGGCTTCTGCAGTCATGGCTGATGTCATGGATCTGGTTCGCGTATTGGGTAGTACAGATAACGACGACCAAAATAGCAATAATGAAAACAACCATGGTCATCATGTCCCGCATTTGGCCTTTATACCTGAGCAGCTATCAGATACAGCAATATTACGCGCCGAGCAGATGACCACAGGTTATTACTTGCGTGTACATGCTAATGATAATCCAGGTGTACTCGCGGATATCACACGCATTTTAAGTGATGCTGGTATCAATATTGATGCGATTTTACAAAAGCCTGCGCATAAAGTGGGTCAAGTACCCGTGATTATCTTGACGCTACCTGTGGTCGAGAGTCAAATGAATCTAGCAATTGAAAAAATTGAGAAGCTAGATACTATTACCGATAAAGTAGTACGCATTCGCTTAGATGAGCTAGCGTAAGCAAGTTCAAAACCTGCTAGATTATCAGCGTTTGATCATTAGCAAATGTTTGATTTTACTCAACGTAAGATACTCTCATTTAAAATACGTAAAAAGGAATAATAAAAATGTCAAATGATGCAATTGTAATTCTAAACGGCGCACGTACACCAATGGGCGGCTTCCAAGGCGCGTTGCAAAACATGAGCGCAACGGACCTTGGCGCTGCTGCTATCAAAGCTGCAGTTGAGCGCTCAGGTGTGAGTGTTGAGAATATTGATGAAGTTATCATGGGCTGTATCTTAACAGCAGGTTTGGGACAAGGCCCTGCACGTCAAGCCATGCGTAAAGCTGGTCTGTCTGATGCTACTGGTGCTGTCACTATTAATAAGCTATGCGGCTCAGGCCTAAAAGCAGTCATGCAAGCACATGACGGTATCAAAGCAGGTAGCTTTAATGTTGCCGTTGCTGGTGGTATGGAGTCTATGACCAATGCACCTTACCTCATGCCAGGGACGCGTGGCGGCTATCGTATGGGGCACAAAGAGGTCAAAGATCATATGTTCTTAGATGGTCTAGAAGATGCTGAGACTGGTAAGCTCATGGGCAACTTTGCTCAAGAAATGGCAAATGAAAAAGGCTATACACGCGAGCAAATGGATGAATTTGCTATTGAATCGCTGAATCGTGCGCTAACCGCTATCAAAGAGGGTCACTTCGTAGACGAGATCGAAGCCGTTACTTTTAAAACCCGTAAAGGTGAGCAAACCGTTGATACTGATGAGCAACCAGCACTTGCCAATGCTGATCGTATCCCAACCTTACGTCCTGCCTTTGCAAAAGACGGTACTATTACTGCCGCAAACGCCAGCTCAATATCTGATGGTGCTGCTGCCGTTGTCGTCATGAAAGAGTCTCAAGCGAAAGCTGAAGGTCTAGATTACCAAGCGCGTATCATTGCGACCGCTTCTAACTCTCGTCATCCTAGCGAATTCACAATTGCCCCAATCGGTGCGATTGAAAAAGTATTGGCTAGCGCTGGCTGGTCAGTGGCAGATGTCGATCTATGGGAAATCAACGAAGCCTTTGCAATGGTGACCATGGCTACTATGGACGAGCTAAAAATTGAACATGCTAAGGTCAACGTCGAAGGTGGTGCTTGTGCACTGGGTCATCCAGTAGGCTGCTCTGGCGCTCGTATCTTAGTCACGCTTATTAACTCTCTAAAGCGTACTGGTGGCAAAAAAGGCGTTGCTACTCTATGTATTGGTGGCGGTGAAGCCGTTGCTGTTGCAATAGAACTTGCCTAGTATTTAAAACTACCTGAAATTTGAGCATGTTAATGACTTAGCAGGTTCAAACTAGGTTGATAACTTTAAATATTTACTAATTTTCTTAATATTCAAAAACCGCAGCGCTTATTACTCTGCGGTTTTTTTGTGTCTATCAATTCTCAACACGCATAGAACATTGCTCTCTGTAAAGTCACGTTAACTTATACCCCTAGCTATGTTATGCCACTTACAGCCTATTACACGCAATTACTTCAAGTGCACACTTTGCTACCTTGCTCATATATCTCATCAAAAATCATGATGTTAGGATTGTTTCAAGTCAACGTAGAAGCATTTCCTAATGACTTAGTACACGTTTTATTATAAAAATAACTTTTCAAAAATATGATATTTCTAAAATAACTATCAGTAATTAACTCATAAAAAAGGAATACAACAATGAGCCAACTAATTCGTTTAAAAGACATCCAAGCAACTCACCATGACCTTATCGGTGACGACTATTATGATCCAACAGGCAAAACTGCCTATGGTGTCAATGAAGAAAAAATCGGTAAAATTGAAGGCGCACTAGTAGAAGACACGACTGGTCGCATCCGTTACTTAATCGTCGATGCAGGCGGTTGGTTCAGCTCAAAAGAAGTGCTAGTACCAGCAGGTTTGGCTCGTATTGTTGGAGATGACGTGTTCTTCGATAGCTTAACGCAAGCACAAGTTGAAGCGATGGAAGTATATGATCATGACTATCAATATAGCTATAAAGACCAGTATCAAAAAGATCGTCAGGCATTTGTCGCTGATACCGTCCCTGTTGCAGAACGTATGGAAATTGAAGACCATGCCTATGACGCACCAAATACGCTAGAGCTACTAGAAGAACGTTTAACCGTCAATAAAGACCGTATCGTTGCAGGCTTAGTGAAAGTTGGTAAGCATATCGTGACTGAGGAGCGTAACGTAGATGTAGAGCTAGAAGAAGAACATGCCAATATTCAACGTACCAATGTGGATCGTCCAACAGATCGCCGTATCGGTGAAGTAAATGGCAATGAGACCGTAGAAGTTGAGCTACAGGCTGAACGTGCTCGCGTTGGTAAAGAGACTTATGTCACTGAAGAAGTCAATGTTGGTAAGACAACTGAACGCCATACCGAAACTATCGTTGAGACCATTCAGCGCGAAGAGTTAGATGTTGACCAAGACGGTAACGTAGTCGACCGTGAAGGTAACATCATAGACCGTGATGGCATCACTGCAGAAGATGTACGCCGTGCTCGTGGTATGTAATATGCCAAGCCATCGTATCTTTGCTCGGCTCCCGCCAAAAGTGTCTTTAAAGCAAAATATGATAGTAATAAGCAACTAAAGATATTTACTTAATAAATTAAGATCAGAGCATGTCTCTGGTCTTTTTTTGCTAATGAGTCTGACAAAATTAATGATAACGTTAAATCAACCAAACTTCTTAATATTAACGCTCCATTAGCTGTATAACTATAAATACTGCCCACTTATAAGGAAATTATGATGACGATTAATAACAATAATAAATTTCACAAAGATAGTATCTATGAAGAGCAAGCCACACTATCTAATCAAGAACGTGATATCAAAAATATCGGCAATGGCAATACGGATGGCTACTTAGAACTATTAGAAGAACGTCCTGTCATCAACAAGGAACGCCTAGATGTAGGCAAAGTAATTGTCACCAAACATGCGCGCACTAAAACCATTGACGTACCTATTGAGCTCGTAGAAGAGTACATTACTATTCGCACTGAGTACCATGACGCGGCCAGTCAGGATCTGTTATCTGGTGATTATGATAGGCAGGATATACTGCGTCACGTTGAACCATCACTTGATAGTAAAGCCGTCGTCACTGTAAACGGTAAGCAAATTGAAATTGGTGATGAACCTATCGAAATAGTCTTATCTCGCCAAGTAGCCACTATTACCAAAGATACGTATGTTATCCAAGAAGTCGATATCAGCAAGACCACACATAAGCATACCGATACCATTCAAGTAGAGCTGAAGCATGAAGAGTTAGATGTGACGGAAGAAGGGTTTTTAGATCATGAGTCTGAATCTGGTACTACAAATAAATAATGTCTGACCAATTTCCCAAAAATTAGAGATAAAAAAAGCAACGATAACGTTGCTTTTTTTGACGGCTATCATTGATTCACTTTATACAAGATGATGTATTTCTGGGATACATTTATTAAAACCTTTAGCGAGCTTTATACACAGCAATTGAGGAAAACTTATACCAACAGCGTATCATGACACTCATGATTGTCTTATTTTGCACTACTATATCTAGTTAACGTCGCTATCGCTATCTTCATCTACCGAAATAACAGTACCCTCTTCGACTTCATCTATAGACGTATCTGATGTATCGATAATTATATTATTAGGTTCAGCAGGTTCGGCAGACATCGGCACTGTTTCTTCAGTATCAGCACCATGCGCCATGTCTACGTCTGTCTCTGACTTTTGCTGACAGGCACTGATAGATAGAACACCCGCAAGCAGTGCGGTAACCACTACTGATCCACGTAACCGTTTTAATAACTCCACACTCATAACACACTCCCAAATAAACATGTTAAACACTATAGCCTTTCAATAAATTCACGCCTATGCCGAATTTGTAAGCAATCAATACAGCATAACTGAGAATTTTAACAGAGTCAGCTTTACTATCGAAAAATTATAGAATGATACTAGGGCATATCCTCAATTCAAACGATGATCATCTAACTGGGCTAAATCTTGCCAAACAGCGTCAAATAGTTGGTCAATATCTCGATATTATCTACACTATTTTTCTCGTTTAACGGCGATTTATCACACTTTTATTTCCATTTCTGAAATGAGGACACACCCTAGCGACTACGAAAAAGCCCCTATCCGCTTCAGATAGGGGCCTTTCATAATACGCGACTAATACATCACTACTGATGCTCAAATACACAGTTTCAATATATATTTATGGATAATCGAAACTAGATTTTACCATGACATTGTTTGTACTTGAGGCCTGAACCACAAGGACAAAGTGCGTTACGACTGATATTCGAGCCAGCATATGGATTTGGTTCACCATCAACATTGCCCGCTATAGCACCACTTACACCAGCTGCTGCAACGCTGCCGCCTAGAGCAGTGCTTTGTGCTTGCGCCTGACCAGCGGCTCTATTTTCGTTACTATTTCCATTACTATCTAGGTTATCAACACCATCATGCTCGAACTGCATTTGCATGTGAGCGGCATTTTCACGTTGCTGAATCTCTAATGCTTCTAACTCTTCTTTGGTTGGAATATGGACACGTGATAAATCTTGTACGGTCTCAGACTTAATAGCACCAAGCATCATCTGAAATAACTCAAACGATTCACGCTTATATTCTTGCTCAGGGTTTTTCTGTGCATAACCACGTAGATGAATACCTTTACGGAGCTGATCCATCTGGGTTAAATGCTCTTTCCAGTGCTTATCTAAGCTCTGGAGCATAAAGTGGCGCTCAAGCTGAGCTGCATCTTGCTCACCCATTTGATCACGGCGACCATGATAACGCTCTAATGCTGTTTGGACGATTTTTTCACGCAGCCCTTCTTCATCTAGGCGGCGATCTTCATCAAGCCAATCATTAATCGGCATCGAGATTTTGAACTCGTCTTCAAGCTCATCTTCAAGACCGTCGACATTCCATTGGTCATCGATAGATCCCGGTGGAATAAACTGGTTTATCATCGCGTTATAGACTTCACGATGCATCACTTCAAGAGCGTCGAGCAAGTCCATCTCTGCCAATAAATCATCACGTTGACTATAGATAACTTTACGCTGCTCATTGGCAACATCATCATATTTCAGCAAGTTTTTACGGGCATCAAAATCGCGGCTTTCTACTTTGCCTTGCGCGTTCTCAATCGATTTAGAAACCATTTTATGTTCGATGGCTTCATCTTCTTTGAGGCCCATCGCACGCATCATATTGACCACGCGATCGCCTGCGAAGATACGCATGAGATCATCTTCTAACGATAAGAAAAAGCGCGACATACCAGGATCGCCTTGACGACCAGCACGGCCACGTAGCTGATTATCAATACGGCGTGATTCATGACGTTCAGAACCAATGATATGCAAACCACCCGCGGCTACCACTTGGTCATGCTTAATTTGCCACTGGGCTTTTAAGCGCTGCATTTCTTCAGGACTGACAGAATCAATATCTTCAATAAATGACTGCCAGTTACCACCAAGGATAATATCGGTACCACGACCTGCCATGTTGGTCGCGATAGTGACAGATTTTGGGCTACCTGCCTGTGCGATAATTTCGGCTTCACGCTCATGCTGCTTGGCATTCAAGACGTTATGCTTGACGTTTTCTTGATCCAATAAATAAGACAACTCTTCACTGGCTTCAATCGTCGCCGTACCAACCAATACTGGCGCGCCTTTGGCTTGAATTTCTTTAATTTCGCGAATAATGCCTTTGTATTTGCCTAACTTGGTTAAGAAAATCTGGTCATCCATATCAATACGAGCAATCGGCTCATGCGTTGGAATGACGATGACATCTAAGTCATACGTAGACTTAAATTCTGCGGCTTCAGTATCAGCAGTACCAGTCATACCGGATAGCTTTTCATAAAGACGGAAGTAGTTCTGGAATGTGGTGGTCGCAAGCGTTTGGTTTTCTGCTTGAATTTCAGCATTTTCTTTGGCTTCTACTGCTTGATGCAGACCTTCTGACCAACGACGACCAGGCATCGTTCGACCGGTATTTTCATCAACGATGACCACTTCGCCTTCATCAACGATGTAATGAACGTTTTTGACAAACACATGATGGGCACGAATAGCTGCTTGTACGTGAGCCAATAGTGGCAAACGACTTGGGCTATATAAGCTTTCATTTTCGCCAAGCTCACCGACTTCTATTAAGAAACGCTCGATTTTTTCATAGCCTTTTTCGCTAATTTCAATCTGACGGTTCTTTTCATCAATCCAGAAATCTTCTTCTTCGTTATTCTTATTGGCTTCTTCATCTTTTGAACGAATAAGTACCGGAATAATCGTATTAATCAGCGCATACATACGCGATGAATCTTCGGCTTGGCCTGAAATAATCAACGGCGTACGTGCTTCATCAATTAAGATAGAGTCAATTTCATCAATAATACAGAAGTTTAGCGCGCGCTGTTTTTTCTCTTCTAACTTAAAAACCATGTTATCGCGTAGATAATCAAAACCGTATTCGTTATTGGTACCATAAGTAATATCGGCTTGGTAAGCAGCGATTTTTTCTTGTGGCGGCTGCTGCGAATAAATAACGCCAACTGTCATACCCAAAAATCCGAACAACGGACGGTTCAATTCAGCATCACGCGCAGCCAAGTAATCATTGACCGTGACCAGATGCACGCCTTTACCACTGATAGCATTTAGATACATAGCCAAGGTACCCATCAAGGTTTTACCCTCACCGGTCTTCATCTCAGCGATTTTGCCTTCGTGCAAGGTGATACCACCGATCAGCTGCACATCGTAGTGGCGCATACCATTGACACGTAGGGATGCTTCGCGGCAGACGGCAAAAGCTTCTGGCAATAATGCATCTAAGCTTTCACCATTTTGATGACGTGCTTTAAACTCTGCGGTTTTTTGCTGTAACTGCTCATCAGACAGGGCTTGTATTTCGGCCTCTCGTGCGTTGATTTTGCTGACCACTTTACGCATGCGTTTCAATTCACGCTCGTTTTTAGTGCCAACGACACTGCCTATAATCTTTGATAACATAATTTTTTGACCTATGGAAATATTCGATAATTAGTGCGCATTAGCCAACGCTTAGCTCGCTGCCTTGTCATTATCCGGCTAACTATAGTTAAAAAAGTCTAAAACAGCTACAAGGCAGCCGACTGCAGATAGTACAAGTCGTACATCTAAGGAGGGTAACGCCGTAGCTATTTAGTAGTTCTCTGACTATACCACTCAATGAAGTATCGCCTAATGAAGTATTGCCCAATTAAGTGTGACGCCATTATATATGGTTATGGTGCTGATGGATACAAGGGCAACGAGTGGATATTTGCCAACATAAAAGTGCAGTAGGACGTGTTAAAATAATGCTTGTACACTCAAATCTGTTAGATTTTCCACGGTGTGATTCGCTCGTTATGAACCATTATTAATGAAGATTTTTAGTACGATTCAACCAAAATCATACGAACTCGTCATCTAATATTTTTCTGATTTATTCTTTGATCCAGTACCTAGATTTAATGTTCATCCCTGCTTGTCTAATGCCTATTTACTGAAAATCATCAATAAAAATTCATTTAATGTTTAAGCACCATTTGTATTTAAACCTATAAGAGACTCTGCATGACCGTTAAGCCATCCGCTCAAAACTCTCATAACTCAAAACCCAATTTATCAACAGATGCCGCGTCAAAACAAAATGGCTCTCAATATAGCTCTGAGCCATTAACTGCTGACCATTTAATGATAGGCGATAGCGCTTATAACTTGGCTGATCATACGCCGATGATGGTGCAATATCTAACCATGAAAGCTAACTATCCACAAGCACTGCTGCTGTACCGGATGGGTGATTTTTATGAGCTGTTTTTTGACGATGCCAAGCGTGCAGCACACATATTGGATATCACGCTCACTCGCCGCGGTACGGATAAAGCGGGCAACACAATTGCCATGGCAGGTGTGCCGTTCCATGCTGCCGATAGCTACATGGCACGATTAATCGCTGCTGGGCAGACAGTTGTCGTCTGTGAACAAATTGACGAATCAACCACTGGCAATGTTAGTAATAATACCCCTGCCATGGGCGATAAGCAGAAGAAAGACAAGAGCAAATCTGGTGCTGGTATCATGCGCCGTGAAGTGGTTAAGACTTTAACGGCAGGAACCATTACTGATGATGCATTAATTGCGCCAAATCATACACCTACTGTCGTTGCCATTGATATTGCCATACCTAAGGCAAATAGCAAACAGTCTCTACAAGCTGCTATTAGCCAAATGGACTTGGCTGCAGGAACTTTGACTACACAAACTCTCGGTGCAGATAACGACGATATTGAAGGTTTGCAAACTCAAATGCTGACGGTACTCGCACGCTTTGCTCCTAGTGAATGCATCGTTAGTGAAGCACTTAGCGATAGTATTGGCGACACTGATGCAGCGTGGATACTGTGGTTACGTCAAAATCTTGACTGCCCCATTATAGAAGTCGCTGCCAATGACTTTCATCCTGAGCATGCCAGCTCGACCTTATGCCAGCAATTTGAGGTACAACGTCTCGATGGATTGGGTATTAGTGATGCACCACTTAGCCAATCTAGCTGTGCAGCGCTCATTCATTATGCGCGGCAAACGCAGCAACGCCACGTGCCACAAGTCAATCAGCTAATCGTAGAATATAGCGACGACTATCTGATTATTGATGCCAATAGCCAACAGAATCTTGAGCTGTTTACGCCTGTTAGCAGCAATGGAACTTCATTGATATCCGTATTAAATCACTGTCAGACTCCGATGGGTAGACGATTGCTAGTACAACAAATGAAGCGCCCACTCCGTCAACATACGCGTATCAACTTACGCTTGGATGCAATAACCAATCTCTTAAATACAGAATATTCGCCAGACAGCTCTGAGCAAGCATTAGCAAATAACGAAACAGAGAATACACTGGTAACGAGCATACGCGAGACGCTACATGCCATCGGTGATGTTGAACGAATCAGTAGTCGCATCGGTCTGATGAGCGCTAAGCCCCGCGACTTGCGTAAACTTGCCGAGGGTATCGCCAGTAGCAATCAACTGACTACCTTACTCAATAAATCAGGGATTAGCCATGAACATGCTGGTCTATTACCTATGCTTATGCAGCAATTGCCAGCCCAGTTACCGGCCATACAATTCGTGGCCGAGCTGATTGAACGGGCCATTGTCATAGAGCCGCCTGCCCATATTCGGGATGGTGGCATGCTTGCTGCTGGCTATGATGATGAGTTTGATCGCCTGACCCATTTACATGACAATATCCAAGTGACTTTGGATGAAATGGTCGAGCGTGCCCGTCAAGATAGCCAACTACCAAGTCTAAAAGTTGGCTTTAATAAAGTCAGTGGATTTTATTTTGAATTGCCCAAAATGCAGGCGAAAAATGCACCACCGCACTTTATCCGTCGGCAAACGCTTAAAAGCAGCGAGCGCTTTATCACTGATGAGCTAAAAGAGGTCGAAACCGAATATCTGAGCGCACAGTCTTTGGCATTAACTCGGGAAAAACAATTGTATCAAGAGCTATTAACCGTCTTGAGCAGTCATTTAGCCGAACTGCAACAGCTTAGCGCCGCCATCGCACAGATAGATGTGCTGAGTAATTGGGCGCAGCTCGCTTTGGATTATAACTGGCAGCGTCCAGTAATGAGTAACGACTCAGAACACACTATAGCTACTCGCAATCAGACCAGTATCGATATCAAACAAGGTCGTCATGTCGTCGTTGAAGCAGCCTTACAGCCAACGAATAGCGTTACTCAAAGTAAGGCAAAATACGCTACCCAGTTCGTTGCCAATGATTGTATTCTTGGTCAAACAGTAGGCAGCAATGAAAACGCTGAGCGACTACTAATGATTACAGGTCCCAATATGGGTGGCAAGTCTACTTATATGCGCCAAACCGCACTAATAGTTCTACTTGCGCATTGCGGCAGCTTCGTCCCAGCAGCGAGTGCTCATATCGGTGATATCGATCGTATCTTTACCCGTATTGGTTCGGCGGATGATTTGGCAGGTGGCAAGTCGACCTTTATGGTGGAGATGATTGAAACCGCTAATATTCTCAATCAAGCGACAGATAAGTCGTTGGTATTAATGGATGAAGTGGGACGCGGTACTGCCACCACTGATGGGCTCGCCATCGCCCATGCTTGTGTCAATCGATTGGTAGAGATTGGCTGCCTAACATTATTTGCCACTCATTATTTTGAGCTAACGCAATTGGCGCAAAATAATGAAAATCTTCAAGCTAGCATTCGTAACGTCCACGTCGCGGCCAGTGAGATCGATGGTCAGTTGCTACTATTGCATCAAATCAAGGAGGGCGCAGCAAGCTCTAGCTTTGGACTACATGTAGCAAAGATGGCTGGTATCCCTACTCAAGTGCTAAATGACGCTAAACGCTACTTATTAGATAACTTAACGGCAGATAATGTAAAGTTAGATAATCTAAAAGCAGAAAATGAACAACCTATTGATGATAAAAATGACTTAACTAAGTCAGTAAAGGATAAACGTGAACAGGTTTATGATGTTGAAATAGACAAGGCAATCATAAACGTTGATAGCCAAAATCCAAGCATAGAAATTATTCCACAACAAAATCAGTTATTTAGCTTACAAGATAAACTGCACGCCATTGATCCTGACAGTCTGACACCCAAGCAAGCGCACGATTTACTGTATCATCTAAAGAAAATCATTAGTCATTAAAGGGAATTGTCAATTAGGCGTAAAGGCGTTAAAATACGCTTTATTTTTAATCTATTCTATTTAGCCCTAAGCCAATAACAGGTAGACATCACTATGACCTTTGTCGTTACAGATAACTGCATCCTTTGCAAATACACCGACTGTGTAGAAGTCTGTCCTGTGGACTGCTTTTATGAAGGACCAAACTTCCTCGTCATCGACCCTGATGAGTGCATCGACTGCGCGCTATGCGAGCCTGAATGTCCTGCCAATGCCATCTTTTCTGAAGATGAAGTGCCAAAAAGCCAAGAGATGTTTACCCAGCTCAATGAAGAGTTGGCGCAAAAGTGGCCGAATATCACTGAGATGAAAGATCAGTTGCCAGAAGCCGCCAAGTGGGATGGTGTGGAAGGTAAAATTCAGTATTTAGAGAAATAGAATAACTCTTTAAGACAGCTTCATCTGTCTTGAGACAATAAAAAAACCACCTAACGGCGATATGCTGTTAGGTGGTTTTTCATATAGAAACTGACAAACTTGCTAATACCTATTTTTCGGTAAGATGTGCAGCACACTTTAGAGCTCTCATAATTTCTTTTACGACTTTCCAGCTTCTTAGCCTGATACCATAGACCATCATCGAGCCTATCGCTAATAAATAAGGTTTGTTTCTAACAAAAATATTTTTACCAAACTTGAAGTGAATATAAAAAAGATTGCGAAACATATAGAATGCTTTCCACGAATTTATAGCACCCTGCTGATCAAAAGGGAGCTGTCTAGTTAGCTTAGCATCTCTAACTGCTTTAATAGAGTAGCCAGCTCTTCTTGCTCGTAAAGCATAATCCACATCATCATAAAATATAAAATACTTGGCTTCAGGATATCCTATGATATCAATGACCTCACGTTTAATCATAAAGCCCTCAAAGGCCACGTTTTCCACCTCTATAGTCGCTGGCATATCACTTCTATTTTTATACTTATCACATACTGCCTGTCTTTTAGGATTTAAATAAAAAGGGTTAGATAGGTTGTACTCTATGGCGGCTCTTTCGACCAACTGCCCATCTTTATAATCTCGTACTGCAATCATACAAGGATGAGCCACTGCCATCAGTTGCTCCACACAGCGAGAATCAGCAAATACATCATCATCCATGATAAATATCCACTCATAACCTAACTGGTGAGCCTGTTTTATACCCGTATAAAACCCACCTGCTCCCCCAGTATTTACCTTATTATGAATGACTGTAAGCGGTAAACTTCCTGTATAGCTATCCAAAAAACCTGCTGTTACTCCATCTGTCGAAGCATTATTGACGACAATCAAGTTATCAATCGGGTATGTCTGTTTTTCTAGCTTTTGCAAGCATTGCTCTAATAACTGCAAACGATTATATGTCACAACGACTATTGCTAGATTTTTATTATCTGTTGTAGCCATTTTAGCCCACCATAAAGCTATATCGAACTTATGACAAAATTGTCTAAAAAACTGGACTATATTACGTGTTGGTAAAATACCTTTGGTATCTGCTGTGACACAAAGGCTTCAGCTAAAGCATCTGCTGTTTCTAAAGCTTCTTTGATCGTCACATCCATATCTAAATAACGATAAGTGCCTAGTCGTCCAACAAAAGTTACACCGTTACTCTTATGTGCTAAATCAACATAACGCTCTAGCAATGCCTTATCATCAACCAAACGAATGGGATAATAAGGAATGTCTTCAGCATTACAGTTACGGCTATATTCAGTGTAGCAAATACTTTTCTTGTGGCTCTCCCAAGGAGAAAAATGCTTATGCTCGGTGACACGGGTAAATGCCTCACTGTTATCACAATAATTAATAACAGCATTGCCTTGCATATCACCTTTACCGTAAAAAGGCTTAAAATCTAAAGTACGATAACCTAGTCTACCCAAACTATGATCAAAATAAGCATCTAATGGACCTGACCAAATTACATGATCATAATCAGTTTGCATACTTTTTATAAACGAGCTATTTAAATGCAAAGTGATAAGTGGATGTTCGAGTATGTTTGCTATGATTTGCGAGTAGCCAAATTTTGGCATACCTTGGTATTTATGGTTGAAATAATTATCATCATAGCTAAAGCGTACAGGTAACCTTTTCAGAATACTAGCGGGTAAATTACTTGGCTCTGTACCCCACTGCTTAATAGTGTAATCCTTAAAAAAAGCTTGGTATAAGTCTTTGCCCACAAATCGTAACGCCTGCTCTTCAAAGGTTTTCGGCTGGTCTATACTGGTATCCGCCTGCTCTTCTATAAAAGACTGGGCTGCGCTAGGAGTAAAAGTTTTGCCAAAAAACTGATTAATGGTATGTAAATTAATAGGTAGAGAATAGACTTGCCCGCCTGAAACAGCTTTTACCCTGTTTATATAGGGCATCATCTCTCCAAATCGGGTTATATATTGCCAAACCCTCTCATTATCAGTATGAAATATATGTGGTCCATACTTATGCACCATGATGTCAGTCTTATCATCTCGGTAAGTATGACAGTTACCTGCTACATGGTCACGACTATCAATGACAGTAACAGTATGATCTGCATTGGCAAGCTCACGCGCGATAACGGCCCCTGAAAAACCTGCGCCTACAATAAGTATTTTTTTGAATGTCATACGCCACCTAAATTGACTACTTAATATTATTTTTACTTCATATGCTTTGGCACTCTTTGCTCTACTGGTGGCAGCTGCATATAATCACCATAAAGCTGTGATAAGTAGTGATCGTAACGTCGCGGAATAGGGAGCTCCAAACCTTCAAAGGTTGCAAATATTAAATCCATATAAATATCTTGATAAAAATACTCTTTTTCTCCCCAAGCACCAAAGATATTACCTATATGGTATTGTTGTTTTAAACGAGAATCTAATAGCTTTTTCTTAGAGAAAACTTGCAAATAATCTAATAAAAAATTAGGCGAACAAGCAAATAGGATTTTCAATAATAAGTGCTTTAGCCTACCTCGATTTTTGGGCGCACGACGCAAGACACAAGCATGATAAATATGAGCTATAAGGCGAAAACGCTGCCGCCCTGACCCTGTGCTTGGCACATAGTCAAGCGCAAATACATCAATAGTAGGAGATAATGCTAAGTTAGACAAATCTTTTGAAAAGCGCAGATGACCGACAGGCGCATCAGGAATGATATGTTTTTCCGCATACTCATAAGTATAACTTTTAAACGTGGCAAGCAATCTTTCAGCAGTATCATAGTCTTGACGCAGCACACCTATATCCATATCATCGTCCCACGGTATAAACCCTGTATGACGAATGGCACCTAGAACACTGCCGCCGAGTAGAGTGTAATGGATATTATTTGCCCTAAAAAGCGCGTCAACCTCTCTCATCATCTCAACGGTTTTTAATTGCAATGAACGAATGTTATTCATAACTGTTGGCTATTTAAATCTTTTTTAATTTGGCTCGAGCTTACCTCAGGAGTACGAGCCAAATAAACCACCTCACAGCCCTCAGTGCCTAGCCAATCAAACTCTCCTTGCCAGTCGTCACCCATCACAAAAGTATCTATATCATAGCGCTGTATATCAGTCTTTTTTTGCTCCCAACATGTTTCTGGAATAACCAAATCTACAAACCTGATTGCTTCTACCAATTGCTTGCGCTTATCATAATCAAAATAGCAGCTTTTATTTTTATTATTTAAATTAAATTCATCTGTAGATAGAGCAACTATTAAATAATCGCCAAGTGACTTTGCTCTACTTAACAGGCTAATATGACCATAATGCAGCAAGTCAAAAGTACCATAAGTGATGACTCGTTTCATTGAAGCCCCTAATATAATGATTAACTGACAATATTGAATACTGTAAAATGTAAAACTAGTTCTTAAAGACAGATTTTATATCTTGCAATAAATAAGCCGCTTTAAATTGACGCTTACTACATAACCAAGACAACACTTTATAATCAAACCGTAAAGGCACTTGCCAGATATAAGTATTAGATTCAGGATAAGTGTCACGCCATAGTGTATCATCACGCATATTTTTATTTAGAATCAGCAATAGCTTTGAGTATATTTTATAAAAGTGAATAAGATTTTGGTATTCTTTATCTGCGCCTTGCTGCTGTAAAAATAATATAATCTCATTATTTACTATTAATTTATCTTCAAACGACTTAAGCGTATGATTGCTCGTAATAGAATGAATATTGAGCTGATTATAATGATAAAGAGGCTGATTAACTTGTACTACTTTATTGGCTAAAAAAACAAGCTTAAAAGTGACATACAAGTCATCACATAATGATATGCCACTAGGAAAGCTAACATTGTTCTTTATATACAACTCTCGCCTTACTAGTTTATTCCAAAAATAATTCATATAATGTGGCATAACATTAAATACGTTCACCATCGCATTTTTATCTATTGGTAGAGTAAAAGAAACAGACCTATGATGATTCATAAATTCTAAATAATAATCACAACATACGATATCCGCCTGTTCATCCTTGGCTTTTTGATACAATAAGCGGATCATATTCGGCTCAACCCAATCATCCGCATCAATCTGAATGACATACTCACCTGTCGCGTATTTCATCCCTACGCCACGAGTAGCGCCTGAACCTAAGTTAGAAGCGTTACGGACTATTTTGATGTCTTCTTTTCTATTAGGGTAAGCCCCTATAACGTCTTCTAACCGCTGTACGCTGTTGTCTGGCGAGCCGTCATCGACAAAAATATATTCTATACTGGCAAAATCTTGCTCGAATAGTGACATGCTGCATTTTTTAATATACTTTTCGGCGTTGTATATCGGTACTATTATAGAAACTTTATAAACCATCACCTTTAGACCTTTATAATAGATTCAATTTTCTGATATTATTTATATTAAAATTAGCTACAATTAGTAATTACTTATATTTTTTTAAAAAACTCTTAAAAAATCAAGCGGTAATCGAAATACAACTCAAGCCAACAGTAATTAATTATTTTGGGTATCACCAATGACTCCTTATCTTAATCACTTATGCCAGACAGTATCAATAAATTTTTCAAAATTATTATTACACCAAATACTACTTTTATGCTCAATCAATGCTGGTACGTATATTTCATAACTTTTATCTTCAATCGCTAATAACAATTCTGAAAATGTGTTTACTCTATCTCCTATCATTATCTCATCATAAGCAAACACAAGCTCACGACTTTTGGACTCATAATCAGTAATATCGAAAGGAAATAAAATAATTGGTTTTTCAAGCAATAAATAGTCAAAATAAATTGAAGAATAGTCTGTAATAAGACAGTCACTATGTAATAAAAAAGGATAAACATCAGTAACATTAGCATTAATAATTTTAATATTACTAAATCCAGAGAATCTCTCTATAACATTTGAATTAGTATAAGAATGTAGTTTCACAAAAAACACTTCATTTTTTATGACAAGATTATCGTTAAGAATATTTAAATCAAACCCTCCAGATTCAAAAAAATCTATCCCTGTATCTCGCCATGTGGGCATATATATATAAGATTTGGCATAACTCTTAGCTTCAATAATTAGCTCGTTTATTTCAGAGTCAACAATGACTTTTTTCTGAAAATCAATATTGATAAGATACTCACATCTTGGATAAGAACACTCAATCAAGCTATCTTCATTAATCAGAAAGCTATCTAAGAAAATCTCATGAAATCTATCACTAGGTGATACTAAGTAATAGAAATAATTACTTTTGACCAGTTTTTGATTGTTATTAACTTGCCAATGTTGACGCTCTAGTTGAGAGTTGAATCTCAAACATTTCAAAGGCAGCCCGTGCCACATATTAAAGATTAGCGCCTTTCCTTTTAATAAAAAATGGACATCATGCAAGCTGTGTGAGTATAAATAAATTCCAGCTGTCAACCCATGCCATACTCCTAAAGTCTCCCACCTAAGATAGGACTTATAACCAAGTGACCTTATATAATCACGAGTATTCTTATTTTTAGTAACCCATATCGCATCTATTTCTTTATGATAAATATTAAGGTACAAAAAAGCGTACTTAGAGTTGTCATAAAAAGCTGACTCCATACCAAACAGCCACTTATTTTTATTTCTAGGAGCAACATGAGCAACACTTACTACTATTTTTTTTAAAAATAATTTAAGTTGTTTTTTCATTAGTCAATACTCTTATTATTTTTAGTATAAACCATCCATAAAAGTGTAGAACGTAGTAGTAAGATGATAATCTCTACACATATAATCCATAGAAGCATATTACTGATATTGAACCTATCTAGCCACACTAAGGATAAGACACCTGATATATGAATGACAGCGCCAAAATATACCGTGTAATTGACCAAGTATATCTTTTCAAAAACACTAAAGGCATTATACCCTATGCTTGCTGATACATAAGTAATGACTACCAGTATCATAAACATCCTAAGGATATCTGCCCCAACGATATAAGCGTCTCCAAATATCAACTGCATGACCAGTTCAGCATTATAGATAATAACAGCAACTCCCACTAATAATAGAGCCGTCATAATCGCAGTCGTATAAAGTAACAATCCTAAATTTTTGGTTCGTGAAATATAAGGGAAAAGTGCGCTATTTACTGGTGATAATAGACGTTGTACAAGCTTATAAATTTTTTCAGCAGAGCCAAATACAGCAGCCTGACTGCTGCCTGTAATTGAACCAATAAAAAGAACATTCATACTAGTATAACTGGCTACCGATAAACGAGAAACAAAATAGCCAGCACCATCTTTTAGTATATCTGAACTTTGTCTCCAATTAGGTTTTACTAATTTATAGTCATATTTATAAAAAGTTCTGATATATACCGTGACTGTAACAAGATGATTTATCAGTAATAAGAAAAGTAGCATCAGAATATTTGGTAATAGCGGTAAAAGCAACAGAACCAACACGACGTAAACAACTTGAGCGATAAGCCCTGTCTTAGTTATTTCTGACATTTCCTCAATGCCTTGATAAAACCAAGGGATAAATAACGCTTGAGTAAATATTAATAAGTTGAGTAATAAAAACAGTGAAAAATCAAGTATTCCATCTATAAATAGAATCAGATAGCTGTTGAAGATAAGACAACTTATAACACTCAAGATAATTTTTATAAAAAGTGAGTTTGAAATGAAAGAATTGATATAAGACTTATCATCTCTATTTTTGGCAATTGAATATGTTCCACTCATTTCAAGCCCATAGTTCGTAATAACGCCTGCTATCGCTTGACATGACAAGACAATAAGGTATAAACCATATTCTTCTTTATTCAAAAACCTAGTAATATAAGGCACAACTAGAAAGCTGGCTAGATAAGTAATTAGCCTTAAAGAGAATAAAGAAAGGATATTTCTAATAAGGATACTGTCTTTATACTTATAATATATTTTCAATATAATACTTATTAATTGATACGAAGCTGTTTTATACTAAAAATGAGCGAATAGTCTGTTAGTCTTAAGCTAACACCTGCTGCTAATATTACACCCTTCATACTATTTTACCTCGCCCCAAACCCAGTAACCATCGTCTGTATCGTCTTGATAACAATCAATAAATCCAGTGTCAATGAAAAGTTTTTAATATAGAAAAAGTCATGTTCGAGTTTTACTTTAGTTTCATCTTCATCACTCGCATAACCATGCATCACTTGCGCCCATCCTGATATACCGGGCTTGACGATATGACGATAACGATAGAAAGGAATAGTTTCATTAAAACGCTCAACGAAATCTAATTGCTCAGGCCTCGGACCGATTAAACTCATATCACCTTTTAATACATTGATAAATTGTGGTAGCTCATCCAAGCGTGTCTGCCTTATAAAGCTACCAAATTTTGTCACTCGCATATCAGCACCAGTTGCCATTTGCGCACCGTTGTCCTCAGCATTAGGTATCATGCTTCGAAACTTATACATAGTGAACAGTTTACCACCTTGTCCTATGCGGCGCTGCTTGAATAATACCGCACTATTACTATGACGGCCTTCCCATTTTATTAGTAATGCGACTAATAATGCGATAGGTATGACAATAGGTAAGCTCATAATGATAACCACCGTATCTGCCATACGTTTTACCAATAAATAGCTCTGTGATGGGAGAAGTGATCCTAGGTTATTCTCATATAAATGCTTGATAGGCAAACGACCAGTTAATGACTCAGAGACCTGCAAAATATTATAAACAGGTGTACCTTGCAAAGCAGTTTCGGCCAATAGTTGCTCCCATTCTCCAGATAAATCTTTATCTGCAAAATCAGCCACGACTGCATGGAATGGCAGACGCTTATGGCTATCTGGTTGAAAGCACTTAGTTAGCTTGACCCAACGTACGTCTTTTATACTGAGTAAAGTATGATAGCGCCCAATAGGTACATAACCTATAGTCACTTGTGTCACTGAACGCAAAAATACTTGTGACACAAAACAGAAAACCAATCCTAACACCGCACTTAGAGATAAGTAATAGACAGAATATGGTACACGAAAGACAAGTAGTATTAATCCTATTACCAACCCACTTGCTAGTAATGTTGGTAGCACGGTCACCATGGATTTCTGCCCCGGAAACTGAGTGAGGCGATCCAAACCTATTAAGCTTAATATCAGTGCGACACTACTTGCGATGATACTATTGATCTGAGTCAGTAATATATTATCTGTGAGGATATATTCCCAAAACAGTATCACTGCTGGTAACAAACAGACAAATAACCAACCTATTAGGATTCGTATACTTAAGTATTCCCACGGATGCTGCTGCATATCGTCTATTTATGCCTCTATTACATTTATAACTACCAGCTACAAACTAGCGTTATGGATACAAGAACTGGGTAAATAGATAGATTTAATACTACTGCTACAACTCCATGAACCTGCATCATCACGTTGCCATACAACTGTCTCACCTGTTAAGCTAGCATTCACCTGAGTCGATATCGTAGCAGTAATACTCGTCGCTAGTATCAATGGATTGCTTATTTGAGCGACACCAGTATTATTAGGTAAAACAACACCTACTTGCGAGCCACCCACTATCAGATTAGATGCTGTGGAGCGAGGATCACAGTCATCAGTTCCTAACCCTATTACAGTCTTACCTGTCTGCAAGCACTCTTCTACTGTCATGCGTAGCTGACCCAACTCATTAATAACTCTAGTTGCTTGTGTTTTAGCAATGTATATTTGATATTGAGGGATTGCTATGGTAGCTAAAATGCCAATGATGGCAACAACAATCATCAATTCAATAAGCGTAAAACCAGACTGGAAACGACAGGTAGTCATAGATTATGATGCTCTAAAAAGTAATACTCTTATTTAAGCACTATCTATGCCATGATATTTATAATGGCTCAAAATTTGC
Organism: Psychrobacter fjordensis; assembly: GCF_904845995.1. NCBI lineage: Bacteria > Pseudomonadati > Pseudomonadota > Gammaproteobacteria > Moraxellales > Moraxellaceae > Psychrobacter > Psychrobacter fjordensis. The sequence continues at coordinate 649,097 of NZ_CAJGYP010000001.1, forward strand.
TTTAGTCATTCAAACAGCCTAACAAATAAAACATCATGGGTATTATTTTATAGTTATATCACAATAAATGATAACCATAACCCCAAAACCGTGGTGGAGTAGATGGCATATCTGTTAAAAATATACTGGTATTGATGACTAAATAACAGAACATCACCGCCAAAACCAACATAACAGCAGCAGATAAATATCTGTTTGAGGTAGAGGTGTTGTGTTCAGATTGGTTAAAATGTTCAGCATGCGCAAATTCTGGATTTTTGAGTAAAAATACCAACAACCAAAGTAAAGCGAGTTGGGTGATGGGATAAATATGCACCCCTGATAATGAGCTATCGACACCAATGGCAACTAATGCCGCTAACACAAAATAGCTATTTTGAGCGCGCCAGTCGATATGCCTTAGGATAGAAAATAAGATAAACGCCAAAAACCCGAAGCCAATTAAGCCAGTTTCAGACAAAACCTGTAACATCAAATTATGCGGATGGGCGGCAAACTGCTCATAATTGTCCAATTGATAAAACCCGCAGCCCACAAGCGGACTCTGTAACCAGCACTCAAGTGCATGCAGCCATAAGTCATAGCGTAAGCTTGTGGTAGTGCGGGCTATCTGTAGCGCTGACGATGCACTATCCACACTCAAACTGGCAGTGTAAGACATGCCCACATACGTACAAAATGCTAACGCATACACTACCAGTAGCGGCCGCCACACTTGCCGATTACAAATGCCCACCATCACCATAAATACCGTATAAGCCAATGCAGCCGAACGTCCTGCATCTAACAGTATTGCCAGCAATGCTAAAAATAAAAACACTAAATAAATATTTCTATATTTTACAGTGCTAATATAAAACCATGTGGCAAAGATGGATAAAATAAACAAATAACTGTTATAAATACGGATATTCCATGCTAATGGATACCAATCAGATCGATATAAACCACTATTAATATAATCAAATAACCCGACGGGCAACATCAGAAACAACACGAAACTGCCTAGCACCACAGCTTTGGTTATCAATGCATTATAGATTAAGGCTTGAAAACCTTTATACAGCAAGTACGCTAACAATAAGTCAGTAACAATAAACAGAGCATTGTCCCAAAACAAGCTACCTAGTGCAATAAAGGCAAAAAACAGCAACTCTACTTTGCTCACTATAAATTGCCGTTGATACAGCGCCCAAAACCCAAGCGTGAATAATAGGGCAACTTGCAAAATCCGATAACCATTATAAAACTTATAACCGCTACCATAAGCAATACCAAATATAAATATTAAAAAGTAAAGCGCTATCAATAGCGCTTTACTTTTTAATAGCGCATACACACTAGAGTTTTTCCATTGTTGGGTGGCTACATCAGTTCTCATAAAAGAGCCTTAAAATATATCAGTGAGATAACACTATGGTGTGATACGTTTTTTATTGCGCTGATAGATGACGATAGTATTTATTATCTTTTTGTCAGATGCTCATAAATCATTATCTTCACCTTGTTGCTATCCTCCATGACATTATCCGCTGTACCATTGCTCAATAATGCCACCACGCCACCTTGCTCGTCTATCGCAACCAATGACGATAAGCCAAATAAATTACCATCGCGATAATGCACCATGGGTACATTAGGCTGTGGCTGATAGGTCACCATTGCATAGCCGTAACACTCTGCTATCTGGGTGATATCACAAGCTGATTTAGGGTCTATCGACAATATATTGGGCGTAGGTTTGGCTGCCATGCTATGTGCTTGCTGTGCTAGATCTATCGCATTGCCCGACAACCCTGCTGCTGATGCCAGTGCCTCATAATTAAACTCGGTATAGATGTCTGAGACACCCGTCAACCCTGTTTCGACATAGTTATAGCTCACCTCATCCGTCATGGGCTTGTTGGTGATAAACTGCAAGGTGCTATCAGCAAAACCATACTGCTGGGCGATAAGGTCGGTATAAGATTGATTATTTAGGCGACTAATGACTTCACCCAACAGGCAATAACCCAAATTAGAATAGCTGGTTTTACTGTCAGGCTCAAAACCCAAGGTAATATTATTCAGCTCGTTGATATGATTGGGACAAATGTCCTTGCCAATATTGAACATATCTTGACCAAACACGCTATAGCGATCAAACCCTGCACGATGCGTTAATAACTGACGAATAGTGATATCCATCATTCGTGCATCTTTTGGCGCATCAATCTCGCTGATAATATCAGCTAATGGCGTATCTAGTGATAGTTTGTCGTCTTTAACCAGCTGTAGAATCGCATCTGCCGTCCACAGTTTAGTGACGCTAGCATAGCGAAAGCGCGTCTGCTCGGTCACGCTATCTGATAACAGCGGATACTCACCGATATAGCCGTTTTCACAATGGTGCAGCGTACCGCTTGGCTCGATATAAGCGATTTGATTGGCAGGGGCATTATTGTATTTGGTTTGATATCGCAGTACATCAGCAAGCCATGTGGGGCCATCCTCACTACAGCTGATATGGCGGGCGGAAAACTCGGCACGAATAGGATAAGTTTTTAGCCACAATAGGTTACGGGCTTGGTTGTTGGCATAATAATAACCAAAAAAAATCATGACCAGTACCAATACCATGACGACCAATACATCACGCTTACTTAATCGTTGAAACATAGCATATATTCTTTATAACCATAGGTAAGTAGAGGTGACTTAATATTATTAACTACCATACAAAAAAGCCAAACATTACGTTTGGCTTTTTTATCTAACAGGCTATCTTAGTTATTAAGATGCTGGGCAACCAGATGCTGCGTACTTAGCATCTACTGTAGTACTACAAGACCATGAACCTTCGGCTGTACGTGCCCAAGTTAGAGTATTGCTACCAGCAGTTGTCAACGTACTAGCAGCATTGTCGCCAAAAGTACCCATAATAGAGGCAGTGTTAGCAGCGCCATCAATAGTTACTGTTGGTAAACCATCAACACCAGCAAGCGTTACACCTTGAATGTTAGAAGCAGTTGCACCTAGTGAACATTCGGTAGAGTTAGCAGGAGAACCGTTATGTATAATGCTAGCTGTACGACCAGAGTTCATGCAATCTTCTACAGCAGTTTTCAAGTTACCAGTCTCGCCCATTACACGGCTAACTTGTGACTTAGCGATATAAGTCTGGTACTGAGGGATAGCGATTGCAGCTAGGATACCGATGATCGCAACAACGATCATTAGTTCGATTAAGGTAAAACCTTTCTGGATATTAGCGTTCATAGTATGTCCTTTAGAATAAGGTGATAACAAATCGATCGATATGCTACTTGGCACTATCATTTGTTATCTATTATAAATAATGGTTTGTTAGTGTGAGTAATTAACTCTCTCACCTAACTGTCTTATAGTTATTGTTGCAGGTAGCATGCCAACTTTTTAGTTGTAATTTATTTTTTATAATGCAAGTTTGACTTTTTAGCATCATAACCGATTTCTTCATAATGCTTATCCTTACCCACCTAGCCCACCCATACCTTATGAATTCTTGGTTAATAGTAAGTTAATGCCTGATAGTGAACGGTATTAGATAGCTTTTACGTTGTACTTGATAATGAAAAGTGATAGCAAAAAATTAACGATAATGTCATACATTGGCTAATGACAATTTTTGTCTACTTTCTATTGTTCCAGTTAAATTGCTGAAAATTGTCAGTTTAATTATTATTTAGATGTATAAGGTAAAGTAACATGACATTTTTTGTCAGATAATAATTTTCTTCTCATACATAGTCTAATAAAAAAGCCACTCTAGATAGAAGATATATCTAGAGTGGCTTTTGAACATATTTAATCTATATCAGATAAAAACATACAAGCTATCAATTTACTTATTCATTCCAATCGTTGCCTGTACCACATTTTTTATCTACACCACTGCCTCGACATTTAGTACCTTGAAAGTCCAAACTGAGTGTACCATCAGTAGCCATCTGTCCTTCTGGTGTAGCAATAATACTCCAATTAGAAGTCAGCGGATCGGGGGTGAAAGTCACTTGATAAAGAGCATTGCCTTGTGTAGGGTAGCTACCACCCAGTCCCGTTATTAAGTCATTGCTATAGCTGCCTTGTGCTAGTTTATTACTTTGAATTTGAGTAGCGATGTTTTGCATCTCGCTCATCATATCGGTACGCTTAGACTTAAGGACATAGCGCTGATACGTCGGATAGGCAATAGCAGCTAACACACCGATGATGGCGACGACAATCATCACTTCAATTAACGTAATGCCATGCTGAGATTCAGATGGGCTTATCGATCTGTTTAGGTTGATAGTCATTACCAGTCCTCCTGCCCTGTACCGCAACCACTGTCTGCGATGACTATACTATTATTTTTGCTCTGGCAACGTAAGCCAGCACTGGTAATCATAATCTCATTAGCATTAGCTGTAATGCCTGTAGGGTTTGGTAGCGCCAACATTTTCCATGTACGCCCAGTACTGCTGTCGACATTAGGGCTAGCAACAGGAACTAATGAGCTGGTCGTGTTATTACCATCGACAAGGGTAATCAAATAGCGATAGTTGACTGAATCACTACCATCTGGTACGTAGATAGTAGTGTTGTCCGCTTCATCATAGCTATAGGCGACGGCATTCGTCGTACTGTTAATAATCTTTGGCTGAAAGCCTTGGTAGCTTAATGCCTTAGATCGCCAACGCTCAAGCTCTACTTGTAGCTGTAGCATTTTTGCCTGTGCCTCATGCTCCGCATTCTTCACTGCATATTGCCGATAGCTAGGTATCGCTATAGCCGCAAGGATACTGATAATCACCACGACAACCATCAGTTCTATGAGCGTAAAACCATGTGCGCCGCTATGCGCTGTCATACTTGCTGTCTTATTGTGATACGACTTGGTCATATACCGCGCCCTATTATCAATACCATTAGGATCACCATTTATTACTATCTTTTGTCGTTAGTAATTAAGGTGTTGGTAGTGAATAGCATCTTGAGACGATCATCACTACCTATATTTTTTAGACTTTGCACTACTTATTGCGTTCGCTTGTACCATGCTCGTGGTTGCAAAGTGTAACGCTCGTTGAAGATGAATTCACCAGCACTACCATCACCATCTATTTGTGAGGGTAGACTACCCTCACCTGAATATAAATCTTTAATGTTACTAGTATCTTTAAGAGCATCGCTGCCATAGCCTGCACGATTGGCCAACTCGATACGCTCAGTTAGTGTGCTTGTACCGATGAGCAACTTTGTATCTGTGTTGTCTTCATTATAAGCACCAAGCGTTAGCTCCTGAATACCCTGTCCAGCAGGAAGATAACCTCCCGTACCTGATACTGAACTATCTTCCATACATATACCATAAGGTAAGCAATAAAGCTGACGCTCTGAGCCACCCGTTATCTGTGCTGAACAGCTAGCTGTTGTACCAGGGTATTGCTTATCAGGATTGTATACTGTGGTGTATAACAAATTATTAATAACAGCACTATCTCCTACACCCTTGTTGTATCTGACATTGCTATAACCATCAAATCGAGTCAATGGATAATACCAACCCTGTGTAGTGCCTCTAATCATATCCTCTTTAGCAGTCATTTTTATCGCAGTAGTAGGTTCTGAACCAAGCGCCGTCGCTAATGGAGTCAAATTACTTTCAGTTATATTTTGAACCGTTGGTACAAATGTGTTGCTATATATATTTGTATTCGTAATATCAGTATCGATAATGCCATAGATGCGGTTAGCATTGGCATTATCATTACGCAAGGTGGATAAAGGTGCACTACGGTTACCTGAGATAATATTTACCAATGCGAATAGCTGGCCGTTATTAGCAACACTCTCTCCAGTAATACCTTCATTGCGATAAAAACTTACGATTGGACGCTCATAAAATCGGTACGCGTATTTTTTATTCGCAGAACTGCTAGGGGCAACGTCAAGTATTCGAGTCACTCTTCTATTAGAAAAGTTATTTACTTCAGTGAAACCATTAGTAGCAGGGCGAGCATTTTCGAAGTCCGCACGGTATACTTGTCCGCCCAAATCTGCGACATACAGATGATCCATCAGTCCATCATTATCTCTATCAAGTATAGTGACACCACCAACTATACTATTAATCATACTATTGGTTTTAAGGTTTTTCGTGATACCAGCTTCACCGCTAGTTGACCATATCAACTCACCTGTCTCAGCATCAATCATATATATGGCATTACCCTGTGCTGGTGCACTAGTCGTTGGTACATAGCTATCTTCTTCATAACCCATATCATAGCCACCACCAAATATCAGTACATTGGTAGGATCAGCATCTCTGGTTAGACGGATTTTGGCAGCGGTTGGCTTACTCCAAATCTGACCTAAACGACTGAAGCCTGTTGTACTAGATTTAGCAGAAGTACTAGAGCGCAAACCATCTTGAGTAATTGTAAATAAAATCTCAGGCGTAGATACATCAGAAATATCCATACCGTAGAAAGCTGATCCACCCATACGTAGCCCACCATAGGCAAACATCCCTTTACCTGCCGAATTATCAACAGCAACTCTTGGATTTGCAGGATCCAAATCATAACTATAGTCTGTGGTTACTAGCCATGGTGCATCAACACCAAAGTAGGGCTCACCTACTTTATCTATTATCGAACCATCTACTACGGCTTTAGGCTGTACTTCCATCATGTATTTAGGAATGATGGCAACCTCTTCTTCGCCATTATCTGAATCGACTAAGTGCAAGGCACCATCCATCGAGCCGAATAATACATAGTCATCACGAGGATCAATAATACGGCCGTTTGTATCTAGAGCTGCACTGTATGAAATTGCCGTAGGCTTAGAATGGACAACACCACCTAAAACCTTAATTGGGGTAGTCGGTACAGACAGCGTTAAATCTTCAACATCTGTGGTATCTGTCGCTTGTCCATCATTAGTGAGTAAGTTATCGAAACCTAAGAAACTCAGTAATCGACGCTTATTAAGTTGGGTATAAGTAGCAGTATCTCTTAGTTGATCAAACCCTTGTGGCTTACCACTTCCATTAACGCTCAACCTACGTAGTATAGGGGTATTATTACTCGCAGAGGTATAATCCTCAACGTACAGCGTCCGCATACTGCCCAACCCTGAATTTGGTGCTTCCAATTGCGCATATACACCACCAGCCGTAATATCATTATTTGCATTGCTACCAGCTACTGTGAAATTAGATGTTTGCCATACATCTTGAGTATCTTCATCTAGATTGCCTGCGATATCTTTATACAGTGGAGTAGGAGTATTGCTATTAGCACTACTATGGCCAAATAGCGTACCTTGATCCAAATCATATTTTTTGAGATTGCCTCGCCAAGTACTTGCTGATGAGGCAACATCAGGATCTAACATCGGTAAATAGGCAAATGGTAGTTGGTTCGCAGCACGATAAGGATCATCAGGAATTGTAATAGTACCAGATGGAGCCGTACTAATCGTCTGTACAAGACCTGATGCAAAATCAACAATACTCGCAGCAATATCCGCAGATTCTTCCGTGTAATAAAAACCACCATCACCGAAGGTTTTGGTTTCATCGTCACCTTTACGTTCACCCAACTTACATAGATTACTGGTATTTCGATCTACGTTACTACCGCTATCACAATCTGTCACTTCTTTCGGTGCACCGTCAATCGTGATAGTACGCTTACCAGTAAGTCCAGCAAAGGCGCTACCAAAGCCTACTGTTGCAGTCTTAATCGGTACTCCAAGCGGATTGTTAGCAGTATTGCGTAATAGCGCTGCATACTCAGCCATGCAGCCCCACGCTCCATTACTACTACCACCAGTCAGACCATTACAACTGCTTACAGCTAAGGTCGAGGTAGAGCCTAATAATGAAGTATTCATTATTGTTTTGGCTCTAGTATCACTACTGGCATTAGGCTCACCATCTGTCAACAGATAGATACCACTGCCACTACATTCTTTAGAACTGAGCGGGGAAAGGTATTTATTATCGTATTCCACTCTAGATGATGCTACCGAATTAGCAAAACCAGAGTCTGCATTATAAGAGCCATTGTAGTAAGTACGCCCATTATTACTAAGGCTCTGATAGAAACTATAGCTTGGTAGTATAGATGAGTTCGTTGACCAACCAGTCCAACTACTACATGCGTTAACATATTGATTTATATCGTTATCAAACGTAAATGTACTTTCATTACTATTGCATTTACGCCAAGAGTACGTTCTAGATTCATATTTCCTTTCGGCAACAACCTGAATATTGTCCTGCGTAGATGTTCCCATCATATAAGCACCAGACTCTGCTAGCGCGTGGGCAGTTGGAGTATTACCTGTTGCATTTAAGCCTGTGGTTGCATCGATTAATGCTCCACGTTGCAGCGCAGTCAGTGCTTTAGTCGGGGCCAAAACAACAGCTGATCTACCATCTCCACTATAACTATAGTTACCTAAACCAACTTCATATTCATCTGATAGTGATCCCGTATCTTTCAAGGTACCATTTATCGTATAAACTTCATCAGCTAATAGCTCAATAAGCGCTATTTGTAGACGTGTTAATCTAGAGTAACGTATCGTATTTCCATTGCCAACTTCACACCCTACAGGAGTAAAGCTCACTTCCTTTTGAATGCTCGTAAGGTCTTTGACCGTATTACCATTTTCGTCTCTAAATAACCCATCAGCAGCTGACCCGTCATCCTGACGCTTATAAATAACTGCCCGAATCTTTTCTGAGTTCTGAGAAGTATAGCTGGTTTTGCATGAGCCGTAATCGTTGCTTATGCTACCGCTACCCATACTACCTGATGTATCTAACATCATAAAAATGGTTGCACTACCCGGCGTTGCCGCTTTATAAATCTCTAGATCGCCCACAGGTTTTCTACTAATAGTATCTGCTTGAGCTACGGTACCACTAAGCCCTAACATTACAGCGATCGCTAACGTCTTGACACGCCACGGCTGTCGATTGAGTCTCTTTTTACTTAGGTATGTCATGACTTATTTCCTTATGATAATTGGTGCGATGCGCTAACCATACTTTATAGCAGTGACGCTATCCAATATCGTAAACTGGGACAAAATTCTAGACTATCAGTTCGATGGCAATGTACAGAGCAATCCTGTACCTTGCCCAAATTCGACACAATTTGTACGCTGTGATAGGTTTTCCACATTCGCTTGCTCATAGATCACAGCACTCGGCACACCAGCCGCCGCCATACAGCCCCCAATAGTATCCTCACTATCGGTAACCGTATCTACACGGCTAGTTTGTTCAAAGCAATTTTTGCTGCCTATTGTTGTATCTGCATAAGCCGGTAATACAGCTGTGTTATTAATCTCAAACATATACGCTTGGCTAGAAACTGAGCCACTATCTTGACCAATAGTATAGCTACTAAACGCTTCAGTCTCAGCACTAGGTGGTGTTAACGATATATTCACCTGAGTCATACTAGCGTTACGACTACTAACGTAATCATCTGGTTCTTCAGGATCGCAGTAACCAGTACCACTACTAAGTATAGTGCCACCTGACGTTACAATCGAGGTACGGTTAATATTGAAAAACCGATCTCTTGGACGAAAACAAAAGACATATTCATGCTCAGAACTATTAGGATCCAAAATGAAGTGCCCGAAAGGCCCTGTTATTGATAACATGTCATCGTAGATTTCATCATCATTGCTGCCATTGACACTTTGCTCAATACTTTGGTTGGCATTATCTGCTGACTGTAATAGCAAAGTATTAATTTGATCGCTGGTTGCAAGTCGCAAATCAGTAGTACTTTGCTTCACAGCAATCGTACCCGCTAATATGATCAAAATCAAAAACAGTAATACCACGATGAGCACAGCGCCTTGTTGTGAGGATGGAGATACTTTGGGATATTGATACTGCTGAATATTTGACATATTACCTCTTCTTAATAGTGACACTCTACGATATTAAAGACCCGTCACTAACATCACGCGAGCGTTACGTAACAAGATAGTTGACTCATAACTACGGCGATAGAACTGAGCACGCGTCGCATCAGCTATTAGACTTTGCTCCTTTCCTAGTACCGTAAAGGTCAGCTTATCGTCTGTATTTATCAATGGCGTATTACTACGAACAATAACTCCAATCTTCACAGTTGTAATTGAAGGCTTATCGGTCAACTGTGTATAGATATTGGCGGGTAGATAAGTCAAATTATTTATGTCCGTCTGTGCCCCTAATAGAACTTTAAACTGGTCGATACCTGTTGCGACAACAGTACCATTACCATAAAAACCCTCTGAAACTACGCCTACATCAGTTACCCGCCCAGCATCACAAGCCAAAACCAGATCATTCGGCCCTGAGTCTTCACGTATAAAATAACGTTCGACTACCCAATCATCCGTACCAGATGTCACTTCTGTTCCTTCACAGTCAAACAAAGAACCTTCAGTGATATTGTTATATTGAATAGTCAATTGATCACTAGTAACACTGTCTATATTCGACAACCCAACCCAACCGGCAGAGCCATCACTATTCGTAAAATACTTACTGTCTGTAGCGTTACTCGCACCTAAATTCGTAGTTGTTAATACGATACCACCATGATTAGTGCCATCCGTGATATTAGTAATAGGGTTACCTAAATTGGCAATACGGATATGATCTTCAATGCTCTGTAAAGCAAAAATAGCGCTATCTTGTACTTCTGAAGCACTTTGCTGTACGGTCAGCGTACGCGTATTAATTAAGTAGACTTGCAGCACCGCGGCTGATATTAGCAAACCTAGTACTAAAGATATCATCAGCTCGATGAGCGTGAAACCCTGTGACCTACTAACAACGCTCATTTTAAGCTCGTTCTTATGATGAGTGATATTATGACTGCAGTTCATTAGTACGCCTCCGATATCAAGCATTGGCTACCAGTTTTATAGACGCCGTTACTATCTGCACATGCTTTGGCATTACTATCGTCTAATAAAGCTTCGGTATCATTCCATGCCGTAATCACACACATTTGCTGTTGAATCGCCTGAACTGAAGTACCTGGGCACATAGTGACAGCAATCTCTATTTCTTCATCTGCTGCCATTTTTTTGATCATTAACGTATCACGAGCAGCAAGCTGATTAATGCTACAAGGTTGCTTTGGGGCACTATTACCACTAGTAGTTACTACATCTGTCGATAAACAATTATTACCACTAGCAAGAATACTAATTACATCACCACCCACCGTAACCGTATCAGTCGATGAACTACTAACGATCGCCTGAACGGTTGGCTCAGCACCAGTATCTAACGGTGCTGCATCACTAAAAGAAGACCCGCTTCCTGTGACATAGGCCTCAGGATAGGCACGCATAACTTCAGCCAAATTGCGAACCACTGTTAATGACTTAGTCCGAACTAAACTCTCGTCTGTGGCTGTGATTGCCCTCATCTGAAGCGCACTAAAACCGAGCACAGCAACAGATAATAATAAAACGGCTACTAAGACCTCTACTAGACCCACGCCGCGCTGATAAGTTAAAACCTTCATGGGCAAGTGCCTCCTAACTGGCTACTAATATTTGCAACCGCAGTAATGATCACCTGTCTAGGTGATGCATAATCATTGCTATCACAAATAGTATAAACCATCGCATCCGCTGTCTTGCTTGACTTAAATTCAATCTGGCTAGCAGTAGATTTGATGGTGCTATTAGCATCATATTGATAAGTAGCGATCGTTTCACTGTCGCTTTCAATAACAATTGTGCCCGCATTAGCGCCATTGTTATTATAAGAAAATGTTATGTCTTGGCGACGAATCATGCTTTCAACTTTTGCTTCTTTCAGAGCATTGAGCAGCGTCGCCGTCGTCGACTTAGCTCTTTGATTAGCTAACTGATTACTTATACTAGGCGCGGCAATACTAACGATAATGGCAAGCACAGCAATGGTTACCATCAGCTCAATTAACGTAAATCCGGAGCTGTTCATTCGTAAACTGATTGGTAGACTATTTGTAGATGCGTTCACATCAAATCCCTATTTATAACGGCCATTGTCTGTCTGATAGCGATGCTAAACTCCGCTGAAAGCATTAATCATAGACTCATATTTTTATAGTATTTTCGCTAAAATTTTTATGACTATAGAACATAAAACCTGCAATTTTTATTCCATAATTTTTAGTTGCTATCTAATAACGAAGTAATAGCGGATGCGTCAATAGTACAAGCTATCTAGAACTCGTCATTTTTATCGTATTATTCAATTCAGCGGTGAGAGAAATGTTTTGTTGATAGCCAACAAATTACTATATACAGTTTTCACAATATAGCGCTAAGGTAACAAATTAGCAACATATTAGTATATTTCGAGTAGATGAAAGTAGCTATTAAGGTTGGCTTCCATGTGCTAGAGCATAGGCGGACAAGGAATGTTTATTATGATTTTGGTTATCTAATGTGGTTGCTTTTGGTACAGAAAGTACACGCCCTAATGCCTGTAAGCTGGCACCTGTGGTTGCAACATCGTCGAATAGTAATAAGCGTTTGACGGGTGGATTTTCTATCAATACAAAGGCATTGTCCAAATTACTTAAGCGCTCAGCACGCGTGAGTCCTTGCTGACTGATCGTATCGTCAACTCTCATGACGCCTTGCCACAATGGTATCCGCCAATGCTTGGACAGTTGTGCCGATAAAATACTCACTGGATCGAACCCACGTTTGACCAGTCGTTGATTGGTCGTTGGCATGGCGACAATCACGCTATTATCATGATGACAACCACGCGGCCGTGGTAACTGACGTATGGCATGCAGCAGTATTGGCAATTTGGTTATATCTTCGTGATGTTTAAAGGCTCTAATAGCTTGACGGATCGGATAGTCGTAATAGGTGGCGGCCTGAATAGACAATGAAGTACCAGCAGAAATATCAACCTCAAACGGCTTGGGCAACCACGCTATACTATGATGACAGTGAGCACACAGTAGCCCTCTATTTAAGAGGTGATAAGCCGGTTGGATCAACTTGGCAGAGAGGGGATTATTATTTGAAGGTCTAAAGACTGTATTGGTATTTAGGGCATCATTACTATTTAGTGTTGATTGGCTTTGTAATAGCTGAGACTGTGGTGAGCTACGATAAACACGGCATAACTGGCAGCGTATATCTAGATACTCTGCCAGCCATAGCCCAGTTTGGTAGGGCGCTAATCGCCGCATAAATTACTGTAAGTAGACAAGCTATTAAAAACCGCGCCAGTCATTCAGCACAATACCGAAACCGATAGAGGTATTTTCATGATTGTAGTCGATGATAGATTCACCATAACCTTGGAAAAGCTGCACATAACCATTGATGTTTTCTGACAATGGATAAATATAATCTAGTTGCGCCGCGCCTTTATTGGTGCCTGGATTATAGCGAAGGGTTCCGCTCAAGCTTTGTTGATCAGGCAAATCATATAAGAACTTGATATCGCCATAGCCCATATAGTCTTCAATATCTGGGTTATCATCTGTACTACTACTCTCGTTATTTACTCGAGCCCATAAGCGCGGTACGATCGATAGCTTGCCCCACTCTGCACCTGCCATCAGATAAGCACGGTTCCATGAACGCGATAAAGGATCGTCTTGTCCATTAGAATGGTGAATGGCACCAGCACCCAACATACGCAGACGCCCGCCAAATGGCAGATTGGCGGCGACAGGTTGAGTCAGGAATATTTCGGGCTGATAATCAGTCGCACGGAATGGACGTGAGTTATCTTCGTTATAGACCTGCCAATGCGACTCTTGTGTATAACCAAACCACAAGTCAGCATTACTATCGAATAAATCTTCTGCAACTTTAGATTTTAAAGATATCTGGAATTTTAACTCAGACTCTCTGACATCATTAGAAGTGAAAGACTCTGTTTCCCGCGTTGGTGTGCTTGGATTTAAATTAGGATCAAAAGTATAGAATAGTGGTAATAGATAAGTCGGTCGATATGGTCTTACTGTCCAAGTCCCGCGCTCACTGTTTTTATCCAAATCGTAAGATAAGCTCAGTGGTGTATATTTTTCGATATCAGTCTGAGTGACACCTATGTTAGATAAAATCTGTGCCTCACTATTAGTGTCATCTTCCGTTTCTACGCTGTCGTTTTTCTCCAAGTTGCTTTTTGCGAGTCGTTGATTGCTCACTAAAATAGTATCTGCATCTTCAACCGTCGTACCACTCATAGCCGTTTCAGCCTCAGCAAATACCACTTGTGGATTGCCTGAAATCGTACTTTGAAAGGTTTTTGCTAAATCCAATGGCTGTTTGGTCGTGGTGTAGCTCGGCGTTTTACCTTGACCAGCCACTTTATCAAAACAGGCCAAACGTGCAGCACTAGTATGTACTTGGGTACAATCAAAAAACAACTTCGCCTGCTCAGCAATAAACTCTTTGCTCACTACCTTGCGATTTTGTTCAGCCGTATCTGATTTTGTTGACTGCTCATTCATACCTTGTGGTATTTCAGAATCTTCATATTCAAATGCTGTCTCTGGTATTGGCAACTCATTATAAGTTTGCGTATTGTCGGCAGCATGCACTTGCACTGTAAAGCAAGTTAACGCTATTCCGATAGCAATGTTCAGATGATGTTTCTCTGTTTGAAGTAAGATATTTTTTCTCGCTTTGGTAAGAGGCATAGATGGGCGCTGTGCAGTGATATGGGGAAACATAAGTATCCTTTGTCTCACTGGCATCATCGCCAGCAAGTATATGAAGTAATGAATATGACCATTAGCGTCATCGCTAAAATAGAACAAGACCAATGATATTCAGGTATAAAAGTCCAAAACTGTCATTAGAAATGCGTCTTTAGCATTGTTGCTTTATTGTAATGAAAATATGGATATTATACTAGCGTTATCGCTTCATAATACAAATGTAGATATGAATAAAAGATGTTAAACCAAGTGCTTAGTCTCATTATGATAGACAATTCTTAAGCACATTAAAAAAGCCAATATACTATCATCATAGTATATTGGCTCTTTCGGATTATTAAGCCTCAGCAAAAGACTTACTCATATTGTTAAGTATGAGTCATTAAGCATGAACTATTAATGATCAGTTATTAAGCATCGCCAATGTCTGCTCAAATTCTGAACGACCAATTTCACCTACTTGTTGATTGACCAGTTGACCATCCTGATAATACAGTAAAGCAGGTGGCCCAAATAGTTTATAGCGTCCTAGGATAGCTTTAGAGTCGTCAGTAGTCTCCGTAATGTCAAGTTTGACCAATTGCCAGTCCTGCATCTGTACAGGACGATTATGGAACAAATTCTTGTCCATAATGCGGCATTCTATGCACCACTCAGCAGTAACATCTACAATAATTTTTGGATTGGCAGCGATAATAACATCTAACTCAGCCAATGTAGTGACCGTCTGATCTGTTGCCCTATTAGCAGTTGACTGACTCGTCGTTGACTGTATCATCGGCGCCGCACTCAATGAGGCAAGCGGATGCAGGCTATCATCATTACCTAACGCGGCACCTACCATCAAACAAGCTGCCCAAATACCTGCAAGCAAACCGAATGCCTGCGTAAGCATGCGACCTTTACCCAACCAGCTCCACGCCCATGTTGCTACTACCATGAACCATAATGCCCACACCATCAGCATTACTGGTGATATAAAGACTCGTTCAATTAATAATAATGCCACGGCAAAGAGTAGTAAGGCAAAACCTTGCTTGACCCAATTCATCCACTCGCCAGCTTTCGGCATGATTTTACCTTGAGTTGCACCGATTAAAATAAGCGGAGCAGACAAACCAAACCCAAGCATAAATAAAGCAGCAAAACCGAGCAACGGACTACCAATGGTAGACACCGCAAGCAGCGCACCAAATAATGGTGCAGAGACACAAGGCGATACTACTAAAGCGGACAAGAAACCAGCGACCAAACTACCACCTGTACTACCAAGCTTACTATCACCTGCTTGGCTCAACCCTTGCATTTTACTACTAATGCCTCGTGGCAATCGGATACTAAACACCCCTAGCATATAGAGTGCCAGTAAAACAAAGACGATCGCAAAACTGATTAGGATCATGGGATTTTGTAGCCAACCAATAATGCCCAATGACTCACCGAACACCGCAATGACAGCGCCCAAAATACCATACGCAGTCGCTACACCGATGGCATAACTGGTGGTTAAGATAACGCCACGTTTAACCGTTGGGTTCTCTTCACGAGCAACAATATTGGCGACGATAGGCAGCATGGGTAATACACATGGTGTCAAAGCCAAACCAAGACCTGCTAAAAACAGTAAAATCAGTGCCAAGCCAGGATGCGTTCCTAAGCCAAAAGGATCGCTATCGACGACAATATTGGTAGCCGCTACCGTATCACTTTGCGCAGCGTTAGCCGTGGTCTCTCCATCTGCTCCGGAAATCGTATTAGTCGCTGTCAGCTCACCATCTAGCGAGCCTTCATCTAGTAAAGCATAATCAATAACCTCATCATCTGCCTGTGCTTGCCCTGCTTCAGCATTGTCTGTATTAATATCATTTTCAGACACCTGTGAACCAGCTGCTAGACTAGCGTTAGCTGCTAAATCAGCATTAGAGGTATTGGTGCTACTTTCTACAGACTGCTGCGTTGTAGCAGCGATATTGATAGTCGTATTGATTTTTTCAGGTGGATAGCATAGTCCCGCTTTGGCACAACCTTGCCATCCAATCACAACCGTGGCATTGTCTACACTTTTTCCACTCTTATTCGTCAGAGTCGTGGTTGCGACCATATTGATTTGATCAAATACAGGTACTTTTCCAAAGGTAGGATCATCAATCAGCACAGGCTTCTGACTAAAGGTGAACGGTGCTGCTGTCACCCCATCAGGCAGCGTTAGCTTGATTTTATCTTTATAAACATAATGCTCAGGCGTGATATCAAAATTAATGGCTAAGCGTGTACCACTACCTGTAGCACTAGTGTCGGTAATGACCTGAAATGCTTGATCGACTGGTAGGAATTTTTGCTTTGCGTCACTCTTACTATTGCCAAACAAATCACCCAATCCGGCCGCTTGCGTGGTCATAGACGTCGCTGCCAACCCAGTAGCAACTACACCAGTAGGTAACAGTCCTGCAAATAATGAGCTACTACTTATCGCGAATGCCAGTAGATAAGACTTTTTAGCAGGACGGCTTAGCGTTAGCGATGAGGGTTTTTCTTTTGCCTTAATCGACATGAATGGCTACCTATTTATTACCAATATTCTATAGTTGAATTCAAATAATTTCGATACAAGGAAACCGAGTGCAAGTTATACATTAGTATGCTTAGCGAGGATGACGAGGTAGCGGATTTATATGGATTTGACTATATTTATGACTAAAATATAAATTAACTTACTACCTATCTAACAGCAATATCGACCGTGGTTTTTACCTTTTCTGGTGGATAGCACAAACCTGCAGTGGCACAGCCTTGCCAGCCAATCACAACTGGCACATTCTTAGCACCTTTACCATTATTCGTGGTTAACATAGTAGTGGCCACCATATTTCTTTGCGTAAATACAGGCACCTTACCAAAGGTTGGATCATCAATTGAGACAGGAGACTGACTAAAAGTAAACGGTGTAGCGCTCACGCCTTTAGGAAAATTTAAGGTTAATTTATTCTTATAGACATAATGGCCTGGTGTGATATTAAAATTAATCGATAAGCGCGTGCCTTTAGATGTCGCCTTAGTACTACTCACCACTTGAAAGGCTTCATTAACAGGCAAAAACTTTGATTTGGTATTACTGTTATTGAACAGATCACCCAAACCAGCTGCCTGCGCACTCATGGATGTCATTGACAATCCAGCCATTAACGAAGCACTCATCACAGTAAATGCAAGCACGTAAGATTTGTTAGCCGCACGCTTTTCTATTGCGGCTGATGTTGACGTTTGGATTGACATGAATCACTACCTTTGATTGCTACTTTTAAGGACTGATGGGAAAAACCTAAACCGGCTTTCTTGTATCCAAATTATCTAAAAATGACTGTCTCATACAAAACTCTATAATGTAAAAACGGTATAGAATGGCTTTTATTTTATCTCTTGATAAAAAATATCAACCAATAATTGCCTTATTGATTGA
This sequence comes from Psychrobacter fjordensis, assembly GCF_904845995.1. Taxonomy (NCBI): domain Bacteria; kingdom Pseudomonadati; phylum Pseudomonadota; class Gammaproteobacteria; order Moraxellales; family Moraxellaceae; genus Psychrobacter; species Psychrobacter fjordensis. The sequence goes on from NZ_CAJGYP010000001.1 coordinate 667,289, forward strand.
TTTTGAGCGATGACTCATTTAAATAGTCAAGCATCTCACCTATACACGGCTCTTTTAGTAGACCTCTGTACTGATACTCTCAATAATAATGAATAGCATAATGGCTAATTTCTATAAGAATCGCTTCTGGATAATACTGACTTCTCAAATAAGGCTCACTATAGCTTGATGACTGGTTTTACCATAGTAAAAATGTGACTCAGTCAATAATATACAACAGTAAGCAAATATTAAGAAAGCTAAGGTAAGGTTTAGAAAGTAGCTATATTGGACATTCGATAATGAAAGGAGTAAGTCAAGTAATCAGTGATAACGCTCGCTCCAACCATTCGAATCTTTGGCGACATTAGGAAGGATAGAGCCCTAAAGAGCAATACAGCCATACTCAATAATAGTATCTAACAATCCATTTGAGAGAATCAAAAACTTAAAGAAGCGGCGTAGAGTCGCCACTATCTGGCATCAAACCTTGCAACAGCAAAACATCTAAATGCTGCTGTTGCAGTTTTTTGTCAAAGTCATTTACTTCTGCAATCAGCATTCTTTCGATACGCTTGTCACTAGCAAACACACTCAGTCGCGCACAAATAACCGCCAGTTGATAAACACGTTTTTTACAATAGCCATCTAACCCTTGCAACAGTCTCACCATATGCGGGGTCTCGAGACTGGCATAATCATAATCTGCAACGACCTGCTGACTAAGGGCCGTAACACCGTAGCTGATAGACAAATGAGCACAGAAATAACAGCTAAATAAGTAACCAACGACATGCCCAATATAATAGCCGCGGTCATAGGTAAAGCTACTCACACCAAAATGGCCAAGCACATAGCTATTGAGACTGCCTTGATCACGGATAGGTTTACCGTATTTTAGCTTGCCTACAGTTGCAAAACACAACGGGTTGCGACCATCTTGGGTAGTCAGCTGCCACCCTGCTGGTTGTTGAGCTGGCATATGACGGATAATATCGGCGATGATATCATCAACCACATGTAACTGCTGCCAAAGACGCTCTAGCCCATCCGTATCCATGAGACCGCGCTTATCAAGCTGCTGAGCGAGTAGATACTGCTGATGCTCTGCAAACTGTAATTTAAGCGTTTGTACCAAATAAGTGGGACGCGTACTGGCAGAGGCCATATATAGCAGCCGCGTACGCTCGTGCTGAGCACGATAAAGCGCCACTCGCTGTTCAGCAATATTATTCTGGTTATCAGCAGGTTTTTGCGTGGTCGAATGGCTATGAGAAAGCCCAGTAGATGAAGTTTTAGACGTTACGTCTGTCTCTGACCCTTCAGCCACTACCTCTTCTGAATTTGGTAACGTAAACAGCGCTAGCAATGTCGCCTTATCAAGTGGCTCGACTATGTTGTCTTGTTCCGTACTTTCTACCAGGCATAGGTTATCCTCAACCTTGTCCGTAGCGTTACTTGTACTTATATTGCTTTGTTTTTTGGCAGACGCAGCAGAGCCTTTTTGGCTATTGGCTTGTGCGCTTGGCTTTGCGGTCGGTTCAGTCATAACATACCATCAGCAGCAAAAATAAACATCATCTAGACTAGATGGTATTTCTACCATACAGTGCAATATATTATTCTAAAAATAAGCACGCACGCCTAGACAACTCATTATTCCATAGTACCTTAACACGAGCACATTGTCAGCCATACATCATCAAAATACCAGGCGTAGCAGTCAGATAAAAAGTCTCTATCGACATCTCATTCACCATGGTTAAAAATAAAAAAAAGCGCTAAAGGCTCAGTGGTGCCCTTAACGCTTTTAATGTAAATAAGTGCAATGACCGCAAGCTAAGCCATTATTCTTTTTTGATATTGCTGACGATACACTTTAGGGGACACCCCATAAACGCGCTTGAATGCCTGGCTAAAGGTCGAGTCTGACGCATAGCCAACCAGCGAACTGATACGGCTGATGCTGTTTTGCTGTAAGCGCAAATAGCGTGCCGCCAAGCGCAGGCGATAATCGATCAGATAGGTCAACGGCGGCATCCCAACTGTATCTTTGAAACGTTGTGCAAAGCTTGAGCGTGACATACCCGCTACTTCGGCGAGATTATGAATCGTCCAACTTTGGCTTGGGTCTTCATGCATCGCGGCCAATGCTTTGGTCAAAAATGGATCTTTCATTGCCTTGAGCCAGTTTTCTGTGGCCTCAGGCAAACTTTCAATATACACACGTAAGCACTCAATCATCATAATACTTGCCCAATGATTGATGACCGCTGTCTTACCCATGCGTTCACGTTCAGCTTCTAGTGTCAGTAGTTTAATTTCGACATCGATGACTTCAAACCTACCATCAGAGGCATCATTGATTTCAGGCAAAATGGGAGGCAGTACAGATAGTAAAGGACGTATCATCTCCTTATCATATTTGCACTCAATCAATATCAAAGATGAATTGGGATCACCGTTACCATTGATTTCAAGCGTATTACTTTTACAATTAGGTAGTAAATCATCCAATGACTCTGCACCATCACCATGATGGTTCAACGCGTAGCTGACATGCCTATGCGCATTAGGAATCATAATCATATCACCAGCATGTGCCTGCCGCAGACCATTACCAACGTCAATGCAAAAACTACCAGACATGACCAAATAAAATAAAATCGTATCTTGCCGAGTGATTGAGTAAGACCAATTACCAGTACCATTCAGGCGATAATATTTGGTTTCGAACAAATGCACATTTTGTAGCAGTACACTCAATGCATCCATCAGTTGCCCCTTCGATAATATAAGATTAGTCGCATCATATGGTCCAATATCTATGATATCGCCACGATAGTAGCGTCGCTTGATATACGATATGTACGTAGTATTCTAGACTAATATAGATTTAACCATACTATAAGCAAGCAAAATCTATGTACGGCAGCACTAAGCTTGCTATGGCTACAACTGTTTTGCGCAGCACTATTTTTATTTGATACAGTCGGTTCAGTATAATTTGGATATAAAGAAGGCTAGTGAAAGTACTACAAATAGTAGACTAAGCGAGCCTGACACCGTATCCAATTTATAGAAGATGGACTATAACTGATGTTGTATTGAATAAATCGTCTATACCAAACGTCTTTAAAACTTTATCATGATGCACAACTTAAAAGCTTATCTTTATTGGCTCATATAATAGCCATTAAGGAATAATGAAGAAGGTACAGAGACAGGTCGCTTATACAGAAGACTTGTCATCAAAACAAATCGTATAGACGCAAAAAATCGCCAAAAGTGGCAGAGTCTGATTATTAACAAAGGGGTTTTTAATGAGGTAACGCTAGAGATACTAAAAAGAGGTAATGCAGAAAAAATTGGGGCGACTGATGGGACTCGAACCCACGACAACCGAGATCACAACCCGGGGCTCTACCAACTGAGCTACAACCGCCATAACTATTGCCTGATAAGACAAAATTTGCAGGCTAAATGGTGCGCCTGGCAGGATTCGAACCTGCGGCCACCTCCTTAGAAGGGAGATGCTCTATCCAGCTGAGCTACAGGCGCTCTTAGAGGACTTTTATACATTAAAGTCAGTTCTAAATATACCAGAAACTAAACCATTATACATAAAAAAAAGCCTGTAAGGCTCTTAAAAAATAGATGGTCGGAGTGATAGGATTCGAACCTACGACCCTCTGGTCCCAAACCAGATGCGCTACCAAACTGCGCCACACTCCGAAAATTTCTATTATCACGATAGTTTGTTGCTTAACTTGTTATCAGAAATACTGCTAACTCGTTAATGTTCCTCGCTATCGAGGTGCACATATTAAGCGGAAACGGTGGTAGTGTCAACACTTATTTTTGATTAATTTAAAAAATTTCTAAATTATTTCAAAAACACCTACTTTTCATCAAAACAGCTTAAACAAAAAGTCTTTCCTACGACGGCGCTAACCATCGGTAGCGCCATTATACTCGATTCAAGGCCGAACACAAGCACTCGTTTATCGTTCCAGTAAAGACATTAAATGGTATGAGCCATAACTGAGCAGAATTCATATTATTATCAATATCTTGACCATTCAGAGACCGTTGACTAAGTGCTATCTGTTGTCTCTCATCACCTTGTACAGGATAGACCAACCAGACCTGATCTGCTTGGTAAGCCTGCGCATAACTGGTCAATTGATAAGCGTCACTGGCACTAATGCTCGCTGCGTGGGATAAATGCTTCCATTTAATATCGATGACATGACTATAACTTCCTGACGCGTTAATGTGAGAAGCTGCTTCTGTATTGTACTGATCTTGGTGGGTATGGGTATCGGCATGAGTATCATTATCAATCTCTGTCTTATATATAAGTAAATCAGGTCGTATGGACAAGCAGGCCTGCCCTTCTGTATCACTTAGCCAGACACTTTGTGCTTGATATAACGGTCTATAGTTCGGACTTATTTGATTAAACATCGCGGCAATACGCTGACTGACCCATTGCTCAAAGGCTTGATTCATGTCAATCAATAGGCATAATCGTGGTGATGCTTGTTTGTGTTTAGATGCTTTACTGGGTTCAATCATGTGACCCGTTTCGGTATTGGACTGTTGCAATAACCAATAAGCCAAGTCCACCAACTGCTGCATCGTCTGTAATTTTTGCACGTGAAGTGGCAGCACTGCTAGCTGTTGCTTTGCCTGATGATACATCGAGTCGAGCCGCTGCATCTCATGCTGGCTTAGCATAGATATTGATTGCCACGCTTGCAAAGATTTAGGTGTAGTGGATTGTCCTAATAAAGGGCTTAATAGCATCAAAGCACTTTTAATCAATCGATTGCCTAGCATGTCTTGGCTCAGCACACTGCTCTCACAGACAAACTTATGCGGCTGCATGCTGTTATGGCGCAGCTGCTCTTTGATGAGTAGTCGACCTTGTAGCGATGCTTGGTTGTGGGTTTGCGATTGATAATGCTTGGTCGGTTGATGCTGTGTCAATCGCTGCAAAAACTGCGTGACTAGCCAATCTGATAAAGGCAATGCGGCTATCGGTAATGACGTAAGCTGAGTACTAATCTGGCCTAAATTTTTTGTATGAGGCAGTTTATTGCGGGTTCGATCACTATGACCAATCAAATCAGACATCATGCCTTGCACCCATTGACGGGTTTGTGCGAGATTGCTATCTTGAATAGATGGATTAAGCTTTGGCAATATCTCTAGTACCATACCACTAGGCAGGAGAATGATACCAATATAGTGCCCGACTTTCAGCTGCCACTGCCCTTGCTGACGTTTGATGCTGAACACAGAGAATTCTTGTGCCATCAGCCAATGAAAATCAGCTATCTGTAAGAAACTATCAGCCGTTAGGCGTTGATGCTCAAATACAGTGATAACGTTCGTATCAGGCGCGCCAATATCCCTACGATTGATATTATTGCTTGTGATTCTCGGACTTTTCCTATCGCTATTTATCAATTTTCAATAACCCAATTAATATAAACGCTGGAAAACGGCAGGTTTTATAAACTCGCCTGCCTTGGCAATTAGGTCGCTATTAATTCTATAGCTACCTGTATTGACTGACTGATCGAGAAATAAGTGATGCCCTGAAAACATCTGATTTTGTGCAGCTAGATTATTTTCATGGTCTATCTGAGCATTTGACTCGTTTGTCATCAGTGCTTGGCTATCTTGAATAAACTGGGCACTCATTGGCTGCTGCTCATCTTTAAAAACATACTGCAGCATAGCAATTTGTCCGCCAGTCGCTTGCGCCAACTGCGGGATAATTTGTTCGACTAGTACGCCTTGTAGCTGTTCAAGAGTCGTCACTGAAAATAGGAATGCATGACCCAGTTGCGAATCCACACCTAACGTCTGAATGATGCGATGATTTAAACTTGCTAATAGTTTGGCCAAGTCTATGGTATCTGCTTCATTGTTTTCTGCTGTTCTATGCGTTTCTGAGCCTTTACTAAGACTGATAATTGGTAATAGCTCAGGCTGTGGTGGACAGTCAATAAAACGAAAGCGACGACGTAGCGCCATGTCTAGCGGGGCTAAAGAGTGGTCTTGGGTATTCATAGTCGCATAAATGTCGACATTGTTAGGGACACTAAAGGTACGTCCAGAATAAGCCAGATTCACCGTCATCGCATTTGTCATACCCGTGCGTTTATCGGGTTCGATCAGACTGAGTAGTTCGCCAAATACGCGTGACACGTTGGCACGGTTGATTTCATCAATCAGCATGGCATAGCGTTGTTTAGGATTGTTTGCCGCGCGCTGACATAACTTTAAAAATGCCCCATCTTGAATCGCATAACTCATTTGAGATGGGCCATTATTAGCATTATTCGACTGACCAGAAGCCACCATCACAGGACGAATGCCTTCAACGAACTCTTCATAACCATAAGCTTGATGGAAACTTACCATGCTAAAACGCTGCTGACTGAAAGCTTGATTTTGGCTAGTGTTATTGTCTCGCTTTGCCTTCTGAAACTCGTCTAGTTGCTGCGATAAATCCGTTAACAACGCCATGCTTTCTGGTAATAAATACCATGCACCACTGTTGTCTTTATCAAAGTAAGCTTGGCCAGCTCGATTTTTATAACTTACGGTGTCTGAGCTGGTAGGAGTATGCATTTGCAGCACAGACCATGCCGTATTACTTAAGTGTTTCTCTCGCTCATTCTGCGATGCCTTGGCGACAAAAAACTCATGATTGACAATTTCAGGCACCTTGACTAAGTCTTGATTTTTGGATTGTAAATCTAAAAACACTAGACAGACGACATCTCGCCAGCTGAGCGTTTGCAACAGCTGTACTAATAAATCATTAGAATTGGCTCGAGGTAAGTAGTCGGTATATTGCTTAGCAATTTGTAGTAACCGATAAGTCTTACCCGTACCAGCCACACCTGTATAAATAATATTAGTCGGCTTATGAGTTGATGTGTCGGGCATAGCGTTATCCAGCAGATAAGAGGTATGAGAAAATAAATAAAATATGCTAAAACGGTGTCATTATAGCGTGACGCTCTACTGGCATCTAACGGCATTATTTTGCACAACACGGCTACGAGCTACACTGTTTCTAGTGTCCAAGACATCACCATATCAGTGTTGTTTTATAAGCGCATCAGTTCATTCTAATAATAGTCGGACAGCAGCAGTTAATGTAACATAGTGAGTATAGCGGCTTGCATAATACTCCGTATTTTTCCGCTATGATGATACACGCTAATACTCAAAATCTCATTCAACGCATCTAAGTTAAGGAATTTTGTATGTCAGGATTATTAAAAAAACTCCCTACCAAGCTGACCAATAAGTTACCAGCCAAAGTATCTGACAACACAAGATTGCCAGTCGAAAAGCCAACCAGCACACTTAAGCCCATCAGCAACCAATTCACCAAACTGTTATCAGTGACTAAGTACTTGCCTGCCGGTGCACGATCGAGCATCTTGTCCAAAGCCTTTGGCAAAGTCGTGCCATATGTTGGTACAACAGGCGTCTATTATGAAACGGTCAATCCCAATCAAGTGGTTGTCAGTTTAAATAACACCCGATCTGTACAGAATCATATTGGTTCCATTCATGCAGTCGCCATTACCTTATTGGCTGAAACGGCCACAGGGTTTATTTTGGGTTTAAACCTACCCTCTGACCGAGTGTTATTAATTAAGTCTTATTCGGTTAACTTTTATCGCCCCATTAAAAAGGGTCAAATTGCAGCAGTGGCAAGTCTATCTGATGAGCAGCGCTTAGATATCTTAAATACGCCAAAAGGTGAAATGGTTATACCTTGCGTGATTCATGACCGTGAGTCTGACAGCGATCGCGATCCAATCGTGGTTGAGATGACATGGGCTTGGATACCCAAATCTGAGCTAGAGGCGCGTCGTCAAGGCAAAGCGAATGAAAAAGCTGCAGCAGTTGCTACAGAGTCTCCGGCAGAAACAGATACTGAGCAAAGCAGTCAACCAGAGGTAAATGATGAAGCCGCTAAATAGCCAATAGTTCATCCCGACTCAATTAAATATGATGCGCTGTACACTTTTTATATCTGTATAGCGCATCGTTTTAATAGTTGATTGAGATTAGCACTTATATAACCAGTAACAATACTCTCTGTTTAGATATCTAACGTCTTATCCGCTTCTAACGTTTATCTTCAACTATAATATTGTGTAGTCCATCAAAACCTATTGCTGAGTCCTATTGACGCGTACACCCTTCTAGCTCTCATTTAACAGTATTACGGCACATAGCCCGTCGCAACGTATGATTCATAAATACCGTTGCTATATGTATCACTGCTATAGATGCCACTACTATAGCTACCTCTGCATACCTTGTCGTATGCCTCGATAAAGTTGATGACAAAAGAGACGGGTTGCTTAAATCGTTAAACTGGGTAAAGATTGTCTGTAAGCGCGCATGAGTTTGTTATAATAACATTTTGTTTTTCGTGAGTAGCAAGGCTCCGATTTTAGATGCTGCCTATCTGGTCTTTACCATCATAATGAGAAGCTGCCGCCTGCCATAAAATTACTGCCTACGATGAATAACTTTTACTATTGAACCAAATCTTCGTTTGTCACCTTTGTTCGCCCGCTATTAGGATTATCCTTATGTCACAACAAGCCGCTATTTCTACTACCAGCCCTACGCCACTCTCACAAGATACGTTTACTGTGGGCAGTCGTACATTCTCTTCTCGATTGTTGGTTGGCACTGGTAAGTATAAAGACATGAACGAAACTGGTGCTGCTATTGCGGCTTCAGAAGCAGAGATTGTCACGGTTGCTATTCGCCGAGTCAATATCGGTCAGAACAGTAATGAGCCGAACTTGCTGGATGTAATTTCACCTGATAAGTACACCATATTACCCAACACTGCAGGCTGCTTTGATGCCGAGACTGCCGTTCGTACTTGCAAGCTGGCTCGTGAGCTATTGGGTGGACATAACTTGGTTAAGCTTGAAGTATTGGGCGATGAAAAAACGCTTTATCCAAACGTTATGGAAACGTTAAAGGCCGCCAAAGTATTGATTGATGATGGTTTTGAAGTAATGGTCTATACGTCAGATGATCCTATCGTCGCACAAGAATTAGAAAGCATGGGCTGTGTCGCTATTATGCCGCTAGGTAGCTTGATTGGTTCAGGTCTTGGTCTGCTCAATCGTCATACGCTTAGCTTGATTATTGAAAATGCCAAGGTGCCTGTACTGGTAGATGCTGGTGTTGGCACCGCCTCAGATGCTGCGCTTGCGATGGAGCTCGGCTGTGATGGTGTATTGATGAACTCTGCGATTGCCAACGCCCAGAACCCAGTTATGATGGCACATGCTATGAAGCATGCTATGTGGGCTGGTCGCGAAGCATTCTTAGCAGGGCGCATGCCGGTACGCAAAATGGCGACTGCTAGCTCGCCACAGACTGGATACTTTTTTCAGTAAAGCATCTGACAATACGCCTAAAAGTCTGTGATCAAACAATAAGAAACATGACGTCAGGCGTAAATAAGCATTTAGGATTTGTTGAACATTCTACTATTGGCAGCGACCCGTGGTAGATGTTCGACATAACCTAATCACTGTTTCATTGAATACCTTGCTTAAAGTATTATATATGCACTTATGCTTGATTGCCTTGTCCCACTTTTAGATTGAATCAACCACATCGTCATAAAAGGATTTATTATGCGACTTCTCACAGCAGTCGACCAATTATTTTTGCTTCTTGAGTCGCGTAAACAACCTATGCATGTCGGTGGTTTATTTTTATTTGAAGTGCCAGATACAGCTGACAGCGACTTTGTCTATCAGCTGGTCAAACAAATGCAAGACTCTGATGTACCGCCAAGCTTCCCTTTTAACCAAGTATTGGAGCATATGGCGTTTTGGCAAAAAGATAAAAACTTTGATGTCGAGCATCACTTGCATCATGTCGCACTACCAAAACCTGCACGGGTACGCGAACTGCTCATGTATGTTTCGAGAGAGCATGGACGTCTCTTAGATCGCGCAATGCCTTTATGGGAATGTCACGTGATTGAAGGCATTCAGCCAGAAAATGAAGGTGATCCTGAACGTTTTGCTTTGTATTTCAAAATTCACCATTCTTTGGTAGATGGCATTGCTGCCATGCGCCTCGTTCAAAAGTCTTTATCGCAGTCACCTACTGAACCCGTAACCCTGCCAATCTGGTCTTTAATGGCACGCCATCGTAACCATGTCAACGCCATACTTCCTTCGAAAAGATCTATCAGACGCATTATTAAAGAGCAGATATCTACCATCAAGCCTGTGTTTACAGAATTGCTAGACAATCTCAAAAATTCTGGCGATGATGGCTATGTCGGCACTTTTGATGCGCCCATGAGTATTTTGAACAAGCGTATCTCTGCATCACGGCGTATTGCAGCGCAGTCTTATGATATTCAGCGCTTTAATGATATTGCCGACAGATTAAAAATCAGTAGAAATGATGTTGTGCTAGCAGTTTGCGCTGGTGCCATCCGTCGCTATTTAATATCGATGGATGCGTTACCTAGTAAGCCACTAATTGCTTTTGTACCGATGTCACTGCGTACAGATAATAGCGTATCGGGTAATCAGCTGTCATTTGTATTGGCTAACCTAGGCACGCATTTGGATGACCCATTACGTCGGATACAGCTCATCCATCGTAGTATGAACAGTGGCAAACGCCGCTTCCGCCGTATGAATCAAGCACAAGTGATCAACTACAGCGTTATCGCTTATGCTTGGGAAGGTATCAATCTAGCAACCGGTTTATTCCCGAAAAAACAAGCCTTTAACCTCATTATCTCCCACGTCCCTGGTTCTGAGAAACCTCTATATTGGAATGGTGCGCGCTTGCAATCTTTATATCCCGCTTCTATCGTATTCAACGGACAAGCGATGAACATTACTTTAGCCAGTTATTTGGATAAGATTGAGTTCGGTATTGCAGCTTGCAGTAAGGCCCTGCCTCACGTACAAGACATGCTCGCGCTGATAGAAGAAGAATTGACGCTGCTAGAATTGACCAGTAAAACGCTCGAGTTTCAGGGTATAACCGTTGGCAGTGAAAGTGATAAAGCAACAAAAAAGCTGGCTCCTTAACGGAACCAGCTTTTTATTATCAATACTTTTAAGTATTGCTACTTATACAGCCTCGCCCCAACTCGGAACGACTACTTGCATCAACGGCTTCAACAGCTTGATGTTACAAGCAAAAATAGAACCTGAAGTCATCGAGTTGTGCGCGCCTGTATGATCGACAACCACACCACGTGCCTCAGTGACGATAAGCTCACCAGCAGCAATATCCCACGGCTTGATAGACATCTCGAAATAACCATCAAAACGACCAGCGGCTACATAGCATAAATCCAATGCTGCAGACCCTAAACGACGAATTTGACCACCCGCTTCAGAGACTTTCTGTAGGCTTTCAAAATGCTCTTTCGCATAAGAAATCACTTCACCATTGCGCTTACGCTCAAGCGGATGACCTGTAGTAAATAGGCCACCATCAAGCGTTTTTCGTTCGCTCACTTGCATACGGCGATTGTTCAAGCGCGCGCCTTTACCACGGCTAGCAGAGAACATCTCGTCACGGACTGGATCATAGACCACGCCATGTTGAGTCACGCCTTTATGCTGTACAGCAATCGATACGCAGAACTGCGGTACGCCATGAACGAAGTTTTTGGTGCCATCTAGCGGATCGATAATCCAGCACCAGTCAGCGTCTTCGCCGCGACCTTCTTGCATACCAAACTCTTCACCCAAAAATGAATGATTCGGATAGCTGGCTTTTAGCGTCTCAATCGTCAGCTCTTCACTGAAACGATCAATACGTGTGACCAATCCATCAAGTCCTTTCGACTCGATATCCAATTCGATTTTGTGGCGGTTTTGATGCGCATATAAAATCTCTTTACCAACTTTTTCAGCAGTACGCGCTGCGATGACGACCATGGGTTCCATAAATAACCTATTTGCTTGATGAATGAATATAAAAAATAAGACTAACTTTGTGCCCACAACATGCCGATTAGACTAGCCGCATCACACCACATCTATGCGATTTAAAAAACGTGTCTTTTATAGATGAAAACTTATAAACGACAACCGCATTATACTAAAATTGTTCGATAAAAACGAAAAAACCATTACGTTCGCCAAACCAACCCATATTTTGGTGGTCATCACAAACTGCGCAAGTTGTAAAAAAGTCAGCACCTACGGCTAAGCAGGCGTTAGCTCTATCTATCGAGCTTTTATCTGTTCAAACTAATATCGTTAACTTTAAATCAATTTCGACCATACTATTTATGACAACACGGCTTATAACAACATAGCTTATGACAATAACTGCTGAAGCTGCTTACTCACACCGTCGACACTCAAACCGCAATCAGCCAGTTGCTGAGCTTGGGAACCGTGCGCAATGAAGCGATCAGGGATGCCCATATTAGCAATAACTGGACGAGTACGCTTAAAGGCAGCTGACTCATTGAGCAAATACTCATTGACCGCACTACCCGCGCCGCCAGTAATTACATGCTCTTCTAGGGTCGCAATATGAGTGATGCCTTTTGCCAATAGCGCTTCTAATAGGTTAGTGTCTAAAGGTTTTACCCAGCGCATATTCACCACATGCACTTGATACTCTGATTCTGTATCACCATTGACGATAGCTTCTGCTGCATGCTGAGCCGTGGTCATCATCGTACCAAATACCAATAATGCGAGCTTTTTTGGTGCATCATTAGGGCCCAATACTGACTCCACCACAGCTTCGCCGATTTTATAAATTTGTGCTGGCTGTTCGATAGTCGCGCCCGTACCCACACCACGTGGATAACGTACAGCCGTACATCCTTGATAGTCATAACAAGTATTGAGCAAATGGTAACATTCGTTTTCATCTTTTGGCGCTGCAATTACCATGTTAGGGACGCAACGTAAAAATGCAAAATCAAATACGCCAGCATGCGTTGCGCCATCTTCACCGACTAAACCTGCTCGGTCAATAGCAAACGTTACGTCTAAATTCTGCAACGCAACGTCATGAATCAGCTGATCATAGCCACGCTGCAAGAACGTTGAGTAAATTGCGACAATCGGTTTGACACCTTGAGTTGCCATGCCCGCTGCTAACGTGACTGCATGCTGTTCCGCAATCGCCACATCAAAAAAACGTGCTGGGAAATGACGAGCAAAGTCGATCATTCCAGAGCCTTCTTCCATGGCAGGTGTAATAGCAAGTAGTTTATCGTCTTCAGCGGCTTTATCACACAAAAACTGGCCGAACACTTGCGAATACTTGAGCGCTGGCTTATCTACCGACGCCTTTGTTACTGAAATATCAGCTGCTTTGGTTTTTGCTTCGTCATCTTCGACAGGCAGTTTGCTAATCGCATGATAACCGACCGGATCTAGTTCAGCTGGCGCAAATCCTTTACCTTTAGTGGTATAAATATGAACCAATACTGGACCTGATACTTGCTTGGCAAGTGACAATACCCGCAACAGCTCAGGGATATTGTGGCCATCAAATGGACCAAAATAGGTAAAACCAATCGCTTTAAATAAGTTGTCTTCTAATTGCGGGACATCGCGCATTTCTTTGTGGCGCTTACGGCGATCAAATCCTTGCATATCAGGACGATGACAGAGAACAGGCTCGCCTGCCTCAGAGATATCGACCTGATATCCTGATTCCCATAGCATAGCTAAATGCCGTGGAAATCCACCAATAGAGCAAGATATCGACATATCATTGTCGTTCAAGATGACTAGCAAATCAGCGTCTTGCTGTACTGCATCATTCATGGCTTCAAATGCCATGCCGCCTGTCATCGCACCATCGCCGATGATACAAGCTACTGTTTGTGTACGACCTTGATAGCGCAGCGCTAAGCTCATGCCTAAACCCGCTGAGATTGAAGTCGATGAATGACCAACGCCAAAGGTATCGTACACAGACTCGGCACGTTCAGGAAAAGCCGTCAATCCATCTTTAGATCTGATAGTCCCTAACTGCTCACGACGACCAGTCAACACTTTATGAGCATAGGCTTGATGACCTACGTCCCAAACAATCTGATCTTGCGGTGTATCTAATAAATAATGTAGCGCAATGGTCAATTCAACCACGCCCAAATTGGCACCGAAATGCCCACCACTCTGACCAGCTGAATACAACAGAAACAGTCGTAGTTCGTCCGCCAAGGTAATAAGCTGAGTGGTGGTAAACGCATTTAGATCAGACGGCGCATCGATGCTATCAAGTAGTGGCGTATTTGGACGCACACGCGGAATGACAGCGTAAGTCTGCTGCAAATTTGACAGCTGGGCAGCGGATTCAATGGCTGACGCAGATACGGACTGAGACTGTGGGGAATGAGGTGACTGCTGCATAAACCGTACGATACCTACCAATCTGCTGACAAGACGTGCTTTAGAGTATAAAGATAACTATAGCTAAGCGACGTCAATAATATCTACATCATTATTGATGTAACTGACCATATAATTATTCATGCAATGCCTACGTATCTATACCTACGCGGCGCCTAACAACAAACACGCCGTCATAATAGACAGCGCTTCCATACTAGGGGTTGATATTATGCCTTATTATTTTGCATCAATATCGAATGTTCGTGACGACATAGTAATGTAAGGGTAAAGACTTGTCACTGTATCCGTCAAAATAGTATGGCATAATAGCATTTTTTTTTAATGGTCGCTTTAATCATCGTGCATCGTCTGTGAACTTTGTGTGTTTTTATAATAAAGACAATCAGCACGCATGTGTTACGAACAGATTATACTGCTATCATCCTAACTATCCTAATACAGCTAGGATGACATCGCTGCGTTATTACTGCTAATACAGACCTTACTGCCACAACTACCGGCTTATGCAGGACATTAATGTCATATCAATTTATTACTAGTGCCAAACTACCGACTCGTTATGGCGAGTTTGATATTCATATCTTTGAAAACGAAGACGGTCAAGAGCATGTGATGCTGACCGTCGGGCTGCCTGTGGTCGACCCAGATACAACGAGGCAATCAGAGCAACCAGCTCCCTTGATTCGTATTCATTCTGAGTGCTTAACTGGCGATGCTTTTAGCTCATTGAAGTGCGACTGTGGTCCGCAGCTTAATTCGGCGATGCAAGCCATACAAGAGGCTGGCTGTGGTGCTATTTTATATCTGCGCCAAGAAGGTCGCGGTATTGGGCTCACCAATAAGATTCGCGCTTATGCCCTTCAAGATCAAGGTCATGATACGTTAGACGCCAATCTGATGTTGGGCTTGCCTGCGGATGCACGTATTTATGACATGTGTGGGCCGATGCTCGCTCATATCGGTGTTGATGCAGTCAGACTCATTACTAATAACCCTAACAAAATTGCTTATCTCACTGAGCATGGCATCAATGTCGTGGAACGCGTGCCATTATTGGTAGGGGTCAATGATATGAATGCTGAATACCTCGCGACCAAGCGTGACCGTATGGGACATTTATTGGATAAAGATTTCAACACTGCAATACACCTGAATAAATAGATATTTTATGAGTATTCCAAATATAGATAATAAGTCAGACCTGTCAGAGTCAGTGGTAACACCGACCAATAATGACATCACACGAGTGCGTGAGTTTTTAGTCGATTTGCAGGCGCGTATCTGCCAAGCACTAGAAGCGCAAGAGCGCGATGGTGGTGGCAATGCAACCTTTGTCCCTGATGACTGGGAGCGCCCAGAAGGTGGCGGTGGTCGCTCGTGCGTACTAGCAGATGGCGAGGTGATTGAAAAAGCAGGCGTGATGTTTAGCCATATTCATGTACACAACCTGCCAGCTTCAGCAACAGCACGCCATCCCGATATCGCTGGCCGCAAAGCTCAAGCCATGGGCGTGTCACTGGTCGTGCATCCCAAAAACCCTAACGTCCCTACTAGCCATGCCAATGTTCGTTTGTTCGTTGCGGAAGCTGAGGGCGAAGCGCCGATTTGGTGGTTTGGTGGTGGGTTTGATTTGACACCGTTTTACCCTGTACTTGCTGACTGCGTCCACTGGCATCAAGTCTGCCACGATCTGTGCGCACCGTTTGGTGACAGCGTCTATCCTGACTTTAAGCAATGGTGTGATGAGTACTTCCACCTACGTCATCGCAACGAGCAGCGCGGTATCGGCGGCTTATTCTATGATGATGTCAATACTGAGAGTCGTGGTTGGGACTTTGAGACCTGCTTTAACTTTATGAAAGCAGTGGGTAACGGCTATCTTGACGGTATCACACCTATCTTTGAGCAGCGTAAAGACACGCCTTATACTGAACAGCAGCGTGAATTTCAGCTGTATCGTCGTGGCCGCTATGTTGAGTACAACTTGGTCTACGATCGCGGCACGCTATTTGGACTACAGAGCAATGGTCGTATCGAGTCTATCTTAGTAAGTATGCCGCCACTGGCGAGTTGGCATTATCGTTTTGAGCCTACTGAAGGCTCACCGGAGTTTGAGTTGACTGACGTTTATCTAAAGCCGCGTGAGTGGTTGACTCTATAGCTTATGTGAATATAATAAAGATGAGCAATGTCTACTAGATTATTGTCTAGTATATTTAAATAAAGGTCAGCTGCTATAGCTGACCTTTATCATATGGGGCTTATCACCTTCACAGAGATATAAACCGCCATTTATTTGAACTCAATATGGTTGATTAAGACCACGATGTATCGCATGTCAGTCAACTCAATGATATGATTTAGATAATTATCATCACTTTGAATATTACGATGATATAACAACTATTTTAACCATAGCTACGCAAATAATGGTTACAATACAGATTAAATTTCCAAAAAATCACTGATAAGCGGACATACTTTCAGGTAATTATGAGTTGATTTTGACAACAGTATCAAAGCCACCGTCTGCAATACGCATACTATTAGCCAAATTTAAAGGAGTAATCTATATGGCACAGGTTCATTCTAACAAATCATTGAAATCTATCTTCGGTATCACCTTAATGGCAGCCGCCTTAGGTCTAACCGCCTGTAGCACTTCAACTGAGTCTAGCTCTAGCCCTGATATACAAGCCCGTCAAGACAGCATGAAAAACTGGGGCGATGCAATGGGCGTCATGGGTGATATGGCCAAAGCACCAGATACCTTTGATGCGGATGTCGTTAAAGAACAAGCAGCATTCTTAGCAGAAGATTCTAGTATGCCGTGGAGCCATTTCGAAAACCAAGAAGACATGGGTAATGCAACCGAAGCAGTTTGGTCTAACGCTGATGGTTTCCGCGCAGAAGCTGATAACTTCCAAAAAGTTACTGCTGAACTAAGTGCTGCCGCTCAAACAGCTACTAGCATGGATGACATCAAGCCTGCATTCAGTCAAGTTGGTGCGAGCTGTAAGTCATGCCATACAGACTTTAGAGCAAAAGATGAATAAATCTTTATACTGATAGCCAGTAGATCAACATCAAAAAACCGCCACATCATTTGATATGGCGGTTTTTTATGGTTGAAATTAAGAGTCAATATGAAGAATAGCTTGATTACTCTGCCACTGTCTTTTCCACATTGATGGTTTTTTGCTCATTGAGCTTATCGACAATCGTCATCACTGATGCGTCACTCAAGTCTATCGTCCTAATCGGGAATGGAATATTTACGCCTGCTGCATCTAGCGCGAGTTTAATCTCTACAAATACTTGGTGAATCGAGGTAACTTTATTGGCTTGCGTGCCATCCTCAATAAACCAACGTACCATCAAATCTATCGTTGAATCTCCAAAACCTGTCGCAATCACGCTCGGCTCAGCTTTCTTTGACACGCTATCTGCCCTATCTAGCGCTTTTAAAATCTCAGCTTTTGCCGCTTCGATATCATCCTCATAGCCAATACCCACTGCCAGTTGTAACCGGCGCTGCTTATAGGCGGTATTGACCGTCAACGCTGAGGTATATAAGTCAGAGTTCGGAATAACGACTTGCCGACCATCGTAGGTTTTTATGGTGGTTGCACGAATTTTAATGTCTTCGACCGTACCTTCATATTCACCAGACACTATTTGATCACCGATGCGAAATGGCTCTGAGATGAGCAGCAAAATACCAGACAGCAAGTTTTGAAAAATATCTTTGAACGCAAAACCAATAGCGACGGAACCGATACCGAGTGCACCGATTAACTTGGCAGGGGTGAACTCCGGCACAGCTATCACCATGGCTATCATAAAGCCTACGAAGATAATTAAAGCACCACCTACTCGCTGAAAGACTTTGACCAAGTTCTGATGCCGTCTGCGACTACCTAAGATTTTATAGACGATTTTTTTGAAGAGTATCGACAGAAACCAAAAAATCAGGACAACGATAATCGAAGCGACAAAATACGGAATACGCTCGACAAAACCAATAAATATGCCATTCGCAGAATCAATAATACTTTGATACGTTAGTGCAGCGGTCGTTGGCTCTGTACCTGCTATCGTTTCTGCCTCAGAGGTTGGCATCTAGGTGTCACTCCTTTGGTTGGTCATATCGATCATTGTATTTATTGATAAGTATTAGCAACGAATACTTATCAAATATTCAAAGCTTTTAAACGCTTAAAACTTAGCCCATCAAGTCAGCTTGTACAATCTCAATCCAGTAGCCATCGACGTCTTTGATAAAGGCGATATTTTTCATGCTGCCATCTTCTGGACGTTTCTTGAATTCGACGTTATTTTTATCAAACCAAGCCACCGCTTCATCCAGACTCGGCACGCTAAAGCAAATATGACCAAAACCCTGTGGATCTTGATTACCATCATGATAGCTAAAATCAGCTTTGGTTTCGGTACCGTAGTTATGAGTCAACTCTAAGATACCGCGCTGACGAAATGCAAAGATTTCTAAATCATCACCAGCAGGCAGGTTGTCTCGCTCGCTCTCCGTTAGCTTGGCCAAAAAGTATAAATCAAAACCCATGTCAGGGAATTTTTTTACCGCCAGCAACGTCATTCCAAGGACGCCCGTATAGAACGCTAATGACTTGGCAGGATCTTTTACCCGTATCATCGTATGGTTAAACGTATAGCCAGTCGTCTGACCTGAAATAGGCTGAACACCAGCGGTATTTACGCTGCTAGTCGGTTGGGCTATAAGTGATTCGTTATTATTATCGGTGGCTGAGCCATTATTTGATATAGACATGATTATCCTAATATTGACAAAATATAGAGTTAAAAAAACAAGCGCGTAAAGGCTTTTTACGCGCTTGACTCTCTTATCATAATAAAAAATCACGAAAAGATTGAGAGGATTTTGTAATAGTGCTTATTTGATGTGGCTGATTTAGACGGTTTATTAGCTGTCTAAGAACCGTACTTTGCCTGTCTCTAAATCATACTCTGCACCAACGACTAGCAACTGACCGCTATTGGTCAAGTCTTCTAGTGCACGCGAGCCATGCTTAAGTTGGCTAACCGACATACGTACGTTAGCACGGATTGAGCGATCAACTAGCTCATCGGCATCGACGTCTTGACCATTGGCAGTTGCTAATTCATGCAGGTTATAAACACTTGGACGGATGCGATCTACGATGGACTGCAAATTGGGCGAGTAGTTTGTTTCAGGATTAATGAGGGTTTCTACGCAAGCCGTAACCGCACCGCAATGTGAATGTCCAAGTACGACAACCAACTTGGTACCGAATTTTTCGGCCGCAAATTCAATCGAGCCAATCTGTGATGGTGCTACTACGTTACCAGCGACTCGAATCACAAACAAATCGCCCAAGCCTTGATCAAACACAATCTCAACCGGTACACGTGCGTCCGAGCAACCCAAAATAATAGCCAAAGGATCTTGGTCTTTGACCAACTCCGGACGCCTCTGCATCATCGGATCAGTATTGCTCAAGCTATCAACGTAGCGTGCATTTCCTTCTTTCAAAAGCTCAAGAGCTTCTTGACCTGTTTTTGGGCGCGTATTGTTCGGCATAAGATATCCTTTATCATCAATAATATTAGAGTTATAAGCTTTTTAAATTGGATCTAGAATTAAGCTCACTCAGTCTACTATCTATAGTAATTTTGCTCACCTCTCTAGTATCCAAGTCATATTTAACTGGCTATATTCAAACACAAATCGACTAAATAACTGACTAGTCACTATTAGATACTGACAGGCCAATTATATTGGTCTACCACAGAGTAATTGTATAGGAATACCGCCTAAAAAATGATAAAAAACTTTGTATTAATGTCGCTATATGACGTAATTATTGCTAGCGGCCCCAAATCATAGAACTAAAACCCTTTACCAAATGTCCTAAATATGCTCGCTAGAAATTAGAACTGAAAAGCTAGAAGCTAAAACTCCTTCCTATCATATAGTTGATTCAATCTGAAAGAGAGTCAAGGCAATCGAGTGCAGAGGTATATGTAATACTTCAAGCGAGGTTAACGCTGTCACTTTTTTATAGTGGATTGACTATCCCTTTGTCTCTCAAGTATTGCCACTCACGTAACTTATGATGAACTTGCACTAATTTATATCAAGGGTTTGTTATAATACGTGGCAACCAGACTCAGTCTATCCCCATAGCTTATACCCACACCAAATGACTTTGACCACAGTATCCTAAATGAATGGCCATACTGCGATGTTAGATGCTTAGGAAAAATATTATGACCATCCCACCGTCCAACACGCACAGCACCTCTACATCACCTCATGATGACAAGGTGCTCCTGCAACTGACTGGTCTAAAAAAAACCTACGATCAAACTGAAGTATTAAAAGATATCAACCTCGATATCCAGCATGGTGAGTTTTTGACACTGCTTGGCCCTTCAGGTTGTGGCAAGACAACATTGCTACGCTTGATTGCAGGCTTTGAGCAGCCAAATGCTGGGGCCATTCATTTAGATGGTGTACAGATGGCAGGGTTGCCTGCGGATAAGCGCCCGGTCAATACGGTATTTCAACAGTATGCGTTGTTTCCTCATATGACCGTCGCCCAAAACGTGGCTTATGGTTTAAAGCTCAAAAAAATACCGAAAGATGAGATTAAGACACGTGTACGCGAGATGCTCGCGATGGTGCAGTTAGAACATTTAGCCAACCGTAAACCACAAGATTTATCGGGTGGTCAACAGCAGCGTGTTGCCATTGCGCGTGCCGTGATTAATCGTCCTAAACTGCTGTTACTCGATGAGCCATTATCTGCGCTCGATCACAAACTGCGCTTGCAAATGCAGTCTGAGCTTAAGCGCCTACAACGTGAGCTGGGCATCACTTTTGTATTTGTGACGCATGACCAAGAAGAAGCGCTATCGATGTCGGATCGTATCGCAGTGATGAAAGACGGCACCTTTCAGCAAATCGGCACGCCTATCGAGATTTATGAAACGCCTGCCAACTTGTTCACAGCCAAGTTCATCGGTGAGACCAATCTATTTAAAGCAGAAGTAAAAGGCGTCTATCCCAATCAGCCAGATCGTGATAGCAAAGTCACCAACGGACGTATCGAGGTAGAAGTTTGCGAGGCACAAGCTCAAGATGGCCCAACCAGCTTACGTAATTTACGCCGTCCTAATTTTGCCAATGATGTGCAAGTAGGCGACATCGTAAACTTACTACTGCGCCCAGAAGACTTAAGAGTTTACGATCCAAAAGATGATGAGCATGTTGGACTGTTTGGCCGAGTGATTGAAAGTAACTATAAAGGCAGCACGCTAGACTCAATCATTGAGCTCGAAAACGGCCATATTATTAAAGCCTCTGAATTCTTTGACGAAGATGACCCAAGCTTTGATTATAAGCTGAATGAAGCTGTCAAAGTCTCGTGGGTAGACGGCTGGGAATGGGTATTGCCAGAAGACTCTACTGAGCCAAATAAAGGTGGAGACCATACAAGCTTACAAAAGGATGTCAGTTAATGGCAGGTCACAGCTTAGGCAGCAAAAGTCCTTTTCGTACCGCAACGCTATGGCTCATTTGGGGTTGGTTACTGATATTCGCGCTACTGCCAAATATCTTGGTCATCGCGGTCAGTTTTTTGACCCGTGATAGCAGTGCTTTTATCAGCTTGCCCGTCAGCATCGACAGCTATGCACGCATGATTGATCCGCTCTATTTCGGCGTATTTATCCATTCATTATGGATGGCAGGCATCACGACCATTATCTGCTTGTTGCTTGGCTACCCTTTTGCATGGCTCATATCTAGAGCCAAACCCCGTTGGCAACCACTGCTGATGATGCTATTAATACTGCCGTTTTGGACCAACTCTCTGGTGCGTACTTATGCACTCAAGTTGCTGTTTGCGAATAATGGTTTGATTAATAAATCACTGCTTGCGATAGGTGTTATCGATACTCCTATCGATATCCTATATACGCAAGGTGCGGTGATAGCTGGTCTGACATATTTACTATTCCCATTTATGGTATTGCCGTTATATGCCGTGTTTACTGACTTGCGTCAGGACATGCTATTGGCATCACAAGATTTGGGTGCATCCAAGACACAGACTTTTTGGCATATCGTCCTGCCATTGACGACGCCGGGCATCATCTCAGGAGTACTCTTAGTCTTGTTGCCTGCGATGGGGATGTTTTACGTTGCTGATATCTTAGGTGGTTCACGCAACTTATTAGTTGGTAATATTATTAAAAACCAGTTCTTGGATGCGCGCGATTGGCCATTTGGTGCCGCAGCCAGCGTATTACTGACCCTCGCTATGGCTGTGCTGTTACTGGCCTATCGCGCCAGTAGTCGCCGCATTGGCAAGACTGATTTCAGTGAGGTGGCCTAATGTCTTATTCGCGTACAACAAAAATTGGCAGTATCGCAGCCAAAGGTTATCTCAGCCTAATTTATGCCCTGCTATACCTACCCATCATTGTTTTGGTGGTGATGTCATTTAACAAATCAAAAATTGGCTATAACTGGGGCGGCTTCAGCCTAAAGTGGTATGAATCACTATTTAATAACCAAGCGATGCTAGATGCATTTTGGCATTCTATCGTATTAGGGCTGGTTGCTGCGACTGTCTCAACATTAATAGGCACACTCACCGCTTTGGCACTACACCGTTATAATTTCCGTGGTAAAGGCTTGCTAAACGGGCTGCTGTTCGTGCTGATGATGTCGCCCGAAATTGTATTGGCCATCTCATTATTAGCGCTATTCTTATTAATTGGTCTGCAATTAGGATTTGTCTCGCTGTTATTAGCACACATTACCTTCTGTCTACCATTTGTCGTCATCACTGTCTTTGCACGATTAAGTAGTTTAGATGAGAAATTGATGGAGGCGGCACGCGACTTGGGTGCCAATGAGTCAACGATGGTACGCACAGTGCTCATTCCTGTAATTTTACCAGCGGTGATGGCAGGCTGGTTACTCGCCTTTACGTTGTCATTGGATGATGTGGTGGTTTCAACCTTTGTCACCGGTCCAAGCTATGAGATTTTGCCGTTACGGATTTATTCTATGGTACGGGTAGGACTCAAACCAGAAGTCAACGCTATCGGTACATTGCTACTGGCTGCTTCTTTAATCTTGGTTATCATCTCGCAGCTGCTGTTACGTAGGCGCTAGTTTACCGCTGCTAATCTGACATCGCTAGTTTGCTAGTTTGCTAGTTTGCTAGTTTGCTAGCGCTTATTATTGGCACTGTTTATTAATAGCAAGCTTTGAATGAAAGTCAGCGCTATATCTATTATAATGAATTTTTCTCACCTTCGCGGTTAGGTTACCTTATGCTAGAGCTCCGTCACCTCAACACCCTAACCGCGCTACGAGCGCATGGTTCACTCGCTGCTGCAGCCGACGAGCTGCATGTCACGGCTTCTGCGGTCTCACATCAGTTGAAAGAGCTAGAGAACTACTACGATATCAGCTTAGTCAATCGTCGTACGCGCCCGCTCACCTTTACCCCTGCTGGCAAGACAGTACTGGCGTTGGCAGATAGCATCATGCCGCAAGTTACCCGCACCAAGTCCAACCTGAAGCGTCTAGCACATGGTCAAGCGGGCAGATTACGCCTAGCATCCGAGTGTCATAGTTGCTTTGATTGGCTGATGCCGATACTCAATCATTATCGCCGTGAGTGGTCAGATGTCGAGCTAGATTTTGCCACAGGATTTGAGCCTGAGCCGCATCATCTACTCATGGAAGGTGATATTGATTTATTGATTACCACCAGTGATTTACCGATAGACGGTATCAGCTATCAACCGCTGTTTGAGTACGAGAGTCGCTTGGTACTATCGCCCACGCATGATTTGGCAGCACAAGAATTTATTGAACCCAGTGATTTGACTGAAGAAACCTTAATTGCTTATCCAGTAGAGGCCAAGCGTCTCGATATTATCGCCAACTTTATGACGCCTGCACAGGTGAGCTTCGAAAATGTGCGTACTACAGAGCTGACAGCGATGCTTATTCAGCTAGTTGCTAGTGAGCGCGGAGTTGCTGCATTGCCTGATTGGGTCGTGGCTGAATATGAGAAAAAAGGCTGGGTCGTCTCGCGGAAGTTGGGTGCAGGTGTGCATTGTCAGCTGTATGCAGCGACGCGTAACTCAAGCCAAGACACAGCGTACATGCAAGGGTTTGCGAATTTACTAGAAGGGATAGTGAAGCCGTTGTAGTTTCATTACTAATTACTTTCTTATAGTTATAAAATATTAGCCACTTTTTCATATCGTAACGAATGTTATGGTAAATAATGGTTCCCTAGTGAGGACTCGAAACTTGGGCTGTAGCCCAAGTGATTGCAATAGGTATAGGTTTATATATTGAATCAGTATACATCTGAGTGTACTTGATGAGCTTAGCTTGATGATTACTAAGATTCACCGCTAACTGCTTAGTGCCCTTTGCTGTCAAATTCGTAGAAACAAACTTGGAGAATTACCATCTTAAAATAGTCTGATTAATTAAAAGAAGAAGAATACTCCCGTTCTTTTTTCATAAGCAACTTGGAACAAATCATTGAGATTTCTAAGTAGTATATTTCTTGGATTTTTACCAAGATAATACTCCATAAAATCTTCTAAGTTTTTTAGCTTATCCTCTAATATTTCTTCGGATTCGTAGTCATCGATCATCAATCCTAATTTATCATTTAGTTCAGTGAAAAATCCTATATCATATAATTCATCAAATTCCTTCTCATTCAAATTATATTCAATTAAATCACTATCTGTACATTTATCATAATCTAGTCTTTGCTCCGCCTCTTTTGAGGTTGGTACGACTATTAATCTGTCCTTCATAGCATTCACTCTCTATTTGCTAACGTTTTACCGCGACATCTGTTATCGGAACAGTCGAGGAGTTTTGTATTCTCCATTTTAGACGGTAAAAAGGTAGTGATTTAACGTCATTATGGAAGCATGTTCGGTGCGCTATACACGCATCGAACTCTAAGCTGCTTTCTCATTACTGTAGTAGGTCACTTGGCATCTAATTTAAATAACATTTATGCAGAGTTTGGATGCTCTTTGGAGGTAATATTACTTAAAAGTCTAAACGTCATTTGTTCATAGATATCCTCTGAAAAGCTATCAGAAGATATGAACTCAATTTCTGTTATGTAAAACTCTAATTTATACTTATGTTTGATTCTAATCAACGCCCTTTCTACTTGACTGAGGATCATGTCTGAATTGACATTGCAATTAATAATCTTACTTTCTAAGTCTCTAAATATAGTTTTACTTTTTCTATCGCTAAGCTTTATTGATAGATAATTATTTTTATTCCCTGTCATATTAACTAAAACATATCTATCATTTTTTCGGAAAATCCTCATCAATGTACTCAATTTTGAAATTTATATACGTATTTGAAGGTGTTTAACTGTTTCAGTTAAGGTATACCCTAGCGGAACCACCAAAAAGGCTTTAAAAACCTATTAATAGACCACTTAAAATAGACTGCTATCATGAAACCACCTATAACAGACCATTGAACGATTAATATCTATCGACGGCTACAAAACCAACTTAAAGAAATAAAATCCCAGCGCGGTTGCTAGCAATGTGAGTCCCACATGTAAACCGATAAGCGCCAATCCTGCCAGCAAACGGCCGTCATTGACGAAGGTAAAGACCTCCGCGCTAAAAGTACTAAAGGTCGTCAATCCGCCTAAAAATCCAGTGATGACGAACAGTCTCACGTTGTCAGATAAGCCAGTACCCATTCGTCCGAACCATACTAGCGCTAGCCCTATCAGTAACCCACCCAAGACATTTGCGCCCAATGTACCGAGCGGTATCCAATGGTGCAACGGATTAAAGCGCGCAAGCCACCCTCGCAAACACGCGCCAAATGCGGCGCCCAAACCAATCGCAATCCACTGCATAGCTCATCCTTACTTTAGATAATTTTCATGAGCATCAACATGGACATGAGGCCCAATCAATGGCACCTTTATACCGCAGGCAATTCTGTCATTGGCCAACGTGGCACACAGCTAACGGCCAAATCATCCGACTGCCCTGCTTGCAAGCGCTCGTAACCAGCATAAGCAATCATTGCCCCGTTATCGGTACACAATGCAGGCGGTGCATAGTGCACCGTTGCATCTATTTTGGCCAGCTCCGCTTCTAACGTTTCACGCAAATGAGTGTTGGCACTGACGCCGCCAGCAATGACTAAGCGGCTCATATCTACTTGCTTAAGTGCTTTGACGCATTTTCTTACCAGTGTATCGACCACTGCATGTTGAAAGCTAGCTGCAATATCAGCGCGTACTTGTGGATTACTCTCGGCGCTATTTCCCGAACCCCCTGAGTGTGGGGTATCCTTGATAAGGTTATGCACAGCTGTTTTCATACCGCTAAAGGAGAAATCCAAACCACGGTGTAACATCGGTCTTGGCAAGCTATACGCGTTTTGATTGCCTGTTTCAGCCAGTTTGGCTATATTGGGACCACCAGGATATGGCAAGCCTAGCATCTTAGCTGCTTTATCAAAGCACTCACCCGCAGCATCGTCTATCGACTCACCCAATATCTCATACTGCCCAACCCCACGGGCAGCAATAAGCAAAGTATGTCCACCAGAGACGAGCAATGACACAAACGGAAACGCAGGAGGGTTTGCACCCATTAATGGTGCCAACAAATGGCCTTCCATATGGTGGATGCCAATCGCAGGGATATCCAAACCATAAGCCAAACTGCGCCCAAATAACGCACCCGTCATCAATGCACCAATGAGTCCCGGCCCTTTAGTATAGGCAATCGCATCGATCTCGCTTTTTTTCATATCACACTGATCTAACAGCTCATTAAGCAAAGGCACGAGCTTTCGAATATGGTCGCGACTAGCAAGCTCAGGCACAACGCCACCATAGAGAGCATGCAGCTCTATTTGTGAATACAGTACTTGACCAACCAAACCTTGATTGTCATTCGAAATCTGCTCACTATCAAAAATCGCTAGACCAGTCTCATCACAAGAGGTCTCTAAACCCAACACTTTCATATGCTTGCCTTTATACTTTTGTCTGCGTGTCATTTTTTACAGCGTTTTTCGCCTTAGCTTATGTGCGAAAAAACGTGCACAAAAAAACCGCCATTGTCAGTCACAATGACGGTCAGTTTAGCAAATTTCAATGGTCAATATCAGCTAACCGCTGCAATCATGTAATCTACAGCCGCATACACCTGAGCTTCACTTACTTTATCAGTGACTTGCGCTGGCATTTTATTAAAGCCTTTAGCAGAGTGCATGTGTAGCGTATCTTTGCCTTTGGTAAGGCGCGCTGCCCATGCGGCTTTATCACCATATTTTGGTGCATCGAGCAAACCTGCAGCATGACAAACCTGACAGTTTGATTCATATAGTTTAGCGCCTGCATCCGCGGCCAATACTTCAGGCTCAGCAGCAACTTCTGCTACTGGCTCTTCCGTAGTAACAGGCGCCTCAACAGGTTCTAATTCAACCTCTGGTTCAGGCGTAGCAATTTCAGACTCAGTCACTTCAGATTCAACAACTGGTGTGTCAGCGATCGCTACAGTGGTATCAGCAGGTTCATTGGCAGTAGATACCTCTTCTGTACTCGTATCATCACCACTACAAGCACTCAGTGCTAACAATGCGCTAATACCGATAACAGAGACCGTAAGCTTGTTTATGCGCTGTCGTTTATTCATCATGATCACACCTCTATATTATGTTTTATATTGGTGGCTGCTTATAAAGCTTATTTACCACTCTTGGCAGCCCAAATGACCATTAAATCCATGCTTATTCAGCAGCAGCTTCAGGTTCGGCACTGTCAGTAGCAGCTGCGTCAGCATCGGCGCTATCCGCTGCAGTCGCTGTTTCTGCCATAGCAGTATCAGCCGTTCCTTCTTCAGCAGTGGCTGTACCATCAGCTTCCGTGGCAGCTGCATCAGCCGCAGGCATCGGTGCTGTTTCTGGAAACTTCATGTCTTCAGCTTCCGGTGCATTTTCAATCGCAAGTGCAGCCGCTTCTTCAACGCGATCTACTGCCATTACTTCTTCATGCTCTTCGCCGCCGCTACAAGCGCTAACACCAAAGCTAAAAGCGACGATAAATGCGCTACTTAACGCTGTATTTAATACTGTCTTTTTCATTCAAACATCCTCAATAAAATACACACAAAACGGTTCATAAGCTTACTATAATATGGGAATTATCATAGCATAAACTCCACCTAAACCGTTATAGACAGTAGGGTTTTTTATTTATAATGATGCTCTCTAGCACACTTATATAGTCACTCTTATTTAACTAAAACCATTAATGCTGTCTCATAAACTAACTCTATATCTACAAAAAACTGTGCAACTTAATGATAAATATGGATTAATACAACAAATTCATTGACTTACTTGCTATTTTTTATTAAAATACCTGCCCTTGTGCTCATGTACAAGATTATCCTAGTTTGAGCTGATGTCTGTAATCTTGAGATATTACGACTAAATACTAATACACAGCCAAACTAATGCCTTTATATCTCATCCTAATCGAGGAGTCTTCATGCCTGCAGTTAAGGTTAAAGAAAACGAACCAGTAGATATCGCTATCCGTCGTTTCAAACGTTCATGTGAAAAAGCTGGTGTATTGTCAGACGTACGTAAGCGTGAGTTTTATGAAAAACCAACGCAAGTACGCAAGCGTAAAAAAGCTGCTGCCGTAAAGCGTTATAAAAAGAAGTTACAACGCGAAACTATTCGTACCACTCGTATGTACTAATCCATAATACGATTAGTTAAGTACAAGTGCTACATTAACGCCACTGTTATCCATTGATATCAGTGGCGTTTTTTATGCTACAATTTTTATTACTATTGCTCAAAATCTGAATAAATAACTCTTAACGAATAAGGATAATAACAATGAGTCAACTTAAACAGACTTTATTAGACAGCATCAAAGTGTCTATGAAAGCGCGTGAGCTTGAGCGCGTTAAAGTATTGCGTAACGTACAAGCAGTCATCAAGCAGATTGAGATTGACCGCCGGATAGAGCTAGATGACGCACAAGTATTAGAGGTATTACAAAAGCAATTGAAACAGCGTCAAGAATCACTCACTATTTTTACAGAAAACAACCGTGATGACTTAGCAACCAAAGAGCAGTTTGAGATTGATATCATCAATGGGTTTATGCCCAAACAAATGAACGATGATGAAGTGGCTGCTTTAGTCAACGCTGAAATCGCTGAGCAAGGTGCAACATCTATGCGTGATATGGGTAGCGTAATGGGTGTACTAAAGAACAAAACTGCAGGCCGTGCAGATCCAGCCCTCATCTCTAAGATGGTAAAAGACGCTCTACAAGGCTAGCACCTACTATTGATTAGAAAGTTCTGTCTGTAAAAACAACCGCCTAAGGCTTAAAGTCTTTGGCGGTTTTTACTGCTTTGAGTTCTGCATTAATATTGGCTAAAAGCGGCCGAGCACTATTGGCTTGCGGTGTATTCTGCAATTGTTCCGTCAGTTGCTTGGCTTGTGTCAGCGATATGAGTGCACTTTCGTAGCGATTACTCCATAGCTGATCTTGGCTGCGGTAACGTAATGCATTGATAGTGGCAATATTGGCCAGCTGCGGTGAAGTCGTGGTTTTTGCCAGCTTTTCATTAGCCAGTTGTAGACTCTGCCAAGCATAACGATCGCTTGGCTGCTGCTCGGTTAGTGGTTTGAGCAATGCTTGTGCTTGTGTCGGCTGGTTGCTATTGGTGAGTGCTTCCGCTAAGTAGAGTCGTAGATCACGACGCTCAGGATAGATGCGCTGCTGGCTTTCTAAAATTTGTGCAGATTCTGACCACTTACCTTGTTCCGTTAGCATATAGCTGTGGGTAATTGACAATAAAGGCTCTAATATTTGACGCTGTGTCGCTGATAATGCATCGATTTCAGCCAGTAGCTTGTTAGCATCTGTAAAACGTTGCTGTTCACTATACCAGTGCATCAAAGCCAACTTGGCACCGACGCTATTCTTTGCAGCAGTCGTCAATACGGTCTCAGAAGCATGCTTACCGGTAATCTGCACACGCCAATAGAGCAAATCAAACAATGCTTGATGACGTTGCTGCTGGTTTAATGATAATGAAGGATAACTCTGCGCGCGACTTTGTGAATCACTCAAACGCTCATTGCTCAACGGATGGGACATAATAAAACTTGGCAAAAACTGGTTTTCAACTTTATTGAGCTGGCTTCGTTGATTCATGGTAGCAAAAAACCGCGGCATGGCTCTTGGGTCATAACCCGCTTGGGTCATGATTTGCATCCCTATTCGATCAGCCTCTCGCTCATTACTGCGACTAAATGCCATGCTACTGTTCATCGTAGCGGTTTGACTACCCATCAAAACGGCTGTCGCCGCATCACCATCGATTGCTGATGCAGCAATTGCTGCTAGCATGCCACCTACTTGCATGAGCAATGCTTTTTTTCGATCATCCACACCACTTTCATAATGATGCTGGCTAATGTGTGCCACTTCATGCGCTACCACACTAGCAAGCTCGTCCATACTACTGGCGGCCAATATAGTGCCTGTATTTAGACCGATGACACCACCTGGTGCTGCAAAAGCATTGATACTCGGATTATCAATAATCACCAAGCCCATTAATGCTTGCTGCCGTGCTTGAGCATTCAGACGCCACGTCATGTCTTTGAGCGTTTCTTGAATCCAAGGATCATGCTCCATCTTAACGCCACCATTGATATTTCGTAGTGACCATTCGCCTAGTAGCTTATTTTGATATTGCTCAGCGAAGCTCAAGCCCTGACCTCTCAAGTTAGGCAAGTCTAAATCTTCGGAGTCCGTGGATTGCCATGGGTTGTAATTATATTGTGATGTTTGGGTGCTGCTATTACTACTCTCCCACTCACTACTATTGGCAACCGTTGTGGCCATCAATAATGCGGTTGAAACTCCTAATATAAACATGCTCGATATCGCTATAGACAGAGCACCCTTTTTTCGCTCGCACAACAGCGACACCCATCCAAACGAAGGTGTGGCGACCACATATTTATTTGAGTGATTCATGGCTGCGCTATCAAGAATCGACTGTCTATTGGCGTGATACAAATGTTTATCCTATGCAGGTGAGTAATGACAACATCCTCTCGACTATACGAGCTTGTGCATATAAGGTCAATTCTAGTATAGGTTCGACTACTAATAACTAAGCGGCGTGTCACTATTGCGCAACATGACTGTGTAATTCTAATGAACCGAATGTTGAGTTGATTATATTCAACTCAATTGCACCCTAGCTATTTGCTATAATGGCAGGTACAACAATAGGTTTACGTCGCTATTAAGCACAAGATATTCAATAAAAACTCTTAAAATTAACGATGCTTGAAAGCGAACTATTGATAATACAAATAGTAGTACAAACCACAGTATTGGTATTTATAAGGGTTGTTTTATGTCTGTTGATAGCCAGTCCACCATCATCCATGCTCCTGACTTCATAAACTTATCAGAAAAATTTTCTGGTACTGAGCAACAAAATATCAATAACCTATTGGCATTGCTGTCGGTGAACGATGTTGATTCAAATAACGAAGCAAATGCAAAGCAATCCCCTATCAATATTATACGTTTCGTCGATGGATGTGGGCTTGCTTGTCCAATGCCGCTTTTAAAAACCAAAGTGGCATTACGCGATGTCGCAACTGGTGAATCATTGTATGTGGTCGCCACTGATGCCAATTCACAAGCAGATATCGCTGCTTTCTGTCGACAAAATCAGCAAACAGACACGACCAATCGACTGCTATTGACCATCAATAGCGTTACCAGTCAACAGACAACTGATAGCACACCATCACAGCGTTTCGATACAATATATCACTTCATCATTACCAAAACTGATAGCAACTAAGCGTCGCTATCCTTTACAATTACAACTATAAATATTTTCATCTTACTATTTGCGTCACTATTTAATCAAGGTCAAGAATATGGCTAACACTTCTAATGATGCTGCAAAAACGAGTAAAAAAGACGATGCAGCACCTGTAAAAAACGAAGCACGTGATGCAGCATTGAAAGCTGCAGCACAGCGACCACCTTATGATGCGGATGCGCTAGGTGATACCAGTACTCGTGATTTGGTACCAGCAATGCCAACGCATCTATCAGCGCCTGGGGTCAATCTGGGTGCGTATATCAATACCGTCCATCAAATTCCAATCTTGACGCCAGTACAAGAGCAAGAGCTGGCGCATCGCTATTATGACGAAGGTGATGTTGAGGCGGCACGTCTGCTCGTTATGTCACATCTGCGTTTTGTGATTCACATTGCACGCAGCTACTCAGGCTACGGTCTGCCACAAGCCGATTTAATTCAAGAAGGTAATTTGGGGCTAATGAAAGCAGTAAAACGCTTCGATCCCAACAAAGGCGTGCGCTTGGTATCCTTTGCGGTGCATTGGATTAAAGCTGAGATTCACGAGTTTGTGATTCGCAACTGGCGTATCGTGAAGGTTGCAACTACCAAAGCACATCGTAAATTATTCTTTAATTTGCGTAGTCTTAAAAAGACCAACAATCAACTGACGCTAGAAGAAGCAGATGCGATTGCAAATGACTTGAATGTCACGCGCAAGCAAGTGTTAGAGATGGAGTCACGACTTACATCCTATGATGCCTCGTTTGAAGCGCAATCGAGTGATGACGACGATGGACGCTATGCACCGCAATTGTTCTTAGAAGATGGTATTGATCCTGCTGAACAGTTAGAAGAAGCCGATTGGGAAGAAAACAATTCTTCAGCATTAATAGCGGCAATGGGCACACTAGATGATCGCTCACGTGATATCGTTGAGCAACGCTGGCTCTCTGAGCAAAAATCAACCTTGCATGAGTTAGCAGCCGTCTACTCTATCTCAGCAGAACGTGTACGCCAGATCGAAAAGAATGCCATGGACAAAATCCGTGATGCAATGACTATCGATAGCGTTATTTTGCCGGATGATATTCAATAGCTGCTATTTTGTAGTAGCGACCGCTTTTAAATAATATGAGTGTGCCATGTTAAATTGGATAGGTATTGCGGCGATTAATATGGCTATCGCCGTTGCGCTAGGCGCATTCGGTGCCCATGGTTTGAAAAACATAGCCAGTCCTCAGCAACTCGAATGGTGGCATACGGCAACATTATATTTATTAATACATGCACTCGGCTTACTGCTAGTAGGACTATTGATACGCCTCAAATATATCACTCAAACGACCGCTTGGCTCTTACAGATTGGCATTATAATATTTGCCGGTAGTCTGTA
This sequence comes from Psychrobacter fjordensis, assembly GCF_904845995.1. Classification (NCBI taxonomy): domain Bacteria; kingdom Pseudomonadati; phylum Pseudomonadota; class Gammaproteobacteria; order Moraxellales; family Moraxellaceae; genus Psychrobacter; species Psychrobacter fjordensis. The sequence continues at coordinate 701,132 of NZ_CAJGYP010000001.1, forward strand.
TGCGATGACACTTGGCGCACCACTTTGGTTTGGAGCGATTACACCCATCGGCGGTATCTTCATGATTGCAGGTTGGCTATGGTTGGCAGTATCGACATTTAAATCAAAAGACTCGATCAGCTAATCAAAGCGCCGTTAACCAATCTAGAGTATGTCATCTACTCAAGCATTAATATTTTTGAGTATAAGGAAATCTAAATTATTAAGGAGCGCAATTATGAGCAACATCAGTGTCAATGGCAAAAAACTACAGACCACTCATCAGACGGTACAACTGGTCATCAATGAGCTTGGACTTAGCCAAGGTCGCTATGCCGTAGAAGTCGAGGGTGAGCTTATTCCAAAGAGCGAGCTGAGTCAGCTACGTATCGTTGAGGGCATGAACATCGAAGTAGTACAAGCCGTTGGTGGCGGCTAGTCATTGCAGTTTACTTATCGTAGATTACATAGACTGAGTGTAATATGCTTAGTTTGTTGAATAAAATACTGGTTTCATTTGGCTTATAACCAAACTTTCAAAAAGATTATCAATAGTTTTGATTAATGAATAGACTTACTGATACTCTTATTTCCTGATATTAGTACTAGAAAAGGCCTCAACGCATGATACGTTTGAGGCCTTTTTCCTTTTTGTGTATTCTGATTTCAGTTCAGTAGAATCAAATATAAATCATATGGCTGTCTATACTATTGGCTATCTATACTATTTATTATTATTTGGTCAGCCAGTACTCATTAAATACGATATCTACCAAACCTCATCGAATTAAACGGCTGGTGCTACATCATCAACTGTGAAGTCTTCGTAACGTTCATCACGTCCAGCACCCTGAGTTTTCTTACGCTCTTGACGGGTTTTGTATTTACGCACTTGTCTATCAAGTTTGTCTGCCATTTCGTTGATGGCTTTGTACATATCATCTTCACACGCTTGAACAAACATTTCTTGACCTGAGACTCGCATAATCGCTTCAGCTTTATGGCTTTTTTTACCGCCATCACTAGCACCGCTGTTGTCTAACGATAATATCACTTTAATACTTTGTATCTGATCGAAGTGACGCTCTACTTTCTCAAGCTTTTCACGAACTGCCTTGTCCATAGCTTCAGTAACGCTGATATGGTGACCACTGATAGAAACATTCATATTATTGTCCTTTTGTTTGTACTTACAGTCAACAGATGAGGTAGCATTCCTGCTTTTATCACCCTGCTTTACCAACAATCGCTCTACTATCTTTTATAGCCAGTACATCCAGTAAAATGCCGATATATCCTTTCATCATCTCCTGATTGCTATTGTAAATATGCTAAATCGACACTTAGATTTCGTTGTTGGTATGACTCTAATTTGTCATGAAATTAGAATAGTAGCAAGCCATTAAATTGTAATTAAGTGTAACAATAACTGTTGTTTCTATCATGTTTCTATATAATCAAAAAATTTTATTTTTTATATTCTATCTGAATATATTGACCGATATGTAAGCATACCTATAACTTATTGAATTACATCATTTAATATTTTTGTTTGCGCTGGGTAGACGATCCGATATTCATTGCTTCTCGGTATTTGGCGACGGTTCTTCTGGCAATATCAATGCCTTCAACCAACAAACTGTCTTTTATGCGACTGTCTGATAATGGCTTTTTTGGATTTTCATCGGCGATGAGTTGCTTAATCATGGCACTGATAGCGGTTGACGAGACATCACCATCTGTACTACTAACATGTGATGAAAAGAAATGCTTTAGCGAAAACAGCCCTTGGGGTGTCAGGATTGTTTTGCTGGTGGTCAGACGTGACACGGTGGATTCATGCAAATCAACTTCTTCTGCAATGACCTTTAAGATAAGTGGTTGCATGGCAGTCGCACCATGTTGTAGGAACTCTTGCTGATAACGCACGATACTGGTCGCGACCTTTAATAGGTTTTGATTACGCTCTTCGATACTGCGAATAAACAAGCGCGCATCAGTGAGGTTTTCACGCAGATACTGATTGTCAGGGCTATCATCACCGCGTTTGACTAAGTTGGCATACTCTTGATTGACTCTTAGCTTCGGCAGCGTGTCAGGATTGAGCCGTACCTGCCAGCCATCCTCTTGCGCATCTGTCCCTGCAGTGGTATTACTACTATGCCGACGGACAGGCGTGACCAGCACATCAGGAATATCGTAACTGTCTGGCTCCCGTGCGTAATCCGGTTGACTACTATGAAATAATAATCCTGGTGAAGGATTTAAGCTGCGTAATAGATTTAATGCAGGTGTGATCTTCTCAGCTGCAAGTCCAGTCTGCTCGGTCAGTGCTTTAATATTATTACTGACTAAGTATTCGCTGGCAGATAGAAGTGCTTGCGCTTCTTTTAGAGACTCCGTATTACTATCAAGTTTGGACAGCTGAATCGCTAGGCATTCACTGAGATTCCGCGCCCCAACACCGAGTGGATCGCAAGATTGAATAATACGCAATACGGCCATTACTTCATCTTGCTCAACAGACTCATCCCATTGATAGAAGCTCGCCATGGTCTCAAAGCTCTGCAACAACTCATCGATATCAAGCCGAACAAAACCCATATCATCCATAGAGTCCATCAGGTAGGTGGCGATCAACATATCTGCTTCTGATAGATGTTTAAAGTTCAGCTGCCAACGCACATGATCTTGGATAGTGGCAGAGGTGCCGCCTTGATAGCTATCAAAGTCATCGTCACCTTTGCTCCCTGAACTGCTAGCCGCCGATGCATAGTTGCTGCTATCCGCACTATTATCAAAGCTACTATAGTCGTCACTATCCATCGCATGATTGTCTATGGCACCATCATCGATATTGGCTTGCTGCAATTTATCAAAGCTATCACTAAGTTCGTTATCATAGTCAGAGGTAGTCGTGTTGCTGTCAGATTTGGCAGTAAATGACTCAGTGCCCGTACTTTGATTCCAGCTATCCAATGTGAGTGAGTCGCTCAGCTCGTCTGTGATATCGTCATTGCTATGCTCGTATTCATCGTCATCATCTTCGATACGTTCAAGCAGTGGATTACTATCCAGCTTGATCTGAACCTCTTGCGCGAGCTCAAGACTAGAGAGCTGCAGCAATTTAATGGCTTGCTGCATCTGCGGTGTCAGTTTCTGTGAGGTGCTTAGCGTGGTCGCCAATCCGAACGACATACTCATGGGCGGCTTATTACACTCCGGTAGTGATAATATTCTACAAATATTTTTGGTCAAACCAGTGGTTTAACGTTATTAGGACATGACGATAGCATTTTTTGACGCAATTTTGCTATGATAATTTACACTCTAGCCAGATACAATTGTTACGCTTTTCTCATTAAAGCCTATAAATATTAGCATTTCAGCATTAACCACTAAATAATTAATATCAAAAATTTGCTTACCATCATATGATTCTTATAAGAAAAGTCATGAGATACACGACTACGAAATAGCCAAATTGAATTAACCTAAAAAATAACTGAGACCACAACTATGAATAGTACACAGAATAATCAATTGACCACTGCTGCCATTCAAATGAATAGCCAACAGAATATTGAGCAAAACTTAGCCGATATAAAAGCTGCCATTATTGATGCAAGTGCGCAAGGGGCTCAGCTTGTCGTATTACCAGAGAACTGCTGTAGCATGGGCGAGCAGTTTGCTACTGCAGAGCGCTTTGACGATCTATCAGCGATGATAGCGGACTATGCCAGCACTTATGGTGTCTACGTACTAGCAGGCTCGCTACCCTGCCCTTATCGACCTGATGGCATTGTAGTCCCTGATGGCAGACTACGCCAAGTCAGTCAGTTGTTTGCACCTGATGGCTCGCGAGTGGCACGTTATGACAAGATTCATCTGTTCACAGCCACCGTGGCGGATAAGCACGGCAGCTATAATGAAGCGGCAACCTTTGAGCCAGGAACGCAAACTGTAGTTGCACCACTCGAAGCAAATGATACAGTCTATCAATTGGGCATGATGGTTTGCTTTGATTTGCGCTTCCCTGCATTGGCACAGCGTCTACGTCAAGCAGGTGCAGACCTATTAAGTGCTCCGTCAGCATTTACCTATCTAACAGGGCAAGCGCATTGGTCGCTGTTGCTACAGGCACGTGCGTTGGACAGCCAGTGTATGGTCATTGGTGCGGCACAAGGTGGCGATCATACTTACAAGAATGGTGATATACGTCAGACGTGGGGACATACGGCGATTACCGCTTATGATGGTACAGTTATCAACCATTACGATGATAGTGTATTGAATGAAGCTACTGATCCAGAAGACAGCAAGCATTACGCTATGGTATTGGCATCATTAGATCAGCAAGCTCAACAGCAAGGACGACAAAAAATGCCTATCTTTGACTGTCATCGCTTAGCGTAAATTATGATTAAGGTGTGTTCAGTATTCGACACACCTTATTTTTGATTTGAGTCATCGTCGCGTTGAGCATGAGTTGCTCGCGGATGGGCACGATCATAAACTTGGGTCAATTTGGCAAAATCGACATGGGTATAAATTTGCGTGGTGCTAATATCACTATGACCCAGCATTTCTTGTACAGCGCGCAAGTCACCACTACCTGACAGCATGTGTGATGCAAAGCAATGGCGTAATAAATGTGGATACATATTTTGCGAGATACCAGCACGACTAGCAGCAACTTTTAGACGTTGCTGCACTGCCCGTGTTGATAAGCGTGTACCCAGTTTTTCACTGATAAACAATGCCGTGTCCATTTGCTCTACCCACAAATTACGATGCGGTAGATAGCGCGTAATCGCTTCTGCTGCTTTTATCCCTAACGGTACTAGACGCGTTTTATTGCCTTTACCTGTTACACGTACACGTAAGTCTGCTAGGTCTACATCCGCCATATCTAGTGCTACCAGTTCACCCACACGCAAGCCACTACTGTAGAGCAACTCAAACATGGCTTTGTCCCGTAACCATAAGCGCGCTTGCTCAGGCGTATCAGGAATCTCTTGGTCAAGCAATTGAGTGAGCAAATCTACGTCTGCGATAGACGGTAAGGGTCTAGGACTACGCTTAAGCTGGTAGCCAGTAGTAGGATTAATGCGTGCTAGCCCTTCCTCAATCAGCCATCCATAAAAATGACGAATCGCTGACAGCTCTTGCTGGACGCTAGCAAGTGCAAGCTTGTCTTCATCGATACGCTGACCGATATGCTGGGCTAATTGACGCTTGTCACAACGCGTCCATGTCAGCCGTTTGCCACGTAAAAATAGCGCCAGTTGGTTCAAGCCAGCAAAATAAGCCGTTAGGGTATGCGGCGAGTGGTTACGTACCGATAAAGTATTTAACCAACGATGCACTGGTGCTAACAGCTCACGTAATGCTGTGTCCGACTCTATAGTGGCTGCCAGCGTGTCTGACAGCCAAGCTGTTGATTGTACTTCTGAACCCGATGCTGGCTCTATTTGGTCTTTTTTATTGGACATAGCACTATTAGAGATGACCATAGCTTTTACCCATTCGCCATCCGAGTTTAGCCTTCTGAATTAGGCTTGATACCCGCTTGTGCCATTAGTCCATCTGGGCTAAACACGCCTTCATAAACAAAGGCCGTTGGACCTGTCATCATGACTGAATAACCTGGCTGCCATTTGATAATCATACTGCCGCCATACAGTTGCGCGCGCACTTCTTTGCCTTCATCCAACCAGCCTTCACGTATGCCAACCGCCACTGCAGCACATGCACCCGTACCACAGGCTTGAGTCTCACCGACACCGCGCTCAAACACCCGTAGACGAATATGACGTTGATTCATCACCTGCATAAAACCGACATTGACGCGATCTGGAAACGCAGGATGCGATTCGATGGCTTTACCCAAGGTTTCAACTTCAGCATCGAGCACATTATCGACTTTGATGACTGCATGTGGATTGCCCATATTGGCAACATAGAGCTGTACCGGTGTTCCATTAACATCCAAATGATAGGCGTTTTGGATTTTGGTAGTGGCTCTTGGGCTAAATGGAATCTCGTCCGGCTCAAACTTGGGTTTGCCCATATCAACTTCTACCCAGCCATAACGGTCTGTGGTCAGCGTGATAATTCCACTTGCCGTCTCAACACGTAGGCGCTGCTTAAATGACAGTTTGCGTGCCTGTACGAAACGGGCAAAGCAGCGTGCGCCGTTACCACACTGCTCGACTTCTGTGCCATCGGTATTAAAAATACGATAGCTAAAGTCAACATCCGGACGCATAGGTGGCTCAACCACGAGCAATTGGTCAAAACCAATACCCAAATGACGATCACCCAATAATTGTACCAAATCCTTGGTTAATTCTAAGCGCTGAGTCACCAAATCGATGACCATAAAATCATTGCCCAGACCATGCATCTTAGTAAATTCTATTAGCATACCCTTGATATCCTATCCTATTTTTATGTATGGCTTATCTTAGCACGCTGTCAGATACAATCATAATAATACCAATCCCAAAAAATACGATTAGCGGTGTCAAACTTGTTTAGTCTATGGTGAGTAGTACTTGCACTCGTTTTCCTTGCTACTCTAATTTTTGTGAATGGTATTGCTTTCAACTAAAGGCATGCCTTCCATTAAGAGACAGCTTTAATTAAAAAACACCTTCCTCAAAATCCAGTAATAAAAAAACCCATTGTCATTATCACAATGGGTTCTCTTCAATCATCAAATACTACAACAGTTTTGGCTCGTTTTTAGATAATACTACTGCGCCTGCCACAATGTTTCATTTTCATATAATGATTCAATCGTTTCACGCGGACGAATCAACTGATGATGGTTATCAGACACCATCACTTCGCTAGCACGTGGACGCGAATTATAATTGCTGCTCATGGTAAAGCCATAAGCGCCAGCACCAGTGATGGCCAATGTATCTCCTGCTTCCAATGCTAACAAGCGACCTTTTGCTAAGAAATCTCCGGTCTCACAAATCGCACCAACGATATCCCACGGTTGCGTACCATCCGTATCGATACCTTCGCTAGGTAACACGCTTGGAATCACTGCCATTTCTGCTTGATACAGTGCAGGGCGAATCAAGTCGTTCATTGCCGCATCGACGATAGCGAAATTCTTGTGCTCGGTAGGCTTTAATACGTCGACACGCGTTAATAGTACGCCCGCATTGGCAACGATACTGCGGCCCGGTTCAAAGAATACCGTTAAGCCAAGCTCGCTTAGTTTTGGTAATAATGCAGCAGAAAACTCGTCCATAGACACAGGCGTCTCATCGATATAACGCACCCCTAAGCCACCACCTAAATCGATATGACGCAGCTCAATACCTTTTTCACGAAGGGTGTGTATCAACTCAATTACTTTGTCTAATGCAGCAACGAATGGCTCTACTTCCGTCAACTGTGAGCCAATATGACAATCAATACCGACGATATCGATATGCGACAACGCGGCAGCTTGCTCATAGACAGCGACCGCTTCTTCGTGCGTGATACCGAACTTATTGTCTTTTAAACCGGTTGAGATGTAAGGATGAGTCTTGGCATCGACATTGGGATTGACTCGTAGAGATATCGGTGCTGATTTATCGAGTTGCTGTGCCACTTCATTGATTAAAGCCAGCTCGCTAATAGACTCGACGTTAAAGCAGCCGATACCTTGGGTGAGAGCATACTCGATATCGCCATAAGTTTTGCCAACGCCTGAGAATACAACGCGTGCAGCATCGCCACCTGCCGCCAATACTCGCATCAACTCACCACGTGAGACAATATCAAACCCTGCACCTGCCTGAGCCAAAACACCGAGCACCGCAAGATTAGAGTTGGCTTTAACGGCATAGCAAACCTGATGTTTTAGACTGGCAAAGCTATCGGTATAAGCCTGATAAACATCCAATATCGCCTGCTTTGAGTAGACATAACATGGCGTATCATAGCAATCGACCAACTCAGTTATACTGACCTGCTCCATATGTAAAGCATCGTTGCGATAATTCAGCGCAGGCAAATGAGCAGTTAAGGCTTCAGGGTTGATATATAGCCCTTGTTCTGTTTGGGTCGTTACTGTAGTCATTGTGGTTATGTCTCTCGTCAAATCAGGTAAATTTATTCGGGATTATTGATGCTCTTAAACGACTAATAATCGTTAGAATCTTCGTTCACGTCTGATAATACTTGCTCTAAATAGCGAGCGTTCTGTTCATCATTACTTACCGATGCTGCATTGTTTGACTCTCCAGCATTAGACAGCATCTCTGACCCTGCCGCCTTTGAGCTGTTGGAATCGGCTAGATAGAGGTCGCCCTTTTGCCCGCAGCCCGTTAACCCTAACATGACCGCACTACCGATAATCAATGCAGAAACAGCACGGCGACTGGCGTTAATAGATAAATGAGAATTGCACTCAGTGTTTGAAACACGGCGTATAGTAAGCATAGGGCAAATAACCTTGCAGCAGTGTGAATATGATTGAAAACAGGACGTTTACGACTGAAATATTCAAAATATTATAATCTATGTAAGCATAGCATTCTATCAGTAAAGCAGTAAGCCTCTTGAGGGTGATTGACCAATAATTTTGCTAACTTTATGATTTATAAATACGGCTTATGACGATAATAATTGATACGTATTATTTGGTAAACTGTGAAAAACCGACACAATTTATATGGCAATTGTTGTGTGTGAAACACGGTTTTATGGTGCAAAACACGGCTAAACACATTTTGAAAAACTTTCTTACAATTTTTATTGCGGGCAATCTTGCCTTTATAGCACTTACTATTTGATGGCTATATTCGGTGCACAGGTGTAACAATGCTTGACGATGTTCAATCTTAAACCTTATAGTTACTGTGGTATAAGATACTAATTGTGTTACATTATACTCCGAAAATATCGCTTTGATAGATTGCTAGAAGCAACCAAACAAAGTGACGAGTAGGGATTTATTGGTAGACCTGTAAGCGTGATATCGCTTATTTCATTTTTATGAAAGGTCTGCTGATTTTTGTTTGTTCGGCGGAAATTAATCCGCTATGATTCACCCCTTGTCAAAAAACATAATCTAAGGATAGAGCATGAGCGATAGCACCCCCATCTTTAATGATCGTAATACTGGCAGATCAAAACTTATCAACCCTACTTTGGTTCTCAACTGTGGTTCATCTTCTATCAAATATGCGCTAATCAGCGAAGACGAATCCACTCGTATTACCGGTCTTGCCGAAAACTTGGGGCTTGATACCGCTCGTATCAAACATACTACTTTAAACGGCGAAAAACTTGAGATTACCATTCCTGGTGGTCGTCATGAGTTAGCGCTTCAAAAAATCCTAGCACTACTTGAGCAATATCATTTTGTCGCTGTAGGACATCGTGTGGTTCACGGCGGTCGTGAGTACTCAAAAGCCGTCCGTGTTGACCAACATGTACTTGATGAAGTAAAACGCTTAAAAATCCTAGCACCTCTACACAACCCTGCCAATGCTTTGGGTATTGAAGCGGTTGAAGCCATTTATCCTGACATCCCACAAGTGGTCGTTTTTGATACTGCTTTCCATCAAACGATGCCACCAGTTGCTTACCGCTATCCAATTCCAAAAGCACTATACGAAGAAGAAAAAATCCGTCGTTATGGATTCCATGGTACCTCACATGCTTATGTCTCAGAGCGTGCCAGCGAAATTACAGATGCTAAAGGTCCACATGGTTGGCTGACCGCTCATCTAGGCAATGGTTGCTCAGCGACTGCCGTCTATAACGGTGAAAGCTTGGATACGAGCATGGGTCTGACCCCGCTTGAAGGCCTAATGATGGGTACGCGTAGTGGTGACGTCGATCCTAGCTTGCACATTCATCTCAAGCGTAAACTGGGTATGAGCCTAGAAGAAATCGATACTATGCTCAATAGTGAAAGTGGCTTATTGGGTATCTCAGGTCTGTCGAATGACTTACGTACGATCGAACAAGCAGCGAATGAAGGCCATAAAGATGCTCAACTCGCTATCGAGATGTTCTGCTATCGTGTCGGTAAATACCTAGCCAGCCTAAGCTGTGCGCTACCTGACTTTACTGGTATCGTCTTTACTGGTGGTATTGGTGAAAACTCAGCCACCACACGTGCTCGCATCTTAGACGTCATGCGTCATTTCGGTATCAAGTTTGATGCTGAAAAGAATGATGATTTGGTCGGCGGTGCAGAAGGCAGCTTCCAAGACGAAGGTAGTAGCATCGAGCTGTGGGTTGTCCCAACTGATGAAGAATGCCAAATCGCTAAAGAAACCTGCCAAGCATTGGGTCTAAAATAGAAAATAGCTCGGCTATGACAGTGATGCTTATTTAAGGGCTTATGTCGTATAAATATTTTTATATGACATAAGCTTTTAAGTAACGGCGCTACTGACCAATCACTGCAAGTGAAATCAGCAAAAGACATCATTTTAGCCAGTCAGCAACACCTCTCTCACGGATATAATAAAATAAATAGTAGGATATGCTATGCAAACCATTTTACTTGTGCCCATTAGTCGCGGTATCGGCCTGACATCAGCAGCGCTCGGTCTCATTCGTGCGCTCGATTATAACGGCGTAAAAGCCGGTTTTATGAAGCCGTTTCTGCAAGATGATACGCTCGATAAACAAAACAGCCTAGACAGCTCAAGCGCATTAACCATGCATGCATTCGGTCTAACACCGCCTAAATCTATCAACCGTCAGCGCGTTGAGCGTATGATTGGTGATGGCAATCTTGATGAATTGATGGAAGAAGTTATCGAAAACTTCCATAGCATCGGTGGTGATCAAGACGTCGTTATTTGTGAAGGTTTGGTGCCTACCACCGAAGCCTCTTATGCCTCACAAATCAACCGTGCTATTGCCCATGCTTTAGATGCCAAAATCATCTTTGTGAGTACAGTCGATACCAAAAACCCCGCCCATTTAGCCGATAAGCTGGATGTGCATGCTCGTGAATTTGGTGGTATCGCGCATGAGCGTACTTTAGGCTGCATCTTGATGCGTGTGCATGATGTGCCAAATACCTTTGACACTCAGCCAGTAGCACCGGGTGAAGCCATGGTCAGCTTGGACGCTGGCTTCATGCAAGAAGTGCAGCGTCTGTCACCGCATTTCGATACCGATCGATTCCGTCTAATCGGCGTGGTACCTTTTAGCGATTCATTGTCAGTGCCACGTACGTGGGATATCGCCGCAGAGCTGGATGCCACTTGGTTAAATGTCGGGGAAGCAAAGACACGCCGTATCAATCATATTAGTTTGACAGCTCGCTCAGTCGCACGCGTTGATGAAGTATTCAAACGTGGTACGCTCATTGTCGTACCTGGCGATCGTGATGATCTGTTACTTGCCGCTGCATTGGCCTGTATTAACGGTATCCCGCTAGCAGGTCTGGTACTGACTGGTGGTGTCTCACCAAATGCAACCGTCGCTGAACTATGGCAGTCTGCACTCAAAACAGGCATTCCTGTTATGAGTGTCGAAACAGATAGCTTTGAGACCGTACAAAGCTTAATGCACATGAGTGCTGAGATTCCAAACGACGATATTGAGCGCGCACAAGAAGTCACGCGCTATGTGGCCGCGCACTTAAATCTAAGCTGGATTAAAGAATACTTTAGTCATGACCATCAGCCGCGCCTATCGCCTGCCGCTTTCCGTCATCAAGTGGTCAAAAAAGCACAAGCCGCTAAAAAACGTATCGTATTGCCAGAAGGTGCTGAGCCACGTACGGTAGAAGCTGCCTGTATCTGTCAAAGCCGCGGCATCGCTGACTGTGTACTGCTCGCAAAACGCAGCGAAGTGGAACAAGTTGCCAAAAATCGCGACTTAATCTTGCCAGAAGGTATTGAAATTCTAGATCCTGACACGCTTGATATGAACAAATATATCGCTGCTGTCGTGGAACGTCGTAAAGGCAAAACGACCGAATTGGTCGCTGCTGAACAGCTTGAAGATACCGTGTTCTTAGGTACTATCATGCTACAGATGGGTGAAGTGGACGGATTGGTCTCTGGTGCCATACATACCACTGCCAACACCGTACGACCAGCATTCCAGTTGATTAAGACTGCACCGCAGTATTCATTGGTATCTTCTATCTTCTTTATGCTGCTACCTGAGCAAGTCGTGGTGTATGGTGATTGCGCCATCAACCCTGATCCAACAGCGGAAGAGCTGGCTGAAATCGCTATCCAATCTGCCCAGTCGGCGGCGGCGTTTGGTATCGAACCAAAAGTGGCGATGATTAGCTACTCTACTGGCTCATCAGGTACGGGCGCGGATGTTGAAAAAGTCATCCGAGCGACCCAAATCGTGCGCGAACGTGAGCCAACGCTTGCCGTTGATGGCCCACTACAATATGACGCCGCATCGGTCATGAGCGTAGGCAAACAAAAAGCACCTGATTCACCAGTTGCCGGACAAGCCAACGTCTTTATCTTCCCAGATCTCAATACGGGTAACACCACGTATAAAGCGGTACAACGTAGTGCCAACGTCATCAGTGTTGGGCCGATGCTACAGGGCTTGAATAAACCAGTAAACGACTTGTCACGTGGTGCATTGGTTGACGATATTGTCTACACCATCGCACTGACCGCTATTCAGGCACATAGTGACCTGATCTAATTTTTGAGCAAATCAGGTAAGACATATTTTATGAAGCCGACTATCCTCGTGATAGTCGGCTTTTTATTGAGCCTATTTTATGAATTTTTAGAACTTATAGTTTTCTGGTCTTTGACCGCTTGTAGTGACATATACCTGCTCGCCCACTACAATAGCGCTACTTTCTCTTTTAAACCCACGGTAAAGTTTTTTTCAGCCATTTGATCTCGTTATTTATACCTAATATGACCGACAATTTATGCTTAATATGACCGATAAACAACACATCTCATACTCTCAGCCTGCCATCCGCGCTTATCTTGGTGGCTCATTTGATCCTGTGCATAAAGGGCATTTGCAAATAGCGATGTACGTTTATCAGCATTTGTTACCGCTAGCGAAGCAGCAACAGCGCGAGCTGCAGGTGTCACTATTGCCCAATGCTCGCTCGCCTTTTAAACAAGAAAGTACCGATCCCAAGCATCGTTTGGCTATGTTAAAACTGGCGACAATTAATACCCCAATACAGATAGATGAGCTTGAGCTTTGGCAAGCACCTCCTGTCTATACGATCGATAGCGTGCGTACGTTACGACAGCGCTATCCGCATGACCGTTTAATATTCATCATTGGCATAGACAGTGCGCTGAGTTTGAGCAAATGGAAAGAAGGGCTTGGGCTGACGGACTACGTCAATCTATGGATTTTTAATCGTGACAGCCTGTCTGATGTTGATGTTAAAAATAACAGTTTTGCCGAAAATACGAAAAATTTAGTAGACGAAAATCACATAGCGCAGGATGTGGCTGAATTACAGTCACAACTACCCGCGAAGCTACAATGTTTGGTAATCGACTCACCGACTGAATTGATAATGCCCGACGCTCAAGCACGGATAAATAACAGCGCTCTAAAAAATAACTATCAAGGTCACATTTATATAGACCCGCGCCCTGTAACAGCCGTATCCAGCACGCAAGTACGTCAAAAACTTCAGCAAATCCCTCACGCATTAAATATAAAGCACACTGCCGAAACGCAAATCGCATCTTTGCAACCAATAAATGATATCATGTGCAATACTGAACTTAATCCATTAGCTAAATGGCTAAATCCTGCTGTTTATCAATATATTATCGCCCATCAGCTATATTCTGCTGCTCAATTCCGTTAAAATCGCCTTATCTTTGTCACTTTGCCTATCCTGTCTGTATATGTGACGGGCGACATCTAGTTCATTCGACAATGCCAACGCATGCAAATTGACGATTTACCTTTTTATTTTTAATATTTACGATTCAAGAGATCAAAATTTATGACCAACACCATGACCGAAGAACGCTTAAAAGAATGCTTAGCCGTTGTTGAAACTGCTCTAGACGACATGAAAGCAAAAAACATCACCGTGATGAATGTAGAAGATTTGACTGACGTAACAGAACGCATCATCATCGCTGATGGTACGTCTAAGCGCCACGTACGCGCGATGGCTGACAGTGTCGGCGCTGAAGCCAAGCAAGCTGGCTTTATGCCACTTGGCCGTGAAGGCGGTATCGACTCTGATTGGACGTTAATCGACTTGGGCGCTGTTGTCGTCCATATGATGACGCCACAAGCTCGTGAGTTCTATGACTTAGAAGGCCTATGGTCATCACCTGAGCAGTTGGCTGAGCTGGTCGCCGTACCACGTGAAAAGAAAACTGCCGGTCGTCGTAACAAAAACAAATAAGATTGTTGATTACGATACTCGTTCAAAATTGAAAAAAGTACCACCAAAAAGACCAGATGATTATTCTGGTCTTTTTTTATGTAAAAATAAGCGGTTCTGTGTCTAGTACACGCACTGATAAATATTCTGAAAATGGTTCAAGATTAGGCTAAGATATCAGCAACCAGTCAGCATTATTGCCTCAAAAAAACAACCAACCATCAGAGCGGCTTATGAGCACAGAACCGATGATATCTACGTTACCAGCAACGGCACAAAGCAAGCCAGACTTTAACCAAAACTTGCCACTACATATCGCCAACTTAACCTGCGTCCGCGCTGGTAAAGCTATGCCATTTGCCCGCGAAGAGATGAGCGCCATTGATAAAGCGCCAATCAAAGCGCCTGTTGCAGTCAATTTCATGGGATTGACCACTGATGAGCAAGCTGATCGCAAACATCATGGTGGCCCGCTAAAAGCCGTGCATCAACTGGCACCTGCGACTTATGAAAAAATCAATGCAGCGTTTAGTCTAAAGGTACGCGTCGGTACATTGGGTGAAAACCTCACGACCGAAGCCGTCAACGGTCTACCGGAAATGACTGAGTCTACGGTTTGCATTGGTGATGTTTTTCAATATGGTGGACATTTTGAGAACGGTCAAGACAATAGTAATGATGGCGATTGCGTTCAGCTACGCATCGTTCAACCGCGACGCCCCTGCTACAAAATCAATGACCAAATCGGACAATTTACCAAAGTACCAAATATCGCGGCATGGGTCAGCAAACAAGGCATTTCTGGCTGGTACTTCCAAGTCGTGACAGATGGTCTAATTAATGCGGATTTGCCAGTTTACTTGATAGAACGCCCCCATCCGTTTGCCACGCTTGAAAAATTATGGCAATTGGCCAATTCTAAAGAGAAATACGATGCTGAAGTAATTGAGCCGTGGCTCGCGATTGAGTGTTTGGAAGAGAGTTGGAAGAAAGTGTTGGCTAAGAAGCTTCTTTAAAGTGATTCAATAGTTTGAGTGAGTAAGAAGATGGATAAAAATGAAATAGACTGGTACGCAGATATCATCCCAGGCAAAAGCATTGCTGGTTTGGAAATTTCAAAATACAGCCATCAAGATATAAAAGCGCTTTTAAAAAAATCAGATAAGAATAATTTTCACATCAGAGATAATAGTGACAGCTTCGACATTTATAGTAGTGACAAAGTCGATGCTATTGATACGGATTTGTTGATGAGATTATCTTTCAATGAACAAATGATATTGAACTCTATCATGGTTTATATCACAAGAAAGCCAAGTCAATACCAAGGCAAGATATATGGAAAATATGGTCTTGGTGACAGGCTAATAAACGTCTCTGAATTTGGTTCATTAGAAAGAACAGCTACAGGTGAAGAGTTTCTATTAATCAATAGTGACAATAAATATGGTCTCGAAGTCGCAAACGGTTTAGACGTTTCTTTAGCAGAAGACCCAGACCAGAACATAGCTATCATTAGAGTTCATGAGTTTTTTAAGTAGACCTATATATTCATAGATTAGTGCATGTTCAATTAATATCTTAGCGCTCACAAACAGAGCATTTCATGGTAAAAAATATATTCTTAGCGTTTGGCATAACACTACCTCTGCATAATCGTACTCAAAACAGAGATTAGAATCATCATCAAAGGTATTAGTATTCCCTTTTCTTTTTTACAAGAACATAGCGTCATTTTATCTGCAAAAGAAAACAGATTTGCGATCAGGTATGAGCTAATCGATTTGCGAGAGTTAACTGACATTGTTGATACGTCATTAGTAAAACATCCAAACGATAAGAGCTTCTTATAAATGACAAAATATTATCGATATACAACTGCTAGTGGTTTCATTATTATTTATATATAACGTCAACATTATTATGGAGCCATCAGTGTTTAATAGAAAACTATTACTGACCATCCCCATCTTGGCATTAAGCGCTTGTAGCCAAATCACGATGTCTGACACTGCCAAGGTTAAGGCGAACTCAAATCTACAGGTCTCATCAGCTACCAATAGCTTTCAAGGTATATGGGAAGGTCAAGGTTACCAATACGACATTGAGGAAAGTTGGACTATCAAGCTTGCAATAGTCGGCGGTCAATATAAAATTGACTATCCATCATTGCAATGTGGCGGAGTATTGACGCTGTTGAATGCCACTGCCAATAAGATGGAGTTCAGGGAAAAGATAACCTATGGCCCATGTGTCGATAATGGTGATACGGTCATTACTAAGACTGGTGCTAATACGGCAAACTTTGCTTGGTATAGCAGAGATGGATCGCAAGGTGCAGATGGTACTCTCAGAAGAAGATATTCCGACGTGCATTGATTACTTTTTTCATTTAGCACATCCCTCAAACTACTTAAAATGATTTATTATGGTTTCCGCTCGGATTATAGTCCTAGCGGATTTTTTATAGCAGATATTATCGATTCAAAACTCTACTATGATTTAATGTCACACTCTCGCTATCATAATGGCTAATACTAAAATGTATGAAATCATTTATTCTAAGCAAAACATAATATGATAAAAAATACCGTCTTTCTTACTACTGTTCTTGGCATGATATTTTTATCAGGCTGCGTAACCACGACCTCTCCAGTAGCGACCACCAAAAGCTACATCGTAGATAGCACGACATATCAAGCCACTGGCAAGAGCGAACGCATCAAAACCATCGTGCTGCACTATACGGTCTCAGATAATGACCGATCTATCAACACACTGACCACGGGCAAGGTCAGCGCCCACTATCTGGTGTTAGATAATGACGATGATAAAATTTATAATTTAGTACCAGAAAACGAGCGCGCTTGGCATGCAGGTGATGGCGGCTTTGCAGGACGGACGATATTAAACGACACCTCTATCGGCATAGAAATCGTCAATATAGGGATTGCGCCTGAGTATCAAAATGCGCTAAAAGACGGCAAGCTGGCGTATCATCCTTATGAGCATTATGTGGCTTTTGACGAGTTGCAGATTAAAAAGGTCGCAGAGCTAGTACAAGATATCACCGCAAGATATGGCATTTCACCGAATAATATCATCGGTCATTCTGATATGGCACCCTCGCGAAAGATAGACCCCGGTGCCAAGTTCCCTTGGCAGCAACTGTATAAGCAATATGGCATCGGCGCTTGGTATGATGACGCTGATAAGCTTGCTTTTATGGATATAGACACATTTGCAGCGGCAACGATACCTGAGATCAAGCAGCAGTTTCGTGACTATGGCTATCAGATTAACAGTAGCGACAAATGGGACAAACCCAGTCGTGATGTCGTCTATGCGTTTCAGCTACACTTCAGACCACTTAATCCAACAGGCGAAGTAAATTTAGAGACTTATGCTATTTTAAAGGCATTGAATAAGAAGTATGCTGATACCAACGATTTTTATTAACCCTTTCATATCATCAATAATAAACGAGCTGTACAAGGAATTTTATGAGCACATTATTTAGCGTAAATTTGAATAAATTGGCTTTAATCCGTAACTCTCGCGGTACTGACTACCCTAACCTGTTGTACTTCGTGAAAAAGCTGATTGACCTAGGCGTCAAAGGCTTTACCGTACACCCGAGACCAGATGAGCGTCATATCAGATATCAAGACGTCTATGATATCAGTGCGTTCTTAAAGGACTATCCAGAGATTGAGTTCAATATCGAAGGCAATCCGAATGAGCAGTTCTTAAAGATTATCCGTGAAGTAAAGCCGCATCAATGCACGCTCGTACCAGACAGTGACGATCAGCTGACCTCTGATCATGGCTTTGATATCATCAAACATCATGAGTTTTTATCAACATTGAGCAAAGAACTGCAAGCGTTCGGTACACGCTGTGCGGTGTTCATCGACCCTGATATCGAACAAATCAAAGCGGTCATCGAGAGCGATGTACAGACGATCGAGATGTATACCGAAGAATGGGCACGCGCTTACAGTAATGGTAAGAGCGATGACAATATTGATTTCGATGAGGTCAAGCAACGCTTTAGCGACTGTATTAATCTAGCCAATCAAAATGATATCCGAGTCAATGCGGGTCATGATTTGAATATGGATAATTTGGCTGACTTGCTCGCGCTTAGTGATATCGCTGAAGTGTCGATTGGTCATGCCTTTACGATTGAGTCGCTAGAGCAAGGCATGGATAATGTCGTACGTCAGTATTTAGCAATTTGTGGGTAGTTCATATTAATGAGCAAATATTCCATTCACTTTACACTCGATGCGGTGGTGCTGGAATATATTTTATGCAGACTCTGTCAGCGTAGACACAGCAAGCAAGTAAAATTTATACCAGTAGCACGGCAATATTGGCGTATCAATTCTATTTTAAAATGACTACAGTTTGGTTCTATCAGCAGTCCTAATATCTGCATTATTAATAAAAACGCTAATAATATTAAAAAAAGGAATCTTTATGTATCAAGACTTTCAGAAACATCTACAACAAGAAATCAGTGATATACGCGCGGCAGGCCTGTATAAAAACGAGCGCGTTATCACTTCTCCGCAAGATGCACTCATCAAGATCGCCGATGGCCGTGAGATGCTTAACTTCTGTGCCAATAACTACCTTGGATTGTCTGATCACCCTGAGATTAAAAAAGCGGCGATCAAAGCCATCGAAAACTCAGGTTATGGCATGTCATCGGTGCGGTTTATTTGTGGTACGCAAGATTTGCATAAGCAATTAGAGGCAGCGATTTCTAAGTTTTTTAATACCGAAGATACGATTCTTTATGCGGCCTGTTTCGATGCCAATGGCGGTGCCTTTGAGCCACTACTGACCAGTGAAGATGCCATTATTTCTGATTCGTTAAATCATGCCTCAATCATCGATGGTGTGCGCCTCTGTAAAGCAGCTCGTTATCGTTATGCCAATGCGGATATGCAAGATTTAGAGGCGCAATTGCAAGCGGCGCAAGCACAGCGTTTTCGTTTGATTGTGACCGATGGTGTGTTTTCGATGGACGGTAACGTGGCGCCAATGGATGAGATTTATGCGTTGGCACAAAAATACGATGCCATGGTCATGATTGACGAGTCGCATTCAGCAGGCGTGGTCGGTCGCACTGGTGGCGGCGTGACTGAATTGTTCGATCTACGTGGCGATATTGAGCTGATCACTGGCACCTTGGGCAAGGCATTTGGCGGTGCTATTGGCGGCTTTACCACGGGTAAAAAAGAAATCGTTGAGATGCTGCGTCAACGCTCACGCCCGTATCTGTTTTCAAACTCCATTCCTCCCATGGTGGCGGCGGCTGGGGTAAAAGCGTTTGAAATGCTGTCGCAAGACAATACCCTACAAGATAAATTGCATGAAAATACCGCCTATTTTGTGAAGCAAATGCAAGACGCGGGCTTCGATATCAAGCCCACCGCATCAGCCATTTGTGCGGTGATGCTCTATGACGCCAATGTCTCCCAGCAAATGGCAGATGAACTGCTTAGCGAGGGCATTTATGTGATTGGCTTCTTCTACCCTGTCGTACCCAAAGACGAGGCTCGCATTCGTGTCCAGCTCTCTGCTGCTCATACTCGCGAGCAGCTAGACAAGTGTATCGCCGCCTTTATCAAAGTCGCTAAGCAAATGAAAGTGATTGATTAAGCGTCGTTCGGTATTTGTTCGGTATTCACTCGCTAGATTCAACCATTAAGTACAACACCGTTAAATAAGAGAAAAGTATGAAAGCACTGGTTAAAGCCCATGCCAAAAAAGGTATCTGGATGCAAGACATGCCAGAACCTACGGTTGGCATCAATGACGTTAAAATTAAAATTAAAAAAACCGCCATTTGTGGTACAGATTTGCACATTTATAAGTGGGATGAGTGGTCAGAGAGAACTATAAAGACGCCGATGATCATCGGACATGAATACGTCGGTGTCATTAGCGAAATGGGCGATGGCGTGAAGCATTTTGAAGTGGGCGACCGCGTCACTGGCGAAGGCCATATCGCTTGCGGGCATTGCCGAAACTGCCGCCGTGGCAAGCTACATGTGTGCGAAAACACTATCGGCGTGGGCGTCGACCGCGATGGCGCGTTTGCCGAATATTTGGTGATACCTGCCGATAATGTCATCAAACTCGATGAGCGTATCAGCGATGAGATGGCAGCCATTATGGATCCCTTTGGCAATGCCACGCATACTGCCCTTTCATTTCCTGTCCTTGGTGAAGATGTGCTGATTACGGGTGCGGGACTGATTGGTTCTATGGCAACAGCGATTTGCCGCTTCGCAGGGGCACGTAATATTGTGGTCAGTGATATCAGTGATTATCGCTTAGAGCTTGCCAAAAAAATGGGCGCGACGATGACCATAAACCCCGCCAAAGGTGAAACCATCGAAGGCGCCATTGCTGAGCTAAAAATGCATGGCTTTGATATTGGGCTTGAGATGTCAGGCTCGCCTCAGGCTTTTGATTCGATGATTACTAACATGTATAACGGCTCTAAAATTGCGCTCTTGGGCATTTTGCCTAACACCACTACGGTGGATTGGAGCAAGATTATTTTTAAGGCGTTAACCCTAAAAGGTATTTATGGTCGTGAGATGTGGGAGACGTGGTATCAGATGGAGCAAATGCTGATTAGCGGTATTGATTTATCGCCTATCATCACCCATCGCATGCACATTGATGACTTTCAAGAAGGCTTTGATATCATGGAAAGTGGGCAATGCGGTAAGGTGATTTTAAGCTGGGATTGATAACGTGGTGCGTCTGTATTTGAGGAGTCGTGGTTAGGGTTTAAATTGTCACGACTGATAAAACGGCGCTGATTTCAGTGCCGTTTTTTATATGGTAAAAATCATACGGAGGGTAAGCTATGGGTGATTCTGAAGCAGATAAACTTGAAAAGTATTTAGCAGAAAAAGCCAAGCAAGATCAGGAAAAAGAGCAGGAATTGAAGCCGCTCTCTGCTTATGATTCTTGTGTGCTAAAGGAAAGTGCCAAGATTCATGAATTGATTGCTGAGGCTCGGCAGGGTTTGAAGGATGATTTAGAAGAATAAAACGAAAATGTACTTTAAAGGAAAGACTCAACTTTCCTGATTAATATACTTATAGTGGGCTAAGCTCGCTAACCCACTACAGACTATCTATCTCCGATAAGTTGAGAAAAACTTTAAAAACCTATTTATCTTCGATGGTACTGCATTTACATCCAATTCTTCTTGAAGAATATTATCAGTATATTCTTCAAAAACCTCTTCATCACTCTCGATATTTTCTGGTGCTAAACTTAGTTTAATAAATGGTATGATTTTATCAGTTTCGATATCTAATTTATAATCAAATGATAAATCACCTTTTGTTTTATTCTGCTCATTCTCATTGAAAACAACATTGACGATATTACCATCTTCAAAGTCTTCGATAACTAAGGCTTTGAATCTATTTTTCGTTGTAAGAATACATGAATCTAAAATATCAAAACTATTTCTATAAACCTCACAACCACCAATTTTGCAGAAATATTCTTCTGAATATTTTTGGGTAATTTGCAATCTTTCAAGCTTTTGTTCATCTTCATTTAATAAGTCAAATATTAAATCAGATATACTTTTGTGACATAGAAGAACAACGTCAGGCATTTTAATTTCATTTAAAATATAAAACAACATATCCTCTAAAGAGTCAAATGTCTCATAGCTTGTTGGAGTATCTACAACTATTTTTCTTAATATGACATTTCTTAGATCATTTACCAACTCTTTGCCACAGTCTTCAACTAAGTTATGCATTGAAGGTCTATCATCAGTCATGATGTAAGATTTTGCAAAATCTCTTATGCTGACCTGATTATTACTGACTAATCTAACTCCATCTCTTTTCATTGCGCCAAATATATTAAGGGGAAACTTCGTTTTATCAGCTATGAAGTCATTAGATGCCACCTTAGCCATTTCAGAAAGTATCGTTTTATCAATACTAGAATTTATAATATGACTATTGTTAATCTGCTCAATTTCATCAATCAACTCTTTCATTGACTCTACAAAGTTTGTGCGATAATTCATCACTTTTTCGGGTGTTGTTTCAGAAGATAATAATTTGTACTCAGACGTTTTTTGAGCAATCTCAATTAAAGCTTTAAAACTACGAATCATGTCTTCTCTGTTTGAGAAGCTATAAATATTTGATTCTAAAATATCTAACCAGCGTTTTGATAGCTTCCATTTGCTTGATGAGTAAGAAACAATTAGTTGAACAAACTCATTATCTATACTTACATTATGCCATCCTGCGTACATTCTTCCAGAAACCATTTTCTGGCTAAATTTACGACTATAATTTTCAAGTAGCTTTTTCTGCCAACTAAATTCACCATCTATACCACCAAGATGAAATTTTTTGTATCTAATATAAATACCTAGCAGTTGACTAGCCTGATTAATACTTTCAACTTGAGTATCGATAGTACCAGTAGGATAGATTCTCTTTTCTTCTAGTAATGCATCAATATAAGGTTTGACTCTTGGAACATTATCGCTGTTAGCTAATATAGAACATACTGTCAAAAACCTTATATCAACATAGGTATTTTTCATAGCTATGTTGATGGTTGACTCTACATTCTCATCTTTTCCTTTCCTAATCTTAAACCACAAGTCAAAATTATCTTTGGATAACATTTCAATATCAATAACTTCTGAATGCCATAAGTACTCTTCGTTATAAGTCTGTACATCTAGAGTTCTATCCCTCCAATGAATTAACATATCAGTAGACCAACCTAGTGCATAATCGTTATAGAAGCTTAGTGACTCAATCACCATTTCAGATGTAAATTTTAAATGCTCAAATAATATCGGATACGATTTAGTAATGTCTTTGTATTTATGTTTAATATAAAAATTTTTCCATTCCTCCCAAACTGATACGAACTTAAGTACAGTCTCATCGAAACCATCATTAATTGCTATATTGTTTTCATCAGATAGGTTTTTCCACTTTAGAAGAGCAACCCACATATATAATGTATTTCTGAGAACAGTCTCAGCTTCAGATTGGGTTATGTATTCTTGTTGAAAAAAGATTTTTCGATAAAAGCATAGTGTATGATAAAAGTATTGTATGCTGTTCGGAATTTTATCAACAGTTTGCTTTAGTAAGACGTAATAAGTTCTCATAAAATCTGTAAAGTATGAAAAACCCCAAGCACCTTGATTTAGCAATAGCCAATTATCGGACTTCCCATCAGGATGTTGAAAGGATAAAACCTCAGCTAACTGTATATGGTATCTTGCTAATCTATCCAATGATTCAATGAAATGATTTTCATCATTATTACTTAACGCAGTATACAAAGGACTAGTAAAAGCCTCCAAAGCAGATGATATACCAATGTCTGTTTTATTACTTTTCTTATCGTATTTTACAGAGTTTTTTATTAAAAATGATACCAAAGGACTTATATCAAAACCTGAATACTTCACGAGGGTCACTTTCTTATATCTACCTGTAAATACGGGGATAGAGACATAGAGTTTGAAACTACTTGGCTCAAGTTCATTTTCATTTACAAGACGCTTCAAAATTTTAGCTTGTAACCATATAGCTAGATTTAGTTTCCATAATGAAATATCATGTAACTCTTTATCTTTACCAGTAATATAATTAATTTCTTTATCATATTTATTTAATATTAAGCTATTTGATAAGTCTAATACATTACTATTATTAGCCTTTAATAACCTTTTTTGGAATAAGTTTTCAAGATATACATTCCGTATTCTCTGTTTTAAATCAGATTTGCATACTTCATTTGTTACAAATCGAAAGATGAATTCATCTTTCTTATTTTCATCCAAAATACTCAATGTCTTAACGAAAAACCATATTGTTAAAAATAAGTTAAAGACAAACCAAAATATTAAAGTTGAATTTAAAACTAGACTAATACGGTTTGATAAAGCTTCATTAAAAATAAGACTAAAGGAAAGTACAATAGCTAATAATAAACCGCTCAAACCAGCGAACATAAAGCCAGAGAACTTTTGATATAATGAAAAAATGACTTTTTTACCAGCCTTATCTTGAAATAGGATACTAACAAGTGAAATTACTAATGGATAAATCAGACCTATGATTGTAATTTGTCCAGTTAACAGTACTGCTAACCAATTAGAATCTGAACTAATTTCTGCATAAGCTGGGATATAACTCATCCACAAATATGCATTTCCACCAACTGCAAAGCATAGCACTACTAGTAGGAATAGATATTTTTTATAAGAATTTGACCAAGAAACTACACTTGCTTCAAGAAAACTTGAGCGGTTATCCAAATACGCCTCATTTTTATATAAAGTTTCTTTGAGCTCTTTATCAACATAATGAGATAAAGGGCGAAATATATTCAAGAAATCATCGACTTTTTTTAACATATTGCCCTCTTTTCAAGATTTGAGATCTTGGGATTAAACTTTTAATCTATAATTCACAGTTATATACATATTATTTGTAAGGTGGGTTAGTTTGTCACACTAATCGTAGGTTACGCTATTATTAAACTAACCTACCGACTTTTAATTTGTCAGCTCTCATCATGACTAATACTTGCAAAAATGCAATGTCATCGCTAGCCCCGACTGTAGCGGTATCCTGCTGGTTTGGGCGAGTTGCGATGGCTAGGTTTTGGGGTGTCGACGCGAAGCAAGCGACGACCCAAACCGTAGTCAGCGCCGCGCCCAGACTGGCAGATACAAGCGGAAGGCGGGAAATAGCTCACTTACTTATAAAAAATGTTATATATCACTCAGCTCTTTTAACGCAGACAGCGCCTGCTCCGCCTTATCATCCGACACAAATATATGGTCATGATAATAGGCAGCGATCACATTGGCACTGATACCTTTTGAGGTCAGTTTGGTTGACACAGCTGCGGTTAGACCTACCGCTTCTAGGCTTGAATGCACCGTCAGAGTGATTTGCCGAAACACGCCTTCATACTGCAAATCTGCCTCGTCAGCCTTGTCTTTTGTTAACACCAGAGTCAACCCTTCTGTCTCCACAAACGTCGCGATTGGCGCTAAGTTTACGTATTCTGCTAATTCCCCTTTTACAGTACAAAACACAAATAACTCATCAACCAGTGCTGGCTGCATAGAACCCAATAGCTCATTGATATCTGTAATTCCTGTCATTTTATTCTTCCTTATTTTGCCTGATTTTAATCTTTGTTAACCATAATTTTAGCATGGGTGTCATCATCTATATTCGTGAAAACACAATATAAACGCTAGCCCCTATCTCCAAACACTCAAATCTTAAACACAAAAAAGGTGAGCCTAGGCCCACCTTTTTTATTAACTAAAACAACTCAAACTGTATTGGCAAATATTAACGCAACCAAGCACGAGCGTTACGGAACATACGCATCCACGCGCCGTCCTCATCCCACTCTTCTGGTTTCCAGCTGTGGTTATAGGCTTTTAGGTTACGCTCAGGATGTGGCATCATGATAGTGACGCGACCATCAGTGCTACACAGACCCGTGACACCGCCGACAGAACCGTTTGGATTGAGTGGATAAGTCTCAGTTGGATGACCTTGGCTATCGACATAACGCATCGCAAGCTGACCGTGTTTTGCCATACCGTCGATTTCGTTGTTGTCTAGTGTGGCATAGCCTTCACCATGCGCTACAGCGATTGGTAAGATGCTGTCTTGCATACCTTTGAACAGGATAGACTTGGTACGCTCGACTTTTACGTTGACCGTACGCGCTTCAAAACGAGCCGATTGGTTGGCGATGAAGCGTGGGAAGTTATCTGCACCTGGGATGAGGTCTTTTAACTGAGCCATCATCTGACAACCGTTACAGACACCTAGTGAGAAGGTCTCAGGACGGGCAAAGAAGCGGACAAACTGCATGCGTAACTCGTCATGGAACAAGATAGAGTTCGCCCAGCCAGAGCCAGCGCCCAATACATCACCATAACTAAAGCCACCACAAGCGACTAGACCGTCGAAGTCACGTAGATTGATGCGACCACTGAGTAGATCACTCATGTGTACATCGACCGCTTCAAATCCTGCTTGCGTAAAGCCTGCTGCCATTTCCGTTTGACCGTTGACGCCTTGCTCACGCAAGATAGCGACTCTTGGTTTGCTGTTATCAGAATCAGCACGACTGTTTACATACGGCTCTTCAACTTTTTGATTCAAATCAAAGTTCGGCGCAGCGATTAGGCCTTTGTGGCTCGCATCAGCAATCAAGTCATACTCTTGCTGTACGCACGCTGGATTATCACGGCGACGTGCGATTTGATAGCTGACCTGCGTCCACGCTTGCTGTAATTCAGTACGGCTAAAGCGTAAAGTGTCAACACCCATAAGCGTTGGTGTTTGGATAAGTAAGCTGTCTTCTTCCGAGCTTTGACCAACGAGGCTGAGCATATCACTGACATTGTTTTGCTCTGCCAGTTCCATCACGGCAGCGACGTTTTCTGGCAATACTTGGATGACGGCACCCAGCTCTTCACTGAACAGTTGACCAAGTAAGTTGTCATCAGTCAGTGACAGCTTGATACCTTGACGGCTAGTGAACTGCATCTCAGCGATAGTCGCTAGTAGACCACCATCACCGATATCGTGATAGGCGCTGATGACGCCTTGTGCGTTACCTGCCTGCACAAAGTTAAAGAAGTCGACCAAATCGCTTGGCTGCGCCAAATCTGGGCAATCGTTACCCAATTGGCTCAGCGTTTGTGCAAGGATTGAACCGCCTAGACGTAGCTTGCCTTTAGACAAGTCAATACGGTAGAGCGCGCTATCGCCATTGATTAGCTCAGGGGTTAGCGTTTTTGCCACGTCAACCACAGGGGCAAATGCAGTAATCACAAGGCTCATTGGTGATACAACTGATTTGTCTTTGCTGTCGCCATTGTCGTTGTCAGTCCAATTGGCACGCATCGATAGCGAGTCTTTACCAACTGGAATCGCGATACCTAGTGCTGGGCATAACTCTTCGCCGACTGTATATACCGCATCAAACAATGCTGCATCTTCTGCATCATCACCACAGGCGGCCATCCAGTTCGCTGACATCGTGATATCAGACAACTGAGCAATGCGCGCACCAGCGATGTTGGTAATAGCCTCGCCAATTGCCAGTCGTGCTGATGCTTGTGGGCTAATTAGCGCAACTGGTGTACGTTCACCGATACTCATCGCTTCACCGCTCATCACCTGACCATCGAGCGCAATCAAGCCTGATGCGGTAACAGCACAATCCGATACAGGTACTTGATAGCGACCCACATACTGATCACGCACGACCATACCAGTGATAGAACGATCACCAATGCTAATCAAGAATGATTTGCTAGCGACCGTTGGGTGACGCAAGACGTCTTTGATAGACTCAGCTAAATTGACTTCATTTAAATCTAATGCAGGCAAGCTGGTGTCATGACGCTCAAAGCTACGCTTCATCTTCGGCGTGCCACCTAGCAATACTTGCATCGGCATATCAACTGGCTGCTCATCCAATAGCGTATCGTCAACGACTAGCTGACGCACATCGGTGGCTGTTCCCAAGATGGCATACGGGCAACGCTCACGCGCACAGATCGCATCGAATTGGGCTTCGCTTTCTGGGCGAATCGCGAGGACATAACGCTCTTGCGCTTCGTTTGACCAGATGGCCATTGGTGACATGCCAGCTTCTAACGATGGAATTTTACGCAGGTTTAGTACCGCGCCCATCTCGTGGTCATTGACCAATTCAGGCATCGCATTAGAGATACCGCCCGCGCCCACATCATGCAATGACACGATAGGGTTGCCGTCTTTGCCATTATTACTCGCATCGACATCATTACCCGCTAGTGCCCAGCAGCGATCCATCACTTCTTGGCAACGACGTTCCATCTCAGCATTGTCACGCTGAACTGAGGCAAAATCCAAGCCTTCATCAAGTGACCCACTATCAACAGAAGATGCCGCACCACCACCCAGACCAATCTGCATGGCAGGGCCACCAAGGACGATTAATAAATCACCTTGCTGAATGGCGTTTTTTTCAATGAGGTTGCGTTTGATATTGCCGTAACCACCTGCCAGCATGATCGGCTTATGATAGCCACGCATTTCGCTACCGTCTTTTGCCGCTGAGGTATCCAACTGGAAACTACGGAAATAACCGCATAGATTAGGACGACCAAACTCGTTTGAAAAGTTGGCTGAACCGAGTGGTGCTTCAGTCATAATCTCAAGACTGGTTGCCATACGATCTGGCGTGCCATAAGCCTGAGTACTCAATTGACCTGACTGCTCCCATTTTTCAGCGAGCTCTGGGATATGTAGGTGTGATACGTGAAATCCTGTTAGACCTGCTTTTGGCTTACCGCCACGACCTGTTGCGCCTTCATCACGAATCTCACCACCAGCACCTGTCGCAGCACCTGCATAAGGGGCGATAGCGGTTGGATGGTTATGGGTTTCGACTTTCATCAGAATGTCGATTGCTTCTTGATGGAAGTCATAAGGATGGGCAGAATTTGCATCCATCGCATCAGTTGGAATTGGGTAAAAACGCATGCCGTCAGACCCTGCCATCACAGCAGCGTTGTCTTTATAGGCAGACAAGATACCTTGTGGATTCGACTGGTAAGTATTCTTAATCATTTGGAACAGTGACTTTGGCTGTACTGCACCATCTACTGTCCACTCAGCATTAAAAATCTTATGACGGCAATGCTCTGAGTTTGCCTGTGCAAACATCATCAGCTCAACGTCAGTTGGATTACGCTTTAGCTCATTGACATAAGCATTCATCAAATAATCAATGTCTTCACTAGATAATGCAAAACCAAACTGGGTATTGGCAGACTCTAGTGCTGACTGACCTTGTCCGATGACGTCAATATGATTCAATGATGCGGGCTGCTCATCATCAAACAATTTGTTCAAATCATTCAAATCATAAACCAAGCTCTGCGTCATACGGTCAAACAACAACTGCTCAGCGTCTACTGGTAGTTTTTCGCCTGCTTCACCCTCAATGGTTAACGTATAAACAACCACACGCTCAACACGGTTAAGCTCGATTTCACAGTTATTAAAGATATCAGTCGCTTTACTTGCCCATGGCGAAATCGTGCCAAAACGTGGACCAACAATGACTTGTAATTGATTGTCCTGCGTGCCAGTCAGCACTGTCGCACTGTCAACAGCGAGTAGGTCTAACGCCTTTTTATGTTCATCACCTTCGAGCTTGCGTGATAGCACATACACTTGCTGGGTACTTATTTGACTGACATTGAGCTCGGTTTTTTGCTGGAACTGACTGATGAGTTGCTGCGTCTGAAAATCGGTAAGAAACGGTTGTCCGGCGATGGTCATCATAAAGGCATAATCCGTAAGATCAAGGCATCTCTGCCATGCTAAGTAAATGGTCTGCGTATTATAACAAGAAGCCCTGTAATAAGCAGGTCTAAACCAAGATAAATTGCCGAAAAACGCATTTATTGAACTCGCAAACCGTTAGCAAATAATTGCCTTGTTCTTCCCTTTGACCTTCTCCCTGATCTACTCTTTAGGCTTCTATCTGTGACATCGTATTGCATACCGTTTTTTTAGAGCAGAAAGCTTGGGCGCATATAGTCGATTCAACTTAAAAGTAATACAAGGCAACTGAATGTAGATGTGCATTAAATATCTCAAGCGAAGTTAACGCAGTAACACTTTTATAGTGAAATGAGTATAACGTCACAATTTTTACTTAACCCTTATACTCCTTACAAACTCTAACATCGTATTACTGGCAACCTATATAAATAGACTACTGGTTATCGGTATTCTAAATACGAATTGTCAAAAAGCTAAAAATTAATAAATAAAAATCTACCTAACAAAAACTTCATAACTATTAATCAAATACTATAAAGAAAAGGAAATTTACTATGAGTAGACAAGACCATATCGATAAAGTGCAAGAACTGGTAAAAGACATCAAATTTGCCATGATGACCACTCGCACTCACGAAGACCATCTACATGCTTGCCCAATGACCACCAGTGAAACCAGCATTGGCGCAAAAGAAATTTGGTTCATCGGTGATAAGACCACTGAGACTGTCAAAGATATCGAAAAAAACCCACAAGTAAACTTGGCCTACGTCAGTCAAGATGCTAAGAATTATGTCTCTATCAACGGTAAGGCAGAATTGGTCGAAGACCAAGAAAAGCTAGATGAACTGTGGTCGCCGATCTACAATGCGTTTTATGAGCAAGGTAAAGAAGATCCAAATATACAATTAATTAAAGTCGTACCACATGGTGCAGAATACTGGCTAAGCGGTAGCTCAGTGGTTAACATGTTTAAGATGACCACCGCTGCGGTAATGGACGGTAAAAAGGCGACTAACTTGGGTGAAAATAACTCTGTAACGCTATAAGAACACACTATAATAAACCGTTATTTGAATATAAAAACGCCAGCCGCATTTGCGACTGGCGTTTTTTTATGCGTTATCTATTGATATATATTACTGTGGTGGTTTCGCATAACCATTGTCTGCCGGATAAGCTTGCGGCTGTTGAGGTTTTGGCTTAGTTGGATCATACAGCCCATAAACTGCCGTACCGATTACACCCGTATTATTGATAGAGCCCGAGCTGGTATTGGCAGCATAGGCGCTCTCCGGCTTGCTAAAAATAAAGGATGCCACTGAGCTCTGGCTCTTACGGAAGCCTTCAATCACTAAATCATCATTGGGATTTAGCACATATCCACTATCATAACGGCTAGCAGCGCTGCCATTGAGGACGTTTATTCCATCAACACTAGCGACGATCTCATAAGTATTGGCGCTATTATTATGATACACCAGACGGTAGGCCTGACCTGCTTGACCTTGGACATAGTAATTGCCCGAGTCTCGATAAAGTGATAGTGCACCCATACCTGTTCCCATCGAAAAATCAACCTTGCCCGCCAGTAGCGACATGCTATTTACAGCGCGACCAGTATAGGACTTATCTGCATAACGAACTTGCATCTGCTCAATAGGCTCAGGATTGGTACGGCGCAAATCAACAGTAGTGACCTCTGAGTTAACATCATCTCCCCATTTTGTCCCCAAACGCTCCGATTCAGCAGCATCCTGAGTAGAAAGATCTGCACTAGAGTCTGTTTGGATAGACTTTTCTTGCTCAATGGTTGAAGTGGATTGCTCCTGCATGTTTGAGCCCGAAGAGCACCCTGCCAGCAATGCAACTAACATAACGGCAGCGACTGACTGTTTCTTATGTAATGCCATACCTACTTCCTTATTTGAATGACCTCTTATCATAATTCGGCCAATTCTCTTGTATTTTGTTTACTAATTTTGAGTATATATGAACAATACATACAATCAAAGAGTAAAATAAATCGACCACCTAATAAGGGAACACTAGACAATAAAAAACGCCAGTGGCTAATGCGACTGGCGTTTTTCTAAATTCTATGACACTACAATCAGCAATACGGCTTAACCACTCTGCTTGAGATATGGCCAAGCGGCTCTTAGATAAATCATCATCGACCATAATGTCAGAACAACAGCTGCAACCATCAACACATAGCCAATGGTTTCAAGCGACTCCCAGTTTAGAAGAAGCACCGTGATAGCTACCATCTGAAATGTCGTTTTTAACTTACCAACATAAGACACTGCCACGCTGGTACTCTTGCCTAGCTCTGCCATCCATTCACGCAATGCGGATACCGCAATCTCACGCGAGATAATGACAATCGCTGC
This sequence comes from Psychrobacter fjordensis, assembly GCF_904845995.1. Lineage (NCBI taxonomy): Bacteria > Pseudomonadati > Pseudomonadota > Gammaproteobacteria > Moraxellales > Moraxellaceae > Psychrobacter > Psychrobacter fjordensis. The sequence continues at coordinate 733,291 of NZ_CAJGYP010000001.1, forward strand.
TATCGCCATTATGATATTGGGATGCCACTGTACTAAGATGATAAGCGCTACCGCGACCATCAGTTTATCAGCGACGGGATCCAAAAATCGCCCAAAGGCTGACATCACATTGAGCTTACGCGCAAAGTAGCCATCTAGCCAATCGGTAATCGCAGCGATAATAAAAACGCCCGTCAATAATAAATGACGTACCAAGCTATCGCTGAACTCACTCATGCCTACCCGCGCAATCACATTATCTGAGATGGCTGGCATGCCGATTCCCATAGAAGGTGGCCAATAAGCAATGGCGACAAATAGCGGAATCATTAATATTCGCGCAATAGTCAAGTTATTGGGCAAGTTAAAAATACTCTTAGTATTTTGCGTACTTGATGGCTCCTGCGTATGCAAATGCGTATTCTCAGTCATGGCAAACCCAGTTTCATATAGACATAATAATGGCGGATAGCTTAGCATTTTTCGGGCAAGTCGTCATGCCATCTCTTTAGCTACTAAGTTACCAATTATATTAAAATCCATCCGTAATCGTTATATAACTACGAAGCATTAACACTATCTATCAGTAGTGCGCATAAAATCACAAAAGCATCCATGTTTATTCGACATCATACTAGTGTATATGTTCTATCAGATACCTCCTCCGAATGTACTTTTAAACGTAATATCATGTAACCAAAACCGCCAAACCGTGGCTGTTTACGCTATGATGACTATTCCAATAAAACACTTGTACACTTAAATAGGTAAGTAACTACATCTACCTATTGAATTAACCACTACCACTCTAATTTTAGAGACTGATAGTAGAGTTACTTATAATAACAACAACGCCTAATCACTGCCCTTGTAGTCATCATAGTTATTACTACACGCTCAGTTTCCTCAGCCCACAGTTCCTCCTTTGTGGGCTCTTTTTTGTCTACATTTATTCATCAATAAATATTTCATCATTTATACTACTACAATGCCCTTTTATACTCACCTGAGCGTTTTAATTGTTAAAACCCTATGAAAGCATTTTTGCTTTAAATTAAAAAACCCACTCAGCGGTGGGTTTTTGATACAGATTACAAACCTGTTAAGCTAATACAGTATAAATTACGACATTTCGAATTTCACATCACTCAAAGTCATTGGCAACACTTTGATTGGCACAGCACATAACCATGCTATACCTGCGGTACAGTAGAATTTCTCATCATCATAAGATACGATTCTCGCTGTAAAATCATTCTCGATTTGATCTCTCATAGCATCTTCATCGCTATTATCATCTACCGCACACCATATCTCCTGACAACCATTTTCGAGCATCACGCGAGTTAAATCACTTCCTATCAGCACTTTATCCACCTCTAGCTTCATACTATTTAATATATTACGAAAAGCAAATATATCGGTTTATTAGAGATTTTAATAGTGTTATTTGTAACTTAAAGTCGATATTTAATACACAAATATTGATTATTTATATGTAAATCAATCTCTCTCGACTTTACACATCATTGATTACTCTTCTACTTTTGTAGAATCGGTTTGAATTAGTTTGTTAACATTTCAGATACATTTCATCATTGATCAGACCTTACAGGATAATGAACGACTCATCTCCCATCAGACAACTTTATGAATATTATAGATAGCCTCGACCGTCTGTTGTGCCATTTGATAGCAGCTTTCGATATTGCCCTGGCCACACCAGTCACCACTGACAATCCACTGATGCCTCTCATCGAATAAAATGCCTGACGCATCTTTGTCGCTTTTGTTATTAACCACCGTTGCAGCATAACGCCAGCGATGACTGTCTATTTGGCTAGGTGCGCTTTCCTCATTCCAACTCAATGCTTGCTGTGCAGCTTGTAGCAATTGTGATTGGACGGTCTCAATATCATCATCGACATGCTGCTCTGACCAATGATTGTTGGCATGAATGGTAATACTAGGTAGCAGATCATCATGAGCAGGCTTTTGATGCTCGATAAATATCCTATCGAGAATAGAATCACTCAGATAAGCGATATCCCATTGCTGTGCTGCCAAACTGCTTAGCATTTTCGGTAATGCGGCAATATCATTCCACCCTAACATCAATGTATAACAAGCCTGCATTTGTGGTTCAGCAATACTCGACTGCTTAGCAAAACCACTATCTGCGATCAGTTCAGCTGCCTGACCATTTGGTGCGGTACAAATCACCCAATCAAAGTAACCGAGACTCGCGCCAGTATCGTCAAATAGTTCTGTTTTTTTATCGACCTTTTCTGCTATAGAGCTGTCATACTGAGCTAACGGTGCAACGCGGGTTTTAAATTTCATGGTGGTGTGCTGCAATTCATCCGCCAATTCACGTCCCCAGCTGGTCATCTTGGGGGTACTGATATAGCGTGCTTGCGTGGTATTCCATTGCTCTTTGCTTTGGATGTCGGATGACTCAATACTATTGTTTGCGGGCGTTAGGTTGACCACTTGTGCACACCATGGCTGCAGTAAACCTGTCTCTAGCCAAGGCGCAATGAACTGCCGAAAACTGGCTGTTTTAGCCGTAAAAAACTGTGCGCCAAATGCCCATTGCCAGTTTTTACCCGTTTGACTGTCGGTACGATAACGGGTGGCTAAACGTCCAATACTGCGGGACTTTTCAAAAATCGTAATATTAGGGACTGGTGTTTTATCATTGCCTTGGCTAAAAGCACGCTCTAATAATGTGGCGGTAAATAGTCCTGTCAGACCACCACCGATGATAGCGATTTTAGGTGAAGTAGTATCAGTACGGTTTAAAGGATGATGAGTCATAATGACAATAAGCCTTATAGGGTATGTGATCAGAAAATAGTATTTATAAAAATAACGGTTTGTTTTAATCGATTCAATTTTAAATAGTATTCAACTTTTAAATAGCATTGAACCTTTAAAACCTACTCATATCAATATCGTCTACGTAAAAAAGCCATGCTATTTCTATAACATGGCTTCTTTTTAATTGCCTAACGAGGATAGTGTAGAGCTATATGTAATACTTCAAGCGAGGTTAACGCAGTAACACTCTTATAGTGGAATGACTATTCTCCACGCTCAGCTTTGACCACTTCGACCAACTGATTAATCACAGAACTGTCTGCAAGGGTAGATAAATCTCCCAAGCCGACATACTGTCCTGCCGCTAGATTACGCAAGATACGGCGCATGATTTTACCTGAGCGCGTCTTTGGTAGCACATTGACGATATGAATCGTATCCAAATTGGCAATGGGGCCAATCTCAGAGCGCACGTGTCGATTCAGCTCAGCCTTCAGTGACTCTGTCTCTTTCTCACCTGATTTTAGAATAATAAAGGCGCAAATACCCGTCCCTCGAATCTCATGTGGCATGCCGACAATCGCAGCCTCAGCCGTGGCAGGATGTGCGACCACGGCGCTTTCAATCTCGGCTGTACCCAGACGATGACCCGCGACATTGAGCACGTCATCGACACGCCCCGTAATCCAGTAATGTCCGTCCTCGTCGCGCTGTGCCCCATCACCAGTGAAATAATAGCCTGGATAATCGCTAAAATAAGTCTCTAAAAAGCGCTCATGGTCATTATAAATCGTCCGCATTTGTCCCGGCCAGCTACTATTAATCAGTAAGTTACCTTCGGCAGAGCCTTCTAATATAGTGTCATCCCTATCGACGATTTCTGGTTTTATACCGTATAGAGGATTCATCGCCGCACCCGGTTTGAGTGCAACTGCTCCAGGTATCGGAGCCATTAGAATACCGCCAGTCTCCGTCTGCCACCACGTATCTACGATTGGACACTGACTGTCACCGACGACATGATAGTACCAATCCCATGCTTCGGGATTGATTGGCTCCCCTACGGTTCCGAGCAAGCGCAGGCTAGAACGATTAGACTCACGGACAAAGGCATCTCCCTCCTTCATCATCGCTCGAATCGCAGTCGGCGCGGTATATAAGACCGTCACATTGTGCTTATCAATGATATGACCGATGCGTGCCCATGTTGGATATTCTGGTACGCCCTCGAACATCACTGTCGTCGTCCCATTGGCGAGCGGTGCATAAGTTGAGTAAGTATGACCCGTAATCCAGCCCACGTCGGCTGTACACCAGTAGACATCGTCATCTTTGATATCGAAAACATCTCGAAACGTAGAGAGCGCATAAGTGATATAGCCGCCAGTCGTATGCAACACGCCTTTAGGCTTGCCAGTCGAGCCAGACGTATAGAGTAAAAACAGCGGGTCTTCGGCATTCATCACTTCAGGCTCACAATACTGCGATTCACCGTCCACTAAACTATGATACCAAAGGTCGCGGCGACCACTCATCGGGACGGAGTTACCAGTACGATGGACGACGATAACGTTGGTCACGCTGTCAGTGCCATCCATGTCTAGTGCGCGATCGACATTCGCCTTGAGCGGCGTACGTTTATTACCGCGTAAACCTTCATCAGCAGTGATAACCAGTTTCGAGCGACTGTCTATCAAACGGTTGCCCAAGCTCTCAGCAGAAAAACCACCGAACACCACTGAGTGCACGGCACCGATACGCGTACATGCCAGCATCGCTACCATCGCTTCCGGTATCATCGGCATGTATAAAGTGACGCGATCGCCTTTTTTGACCCCAAGCTTGCGCATTGCGTTGCCCAAACGGCAGACCGATTCGTGCAGCTCTTTAAAGGAGATGATTTTATGTAAGGAAGGATGATCGCCTTCCCAAATAATCGCTGGTTTGTAAGGATTATTTTGTAGGTGTCGGTCTAGGCAATTGACAGAAATATTCAGCTCGCCATCTTCGAACCACTTGATTCGAAAATCCTTTAAATCATAATTAACGTCGCTGATTTTGGTAGGTTTTTTCATCCAATCAATCAGCTCGGCACGCTTCGCCCAAAAGGCATCATGAGACTCAGGGGATTCGATAGACTGCTGGTAGTCGGTGCGGTATTGTTCGGCTGTCGTATTGGCAGCAGCGATGAACTCGGCTGCAAGGGGAAATGATTTCTGAGTCATAATAGTCATCCTTTTTAATTATTATGACCTGTACCAATCGTCAATAAAGACCGTCTGTACAGGTAATAAGAGCCATCTTCCATAATGCGTGACACGTAAGGTTAGTTTGACAAATAAGCCGGATGGTTGCAAGGCATCAACTGCCATTCATAACAATATCACTGTACAGCTGTATAATTGGTCATACATGATAAAATTTATGGACAGAGCAATAAGCTATTTAATCCTTGTAACCTTAAATAAAATATGGACAATAGCTACTCTAAAGCGAACGCTAAGAGCGACTGACTCTTTTGAAGCACGACTTTATTAAATATAAGCAATCGGCTTTATTTTTACTATTTTATATCTATAGTCAATTCACCCTATTATCGATACAACAAACTGAGTGCCCACGATACGGTTGGATAGTGAGCGAGGTTGATACCTGTAGCGATTTTATAGTGGACAGGCTCTATCATTTTATGAGACCACAATGAGCAATCAACGCAATACATCACAATACGCCCACTACGATGTCATTATTATCGGTGCTGGCGCGTCAGGGTTATACTGTGCGCTCACTGCGGGTCGCCGTGGTCGCCGCGTACTAGTATTGGATCATGCCAATAAAGCGGGCAAAAAAATCCTCATGTCAGGTGGTGGCCGCTGTAACTTTACCAATTACTTCGTCGAGCCTGAGCATTTCCTTGGTGCCAATCAACATTTCTGCAAATCAGCCCTCAGCCGTTATCCCAGTTGGGAGTTTATCGGTATGGTTGAAGCGCATAAAATTCCTTACCATGAGCGTGAGCATGGTCAGCTGTTTTGCGATGATTCTGCACAAGACATATTGAGCATGCTTCTTGATGAGTGTGCAGCAGCAGGCGTGCAAGTAAAATTGAATGCTCAAATTGAAAGCGTTCAAACTGTCGAAAACGATAAAAATGCTCGTTTTCAATTACTGACCACCAAACAGCTGAGCAAAAAAGAAAAGCAAGAGAGAAAAGAAGCGGCACATCAAACTAAGCTGCCACAAACAGGCTATCGCTGTGAGTCATTAGTCGTTGCCACTGGTGGATTATCTATACCAACCATGGGCGCTAGCGGCTTGGGCTACGAGGTGGCACAGCAGTTTGGGCATACACTCATACCGACTGATGCCAGTCTCGTGCCTTTTACCTTCACTGATAAAACAGGCGAACTGATTCGAGCATTGTCAGGCATTAGCCTGCCAGTCATTGCCAGTAACGAGCGTATTTCTTTTAAATTACCGCTGCTGTTCACCCATCGGGGACTGTCCGGTCCTTCTATGCTGCAACTATCCAACTATTGGCATACGGGTGAAACCATCAGCATTAACCTGTTACCAGAGACAGATACGACAGCGCTCTTATTGGCTCATAAAAAATCACACCCCAAGCAGCTGATTCGTACGGTGTTGGCTGACTATACAGATAATGCCTTACCCAAAAAGCTGCTGACCGCGCTGCAGACTCACCTGTGGGAAGATATAAAAGATACCGAGCTTGCTAATATTAAAGATGAACGTTTGGCAGAGCTCGGTGCGAGTCTAAATGGTTGGCAACTGAAGCCGTCTGGTACCGAGGGCTACCGTACCGCTGAAGTCACGCGCGGCGGCGTCAAAACAGATGAGGTATCCTCAAAGACTATGCAGAGTAATTTGCAAGATGGTCTGTATTTCATCGGTGAGGTGCTTGATGTCACAGGCTGGCTAGGTGGTTATAATTTCCAATGGGCGTGGGCAAGCGGTTTCGTCAGTGGCGAGATTGTCTAACGATTCATTTGTTTAACAACTCATCTATTTGACCATTAATCGGCTTAACAACCAGTCGTACTCAATATTTTTTATCATGCATTAGAGCGTGTTTTTAGAACCTGCTGAACACGCCAGCATTATTGCGACTTTATTTTTATTCTACTTAAGTTGCCTTTTAACTCAATAAAGGTTCAAGAACTGCTAGAATAGAAATAGGTAATAATTCTCTCGCTTGGTATCACTGCTCCACCAGTAGTAAAAATATATTTCGTCTTACGAGGTAATACATGCGTCCGATTGAGAACGTTCATGGTAAAAAAGCACCGTATTGGGTGGGTGATGGCTTTTATGTAAAAACCTTAATTAACCACCTCGATGACAATGCCGATTTTAACTATACGCATACCGACCCGTTTTTGTTATTCGATTATGGCGTGCCCACCGTTTTTGAGCCAAACCCTGACTATAAGTCACAGCCACATGGTATTGGAGAGCATCCACATAAGGGTTTTGAAACGGTCACCATCGCCTACTCAGGCGAAATCAGTCATGCAGACTCGACCGGTGGACGCGGTGATATTCTAGAAGGTGATGTGCAATGGATGACCGCAGGACGGGGCATCATGCATGAGGAGTTCCATTCAGCAGCGTTTGGTCAGCGTGGTGGCGTCTTTAGTATGGTGCAAATGTGGGTCAATCTACCGAGCGCAGACAAACTAACCCATCCAAAATACCAAAGCATTAAACGGGCGGAGATACCTCTCGTTGACTTGATAGATAACAGCGACGACAGTGACGGTAGCAATCAAGCCACTATTGGCAAAGCCGCTATCATCGCTGGCGAATGGCAAGGAGTAACAGGTTCAGCCAGTACCTTTACACCCATTAATGTCTGGAATATCGAGCTGTATGCCTCTGGTTCAACGACGCTGCAAATACCCAATACGCACAATACCCTGCTGCTAGTGCAAGAAGGCGAACTACAGGTCAATGATACGCCTGTGAGTGCAGGCAATCTGATTCAGTTTGAGCCACCCACGCAACATCGTGCTGACATTCAAGATGAGCAAGCACCTGATACTGACACCATTGAGCTGCACTGCCCTACTACCACCACTGAAGGACAGGCTTTAACGCCTATCAAACTTTTGTTATTCAGCGGTGAGCCTATTGGTGAGCCAGTGGCAGGTTATGGGCCGTTTGTCATGAACACACAAGAAGAACTGCGCCAAACGTTTCGAGATTATCAGACGGGTAATTTTATTAAGTAACTCAATTAGCTGAAGTAGTTCAAGTAGCCTAAATTTATTTATCACGATGCACAAAAAAAGCCACCAAACGATAATCGTCTGGTGGCTTTCGATTGTCAGTTATATAAAACTAACTATAGTCAAAGAACTCTAAAATGGATATAAGGCAGCCGACTGCAGATTGTACAAGGAGTACATCTAAGGAGGGTAACGCCGTAGCCGTTTAGTAGTTCACCGACTATATATTACGCTTGGTTTAAAAACGGATAGTCGGTGTAACCTTCAGCACCGCCACCATAAAAGCTATCAGGATGCTGCTCATTTAGCGCAGCACCTTCACGAATACGCTCGGCCAAATCAGGGTTGGCAATATAATCGCGACCAAAAGCAACGGCATCGATGTAGCCAGCTTTAACATTTTTCTCTGCTTTTTCGGCAGTATAACCACCAGCAGCGATAATCAAGTTATCAAAAGCAGCACGGACACGTTGACGGAATCCATCACTATAAGGCGTGCCACCAGCCCAATCAGGCTCTGACAGATGTAGATACATCAAGCCACGCTTATTAATTTGCTCAATTAGCCAGATATTCTCATCTTCGTTATAGCCAGCTTCTACATTGTTAAATGTTCCAAGTGGTGAGATACGGATACTAACGTGATCAGCATCCCAAGCATCTACACAGGCATCGATAACATCTAGTGTTAAACGCGCACGGTTCTCACGGCTACCACCGTATTCGTCAGTACGCTGGTTGGTTTGCTCAACCCAGAACTGATGCAATAGATAACCATGGGCACCATGAATCTCAACCCCATCAAAGCCCGCTTCTTTGGCATTTTTGGTCGCTTGTGCAAAGTCAGCGACGACTTGCTTGATTTCATCAAGTGTGGCTGGGCGTGGCGTCGTTGCTTCAACACGGATAGCCTGGTTATTGCTATCACGCAACGAAGTACGTATACCGACATGGACATCAGAGGCAGAAATTGGTGCTTTGCCATCCGGCTGTACGCTCTCATGCGACACCAGACCAGTATGCCATAGCTGTACCACAATCTTGCCACCTTTGGCATGGACATTATCAACGATGGCTTTCCATGCGGTGATTTGGTCTTGGGTATGAACGCCAGGTGCACCTGCATAGCCTTTTGCTTGAAAAGAAACCTGCGTTGCTTCAGTAATCACAAGCCCTGAGCTAGCACGCTGTGAGTAATACTCGCTAGCAAGTACAGTCGGTACGTCACCAGGTTCTACTGAACGCAGACGCGTCAACGGTGCCATAATGATGCGGTTTTTTAGCGTTTGCGTGCCCATTTTTACGGGTTCAAATAAATTATCGTGTGCCATGTTATGCCTTATTATGTTTGTCGTTATAAGTTGGTGTTCTTTATTATGAGGTTCATTACTATTAATTAAAGTACTCAACTATTCATTAAAGCCCTCAACTATTAGTTAAAGTGCTCACAACTAACTGGCTTAGAACTGTGAAAAATTGCGAGCCATTGAATCAATAGTACTGGGTCAATAGAATATATCGTTGCCTATTTGCTAAGTAAAGACGCATATTGAACGACCGTTATCTTTATAGGGAGTGTCCATTATTATTCAAGTAAACTTTACAAACAGAAACACTGCTTTATATTTATTTAATAAAGGACGATACCTACTATCTCGACAGCCTATTAAAAGGTAAAATCAACACAAGCAAACAATAGTTTTATTATTTATCTATTAGAACTTATTCTAAACTATGAATATTCATATTTTACGGCATGTTAAGAGGATGCAGTCTGTGCAAAAGAATCAAGTTTCATTCATCATAGTTACAAGCTTGCTGTTCAGTATCACTGTTACTGCATGCCAGCCAACCTCTAATACCCCATCAGGTCAAACACTAGCTATTGAAGAATCAAACACACCAACGGTCGTAGAGAAACCTGAACCTAGTAAAAAGAGCTTAGGTGTAGATGCGAAAACTTGTGTACAGCTGAATCAGGCAATGCAAACAGTGGATGGTACTAGCAAGATTGAAGATATTTATGCCATTCAAAAACAATTAGATACTTGCTTACCGACGGCCAGCAATGCTGAAGTAATGGAATTATTGAGCAGTTATGAGTCAATGTATAAACAGTTTTTAGTAGGTAATATTGATATAGACGATGAAAACTTTAATAGCATTGTCTATGACTTATATTATGAAGAAAGTGCAACATCAAAGCAGCTAGCGACCCTAAGCCCACGTGCACAATACTTGATTGGGCTAATACAAAGTGGTGCCGATGTGAGATTCCGTGACTTGGGAGAAGGTCTATTTTCATTTGATCATGACATGCTAGCGATGGTAAACATATTTGCGCCTTATCTACGGAATGACCAAGCAGTATTTATCCGACGTATGGCACAGGACAATCAAGAGAGTTTTTGGATGGATGCATCAGTGACTACCACCTTTCAGGAATTGGTCGAACGTGCAACATTTTGGGAGCTTTATATACAGCAATATCCAAATGGCTATGCTGTAAAAGATGCCAAGACTTTATTGAACTTATATCGCTATGTGCTTTTCTATGGCGCAGACAATACACAATGGACAGATGATGCTATCCATCGGTTTATGGAACCTAATTATAAAAAAATCATGCTTGATTTAGCCAGACGTCCCAACAGTATATTAGCCCAAAATGCTCAGCTTTTTCTTGGCTTCTTAGCGTTACCCGATAGCGAACGACAGACTAAATATCCTGTACCCAGCACAGATGAAGATGGTTATGAAATACATGATTGGTCCAAAGTGCGTTATCAATTACACCAAGTATTACAAATACCCTCTCCTTGGGATGTGCGGCATGATAGAGATTGCCTAAATGGTATTTCTTGCACTGACCAGATAGACCTTGATAGCCTAGACGTCTCATCAGATTTCGCTTATGCCTGCCCTTCTGCTATGCAGGGAGCAATGCAACTTGAAAACGACTTGCAAGTTTGGAAATCCGACACCGAATCTTCCGAGCAAGCGTCAAGCTGCAAACCTTCAAATCTAAAAGCATATTCGCAGTTTGAATGTAACCTCAGCATTGATTGGCACCAGAACCCAAATATTGATATTTATAGCGACAGAGAGGTATACAAAAACGTGTATGAGAGTTTAGAAGACTGTGAGCTTGCCCTAAAATAAAATACAAGCTGGCTGTTTTATTAGGGTCTGTTAGACTGTTGGGGCTGTCCTACTCACTCTTTCCTGCTACGGTTATAGAAATAAAAAATGAAGTTGTTATCACTTATCCAAAACAAAAGACTACCACTCATCATAGGTTCAAGCTTAGCGTTTGTTCTTACCGCTTGCCAGCCTTCTTCTGATAAAGCGACCGCATCAGAAGCACAATCAACGACCCCTCAAAGCACAAAGCCTATCGCAGAAGCAAAGACGCCGAAAGAACTCACTAAAGCCTTGGTAAAATTATCGGAAGATACATTAAAAGAGCAGCTCATTTGTAGCAAGCTTAATGACACGATAAATGCTATCAATAATAAAAATGAAATCGAAGACATTCATGCGGTTCAGCACCAGTTAACCGCTTGCTTGCCAGTAGCCAATAACGCTGAAATATTGCAATGGCTAGCAGAGTATCAGGAGATGTATGCACGTTTTCTGAATGTTGATAGCGCTATAGACGACAGCGCATTTTATGCCTTGATGCGCACCATCGAACAAGGTCAAAAGGTTTCGGTGACACAATTAAAAGCAGTGAACCCTCATGTTCGATATTTGGTTAGTTTAATCATGAGTAGGTCTGACGTCAGTGTACGCTATTTGGGCGAAGGTGATTATGAGTTCCATCACGACCTAACGGCCATGGCAGATATATTTAGCCCCTATCTACCAGAGGATCAAGCGGCCTTTATCCAGCGAATGGCTCAAGACAACCAAGGAGTATTTTGGTTTGATGCAGCGGTAGCTTTTTCTTTTGAGGAGTTGGTAGAGCGTACCATCTTCTGGGAAGATTTCATGCACCATTATCCACAGAGTATCTTTTATAACGATGCTGACGTGTTATTTAATATGTATCGTTATCTACTGTTTTTTGGGTCAGAGAATACCCAGTGGACAGATGAGGAAATGCGCGAATTCTATGACTCAGATAACGAACAACTGATGGTGCAGCTGACTCAACGCTCTGATAGTAAACTGGCTAAAAATGTGCAAAACTTTTTAATATTTATGAATCAGTCCGATTCCGAACGTCTTAAGCGATACCCTATACCTGACAAAGATGAAAACGGTCGTGAAATAGACGAGCGAAATATTACACCCTATCAATTGCATAAAGCATTAGACCTATCGTCGCCATGGACCGTCACTCAAAATAGAAATTGTTTGAATGGCATTATTTGTGTGGATAAGAACGCTCTGTAAAGTCAAAACACCCACATTATTACATGGATAATTTATGACTTTATCATCCTAGTAACAGACAACTCTAAAGACAAATACGTCCCAAATAATATCACCACCGACCCGATAATAGCAGTTGTATCCAACGCCTCACCCAGTAATAAATAACCCAAAATAATCGCAAAAATTGGGATCACTAATGTAATACTGGTCGCTCTCATAGGGCCGATACTTTTGATTAATTGATTCATAAAAATCAGCGCAATGGCGGTAGAAAACACACCAATACAGATAACAGAAACCCAAGCCTGGGCACTGATACTCTTGCCATAAGGGAACTCATATATTGCAACCGGCAGCATAATCACACTGGCAATAATGAGTGACCCTGCGGTAATCGCCACTGGAGAGACATCATTCAAGTAATTCCTAGTAATGTTCGCCCCTAGCGCATAACCAACACAGGCCAATAACCCATAACCCATCGGCAACAGACTCGAACCCGACGTCGCATTCTGCCCACCAAACAAACTCTCACTCATCAAAATCACCACACCGATAACACCAATAATGAGGCCCAAAATTTGCTTTTTTGACAGCCTGTCTTTAAAAAACGTACTGGCGATAAATCCACTCAGCATCGGTACAGAAGCATTGAGCACTGCCAAGACACCTGCATTCACCGAACGTGCAGATAAAGAAAACAGCATAAATGGCACGGCAGCGGAGAATAATCCAACAAGCGCCAACACTTTCCAATTTTCGCGGATGCCCTCTCTGTTTTTCTTGCTAATTAATACAAAGATCAGCATGACCAATCCAGCAAATATGACCCGTAAACTGGCGAAGGTCAAAGAGCCAAACTCCGGCACACCCACGCGATAAAATATAAAAGACAGCGACCACATAAAGGACAGTGTTACGAAAATAATGAGGTCGCGGTTGGTCATGGAACAATCCTATCAAACGTGGGACGGCTGTTCTCTATTTATAAGAAATGGTCATTTATGATAAATGTACCGTTATAAAAGGTCTCAGTCGTAAAAAGGTTATATCGTAAAAAAATACCACGATGATAACTTTTTAATCGCTTAAAAGGGATTATTTTTCTATACTCATCACTCACTTTTGTTTACAGATTTATTTTATCTAAAATGAAATCGATATCTTTATCACCGCGCCCATTAAACTCCAACATTGCATCGGTAAGAATGGTAATACCTATTTATAAAAGCCAATTCTTAAAACCTAATAAATAACCTTCTACTCAAAAGGATAAATAATGAAACTACGCATCTTAAAATCTGCCGTGACCAACCCTTGGTTTAACCTTGCAACCGAGGATTGGATATTTAATACCCTCAATCCCGACTCGCACACGCTATTCTTATGGCGCAATTCTGAGACTGTAGTCATCGGACGCTCGCAGAATCCATGGGTGGAATGCAAAATCGATAAGATGGAAGCCGATGATGTGTTTTTGGCGCGGCGTCAGAGTGGCGGCGGTGCAGTTTTTCATGATTTAGGTAATACCAACTTTACCTTTTTATCACCCAAAGACGACTATGACCAAGCAGCGAACTTTACCATCATCATCAATGCGCTGAAAAAATTAGGCATAGATGCTGACTTATCTGGACGCAATGACATGCAAGTAGGTGATAAAAAAATCTCAGGTAGCGCCTTTAAACATGCAGCGGATCGCAGCTTTCATCACGGCACATTACTCGTCAATGCCAACATGCAAAAACTCGGTGACTACCTCAATCCGCATCCACTCAAGCTAAAAGCCAAAGGTATAAAATCCGTGCGTGCTCGTGTGGCCAATTTGGTTGAGTTCAATAACGACATCAGTCATGACACGCTGTCTGATGCGATTATCGAGGCGTTTTGTGAATATTATCGCGACAAAGATTATGGCGACACCGCACCAGTAGAGGCGTTAGATGAAGCCAGTCTCACCAAGCAGCCTAGTTTGCACAAATACTATCAGCAAATGGCAGATTGGGATTGGCGTTTTGGCAAGACCCCTGAGTTTACCCATCATATCGAGACACGCTTTGATTGGGGCATTATCGATTTGCATCTTGATGTAAAGCAAGCGGTGATTCGTGAAGTCGTTATCTTCTCTGATGCGCTAAATGTTGAGTTGATTGAGCTGTTAAAAGAGACTCTGACTGATAGTAAATATAACCGCAGTGACGTAAAAACTAAGCTCGATGAACTAGGCACAGCGCAACCTGAATTGGCAGCGCAAGTGAATGACGTATCTGAGTGGTTGAGTGGTGAGATGGAAGGTTAGATTTTTTGCTCGTTTTTTATGCTGGGCAAAATAGCCGAACCTTTAGCAAATTCAATCGTTTGAACGCTTCTGTCCTGTGCATCGACCAAGCTTGCTATATACATTACATTTCCTGATGAACTTAAGTTTGATATTAAATGCTTTAGCCCTCTATAATGTCATGCAAATAATAGATTCGCTATAAGAGTCTAAACTTTGGTCATTCAAGCAAGGTAGCACTATGGCAGCCTATATCACAGTTGGCGCAAAGACCACGCATGGCGGTACGGTCATCACTGGCTCTCCGCAAACCACTCATTATGGCATTCCTATCGCTCGTCAAGGGGATAAGGTCGTCTGTAAGAAATGCAAAAAGGTTGTCACTATTATCACTGGTGACCCGTCCTATATAGTGGATGGTGCGCCTGTTGCCCGTGCAGGTGATATGACCAGCTGCGGCTCCAAGCTGATTGCTAGTCAACAAGCGTTTTCTGAATCGGGTTTTGATGTAGGTAGTGTTGCACAGGCAGAACCTTTGCAGTTTGCGAAGCCGGATATGAGTGATTCGTTTGTAGAAGGTAATGAAGAGGAACCTGAAGAAGTTCATTTTGCTATTGAATTTATAGAGTTCAGTAATGAAGGCGGTTATTTAGGTAGTTATGCTTCAGAAGACAACTCTAGCAATACTGCAGTCGATGAATACAATAACGAAGGAGATTATTTAGGTAGCTATGATTTAGCAGATAAACCAAGCAATTTATCAGCAAGTACATCAGGATTTGGAAACTATAATCTCTCTAACCCAAACATGAAGTGGGATCCCGATATGAATCGGATGATGCCTAATAGAACAGCACCTAAGAACAACGGTGTTAACCCTAATCTACCTTGGTATAAACAAAACGGAAATAAAAACATAGCGATTGCACTTGCAGATGAAATTGGTCAAAGCATGTCTAACAGTGTACATTCGACTGCTAAAAGCTACGAAAGAAGAGCTGGTAAATTAGCTAAGGAGACAGTTGAAGTTGCCAAGTATACTCAAGAGGCAATGACAGTAAATCTTGGTATTATAGAAGCTGGATTTAAGGATTTCCCCGAGAGAACTAAGGCATCAGCAGCAACTGCTATGCTGCGATTCGGCCAAAGATCAAAAGTAGACTTTGTATATATCTCAGGTGGTGCGGGTGTCAAACATTTTGGTATTGATATAGGAATGTCTGTAAATGCTCATAACGGGAAAGTATATGAACCCGTAACCGCAAACGCAAATGTTAATACTAATAAAGCACCATCCATTAGTGTTCAGGTAGGGGTTGGACGTATCATAAGTAGTAATATTAAAGGTGATGCCAGCGCTACTGATGCCATACTATCAGGTCAAGGACATTCATATTCCATTGAAGTTGGTCCAGCGACTGCTGCTATTGAAACCACGCATGATGGTAAAACTGTAGCAGTTAGTGGTGGTGTTAGTAAAGGCTTAGTTATTAAAGGTTCTAATGGCAACTCTTCTATTGGTTCTAGCAAAGGATCTTCGAATATGGAATTGGCAAAGGGTATGAAGTATAACGCTGCAAAAAATAGAATAGAATATACAGGAAAGTAATCAGTGAAAATAAGAGGTAAAGAATATAAGTTATCTGATATTTCACTGATTGCATTCGTTATTATTTTATTTATATGGACTGTAGACTTAAAGCCAGATAAAGAGCTTGAAATATACCAACAAGAATTAACTGCAAAGGAAAGTTGGTTAATATCTGAACTGAATAATATCGCAGATTTTCTAAACTTTGATGAAAGTGATTATGACTATACCAACCGCGAAGTCTGGTTTTATTCTTATTATTATGGCTACAACTTTAATAAAGATAGACTATTAAGGTTAGAGCATAATCTTCTCAAAAGAGGTTGGATAGATGTGACGGATAGTATTGACAATGATAGCTATACATCTTTGACTGTAGGAAAATCTAATGAGACAGCTGAAAATATGCGCATCTTATGTAATGATAAAGCAACTATTCTTCTATATACGACCGATATGCAGAAAGATATCGAATATAGTTCTACTGAAGTTCGCACGTTAGTAGAACTATTATATGACTATAGTCTACCTTGCTATGACTTGGATGAAAAACAATATAATAATCCTAGTACTATAAAATTGAATAATTAATATTATTCCCTAAAACTTAATAGCTATAACAATTAACAAAAGGATTTTTGATGTATCAAAGAAGAATCATACCTTTAATTCAATCTTTATTACTAGCGACAGTGCTATCCAGTAGCTTAATAACTGCTGCTTGCTCAGCAGAATCATCAAATACAGAGATACTTTCCAATCAAAACACTGCTGCTGAAATATATGAACTTGGAGTAGCCTACTATGATGGTGACTCAGTTCCTCAGAACTATGAAAAAGCTTTTGATCTGTTTCAAAAAGCTGCCAACCAAGGCTACGCTGAAGCTCAATTCAATCTCGGTGTTATGTATCATGAAGGTATTGCTGTTGAGAAAAATTATCTAAAGACATTTGAATGGTTTCAAAAAGCTGCTAACCAAGGCGACACCGATGCTCAATATCGTATAGGCGTCATGTATTATGAAGGTATTGGTGTTGAGCAAAATTATCAAAAAGCAATGGAGTGGTATGTGTTAGCAGCTAACAGTGGGTCTTTTGACGCTCAAGGAAATATTGGTACGATGTACTACTTTGGTAGAGGCGTGACGCAAAGCTATACCAAAGCATTGGATTGGTACAAAAAAGCTGCTGCTCAAGATCTAGATTTAGCACAACTTAACATCGGTGGTCTTTATGAGAACGGTTATGGTGTGCCGCAAGATTATGATAAAGCTTTTGAGTGGTACAAAAAAGCAGCTGATCAAGGCAATCAAGAAGCAAGCAATCGCATTGGTAGATTGGTCATGAATGATAAAATCGATGATACTGGCATCACTATCTACAGCACTCAAGAAACGGGTTTCACATTGGGCGATCTTGAAGATAGCTTGAGTGAATAGATAGTAATTAACGAAATACTATCTTAGGTAACTTAACAGTCATATGCTTCGTGATACTCCATATTAGACTCAATTATTTTTTCGATATGTTTCACAAATATCTTGGTCTCGGGTCTACTATCTTCATCAACGATCAGCAGACCTCCTATCGAAACATAGCAGACGCCAGCAGACTTAGTAGGTAATAGATTGGTCCACTTAGAAAAAATATCATTCTCTAGTTGTACCGTTTGCCAGTAGTTCGATAAATAATAGTCACCTATCGTAGATTGCCACGTACAAACTTCAGACTGCGTGATGACCGATTGGACCGCTAATGGTGTTTGAAATAGTGCGCCTTTGTACAATCCATCGAATGCTCGGATGACGAAAGCAGCAGGATGGTTTGGGAACTCTTCTCTTTCTCTTGACCGAGGCATACTTTGTGCTTGCTTTGTCTGAAAAGACTCAATAGTACTAATATCAACCTGATCAGCCATTTCAGACTCCAAATCACGTATGGGCTTTGAGTACAATGAATCTAAAAGATCTATATCACTTAACGATATAGACAGAGAGCCAATAATTTTTTCGTTATCTTTCTCTCGTACACCGCCATACATGCTAACGCCAATGACACAGTTATCAAACTCCCATTCACAATGCTCTACTACATTATCACTATAGTAATGGCTATCAGAGGAATAGTTTGACCCCGGTCCTAAATACGCTATAAGTTTTTTAATAACCTGTTGCCTATTAAATAGTTGTGCTGGGATATTGATCCATATTGAATCAATCAATCGGTCATCATCTGTTGCACTAAAATGACAGGAGGCAATGTTGAGAGACCAAAAATTAGCTAGTCTTATAGTTACTATCTTAGGCATATAACTTTCTTCATAAGAGCGCGTTACCGTATCTTTTTCAGGAAGCTGAGCTTTTATATCAGATAACTTATCACCCCATTTAAATGTCACATCACCGAATAGAAACTCGTTTTTTCTCATAGATGTCTGCTTTAAGATATTAAATAGCCATAATGATACACTTATGTTTATTTTTAAGAAAGATTTTATGAGGTATCCAGACTAAATATCAAATCCTGTATAAAACACCTACTAGCCAAAAGCAATGAGAACCCTATGAAAAATCTACTCTTAGCGACAATAAGTATTTTAAGCACTTGCTTACTATATACGCCTGCAAATGCAGCGAGTTTTGATTGCAATAAAGCTGCTAGCTGGGTAGAAAAAACCGTTTGCGACAGTCCTGAGATTTCTAAGCTTGATGACACAATGGCAAAAAAATATAAAAGCAATCTTGCCACCTCTTCTGACTATGAAGACAGCAAAGCTTCTAAAGATAGGCTCATTGCTAATCAAAGCACATGGCTTACGTTTCAGCGTAATACCTGTAAAAATGAAGAGTGTCTGATACGTGAGTATAAAGAATATATCGAAGAGCAAACCAATTACGGTGTGGCTTGGAATTTTTCAGATGAATTAAGTCCTTCTGATTTACCGAGCAAAAATGCATTCGGTGAGTTTTCTCAAAAATCTCAAATCTCAATATATAATTCAGACACTCAGCAATGGGAGGATTCAGGAGAGGCAACAAACACCGTATCGGTTCATAGTGTCGCTAACAAACCTTATCTTTCTATTATCGAGGGCGTTTTGATTTTTACCAATGCTCATACCTGTGATTTGGGAGAGAGTAAAGCCATCTGGTCAGAAAACCATTGGGTCATCAATGATGATCAGCCAGATAAAAACGTTGAGCTGCGTTTATATCCAGCAACTTATAAGAGCCAGACTCAATTATTATTAAGAGATATGGATGATCAATATAGAAGGCTGCATTGTGGTATGCGAGGGTATTTTGACGGTATTATATTAGAACGTGAGGTGAGTTAGGTTTTCAAACTTCGAAGCAACAATAGGCTAATTTCTATCTCAATTAAAATAAAAACCTTGAGCTATATTTAAGCTCTAAATAAAAAAGACGGCAAGGAACCACTCCCCTGCCGTCTTCTAGTCTTAGACACTGATTTTAAATCAATCGTTTAAATCTGCACTGCAACCTCAGCCCCATCACGAATCGCACGTTTGGCATCCAATTCAGCGGCCAGTTTTGCGCCACCGATTAGATGATATTGCGCGTCTGGCGCATCACCGACATTTGGCATCAGCTCTACTACGGACTCTTGACCCGCACAGACCACGACGCTATCGACACGTAGTAGCTGGCTTTGACCTTGGCCATTGGTCACCCAAATACCTTCATTGGTAATTTTGTCATACTGTACACCCGCGACTTGGATGACGCCGTGTGATTTGATATGAGCACGATGCACCCAACCAGAGGTTTTATTCAATCCACTGCCTAGACGACCTTTACTACGCTGCATGAGATAGACTTGGCGAACAGGCTTAATGGCCTCAGGCTTAACAAGGCCACCATCCGTTTGATAGTTGATATCGTTGGTCACGCCCCACTCTTCACGCCACTCACTAATTGACTGGGCTTTTGGACGATAGCTTGGATCTTTCAACGTCTCAGGATCTAGCTCATCAAGTGGCTGACCATGTTTGGCGGTGAGATATTCACTGACATCAAAACCAATACCACCAGCACCGATGACGGCGACGGTATTGCCAACTGATTTTTCACCAGATAGTAGCTCAGCGTAGCTCATCACTTGTGGTAAATCTGCACCTTCAAGCTTACCTGCCAAACTTCTAGGCACGACACCTGTTGCAACGATGACATGGTGGAATTTGGCTTTTTCAAGCATATCTTTATCGACTTTGGTATTCAGTTTTACGTTGACACCCAAGTGCTCAAGCTCATTAATATAGTAGCGAATGGTTTCAAAGAATTCTTCTTTACCAGGGATGACTTTGGCATAGTTGAACTGACCGCCCAACACGTCTTTGGCTTCAAACAAGGTCACATCATGACCGCGCAGTGCAGCCACATGAGCGGCTGACATACCCGCAACACCGCCACCGATGACAGCAACTTTCTTAGGTTTCTTCGCTTTCTTATAGACCAATTCAGTCTCATAACAGGCTTGTGGATTGACCAAACAAGTTGAACGTTTGTTTTCAAAGGTATGATCTAGGCAGGCTTGGTTACAGGCGATACAAGTATTGATACGGTCTGCTTGACCATTTTTGGCTTTATTAACCCAATGTGCATCAGCTAAGAATGGACGTGCCATTTGAATCATATCAGCTTGACCAGTCGCGACGATTTCTTCAGCCGTTTCTGGCATATTGATACGGTTTGCTGCCATCATAGGAATATTGATGTGCTTTTTAATTTCAGCAGTGAAGTCAACAAACGCAGCACGTGGTACGCTCGTCACAATGGTCGGGACACGTGCTTCATGCCAGCCGATACCCGTATTCATGATGGTTACGCCCGCTTCTTCTAGCGCTTGAGCCACCGTGATGACTTCATCCATGACGTTGCCATCTTTGACCAAATCAATCACTGACAGGCGGAATAGAATAATAAAATCTTCACCGGCAGCAGCACGAACCGCTTTAACCACGTCAACAGCGAACTTCATACGGCCTTCGATGTCACCACCATAAACGTCTTTACGCTTGTTGACATGACGCGATAAAAACTGGTTCAGCAGATACCCTTCTGACCCCATGATTTCGACACCGTCATATCCTGCCTGCTTAGCAAGCTTGGCTGAACGGGCATAGTCTTTTACCGTCTGCTCGATGTTTTTAATACTCATCTTGCGCGGTTTAAATGGTGAGATTGGCGATTTAATCGGGCTTGATGACAGTACAAAGGGATGATAACCGTAGCGACCACTATGTAAGATTTGCATGATGAGTTTGCTGTCATGTTTATGCACAGCACGGGTCACGCGTTGGTGATTGATGACGTCGGCTTTTGTATTCATGGTACCGCCCGCAGGGAGCAACCACCCTTCGCGATTGGGCGAAATACCACCAGTGATCATCATCGCCACACCGCCTTTGGCACGCTCTTCGAAATATGCTGCCAACTTGCCGTAATTATAAAAACGATCTTCAAGACCTGTATGCATAGAGCCCATCACTAGACGATTTTTGAGCGTAGTAAAACCCAAATCAAGTGGCTCAAATAAATGCGGGTAGTGTTCATTGGTAGTGGCAGTTTCAATCGGCGCGGCAGTGCGGCTGGCGGTCATATCATTTTCCTTATGAATGGCTTGCGGGGTTTAACGTTACTGGTATCGTACCACACCGCTATTATCATCAGCTACGCAGACAAACGACTGATGAGTGGACGTTTATTCATTACCATACCAAATGGCTCTGCCTAGTAACTGACTTCCTAGTATGCGGTTAAACAAACACGACAAAACCAGTCCAATTATCAATGACGACTGTCTATAATAATTAGGTATTAAGACGTAGCATCGACTGGATTAATCGATTAGATTATAAGGGTAAAAATACAAATACTTCCAATTGATGACATGCCCTGATAAAGTCGATCGGCTAAGGTATTACCTCAGAAAATCTCAAATATATGATAAAGGATTATCACAATGACAGACTTCCATACTGGTCTTGGCAAAAATACAGCCAACCATCAACCGCTTACCCCCATTGATTTTATCATTCGCAGTGCGCAGGTTTACCCTGACAAGACTGCCATCATTTATGACGACCTAAAATATAATAACTTCACCCAAACGTGGCAACAAACCTATAATCGTTGCAGGCAGTTAGCCGATGGGCTACGCAAACTGGGCATTGATAAAAACGATACCGTGGCAGTGATGATGCCGAACACGCCAGCGATGATTGAATGTGCCTTTGGTGTGCCGATGTCAGGTGGTGTACTCTGTACATTGAATACCCGACTCGATATCAACGCCCTCACCTTTTGTCTACAACATTCAGAAGCCAAAGTTCTGGTTTTGGACAGTGAGTTTGCTGAATATGCCGAGATTATCGATGAAACCTTTCCCAACCTAATTGTTATTCATTCAACAGATGCAGCACTCAAAGTCGATAGATTTGGGCAAATGAGTTATGAGGAATTGGTTGCCAGTTCAGACAATTTGGATAACTGGGAAAAACCATCAGACGAATGGGATGCGATTGCGCTGAATTATACTTCTGGCACCACAGGCAAACCCAAAGGTGTGGTCTACCACCATCGCGGTGCCACGCTCAATGCTGTGTCCAATATCCTAGATTGGGATCTACCGAAGCATCCTATGTATCTCTGGACGCTGCCATTATTTCACTGTAACGGTTGGTGCTTTCCATGGACCATCGCTGAGCGTGCCGGTATCAACGTCTGCTTACGTAATATTGATGCGGATTTGATTTTACAACTGATTGCTAAGTACAAAGTCAGCCATTATTGCTCAGCGCCTGTGGTACACAATATGATTGCAGGCGGTAAGTCTGAATACAAAGAGGCGATTACCCACAAAGTCAATGGCTGGGTCGCTGGTGCGCCGCCATCTGAGACTATGCTAGCCGCAATGGAAGCCATGGGTTTTCACATCTCTCATGTCTATGGTCTCACCGAAGTATATGGGCCAGTGACGCTCTGTGCCGAGCAAACAGAATGGGACGATCTGGATGTCACTGTACGTGCACAAAAGAAATCACGACAAGGTGTGACTTCACACTTAATGACTGGGTTTGAGGTGTTTAAACAAGGCACGACTGAACCTGTCGCGGCTGATGGCGAAGAAATGGGCGAGTTGGCACTACGTGGTAATATGGTGATGAAAGGCTATCTCAAAAGTCGTAAAGCCACCGAAGCGGCCTTTGCTGATGGCTGGTTTCGCACGGGTGATTTAGGCGTCAAATACGCTGATGGTTATATCAAAATCATGGACAGGCTTAAAGACATCATCATCTCAGGTGGTGAAAACATCTCTAGTATCGAGGTCGAAAACATCCTATATAAAATGCCTGAGATTCAAAGCTGCGCCGTGGTCGCTGCACCACATGAAAAATGGGGCGAAGTGCCTGTTGCCTTTATCGAGATTCATGCTGGTAGCACCTTGCAGCGCGATACCGTGATGGCGCATTGCAAGCAGCATTTAGCAGGATTTAAAGTACCCAAATATATTATCTTTGCTGAAATACCTAAAACCAGTACTGGTAAAGTTCAGAAGTTTGAACTGCGACAAGCGGCCAAATCATTGGCACACGAAACCCCAAAAGTCACAGTCAGTACGAAATAGGGCTTCTGAAAGTGTAAAATACTTTTATAACGTGAAACGTCTTTTATAGAAATATAGAAAGGGTCAGCTTGATCATATTAGGCTGACCCTTTTTTGTGAGCGCTCTAACCAAGTTTTGGCTCCACCCATTGATAAACCAACATGCCAACTATCATGGCAGGGATGAATACATACGCTTGCCATTGCCCCGTTCCAAGCAGTACGATTCCTGGCCCTGGGCAAATACCGACTAGTCCCCAACCAATACCAAACAGCATCGCGCCGATAAGGAGTTTTTTATTAATAACGGTTTTGCTTGGCATCTCTATCAATGTGCCGATCCAGCTCGTCTGCTGACGCTTGGCCAATTGCACACCAACGATTGCCACGATTAATCCACCACCCATGACCAATGCGAGGGAAATATCCCATGCGCCAAATACGTCCAAAAACCCTTGGACCTTCACAGGATCGGTCATACCAGATATCAACAGCCCAAAACCAAATAGTACCCCTGCCAACAATCCAATTATATTTTTTAGCATGTTTTTTCTCACACCTAATATGTTAATTCAAGCTGCTATAAACAGTACTCAACGCCGTATTGGCACGATTTTTTTAAATCAAACCTAAAACATGTCGACCAAGATAAACCGTCACAATACCAAAGAACATAAAGGTCGCCGTCGCTGCCATCGAGCGTGGAGACAAGCGGGCATTACCACAGATACCATGGCCACTGGTACAACCAGATCCCAAGCGCGTCCCAAAACCGACCAATAACCCCGCACCAATCAACAATGGCAAAGAAGTGCTGATATCTATATCAGGTAGTGGCTTTCCAAGACTGTACAATACTGGCGAGACAACCAGACCAACGATGAACAATACCTGCCACATTTCAACACGCTTGGGCTTCAGCAAGCTTGAAAATATGCCACTAATGCCAGCAATACGCCCCATACCCAGTAGCAGTATGACCGTCGCCAGACCTAGTATTAGGCCACCCACTAAGGAGATTGGTGTAAAGGCCTGCCAGTCAATTTGTATACTCATATTGCTTACTCAGTCTTATATTTTATTTTACATAAATACATTATATTATAAAATATAATAAAAAGGTAAAAAAATACTGAACCCAGTATTATTCTGTGGCTCAGTATTTTTCTTATCTAAAAAACAAAGTATTATTTGGGCTTATTTAGCCAATACTTTATCAAGTGCTGACTCAAAACGTGTGACTGCACCGTCAATATCAGTTAATTTATCTAGACCGAACAGACCTAAGCGAAAAGTCTTAAAGTTATCAGGCTCACCCACTTTTAGCGGTACGCCAGAAGCAATCTGCATACCTGCGGCCGCAAAGGCGCTGCCTTTATGCATATCATCACGGTCGGTATAAACCACAACAACACCTGGTGCTTCAAAACCTTTGGCTGCCACGCTCTCGATACCTTTGTCGGCAAAGACTTGACGAATACGGTTGCCTAGCTCCCACTGTGCATCACACAATGTATCGAAGCCAACTTTTTTAGCTTCTAAAATAGTATCGCGGAACTGACGCAAGCTGTCCGTTGGCATAGTCGCATGATAAGCATGACCGCCATTCTCATAAGCACGCATGATGTTTAACCACTGCTTTAAATCTAAGCTGAAGCTATCAGACTCTGTACTGTCTACTTTTTTGATGGCAGCATCGCTTAGCATCACCAAACCAGCACACGGCGTACTACTCCAGCCTTTTTGTGGCGCGCTGATAAGAACATCAATCCCCAAATCTTGCATATCCAACCAAACACAACCTGATGCGATACAGTCGATAACCAATAAACCACCAACGCTATGCACGGCAGCGCTCAAAGCTTTAATATAGTCCGCTGATAGAATGATTCCTGATGAGGTTTCGACATGCGGAGCAAATACCACTGCTGGTTTTTCTGCTTTAATTTTCGCAACCGCTTCATCGATATCGACAGGTGAAAACGGCTTTGGAGAATCGCCCTCTACACGATGAGCAGTCAAGACCGTAGTCGATTTGGCAATTTTGCCTTTTTCTAGGATTTGCGACCAACGATAGCTAAACCAACCATTACGGATAATTAGGCAATCTTCATCGTTTGCCAGTTGACGCGCCACCGCTTCCATACCATAGGTACCAGCACCCGGTACAATCACGACTGCGTCAGCGTTATAGACTGATTTTAGGTCGCTAGATAGGTCGTTCATCACTTGTTGAAAGACTTTTGACATGTGATTGAGGGCGCGGTCAGTATAGACCACTGAGTATTCTAATAAGCCGTTTGGATCAATATCTTGACGTAATGCAGTCATAGGGCGCTCCTAGTTTATTGTTAGATGATTTAATAATTCTTAAATAGTGGCTACAGCAAGCTCCAGACACTAAAACCTCAATACTAAAATGCAGATACTAAAATCTAAGTGCAAAAATCTAAGTGCAAAAATCTAAATGCCAACCTAGCCAAATACTATTTGTAGTGAAATAGCACTATTGCTAGAGACTATAGTTGATTCAATTTAAAAGTAGTACAAGGCAACCGAGTGTAGATGTATGTTTAATACTTCAAGTGAGGTTAAAGCAGTAATACTTTTATAGTGAAATAGCACTGTCGCTAGAGACTACTATAGCTAATATTCATTTGGATATAATATCGAGTAATAATCGAGAGTACGACGCAGGGTTGACGATATAGCGCTTTATCCTAGTGCTATTGCCGTTGATGATTGTGTCTTGCATGCATTGATTTTATTAACTTGGGACGAAATCGCACAAAACATATGCACCGATATAAATGCTACGCAGCGGTAGACTCATTACAGTGGTTGCGGATGATGGGTGACATGAATAGATACTGAGCCAGCATAAATGCATTAAGGCTTTTATAGAATAATGGCTAGCGTATCTCGACAGATTATCATCGCTTAATATGCTTATGACAGCTCGATATTAGCACTGATAATGCAGGTTGACAACGATATGTTCGCGCAATGCATGCACTGGCGAATCTATGATTTTTTGATAAAGGAATAGCGACTATCGACGGCCGCGATGTGACTCGTTCAAGCCTGCTACCACAAAGTCTAACAGCTCGCTGTCACCTTCACGGGCAGCCTTACGCATCAGCTTCGATGGTGCATGTGTGAGTTTCTGGGTCAGACGGCGTGACAGCTCGGTGAGGATATCTTCAGGACTGGCATCACTCTGCTGTAACTGAGCGATAGAGTCATGCAGGAGTTTATCTACTTGATCCTGAGTACGTGCACGGTACTGCTCTATATCTTTACCGACTTGGCGCACTTGAAAACTACGATCCATCTCAACGACAAGTTGGCTGACCAGTAGCTCCGCATCTACGGCTGCTTGTCTGCGCTGCTCGATGTTACCAGCAATCACGTGCTGCAGATCGTCGACAGAATACAGATAGATATCATCTATACGGCTAATGGTAGAGTCAATATCGCGCGGTACTGCTAAGTCAATCATCAACATTGGCTGATAGCGGCGACGCTTGAGCGCCTGCAACGTCATGGTTTTATCAATCAATAAATCCATACTACCGCTACAGCTACTGACAATATCAGCCTCTGCCAACACTTGGGGTAGCTCTTGCAGTGTTCTGACTTCCACACGGCGATTAGGATTGCGCAGCTCAGCCGCTAACGCTTCCGCTCGTTCAGGATTACGATTGCAAATGATAACCCGCCCGACCCCAAGCCCCGCAATGTGCGTCGCGACCAATCTATTCATCTCGCCTGCTGCCACAACCAATAGAGTGCGGCTAGGCAAATCATCAAATATTTGCGTGACGAGTTTGGCCGCTGCAAAGCTGAGCGATACCGCTTGTGCACCTACTTTGGTCTCATTACGTACACGCTTGGCAGCTGCAAACACTTGATCGACGACCCAGCCGAGCTGATTACTCAATACTTTTTGCTCTTGTGCGAGATGTACCGAGCGCTTGATTTGACCAAGTATCTGCGGCTCACCCAATATCATAGAGTCTAACCCTGCAGCAACTCTGAGCCAGTGGGTCAAAGCATGCGTATCACGATGCACATAAAGATATGAGTCAATTTCAGATAGTGACAGTTGCTTGAATGTGGCCAGCCAGCTTTTGATTTTGATAATATGAGCACTGATAGTAGCAGATGAGAGCTTGCTACTACTGGTAAAAGCATTACTAGCCACTTCCTGCCCAGTAGACTCTGCCGTTTGGGGTTCTGATAATTGTGAATCTAACGACGATGTTAAATTTGACGACGGTAATGGTGAGTTTTGCGACACTAAGGTTTGTGGTACAAGGGCATAAATCTCGGTCCGGTTACAGGTAGAGACAATCACACTGCCATCTGTGAATGCTTCTAACTGTTTGAGCGCGACATTCACATCGTCACCTACTAGCGCCAAGCGCTCTCGTAGAGCGACTGGTGCAGTTTTGTGATTGACCCCAATGACCACTAATCTCATTATTGATAGACCATAAAAATGATGCTCATCTGCCAGCCGCTCTATCTTATTATTTTTAAAAGACAGTTTTGGACGACAGCGTTAAAAGAAATAATCTGAAAACCGTTTATTATATCATTATTGCCAGCTTTAATTAACACTCGCCTACCGATGATAACTATTTGCTTGTATCTGGGCGCGTATGTCACAAATCAACTACTCATACGATTGGTAAAGCCAATGTTCGAATTTGAGCAAATGTTTAAAAAATGCTTACAAACTATTCGCTTACTTTGCATTAACTTGTTATATTTTCATAATATTCTGACCAATATTGATAGCGAATTATCGGCATAAATAGTCAGAGAATCACGCCTTCCCGCAACAGCTATTGTTAGAATAGTTAATGCCACTGTCCGAGTAACACGGTCACTATTGTTTATACCAGCTATCTACTCTTATAATGTTCGTTATG
Organism: Psychrobacter fjordensis; assembly: GCF_904845995.1. Taxonomy (NCBI): domain Bacteria; kingdom Pseudomonadati; phylum Pseudomonadota; class Gammaproteobacteria; order Moraxellales; family Moraxellaceae; genus Psychrobacter; species Psychrobacter fjordensis. The sequence continues at coordinate 762,166 of NZ_CAJGYP010000001.1, forward strand.
GGTATTCGTTACCAGCATTCAGTTTAAAATAATTAAAACATAGCTTACTTATCTATATAGATAAATAATGGGCAAATACGGTTATCTATGATTTTTTTCGGGTCATTACTTCGATCAAAACTTGCGCATGACGCCCAATCGAATCTTCATGCTTTATGGCATGACATTATTGAACGTCTATGGCAACACTATAAGCTAACATTATCGTTGGCCGTCTGTCTGTGCCTAGGATCTTCTCCTGTATACGCAAACCCTTCCAACGTCTTATTACAGACCACTGGACCTAGCGTATCAGCAGCTATCATAGACGACAACGCATACAGCAACAATGCATCGGATAACAATGCGACGAGTCATACTACAACAACTATTCACACAAGCATACAGCCCACAGGAAAGGTTGCCAATATTAATGGCCTAGCCCCAGCAAGCCTATGGCAACCTGAGCTCGAAGAGCCAAGTTTATATGCGCTGCTAGATGCGGAGTTTTCAGCAGATCGTGATGACAAAAAGCGCGCGATTACTATCTACAAGCAGCAATCTTTTAAAGAGGATGCAACGGCAGTTTTTGAGCGTGCGCTTAGTTTGTCTTTGCGTAACGAACGGGTCGAGGATTCATTACAGTTTGCCAAAACATGGCAAGACCAAAACCCCGATCACGTGCCTGCTTGGTTTTATGTGGCGCATTTGGCACTACGAGCACACGACTACTTGCTAGCTGGCGAGACATTGAATCGTATTTTGCGTTACGATCCTCGAGCGGACCTAAGCGAAATCCTTATCGGTATTTATCCGAACGATGATGAAGATAAGCGCGAATTACTTGCCGCGCTACAGCCGCTAGATAGCGAGCAAAACGCTTCATTGTCCGTATTAAAAGCAGGTTTGCTTTACCAATTTAATGAGCCTGAAAATGCCATTATCCATATCAACCGTGCTTTAGAACGCCAACCAGACTATGTGCCTTTTATTACCTTAAAGGCTGATATATTGCGCAAAATTGTTACCGCTGAGACAGTGATTAATTATGTCAGCCAAGCACGACTGCGTAATCCAGACAGTAAGAATTTATACTTGTATGAAATCCGCTATTTGTTGGACTTAAAGCAAAGCCAAAAAGCATGGGAGTTATTGATTGAAGCGCATAAGCATTTCAATGATGATGCTGAGATTACTTTATTAGCAGCATTAGTAAGCTTGGATATCGAAAAATATGATAATGCCGATCAGTTACTCAATATGCTGGCAAAGACACCCGCTTATCTTAATCAGGCTTATTACTACCTCGGTATCAGTGCCGAGCGCCAGCAGAAATTTGAACAAGCCAAATACTATCTCAATGGCGTCATGCAAGAAGACTTGGTGCTAGAAGCTCGTAGAAAAGTCGTCGCATTTGAATTACTCAATAACAATACTAAGGCGGCAATGTCAGTTTTAGAAAAGCTGCGTAAAGACTTTGAAGTATTTGCACCTGACACGTTTGTGATGCAAGCCGATATCTTATGGCAGCAAAACAAACCTGACGAAGCGCTGAGCCTATTAACGAAAGCTGCGCGTAATTATCCCGATAATGAAATGCTCTTGTTTGCACGTGCCCAGCTCCTCGATGACAAAGAAGACTATATCGTAAAACGGCCACTGCTCAATCATTTACAGGCTTTAGATCCTAGCAATCTCTCTTATAAGCTCAGTTATGCACAGCTACTACTGGCCAACGAACGCAGCTCTGAGCAAGGTCTCGCGCTTGCGACAGCGATCATTAAAATTCACTATGATGACCCACGTTACGATAATGAGCTACATCTACAAGCACTCAATATCCTAGCAAGCAATGCGCTGGCTAACAAAAACTACCAGCAAGTTATCGACTACCTACAGACGCCTTATGACGTGTTGCCTACGCTACGTTCAGGTGCTTTACTGCTACGTGCGTATCAAGGCTTAGGCAACAATGCAAGAGTCGAGACACTACTCACAGACTTGCAGAAACGCTTTTCATTCGGACAGCACAATATTAATGACCGCATACAACTGTATTAGATGCACGATCAACAAATCATCTTGATAGTAGGCAAAACAGTTCAACGATTGCAGAGCACTTAATTACAAGGCACTTATAAGAAGCTAACAGCCACGCATAACTGAGTAACAAATAACACTTAAGCTAATATCTTTGTAAATTTGTTCATTATTGGGGAAACATCATGTCAGTAGTTACTACTTCTTATAAGCTTAATAAAGTCACTCTATTCACAGCCATGGCGGCGGCGCTCGTGATAACGTCTGGTTGCCAGTCATTAAAAACAGCGAGTGCGACTACCAACCAACCAACCACAACTATACAAGAGCAACCACAAAAGCTTGAGACCTTTAATATTACTGGCAAAATTGGTGTAACGATGCCTGCTAACGACACCACAGGTGCTCAAGGTGGTAGTGCCTTTTATGCGTGGGGACAACAAGACGACCGCTTTGCTATCGAGCTGATTGGCGCGCTAGGTATCGGTAAAACCAATATCGAATATGATGGTCAAACCGCCACGCTAGTCAGTGAAAAAACAGGGTCATTGACAGCCAATGATCCTGAGACTCTATTGAAAAAAGCAACCGGCTGGCAGGCTCCTATCTCACAAATGCCTTATTGGATATCTGGTCGTTCAGCACCTTCAGACAGTGCGCCAGAAATGGATGCCCAAAAGCGCTTAATCAGCTCAGTTAACGGTGAGTGGACGGCTAGCTTCACCTATAAGGGCACTGATAAGCTACCGAGTAAAATCAGCGCCGTGCAGCCTCAAGGCAATAAGGTTGTGATGACAATTAATCACTAACCTATCGCTCATTACATCACTCACTAGTTAGAGTAATGACCCATCAAGCCACCGTTGCTTACTAAGCTAGCCGTTTATGGCTGAAAACTTTATGACTGTACATTATGATTGAAAATATCGCCGCATCGTCTGCCTCTACTATCACACGCTTATCCCCTGCAAAGATTAATCTGTTTTTGCATATCACTGGTAAGCGCGCTGACGGCTATCATAATTTGCAAACGGTTTTTCGCTTGCTCGATTGGGGTGATTATTTACATTTTTCAATAGACAGTGGTGTCGTCATTGATACTAGCGATAACACGTTAGAAGCTACGAATCTTTGCCATCAATTACTATCACTAAATGGCGCAGAAGCGATAACGACCAGCATAGAAGACAATCTCATTTTTAAAGCAGCATACGCATTATTAGCTGCTTCAGTACTATCTGACAAGCTACCTAAGCAGTTAGCATCAGTGAATGTCACTTTAGATAAACATTTACCAATGGGCGCAGGATTGGGTGGTGGCTCCTCTAATGCTGCCACCACCGTATTGGTATTAAATGAGATTTGGCAGCTTGGCTTTACTTGTGACGAGCTTATAAAAATCGGTGCAAAAGTGGGCGCTGATGTGCCCATATTTATCTTTGGCCAAGATGCGATTGCGATGGGTATTGGTGATGAACTGACAGCGATTGATTTACCAGAGCAGCAATATTTGATTCTGACACCTGATGCACACGTCAACACTGCCACACTTTTCGCTCATCCAAAACTAGAGCGAGGCATCACGCCCCTATCGATTGAAACCATTCAAAACCAATACGCTGATTATGTACAAACGCTCACTGCGCCCTATCACAATGTTTTTACGCCAGTGGTGACGAGCCTCGCACCTGCTGTTAAAGAGGCTTTGCTTTACTTGCAAGGGTTAGAGACGCAAGCAATGAGCACAGCACGAATGACTGGCTCTGGTAGCGCAGTGTTTTTGCCATTGGATGCAAGCGTGGCTACTGACAAAGTACTTTTGGCAAAGTGGGTTGCGGAAGCACCCTGTAAAGGATATGTGGTGGGAAGTTTATAGCTGGCCATTTTTTACAATTCTGAGCTTGGCTTATATAATATAATTAATAATGCCCAGCATATTACAGCTATACCAATACACAGTGCTGCTAGGCCAAATTCATGAACTGCAAGATATATGAGGCCTCCTAGCACAGCACAGATAGCGATAGTAATAATTACTAGACCTACAATTATTCCAACACAACCTACCTTGTTAGAGGCTAAGTCTTTAGCTTTACTTAACTCTTGTTCGACTGTCATTTTGGGCGTGTTTTTACGAAGCCGCTTATCTTGCCTGTAGAACCAAAAGCTAGGAATACCAAATAGCATAAACGTTAAAAACCATTGACGACGTTCTATACGCTGTTCTAACTTAAAATAAGCAAGCTGATCTTCATATCTGTATACCTTTTTGTCATCAACGCTGATTTCATATACAACATTGCCAATCCATGTATCTGGTTGATAGAGGATATCAGCGATCTGTCCAGAATAATCATAGGCTTTACTACAGCTATTTCTCTCATTATATTCACAGTGCAGACGGATCTCATTAATGAACAATGACGACGAGCTATTTTTACCTACTCGGCGGTTAAGTGGCTCGTTTGGAACAATTCCGTGTACTTGCTCAAGACCGCTCTTATTTTCGACAATCTCGGTGAAAGAAATCGTTGAGTGTAAGAAAAAAATTAAAATAATAAGAAATGGTACAGCACCAATGAGGTTAGTGTAGTATTGCCTTGGAACAATAGGTTTTAAATACTTCATCGTGCCAAAAGCAAAGAATATAAAAAATAGCAACATGAATGATGCCATTATGGGAGAAGCAATAAAAAGCCCTATCACTGGAAATACTATTGCATAGATAAAGCTTGTATAAACAAACTGCTTCGGTGTTGGTTTAATGAACCACTGTTTTATACCCAAAAAAACATTCCTTACTGGCTATTTATATAACTTTATTTAGTTACTTTCTATTGTAAGCTACCTTGGAAATTATAGAACTTGAGTTTAGAGATTTTTCCTAAACCACATTATAGCTGATACCCCTAGAGTATTTCCATTACGCCAAAAGTACATATATATCAAGAATTACGCACCAGATTCACCCTACTAAAACCCATTCACACAACCCTATGATCACTTTGATTAACACTTCAATTTTCGGCACTTACTTACCAAAACCACCTCATTACGAATAAAAGCCATAAAAAGGCGCAAATGACTTGCAAAATCTGAAAATTTACTTATAATAGGTCGCCTCAATAGGGGTATAGCCAAGTTGGTAAGGCATCAGGTTTTGATCCTGACATCCGTTGGTTCGAGTCCAGCTACCCCTGCCATTTTTAAGTTCGAAGTGTTTGATATGTATACATTATAAGTGAATTATAAATCGTCACTTATCGTATTACCATTGACAACGCCATCCCAGTTTCGGTATAGTTCGCAATGAACGCCGCTAGGGAAAAGTTAGATATCAAACGGTTCATCCGTTTTGTAGATAACTGAAAGGTCGTAACGCCATTCTAGAAGTGACAATTATTAAAAGTTACTGCTAGAAATCGGACGTACACAGCCTAGACATTACAGGGGTATAGCCAAGTTGGTAAGGCATCAGGTTTTGATCCTGACATCCGTTGGTTCGAGTCCAGCTACCCCTGCCATTTTTTACTGTAATAGTAGTCATCAAAACTTTTCACCACTCTTTTCTGAATTTGAGCAGTTTGACACTGCTTAGCGGTCTCTGCTTGAGTCAATCAATAGGACTTCTGTCATGCCTTATTTGGCGATTTTTACGGGCAATGCCCACCCAGAATTAGCAAAAACCGTAGCCGATCATCTTCACATACCTCTTGGTAAAGCTGACATCACGCGTTTTTCTGATGGCGAAATTGCCGTGGAAATCAAAGAGCACGTGCGCGGTAAAGACGTGTTTATCATGCAGCCTACTTGTGCACCGACCAATGACAACTTGATGGAAATCATGATGATGGCTGACGCCTTGCGTCGCTCTAGTGCTGGTCGCATCACGGCTGTCATGCCTTATTTTGGTTATGCTCGTCAAGATCGTCGTCCACGCTCAGCTCGTGTACCTATCTCTGCTAAAGTCGTCGCTGACATGCTAAACATCGTCAGTATCGACCGCGTAATGACTGTTGATTTGCACTCAGATCAAATTCAAGGTTTCTTCGATATTCCTGTAGACAACATCTACGGCACGCCTGTGCTATTGAACGACCTACAAAAACAAGATTATGACAACATCATGGTTGTTTCACCTGATGTTGGTGGTGTTGTGCGTGCACGCGCCATGGCCAAGCAGTTGGGTGATACCGACATGGCAATTATTGATAAGCGCCGTGCTCGTGCCAACGAATCACAAGTGATGCACATCATCGGCGACGTTCGTGACCGCGATTGCGTTATCGTTGATGATATGGTCGATACTGCAGGCACACTATGTAAAGCAGCGGAAGCATTAAAAGCCAATGGCGCACGTCGCGTCTTAGCTTACATTACTCACCCTGTTCTATCTGGTAATGCATTGAAAAACATCAGTGAATCTGCGTTAGATGAGCTGGTTGTGACTGATACGATTCCATTGTCTGACGCAGCAAAAGCTTGTAGCAAAATTCGTCAAGTAAGCATCGCGCCGATGCTGGCTGAAAGCCTACGCCGTATTAATAATGAAGAATCTATTAGCGCAATGTTTGATGGCTAACATTTAAGCAGTAGTGCTCGTCATAAAAATAGCGTCAAGTTTCATTACTTGGCGCTATTTTTTGCTTAATAATTTTACACAGCACTTTTTCGTAGGTCTTTATTATTACTACAAAATCCAGTATAATGCGCGCCTGTGCCGCCCGTTTGTTTTATTCAATCAGGTTGGCATTATCGAAAGTGCTGATCATGCTGTGAAGTAACGACGACCATGATAATAACTATCATAAAAATCGTTATGACAAGCAAATGGCTAAGCGTAGAGTTTTTGGTAGTAACTATCACTAATAATACTTAGCTATCATCACGTATTAGTGGATTGGTCGCAAATCCACTTTTTTATGACCAGACACTTCATCATTCTTTTTATAGGATTATATCCATGAGCATTAATCATTTTGAGCTAAACGCAGTTGATCGTTCTGCTGAACAACAAGGTAAAGGTGCGAGCCGCCGCCTACGTAAGCAGAATCTAGTTCCTGCTATTATCTATGGTGGCAACGAAGAGCCTACCTCTATCTCTATCAAAATTAACGAGTTGGTAAAATCGCTTGAATTTGAAGCTTTCTTCTCACACATCTTGACCATCAATGTTGACGGCGTAGAGCATCAAGCAGTTATCAAAGATTTACAGCGTCATCCAGCTAAAGGCTTCCCAATGCATGCTGATTTCCAGCGCGTTGTGAAAGGTCAAAAAATCACTATGAACGTTCCTGTTCATTTTGCTGGTAAAGAAGAAGCGCCAGGCACAGCAAAAGCTGGTGTTTTATCAACGCTAGTATCTGATATCGAAATCTCTTGCATTCCATCACTACTACCTGAGTATCTAGAAATAGACGTATCTGGTATGGAAATCGGTGATTTGCTTCGTTTATCAGACATCAAACTTCCTGAAGGCGTTGTTATCAACGAGCTTGAGCTAGAAGATGGCCATGACCGTACTATCGCTAACATGCTACCACCGACAGTTGAAGAAGTTGATGCAGATGCTGAAGAAGTTGACGCAGCTGAAGTACCTGCTACTGAACAGTCTGAAGACAAGAAAGACGGCGAGTAATAACCAAACTCTATATAGCGACCTATTGTTTGTTATATAGTTACTGGTGCGCTTAGTCAAAAAAACAGCAGGTGATGAATATCTCCTGCTGTTTTTTTAAGTAAGGTTTGGGTATAAAAATAATATTGTTTATTCGATACATCTATAATTCGATACCCAAGCCTTACCACTCATTTATTAAACTCAAGCAGGATGTTTTTATGGCCATAAAGCTTATTGTCGGTCTTGGTAATCCTGGTCAGCAGTATATGTTTACGCGCCATAATGCAGGATTTTGGTTCGTCCATCATTTGGCCCAGCAGTTCAATATTGACCTGAGCCCTGACAAAAAATTCCATGGTGTCACAGGACGTGGGCAAATTCATGGGCATGATGTGCGCTTATTGATGCCTCTCACCTTTATGAATAAGTCTGGTGAGTCAGTTGTACCGATGGTGAATTTTTATGGCATTGATAATGATCAGTTGCTCATTGCTCATGACGAGCTCGATATTCCAGCTGGCAGCATTAAACTAAAAACAGGTGGTGGCCACGGTGGTCACAATGGCTTGCGTGATATTACGCCGCATATTGGTAGCGATTTTCATCGTCTACGCGTGGGTATTGGTCATCCTGGTCATAAGTCTAAAGTTAGTGGACATGTCCTTTCAAAAGCCTCTCCTGATGAGCAAATTGGTATCGACAGCGCCTTAACTGCTGCTTTTGAAGCATTACCATTACTGCTAGATGGCGATATTGAACGCGCGCGTTCTCAGATAAATGGTTTCAAACTACCCGAATAACACGGTATGATACCGCCTATTCTGGCAGATGTATTTTGATCCCAATTCTGCCCAGTTAATCAACAACTTACCTACAACTGTTCATTCAGCTACGGGTTTGGGTAATACTGCCTTTTTTTAGGTAGATTTGCCCCCATTAACTTATTACTTTCATCACGCTAAGGAAGCAATCCATGCTACTTAATATGCTTAAATGCAAATTGCACCGTGCCCGCGTCACACATGCAGAGCTTCATTATGAAGGCTCTTGCGGTATTGATGGCGATTTATTAGACCTTGCAGGTCTGCGCGAAAATGAATCTATCGATATCTATAACGTTACCAATGGCAAACGGTTTCGCACTTATGCGATTCGTGCTGAAGCAGGTTCAGGCATTATCTCATTGAATGGCGCTGCTGCTCATATGGCTGATTTGGGCGATATCGTGATTATTTGTGCCTATGCCCATTTTGATGAGGTTGAAGCCGAAACTTATCAGCCAAAACTGGTCTACTGTAATGAAGACAACACCGTAAAAGACACAGCTAATATTATCCCTGTACAAGTGGCTTAAGAACATTGCTTAAGTAAATTACTTAAAAGCTTGTTACATAAAGTATGAGTAAATACCTAATCATACAGTTGCTGTAGTTGTCAAAATCCCATTAAAATACTTGTACTTATATCGAAGCTGAATCCAGATTGTGATTCAGCTTTTTTTTATGCCATTTTTATATGATGTAAGATTGTTCAAAACCCAATATCTATTTTATCCCTAACGAAGGAGTTATCTAAATGTGGTTGGCAGTCATTGCAATTTTGATTGGTCTAGCAATTTTGGTTTGGAGCGCTGATGTTTTTATCGATGGCGCAACAGCACTGGCACAAAAGTTTCGAGTACCCAGCTTTTTAATTGGTGTGCTTATTTTGGGTATTGGTACCTCAGCACCTGAGATGGTGGTATCGGTACTAGCAGCGTTAGAAGGCAGCCCTGAGTTGGCACTCGGTAACGCTTATGGCTCTAATATTATTAATGTTGCGTTGGTACTGGGTGCAACCGTAATAATAAGCCCCATTATCATCCGTAAGGCCATCGTCAAACGTGACTTGCCTATATTGCTGATGATTACGGCTGTTGCAGCATGGCAGCTGCGTGACGGCTCACTCAGCCAAGCGGATGGTATCGTGCTATTGGTATTATTGGTCTTAGTATTGGCCACTCAAATCGTATTGAGCATTCGAGAAGGCAATCATGAACATGACGACGATGTCATAACAGAAGATGATGCGAGCACAAACCATGAAGAGCCGAGCGTAATAAGAGGATTGGGCAGTTTGTTTTTGGGCATGTTGATGTTGGTTGCCAGTTCAAGAGCCATTGTTTGGGGCGCAGTTGAGGTCGCAACATTTTGGGGACTGAGTGAGTTGATCATTGGATTGACGATTGTTGCAGTTGGCACCTCATTACCTGAGCTGGTCTCTAGCTTGTCTGCTGCTCGTAAAGGTGAACATGACATGGCGCTGGGCAACATTATTGGTTCTAATATTTTTAATACCCTTGCCGTAGTTGGCTTGGCAACCGTCATTGCCCCTATCACCGTGAACCCAGTGATTTTTTCACGTGACGTGATGGCCATGGGTCTGATTACGGTATTACTGGTGGTACTTTGTGGATTTGCTTTTGTCACCAATCGACCATTTGGACGAACCTCTGGTGCCATGTTAATGCTATTTTTTGTGGGCTATACCGGATGGCTGATTCAAACCGTCAATTTATAAAGTGTTGACGTGATTGCTCGCACGTACCAATACATAATACGTAGCTATAAATATTACGGTTTATTTTGCGACTGCTTGCGGTTTCTAAAACCACGCCATAACCCTTCGTGTGCTACTTTTGGCATTTTTAGGGTTATGGTATTAGATAACATATCTTGCACTGCTAAGCCGCGACGATTAAACAAACAAAAGGCGTAATTAAAAACCCAGCCTAATAAGGCGCTGGTTAATAATATCGCACGTGACCCACCGATTAAGCTACCGATAATACCAAACAGCAATGGCATCAAACATGCCGCCAAAATACGCTTAAATGACTGTCCCCATGTCAGTAAGTGACCTGAGTTATTCACGGTTTTTAATCGCCAAGTTTGCATACCTAACGTCTGCCCACCACGACGCCAAAACAACCCATAGAACGCCACTAGTGTCAGTACAAATGACGGCGTCATAATGACGTTCTGATACCATGTTGGCAACGACTGTGCTTGAGAAGAGTCTGTACCTGTATTCATGGTCAGCAATGTGCCAATCACGGTCAGCATCGTTCCCACCAAGAACAACAATGCCAAAATCAACATGCCATCATAGAGTACCGCCACGACACGTGTAGTGGGCTTGGCGATCGTTGGCTCTTCATCAGGTGTTTGCTGCATAGGAGCATTACGTTGAGGCTTTGATTTGGTAGTTGCTTTGGATGTGCGTTTAGATAAACTTTTTGACATGGTACAAGCTCATAGCAAGCAGTGAATAATGGCTCCATTGTACCGTAATTCACGGTTGTATCGTACATTATCCTCAGATGCTATCTGGTCATACATTTGCTCACGGCAGTAAATATTAAGACAAAAGTAACAGACATAAAAAAACCGCCAAATTGTCATAAGACAGGCGATTATTTTAGGTACTTCTTAAGCTTATATAATAAGCTAGTATGCAAATGGTGCGCCTGGAGAGATTCGAACTCCCGACCCCTTAGTTCGTAGCCAAGTGCTCTATCCAACTGAGCTACAGGCGCGTATTTTGCACATCATCCACTGTGTTGTTAATAACAATTACAGTAAATTAGGTTGGTCATTATATAGATAATATCGCTTGTGTCAACATCTTTATTCATTAAAATATGATTAATTTTTAACTTATAAAGACTAACAACTGATTTTTGCGATGCTACTCTAAAAATAACACTATAAATGGAGGTGAAGGAGGGATTCGAACCCTCGATACGCGCAAACGTATGGTTCCTTAGCAGGGAACTGGTTTCAGCCACTCACCCACTTCACCAAACGACGTAAGACTTTTTAAGTTCTAAAAAATAGTATTATTGCTGATAATACGTCTTATCCCGTGGGCGATGATTATAGCAAAACCAAAAAGAATTGCAAGCATTGTCTAGCTATTTAATGCAATTTTTATGATATTTATTTATTTATATCGTCTTATGCCTTTTTTAACGAGTAAAGTATCTCTAGAAACCAGTAGAAATGAGATCTGAGACAATCAATATGCGGTTAATTACTATTTATCGGTAAATTTGATCGATGCATTAATTTTCAATATATAGTCAAATCCATATAAATCCGCTACATCGTTATCTTCGCTAACCATAACAACGTATAGCTTGCACTCGGTTTCCTTGTATCGAAATTATTTGAGCTCAACGATACAATCTCTCACTTACTGTGGCTTTTTCAGCAGTGGATAGCTATAGTATTTATTATTCATTTTAAAATATATCAAAGGAAGTGTTATGCGACCAGTGGTTCTTTGCTTTTCAGGATTGGATCCCTCAGGTGGTGCTGGATTACAAGCCGATATTGAAGCCGTTGGCCAAGCAGGTGCTCATGCTGCCATTGCCTGTACTGCCATCACCGTACAAAACTCGCAACAAGTATTTGGCTTTGAGGCTTGTGCCGCGAGCTTGGTAAAAGACCAAGCCACAGCAGTGCTCGACGACCTGCCTGTTAGCGTTATCAAATCAGGTATGCTTGGTACGACTGATAATATCGCGATGTTGACCCAGTTGTTTGCTGAGCAAGTTATCGCTGCTGAGACACCTTTTGTATTAGACCCAGTATTGGTCGCCAATAGCGGTGGCAGCCTAGGTGATGAAAAGACATTAGTCACTGCTTTTAAATTGCTTCTCCCCTACGCCACTCTAATCACACCGAATACGCATGAGCTACGTGCATTAAGCGGTGAGCAGGACTTACACATCGGCGCACAGAAGCTATGTGAGCAAGGTACTCATGCCGTATTGGTAAAAACGTCTCATGACTTTGATAGCGGTGATATTGAGCAGTATCTATATATAAAAGGTGAAATGGTACACCAAAGCATTTTGCCGCGTCTAGAAGGCGAATTTCACGGCTCAGGCTGCTCACTGGCTAGCTTTATCGCTGGACGTTTAGCAATGGGAGATTTACTTGTTGATGCAGTCAAGGAAGCAGATAGTTGGATCACTCGAACGCTGCGTGCTGCTGATGCGCCGCACCCTGATAATGCTCAAGCCCAGTTGATACCCAATCGTTTCATCTGATTGCAACTGATTGATGTCCTCATATACGGATAGCTTTTATCAGCGACAAAAAAAGGCGCTCTATGTCTTATAGAGCGCCTTTTTTGTGTGGTATTTCTAGTAATGTAACTTTTTAGCTTAAGAAACTTGGCTTAGCCTAACATCGGTAGGAAGCTCGCTGCCAAACCGCCAATAAACATCTCTAGCAGAATAAAAGCAACAAAGGCTATCATCGGTGATAAATCAAGCATACCCATGTTTGGCGTGATACGGCGAAACGGCTCCAAGATTGGTTCCGCAAGATTCATAATGATACCAATAATCGGATGCTGAGATTGCGTAAACACGACAATCCAGCTGACAATAATTGAACCAATAACCAAGTAGCGACACATACGCAAAAAATCTAAAATCAAGCTGACAGTACCAGTGAAAAATAACGGTACAGGTGCAATGCCTTTATGGGTCAGTGCTGCCTTTCCAGAGATATCAATCAGACGAATCAAAAACATCAGTACAATCGCTGCAATACTGATACGACCTTGACCAACCGTTGGAAAAATACGTCCAAAAACATCGACAATATGGGTCGCTTTATAAGCAGGGGCTATCATTGGATTACTCGCATCCATACCTGCAAACTGCAGCATAAAACGAATAAACACCAACATCATCGCAAAGGTGGTGACCAAATCAAAGATTTGAAATAACATGTTGTTCATGAAGTGCTACTCAATGTGACGTTATTAACAGGTTCTAGGATGACGAATGTCATTATCAGATGCTTAGTGTAGTCGACCCTCTATACATTGGATACGGTGTCAGTCTCGCTTAGCCTACTACTTGTAGTACTTTCACTCGCCTTCCTTGTATCCAAATTATATGGGGAACCGACTATATTACCAAAAATAAAATGAGCCAGTGATACGAGTGTCAATACGGCAATTTGTAGATCGCAATAATCTGGACACCAGCAATCATATTTTTGGGTTTTGTCTAACTATTTGCTCATCTCTTCACTAAGCGCTTGGCTGCGATCAGAGCAAGCTTTCATCGCTTCGCTGATTTGACGACCGATTTCATTGGCTTGCATAGACTCTACTGCGGCTTGAGTAGTACCTTTTGGCGAGGTGACTTTACGACGCAATTCAGCAGGAGTGTCATCACTGTTCATCGCCATTTTCGCAGCGCCTAACATGGTTTGCATCGCTAGCGCTGAGGCTTTTTCTTTGTCCAAACCTAAAGCAACGGCTCCATCAACCATCGATTCGATGAAGTAAAACATATAAGCAGGTGCTGAGCCTGATACGGCCGTAACAGCATGCATATGCGCTTCATCATCAACCCATATGACCAAGCCTGAGGCTTCTACGACTGCGGTTGCTAGCTGCTTTTGTTCATCTGAAATAGCATCCGTACCATATAGACCAGTAGCACCCATTTGAATCATCGAAGGTGTATTTGGCATTGCGCGTACGATGTTGCTATAGCCACCCAACATGTCAGACAACAGATCCGTCGACAGACCTGCTGCCACTGAAATCACCAACTGATTATCTAGAGCGTCAGCAAACTCGCCAACAACCTGTCTCATTACCTGCGGCTTAACAGCCAGTACGACGATGTCAGCGCCAATCACAGCAGCTTTAGGGTTTTCACTGGCATCAACCGTGTTCATTTGCTGCTTGTCATACTGATCACGTGTCTCTTTGCTAGGTGCTGATACGGTAATAAGCTCAGGATTGACGCCAGAGCTCACTAGCCCGCTAATCAAGGCCTGAGCCATATTTCCGCCGCCGATAAAGCTGATTTTTTTATTATCTAATACTGACATACTTGTCTCCTACACAAAAATTCAAAGTTATTCAAACTAACATATGCATATACAAAATGACATTTAGTTTACCATACTGCTACCAGCACCGTTTGATAAATTCATGGCGACCACATTGCCATCAAACTTAGGAGCATCTAGTAAATTACGCTAAATCTGCTCTATTTTTTGCACCTTTTTTCGGACTTAAATGACTCTTGATAAATTCAGCGAGCTGATGATTGATAGTGTCAGTTTTCAGATTATCAGCGCTTAATATCCAACGATCAAAAGGTGACAGCAATAAAATAGGCAACGCTATCGGACTTTCATTTTCGATCATTTTCTCATCTATAAAATCCACACTGATCACTACTAAACTATCACGTAACCATGAGGGTATACCCAAAGTTTGGTAAAGCTTTTTGCCAGACTGTGGGCGTGATGCTAGTGCTGTTTGTACACGCTGCTTGCGACCCAATGGTGCTATCTTTAACATTGCTGTCTTTAACATTGCTGTTCTTGATGATTTTAGCAATGCTTCGTGTTGGTCATGGTCTAATAATCCCGCCAATTCATTTGCCAAAATCTGCACCTGCCAAGTGAAATTATCATCACTACATAAAGTGTTCAAGATAGGCTGTTCGTCAGCTGCATTAAATTCAGGTGAAAAAGGTTGATGTAATCGTAGCGCTTGTTCGGTAAGCGACAATTTCAGCCAAGTCAGCCACTCATTGCTTAGACGATAAAGCTGCTGCCGATAACGACGAATAGTATAAGACTGCTTACGACCTTGCCAAAAAAGTTCCGTCTGATGATCGTGGTCATCACGTTGACTTAGAAGTAGTACATCATCTACAAGCTGCTTAGCTGGTGGTAATGGCTCATCTTGGCCCAACCAATAATGTAATAATTGACGTTGGCGATACAGTGGTAGCTTGTGCAGATCATCAATATTTAGGACTTGCTGAGCATATGGTAACTGTAATGAAGCAATCACTGTCTGCTGCAAATCTGCAGCTGCTTGTGCACTGACACTTGCCTGCGCTTCACTCAATAGCTGTGCGCTACGAGCAATATTATCAATAACATTGGGATTATATGACGCCAATACTGGCATGATGTCACGGCGTAATCCACTACGCACGTTATCGCCTGTGTCATTGGTGGGATCATCAATATAGGGTAGTTCTAGACGCTGAGCATAGGCACTGATACGGCTACGCCGAATGGTTAGCCAAGGCCGCCACAGTATATTATGCTGCTCACCTTGTCTCTGTACGCGCCACGGCTGCATGCCCGATAGACCATTCACGCCAGCGCCTTGAATCAATCGCATCAATACGGTTTCCGCTTGGTCGTCAGCATGATGGCCCAATAGCAAAACATCGCCCTGATTGATATGCGCGCGCATTACCTCATAGCGAGCTTGTCGTGCTGCCTGTTCATCATGGCCGTTTACTTGCGCACGTAATATATAACACGGTATTTTTTGCACCGCTGCCCAATCAGCGACATGTGTTGCCCAAGCGATACTGTCCGCTTGCAGACCATGATTTACATGTAAGAGCTGTGGTAAAAATGGCAATCTGCCTTGTCGATAAAGCTGCACACATAACGCTGCTAATGCCAATGAATCACGTCCACCACTACATGCTAGCCAAAGACGACGGCCATGCAGCTGTTCACCATACTCAGACATACTACTCAATAAAGCTTCGGCTAGCTTATCATCAACTGGCAACTCATCGATTGGCTCAATAGAGTAAGAAAGGATCGCACTGCTGGTCATAGTCAGCCTTATTTATAGGTTGGTTACCGCACAAATGGGGGAATAGCTACATTAATTATTTAGTTACGTCAGGTGCTTTATATAGTAACAGCCATAAAAAAACGCGCCATTAAATGACACGTTTTTATTTTAGCATTAAGACTCAGACTCTAATATTAAAAGCCACGTATTCGTTACGTTTAATATTAGGTTAGTACAGTATTAGATTACTAAGCAGGCAACATCACTTCAGAGTTAAACGTTTTTAGCTTTTCATAACGTAGCTCGCAACGATCATGCGCATCTAAGTCTTTAAGTTCATCTAACTGTTCAGCAATAAGTGCTTTTAATGCAGTCATGACTGGCTGCGGTTGCACGTGAGCACCTTCGCCCTCTTCAATAACAGCATCAATTAAGCCCATTTGATATAGGTTAATGGCGTTTAATTTCAATGCTTCACTAGCATCTTGTGCTTTTTCAGCGGTTTTCCATAAGATGGACGCACAACCTTCAGGAGAGATGACTGAGTAAATACTGTTTTGCAGCATGTTTACTTTATCACCCACGCCAATGGCTAATGCACCACCTGAACCACCTTCACCGATAATGGTGACAATGATAGGGACTTTTAGGCTAGAGAACACCGCAATACTTTCTGCAATGGCTTGTGCTTGACCACGTTCTTCAGCACCGATACCAGGATATGCGCCTTGGGTATCCACAAAGGTCATCACAGGAATATTAAAACGCTCAGCCATTTTGACCAAACGAATCACTTTGCGATAACCTTCAGGATTGGCCATACCAAAGTTATGAGCAATACGCTCGCGAGTACTGCGACCACGATGTTGACCAATTACCATTACTGGCATACCGTCAAAACGAGCCAAGCCACCAAGTATGGCTTTGTCATCGGCAAAAGCACGGTCGCCATGCAACTCATCAAATTCGGTAAACAGTTGATTAACATAGTCCATAAATAATGGACGCTTGGCGTGTCGTGCAAGCTGCACACTATCCCAGACAGTGCTCATAGACCTTTCCCTTTAATAATTATATTTAACAATAGCGTCGTTATCGGTTTGTAGATAATGAAAGTACAGTTGTAAACTCAATAGAAGCTATAGTAGCACATCTTAAATCGCATAACATTACCGACAGAGCAGCTTTTGTTACGCGAATCTTTAGCTTAATAATTACAACCGTAATTTCTATAAGCGCTAAGCTTCAACCACACTCAGCTTCACGCCCCACTTGGCAAATTGATCCGCTTCCGTCAGGAGATCGGACAATAAGAAAGCATAGTGTTCACTGCTATCAATAACTGTGATTTGCCAACAGTTATCATCCATAACTTTTAATTCTAATTCTGGTAACTCATAATCGCTGCGGCTATGATGTGCCAACACTGCCAGACGTAATAGCAAACAGAGATAAACGAGCTGATCACCACCGATAGTGCACGTCTGCTCAAGCATATCAGCCTTGAGCTTACGGCGATGATTGAGCATCAACTGCGCCATACGTTTTTGATCGACTTGCGAAAATCCTGGAATATCTGAATATTCAAGCAGATAGGCACTGTGCTTATGATAGCTGCTATGACTGATTGCGAGCCCTATCTCATGCAAGAAGGCTGCCCGTCTGAGCAAGTCACCATCATCGCTACTGAGCGCAAGCTTATCCATGACCTGTTCAAATAAATGACGGCTGGTCTTGACCACTTGCTTGGCTTGTTTTTTGTCGCCTGAATAACGCTTAATCAGTGCTAATACACTGCGGTCACGCACATCTTCACTAGCAAAACGCCCGAGCATGTCATACATAACCCCTTCACGTAGCGCACCATCTGAATAAGCAATGGTTTCAATGCTCAGTACTTTCATCACTGCACGCAATACGGCAACACCCGCTGGGAATACTGCTTTACGGTGCTCTTTCACACCTTCTAAGTCAATATCATCAACGTTGCCAATCTTGAGCAGCAGCTTCTCTAGTTTTTTGACACCTTTATAAGTGATGCGTTCTTGCTCATCAGCCCAGCCTTTTGAAACAAGGACATTACGCACCGCTTTGATCGTACCACTAGAGCCAACCACACTACTCCAGCCAGTCTTTTGATAACGGCCGTTGATTGCGAGCACTTCTTTGCGTGCGCCTGAGATAGCATTATTAAAAGCTTCTTTAGTAATCAATCCGTCAGAAAAGTATTTTTGCGTAAAAGCCACACAACCCATCTGTAGACTCTCAGTCAATAGTGGATCGAACTCTTGACCAATAATAAACTCTGTCGAACCACCACCGATATCCATCACCAAGCGTTTATCGCTACTGGCATTGGTGTGCGAAACACCCAGATAAATCAATCGAGCTTCTTCGCGCCCTGCAATAATTTCAATAGGCTTGGGCAAAATCTTATTGGCACGTGCAATAAAGTCGTTGGCATTTTTGGCTTGGCGCAACGCATTGGTCGCAACCACACGAATACGCTCTGGAGGCACTGAGTCCAAGCGCGCCACGAACCGACTCAAACAATCAAGACCACGCTTTTCAGCGGCGGCACTTAGGATTTTATTTTCATCTAATCCGGCAGCCAGCTGCACCTTTTCAGACATAGACACTACTTTTCGCACCTCACCATGATCGAGACGCGCAATGGCTAGGTGAAAGCTGTTGGAGCCAATATCAATGGCTGCCATCATTTCGTCATCAGCAAGCGGTGGATTCGTAAGGTAGTCAATAGGCATAGGAGAAGTCGTTACCATGTTAGATAAAGGAAAAAGAATACTTATTAAAATCAGGCGGCTGATCTGTGCAAAAATTACAGATGCATAAAATAGGGCTATCTATACGAATAGACGCTATTTTTGCCATTAAAGCATTTATGCCAAACACTCGCAAGCGACACAAAATCACAGTGAACGTGTCATGACACCATATATACAGTAAACGAGGCACACTCAGCATCTATTGCTTGTGTTAATAATATGGGTTTGCTACATTGAAAGCCACCAATATTATAATAAATAACAGTGACTTGGTGTCTGTTTATAAATAGACTATCACCTATAATCTGCATCTAAATAGAAAGCAACTTACTCACCAATGTTAAAGTCTGCCTTAATTTTATATGGCATACACCACTAGCAAGGAAGCTAAAAATGAAAGAAACTGCCACACAGAACATGACCAAAACTGCTGATACGCAGATCAACAGCAATGCCAAGAAAGAAGTCGTTAAAAACAATACGCCAACTAAGCAGAAATTTTATGATTTCTATTTGGATGAACATCAAAATATGGCTTGCCGACGCCTGCACTTTGCAGGCAGCAGTTTTGGATTATTGGGACTCGCAAAATCTGTCAAAACTGGCTCAGCCAAACCTTTACTAAAAGGCATTGCGGCTGGATATGCTTGCGCGTGGGTGGGTCATTTTTTCTTTGAAAAAAACAAACCAGCCTCTTTTAAATTTCCATTAAAAAGCTTTGCCAGCGACTTCCGAATGTATGGCGATGTGGTACGCGGTAACTTAAGCTTGAGAGATCGCAAGTTTGATAAAGCACGATAAAACTCAATCGTTGTATACAGCACGCATTAAAAAACGGGGCTGCTAAAAATAGCAGCCCAGTTTTTTATTCGTTTTCATCAGTGAAATGACGTCTTTATTTATCGCAAAGATTTACGCAGAATTTTACCTACTGCCGTCTTAGGTAGCTCATCAATAAACACATAAGACTGCGGACGCTTATAGCCAGTCAAACGCTCAATGGCAAAAGCCGCCAGTTCATCAGCCGTTAAACTTGGGTCTTTTTTAACCACAAAGGCTTTGGGCACTTCACCGCTGTGTTTGTCTTCGACACCAATGACAGCAACTTCTAGCACTTTTGGATGCTCAGTTAATGCGGCTTCTACTTCATTAGGATAAACATTAAATCCTGAGACCAATATCATATCTTTTTTGCGATCCACGAGTGTCAAAAAACCATCGTGATCCATGACGCCAATATCGCCAGATTTAAAATAACCATCCTCAGTAAAGGTATCTGTATTGTCTTTCTGCCAATAACCTTGCATCACTTGTGGTCCTTTGATGCCGACTTCCCCAGGTGTTCCGATCGTACACGAGGATCCATTTTCATCAATGATTTTGATATTCATCATTGCTAACGGCAGGCCAACGCTACCATTAAAACTCGTAATCCTTGGCGGATTGAACGAGATAACTGGTGCCGTCTCAGACATTCCATAACCTTCATGAATCATCATGCCCGTCACTTGTTGCCACTGATCGGATACCGCCTTGATGATAGCGGTACCACCACCGATAGATAAGGCCAATCGACTAAAATCAAGGCCAGCAAATTTTGGATGATTGAGCATACCAATAAACAGGGTATTTACAGAAGGAATGACATGCGGACGATGCTGCTCAATAGTATTGACTAGCCCATCGACATCACGTGGATTGGTAACCAATATATCCTCCCACCCACCATATATCCCGAGCAAACCGCAAACGGTAAATGAAAAAATATGGTAAAGCGGTAAAGGATTCAGTATCTTGATCTGCTCACTACGACCAGCCTCAATCGCCTTACCAAACATCGCATAACACTGACAGATATTAGCCATGACATTATAATGTGTCAGCATGGCGCCTTTTGGCTTACCAGTCGTACCGCCTGTGTATTGTAATAAGGCCAAATCCTCACGCTTGATAGTCACAGACCGATATTGCTCAGCGTGGTATGTATTTATAATATGCGCAAAGCTTATACTCTGCTCTGAGGTGTCGTTTGCAACATTATCGGCTGTGGTTTGGTTGGTTTGATTGAATTGACGAGTAGTATCAGCTGAGGCTTTGAGTTGGGTAAGCAGGACAATATCGTTATCCGCAGTTTCAGCATTCGGGTTAACAGAACAATATATGACCAGTGACAGCTGCGATTTCACTGCATCGTCTAATTGATCGAAAGCGGCGGTCATCCCATCAAGGACAACCAGCACGCTAACTTGAGCATCCGTCAGTTGGTGTGCCAATTCATAATGGGTGTACATTGGATTGACGTTTACCAGTACGGTGCCTGAGCGCAAACAGCCAAGCAGCACGACTGCATACTGCAATATATTGGGTAGTTGTACCGCGACACGATCGCCCTTGTTGATTCCTTTTGCTTGTAAAAAAGCAGCAAAGCGGCGACTGGCAATATCCAATTGTGCAAAGGTAAGCGTAGCGGGCCCCATACTAAAAGCCACAGAATCACTATGCTGATCTATCTTGGGTTGCAATAAATCTAGCAGATTATGCTTACCCTCTAACACATCTAGATTATTTCTTAGTCCGTGTTTCTCATACGAGGCTTGCCATAACGGTGGCGTATTACTGCTAGGCATATTATTGGTGCTGGTAGTCATGAGTTAGCGTCCTTGCTGTGTATGTTTTTCTCAGCATAGCACACTCTAATAACGATTTTTTAAGCGGCTGAGTCACTTTATGGGCTCTGTTATTCGTAGTATTTTTTGGGCCATATATATCGACTTTCATGACCAGTATATAGGACAAAAACTTGGCTCGACTAGCTTAAAATGTAGCTGCAATCACAGACATACATTTACCAAACTTCTCATAAACTCGAGATATACTGAAATATAACCATGTTATGCTCATTTCCCTTTCATAAAAACAATATAAATAACGAGATTATATGATTGTCATGAGCCTTATTAAAAAAATCGGCTGTCTTGCTTTACTGTCAACAGGGCTATTTGTCAGTGCTCAAGCGTCTGCAGAAAGCACCTGCGATAACGCCTATACTCAAACAGATATGAATAAGTGTATTGCAGCTGAGCTGGCCATAGAAGACCAAAAGCTGAACCAGTCTTACCGCGATTTTCAGCGCTTACTTAACAGCTCTGAGAAACAACAATTAAAAGCAGTACAATTGGCATGGATTGATTTTAGAGACAAAGCTTGCCAGCTTTCTGCCCAATCGGTTCGTGGCGGTAGTATTTATCCAATGGTACTCAATGGTTGCTTGACCACTTATACACAACAACGACGTGTACAGTTGGACGCCGATATTAAAAGCATCAAAAATAAATAAATGAGCATAAAAAAAACCAGCACCTTTTAAGGTACTGGTTTTTTTAATAAGCCAAAAAATAGCTCTAGCTAAATTACGCTTTTGCCATTTCTGCAAATATCTCATCAGCCGCTTTGATAGAAATATCAATGTCTTCATCGCTATGCTTGATAGACATAAAGCCTGCTTCATAAGCCGACGGTGCCAAATAAATACCGCGATCTAGCATACCGTGGAAGAAAGTATTAAACACAGTCATGTCACACTCTGTCACGTCATCAAAGTTCTGAGGTACAGTAGTCGCATTGTCTCTGACGAAGAACATACCAAACATGCCGCCCAGTTTATTGGTACGAAGGTTGATACCGTGCTTGTCAGCCGCTGCTTGAAAACCGTCTACTAGACGATCAACTTTCGCGGCTAACTCATCATAAAAACCGTCTGCCGTTAAGTCTTCAAACATCGCAATACCAGCACGCATCGCTAGTGGGTTGCCTGATAACGTGCCAGCTTGATAAACACCGCCAAGTGGTGCGATACAAGACATGACTTCTTTTTTACCACCGAAAGCGCCAACAGGTAGACCTGCACCGATGATTTTGCCAAAGCAAGTTAAATCAGGGTCGATACCGAAGTGCGCCTGCGCACCGCCAAGACCAACGCGAAATCCAGTCATCACTTCATCAAAGATTAATACTGCACCATTGGCAGTACACTCGGCACGCAACGTATCATGGAATTCTTGTGTTGGAATGACCATGTTCATATTGCCAGCGATAGGCTCTAAGATAACGCATGCGACTTCTTCGCCCCATTTCTCAAAGCAATCTTTGATCGCTTGCGGATCATTATAAGGAATCGTAATCGTGTGCTTAGCAAAATCTGCTGGCACGCCTTTAGAGGTTGGCTCGCCGATATCCAGCATGCCTGAACCTGCTTTTACTAGCAGGCTATCTGAATGCCCATGGTAGCAACCTTCAAATTTAACGATTTTGTCACGCTGGGTATAACCACGTGCTAGACGAATCGCACTCATGGTCGCTTCTGTACCTGAGCTGGTCATACGAATCATCTCGACGCTAGGAACGATTTCGCAAATCTTATCGGCAACGGTCGTTTCAAACGGTGTGGGCGTACCAAAGCTTAGACCATCATCAGCGGCTTTTTTAACTGCATCAATGACTTTTGGATGCGCATGACCCAAAATCATCGGGCCCCAAGAGCCGACATAATCGATATAAGCATTGTCTTCGGTGTCATAAATTTTGCTGCCGTTGGCGCGGTGCATAAAGATTGGCGTACCACCGACTCCTGCAAAGGCGCGAACAGGTGAATTAACACCACCCGGGATATGTTTGCTGGCTTGTGCAAAGAGCTGTTCGTTTTTAGTACTCATAGTTATTCTCTACTTATAGCGACATTTATAACGACAATTTTTTGTGATTAAACGTCTATTTTATATTTGTTTATTATCCAATTTTTCAAGCACGTTTGGAGCGCTAGGCTTTTTTGACAACAGAAGATTTGAGCTTCATTGGCCCGTAGCCGTCAAGCTTGCAGTCGATATCATGACCGTCAGTAGCATCTGGCAACAGGCGAATGCTTTTCGCTTTCGTCCCGACTTTAATCACGATTGAAGAGCCTTTGACTTTTAGGTCTTTGATCACAGTCACCGCATCACCGTCTTGTAGCTCGTTGCCGACAGCATCACGAATAACTGCATCTTGCTCTTCAGCTTGCGCAGCATCGGTCTCAGCCGCCGTCCACTCATGAGCACACATTGGACATACCAGTAACGCACCATCTTCATACGTATATTCAGCATCACATTTAGGGCAATTTGGTAAGCTCATTATTTCCTCGGCAGCCATGACAGATTAGGTTTTTACTAGAGCCAACATTGTACCGTAACTCGACAATTTTAACCAATTTGTACGGTTGAAAACTGGGTACTGAGCCCAATTTAACTGTTAACTCACCACTTAACCACGAGCTTTTTTATGACCGTGTTTTTTGTGGTACTCTTCTTAGCTTCATTTAGTTTAATGTGCACATATACTGTCAATGATAAAAATGCCCGTATAATTTTTTATCACTTCGATTTACCCTACATATTATTAATAAATAAGCTCTCATCAGAAGGATAATAATAATGACTCAAATTTCAAATGCATCGATATTACCAAAGTTTGCCCAATTAACCATTCAAGGCGAGGATGCCGAAAAATTCTTTCAAGGACAGTTGACCTGTGATGTCACCAAGCTCGGCCTCAGCTATCAAGCTGCTGCCATTGGTAATTTAAAGGGACGCATTGAATTTGGTATTTGGATTAAGAAACAAGCAGAAAAGCAATATGATGTGGTCATCAGTAGCGACTGTGCGGATGCTCTGCAAGCCCACTTAAAGAAATTCGGGGCGTTTTCTAAATTTGAAACCAGCGCACCGACGCCAATTTATCCTTGTGTCCTTGATAATGTACCGACTTTTAGCCATAAAGACGATCATAATACGACTGAGGATACACAAGCTTGGATGCAATGCAGTATTGCCACTGGTAACTATTGGATCGTAGCTGCCACTCAAGGTGAATTCCAACCGCAAGAGCTGCGTCTGCATCAGCGCGGCGGTATGGATTACGACAAAGGCTGCTATCTGGGTCAAGAAGTCATCGCTCGTATTTATTTTAAATCAGCACCCAAAGCATTTTTGCACTATGTAAAAGGCACTGGTGAGGTACCAGCTGCAGGTAACAAGCTTGATAAAATCCAAGTGGTCAATGCGATTGCTAATGCCGAAGGTTTTGAAGCATTGGTGATTGCTCGTCCAGAATACCTTGTTGATAGCCTACTGACGCCACTAGACTTGCCAGCTCCCCTGAAAGCTGATGTGGCCCGCGCCAAATAAAACTTGCCTGATACAGGGTGTTAGAAGTTTGACCCATCGCTATCAAGCCATTAGACAATCACAGTAGAGAATCCTATGACACATGTTGCAGTACTTGGAGCAGGCGTGGTCGGTGTGACCACCGCATGGTATCTTCGTCAAGCAGGCTATGATGTGACTGTGATTGAGCGTGAACCCGCAGCAGGCTTGCAAACCTCATTTGCAAATGGTGGTCAAATATCGGTGTCGCATGCCACACCTTGGGCCAACCCTGCGACTCCGATGAAAGCACTCAAGTGGTTGTTTAAAGAAGACGCCCCGCTTCTGTATCGCTTGCGGGCTGACAAAGCTCAGCTCAAATGGGCGATGCAGTTTCTGCAAGAGTGCCGCGCCGATAGAGCCGATGCCAATCTCGTACAAATGGTACGTCTGGGTCTGTATTCTAGAGACGCTTTGCAGCAGCTGCGTGCAGATATCGGTATTAATTATGAGCAGCAAACACGCGGTATCATGCATTTTTATACCAATCAGGCAGAGTTTGATGCTGCCATCGAGCCAACCGAACGTATGCAAGCGCTCGGTTGTGAGCGCTACGTGATTGATATTAATAATGCGGTCAATTTAGAGCCAGCCCTTTACCCAATTGCTCATAAGCTGACTGGAGCGACCTATACCAGTCGTGATGAGTCTGGCAATGCCCATCTATTTACTCAACGGTTAGCACAGCGCTGCATCGATGCTGGCGTACAGTTCTTATATGATACCGAGATTTTGGCACTCAATACCGATATAGACTCTTCGCGCCCGCATGTGCACAGTGTCACCATTCGCCCAGCAGGTGAAAATGCCCAGACCTTTACTGCGGATACTTATGTATTGGCGCTTGGTAGCTATAGCGTGTCATTGTTAAAACCTTTAGGCATACACGCGCCAATATTTCCAGCAAAAGGCTACTCTGCCACTTATACCGTCAACCCACGAGCACCACACTTAGCGCCTTTTGTTAGTCTAATTGATGATGAGTTCAAACTGGTCACCTCACGATTGGGTGACAAATTGCGAGTCGCTGGTACCGCTGAATTTAATGGCTATAACTTAGACTTAAATGCCACTCGCTGTGAAGCGATTACTCGACGTGTGCAGCAATTGTTCCCCAAAGGGATTATTGCAAACTCGGTACAATATTGGACAGGACTGCGCCCGATGACCCCATCGAACGTGCCTTTGATTGGTCGTGCGCACTGCGGTCAAGTCAAACATGGTAGTCATAATGCTTCAGCGACTTTTGACAATCTATGGCTCAACACCGGACACGGTACATTGGGATGGACACATTCTTGTGGTTCTGCAAAAGCCATTAGTCTGTTAATCCAAGGTGAAACGCCTAGCGTTGATTTTGACTTTGTCGGTATGAGCGCTTAATCAGATAAGAGATATAT
The DNA here is from genome assembly GCF_904845995.1 of Psychrobacter fjordensis. Taxonomy (NCBI): domain Bacteria; kingdom Pseudomonadati; phylum Pseudomonadota; class Gammaproteobacteria; order Moraxellales; family Moraxellaceae; genus Psychrobacter; species Psychrobacter fjordensis. The sequence continues at coordinate 788,873 of NZ_CAJGYP010000001.1, forward strand.
TCAGATTTCGTGCAAAAAAGAAGGCGCTTATATATAGTAAGCGCCTTCTTTTTAGTTTAGATTTAAGACAATTATTAAGCTGTTACGCTGTCCATCAAGTTTTATGATGCCGTAGCCAATGCGTCATCTGTTACTGATTCAAGCGCTTCTAATTGTACCGGTACGCCGTTAACTGCCGCGTTGCCGCTTAATTGATCAATCAAAGTGTCATCAGTCAAATCGTTAACACTCACCCCGGCATGTGCTTGAGCAATTTGCTGCTTAACGCCTTTGCGACCGTGACCCCAACCATGCGGAATACTGACTACGCCGGGCATTAGCTCGTCGGTCACTTCTGCTGCAATGACCACGCTACTAATCCGTGAGGTGACTTTTACAGATTGACCATCAACGATACCATGCTGCGCCGCTGTGTCAGGATGCAGCATCAATGTACAACGAGATTTTCCTTTTACCAAGCGATGGCTATTGTGCAACCACGAGTTGTTACTACGCACATGACGGCGGCCGATGAGCAGCGTTTGGCTACTGTCATATTCTTGCACCATTTCTTTGACACGTGCCAAATCTGCCTGATAAAAATCCACATGAAGATGAATCTGTTTGTCTGCATGCTTAATAGCCTCTGGCAACATGCTGTGTAATGGTCCTAAATCGATGCCATGCGGGTTTTCCATGAGCACATCTAACGTGATATCTTTATAAGGCCCATACTTTAGACCTTGCTCTAACATAAATTTTGGTCCAAATGCTTTTATCGCTGCACGCTCTTTTTGCGTTGCTTCTGGCGCATCTTTATCCAAGCGATCGGCCAGCTCTAAATAAATCTCCCAATCATGTTTTTCATCGTCTTTTCTCTCAAACAAGGCAGGCGAGTATTTAGCGACATTATGCACAGCAAAACCGTTAAATGTAACGTCGTAATGGTCACGCTCTAACGGCGATACGGGTGGCAAAATGATGTTGGCATAACGACTGGTTTCCGTCACAAAGTAATCCAGTGAGACCATAAACTCTAATTGTGATAGTGCCTCATCCAATTTTTCGCCATTTGGAGTACTAAGGACAGGGTTACCAGCAACCATGATAAACCCTTTTAACTGCCCATCACCTTCTACCAACATCTCATCCGCCATCGCAACCACGGGATACTCACCATTAAAATCAGGCAAGTTGCTCACGCGGCTGTGGCGTTTACCCAAATATCCTGGGCCAGAGCTGTCCACAACAGCCACCGCAGGGTTGGGGAACATCAATCCGCCCACTTCATCTAAACGACCCGTAACAATATTGATCACCATCGACAGATACTGGCTCAGTAGGCCAAACTCTTGCACCGAGATGCCCATTCGACCATAGCAGACTGAGCTTTCCGCTTCGCAGAACTCTTTCACAATACGTTTGATCTCAGGTGCCGTAATACCAGTAATGTCTGCTACAGATTCAGCCGTGTACTCTTTGGCAAACAGAGCAAGTCGGTCAATCTCTGGTGCCAAATCAGCAACCTTGCCATCTAACTTAGCATAGCCTTGTGCATAGATTTCATTCAGCATCGCCAGTAACAGCAACACGTCTGTCGCGGGGCGAATAAAATGGTGCTCACTAGCGATATCGGCAGTTTCTGTGCGTCTTGGGTCAATCACCACGACTTTGCCATCACGAGCTTTGATGTCTTTTAGCTTTTGGCGCATATTCGGGGCGGTCATGATACTGCCGTTAGAGGCCAGCGGATTGCCACCGATAATCAGCATATATTGCGTGTGATTCACATCAGGCACAGGAATCCGTAGCATGTGACCGAACAAGTGCATACTGACGATATGGTGCGGCAGTTGATCAATGGAAGTGGCAGAAAATCGACTGCGTGTTTTTAAGCTGGTAAGCAGTTGTTTTATGGTCAACATACCGCCCATGTTGTGTACGTTAGGGTTACCTAAATACACCCCGAACGCATTTTGACCGTATTTTTGCTGTACTGATTGGATACCTGCAGCCACTTTATCCAATGCTTCTGGCCAACTGATGGTTTTCCAGCCATCGGCCGTTCTCTCGACTGGCTGGCGCAAACGGTCAGGGTCTTCGTGCAAATCCTGCAAAGCCGTTGCTTTTGGACAAATATAACCTTGCGAAAAGGGATCGTTTTTATCGCCTTTAATCGACAAGACTTTTTCGCCGTCGTGTTTTATCTCAACACCGCACATCGCCTCGCACAATGTACAAGTTCTAAAATGCGTTTGCTCTTCGCCTAACGTTGGTGTAGCCATGGTTGTGGCCATAATAACTCTCCCTGTTGTGTTTGATTAATCCTAGTTTTTACGATAATAGTTTTCGCTTATTATCATTATTCACTACTATTGCTTCCGTGCAAAAAATTGGCGAACAGCGCATCAAAGCTGGTACTCAATGTGGCAATCGCTTGCTGCCTTGAGTAGCGCTGCTGATGACAGCCTAATATGAGCTCATGTACTTGTGCAGCAGCAATATCAACACAAAGATTGACAGCGCTGCGTTCACAAGAACGATTGGATAGCTGCAATCCTTGAAGAAATATCTCTGTCCACTCTTCTTGTATCTCGGTAACTAAATTGCCCAATCCGTTGTTTAACGAAGATTGGTTTTCTATATTGGCAGTAAACCGTGGGCGATCCTCTAGCAAATGCTGAAACAGTGCAATATTTTGAAACGCCGAATCAAAAATCATTACCAAACATTGCTGACAGCGCTCATTGAACTGCGCTTTACTTAATACATCATAATCTTTGAGCATATCGACCCACGCCAGTCGCATGGGCGATAAATAATTGTCTTTTAACTGAGCACTCAGTTCATTTTGCAGCGCGTCTAGGCTGTCAAAATGGTTATAAAAGCTTGGCTGCGCAATACCAGCACCTTTGGCCACTTTATTCATACTCATGCCCTGAGCACCCTCTAAACTGTACAGCCTTAATGCACTTTTCAATAATGCACGGCGCGTTTTGGCTTTCGCCATCTCGCGTTTAGATTCTGTTGGTACATCTGAATATTGCGCTAGTACAGTCAATGAAGAAGCATCCTTGTTTATTTACTTATTCGATAAATAATTAAATCGACACACCAGTAATTTACCTTGAGTGCTATTGCGCCGAAAAAATGTGATGATGACGGCCACACGCCGATAGCTATTATTTCAACTATAAGGTTATAGTCATTTAAACCATAAGTCTATAGTGAAACCCATAGTAGAACTCGTGCTTCACAAAATGAAATTTTTAGGTTGCCATCATGACATCATCTGTTTTTTCCCCTTTCACATTGCCTTGTGGCGCCACCCTTTCTAACCGCTTGGCTAAAGCTGCTATGGAAGAAAACATGGCGGATGAAGGCCAAATTCCTGGCCATGCACTTTTGCACTTATATCAGCGCTGGGCTGAAGGTGGCACAGGCCTTCTGATCACTGGTAACGTCATGGTGGATGGTCGTGCGATGACAGGCCCTGGTGGCATCGTATTAGATAAATACAGCGATATCGCTCCTTTTACAGCATGGGCACAGGCTGCAAAACAAAACAACACGCACGTTTGGATGCAGTTAAATCATCCTGGCCGTCAAGTGTATGCTGCCATGGGCGGGGATGTGTTGTCGCCTTCTAATGTGGCCATCGACTTGGGTAAGCACTCTGGTTTATTTAGCCAACCTCGAGCCATGACGCTGCAAGATATTGAACAGCTCATTCAACGCTTCGCAGACACAGCAGTCAGAGCCGAACAGGCGGGATTTGATGGTGTCCAAATTCATGCTGCCCATGGTTATCTCATTTCTCAATTTTTATCACCATTGACCAATAAACGCCAAGATGAATATGGTGGCTCAATTGAGAACCGTATGCGACTATTGATTACCGTTATTAAAGCGGTTCGTGCTGAAGTGTCATCCAATTTTGCCATTGGGGTCAAAATAAATTCAGCAGATTTTCAACGTGGTGGGTTTGATGCAGACGATGCAAAAGTGGTTATTTTAGCCATGACTGAGTTGGCGGTAGATTTGGTTGAGCTGTCTGGTGGTAGTTACGAAAGCCCTGCTATGCAGGGTAATACGGCAGATGGCAGAACGCTACAACGAGAAGCCTATTTTTTAGACTTTGCAAAAGAGATTGCGCAAGTAGCTACCATGCCAGTGATGACCACAGGTGGCGTTAGACGCTTGGCCGTTGCAGAAAATGTACTCGCGCAGGGGATTGATATCGTTGGTATGGGCACTGCTCTCGCCATGAACCCTTCGTTACCCAATGATTGGAAAAAAGATGAAACCATTAGCGCTCATAATCCAGTTGTGCAATGGCGTGATAAAACCTTGAGCGCTGTTGCTACTATGGCAGTGATCAAGCGCCAACTGCAGCGTATGGGTAAAGGCAAGCTACCTAAACCCGATGCTTCACCGATATTCTCACTCATTGCTGATCGCATTCGATTAAAAAATCTGACCAAACGCTATCACACATATTTGGCTACCCTTAAAAACCCCACACAGTAATATCAAAGTTAAAAGTTATTCGTATGATTTAACGCATTGTAGGTGCATTGCTATTTATATTTTTATGCTTATTAAGCGCTCAATATAACAACTTTATAAATTTAAATGGCTTTGAAATCATAATTTTATAAAAATATGCTTGGTGGCTACTACGTATTGCAAACACAAGTGAGCCCGATTTTGACACAATGATGGTATAGGTAACAGACCTATGCCATTCATTATAATTAAGCAACACTATAAACATTGGATGTACAGACACCACTGTCAAAACTGATTATATTTATTACCACAAGGCAGTCAATAACAATAAAAAATAACTGCTTTGGTGATCAAATAATTATAAAAACAACCAATAATAAGAGCAGTTAAAAACAAGACTTACTCAAGCACGTTCAATAAAATAAGGAAGACAACAATGAATGAACATACGCTAAAAGGTGAATGGAATCAGCTAAAAGGCTCAGTAAAGCAAAAATGGGCTGAACTAACTGATGATGATTTAACGCATATCGAGGGTAGCCGTGACAAGTTGGTTGGCCGTGTACAAGAGCGTTATGGCCACGCCAAAGATGACGCTGAGCGCGAAGTAGATGACTGGCGCCGTGAAAATAAATACTAATTTATTTTAATGATAAGAAATAAAAAGCTGCATAGAATCTATGCGGCTTTTTATTGGCTGATGACTTCTGTAGAGCTTGATAGATATATTGAGGACAAGCGGACAGATAAAAAATCATTCGTCCTTCAGCTTAATAAAGTTTCTCAACACCCAGACACGATAAAACCGCATAGCAATTAATTGTTATGCGGTTTTATTGTTAACTATCCATGTTACCTATCACGACTGTTTCCTATACATCCTTGCATAGTCTTCAGCATATTGTGATACTGGGCATCCTGCCCTATTTACTACGTCTACAGCATTAACTGCTGCTATCAGCAAAGGTTATGTGTCCTTACCTCACTCATTATTATCATCCTGATGCTAATAAGTCAGTCATTATCCTTAATGCGGTCAACTCAATCCTTGAGTCACATTTCCTAATGCCGTGTGACTATAATGCCCAATTCCTGACCTGATGTTAAGTCGCATAAGCGTCATTGAGTGTAAGCATATGCTTACAAGCGTTTTAATAATGAGCCAACTTGTCTTGCTTTTGCATGGCTAAATGACCATTTCACCGACCACGCCGACCAAAAAGCCTAGGGAGGCACCCAGTGACGTCAGATAATTATTGTCTAATTTACTTTCAGGAATAATGTCTTGAATCAATAAATAAAGAATGCCACCACTCGCAAACGTCATTAGGTGTGCAGTGATATTGGGATGTTGACTCAATAAAAAATGCCCAATAAGTGCTGAGATGACACCAAAAAAGCTTAAACCAAAAAATATGGTCAATGTCTTTCGCACACTAAAACCGCTGCGCACTAAGTCACGAAACGAGTTAAAAGATTCAGGCAAATTTTGCAAACCAATAAAAATAGCCAACAACAATGCCATTTGTGGTTCGATAGCAAAGACTGCACCTAAAGCAATAGACTCTGGCACAAAATCCATCATCATCGCTAGCAACGTTGCCTGCTGACTGCCTGATGATGCTAGCTTTCGGTCTATCAACATAAACAAGATAGCGCCAAATGAAAACGATCCCATCACGCCCCAAACACCTAACTCATCCATACCTTTGGGCACTAATACCAATGCCAGCGCAGACAAAATAATACCTGCGCCAAAAGACATTAAGGTATGAACCAGCTGCGCCTTAACCGGGCTGTCTTTAATATGATGGTCAAACATATTGGCCAGTAGTCCACCTATAAATACCGTTGCACCTGCAAATCCTGAAAACAAAATAAGTTTGAGTGGCATTTTTTCCCTTATTATTAATTGAGTATCTTATTAATTTATTGTCTTTGTATTATGTTGCTCAACGGCTTGTCTTGGAGACTCTGTCTAACGCATGACTGTTTTGTTCATTTACAACTTCTTAACGTAAATGACATCTAACACCAAGCTTTATACCTTATGATTGATAATGTAAGTAAATATTTCATCATTAGTTGGATTATCAAAAGACCGTTGCTGGGCAAGATATTTTCGCCAGTATAGTAGTGAGTACCAATATATTAAATTCTTCAAATTAAGCAAATCAAGTTAAGAATACATAGTTAAAAATACACAGTCGCTGTGCTATACCAAATAATAGGAAGATTCATTATGAGAACACTACAACGCTCCACCGTAAAAACGATTCTTTCATCGGGGCTTGCGGTTGCTTTGTTGGGCACGATAGTCGGCTGTACCACTATTGCCTCCCCTTATGACAATCACCCTGTGTACCGTGATAGCAATACGAGTAACAATAACGTCAACCGCATTAATCAGCAGCTACGTCAAGACTTACGTCGCAAGGGTTACGATGTCAGAGACATTCAAGCTAGCAATTATCGAGGCAGTCAGATACTTACGGCTTATGCCACTAAAGGTAAACAAGCCTATGAGCTTAAGTATACGTATCCTAACTTGAGGCTTATCAGCTCAGACAAGAAATCATGGTCATCTACTGGAAAAGATGATAGATACGAAAAAGACCATGATAAAAAAGACAAATATAAAAATAATGGTAAGCATAAAAACAGTAAGCATCATAAAAACGGTGATGTCGAAGGCAATATTACAAGAGAATCCCGCTACCCAGCCATCAAACAACAAGCCATCAGAAAAGTTAGTGCGATGGGTTACCGTGTAAAAGATATTGAGCTTGAAGAAAAGAACAATCGCGGTGTGTTTGAAGTCGAAGCAAGACGTGGCTCACAAGATTATGAAATACTACTTGGCTATCCAAATCTAAATGTCATTAAGGTGAAAAAAGACTAGATTTCAACACCACTACTATTCTCAACATTCGTATCTTATAGTATAGATACGAGTATAAATTTTTGGCATCACTAACCTCTTGATACCTACGGTCAAATAAACCAGCCCTTGGTATATTTGACCTTTTTTTCACTTTATTATGCAAGAACAGAGCATACCTTCAATTTAAATACTAGAAATCTAAGACCTTTATCACATCGTAAGCTGGTGTCTCATATGGATGCGCCTCTTTTAACGCAGCGATAGTAACATCGATAAATGCTTCATCAACCACCATTTCAACTCGCCACTCATCGACCACTTCTAAGCTGTCATGTGTACCGATGTGCGGCGTACTACCTGATAATGGCATAAACTGTCCTGTTCCCTTTACCTGCCAACAGCATTGCTCGTAATTGCCAATGGTGCCTGCACCGACCCCAAACAAAGCAGACTTTACTTGCTCTAAAGCAGATTCTGGGATAAAAACCGTGAGTTTATACATGTTGTCCATCCTCTCTACATTAATCTCATAAAATAAATTCAAGATAAACTGTCCGATCTACAGGCGATACTATTTTTTGGATAAAGAAGCATGGTCAGTCCAAACATAACGTAGCAACCAGTCTTTTGCTTCACCTGCATAGTCAATGCCAATACGTGGGCGCAGCGATATTGAAGGCTGACATCCATCATCCTCTATCCAAACAGCTGACGCTGGGCCAATCACCTTGCCATATAAATCACGATCAATTTGCAATCTCTTGGTTAGCTTCCCAGGGCCAGCAAACTGCTTGGGATGGCTAAGCTGTTTGTCTGAACTAAGTAATTGCTCGTCAACTAGACGATCACTATTCTCTGTCAAAAATCCAGCCCGTATCAACACCGACTCAGGCGACTCTGCAGCACCACTGATTAAGTTAAGCATATGATGTACACCATAGGTCAAATAGACATAGAACACACCGCCTTGCTCATACATGATTTCAGTACGTGAGGTTCGTGTGCCTGCATGCGAATGACAAGCAGGATCACTTTCACCGATATAGGCTTCGGTCTCTGAGATACGCATTCGCAGTACTTTCACAGTGTCATCGGTATCTATCAATTTTCTACAGAGCACTTTGCCAACCAAGTCAGCAGCGACTACACAAGTTGGACGCGTAAACCAGTCAGGTGCTAAAACAGTTGACGAGGCAGTAGACATTAGCGAAACCTTTTCTTATTTTTATAATCTAATTGACATGACCAAATACTAATAAACAAGTATTAATAAATTAACATGAAATTAAGATAAGGTATTGAGGACAATGTTTACGCTATGTTTGATTTTTATACGAGTTAGACTATAAATCTGTGGTCGGAAGGCTAATATTAATAGTGCGTGGTAAGCATCAATACTTATGGATAAAGATGGTTTCGTCATTAAGTATTATTGATAAACAGATGAAAATCGCAGTCTGTTTTGAGTGGTTCCATTATACCAGTCTGTTTTAAGTATCTGTTAATAGGCTTGAAGGACGAAATATACTGGTTCCGTTGGGGTATACTAGACTTGATATCTAAATGTTGATCAAAACTATATATATCAATAATAGTTAATTAGCTAAACTTATAATTAAAGAAAGTGTTCATACAACGATGGCAAGATAAAATGAGACCATCCCAGATTCTGTGTAACTGCCCTTTAGATTAAATGCCTGCTGATACGATCATCAAACATAATCATAAAGCGATTAAGAGCAGCCGTCCAGTTACGAATCGGCATCGACCACTTTTTGGATGCCTGCTGGGTTGCCAAGTACACCACTTTAAACGCCGCCTGGTCAGACGGGAACACCTTACGCTTATTCACCGCTGTCCGAATCACGCTGTTTAGCGACTCAATCGCATTAGTGGTATAAATCGCTTTCCTGATGTCTTTAGGATACTCAAAGAACACCGTTAAGCCCTCCCAATTGCTGCGCCAAGACTTGATCACGTGCGGGTATTTATCACCCCACACCTCATCAAAGTGCTCAAGATTGGCCTCTGCTATCTCAAGCGTATCAGCGCCGTAGATGGCCTTTAAGTCAGCCGCTACTGCCTTCTTATCCGTCCATGGTACAAACTTCATGGAATAACGCACCATGTGTACGATACACAGCTGAACCTGAGCGTTGGGGTAGACGGTGTTAATGGCATCAGGGAAGCCCTTTAAGCCGTCGACACAGGCAATGAAGATATCTTGTACCCCGCGGTTTTGTAGTTCAGTGAGAACGCCTAGCCAGAACTTAGCGCCTTCATTCTCTGATAACCACATACCAAGCAGCTCTTTTTTACCATCAAGAGCAACACCTAGCGCTAAGTAAATGGCTTTGTTGATAATCTGCTTATCTTGACGTACTTTGACGACAATGCAGTCTAGATAGACAATAGGATAAACACTGCTCAGCGGCCGGTTCTGCCAAGCGGTGATGTCCTCTAATATGTTATCGGTGACTCTTGAGACAAGAGAGCTTGAGATGTCGACATCGTAGAGCTCTTTAATGCTCTCTACGATCTCGGTGGTGGTTTGACCCTTAGCGTAAAGGAATATGATTTTATCATCAAGACCTGAGATACGGGTTTGATGCTTACTAACGAGTACAGGCTCAAAGCTGCCACCGCGGTCTCTTGGGGTGGAGATCTCAAGGTCACCTGTGTCACTGCGGACGGTCTTTTTAGTGTGCCCGTTACGCTTATTAGGTTTATCCGCCTTTTCATGTTTGGGGTAGCCGAGATGGTCTTCCATCTCAGCCTCTAAGGCAGTATCGATAAAGGATTGCATGAGCTGCTTTTGGAAGTCTTTGATGTCATCAAAGCTATTCATGCTACCAGCCATTTGCTCGGCCAGTTTTTTAATGTCAGATTGAGTAGCCATTGCTTATTCTCCGGTTAGTGGATTATAAGCAGTTACACAGTTTTTAGGAAAGGCTCGATAAAATTAGTAGAAACACCATAAAGCCCCCCGTCGTTATAATCAAACTGAGCATTGGATACCGAATTGAAAAAGGGTATTCAGGAACTGGCTGCTCAATCCCATTTTCTTGCAAACGCTGGATTGCTAAACTTCTAATTAAGTTATCCATACTAGTCTCTCTATTTCCAATAGTAAGAATACCTTCCTCATAGTCTTTTTGAGTAAAGGATCTACTAGCAGTTGTCATCAACATAGTATTGAGCTCATCCGATAGCTCAGTTTTATCCTTTTCATCACATCCCTGTGACAGCATGTATCGTTCACTATTTTTTAGTGCTCGACTATTACTTTTTAAAGCGAGTTTTTTTCGCTCTATTTCACGTTCAATTCGTATTGTCTCAATGATAGGTTCCAACTTTAATTCATAAGCTGCTAGTCGTTTGTTATACTTTCGGTTACTCATATATTCGCACCATTACCGTAATAACTTATCGTTTAAAGCTAGAGGAAACTAAATTTTAGTAATGTCATACCTTTACTGACAATATTCAACTTTGAAGAATCAAAGGTTTAAAGTGTGCTATATCATAGCAAATCACGTGGTAAATTTTAAATAGCTTATTCTGTTATTGACTAGTCTGTCTAAATATCTCTGTAAGTAATATAGTAGTTCATCGTTATCCATGGGGCTGCAATAATCATTTAAGACTCTTTTTCATAGTACTTCTTGGATATGAGCCATGTATAATAATTACTGCATGTACACCACGAAGTACACTGTCATTATTTTAATAGATGTATTTACTAGCGTATATAGCCTAGATATGAAGACTCAAGTCCTCACTACGGTACAAACATTAATATGATGCCATAAAAAAACTGAGCACATGGCTCAGTCTTTTATTGTATGTTATGAAACTTAATCGCTTAGCTTAATGGTACACCAATGCGGTTAGCCACTTCTTCATAAGCTTCAATCACATCACCTAGTGACTGGCGGAAACGATCTTTATCCAATTTTTTCTTGGTGATTTTATCCCAAATACGGCAGCCATCTGGTGAGAACTCATCACCCAAAACGATGCGATCATGGAATACACCAAATTCTAGCTTGAAATCAACCAGTATCAAATCGCCTGCATCAAACAATGCCTTTAATACATCATTCACTTGATGAGTCAGCTCTTCCATTCTTGCTAATTGTGCTTCGGTTGCCCAACCAAGAGAAACAGATAGTGACTCATTGACCATTGGATCACCAAGCGCATCGTCTTTATAAAATAGCTCATAAGTAGGCGGCGTCAATGCTTGGCCTTCTTCTAAACCCAAACGACGAACCAAACTACCAGCAGCAAAGTTACGTACTACACACTCAACCGGAATCATATCTAGACGTTTGACCAACACTTCGTCTTCAGACAATTGCTTTTCAAAATGCGTTTCGATGCCAGCATCAGCCAGCTTTTGCATAATAAAAGCATTGAAACGGTTGTTGACTACGCCTTTGCGTGCTAACTGTTCGATACGCTTACCATCAAGCGCTGATGTATCATCACGGAAATGTAAAATCAAAAGATCATTGTCTTCTGTTTCATAGACAGATTTGGCTTTACCTTTATACAGCAGTTGTTGCTTTTGCATTATGAGAGTTCCTGTTCGTTCAAGCTTATGTGGTAAAAACGCGCAGCTACCGCTAGTTTTTATATGACGGTATTAATAGTTAAATTAACAAGTATAAAAAACCAACGGTAAAAATAGGGAAATAGTTTTAATTCGGAAGACCGCTTACAGCACGCTGAGGCTGTGGTAATTTATACTGGCTACCAGATTCGTTCGCTAGTTTTAGCGTATTTGCACCTGCGTCAGGTGTGGCGTATAAGGGTACGAAAGGTGCTGTTTCTGTAGCAGCTGGCAGCTCTATTGGCGCAAGCTTTTTGCTTTGCTGATACTCTAAGCTACCGTTGTCACGCTTACCAAGTAAGTTTTTAGTCGCTTGGCAGCCGCTCAATACTAGCGTACTTCCTAGTATCAAGGTCAGCATCGCAGGGAATATTTTTGTGGTCTTTGATGAGCTGTTCATCATATTATCTCTCTGAGTTAGCAATGATTGCTTATTTGGCTTATCGTGTGTATGAGGTCATATAGATATTGCTAAGCCTATCATCAGTGACTGACTTAGCATTTATAGCGCTCAATTTTATAGCAAATTCAAACGAATCTATATTAAGTTAGCACGAACCAATGCTTCATCAATAGTCGCATGATGTTGCTCCGCTAGCCAAACCAATGGCAGACGAATGCCTTTATCGATTATGCCCATTTTATGTAAGGCATATTTGGCTGGGATAGGGCTTGATTCGATGAATAAGTCACGATGTAAGTGCTTGACGATATCATGTACTTTATTAGCAGCGTCAAAGTCACCACGGAGCGCAGCCGTAAACGTCTCGCTCATCGCTTTCGGTGCGACGTTGGCCGTTACTGAGATGTTGCCTTTACCGCCGAATTTCATCAACTCTAGCGCAGTGCCGTCATCACCTGACAGCACAACCATTCTATCACCAACGGCTTTGATCAATTGCTCGCCGCGGCTGACAGAGCCGGTCGCATCTTTAATGGCCACAATATTGTCGATATCGCATAAACGCTCAACGGTATTTTGGGCGATATCAACGACTGTGCGTCCTGGTACGTTATAAAGCATCTGCGGAATATTTACCGCTTCAGCGATGGCTTTATAATGTTGGAACAAACCTTCTTGAGGTGGTTTATTATAGTAAGGTGCTACGAGCAATGCGCAGTCTGCACCAGCATCGGCTGCATCTTGAGTCAGCTTGATGGCTTCCATTGTATTGTTAGCGCCTGTACCAGCAATGACTGGTACACGACCTTTGACATGCTGTACAAAGTAGCGAATCACATCGCTATGCTCTTGCATAGACAGTGTCGCTGACTCACCAGTGGTACCGACAGCAACTAAGCAATGGGTGCCCTGTTCAATCTGCCAATCTATGAGATCTGCCAAACGTTTATAATCAACCTTGCCGTCAGGATGCATGGGCGTTACCAAAGCTACCATTGAGCCTTGTAGTCGGGTTTTGATCTCGTCGTATGCTGTGCTCATAACCGTGCCTTACTGTATTATCCTAGCTTTTGTCAAAGCTGTCACATGATAGGTCGTTTGCAAGAGCCAATTCTCATGCTTATGGCTGCACATAATATTATGTGCAGCCATAAACACAATTAGCAATGTCTTGCCTGAGGGTAGTGCTAAGTAACTTTCTAAAATAAATGTCTTTCTAAAACAAATATACTTCTAAAATAAGCATCTTTTTAAAATAAATTTTTGACTACTGCCAAAGCGGCCGCCACATAAATAATGATGTACTCAAATCCGTATTGACGTTGTGTTTGCCAATGACTGATAAGGCTTATTCAGCAATAAAAATTAAATAATAAAAACGCCTGCTAGTGTAGCATATTTTAATTTGACCGCTATCAATCAATTGACGGTCAATATGGTTATTATGCAGCAAATAATACGTCTCATCTCTTGTCCCATAATGCCCATATAATGCTCAAAAAAGCACATCAATACTGACATTATTACTTAACATTCAGTTTAGCGCAATGGATGAGGACTTATAAGAATTTTGGCACAAATTAACGAATTGTCAACACATCGATAGTGGGGCGATACAACCGAAAAGGCAGCCCTCGTGTGCCTATACCGCTACTGACGAATATCTGCGCACTGGCATGTTGATATAAACCTCGCTGCTTACCCAACCGACTGTTATTTGACAATATCGATTGCTCATCGCTTTGTTGCACGTCTTGGGTTTTTTGTGCCCACCAACTGTTCTCTTGAGTGGCTTTCGCAGCGCCTGTAATCAATAACGGTCGCGGCTGTAAAGATTTGGGCAAATCGCTAAGACTATCAAATCGTGAAGCCAAAATAATAACAGGGTGAACAGCATTGGCGATTTCAGCACCAAGCGCTACTTTTGCAGCCGTGTTTGAGTCATCAATATTAGCGAGTCTCTGAGGGATATCTTGCCAGCCGCAGAGCGCTGCGACCACTGAGTTGGCATCACTATCTTGCTGTCTAAGAATATCTTGGTTCAATGGTCGGCTATTCACCGCGCCGATATCCATAGTCTTAAGCGGCAACGAGGTACACTGCTGACCGATATAACTGATATCAAGTACATCGAAAGTGCTGGCCAACGTATCTTCCAACAGTGGCTGACCTTGCTTGGTCGTATTAATCGATTGATAGCACAGATCCGACGTACTCATCACCGTATAGACAGGTTTATTGACCGCTTTGAACAGCATGAGCTGCCCAACCAAATCTGCACTTGGATAATACAGCCAGTCGCCTGTAATCAATACGGCATCAGCTGACAAAGCATTGATAGTGGCAACAAGCTTACGAATATGGCGCGGCTTACCGCTATATATCCCAATGCGTAAGTCAGCTAGCACAGCGACGGTCAGTGGTTTTGATAAATTCAAATCAACAGCATGATGCTCTACTCGTAAACAATTAGGCTGCATCACCACAGTATAAAAGTACATGCCCATTACGAATATGGCTAACAACAATGATGGTACGGACAACTGAGCCAGTACTGGTAGCATATTCTGCGACCAACCGATCACCATTAATACGATCCAAACGGGCATGGTATAGGCTGCGTAATAGAGTATCAATTTCACCCAAATACGCAAAAATCGCTTGGTAGGATTAGCATTAAACGTTTGTAATATTGACCACAGTACGATGTACGCTAGCAATGCTGCTGACGTAGAGATACCTAGTATATATAAAACATGGTCAGTCATAATTACCTGATGGTTATGTAACAGTATGAGCCTATCAAACAGCTTATAGTCAATCCTATATTAGAGCGCATGGCCTGCTAAATAAATCACTTCATGCGTACGTTTATCATAGGTTGTAATAGTTTATAAGGGCGTGCTTCGATTGTAATAACAACCATAATATCGAGCGTTTAACCCATCAAAATGATTGTTATCGAAACAATCTTCTATCTCGCTAAAGACACACTTTCAATCATGGGATAAAAAATCAGCCATTATAGAGGTCAGCCTCTACGATAAACAAGTACAATTATCGACGCTCACTGTCACAATTTGTTTACTCATACAGTTTTTAATACTATCTCTCGTATCGAAAAGAAGGCCAAGACAACCTAGTACAGATGTATATAAGCGACTACAAGCAAAGTTAACATGACCTCTCTTCCATAATGAATTGATTATCGCTACCCTACTGACTACTCAATCCGTAACCCGATAATCGCAGGGATACCTTGACGGATAACTTCCATCGTCACCACGCCTTTTTCAGGTAGTGATGAAATCGCATCTGAAAAGTCAGTCACTTCCTTAATCGGCTTTTGATGAAAATTTGTAATGACATCGCCTGCCAATATACCCGAACGTGCAGCAAGCCCAGTGGGGTCAACTGTCGTCACTAAAATGCCTGTTTTATGATCCACAGCGATTTCGGCTTGCTCATCAACAGTCAAATTACGTAGACGTAAGCCCAACTGTACATCGTCATTCTGTTGATCACCGCCTTGAGCTCTAACATCATCGGGTGCATACGCAAGCTGGCCACTGACTATCATCTGCTTACCATTACGCTGAATCTGTGCACGGAATGCATCACTTGGCTTAGCTCGATTGAGTAGATTCAACAAATCTGAGGCCTGCATAATCTGCACATTGTTATATTGCAAAATAATATCACCAGGTTTTAGACCAGCTTTTTGTGCTGGTGAGTCTGGTGACACACGTGTCAATAACGCACCTTGAGGGCGAGCCAGCTTATAAGCCTCAGCTAGATTACGATCGATATCTTGTGGATAAATACCGAGATAAGCACGCACCACTTCGCCATCTGTTTTTAGCTGCTGATAGATATCCATTGCCGCATCAATCGGTATCGAGAATGACAGCCCCATATAACCACCAGTACCACTAAAGATGCGCGAGTTGATACCAATAACTTCACCGCGCTGGTTGAATAATGGACCACCTGAGTTACCGGGGTTCAATGCCACATCTGTTTGAATAAATGGCACACTGGTCTCACGCGAAAAACTGCGCGATTTGGCACTGACAATACCAGCCGATGCCGAGTAATCAAAACCAAATGGTGAACCAATCGCTAGTACAGGCTCCCCTACTCTCAGCGCATTCGAGTCACCGATAGGTAGAGGTGGGAATTTATTACCCACGACTTTCAACACTGCCACATCTGAGCGCTCATCACTACCGATTAAGACCGCATCTAGCTCAGTTCTATCATTGAGCGTGACCGTGATTTTATCCGCACCTTCCACCACGTGATGATTGGTCAGCATGTAGCCATCAGAGCTGACAAAGAAAGCTGTGCCATAAGCATGCTCAATCGCTGGCATGGTAGCCTGTTCAGGAATACTTAGACGATCGCCAAAAAACTGACGTAGCAGCTCAGCTGTCTGTGCCTTGGCAAGCTCAGCTTCACTAATCGTTTTTGTGACGTTCACACGGGCGACTGCCGGGGTCACTTGTTGTACCAAGTCAGAGAAGTCTGCCGTGCTGACCGCCGCTTGAGCACTGGTCATAGTCGTGGCGGTCATACCAACGACCATCGATGTACTGACAGCAAGCGCCAACGCACTACGCTGTAACCAATGCTGCATATTCAATTTAGATTGTGCTGTAAACATATCTGTACGCATACCATCCTCCATATGAGTGATCATGATTGTTATTATTGTCAATGTGAATAAATTGGTTCTGGTTATTCTCTAGAGCCATTATAAGACAGGTAAAAAATGTGACTTTAGCTTAAGCCATCTTAATATTTTTTAGCTTGTCTGCATGCTATATCTATATTTTATAGCTATTGCATGGCAACCGTTGCTGTAACTCTTTCATAGTGGATTCTCGATACAAGCTACGTACACGATAAATGCCGCTACTGTATAATAAACCATCACGTTATTTTGCTATCATTTCAGTAATTCAGGATAACCCAAGGATTGGTTATTTCATAACGGTTCTATACCCTGTTGTGGTTGCTCAATACTATAATCAACCCACTATAATATCGATACAAGATAGCCGAGTACAAGCAATACCTTTATATAGTTGACGATGTGGCAGTGTCATAGTGGATAAACTGTGTCGTGGTAAGCTCAGCCTTAGTAGGTATGAAATAAAATCATGTTATGATGGCAAACCTAATAACTTTATAAAAAACGTAGGTTAATAGCCATTATTATTACGGACTATATATTTATAGAACTGGCTATCATCACCCTTATTTTTCATCTTTTGCATGTCTAGAGACGCTTATACCATTTCTAAAAATTTGAATAGCAGTAAAACAGGTGCAATTACTACCGATCGTAAGCCAAGCCAGTAGCACAAGCAAGGTTGACACTGCTAATTATATTTCTTGGGATGGGCATTATTTGTCTAGGAATGCGTTTGTCTCTATTACTTTATAGTATATATATCATATCTGGCTCACGTTATGATCCATGATGGTTGTCATTGTTGTCACTTAACCATTATTGTCACTTGGCCATTGTTGTCGTTCAGCTTTTGTAAAATGTGCCTCTATAGATAGGTGCTAAAGAGCGATTGATAGATATAAAATATGACAAGATTATAAAAGGATCAATTTATGGATACCGCCCTATTATTATCTGGCGTGGTTGGGATTGGCATCGCCGCCCAATGGTTGGCTTGGTACTTAAAGCAACCGTCCATTTTATTTTTATTACTGATTGGTATTATCGTAGGTCCTGTACTGGGTATCTTCGATCCCGACTTAGTACTGGGGGAGCTGATGTTCCCCTTCATCTCTTTGGGCGTGGCAATTATTCTCTTTGAAGGCTCGCTGACCTTAGAGTTCGATGAGATTAAGCAGCATGGAACTGTCGTACAGATGTTGGTATCGGTCGGCGTACTTATTACCATCGCTATCGTCGCGTTATCGACCTATCTACTATTTGATGTCGATCCACTGATCGCCTTACTATTCGGTGCGCTGGTTTGCGTGACTGGCCCAACGGTCATTATGCCGCTACTGCGCAGTGTGCGCCCGAATAAGACGATATCTAACATCTTAAAATGGGAAGGTATCATCATCGATCCAATCGGCGCCATTGCGGTGGTATTGGTCTATGAATATATTATCTCTGGCGGCGAAGCCAGCAGTATATTACTGTTTGCTAAAATCGTTGTGTTGGCAACTGCAATGGGGATGGCAGGCGCTTGGGTACTGGCGTTCCTTATGCGCCGTCATATGATTCCTGAGTTTTTACGCAATGTCTTTACCCTTGCGTTTGTCTTGGTTCTGTTCTCAATATCGAACCATTTAGAGCACGAATCTGGTCTATTGACCGTTACAGTACTGGGTGTGGCATTGGCAAACTGGCCAAAATTCCCACGTGAGACCATTCTAGAGTTCAATGAATCCTTAACCATTCTACTGATTTCTGTGCTCTTTATTATTCTCGCTGCACGTGTAGAACTGGCAAGCTTAATGAGTGTGGGCTTTGCAGGATTGGTGCTACTCGCTATTGTAATGTTTGTGGCGCGCCCACTGTCTGTTTGGGCATCGGCTATCGGCTCAAACCTCAAGACCAATGAAAAGCTGATGATTAGTTGGATTGGGCCGCGTGGTATCGTCGCGGCAGCTATTTCATCACTGTTTGCGATTCGCTTGCAAGAGTATGATATTCAAGGCGTTGAGCTGCTCGTACCCTTAGTATTTATGGTCATCATTGGTACGGTTATGATTCAGGGCTTAGGCTCAAAAGTGGTCGGCAACTTGCTTGGCGTCCGTGAGCCTGAGACCAACGGTATTCTTATCGTCGGTTCAAACCCCATCGCATTATTGATAGCAACGTCGCTAAAAGACCAGGGCTTTGATGTCATCGTTGCGCACAATAACTATACCAATATTGCCCGCGCACGCATGAGTGGTTTGCGTACTTATTTTGGTAATCCTATCTCTGATCATGCCGATCATAACCTTGACCTTATCGGTATCGGTCGTCTGTTTGCCATGAGTATGGATAAAGAGATGAATACCTTGTCCGAGATTCATTATCGTCATGAATTCGGTGAGCGCAAATTGTATCGTCTCAAGTTCAGTGATGAAAAAGTCAAAAGCGAACGTGAAGACAAGCAGTCGAGCTTTCAATCACAGTGGCTATTTGGCAAAGATGCGACGTATACCAAGCTTGCCAGTATGCTGTCAAAAAAGGCGCGTATCAAAATTACCAACATCACTGATAGCTACAGCTTTGAACAATATAAAGCAGATAACAAACAATTTGTCCCGCTCTATACCATAGACAAAGAAGGCAAGTTACACGTCATTACTGATAAGTTCGATGGCATCGTACCACGCGATCGTAAGCTTATCTCACTAGTGGTAGAGGATGAAGTGCAGCCAAAGCCAGTAGATGTAACACCGAAGCAAGAGCAAGCACGTATGGCGGCAGATGCCAACTTTGAGTCCAGCTCAAAAGCACCGGAAAAACGTAAAGAGAAAGAGCCGAGCGATGAAAGTGCTGATGCAGCCGAGCAAGCGACGGATAGTGACAAAGAAAAAGGCACTGAGCAGAAAAGCACTGAGCAAAACACTGCTGATAACTCATCAAGTCATTCAAGCAAGGATGCTGAGTCTAAAGACTCTCCAACGTCGCCAGCAACGACTACTGACAAAACTGTCGAACCAAAAGATGAGTCTGCTAATAAAGGGGTAATGTCAGCGAACTCAACCGCTATCTCCAAAACTAAGGCATCTAGCAATAGCAATGCTAACGGTAATGGTAGTGCACCCAAGACCAAAAAAGGCGCGCTTGATCCAAATCGCTTACCTGACTCTGGTCAAGACAATGCCAAAAGTGCTGACATCGAAACTGCTAATGATACCAAGCCAACGAGCTTAGAAAGCAAGGCAGAGAACAAAGAGAAATAATAGTAAATAGCTAGTAAATAAATAATGACGACCACTTTTTGAGTGGCTATTTACCTACTATATTAATGGTTTAAAAAACACAAAAGCCCCAACGTAATGTTGGGGCTTTTTATGGCGGTGATTTTGACAAAAATATCTATTATAATAAATAATCAAAATCTAGCAGATCAGAATTTCACTATGAAAACAGCTATTTAATATCTAACTTATCTTGTACCGTCATCCATATTCGCGCACCTACTTCATCGGCAGTGCCTGACGCATCAATACGCTGGATGCGCTCAGGATATTGGATGGCAAGCGCACCAAAACCTTTATGTACCCACGTAAAAAACTCGGTCGCTTGCTGCTCAAAACGATCTGCAGCGCTGCGCTTGTTAGCGCGTGCCATACCCTCTAATACTGGTAAGTCCAACCACAATGTTAGCTCAGGCAGCTGTGGCACAAACTGCTCGATGAGCGCATCAATCTTGGCTCGTACTGCCTCATCCCCATGTGCACGACCAAAGCCTTGATACGCAATGGTTGAATCAGTAAAACGGTCACATATCACCCATGTGCCACGTTGTAGCGCAGGTATAATCACTTGCTGTAGATGATCACAGCGCGCGGCAAATAGTAGCAACAGCTCGGTATCATCGTTAATATCAGTCGTAGGATCTAATAGTATCTCTCGCAAACGCTCTGCAAATGGACTGCCACCTGGCTCTCGGGTACGCAGATAGTCGATGCCACTGTCCTCTAGTCGTAAGCATAACTGTTCAATCGCGGTGGTTTTCCCCACACCTTCGGTACCTTCAAAACTGATAAAGCGTCCTTGATTAGGCATGGTGTCATGGGTTTCTTTGGGCGAAGTTTTTTGAGATAAATGGTCTTGCATAGGTGCTGACATGATATGACCTTATGTCATTGATGAACGTTATGTGGATAATTGCATAACGCTCAATAAATGATAGGTTTTAAGAAAGAGACGGACTAATTTACTGTGATGCTGCTTGTGCTTTCTTTTCGCGCATGACTTTTAGATAGTCTTTTACCGCTTGATTGTGTGCAGCCAAACTATTGGTGAATTTGTGTCCACCGGTACCAGTCGCTACAAAATATAATGCTTCGCTGTCTGCAGGATGCAGAGTCGCTTCGATAGAAGCAGCTGATGGTAGTGCGATTGGCGTTGGTGGTAAGCCATCGATTTGATACGTATTATAAGACGTTTTTTCATTGATGTCTTTGCGACGGATATTGCCATCATAGCGGCTGCCCATACCATAGATAATGGTCGGATCAGTTTGCATGCGCATGCCTTGGTTCAGACGGTTTCTAAATACTGCCGACACCAACGGACGCTCTTCTGCCACACTGGTTTCTTTTTCAATAATAGACGCCATCACCAACGCCTCATAAGGCGTGCTATAAGGCAAGTTGGGCGCACGACCTTCCCATGCTTCGGTCAACGCTTGCTGCTGACGCTTGTACAAATCTGTCAATACCTGCTTATCAGTGGTATCCTCACCATAATAATAAGTATCAGGGGCAAACCACCCTTCGAGATTGTGATTGACGATAGGATCACTGTCATTGATAACCGACGCTGGCAAGATGCCATCTAAATCCAACGCTTTGGCGATACTGGCATTGTCGCTATCAGCGATCAGTACTTCCTTTTTGATACCATCATTATCACGTAGTGTCTGATATAGGTCTTTAGAGGTTTTACCCTCGATGATTTGTACTTTTACCATCGCTGCTTTTGCACCTTGTGCTAGTACTTGCAACGCTTCAGCAATCGTGGGATTTTCTGGTAACTGGTAAATGCCCGAATGCAATGGTGCATCGACTTGCGACTTGATATAGAGCTTGGCCACGCTGGCAGAAAACAGCGGAATCTGCTGTTGCCACTGCGGCAATAGACCATAGTAAGTCTGACCCTGCTCAATCGTGACCTTCTTCGCTGGCTGCTCGATACGTCCAAACAATGTCTGATAGACCATCACTAAGAAAAACGCAGCAATCAGTCCAAGTACGAGCAACACCTGATAACCACGCTGCATAAAGAACGATTGATTGTCCACTCTATACTTACGCGGTTTACTCTCCCCGCTGATAAGTGAAACGTTGGTCGCGGGCTTATCCTCCACCTTATCCACTACCGACTGCGAGTCTGGTAGTGTGGTATCGACACGCTCCTCAACGCTGCTATCTTTTTTATTAGATGGCTCATTATTAGGACGTTCAGGAGGCGTTTCAGGTGTAGGTGTGCTCATGGCAACTCGCGAGGCAGATGTTTGCTAGAATTTAGCACTGAACCGTGCGATTTTCAATGGTATTTGCTTAGCTTATGAATTATCTTGCTATTGATGCTCATTTATATGGCTTAATACTCAGGCGCTTTTTTCAGTATTCTCAGCTTATCTATCAATAATGAAAATATCTTATGAACCTACATTTTAATCAAAGTCTTGCCAAAAACTATAAATCACCTAGTCAAATAATTCGAGTATTAAGTGAGAACTGGGTCGCAACCAATAGCTACTACCCTAACTGTAATGCTCAACCATTATCAGAATTTACGAACGGCAAACCTGTGGCTGATTTTTATTGTGCACATTGTAGTGAGCAATATGAGCTAAAAAGTAAAAAATCTAAATTAAGTCATATCATCAATGATGGTGCTTATAAGACGATGATTGAACGCATCAACAGTGAGGATAATCCCAATTTTTTCTTCCTGACGTATTCAAAAGAATATACCGTCAATAACTTTTTAGTTATTCCTAAGCATTTCTTTAAGCCAAATATTATTATCAAACGTAAGCCGTTATCAGCGACTGCTAAACGTGCAGGTTGGGTCGGATGCAACATTGACTTGCGCCAAGTACCAGAATCAGGCAAAGTATTTTTGGTCAAAAATCAGCAAGTCATACCACGCGAAGATGTCAGCCAACAATTTCAAAAAACCTTGTTTTTACGAAAACAGTCTACCGCTTCTCGTGGTTGGACACTCGATATCTGGCAGTGTATCGATAGACTCGATACTCACTTTTCGCTAAAGCAAGTTTATGCTTTTGCTGACGAATTAAAACTTAAACACCCCGAAAACAACCATATTTTAGATAAAATTCGCCAACAATTACAAGTATTACGAGATAAAGGCATTATTGAGTTTGTGAGCCGTGGCCACTATCGAAAGTTATACTAATCGCTTCTCATTGTAGCGCTCAGGTCTCGGCTTTCCTTTTCTATCACGGTATACATCGGCAATTAGCTCATCTCTATCATCCCATAGCGGTAATCTTGCAGTGGCAACAAGGCGCTGATGAAACTTATGCGCTGGGTAATTCCAATCAATCTCGTCATTAATTTTGAAAAAATGCTCTTCACGATAATCAACGTAAGCATGCATTCTATTTTTCACATAATCATTCCACTGCAATAAAAGCCCAACTGCATTGCGAGCAGGCTTGTTAAAAGCTTTTAAGTTGACTGTCAGTGAACACATCACTAGCTCATCATTAGGAATGACAGAAATACGCTGCTCAATAACCTCCTCTCGCGTGTACGCATACTCGAACATACCACCGAAGGCGACAAATCTTTTAAAGTCTAGTAAATACATCACACCAAATGATAATTGGGTATAAGGTGATAAATGCACAATTTCATCAGGCTTACTTTTAGCCAGTTTGCAAATTTCATCAAAAACCATCAAGCGACGAATTTGTAGTGGAATTCTAGTTTCTTCATAGACTGAGCGCATGCGATTTTATCCTTTTTTAAAAATAGGATCATTGATCGATTTGCTTTAAGACACAAGTCCACGTAACAAAAGACGATCACTTCTTTTGAGTACTTTTGCTAATCTAGTTGGCATTGATGACTGAAGTTATTTGTGAGAAATGAAAGTGAATACGATGAAAAAAGATGAGAAAGCAGCACAAAAATTTCAAATAGAGATTGTCGAGACGATGAGTGCTCTTGTAGAAGTGGTTGCAGAAAATAGTGAAACTGCCCTACTAAAAGCGCGAGAAATATATCGAAACGAAGACATCGTTTTATATCCCGATGATTTTATCGATACTAAATTTAATATTTTTGGGAGAGAGTAGATTGTTTTATTTGGCTGATATGTGACAGTTATTCAAACCCCACAACCATACCTGACAGCAACGTCAAACGGCTCATTGGCATGATGCCACGTAATGCATTGCAAAAGAAAACCTGCGTTAATTGCGGTAAATCTTCATCTTGTAGCGGCCTTATCACGATTGGATATTCCGTACTTGATAAAGCATCGATAATCACTTGCCGCATAACGCCAGCGACACCCGATTGGGTCATAGAGGGCGTGTACCATTGACCAGTGATCAGATAATTTGCATTACCTCGATGAGGTGGAAGCGTAGATAGTTTTTCTGATGCTGCGTATGGTGATTCTGACAATTGATAAAACACGTTGCTCATCGTACCTTCAACCCACTGCCCACTCATATCACGTAACAGACCCTCGCCGATGCTCTGTTCCGTATTGGATTTTGATATTTGAGCTTTGATACCTTGTAGTTCACCACTCGCCAGCACGTTATCAAGACGATTGAGGCTTTTGAGTCCCGCAAGCGGCAGTGGTAAGCACGAAAGCTGCGAAGATAAGCAAATAGCAGCACTACTAGGCTGAATAGGAATTGAGCGACCATCAGGTAGACATAGTGGCTCAGCGGTCGCAACAGTCATCGCAGAAGACTTCAGCCAAATGTCACAGGCACTCCCAGACGCGCTTGGCATATAGCCATAACCACGGATATCTTGAGTGCTGCGCGTGACAATCAGCTTGAGCATGCCTTGCTGTAATTGCTTGGCATACGTTTGTAATGTAGCCAGTAGTGAATGGCTGTCTAGCTCAATATGCAATGCCTTACTATGAGAGACAAGGCGCTGATGATGATAATCTAGCCACAATATCTGACCATCGATGACACCCATAGTGGTAAAGAAGCCATCACCATAGGCCAGTCCACGATTGTCTAACGATATGGTGGCGTTTGATGGCTCTATCGTATTGCCTGATGAATCTAGACATATCCAGCCACTTGGTGGTATGACATTGGCTATTGAATGTGGCATCGACACTTGCCCTATTTAGCTATTGTCTGTTTGAGCATCTGCTTTATTGATGACCAACATACAACTATAGAACTCACATTTTGCCAGTTCTACTTTCTGACCACCAATGGTTTTGTTTTTGATGATTTGTACATTGAGCATATCAGCTACGAGATTACCGCCCTCATCACCCATCAACTTGCGTGCGAGCTGATAGGCCTTTTTGGCATGATTTTGACTCAGCTCTTTTTCTTCATCAGAGTCGGTAGGATTCGCAAAATACCAACCAAGCTCAAGATACTTTTCAGAATCAATGATGTCTAAATAAGGCGCTTCCGTATCCATAAAACGATACTTAGCCGCCGGATTACTGGCATAGTCCAAGCTGTTTTCATCAGTGCTCAAAACTTTACCGAAAGTCGACTGGATACCTTCCAAGTCACCGACGTTGATTGAGTTTACGCTTTCGTTGCCCCATGCCGAGACGTCATACTTTACTTGTGTGCCTTGCTGGGCCTTTCCAGCTTCTACCTCAGTATTCGTTGCAGCGCTATCATCTGCTGAAGTAGTCTCAGCGACTACTTGCTCACTGGCTCCTGCATCGACGCTTTGGTCATCATCTGTATTGCTATTACAGCCACTCAACGACACACCAACTGCCATTATCGTACTGGCCAAAAAGGTCTGTAGGCTATTATTCCACATGGGCAATTTACTCACACTTTCAGATTGATCTCAAAAGAATATTAGCGCGCAAGCAAATATGCCGCTGCTAATGAATAATGTTTTTTTATGACTTCACTTTTTCAAAGTCAATTTTTATAATGTAATAACCACTATAGTCGATTCAATTTAAAAGTAGTACAAGGCAACCGAGTGTAGATGTATATGTGATACTTCAAGCGAGGTTAACGCTGTCATACTTGTATAGTGGAATGACTATATATGGCGTGTCATATAGTTTACCCAACTGCTTGATACTTGACCACCCTTTACGTTACGGATAACACTCCTAGAGAGTACATATTTGTTAAATACCTAACGCTTAAAAAAATGCTATCTATTCAAGCATTTATTCACGAAAGCATTGGTTTGTCAAACATCACGTTATCCCTTATGATAATAGCGCTTCAACGACTTTTTTATTAACGCTTTTTTGCCTTTTGTAGTTCGCGGACCATATATGACTCAGCATTTTATCGTTATTGGCAATCCTATTGCCCACAGTAAATCCCCTGAAATCCATGCGCTATTTGCAGAGCAAGCAGCTATTAATATCAGCTATCAGCGCCAGTACTGCCCTGACGATGCTGCCAGTTTTACCGCAGTGGTCGAAGCGTTTTTTCATGGTGGCGGCGTCGGTGCAAACGTAACGGTTCCCTTTAAGCAGATCGCTTATGACTGCTGCGTGGCGCGTGGTGGTCTATCTGAGCATGCCAAAGTCGCAGGCGCAGTCAATACGCTACTGCTGAATAAAGCACTATTAGAGAGTGGTACACCAATCGCTGATGCACTCTATGGTGACAATACTGATGGTCAAGGTCTGGTCAATCATATCACAAGCTTAGGCTGGCCATTAAAAGGTGCGCGTGTGGCAATCATTGGTGCAGGCGGAGCGGCGCGAGGCGTGGTATTGCCATTGATTCAAGCAGGTACTGGGGCGCTAACCATTGCCAATCGC
Source organism: Psychrobacter fjordensis (assembly GCF_904845995.1). Taxonomy (NCBI): domain Bacteria; kingdom Pseudomonadati; phylum Pseudomonadota; class Gammaproteobacteria; order Moraxellales; family Moraxellaceae; genus Psychrobacter; species Psychrobacter fjordensis. The sequence goes on from NZ_CAJGYP010000001.1 coordinate 815,985, forward strand.
ACACTGAGCAAGGCGACCGATTTAGTAGATGAGCTGAGTACCGCGAGTGAAACTATCGGTAAACACAGTATCGAAACTTGTGCGACCAGTGAATTGACCGGACAATTTGATATCATTATTAATGCCACTTCTATCGGTCTGTCAGGCGATACCTTGCCACTGGATAATGACTTAAACTGCCACTACGCTTACGACATGATGTACGGTCGTAAGCTACCATTCTTACAGCATTTTGCGGCACGTGACGCGCAAACATCCGAAGGTTACGGCATGTTGATTGGGCAAGCCGCCTTAAGCTTTGAGCGTTGGACGGGTCATACCGTTGATGTGACGCAAGCCACAAACACCTTAAGCGGTCGTTAAGATAAAAGACACAGGATCTACCAGTAAAAAAGGCGTATAAATTGAATTTATACGCCTTTCTCTTATCCAGTTATTATCTAGCTCTTATCCAAAACGTGCCAGTAGCCAGTTTTCCATACGCCGTAATGGCACACGTAAATTGGTAGAATGCATCACCACGCCGCCAGCCAGAGCCACCATACAGCCAATGGCGGTATCAACCAGACGTACGTAGGTTACTTGTTGATACGTATGCGGTAAGCCGCTACCATATTCTGCAATAAATATGGTCAGTGGTGTGATAAATATCACGGCTAAACCATAATGACGGTCAACCAAGGATTCAATACATAAAATCATAACCAATACTGCAATAGCGACTCCCCATATCGGGAGGCTCCAAGACAGCATCCAACTGGCTAGCCCTGCACCCACCAATGTCCCAAGCAAACGATGTACCTGCTTAATCCATATTGTACGCAGATGTATCCCTTGAATGATAATAAAACAGCTAACTGCCGCCCAATAAGGATTAGATATATTTAAGGTCATTGCAACGATTAGTGACAAACTCACAAACCCTGCCACAATCACACTTTCACTAATAGTATCAGCCTGATAGGTGTAGATAGGCGCAGGTTTACACTCACGTGTCAGCAATAAAAACAAAGAGTATGGCAATGACATCAGCACTGCAAATGCACTACCAAGCATGATAAGGCCAACGGTATGTGGCAGTTGAGCAAGCGGAATAGGCATAAATAATGCTACTGCACCTGCCATCATAATAAACAGCCCTCCCGGTGGCGGCTGTTGATAATAGCGGCCGAAAATAATGATACCAAATGCCATCAAAGTAAATATAGGCAATCTTAAAATAGGAATCTGCTGCGTTATCACTCCAAGTGCAAAGCATAGCGACATACTGAATCCCCAAGCCATCACAGTGACCAAGCGATATGGCAGCTTACCAACTAGGGGCAAGTTCAAAACAACCATCGCCCCTAACGAGCTGATAATGCCTGCCGATAGCACCTCAAAATAAGCACCCACAAAGACAGGAAAGCTAATAGTTAGCGCAGAAAATAATGGAATATGCCACGGTCGAAAGCTTCTGTTTACTGCTGTTAAATGCGTAAGCTCATTACTGATCAGATTTATAATAAAAGTTTTGAGGGTAGCAACCCGTCGCTTGAGCGACAACATTGGTTTGGATACAACCATGAAACCCTGTCCTTACGAAATAACGTAACGTTATTAACACAATGGCGGTTAATAAGTATGTGATGATATTCTATGAATGACTTTTATAAAAAGCTAAGCTTACCTAGAAGTATAAGGAATCTAAGTTTTCAGCAGATACATGACGATTAATTCATAGCAAAAAACTATTAATTATAAATAATTTTTATTAATTAACAGAATACTCATGAATATTATTTATACAATATGTATTTGTTGCCAAGAAAGATTTATAATAAGAAAAATTATACACCACTGCACGTTATCAAATAGAACATATCGGCTAATAAAAGCATCGAAGAAACCGCCTTAACCAACCCATTTCTAAACACACTTATATTTAACGCATATCTCACCTATAAATCGACATCAACAAATTAAAGAGAGCAACTATGTTAACTTACAAAGCGCCTTTACGTGATATCAAGTTTTTGATAAATGATGTTTTTGACTTTCAAACGCATTACAAAGATTTGGACAATGGCGAAAATGCTGACCCTGAAACAATCGATATGATTTTGCAAGGCATGGCTGACTTTGCCGAAAACGTGCTTGCCCCTCTTTATCAACCAGCTGATGCAGAAGGCTGTCATTTTGATAATGGTGTGGTGACTACGCCTAAAGGTTTTAAAGATGCCTATGACCAGTTTGTAGAAGGCGGTTGGCAAGGTATTTCTTACCCAGAAGAATACGGCGGTATGAACTTACCAACCTCGTTAAACCTAATTAAAGCTGAAATGATTGGTACGGCTAACTGGCCATGGGCAATGTACCCTGGTCTATCAACAGGTTGTATCAATACCATATTGCAGTACGGTACTGATGAGCAAAAAGAGACCTACTTGCATAAACTAATCGAAGGTTCTTGGGCGGGCACCATGTGCTTGACTGAGCCGCAATGCGGTACCGATTTGGGTCAGGTTAAGTCTAAAGCTATTCCGCAAGAAGACGGCACTTATAAGCTTGGCGGCACCAAAATCTTCATTTCAAGCGGTGAGCATGATTTAACAGAAAACATTGTACATATCGTACTAGCGCGCCTACCAAATGCACCAGAAGGTACTCGCGGTATCTCACTATTTATCGTACCAAAATTCTTGCCAAATGCAGAAGGCGAGATTGGCGAGCGTAATGGCGTCACTTGTGGTTCTATTGAACACAAAATGGGTATCAACTCATCAGCAACGTGTGTCCTAAACTTTGATGATGCGGTCGGTTACCTGATTGGTGAGCCGAACAAAGGCCTGAAAGCCATGTTCACCTTTATGAACACGGCACGTATCGGTACTGGTATCCAAGGTTTAGCACATACTGAACTGTCATTCCAAAACGCCCTACCTTATGCGATAGATCGCCGTTCTATGCGTGCGTTATCAGGCACTAAAGAGCCTGAAAAAGTGGCTGATGCCATCATCAATCATGCAGATGTACGCCGCATGCTATTGACTCAAAAAGCCTTTGCCGAAGGCGGCCGCTCAATGATTTATCATTCAGCACGCTATGCGGACAAGATGGCGCAAGGCATCATTAATGGTGATGACGAAGAGTTTGAGAAATGGGATGACAAGCTTGGCTTCTACACGCCAATTCTAAAAGGCTTTTTGACCGAGCTTGGTATTGAAGCGGCCAAACATGGTCAGCAAATTTACGGTGGTCACGGCTATATTAAAGAATGGGGTATGGAGCTGATTGCTCGTGATGCCCGTATTGCCACCATGTATGAAGGCACAACCGGTATTCAGGCGTTAGATTTATTAGGCCGTAAAGTGATTTTGCAGTCAAAAGGTAAAATTATTCGCGACTATACTTCAAGCATCATGAAATGGTGTGGTGAATATGCACTAGACAAAGATATGCGCAAATTTGTTTGGGCACTCACCAAGCTATGTGCTGAGTGGAATACTTTGACCGTACGCTTGATGCTAATGGCACGTAAAGATCGTGAAATTATCTCTGCAGCATCGGACGATTTCTTAATGTACTCAGGCTATGTAATGATGGGTTACCATTGGGCACGTATGGCAGCAGTGGCTCATGACAAACTCAAAAACGGCGGCGTAGAAGCCCCAGAGTTCTACAAAGCCAAAATCCAAACGGCAGAATTCTACTTTGATAAGCTGTTACCACGTACCTCAGGTCATGCCGAAGGTATGGTTGCACCAAGCGAAAGCATGATGGCAATGCCAATCGAAAGCTTTGCTTTCCTAGATTAAAATTAAGACTAAGATTACAAAGTTAATAGATCATTTATAGAAAAGCGCCTATATCTAGGCGCTTTTTTTTGGCTAACGAAAGTCAGCATCCTCGAACTAAAAAAACCAACCAATAGCCAATTTCTAGCTACCTAGCATTTTTTTGTGATATACCGCACTAAGCTCTTCCACTTCCACACACACTTGCAATGCTGCTCGCCCTGACTGCTCTGCGCTTAGCTGCTCTTCTATCGTTGTCATCAATAGCTCAGCAAGTTGATTGCGAGTCGCAATATCACGACCAGCCATCATTTTCAGATTCGCATAAACCATGCCATTTGTTTGTTCATCATCCTCAACTCCCACCAAAAAAGTCTCAAGAGGTACGATGCGAGCTTTGATATCCGTTGGTTTACCAAAATGTCCAGTATCCCATAGCGCTTTATTCAAAGATTTAAGCAATGATTCTTCGTGAGGAACACTGACATTAGGGGTCACTTGCAGGGTTAAATGTGGCATGAATATATCCTTATAGAGTATGGGTAAAGGTAGGACTTAAATGGTTGAGGTCTGTTGAACATTCAAAAGGATAAACTTATTTGATATCAGCGACAATGTTTTTTAATCATCAGTAATGTTACTAAACAGTGCCGTCAAAGTCGCAGCCAATTGCAGAGGTGGCAGCTCAATTTCTAAACCACGGCGACCGCCACTCACATACATCGTTGTATGCGCTTCAGCCGAGATATCTATGATAGTCGCTAAGCGTTTCTTTTGTCCTAGTGGGCTGACACCGCCCAGTACATAGCCTGTACTACGCTCTACTTGCTTGGGATCTGCCATTTGTACTTTTTTGCAGGGCAGTATTTTATTAGAGGATAAAGCTTTGGCCATTTTTTTAAAGTTTAAAGTCTTGTCTACTGGCAAAATAGCAACAGCGAGCGTACCCACTTCGGTCGCTACTACCAAAGTTTTGAAAACTTGTGCTACGTCCACACCGAGTTTTTCAGCAGCTTCTAAGCCAAAAGAGGCCGCATTACTGTCGTGAGTATATTCATGCAATTGGTAGTCAAGACCACATTTTTTGGCAAGATTGATTGCTGGAGTCATAATACTTTCATATCATTAAGTGAAGTTATTGAGTAGAAAAAATAGTATTTATCGTATTTTATACCACAATATTATTATGCTAAAGACCTTATTTTTCAAATAATTAAGCGTATTTCATATGCAGCTAGCTCACAAGATAGTAAACAGCCTGTACGAATATTAGTAGTATATACAGACACTATATATCGCTTTGATGGCTTTTATGGCATCATAAGCGCAATATATTTAACTACTTTTGATATCCACTATGATACCCAGTTTCTTAAAGAATAAGTTCCTAAAAAAACGGATTTTTAAAGCGCCCGTCACTACTGACAGTGGCTCTAATACTGACGTCAATCCAACCGCTGCCAAGTCCTATTCGGGTGCTCCGATTAATCAGCTATATCGCAAGCTATCGGGTCACATGCTCGACGTTGCTGTCAAACCTAAACTGTTAGGTGAGTTGCCTGATTTTGATGCTGACGATCAGACATTAAGATTTTATGTTCTACAAGACTATTCCCGCTCCAACAGTATTTTGATTGATCTGCAGACGCAAGAGCATAATTTACCGCCAGCATTGGTTGGGGTACACGATGCCGATCATAATATTAAAGAAAATGCGGCTATCATCTTTTTAAATCATCCAGGTGCCAAAGACAGTCAGTTATCACCGCGCCTGTCGCGCTTGGTATCGGCTGTACTGCAATATCCAGAGCTAAAAGTGCGTTTGGTCCCTGTCTCTATCCTATGGGGACGTGCGCCAGAAAAAGAAGATTCACTGTTTAAGCTGTTGACTACTGACAACTGGGAAGACCCAAGCATTACTAAGCAGTTATTTAATATTGGGGTCATGGGACGCGATACCTTTGTACAGTTTCATCCACCACAAGATTTGCGCACCCTTATCGATAATAGCCTCAAAGGCGATGTAGAAGGGCCTTCTATTTTTGATTCGCTAGCCACCGACCTACAAGACAGCTCTGTCAAAGATGCTTCTATAAAGGAAGATACTGACGACGCACCAAGTTACGCGTTGGTAGCGACTACCGATAGCAATCGCCAACTGGTACGTATGTTACAGCAACAGCTCTCTATTTATTTAGACAAGCAACGTGCCAGCATGCTCGGCCCTGATTTGTCAGACAGACGCAATTTGGTAGACAAACTGGTGTACTCGCCCGCTATCAAGCATGCAATAGAAGCGGAAGCTGCAGAAAAAGGCACGACTACCCGCGAGGCACGAAGCTTAGCAAAAGGCTATGCCAACGAGATGGTAAACGACTATTCTTATCCTATTATTCGAGTATTCGACCGCTTCTTAACGTGGTTGTGGACGCAGTTGTATGATGGCGTAGAAGTACACCATTTTGAACGAGTACGAGAGCTAGCAACTGATTACGAAATCATCTATGTGCCGTGCCATCGTAGCCACGTTGACTACCTATTACTGTCCTATGTTATTTACAAACGCGGTTTGAGTATTCCTTATGTGGCTGCGGGTGATAACCTTGATGTGCCAGTATTAGGACCTATGTTACGCGGTGCCGTGGCGTTCTTTATCCGTCGTAGTTTCCGTGGTAATGCCCTATACACCTCTGTATTACGCGAATACATGCACACGTTAATCACGCGCAATACCCCTATCGAATACTTTATCGAAGGTGGTCGCTCACGCTCAGGTCGTCTGCTACCGCCTAAGATGGGTATGCTTGCAATGACAGTACACAGTCAGTTGCGCAAAACCAATAAACCTGTCGTGTTCATTCCTACTTACATCGGCTACGAACGTATTATGGAAGGTGGTACGTATGTTGGTGAGCTGAAAGGCAAGCCAAAAGAATCTGAATCTTTGCTTGGTCTGCTCAAGGTAGGTCGCAAAATTGAGCGTATCTTCGGTAACGTACACTTAAGCTTTGGTACGCCACTACATCTCACTGAGTTTATGACAAAGTTTGATGTGTCTGCAGACAGCTTACCGTCCGACCGTACCGATACCCCGCTCGATGAGAAAGCCAGTGCAATGGTCGATAATATCGGCGTGAAAATTATGCAGCATATCAATAAAGCTGCCGTGGTCACACCTGTATCACTGTTATCACTTGTCTTATTGTCAGCACCCAAAGCGGCACTAGATGAAAACAGCTGCCGAGAGCAAATCGAGCTTTATCAAGGTTTGGCTAAGCAGCTTGCTTATTCAGATGACACCGTCATCACAGACATGACCCCGCAGCAAATCATTGATTACGGTATTAAACTCAAGCTGATTGAGCGTACCCCGCATATCCTAGGCGATATCATTCAGGTTGTCGGCAAGCAAGCTGCATTGCTCAGCTATTTCCGCAATAATATCTTGCATGTCTTCATTCTGCTGTCATTTTTGTCAGCGCTAGTTGCACGCAATGGCCGTATCAAACGCAGTCGTCTAGATAGTATTGCCGAGCAGCTGTATCCGTTTCTGCAAAGTGAGCTATTCTTATATTATCCAGCACACGGCTTAGCAGATACACTTAATAAAAAGGTGGACAGCCTACTCTCTCATGGACTAATCGTTGAATTGGGCGACGGCATACTTAGCGTTCCTGAGTCAAATAGCAAGTCCTATCAGCAGCTACAAGTGCTAGCAACTCCAGTTGGACAGAGTCTTGAGCGTTACTTTATGACACTCGCTCTACTCGCTCAGCAAGGCTCAGGTAACTTGACCGAAAACGAAGTCGTTGATTTGTGTCATCTGCTGGGTCAGCGATTATCTGTGCTATATGCAGACGACATTCCTGACTTCTTTGACCGTGCTTTATTCACCAGTTTCATTGGTGCTTTGACACGTCTTGATTATTTACAAAAGGATGAAGAGACTGGCGTACTGACATTTGATCACCGTATCAATGACATTGCCCATCATGCTAAGTACGTCCTAACACCTGACATGATGCAAATCTTGCAGCAAGTCGCTACTTTAGACGAAAATGAAATCAACCATGCTATTACTGAGATTAGTAATAAGAAGCAGCGTAAATTTGGGCGGAAGCGTTAGGTTTTGATGACAAGATAAAGCTCATTCATCAAATAGAAGTTTTAATAATAGTAAGGGACTGCATTCAGTCCCTTTTTTGTTTGCCACTTCTTTTTTGCTGTAACTGCAACAGTTAAGCATTGTAAATGGGTTTAGCGATTATCATAAAAGAGTCAGGCTTTTGAGCTCGGCTCTTTTTTTGTGAAAAAACCTACCAGCTTAAAAAATATGATAAGTATCGACATGTAGCCAAAGGCAAATATAGCACCAGTAATAGGAGCAAATGCCCTACCTGTGTCTGACGTCACTCTCATCATAGCCTGATGCTGTGCCTCACTTCTTTCATCCGACGTAAAAAAACCATTGCCATCTAAATCAAAAACATCAAGCTTGGCTTGTAGATAAGCATCGGTAAAATAAACACCTATTTGAACCAACAACCAAACCACAACTATGCCAATAAAAAACATTTGCCAAGAAGCCAGACGAGATTTTTTTGAAAACTGATGTTTATAGACCATCACAATAGGTAACACTATCGTTGCAAATATAGACAACAATCTTAGTATTTCGAGTGTTTTTTCCATAACTTATCTCTTAAACAATAAAAAAGGCATAACCTAAGTTATGCCTTTTTTGTGCAACCATAATGGACTATCTATGGTTTTTTATTGAATTCACTCTAGTTCGTAATCTTCTTATATTTCGCACGCTTAGGACTGGCATCATCACCCATTGTCTTTTTGCGATAAGTCTCAAACTCAGAGTAGTTACCGTCGAACCAAACTGGACCTTCTTCTTCGAATGCCAAGATATGAGTAGCAATACGATCAAGGAACCAGCGATCATGCGATACAACCATTACCGTACCTGGGAATACTTGAATCGCATCCTCTAGCGCACGTAAGGTTTCGATATCCAAATCGTTTGATGGTTCATCGAGTAGCAATACGTTCGCGCCTTGCTTTAGCGTCTTCGCCAGTTGCAAGCGGTTACGCTCACCACCTGATAGCTGACCAACGCGTTTTTGCTGGTCTGAACCTTTAAAGTTAAAGCGACCAATATAAGCACGACTTGGCGTGGTGTATTCACCAACAGTGATAATATCAAGACCGTCAGATACTTCTTCCCAAACGGTTTTGCTATCATCTAAGTGATCACGTACCTGACCGACATAGGCAACTTTAACACTTTCGCCCAAATCAACAGTTCCAGTATCTGGCGTATCGCGCTCGGTAATCATGTTAAATAGCGTGGTTTTACCCGCACCATTTGGACCGATGATACCAACGATCGCACCAGCTGGCACGTTAAAGCTTAGGTTTTCATAAAGCAAACGATCGCCAAATGATTTAGAGATATCGTTGATCTCAATAACCTTGTTACCCAAACGTGGACCAGGTGGAATATAAATCTCAGCCGTCTCATTGCGTTGTTGGAACTCTGTTGAGTTCAACTCTTCAAAACGCTGTACACGAGATTTAGACTTGGCTTGTTGGCCTTTTTGATTTTTACGAATCCACTCAAGCTCTTTTTTCAATGCTTTAGCAAACGATTCTTCTTGCTTGTTCTGCTGCTCTAGACGCGTGTTCTTTTGCTCTAGCCACTCGGTATAGTTACCTTCATACGGATAGCCATGGCCACGGTCAAGCTCTAAGATCCACTGGGCGACATTATCCAAGAAATAGCGATCATGGGTAATAGCAACGATGGTACCGCTGTAGTTCTGCAAGAACTGCTCTAACCATGCAACAGACTCGGCGTCCAAATGGTTGGTCGGTTCGTCAAGTAATAGCATATCAGGACGTGACAATAGTAGACGGCATAGTGCCACACGGCGTTTTTCACCACCAGACAACTTACTAACATCCGCATCCCATGGTGGCAGACGTAGCGCATCAGCCGCTTTTTCTAGCTGATTGTTTAAGTTGTGCGCATCCCACGACTGGATGATGTCTTCCATCTTGCCTTGCTCTTCAGCAAGCTTATCAAAATCAGCATCAGGTTCTGCGTATTCAGCATAGATCGCATCTAGACGAGCCAGCGCATCTAACGCTTCACGCATACCGTCTTCAACGTTACCGCGTACGTCTTTGCTATCATCAAGCTGTGGTTCCTGCGGCAAATAACCGACTTTGGTACCAGCTTGTGCACGTGCTTCACCACTGAACTCAGTGTCAACGCCCGCCATGATACGTAGCAAGGTCGATTTACCTGAACCATTGATACCCAACACACCAATTTTGGCACCTGGGAAAAAAGATAGGTTAATATTTTTTAGAATTTCACGCTTAGGTGGAACAAGTTTTGACACGTTGTTCATCGTGTAGATATATTGAGCCATTAACACTCCGATAGACTGCATAGAAGAGGCAAGCAAATCATACTTGGCAATGATGCCAAGTGTGCCGCACCTCAAAATCAGGGTTACAAATTATAAGCCATTATCGCATTGTGGCGCATACCCTGCAAGCCAACAGATTGTTTTAGCGGTTGTTTTGCCGCTTTTGGCATTTGACATGATGCTTTATGCCTAAAAGCGGCAAAGAAATCTATTATCAAAACACCTCGTTTAACATTTTGACTCATTACTGCTTTATAAAGACCACAAAAAATAGCATCAAACCTTCCGAAAACTTAATGAATAGCCTTTAGAATATTAGTTTACCTTAACAAGGTAACGTCATTTAATTTGAGATACACTCAGTACGACATCTCTAAATCTAAATCATTAAACCTAAGTCATTAGACCTGATTATAAAACATATGATATTCATCTCTAAAAAGCATTAAAAAAGGTAATGAGTTTATGGCCACTGGCTATCGCCCTGAAATTATCCAACGTGCGTTTGTTGACTTCATTGGGTCACGTTTGCATCCGTTTTGGTCGTTGACCCGTCCTAAATTACGGTTGATTGCACGGCATGCTCTTAATGATGACTTGGTTGCGGTCCAGTTCGAAGGCAATCATGCTTTTAAACGGCAAGCACTTGATTCAGACGGCGGTTGGCATGGTGGTCAACACATCAATTTAACGGCCGTTATTGATGCCATTTACCATCAGCGCCATTACTCGTTGGTAGGGTTGCCCAACCAATCCTTATCTTTGCAATCGGACATCGACAATAGTGAGAGTAGTGAAAATAAACAGTTACAGTCGAATATCATTACCATTGCCATCAAACCTCAAGGATTGGTCTCCAACTATCTAACACAGCAAGCACCACTGGGCACCATATTCGATAGTAGTTTGCCCAGCGGCGACTTCACCTTAGCACAGGCAAAGCTTGATGCACAAAGTGCTAACCGCTTACTTCTTGCACCCTCATCGCTACTGTTTATAGCAGGAGGCAGCGGCATTACTCCAATGCTAGGTCTTATCACACAAGCCTTATCGCAAGGCCATACGGTCACATTGTTGTATTACAGTCGCATGCCACTGGCAGAGACGCCTTTTTTGAAGCACTGGCAGCAATTAAAAGACAGTTATCCAAACTTTACTTATCACTTTATCAATACAGAAGACCCTGATAGTTATTTGGCAAGTACGCGACATCTAAGCGCGGAAAGCTTGTTGGCACTTAATTTGCCATTAGTAGATACGCAGATATTTGTTTGTGGATCGCAGGCATTATTAGCCGGACTATATGATGCTGTTCAAGCAATTACATCATTAGATATGGACTCACTGAAAGACAAACGCTCGTTGCACGACAATCTTATATTCGAGCGTTTTGGCAGTCTGTCACATGAGCTTGCTATCAATGGCAATAGTCATAATACAGACAACGAGAAAGATGATATAGCAACGCAAACGGTCTATTTGCGCGGTCGACAGCGACAATTTAATACCAATACCACGTTACTCATCGGTGCCGAGCAAGCAGGTATAACTCTCAGTTATGGGTGTAGGCAAGGTATCTGTCAGCTGTGTCGGTGTAACAAAGCCAGCGGCGTGGTCAAAAATATTGAGACAGGAAAAATAAGTAGCGATGGCTATGAATCGATTCAAACCTGTATCAATATTGCCATGACGGACGTAGTATTAGATATCTAAGATCATTAAAAAACATGAGTCAGATAGTCCAATAGTACGTAGACACCTGATGAAACTAGCCCTATAACATTTGATATTAATAGCTTTAGTTAAGGAGTTTCCATGCGTTTATTACCGCCTATGTTCACTGCTCAATCTGCCGTATCTGCATTTTCAACAGACACGAATATGCAGTCGAAACAAAAGCGATATCCAACTTTAACGGGTGCACAATTACCAAAAGACCAAAGCGATGCGCTAGCCGATGAATTGAACGCGCTATATCAAAGTGTCATGAACTCATTGGGTAGCGATGATGCGCGTTATATTCAACGTGTACATGCCACCGTGGTCTATAGCGAAATTATCTCTCGTGGTTTACTCGCAGCGGCTGGGCGCATGCCATCGAAACGAAGTCTGGTCGCTACTTGGCTACTAGGTACTTCTTTACTGAGCTTCAGTAAAATCTTGAATAATATGGAGCTTGGGCATAATGTCATGCATGGGCAATATGACTGGATGCAACATCCCTATCTCAACAGTCAAAAATTTGATTGGGACATCGTCTGTCCTGCACCGCTATGGCAGCATTCGCACAATTACTTGCATCACACGTTTACAAATATCGTTGGCCGTGACCATGACGTCGGCTATCACTTAATTCGCGTGACTGACGAGCAGCCTTGGACACCAAGCGACCGCTATAATCTGTTCAGTACCATGGTATTGGCTCTAGGATTTGAATGGGCGGTCGCTTTTCATGATATTCAAATTAGTGTTGATGAATATGCTGATTCGCCGCAGCTCACAGAGATCATGCGGCCCAAATCTCGTGGATTATTTGCCAAAATTGCCAGACAGGTCGGCAAAGACCATATCGCGTTTCCCGCTATAGCAGGGTTAGCATTAGGTCGACGTAGCGCGATGACCACACTGAGCGGTAATATCACTGCCAACATAGCGCGTAATTTATGGACCTGGGCAGTGATATTTTGTGGGCACTTTACGGAGCAAGCACATATTTATACTGAGCTTGATACCAATGAAAGCAAGGGTGACTGGTATATACGGCAAATTCTCGGCTCTAGTAATATCCAAGGTAGCAAGTTATTCCATATTTTGACCGGCAATTTATCACATCAGATTGAGCATCATATCTTTCCTGATATGCCAGCCAACCACTACGCTCGCATATCACCGCAAGTACAGGACATATGTCGCAAATATGACCTACCCTACAACACTGGGCGTTTTGGTCGCCAGCTTCGTCAGGTCATCGGTCGCATACGTCACTTTAGCAAACCGAGCGCCGAGGAATGGCAGGTATATTTACAGTCGCAAGCTACTGAATCGACTCATGCTGCCAAAGAAAAACAAGACGATGCTCCGGTCATCCGTGGGTTAGGGAAATACCTTCCGCCTGTCATGCGCCAAGCATTGTTTTACTTGTAAGACATGACCAACATAGACATAACCAGTCATTCTAATGGCTCTTAACATTTACCCTATCTACTATTACGGTAAAGAACTATAGATTAAATGACAAAATACGCATAATAAGAAGTAGAAATATAGAAATAAACGATAACTGATAATAATGACACTTAATAATAATGGAGAGTAGCTATGAGTAACCAAACTGCTGAACAACCTATGAAAATTAGCCACGACATAGAAGCCAAACGATTTGAGACCGCTATCGACGGTCATATTGGTTATATCAGCTATCAAGAGAAAAATGGCAAACTGGTCTATGATCACACTATCGTACCGCAAGCTTTAGGCGGACGCGGTGTCGGATCAACATTGGTCAAACACGCACTCAATTATGCACGTGAGAATGATAAGAAAGTGGTGCCACAATGTTCATTTGTATCGTCATACATTAATAAACATCCAGAATATAAAGACTTGCTGTAATCCAATACTAGCAAATATATTCTAAGCAAGTATTTAGCCTTACCTTCTTTTTTATTTGTTGTCTGCGCTCGTATATTTATCTTTAAATATATGTCAAGATGACAAATACAGGAGTGGTTTATGTCTTATAATAATTTATAGAATAAGGCATTTTTACATTTATTCTGTATCGTTAGTCGCACCGTATTAGATGTTATCTAGGGCGTGTCCTCAATTCAAACGAGTGTCCTCTAAATGGGCTAAAAACAGCTAAATTTTGCCAAACATCGTCAAATAGTTGGTCAATATCTCGATATTATCTGCACTATTTTCCTCGTTTGACGGCAATTTATCTCATTTTTATCACCATTTTTAAAATGAGGACACGCCCTAATATAAGTTTTAATAAACCAAGTCAGCATAACAATAAAGGTTATTAATATGAGTAGTCTATCTGATAAACAAGTGGATTTGCAGCTAGAAGATTTGCCAGGCTGGCAGCGCGATGGCAATGCTATCGTGAAAACATATCACTTTAGCGATTTTATTGAAGCCATGAGCTTTATGAATCAAGCGGCATTTTATGCTGAAGCACTTGAACATCACCCTGAGTGGCGTAATACCTATAACGTGGTAGAAGTGCGACTCACCACTGATGATACAGGCGGCATCACCAGTCATGATATTCGTCTGGCCAAACGTATGGAATATATTATCCAACCCAAACGTCTATAGTGATACGTGAATAATTTTTGATATGTGAATACTTTGATATTTAAATAAACAGTTCAAAGAAAATTGACCATAAAAAAGTCCTCATAATATATGAGGACTTTTTTGTTTAACGATTTATTTTTATTCAATATTCTATAGTTAATTATTACATCTTGCGGCTTACGAACGCGACGATGAATAAAATGACAGCAACAGCTAAGAAAATGTATGCCAAATTAGCAGACAGTCCAGCGACACCGCCAAAACCTAGGAAACTTGCCAACAATGCGATTACAGCAAAAATAATAGCCCAACGAAACATAATCTTCTCCTTAAATAGTTATTGAAAAATCAGAAATAAGACTCATAAGATAAGTATTAATTAAAACTGGAAAATACTGACCAGTACAATCAATAGCTATTATCTATATTTGTCCTGTTATATCTGACATCTCATTTTTTTGTTTTTAGTATTAGTAAAGTTTTTAGTATTAGTAATAACTGCTTACGACCTTAGATTAGCAATATCCATCTTCAAAAAACGTTCACTTTGGTAATAAAATCGGTAAGTTATGTAATCTTTGTAGCAAATCTTAGCTTTCTGGCATTTTTCTCTAGTTTTATAGGACTTGTGTATAGAGAGAGTGAGTTGGTTTTTATTGACTATCATTTTCACCATATAATCTGATATAAACAGTAAGTAGCAAATACATTTTATTTATCATTATTACCTTCAAAGACAGTTTTTTTAAAACACAAATGCCAATCATGATAGCCATAGTCAGATATATATTTCACTCGTATAGATAATTTGGCTTAGTCTTAGTTGTGCTAAGGCATTCATCGAGAAACCATTCATTTTAAAATGACTCATCAAATCACCTATTAAGGATAATAAATATGGATACCAATACGGAAACCTCAAACAACACACTACAAAGCATTAGTAAGAACCGTCCTTACGCGGTTGTTCTATACGGTGCAACCAGCTTCGTTGGAAAAATTACGGCACATTATCTAACAGAGTTTTTGTCCAATGCCAAAGACGCAAATGGTGCTAATGTCACGTGGGCCATAGCAGGTCGTGACGAAGCAAAACTGAATGAGTTACAGTCAGAGCTAGCTAGCAAAGTAGATATCATTATTGCTAACAGTAATGATTCGGCGAGCCTCGATGAGATGACCAAACAAACCCAAGTTATCATCTCTACCGTTGGCCCCTACCTCAAGTATGGTGAACCTCTGATTAAATCTTGCAGTACTAATGGTACAGATTATGTCGACCTCACTGGTGAAGCCATCTTTATCAAAGACATGATGGATAAATATCAAGATGCGGCAAAACAAAGTGGTGCTCGCATCGTCAACTCATGCGGCTTTGACTCTATTCCATCAGACTTGGGTGTCTACTTTACGCAAATAAAAGCAGAAGAAAAGTTTGGTGACGCATGCGATGTGATCCACATGCGTGTAAAAGCGGCAAAAGGTGGTCTGTCGGGCGGTACCATTGCCTCAATGGCGACTATTTTTGAAGAAGTCGGGAAAGATAAATCACGTCGTAAGCAGGTAGCAAACCCTTATTTACTCAATGATGATACAGATGCGCCAAACGTGCGCCAAGATAATGTCAGCAAACCAGAGTACGATAGTGAGCATAAGCGCTGGCTTGCACCTTTTGTGATGGCAAGTATCAATACTCGCATCGTACATCGTAGCAATCAGCTGCTCGGCTATGAGTATGGCCGTGGCTTTAAATATGACGAAGCGATGTGGATGAAAGATGGGGTGCAGGGTCAGCTATCGAGCTATGCCTTGAGTGCAGGTTTGTTTGGATTTGCCACAGCCATGATGATTACACCGAGCCGTGAGTTATTATCCAAACATGTATTGCCCAAATCAGGTTCTGGCCCGTCTAAAGAAGAGCAGAAAAACGGCTATTTTGATATTCGTCTCTTTGGACAGACCACTAAGAAAGACACGATCAATACCAAAGTTACAGGTGATAAAGATCCTGGCTACGGCAGCACCTCGCGCATGCTGGCTCAAGCGGCACTGTGTTTGGCACAGAATGTCAGTAAAGAGACTGTTGGCGGTGGTTTTTGGACACCAGCGTCTGCGATGGGTGATCAGTTACTTACACGCTTAGAAGAGCATGCAGGCTTGAGTTTCGAAGTCGTCGATCATTAATGTCGTTAATCCTATATAAAAGAGATATAGCATGAAGCTTGCTCAAATTAGTAGCTGTAGCAATTTCACCTAGTCTCTTTGTCTTACAACTCTCTTGGAATAACGATAGCTAATAAGAAATTTGATTTTTAGTACTTTTCTAACCGTATCTTGATATCAAGGTACGGTTTCTTAGTATTTGGATTTCATAAGATTTTAAGGAAGAGAAAAATACATCGCAACTACCAATATATGCTCCATTACAACAACAAAAATACAGTCATTGCACGATGTCACATGAAAACATCAAGCTGTGAGACTATTAATTTATGTACTACTGAATTAAAGTGAGCTTAGTTGGTATTCTCCTCTACAGAGTTTATGACTGGTCAATAGTCAGTTAATAATATCATCTTACTCAATCGTGATAGCCAACGTAGCGGTTATCATGATTTTATTTTACCTATATATTATTTGTTAACTATACTAAATATATATATTTAAAATTATAAACAGCTCTATGTTATACGGAACAAGTTGTACGAAATAATATTGAACACTGGTTAGTTTAAGAGTTTTTAACAAGACTATTTTGAACTGGCACATTAAATTTGTAATTCAAGGAATTAATCCATGCAAAAACGTACTTTACCTCTATCACTACTTATTGGTGCAGCGCTTACTCTGCCAAGTTTGGCAATGGCAGCACCCGCAAATATGAAACCAGTAGACATGCAAAAAGCGGCTGCTGATAGCGCTATGCAAGCTAACGTTGAAAGTGCAGAGGGTGAGATCGCTTCTGCTGAATCTAGCCCGTTTCAAATCAGTGAAACTCAAACTATTTCTATTGCGCGAACCAATAGCAATGCAGGCATGGCTACGCAAGTAGAAGACATGCAACAACCAGGCATGCAACAGCCAGACATGCAACAGCCAGACATGCAGCAACCAGACGTGCAGCAACCAGACATGCAGCAACCAGACATGCAACAGCCAGACATGCAACAGCCAGACATGCAACAGCCAGACATGCAACAGCCAGACATGCAACAGTCAGACATGCAGCAACCTATCATCAGATAGTTAAGCAATATCAGCTAACAAATTACGTAAAGCCGTAATCTCATGTTGTGCTTCCAAAGATAAAGGGCAGCGGTGAAGTATTAATGACCACTCACCTAACCAATCTTAAGATACTTTACTTTTTGCGAATGACATAAATGATAGACAAAAAAAGGCAGCCTAATGGCTGCCTTTTTTTGTCTTATAAAACTTAATTGCCCATTAGGCTATTTCTTAGTTTTGGTTACACCAGCTTCTTGCAACAGTGCACCGAGGGTACCCATCTTGCTAGGCGCTTCAGTTTTCTCAGCTCTTGGCGCTTTGCTACGATTACTGCTAGCATTGCCTTTGTCCTGACGATCACCACGTGGCTTGTTTGGTCGCTTGTCAGCAGCTGGACGGCTGCTATTTGGGCGATTGCTACGTGGACGACTAACTTTCTCATCAGAGCCAGTTTCTTTCACAGTAGGTTTTGCTGCTGAACGTGCTGGTTTTTCAGACTCAGGCTTCATGCTAAAACCAATACGACCACGCTTTTCATCAATAGAGATGACACGTACTGACACAATATCACCCGGCTTGACACGGTTCATAGGATCAGCGACGAAATCATTGGCCATTTGTGAGATATGAACCAAACCGTCTTGATGAACACCGACATCGACGAAACAACCGAAAGCAGTCACGTTGGTCACGACACCTTCAAGCTGCATGCCTTCTTCTAAGTCTTTAATGCTATTTACGTCATCACGGAAGTTGGCCGTCTTAAACTCAGGACGTGGATCACGTGCTGGTTTAGCCAGTTCGTCTAAGATTGCTTTTATGCTGATATTGTCATCATTAGCAGCAATCGCAGTGGCATCGATAGTATTTAATATGCCATCATTACCAATGATTTCTGGTAATGCTTTGCCCGTTTGTGCCAGTAAGCTATCGACCAATGCATAGCTTTCTGGATGCACACCGGTGGCATCAAGTGGATTACTACCATCATAGATACGCAAGAAGCCTGCTGCTTGTTCAAACGTCTTAGCACCCAAGCGTGGTACGTTTTTCAATGATTCACGACTGTCAAAGGCACCGTGCTCTTTACGATAGGTGACGATTTGTTGAGCGACATTGCGATTCAGACCAGCGATGTGTGCCAAAATAGCAGGGCTAGCAGTGTTCACATCGACACCAACCGCGTTTACGCTATCTTGAGTCACTTTGTCTAGACTATCTGCTAATTGAGTTTGATTCACGTCATGCTGATATTGACCTACACCAATGGCTTTTGGATCAACCTTAACGAGCTCTGACAATGGATCTTGCAAGCGACGAGCGATAGATACTGCGCCACGTACAGAGACGTCCATATTGCCAAGCTCATCACTGGCCAACTCACTGGCTGAGTAGACTGATGCGCCCGATTCGTTAACGATAACTGCTTTAGCCTTTAGCTCAGAATTGGCTGCTAAAATCTCTTTAATCATCGCGTCTGTTTCGCGACTCGCCGTACCATTACCGATAGCCACTAGATCGACGTTATAAGTGCTCAACAATTCATCAATGACTTTTTTGGCTTCACCCATTTTATTATCAGGGGCAAACGGATAAACGGTTGAAACAACAGGCTTGTCTTCGTTGTCTAGCATGACATGGCCTTGAGCATCGACAATCGACATTTTGACACCATGGCGAATGCCAGGATCGACACCTAAAATAACTTTGCGGCCGGCAGGTGCTGACATTAACAAGTGTTGCAGGTTATTCGCAAACACATCAATAGCATCTGATTCAGCGGTCAGACGTTTTTCAGTCAATAAGCGATGTTCAATATGCGGACGCCATTTGTCTTTCCATAGGCTGCTAGCCGCTTCTGTTAAAAACTCACGGCGAGCGGCTGGTGCAGTAGCATCAACATTGAAATGACTAATAGCTTTTTCGATAAATGGTGCGTCTTCGCCTTCAATTTTCAGACCCAAAACATTTTCTTGACGACCACGTAGCATCGCTAATAGGCGATGATTTGGTAGACGCGCAAGACTTTCGCTATGCTCAAAGTAGTCTTTGAATTTCTCACCGACTTCACGTTTTTCATCACTAGCAACGCTCGACACGATACTCGCCGTCTTGGCGAAACCACTGCGCAAGTTGTCTAGCAAATCTAGTGCTTGCGTCCATTCATCAACGATGATGGCTTGTACACCAGCCAATTGCTTTTCGATATCGCTGAAATCAACGTCAATCTCATTACCACTATCATCGGTAATGCTAGACTGTACTTGATAGTCTGCTAGTGCATCTGTTGGGGTAATCTCTTGTGTTAGCACCGCTTGGGCAGCAACATCGAGACCAGCAGCACGTGCTTTAGCAGCAGGTGAACGGCGACGTGGGCGATATGGTAGATAGATATCTTCCAACTCAAGCTTAGACGTCGCATTATCGATACGCGACTGTAGCTCATCGGTCAAATTACCTTGCGTGCTGAGCAGCTCAGTAATTTTTAGGCGACGGGTGGCCATGTCACGCTCGTAATTGAGAGACTTCTCTAACGCTCGTAATTGCGCATCATCAAGATCTTGAGTCTTCTCTTTGCGGTAACGGGCAATAAACGGAACAGTCGCGCCTTCATCGTAAAGTTTGACAAACGCATTGACTTGAGCAGTCTTAATGCCAAGCGCGCGAGCAAGCTTGTCGTGAATATTCGCGTGTGTGGTTGCATCCAAAACCTTTGCATTTGTCGAGGTTTGAGATGGCGTTAAGGTATCAGTGCTACTCATATACGTATCAATCGTTGAGAAATGTAGTTTTGCATTATAGCAAAAGCTGCATGAATAAAAATCCTTTTTATCTTTTCGTTATTTATAGCGTGTTTTATATCAAAAATCGCCGAATATCATAGGTTCTGTCGCCTTGTTAAACAAACGCATACAGCATTTGTCCTTATGAGTGATGCAATTAGTTGTGCAATCTTATACACTAAAGTATCAATAACTAAAATATCGGTATGTTCTGATACATTGAACAATAGTTTTCAATTATGTAAAGATATTGCTTCTGACCAGTAATTAGGTAATGATACTGTTTTTATTCATAATTTTTTACACATGATTTATATTTTCTGCTAATAATAATTTTTATAAGAGGATGCCTGTATGCATGATAATACCAGCCCCGATACTTTGACTCAGCGTATTTTAGTCGTCGATGACGATGCACGTCTGCGCTCGTTGTTACAACGCTTTCTGGAAGACGACGGTTTTGTCGTTCGTACTGCTCATGATGGCAGTCAGATGGACAAGTTAATGCAGCGCGAACTGTTTTCTTTAGTCGTACTAGATTTGATGCTACCAGGCGAAGACGGTATTAGTATCTGCCAACGTCTGCGCGAAGACAATGGCGACATCCCTATCATTATGCTGACCGCTAAAGGTGGCGATGCAGATCGCATTGCAGGACTCGAAGCGGGTGCTGATGATTATCTGCCTAAGCCATTTAATCCAAAAGAGCTATTAGCCCGTATCAAAGCTGTACTGCGTCGCCAAAACCGCGAGCTACCTGGTGCGCCAAGCCATCAGCTTGAAGTGGTTGAATTTGGGCCATGGACACTAGATCTATCGACTCGTACGCTCAAACGTGACGGCAACGTTGTTACTTTAACGACAGGCGAGTTTTCGGTGTTAAAAGCATTGGTACAGCATCCACGCGAACCATTAACCCGTGACAAACTGATGAACCTTGCGCGTGGCCGAGAATGGGGTGCAATGGAACGCTCTATCGACGTTCAGGTATCACGTTTACGTCGCCTAATCGAAGATAACCCTTCACAAGCACGCTACATCCAAACTGTTTGGGGCGTGGGCTATGTATTCGTTCCTGATGAAGCCGAGGTAGAATCTATCAAGAGTGAATAACTTTTGAGTGATCTAATTTCTTTTAATATAGGCCGTGTTTGGTTACTCACAAACACGTGCCAATATGATGAGCATGTCTGTGAAAAACCCTATTATCTTTCAAAACATACCCTGCACCTTGGTGACAGGGTTTTTGGGTGCTGGCAAAACCACGGTCATTAATCAGCTCCTCGCTACAAAGCCTACCGATGAACGCTGGGCATTACTGATTAATGAGTTTGGTCGTATCGGTATTGATGGTGCATTACTAGCCAGCTCACAAGACAACTTGAGTGAGCAAAAGAACATTGCGATTCGTGAGGTCAGCGGTGGCTGTATTTGCTGTACCAGTCAGCTACCGTTACAGATAGCTATCAGCCGACTACTCAGTGAGCACCATCCACAGCGCCTGCTCATTGAGCCAACAGGGCTTGCTCATCCACGTGAACTGATCATGCAACTAAGTGCTCCGCATTGGCAGACAGCGCTGAAAATGCAAGCGGTGATAACCGTACTTAGTGGTGCGCAATGGCAACAAGATAAATATCGCAATCATGATGGGTTTCAAGCGCATGTCCGCGATGCTGATGTGTTGGTGATTAACCGCTATACTCAACTAAGCGATAGCGAAAAACAGGCATTACAAGCGTGGATAATCACATTAAATCCGCAGGTAAATATCATTTGGACAGTATCTGAGCAGCTATCTCATGATATGAGTGACTCATCCAATATCCATCTATCAAAATCAAGCCTATCAGAGTTAAGCCTTCAACTGACCAAGCCGAGTCAGACGATCTCAAAACAACGCACGATAAATATCGCTCGCTCTAACAAGTCAGTGATTGGCTTACAATCTCGGGTTGGCACTATATCAGCTGCTTCGTTATCTTCCCCATCGTCCACCTCCCTAGTAGATAATGATGATGAGAGTATTACCGATACAGAACAGCCTTACCGCTATCATGAAACGCAGCAAGGCATACTATTGGCAGGATGGCGACTGCCAGCACACTATGTATTGAAAGCTGATGAATTACAGAGTTGGCTATTAAGGCTACCAAGCTGGCAACGCATCAAAGGCGTGGTACATACCTCTGACGGCTGGCTACAGATTAACTTTACTCCTGATAGCTTGACCACGAGCACGGTCAGTCCTCAGGTTGATAGTCGATTGGAAATCATCTTGCAGTTGGATGAAGTTAGTCATGATGACAACGATTCAGCGGTAGAAAACGATGGTTCAGAAGAAAGAGATAAGACAGCGCTTTCTTCTTCTATAGACTGGGAAGCATACGATACTGAGCTAATGGCATTGGTTCTATAGTAATAGACAAAAAAAGGGCGGACATTGCTATATAAAATAGCAATGTCCGCCCTTTTACTTTTTAGCGTAGTTGACTGTCTTTACTGCCCCGACGATTGAACAATTCGGCAGCGCGTGCCTCTTGTTCAAGTTCTGTCTGACAACCTACGCAATGTTGAATACCTGGTACAGCTAAACGCCTTGCCTCTGGAATAGGATTGCCACATTCATCACACAGCTCAGCACTAACACCCGTTGGCAGCGAACGTCGTGCCCGTTCTAATGCATCATTAACGGTCGCATCCATTTGCTCGTGCTCAGCACCATCTCTTGACCAGCCACCTGCCATAATTCCATCCTATTTATTATCATTAGATATTACAAATCACTTTAATAACAGATAGATGGGGTTGTTTATAACTGATTACAACCTACTGCTAGGTGCAAAAGATATGTATGAAAGTGCTAAATAATGATATTCCCTAGCAAAAATTGCCCTGCTAATCTTTTGGTTGGAGCTCGACCACTTGCCCGCGTACACCGATGCTGTCATCACTCATCAGACAAACATAGCCTGCCATGATATCTTCAGGTGTTTTTAGGCTCATAGGATTTTCACCTGGGTATGCATGAGCGCGCATGTTGGTACGAGTACCACCAGGATTGACACAGTTAAAACGCAGATTAGTCGTGCTCTGTGTCTCTTGAGTAAAGATATCACTCATACCCTCTACGGCTTGCTTTGAGAGCGCATAAGCCCCCCAAAATGCACGAGGATGTGTGCCAACTGTGCTAGACGTAAAGACAATAGAGCCATTATCTGCGTCTTTAAGTAGTGGTAGCAACGCTTGGGTGAGCATAAACGTCGCGGTAAAGTTAACTTTCATCACTTGAGAAAAGGTATCAACATCATACATCTCAAGCGGTGTCAGCTGTCCAAGCAGACCTGCATTGTGCAAGATACCATCCAGTTTACCGACTTCTTTGCCAATCAATCCTTCGAGCTGCTGCATTTCAGCATACGTTGCGCCTTCTAGATTCATCGGTAACATCGCTGGTTGCTTACCACCAAAACTCTCTATCTCATCATACACATATTCCAGCTTGCTACTGGTACGTCCAAGCAGCAGCACCGTCGCACCATAGCGAGCGTAGGTTAATGCAGCGACGCGACCAATACCATCACCAGCACCCGTCACCAAAATAGTCTTACCATCTAAACAATTATCAGAGGGCACAAAACAACGAATATCATCATGAGTTAGAGGTTGCTTGGTGTTTTTCATATCTTGTTGGTCAGCCGATTGGTCAATATTTGCGCTCATGTAATTGCTCACTGCTTATCGTTTAATAGGTTGGGATGTTTTCTTACATTGTCTGATTCAGAGTCATTTATTGGATATCACTTATATCCATACCTTTGCTCAATAATTTATAAATAATCAAATTTACCAGATGACAGCAGCAATTTACTTAATTGCTCAGGTGTCTCAGTAATGTAGTCTGCGCCCCACTTCTTTAGGTTTTTTTGATCTTGCGGCGGGATATAACCATATGCTGCCAAAATCGTCGGCATGCCAGCTGCATTACCAGATTCGATATCGCGTATATGATCGCCAACATAAATCACACAGCCAGCTGCACCACGAGGTATACCTAGCTTTTCGAGTGCCATATACATAGGTTCTGGATCAGGTTTTGGGCGAGACACGTCATCAGGACAGACCAACACAGCACAGCGTTCGTCCAATTGCATTGTGTTTAATAGTTTCTCTGCCAAATAACGCGGTTTGTTGGTCACAATACCCCATGGCACTCTTTTGGCTTCGAGGTCTGTAAGCACTTCCTCTAATTCGGCGAATACACAGCTATCGACACAGATATCTGCCTCATAATCATCCAAAAACTGCTGACGAAAATCAAGCAAGGTTTCTTCACTGACATCGAGTTGCTCGTTATGTCGTAACATCAACTGTACCATCGCTGAGGCACCGGCAGAAACCTGCTCACGTATCTCCGTCTCAGGCGGTGCTTGCCAGTTATTTTCGAGGCTCATCTTACCGATGATACGGACGAAGTCAGCAGCAGTATCAATTAAGGTCCCATCGAGGTCAAACAACACTGCTTTTACAAATTGGGCCATAGCAAATACTCTCAAGGTGAATAACAAGATTAATAAAATATGATGTCACAAAAGCAACCGAACACAGTATCAGAGATCTAAGCCATTGGCTTTTGTACAGCAATCATATAATTGACATCGACATTCTGTGCCAGCCAATAACGCTTGGTCAATGGATTATAATGCAACCCAATGATGTCTTTACGCACAAATCCAGCATTGCCTGCCATTTTATCTAATTCGGCTGGGGTAATAAACTTGGCATAATCATGGGTGCCACGATCGAGTAAGCGCAGTACGTATTCTGCTCCGACAATGGCAAACAAATATGATTTGGGATTACGGTTAATGGTCGAAAGCACACAAACCCCGCCTGGTGCTAGCAGATCAAAACAAGCCTGCACAATTGAACTCGGGTCAGGAACATGCTCAAGCATTTCCATACAACTCACCACATCGAACTGACCTGCATGCGCCTGCGCTAAGCTCTCTACTGGAATATGCTGATAGCGCAAAGTATCTTCTAAACCACTTTGCTCTGCATGTAACGCTGCTGCTTTTAGATTTTCAGTACCTAAATCAACCCCCGTCACATCAGCGCCACGACGCGCCATTGATTCTGACAATATACCGCCGCC
Organism: Psychrobacter fjordensis; assembly: GCF_904845995.1. Classification (NCBI taxonomy): domain Bacteria; kingdom Pseudomonadati; phylum Pseudomonadota; class Gammaproteobacteria; order Moraxellales; family Moraxellaceae; genus Psychrobacter; species Psychrobacter fjordensis. The sequence continues at coordinate 841,687 of NZ_CAJGYP010000001.1, forward strand.
ACAACCGACATCCAACACTTTTTTGCCCGCTAATCCAGTCTCAGCTGACTTGCTAGAGTCGTGGCTTTGATAACTGCGCTTAACATTTTCTTCTATCCAATTTAAGCGCAATGGATTGATTTCATGTAAGGTTGCAAACGCGCCCGTATTGCTCCACCACTCACTGGCCAAATTGTTAAATTTTTTAACTTCGCTAGGATCGACATTAATAGCATTAGCATGGGTATCATTGACGGTGGTAGTCATTTGCTCATTCAAAGAAGGCTGGGAAGATAGAGCTGAACTCATAGCGTTTTTCCTTTATTGTCATTATCATGTACAGTACGCAATTATGCGTTTAATATTAGCATGCGAGCAGCAATTTTGTTGTGAGGACATCGTCACCGATTGTGAAGTGTGGTCACAAACTTTAGCCAATCACCACTTTGAATCGTTTGGGCCGCCACCCTTGGTAATAAGCTCAAGCAGCATACCATTCGGACGACCAAACTCTAAAAAACAAGATCAAAAGCCATAAAAATCAATAATAATGAGTGTATAGAACAATAAGCAATATACCTTAAATAATAGCTCACAGCTTTACAACCATTGGTTAAGAATCAGATTCACAAGTACACACATTTTACATTATCATAGTCGATACGCTATTATAGTTAGATTATACTCGACGCTATATCGTTTATACACTCAAAACTATAGTTATAGAAGCCTCCCAACACACCCTAAGTCTCTACATCTCAAGGATAAAGTATGAAACGTGTCATCACACTGACTGGTCTAGCCATGGCTATTGGTCTTGCCACTACAGGCGCACAAGCCGCTGATTATGTCGCTGGAAAAGACTATCGCGTGCTAGACAATCCAGAAAAAATTAGCGGTGATGCTATCATTGTTCGTGAGTTTTTTTGGTACGGTTGCCCGCATTGTAACGTGTTGAATCCACATATGGAAAAATGGGCAAAGAACAAAGACAAAGACGTTGCCTTCTTCAAAACGCCAGCGGCAATGAATCCTGTGTGGGAAACCAATGCTCGTGGTTTCTATGCAGCACAGTTATTAGGATTCGAAAGCAAAACACATGATGCCATGTTTGATGCAATCCACAAAGATGGTAAAAAACTGTTTGACCAACAGTCAATAAGCAAATGGTATGGTTCACAAGGTGTTGACGAGAAAAAATTCAACAGCCTTTATAATTCATTCGCTGTTGGTACAAAAATTGGTCGCTCACAAGCTGGCGCCAAACGCTATCAAGTATCAGGTGTACCAACCGTTGTGGTACAAGGTAAATATGTCATCAGTGGTCAAGACGCTACTGTACCTAAGATCGTTGACTTTTTAGTCGATAAAGTTCGTGCTGAAAAGAAAAAATAATATAGCTTCTATCTATTATATATAGATAGAAGCTATATTAAGCCACACAAAAAAGCCAATCATATAATGATTGGCTTTTTTGTGTTTCAGTACTGCTGATTAAATATTTTAGCTAGCCTATAGGTCTATAAACACTGTGTGCTTATAAACTGTGGTTTCTATAAACTAAGCCTGACTATCAAGTTTATATGTTCGTTATTTTTTTAGCTGTGACAGTATAGCCACTTCACGAATATAACTGGCCAAATCTGCTTTTGACTCTGACATTAGCTCATCATCATTTGTATGTTTAGCATACTCAATCCAAAGCAATAGCTGATACATACTATGGTGCTCGGAAGCTTTGTATTGTTTAACAAACTGCTTGAGCGTACCTTCATCATTGATATTGAGACGCTCATACCAGCTCTCTATCTTAGAAACTTGCTCTTTAGGAAAGTATGAATCGAATAGTGCCTTGATCAGCTCATGGCGGTTTTCTTCAATCATAAGCTTGCCAACACGTTTGGTCTGACGATTACGAGCATTGGCGCTAGTAATATCGGCAAGTGCCATCAGCTCTGCCATAAAATAATCACTGGCAGGCAAGGCTTTTAGCTGTTTTTTTGACAAACTAGCAAGCGGTATCGATAATTGTTGCAAGCGCTCATGGGCTTTTTTGAGTTCTGTGCGCGAGACGCGCATATCCTGTTCTTTCCAGTCGATCATAAAAGCTTTCCAAAATAATAAATAATAAAATGAATAGTGTTTGCTGCTATTACCAGCGACTTTTTTCGCGATGTTTAGCCAGCACCTTTACGCCTTTCGGCATAACATCAGCAAGACGACGCTGTAAATTATCGGTGATGAATACGGAACGGTGCTTACCACCAGTACAGCCAATCGCCACTGTCACCGTATGGCGGTTATTGTGTAAAAAATCTGGTAGCCAACGTGTTAAGAATTTTTCGAGATCATCGGTCATCTCGGCGACTTCCGAGTAATCGGCAAAGAAGGCTGCCACTTCAGTGTCTAGACCTGTCGACGTACGTAATTCAGGGTTCCAATGTGGATTGGGCAAAATTCTCACATCGAATACAAAATCAGCATCAATAGGACTGCCGTATTTAAAACCGAAAGACAGCAAATTAATGACTATCTGATTATCGACACCAGTATGCTCGCGCAAACTGTCTTTTAATTGATGGATATTCAGCGTGCTGGTATCAATTCTAATATCAGCATGACTAGCTATTGGCTCTAATAGCTCAACTTCTTTTTTGATAGCCGCTGGTAGATTAAAAGCAATATGTTTTGCATTATCACTATCAATATCCTGCGACATCAAAGGGTGTACGCGGCGAGTTGCATTAAAACGTGCTATCAATGTGCTTTCTTGTGCGGTCACATAGAGCACTTGAACAGCATTTGCGCCATACGTTTTTTTGAGCAGATCATGTGTTTGTGCAAAGTTAGATAAATCAGCACGCGGCGTGCGAATATCGACACCAAGCGCAATACGATGAATACCACTTTCGTTGACCAATTTATGCGCTGCATCGGGTAACAAGGACAGTGGAAGATTATCAATAGAGTAGTATCCCAAATCTTCTAAGATATTCAATACCGAGGTCTTACCTGATCCTGAACGGCCCGATACAACGAGAATACTAAGTGTATCAGAGGTTGCTCTACGTGCTCCCGGCTCAGACTGATCGTTATTTTCGCCCTGATTTATAGCCATGCTCTATCCATCCTAGTCCATTGCACCTAACAAATCGCCATGTATAGTCAATTCTCTATAAAAGAGTGACAGCGTTAACCTCGCTTGAAGTATTACATATACATCTGCACTCGGTTGCCTTGACTCTCTTTTAAACTGAATCAACTAGAACTAACAGTAGCTAACCTACTATCACTAATTGATTATCCAATAAACGCGCACGTCCTAGCCAAGCAGCAACCAGAATAATCAAGTTTTTATTTTCTACATTAAAAATTTCAGTCTCACTAACGACCGAGTCTAGCGTATCAGTTTTTATTTCTAAATAATCAATCGTGAAACCAGCATCAGTAATACGCAGTTGGGTTTCTGCTAGCAATGACTGAACGACTTGCGGTCTCTGATCACCACTCTCTAACTGGTTCGATAAATACTGCAACGCTTGATGTAATACTGGTGCTATGTGACGCTCAGTAGCGCTCAAGTATTGGTTCCGCGATGATAGTGCCAAGCCATCAGTAGCACGGACAATGGGTGCACCAATAATATCAATGGGGTAACTTAAATCACGTACCAACTGCTGAATAATCGCTAACTGCTGGTAGTCTTTTTGTCCAAAAACAGCAATATCAGGTTGTACGATATTAAACAATTTGGAAACGACAATACCAACACCATCAAAATGTCCTAGGCGCGACTGACCACATAACTGAGTCGTAATAGCACCGGCAAGAACGGAGGTCGGTGGCGGTAATACTGGGTACATCTCATCAATACTAGGCGCAAAGACATAGTCTGTATCAACCGTGGCTAGCTTTGCAACATCCTCATCAAGTGTGCGAGGATAGCTCTCAAAATCCTCTCCTTCTCCAAACTGGGTAGGATTGACAAAAATACTAACCACTACAATATCAGCATGTTGCTTAGCAATCTTCACTAATTCAAGGTGGCCATCATGCAGGTTGCCCATCGTGGGTACTAACGCAATACGTGGTTGGCTGCTCTGATTCTCATTTTTTTGACCACGATAAGGCTGTAAAGCGGTACGCAGTGCTGAGATATAATGATGGATAATAGGCATGATTAAATATTCTTCTATCTATAATCGTAAAACTAACTATTAATTGAATTGATGCTGCTCGGTAGGGAAGCTACCCTCACGTACTGACTGCTGATAAAGGGCAAATGCCCCTTCAATACTGTGCGCAGTATTACGCTCATCTGTCAGAAAATCATGAACGAAGCGTGGAACACGGCCGTGAGCCATACCTAACATGTCATGCATAACCAAGACTTGGCCATCAGTATCTGCACCAGCACCAATGCCTATTACTGGTACTTCGACTGCTACTGTTACTGCCTTAGCAAGTTCAGCCGGTACACACTCTAATAATATTAATGCAGCACCTGCAGCGACAACGGCCTTAACATCAGCAAGCAGTTTGTCCGCCGCTTCATCACCGCGACCTTGAATTTTATAGCCGCCAAATACATTGACTGATTGCGGAGTCAGACCAAGATGCACACAAGTGGGTGTGCCTGCCTGTGCTAATGTCGTGACCAACTCACAAAGCTCGCTACCGCCCTCAATTTTGATCACGTGCGCGCCGGCTTGCATCAGCTTACGGCTATTAGCAATCGCTTCTGGTAGTGTCACATAACTCATAAACGGCAGATCAGATAAAATGAGTGCATGACTGTTACTACGGGCGATATTGGCTGTATGATAAGCCATATCATCGACCGTCACTGGCAGCGTTGAGTCATGACCTTGCACGACCATGCCCAAACTATCACCGATTAAGATGGTATCAATCTCTGCCTTGTCCATCATCCGCGCGAACATAGAGTCATAGCACGTCAAGCAAGTGAACTTAGTACCTTCTTTTTTGAATTTATTTAAAGTAGATAACGTCGTCATATGACCCTCAATTATTCTGCTGTGCAGCTACTCATTAATATTGTTTATCAGTCATTAACAATGCTAACGACGACTATTCTAACATTTGAAAATCATGCGTCATTTGCCAGTAACTTCAAACCTGTCCAATCTGCACTCTGTGGATAATCACCGATCGGCGTACCTTTGATTATCAAGTTTGGCGCCAATTCTCGCAGCGGTATCAGTACAAAATTACGCTCAGTCAATCCAACATGCGGTACGCTTAATTGTGGCTCTGTGATATGGACGTCACCATACAGTAAAATGTCGACATCGAGACTACGCTCTCCCCAGTGTCGTATGCGAGCACGCATGGCTTGCGCTTCTAATTGCTGGCAAAATACAAGCAGCTCAAGCACGGGTAACGTCGTCTCAAAACCAACAACTGCATTGACAAAATCAGGCTGATCTTGCGGCCCCATTGGAGCTGATGCGTAAAATGAGGATACTTGAACATCACGTACCTGCTCATGCTCTCGCATCGTTGCAATTGCTTGCTGCAAATGCTCTGCTGGTGAGCCCAGCTCATTAGCGAGATTGCTACCCAAGCCTACATAGCAGGCAACCCAACTAGCATTATCCGTATTGTTATCCATATTAGGCATTTTCAATACTTGGCTGGCGACGGCGACGCTTCGATGGCACAGGGCCCTTATTGTCACTCACGTTATTAGCAGTAATCTTGCTATGAGCTGCTTGACTGGTTTTGGCAGCCTGACTATCTGTCGCTTTCGCTGATTTTCTAGCTTTTGCAGGAGCCGTAACTTTCGCTACTTGCTTACGCTCTGGCGGATTTTTGGCTTTAGTATCTGCTGTATCAGCGGACTGAGCTGCTGGCTTAGGTGCTTTTTTCGCATACTTCGCAGCAGTTTGCTCTTGATTAGCTACTACTTGATTAGCTACTACTTGATTAGCTGCTATTTGAGGCGTTACACTATCTACAGTAGGCTCACGACGACGGCGCTTATGCGGTATCGGCTCATTATTCATACTTACTAGTGCAGGCGATCTGGCCACCGAACGAGTAATATGTGTTGTAGATACAGGCTGAGCCTCTGATGGTTTAGCGCTAGATGATGGAACACTATTTGAACGAACAGCTTTTGTATCTTGTGTTCGCTCCGCCTTCTTAGCCGACGTGTTCTGAATTGCTGCTTTTTGCTGCACAGGTTCATTAGAACGTTTAGACTTATCATTACCTGACAGTTGCTTTTGTAATGGCGGCACGACTTTCTCATGCTCTATAACAAATAACGGCGCAGGCTTAGAATGATGGCGTTTATTTGCAGTTTGGCTGCTAGTATTGGCAAGAGACAACTGCTGCAACTGGGCAAGCTCATTACTGTCTTGCTTTGCTTGCTGAAACTTATGGCCATTGCTTTTGTTGCTACCAGACTGCTTAGCAGGAGCTGATTGACTGGCAGCTCGGCGACGGCGTGCTGGAATATTTGACGCATCATTTACCATTGTCTGCTCATTCCTACCTTGCTCGGCACTATTACTCGCTTTGCTTTGCTTAGTATTTTTTTGATGAGAGCCTGTGTTATCACCACTGTTTGACTCTGGCTTTTGACGATTGCGCCCGCGACCACGCTGTCCTTGCTGCTTGTAGGCACCACGACGAATATTTTCATCAAACTCATCAACAGCCTGCTCTTGCTCTTGCTCAGACAGTGTCTGATACATCTGCCACCAGTCACCCATTCCATTGGTAGACTCTGATAGCGGATGCTCAGCATCACCGCATTGCTCGCGCAATAATAAAAAGTCAAAACCCGCACGGAAACGTGGATGCTCAGAGAGCTGGACGATTTGTTTACTACGTGGGGCTGCAAGTTTTGGCTGCAATACCCAAATATCACGGATAAACTGCTCTGCAAACTTAGGAATCGCCGTTTTGATACGTTGACGATCAATCACTTTACCAGCAGCATGCATTTGTGCTTCAGCAAATGGCATATTACGTTTTTTAGCTTTTGCCAATTGATGGAGGTAGTTTTCCCACAATAGCGCAGCATAAAAGAACGCAGGATTGATACTTTTTCCCGCTGCAATACGTTTGTCCGTATTAATAGCCACTTGTTTGACTAGCGCACTTGGCTCAGACGGTGGGTAAATGATTAAGCTGTCAATCGCACCTGATTCAAACAACAACGGCAGCAGTGGTACTAAATAGCCACCCGTAAACATCTTCTGCGTTTCATCATAGAGGCGATGCGGTGATATTTGCTCAAGTAGCGCCCAATTACCATCATGAAACTGATCAGACAATGCTTCATCAAACTCAAAACCGAGCTTGGCCTTAAAACGTAAGGCACGTAATAATCGTACTGGATCTTCTTCTATACGAACGGGCGCATGGCCAAGCAGTCGAATGATTTTGTTATCAATATCTTCAAGCGCACCACAAAAATCATGAACCACACCTTTAAGCGGTTGATAATAGAGTGCGTTGATAGAAAAATCACGACGAGAGAAATCCTGTTTGATATCACCCCAAACATTATCACGCAGAATCATGCCATCTTGATTGGTATTAGCATCACTCGTTGGCGGACCACGGAAGGTAGCAACCTCAATCAGTTCTCTGCCTGAATACACGTGCGCCAACTGAAAGCGGCGACCGATAATGCGGCAGCGCTTACCAAAGACGTCTTTGATTTCATGCGGTTTGGCATCAGTGACCGCATCAAAGTCTTTTGGACGCAGACCCAATAAGGTGTCACGCACACCACCACCGACGATATATGCGTCAAACCCAGCTCGGGTTAAAGTGGCAATTACTTCAGTAATGGAATTGGGTAATTCAGATTTATTCAGTTCTAACTGCTTGGCGGCACGCTCGGCCATGCATCTACTCCTCGCCGGTATTCTTTGACCACCCCTGATGAACACAGCGTTTATCAGGCGGATGTACCCACTAGTTTAACAAATTTTGGACGCAGTAGGTGTGTTATGACATTTACTTACGTGCTATTTTGTCAATATCGGGGTTAATTAAAGCAAAATAATGCCCTTAATCTTGTACGCTTAAACGTCCTCGATTTTTCTCAACGGTTTTTGCACCGATACCTTTGACCTTTGCTAACTCACCAACTGTCTTAAAGTTACCAAACATCTCACGATATAAAATAATCGCTTGGGCCTTGCTGCTGCCGATACCATTGAGTGAAACCAACTCACCTTCGCTGGCACGATTGATATTCACAGTATATTGCTCACGCGCTTGAGTTTTGGCATTTTCTTGTGATAACAGGTACTCATAGGCACGCTGAGGATTATCAAAACAGGGCGCTGCATTAGCATCGTTAAATATCAAAATAGCCAAAACACAACCTAAAACAGCAGTCTTGGTTACGCTAACAAACGAGACTTTAGGATGAGCGTTCATGTTGTTTCGCCGCTTCCCACAGTGCATCCATTTCTGTTATATCACTATCTTCTAATCGCTTGCCAGCTGCATCTAATTGCGCTTCAATATAACCAAAACGTGACTTAAATTTATGCACGCACGTCAGCGTTGCTGTTTCTGCATCAAGATTTAACTTGCGTGCGACATTGACTAGAGCAAACATACAATCACCAAGTTCTTTTTCAACCTCTCTGATATTGGCTTTGCTTATGTCGTATTCAGCAGCTTCTTTGGATTTATCCGTCAATTCACTTTTTAGCTCGGCAATCTCTTCATCTAGCTTATCCACTGCCCCTGCAATACCTTCCCAATCAAACCCCAATTTTGAGGCTTGCTTTTGCACATCTTGTGCTTGCATGAGCGCACTGCCTACTTTGGTATTATCCAGACGTCGCTTTGGTTTACCGCGTGCCTCACGTGCGTGCTGTTCTTCCGCTTTAATCTCATCCCAACGTACTTTTACCGCTGCATCATCTTTCAAGTTTTCGGCCTCAAACACATGCGGATGACGACGAATCAGCTTCTCTTGTAAGGTGGTAATAACGTCACTCATATCAAAGCGCCCTTGCTCAGCATACATCTGACAATGAAACACCACTTGCAGTAGCACATCACCCAGCTCGCCTTTGATATCTTCATCATCATCGCTTTGTACCGCTTCGCCTAGCTCATAAGCTTCTTCGATGGCATAAGGAATGAGGCTATGATTGCTTTGCTTCTTATCCCATGGACAATCAACTCGCAGCCGCGCCATCAATGCTAAAAGATCATCAAGCTGGCCTGTGGCTTCTGGTGTTCCTTGCACGGGCTTAGGCACGGTAATTTTATTGTCTGAAATACTCATAAGGGCGGCTCTTATCGTTTTATGTGTTGTTTGCTGATTCATCTAGTAGTTAGTGTACCATTGAACCCTGATTGGCCTATAATTGTGCTATCTACTTTATTATTTTACCACTGCTCACGCGCAAGGAACTTTTACCATTATGTCTACTTCTGCGACCATTAGCTATCAGCCAAAAACTGAATTCAATCCTATTACGATCAGCTCATTCAAAGCTTACGATATACGTGGTGAGCTTGGCGTTAATCTGGATGAAGAGATTGCTTACCGCATTGGGCGTGCCTTTGCGCAGATTCTACATCAGCGTCATAGTACAGTAAGTAAGACTCATGACAATGATATGACAAATCTAAAACCTGCCATTGTCATCGGTAGCGACATTCGCCATTCTAGTGAACAGCTTAAACAGGCTACCATAGCAGGTATTATTGATGCTGGTATTGATGTGATTGATTTGGGTATGACTGGTACTGAGGAGGTATATTTTGCCACCAGTCATTATCAGGCATTGGGTGGTATCGAAGTGACTGCCAGTCACAACCCTATCAATTATAATGGCCTAAAACTGGTCAAAGAACATTCAAAACCAATCAGTGCTGATGATGGTTTGGCAGAGATTCAGGCACTTGCAGAATCTGGCAAATTCACGACTGACAATCCATCAGGAAAACTAAAATTATTGACCGATAAAAGTGCTTATGTCGATCATGTCATGACCTTTATCGATACGGATAAACTAAAGCCGCTCAAGCTGGTCATTAACTCAGGCAATGGCAGTGCTGGCCCAGTGGTTGATTTATTAATTGAGAAGCTAGCACAAGTGGATGCACCGATTGAAGTCATTAAATTACATCATGCCCCTGATGGCAGCTTTCCTAACGGCATTCCCAACCCTATGATCGAAGCCAATAGAGTGGCTACCCAGCAAGCCGTTTTGGAAAACAATGCTGATCTTGGCATTGCTTTTGATGGTGACTTTGATCGCTGCTTTTTATTCGATGAACGTGGCGAATTTATCGATGGTAGCTACATCGTTGGTATGCTCGCTCAAGCGTTTTTGAACAAATATCCAAGCGAATCAATCGTTTATGATCCGCGAGTAATCTATAATACCGAAGCGGTGATAGAAGAACATAATGGTAAGGCCGTCATCAGTAAATCTGGACACTCATTTATTAAGCAAGTCATGCGTGACTCTGGCGCGGTATATGGTGGTGAGATGTCTGCCCATCACTATTTCCGTGATTTTTTCTATTGTGATAGCGGCATGATTCCTTGGTTATTAACCATTGAGCTATTGTCCATTACAGGTAAAACCTTATCCGAATTGGTCACAGGCTATATTGCCGCCTATCCTAGCTCAGGCGAATTAAACTTTCACCTCACCACTCACGATGCACCGACGATTATTAGTGCAATTGAAGCTAAATTTAGTAACGAGCATCCAATTAAATCGATGCTTGATGGCCTCAGTCTTAACTTTGGTGACTGGCGCTTTAATCTGCGTGCTTCAAATACCGAGCCACTTATCAGATTGAACATTGAAAGTCGCGGTAATCAAGCATTGTTAGCTAATAAGAGTCAAAAAATAAAGGAATGGTTAGCGGTACAAGGTGCTGTACCAGCGTAAACTCATACTGTTCAATAAGAATGGCTTTGATTAAAAATCAAAAAAGGCTCACTAATAATAAATTAGTGAGCCTTTTTCGTAAGAAATATTTTTAAGAAACTTACTTAGTGCGACCAATGCCCATATAATCACCAACTAGGCTATTAATTTGCATTCTCGTCAACGCATTTTGTGCATCAAATACTGGCATAGCTTGCTGATTGACTTTGGCAATATCCAACTGGTCTCGTGGCGACCAACTAACAATAAAAATCGCCTGAGCCTCACCAAGTTGTTCATAAGGATTATCAATTAACTCAAGTAATGGTTGCTGCTGATAAAGCACAGCAAGTTCGGCCTGCGCTTTGTCACTATAGACTATCGTACGAATATTATAAGACCACAATAAAGCCAATAGCGGATGAATAGCGGAGCCAGCAGTACGCCCAGATCCAGCTTTATAACTACCACCCCAAACCATCACCGTTTTATTATCAATAAATCCATCAAAATATTGCCAGAATTTACGAAATATCAGCTCTTTTTGGTCTTCGTTGATGTGCATGACTGACTGCAACAGTGGCATATTTAAACTGTGTGTTTGGCTTGACTGCTGTAACTTAGACAATTCAGTCGGGAGCGTATTACCACCAAAGCCCCAACCCGCCTGTAGATAACTGCTACCAACCCGATCATCCAGCCCCATAATACGACTGACTTGCTTGATATCGACCTGTTGGCTATCCGCCAAGCGTGACATCTCATTCATAAAACTCACTCGCGTTGCGAGCATCGCCATGATACTACTACGGGCAAACTCTATCGTTGCAATATCAGCGTGATGGGCGGCACGCGCATGCTGCATTAAAAGTTTTAATACTTCTAGATGTTGGCTACTATTGGCTGTCTTTTCACCGAGTAACCACAATGAAGGATTCAACATTGAACTATAAGCATCGCCGTCTTGCAAAAAGACAAATGGCAGATAGTACACCCAAGCACGCTGTAACTGCTGAGCCAGTGCTGAGACTTTGCCTAACTGCTCAATACCGCTCATAACCACAGGTAGCACCTGCTGATGGCTATGATTGAATGCCGTAATCCAGCTGGCTTCTGTCCATACTAATTTGATGCTATCTAAAAACAACCAGTAAAATGCCACAGTGCTTTGATTATCAACTTCGCCATGATTTGCCGATTCATAGCACTTTATCAACGTATCGGCACTATCTGGCAACGCTTTGCTGATAATAACCTGCTGCTGCTCATACATCTGCCATAGCGCTTGTAAATGATGCTCAAAACCATATTGCTGTATCTGCTGAGTTAATAAATCCATATCCGCATACAAATGGACGCGTTGACCGAGGCTTGCCAGCACCACGGCACTGGTAATGGCTTCAATACTATGACCAACCAGCACACAAACCTGATTGCTATGAACGCCTTGTGTCTTAGCCGCATGCATATATTTGGGTGTATTATCGATTTTAGAATCAGCGCTCATAAGCTTACCTTTTCACTTTATTAATGTATCGGCAGCAGGATTAAGACAGCTGTCTAATACGTTGTAGCAGTTGGTCAGTAGAGGTGTCAAATTGTCCTTGAGACTCTTGCTGCGTGTGTTGCATCGCTTGATGTACGGACTCTGCCATTTGCTTACCCATCTCCACGCCCCATTGATCAAACGGGTTAATATCCCAAATACTGGCCATGACGTAGACCTTATGTTCATAAAGCGAAATCAGCGCTCCCAAACTATGCGGCGTCAGCTCATCGATCAACAGCGTGGTTGAAGGCTGATTGCCACGGTAGTATTTATACTTGTCCGCAGCAGAAGCTACTTGAACCTCAGACTCTTGGAGCGCAGCATTGCCAAACGCCAGTACCCGACTTTGCGCCAAACAATTCGCTAAAGACAGTTCATGCTGCTGTTGTAATGAGGCGTTTTTTACTTCGCCACTATAGCGGCGCACGCAAGCGATAAAATCGCAAGAGACTTGCTGTGTCCCTTGATGTAGCAATTGGTAAAACGCATGCTGAGCATTGGAGCCAATCTCACCCCATAGAATCGGGCATGTATCATAGTCAATATGATCGCCATGCTGGGTAACGGACTTACCATTACTTTCCATCTCCAGCTGAGTCAAATAGCTTGGCAAATAGCTGAGACGACCATCGTAGGGTAATACGGTGTGAGCATTCACCTGTAAAAAGGTACTGTTCCAAACGGCAAGCAGCCCTAATAATACCGGTAAGTTATCTGAGAAATCAGCTTGTGCAAAATGCTCGTCCATACTGTGAGCACCAGCCAATAACTCTTTAAAGCCAGACATACCGATACGAATAGCAATGGCCAAACCTATCGCTGACCATAAAGAAAATCGACCGCCGACCCATTCCCAAAGCTGCAGCTGATGCTCAGGATGAATCCCCCAAGCACTCATTTTTTCACTATTGGCTGATATTCCAATAAAGTGGCGACGTAACACACTGTCTTCAGTACCCGCACGCAGCTTAGCAGTGGCAAGTAGCCAGGATAACGCTGTCTTAGCATTGGATAATGTATCGACAGTACCAAAGGATTTGGATGAGATAATAAATAAGGTTGTCTCAGGATTTAGATGTTTGAGCAAGTTATCAAGCTGAGTGCCGTCCATGTTGGAGACGAAATGTACTTCAATCTCGGTGTCTGCCCATTCATCAAGTGCAGTCGTCGCCATGAGCGGTCCAAGATCGGAGCCACCAACCCCAATATTAACGACATCAGTGATAGCCTTACCTGAAAAACCACGCCATGTACCACTACGAACCCGCTCAGATAGTCTCGCTACCTGCGCTAAACTGTGATGTACATCAGCAACGATATTTTGATTTTCAACTTGTAAAGTGGCTGTTTCTGGCAGACGTAGCGCCGTGTGTAGTGCTGCACGCTCTTCACTGGTATTTACCAAGGCGCCCTGCATAAGCGCATCAATACGTGTCGACAATTCACAGCTCTCTGCTAGCTGAAATAGAGTTGCCAGTACCTGCTCATCCATACATTGCTTGCTATAGTCCATATACAGCGCGCCAGCTTGCATGCTAAAGCGTGCAGCACGACTGTCATCCTGTGCAAACAGCTGTGCAAGCGACCATGGCTGCTTAGCAAGCGTTTGTAGTTGCTGCCAGTATTCAGAACAGCGAGCACTGTGATAGCTTATATCATCTTTGATATCAACCATCAGCTATTCATCTTCTGCTAGTTGCTGCTCGGCGAAATAGATAAATGCCTGCATATATGAGCGCATATCGCCTGCATCATAGCTATTTCCACGCATCGTCGTGACATTCACTCCGTATTCACTAATCAATGCATCAATAGCATCCGTCAGCTGAATCTCACCACCGACTGAGGCTTTGGTATTGGCTAAATAGTCAAAAATCTTATTACTAAAGACATAACGACCAACGACTGCTAATTTAGAAGGTGCGTCGGCTAAGTTAGGCTTTTCTACAAACCCTGCGACTTTAAAGCTAGTGTTAATATCTGATTGCTCATCAATATTACTGGCATCGCTCAGCTTAGCAATACCGTATTTATGCACATCTTCATCGGCAACATTATCGACCAATATTTGTGAATGGTTATCTTTGCTAAAAGCATCCATCATAAACGCTAAGTTATCGGCAGACATATTACCTGTAAATGGATCGAGCACGACATCAGGCAACAATACAGCAAAGTCATGCTCACCTATGATGGGTCGAGCCGCTAATACCGCATGCCCCAACCCTAAAGCTTTACCCTGACGTATCATCGATACTGTCACATCCTCTGGTAGCCAGTTTAAGCTATCCGCCAAGTCATCTTTACCTTTCGCTCTAAGCTGATTGTCTAGCTCAGCATTGATATCAAAATAGTTTTCAATCGCACTTTTTTGCGCATGACCGACCAAAACAATATGCTTGATACCCGCAGCAATCGCCTCTTCGACCACATAATGTATAGCAGGGCGATTACCTAGCGGCAATAGCTCTTTTGGCACAGATTTCGACAATGGCAACATACGAGTACCAAAACCTGCAACAGGGATAACGGCGTGGGTGATTTTTTTCATAATGTATTAGCTATATTAAAAAGAGGGAGGGGAAACGAGACAATCATAACGCATTATTAGACAGCTGTAACTCAATACGATTTAAGAGGCATCATAACCATTCGGATTCATACTCTGCCAACGCCATGTATCTTGGCACATGTCGGTGATAGGTAGCTTTGCTTCCCAGCCTAATAACAATTTCGCTTTATCAGCACTGGCATAGCAACTGGCAATGTCACCAGCACGGCGAGAAGTAAACTGATAAGGGATACTCTGTCCAGATACGTCAGAAAATGCAGATATTAATTCTAATACAGAAGTGCCTTTGCCAGTTCCTAGGTTAATGGGTAAAAACCCTACTGAACTAGATTTAGAACTGGTTTGCTTTGTACTGGCCGTATCTAAACAGCTTTTTTCTGGGCTTATTTGTTGCTCTAAATAATTCAGTGCAGCCACATGACCTTGTGCCAAATCAGTAACATGAATAAAGTCACGTACACCCGTACCATCTACGGTAGGATAATCATTACCAAAGATGCTGAGCTTATCAAGTTTACCGACTGCTACTTGAGAGATATAAGGCATCAAATTGTTAGGAATATCATTTGGGTCTTCCCCGATTTGTCCTGACGAATGGGCCCCTACTGGATTAAAATATCTAAGAGAAATCAAGTTCCAACTATCATTGGATACGGCTAGGTCTTCTAAGATATACTCAACGGCAAGTTTGCTTTGACCATAAGGGTTGGTACAAGAGCGTGGTGATTTTTCATTGATAGGTAGATTTTCAGGATCACCATAAACAGTAGCAGAAGATGAAAAAACAAAGTTTTGGACATCATACTCTGACATGACTTCTAATAGAGCAATAGTACCACTGACATTATTGTTATAATACATGAGTGGCTTGGTGACTGACTCTCCAACTGCTTTTAACCCAGCAAAATGAATGACACCAAAAAAATGATGTGCAGCAAATACTTTTTTGAGTGACTCAGTATCTCGTATATCACCTTCGATAAACTCAATAGGTTGTCCAATCAGAGTAGAGACACGGTTGATCGCTGCACGGCTACTATTAGATAAATTGTCATATACCACAATGTCATAGCCTGCTTCATGCAATGCGATACAAGTGTGAGAACCTATATATCCAGCACCGCCAGTAACTAATATTTTATTTTTCATAACATCGACCCGTTACCTTATGAATTAGTCATTCGTCTTTGCTCATAAATGCAACTATACTGGGAACTATAAAATATTACCAACATAAATACCTTAATAGTGTTTACTTACTCGCCCTCTATAATCCTAAGTTATTAACCATATTATGAAATTCAACACCTACATTCAGCCGCTTTTATCGGGTTATTATAAACATTACTGCCATTCAAAACAGCGTTTAGCATTAGTCGTTGGCATGCAGCCATGGCGAGATATAGTCGGTGAGTGGGTATTAGAGTCAGCACATATTCAGATACAAAGGCATTTTGATAAGCGCTACTTTAATCGATGGCTCAAACCTTTTATCAAACGTGTCAATCCTGTTATCTATATTTGGGGTTATAAAGCCCCTGATTACTTTATCGATTATGTACGAGCGCAGAATTTAGATATTTTCTTCTTAGAAGATGGTTTTATCCGTTCAGGCCCTGATGACGATAGTAGTACACCACCGCTGTCTATCGTGATGGACAGCCAAGCCCCTTACTTCGATACCACTCACCCAAATGACTTGACAGATTTGATTGCTAACTTTGACTTTGAGCAGGACGGATATGATGATGAGCTGGCACAAGAGATGCTTGACTATTATGTCACGCATCGAGTGAGCAAATACAATCACCAGCCATACGTGGACGTTGTGCCAATATATGGTGCTAAGAATAAAGAACGTATTTTGGTATTAGGTCAAGTACCACTTGATGACTCACTGAAATACGGTGGCGGTGAGGGTATTACTTTACTTGATGTAGTGAAGAAAGCAATTAGAGAGAATCCTGATACACAAATCATCGTAAAACCACATCCTATGACGTTAGACAACCCTGACATTGTTAGCACGCTCACTGAGCTAGATTGTCTGATCCTTACCCAGTCTATACATCTGATCGATGCATTAGAGACAGTTGATCATGTCTATACGATTACGTCATTAGGTGGCTTTGAAGCATTATTGAGAGGAAAAAAGGTCACCGTATTAGGGCGACCTTTTTATGAAAACCTTTGTCAAACAGAGAGCCCCAAACATCAGTGCTTTCTATTATGCTACTTATATAGTCAAAAAAATCACTGTGTTACATTGGCA
Organism: Psychrobacter fjordensis; assembly: GCF_904845995.1. NCBI lineage: Bacteria > Pseudomonadati > Pseudomonadota > Gammaproteobacteria > Moraxellales > Moraxellaceae > Psychrobacter > Psychrobacter fjordensis. The sequence goes on from NZ_CAJGYP010000001.1 coordinate 858,960, forward strand.
TGAATCTTTAGAAATGCAGCAGGATCTTCTATCAATTTAGACTTACCTTGCTCAATCAAAATTTTATCAGCCAACTCACGGAAAGCGCCAAAACCGCCCTTGGTATCTGTCACTAAATCACACTTAACCTTGACATAATCTGGCGCATCAGCAACAGCCACGGCAACACCACAACTAATGAAGGCTGGCAAATCAATGGTATCATCCCCGATATACACCGTATTGGCTTTGGTAGTATTCGCACGCTGAATAATATCTTGACAAGCCACTTCTTTATTCTTAATACCTAGCATAAAAATATCAATGCCCAAATCAGAAATTCTTTTGCGCAAGGGTTTTGAATCCTTACCTGATAGTACAGCTACTTGAATACCAGCCTGTTGCAACAGCTTGATACCCAAACCATCACGTACATGAAAGCGCTTCATACATTCACCATGTTCATCATAGTAAATACCACCATCTGTTAATACGCCATCAATATCAGTAATAACAAGTTCAATATTAGAGAGCAAAGGCTTTTCACTCTCTGGTTGCTTACCTTGAAGAATAGCGATTACTTTTTGAAGGTCTTCAGGAGTATCTACACCAGGCCCTGTCTTCATCACCTCAAAGGCAAAAATATCTATGTCACTGTCTAATAATCTTAACTGTTCTAATTGCTCTGCTGATTCGAGATTAGATTCAGGCAATTGCGCATATCGTTCTAGAACAGACTTTCGATAAGCATATACACCAACGTGCTGCTTATAATTAATTTGTACATCGTTGTTTCGAATAAAAGGTATTGGAGAGCGACTAAAATAACACGCACGGCCGCTATGTGACGTGACCACTTTAACGGTATTGGGATCTTTAGCCTGCTGTGCGCTGATAGAGTGATAAATCGTTCCAACTTCAATTGACTCATCGCTACGCATGGCATTAATCAACATCTCAATATCATCAGAACGTACTAAGGGTTCATCACCTTGTAAATTGATATATAAATCAGCGTCTACCTTACTCATAACTTCCACGAGCCTATCAGTACCTGAAATATGAGTTGAAGCAGTTAGTACTCCTTTACCGCCAAAATTTGCAACTGTCTCAAGTATCCTCTCATCATCGGTTGCTACTATTACTTCAACATTTTTGACTGATTGAGCTTTCTCATATACATGCTGAATCATCGGTTTACCCAAAATATCAGCAAGTGGCTTACCAGGAAATCGTGAAGACGCATAACGTGCAGGGATAATAATAGCAACAGAGTCCATCTAATACACCTTTATATATTTACTGAATATCAATGCTTGGTAATGACTTGATTAAATCATCTACCTGCTTCATCTGTTGTAAAAATGGCTCTAATTTATCTAGCGGCAATGCACTTGGTCCATCGCATTTAGCTTCACTAGGATTGGGGTGCGCCTCTAAGAACAGTCCTGCAAGTCCGGCAGCCATACCTGAACGAGCCAACTCTATAATTTGATCTCTACGACCTCCTGATGCATCACTGCCTGAGCTTCTGGTTTGCAGTGCGTGGGTCACATCAAAGATAATAGGCGCATTATTACTAATGCGCTTCATTACGCCTAATCCCAACATATCAACGACCAGATTATCGTAACCAAAACAACTACCACGCTCACAAAGCATGAGTTTATCATTACCCATTTCATGAAATTTATTGATAATATTTTTCATCTGCTCTGGGCTCAGAAACTGTGGTTTTTTAATATTAATTGGACGACCAGTCTCTGCTAACGCTTTAACCAAATCAGTTTGACGCGCCAAAAATGCGGGCAGTTGTAAAATATCAATAACTTCAGCAGCTGGCTGACACTGAGCTATTTCATGTACGTCTGAGATAATCGGCACGCCAAAAGTTTCTTTCACTTCTTGTAAAATCTTTAATCCTTCGTCTAATCCTGGCCCACGGAAAGAATGGATTGAAGATCTATTGGCTTTATCGAAACTGGCTTTAAATACATAAGGTATGCCAAGCTTTTGCGTGATATCTACATACGCTTCGCATGCCTTTAGGGCAAGATCTCTTGATTCGATGACATTAATACCACCAAACAGTACAAAAGGTTGATCATTGCCAACCGTTATATTTTCAGTAACTTTCATTAAATACTCTCAAAAACTATAAATATTAGTGTTTATTTAACTGATACCAGCTTGTACTAGGTCACGTAATGCAAGTACACCAACTAACTTATTATCATCTAATACGATGAGCTGATTAACTTTCTGTTGTCTCATAATGTTAAGTGCTTCTGATGCCTTCGTATTAGGTGTCGTAGTAATAGGTGTGGTTTTCATAACACTAGCAATTGGTTGGCTCATATCTTGGTTTATCGTGAGCAGTCGACGTATATCACCATCTGTCAAAACTCCATAGTTATTTTCACCATCTACCACTACCGTCATGCCCAATCTTTTTTCTGTGATTTCAAACAAAGCATCTATAATACTAGTATCACCAGTAACAACAGGAACTTCATCACCAGACTTCATGATATCAGACACATCAGTTAATAGTTTCTTACCAAGAGAACCAGCAGGATGAGATAAGGCAAAATCATCAGACTTAAAGCCGCGGGCTTCTAGCAAAGCAATAGCAAGTGCATCACCTAATACCATAGTGGCTGTGGTGCTAGAGGTAGGAGCTAGCCCCATTGGACAAGCCTCTTCAAAGTCACCAAGCGTCAAAGCTACGTCTGCTTCTCGAGCTAATCTACCTAATAAATTCTTAGTGATACTTATTAAAGGTAAGTCTAGCTTTTTAATAACTGGTAATAAAACATTGATTTCATCACTGTTACCTGAGTTCGAAATAGCTAACACGACATCACCCTTAACGATCATTCCAAGATCACCATGACCTGCTTCACCAGGATGGACAAAAAACGCTGGGGTACCAGTAGAAGCCATCGTCGCAGCGATTTTACGACCAACAAGACCTGACTTGCCCATACCAGTTATAATCAGACGTCCTTTGCAATTAAGGATGATATTACAAGCTTTCTTAAAGCCACTATCTAAAGCCGCCTTTAAAGAGAGGAGAGCTGCAATTTCAATGTCAATAACACTCTCTGCAATACTACTTTCATCATCAAACCACATACTTCGATACTCTTTTATTTCAAAAAAAACTAATAGAACCTAAATATAAGCTGCTAATTTTTTATAAGTTAAAATAACTATTTTTTATTTCTATAAAAAAACTTGAGCTTATTAACAATAGGATTTCGAGAATCGCCAAAAAAATCATATGGAGTTCTAACAAATTTATTTCTTTTACGTATCAAAACATTAATACGTTTATCTAAACTAGAAAGTGTATTGTCAACTATATAGAGTTTTTTTTCTTTCAAAATAGCAGTGCTTTCATTTGTAATACCTTTTGGAACATCTAGCGTTAACTTAGAATCAACTTTTTTTTTACTATTATTACCAGTTAAATTATCCATAACATCTACAGGAGAAGCTAAAGCACTTGGATTCTTTTTACTTTCTCTAATAATACTAGGCAAAAATAGGCCATAGATTCTCGATAACAAAGGTATAGGATGAGTTCTATACTGTACATCCACTGCATCCTTATTAATACCTCTAATCTGATAAAATTCGAGGTTCTCTAGTATGGATCTAGAACTACCATCTTTCTCGACCCTATTCCTATATTTAGCTTTAGCAAAAGAATAAAAATGGTTTTTTAAATAATATATAAACTTTACAATATCATCTTCGTTAACTTGAAACTTACTCTCTAGAGCTTTTACAACAGCTTTAGAATCAGAAGCATGTATATTAATAGTATGATGGCTATAGAAAGCTTCACCCATATGTATTACAGGCTTCCTAAATAACATAGCTAGCAAGCCAACTCCTGAATTAATCAAAAATATCTTATTTGCTATACTTATTAAATCATGAATATGATATTCCTTATCAACTAGCAACATATTATCAACTTGCTTCATAGATGATGGAAACCCTGCTTCTAATGGGTGTTTTTTTACCACAATAAACCATTCATGTGGATTTAACTTTTCAACTACATCATTAACAGTTTCAATAAATCCCTCAAACCCATTAGCGCTACCAGAGAAGTATTTAATTACACTATCACTAGGTCTTTGCAAGGCGATAAACAAAATCTTTCGACCGCCAACTCGATGTTTAACGTCAAACTCTTCTTTAGTAATGACATCCCCACGAAAATTATCATTTTTTTCTAATGTGCTACCAGACTGAATAACACTATTTATGTATTCTTCGGTATCAATTATATCTTCTTCATCTAATTCCTTGCTCCACTTATCATAGCTATAGGACTTACTATCTGCATTAAATCCTTCATCTATAAACCATGAATCAGGCAAAGCTCCTCTTTCAAACACATAGAAAGGGAAGTTATTTTCTTTCGCCCACTTGTATATCGACAACCTTTTATCATTTCCATAAGGGTTCCAGAAAAGGAAGCGAGTAATACCTCTAGATTCGATTAAACTTTTAATCTCATCTATTTCTACTTTCATTTCTGATATATAGTCAACTCTACCTAATAGAGGAATGAGTTGACGTATACTAAGCCAAGCAGTGTCCTTACGAACGCCAAATATTAATGTGTTTTCTTTTCTGGATAAATCTTCCAAAGGGTCTATTTTAGATCGACCTTCATCAAACTCTTTCATGAAAGTTTGTAATAACTCTTTATTCTTATGAGTAGAAACTTGATATTTATCTTTAGGTCGTGGATGCCAAATATGTACAGCAAATAAGTTATTATTGTATACTGAGTAGCCTGCCATGGAAAAATAAGCTCTAAAACCTTCATAATCAACCGAGCTATAGTCTTTTTTATCTAGGTAATAATTGTATGTTCGATGATACTTTCTTGCGTAAGTAGCAAGTCGATGTGCTAAATCAAAGTCTTCACTACCATGACCACTAAACTCTTTTCTGTGTCCGCCAATGGACAATAGGTGCCACCTATTAATGACTAAAAGAGAAGTTGCTGGTGCAAAACTTTGAATACCGTTATTATCACCGTTATCATAATTATTCCGTAAGTTTCTATATTTTACAGAGCTTCCTAAATCGTTATCAGAAATAAATTCTTTCGAAAATTCCTCATCAATATAGAAGCAAGGAATGCAGAAATATTCAGTAATGTTTTTCTGTATCTTCCTACATGCAATTTCTTCTAATATTTTATTATAGAAGTCTTTATCAAACACTAAATCTACATCAAGGAATATTACGCATTCGCCCGTTGCTAACTGAGCACCATAATCTCTGGCTCTTCCTATAGAAAACGTCTGACTTCTTGTATCTTGAAAAATATAACGAGTATTATGATTTTTACAAATACTCTGTATTTTTCTAGAAAAAAAGGATGTACTACCAGAATCTACTAATAAATATTCAATTTCACTGCTATTGGCATTAAGAGATAAGATTCTTTTTATGTTTTCAAGAATATACTGCCTATTATTAGAAACACGTACAGGAAATATCACACTTAATTTTACATTACTCATTGTCTTACCTATTATATACATAAAAAATTTAGTAGTCTTTTATAAATTCTCAATAAATTAAGCTATTGTTCATAGTTAATTATTTCATTAACTGGACTATCGAATTCAAAAGGAGGGAGCAAATTAACATGTGTTCTTTCCCATGCTATATTTTCCCTAATAATCTTTGCTGGTGCACCTGCTATCAATGAATGACTAGGAAAGATACTTTTTAGTAAAGACTTCATTCCTACAACACTACCTGAGCCAATTTCTGTACCACCTAAGACTACTGACTCATAGCCAAGCCAAACGTGAGTTCCAATTTTTATAGATCTGCTAACATTTATACGCTTCTTTGTATATAAATCAAAAATTGGATGAGCATCATCAGTTCTAAGTTGATTAAAAGACGCAAACATACAGTCTTCTCCAACAATTATTTTTGTTCTTTCCGCACACGATATATAGCACTTCTCTGTAACGGTTAAACCTTTACCTAAATTAACCTCACATGCAATTCCTGCTCTTATGGAGCCCCTGTATTGAACGTCATCTCCTAGCAATATTGTTGCATTATGAGCGTCAAAACGAATATGAGTATCTCTTAATTTTACGTTTTTTCCAATAATTAACTTATTACCTTTGCCTCGAAAAAAGATATTTACATTAATATTTTCAGATGCTTCCCCAACTATTACATTACCACTTTGATCTTTGTAATCTTTAGCTACTTTTGTAGTACTCATTAGGTTACCTTATTAAATTTTTTCCACTAACTATATGCTTACATTCTGTCTTTAGGGGTAATTTCATAGATAGTTGATAAAAGCAATCATTTATAACTACATAGTATTAAGAACATAACCATTCGGGTTCATGCTCTGCCAACGCCATGTATCTCGACACATATCAGCAATCGATAATTCAGCTTGCCACCCTAACAGGGTTTTCGCTTTATCGGCACTGGCATAGCAACTGGCGATATCCCCTGCACGACGTTCTGTAAACTGATAAGGAATAGCCTGTCCAGATACATCAGAAAATGCAGATACCAATTCTAATACAGAAGTACCTTTGCCAGTGCCTAAGTTAATAGGTAAAAAGCCTACTGAGTCTTGTTGTGTCTTTCCATCCTCATTTAGACTGGCTAGTTTATCTAGATAATTTAGTGCAGCCACGTGACCCTGAGCTAAGTCAATAACATGGATAAAGTCACGGACACCTGTTCCATCGACAGTAGGATAATCATTACCAAAGATACTGAGCTTATCAAGTTTGCCCACGGCCACTTGAGAAATATAAGGCATCAAATTGTTAGGAATGTCATTAGGGTCTTCGCCAATCTGTCCTGATGGATGGGCGCCTACTGGGTTAAAATATCTAAGAGCAATCAGGTTCCAGTTGTCATCGGACACAGCTAGATCTTCTAATATGTATTCGACAGCAAGTTTACTTTGTCCATAAGGATTGGTACAAGAGCGCTTCGAGCTCTCATCAATGGGTAAGGATTCAGGATCACCATAGACAGTGGCAGATGATGAAAAAACTATAGTTTTAACATTATACTCTGCCATAACTTCTAATAAGGTGATGGTGCCGCTGATATTGTTATTGTAATACAGCAATGGCTTGGCTACCGATTCTCCAACTGCTTTTAACCCAGCAAAGTGAATCACGCCAAAGAATCGATGGTCGGCAAATACTTGTCTTAACATTTCAGCATCGCGGATATCCCCTTCGATAAACTCAATTGTCTGTCCAATAAGAGTAGAGACACGGTTAATCGCTTCATGGCTACTATTAGATAAGTTATCGTATACCACAACTTCATAGCCTGCTTCATGCAATGCTATACAAGTATGCGAACCGATATATCCAGCACCACCAGTAACTAGTATCTTGTTTTTCATAAGAGATTCGGATATAAAAAAGACACCCCATTGTAGGGGTGTCTTTATCATATTTCAATGTAGATTTAGTAGTTTAACTGTAGGCTAATGCCTATCTTACCAGCCAGTAACTTCTTTTAGCTTGTCGCCAAGTTTAGATGGGTCACGTGTGTACGCGATACCAGCATCTTCAAACGCTTTGAATTTCTCTTCAGCAGTACCTTGACCACCAGAGATGATAGCGCCAGCATGGCCCATACGCTTACCTTCTGGAGCAGTAACACCAGCGATATAACCAACAGCTGGCTTAGTCACATGGTCTTTGATATAAGCAGCAGCTTCTTCTTCAGCAGTACCACCGATCTCACCGATTAGGATGATAGCTTCAGTCTGTGGATCAGCTTCGAATAGTTTCAGTGCGTCAATCTGGTTCATACCAGGGATAGGATCACCACCGATACCGATACAAGTTGACTGACCAAAACCAAGCTTAGTTGTTTGAGCTACGGCTTCATATGTCAAAGTACCAGAACGTGAGATAATGCCCACTTTACCTGGCTGATGGATATGGCCTGGCATGATACCGATTTTGCACTGACCTGGAGTGATAACGCCTGGGCAGTTAGGACCAACCAAACGTACGTCGCCGGCTTCTTCAAGATAGCGTTTGGCTTTTAGCATATCGATAGTTGGTACGCCTTCAGTGATCACAACGATCAATTTAACGCCAGCATCGATTGCTTCAACGATAGAATCTAGTACGAATGGTGCAGGTACGTAGATAACAGAAGCATCAGCTTGAGTCGCTTCCATGGCTTCTGCCATTGTATTAAATACTGGTAGGCCTAGGTGCGTTTGACCGCCTTTACCTGGCGTTACGCCGCCGACTACTTTAGTACCGTATTCGATCGCTTGCTCAGAGTGGAACGTACCATTTTTACCAGTAAAACCTTGTACCAATACTTTGGTATCTTTATCGATTAATACACTCATTATTTATTCCTTGTATTCGGTTGTCTTGTGATAGCGACTCTTAGTACCATTTTTATTCAATATTAATGGTCAATGTTTATATAAAAGCCACTATCACGCGTTGACTACTATGCTTTGGTATTTATTGCTAAATACCAATCATTAAAGACTTAGGCTTTAACCGCATCGACAATTTTTTGAGCGGCATCTGCTAGGCCTTGAGCTGTAGTCAGCTTAAGACCAGACTCTTCTAGAATTTGTAAGCCTTTTTCAGCATTATTACCTTCTAGACGTACAACCACAGGTACTTGTACATCGACTTCTTTAACAGCAGCGATAATCGCTTCTGCAATCATGTCACAACGTACGATACCACCGAAGATGTTGATTAGAACACCTTCAACGCTGCTGTCTTCAAGAATGATCTTGAAAGCTTCAACAACGCGATCTTTAGTTGCACCGCCGCCAACGTCCAAGAAGTTAGCAGGCTTGCCGCCATACAATTTGATGATATCCATCGTTGCCATTGCAAGACCAGCACCGTTAACCATACAACCGATGTTACCTTCTAGGGCAACGTAGTTTAGGTCAAACTCAGCAGCTTTGAGCTCACGCTCGTTTTCTTGAGTTTTGTCTTGTAGTGCTGCAATTTTAGGCAGACGATATAGTGCGTTTGAATCGATACCGATTTTGCCATCAACACAAACGATTTCGCCGTTTTCACGAACTGCTAATGGGTTGATTTCCATCAATGCAAAGTCATTTTCAACAAATGCTTTATAAGCACCAGTCATCAACTTAACGAACTGGTTGATTTGCTTGCCTTCTAGACCCAGTTTGAACGCAACATCGCGCGCTTGGAAAGGCATTAGACCAACTAAAGGATCAACATGTACTTTGAAGATTTTTTCTGGCGTCTCGTTTGCTACTTCTTCGATATCAACACCACCTTCGGTTGATGCCATGAAAGTCACACGACGAGTCGCACGATCAACCACTGCACCAAGATATAGCTCAGTTTGTACTGGATACATATCTTCTGCAACCAATACGAAGTTAACTGGTTGACCATCAGCGTCAGTTTGGAAAGTAACCAAATTGGTACCGATTAGCTCTTCAGTTACTTGCTTAGCTTCTTCACGAGTTTTAACCAGCTTCACACCACCAGCTTTACCGCGACCACCAGCATGTACTTGCGCTTTAATAACCGCAATGTCAGTTGGCGTTTTATCAAAAGCAGCAGCAGCTTCGTCGCCACTATAGGCAATGATGCCTTCTTGAATCGGCAAACCATAGCTTTTTAACAGCTCTTTTGCTTGATACTCATGTAAATTCATTGATTGTATCCTTTATTTTTTACAATTAATAAAAAGTGAAAATGAGTGCGCATATATATTAGACATCCGTCTGGCGCACTCGTGACTGTAGTGATAGCTGTGACAGCGACACTACAGTCAGGTTATAAGTCAGTACTTATCAAACTAACTACTTATTTCTTACGCTTTTTGCGCTGAATGGCGTGAATAGCACGGCCATCAGCAGACAGAGCAGCTTCATGCACAGCTTCTGAAATAGTTGGATGCGCAAATGTCATCAATTGCAAATCTTCGATACTAGAGACAAATTCCATCGCGATCATACCTTGATGGACGATATCGCCAGCACCAGCAGCGATAGCATGCATACCTAACAAGCGATCTGTTTTGGCATCAGCAACAACTTTCACAGAGCCTTCCGCTTCACTTTGAGCAAGTGCACGGCCGTTAGCTGCTAGGTTGAATGAACCCGTTTTAACTTCATAGCCAGCTGCTTCAGCTTCTTGCTCAGTTAAACCAACCCATGCGATTTCTGGATGCGTGTAAATTACGTTGATGATAGTATCATAATTAACCTGAGCTTTTTCGCCATGAATACGCTCAACAGCCATCATGCCTTCTTCCATTGCTTTATGCGCAAGCATAGGGCCACGGACTAAGTCACCGATAGCATAGACGCCATCAAGGTTGGTTTTACACTGATCGTTTACGTCGATAAGACCACGTTCAGTCAACGTGATACCACTGTCATCGCCAAGTAATTTTTCAGAGTATGCGCGGCGGCCTACACAAACGATAAGTTTGTCGAAGCTTTCTTCACTTGACTCGCCTTTAGTATCACTAGTGACAACAACTTGATCGCCTTTAACTTCAGCATTGGTTACTTTGGTATCAACACGGATATCAAGACCCTGCTTCTTCAGCATTTTTCCAGCTTCTTTTGCGATGTCTTTGTCAGCAGCTGCTAAGAAACTTGGAAGCGCTTCATAGACAACAACTTCAGCACCTAGACGACGCCATACTGAACCAAGCTCAAGACCGATAACACCAGCACCGATAACGCCTAAACGCTTAGGAACTTCGGTGAAATCAAGTGCACCAGTAGAGTCAACGATACGGTCGCCGTCAGTTTTGGCTACAGGAATGTCGATAGGAACAGAACCTGCTGCTAAGATAACGTTTTTTGCAGTGATGGTGGTTTCACTTTCATCTGCAAGTGCAGTGAACTTAACCTTTTTATCAGCGCCTTTACCATCAACCAATGTGCCCCAGCCTTGCAGCCAATCAACACCATTGCCTTTTAGCAAAGCGGCAACACCACCAGTCAATTGCTTAACGATGCCTTCTTTACGAGCAATCATTTTTTCGATATCGATGGCTACATCGCTAGTGCTGATACCATGCTCAGCAAGATCGTGCTTGGTCGCTTCATAGCGATGTGAGCTATCAAGCAATGCTTTTGATGGGATACAACCAACGTTCAAGCAAGTACCGCCAAGCGCTGGCTCACCTTTATAAACACGTTTTTCGATACAAGCAACGCTCATACCTAACTGACCTGCACGGATAGCGGCTTCATAACCACCAGGACCGCCGCCGATGACGACTAAATCATAATTGTCTTTCATAGTACGTTCCTATTTTTAATTATCATTCTAATTGTAAATATCATTTAAACTGAGGATTATCTCGTTAATAAATAAGCGATGTTTTTACTCAGTATGCTTCTGCTTAATGGTCAATACACCATGTCAGAAAAACACTCTTATTTATTAATAAACAGCTAATACCACTGTCTAGACTAAAGTTAAAAAGCTTGTATCGGCGGTTGCCAATACAAGCTTAGAAGCTTATAGGTCTAGTAGAAGCATGGCTGGATCTTCAACCAATTCTTTGATGGTTACTAAGAACTGTACTGCTTCTTTACCATCAATCATACGATGGTCATAAGATAGGGCTAGATACATCATTGGTAGGATTTCAACTTTACCATCAACTGCCATTGGGCGGTCATTGATAGCATGCATACCTAGGATAGCCGTTTGTGGTGGGTTCAAAATAGGTGTAGACATCAATGAGCCAAATACACCACCGTTTGAGATAGTGAAAGTACCGCCAGTCATGTCATTCAGACCAAGTTTACCTTTTTGAGCAAGGCCACCAAGCTCACGAATACGGCTTTCGACATCAGCCATGCTCATGCGATCGGTATCACGTAATACTGGAACAACCAAGCCACGATCTGAAGAGACTGCTACACCGATATCATAATAACCATGATAAACGATATCATCGCCATCTAATGAAGCGTTCACAGCTGGGAAACGTTTGAGTGCTTCTGTTGCTGCTTTTACAAACAATGACATAAAGCCTAAACGTACGCCATGACGTTTTTCGAACTGGTCTTTATACTTAGCGCGCATATCCATCAACGGCTTCATATTCACTTCGTTGAACGTCGTTAGCATCGCAGTATCTTGTGATGCTGACAATAGACGATTCGCTACTGTTTTACGTAGACGCGTCATTGGAACACGTTTTTCAGTACGCTCACCCGTTGATTCAGCAACTGGACGGCCGCTGTCAGATTTGATGCTGCTGTCAGATTTTAGTGTTGGGTTTGCCATGTCAGTTTTGGTCACACGACCGCCACGACCACTGCCTTCAACTTCTTTAGGATCTACGCCGCTTTCTTTCGCTGCTTTACGAACTGCTGGGCTTTGATCTTTATGATCCGCATCATTGCTGTCGCTTTTAGCAGCTGCTTGTACTGGCTCGCCGCCATCTGCTGCTTGTGCTGGCTCTGCTGGTGCTTCTGTAGCAGTGTCTGCACTGGCGCTTGCACCCGCTTCAAATTGAGCGATAAGCTCATCAGACAAAACAGTATCATCAACTTGCTTGACGATTTTGGTCACAACACCGTTGTCAGGCGCTACAACTTCTAATACGACTTTATCAGTTTCGATTTCAGCCAATAGGTCATCACGGTTAACTTGCTGACCTTCAGTAACATGCCACTCAACGATTGTACCGTCGGCAACCGATTCTGGAAAAACGGGGGCTTTGATATCAGCCATCGATATACTCCTTAGATTTGGATATTCATATTTGTTATTAAGTCGTGATAAACAGTCAGTGCCATCTTGGATAGCGATCTTAGATAATACTATCTAGATTTTATTACAGCATACTGACTGTTATCGCCTGATTCATTTGCATTCAATAATATGTTACTTAGACAACTCATCAACACTGATACCAAGACCGCCAGCGATTAACGCTTGCTGCTGTTGAGCGTGTAGCTTTGGTGAACCTGTTGCAGGTGCTGCACTAGCAGGACGTGCCACCGGCTCCATGACTTTCGCCTTGGTTGGGTGCGGTACGACAATACGGTACATATGCGGTGCTAAGTAATACCAAGCGCCTTGGTTAAGCGGCTCTTCTTGCGTCCATACGATCTCAGCTAAGTTGCTATATTTTTCAATCTCAGCCATCAAACGCTGCTCTGGCAACGGATAAAGCTGTTCGATACGAACGATAGCTACATGCTCTAGACCTAGTGCACGGCGCTGTTCAAGCAAGTCATAATAAACCTTGCCGCCACATAGCACCATACGAGTCACTTTGTCTGCGTTGTGATCGTCCATCTCTGAAATGACGGTTTCAAACTTACCATTGGCAAGCTCTTCCAGATTTGAAGTTGCTAACTTATGACGTAGCAAACTCTTCGGCGACATAACGATCAACGGCTTACGAATAGGACGTACCGCTTGACGACGTAGTGCATGATAAATCTGTGCTGGAGTCGTCGGCGTGATAACTTGCATATTGTCTTCAGCACATAGCTGTAAGAAACGTTCAAGACGCGCAGATGAATGCTCAGGGCCCTGACCTTCAAAGCCATGCGGTAACAGCATCGTTAGACCACAAACACGCTGCCACTTAGTTTCGCCACTTGAGATAAATTGGTCGATAACAACCTGTGCACCGTTGACGAAATCACCAAACTGCGCTTCCCAAACGACCAATGCGTTAGGGACAGTCGTTGCATAACCATATTCAAAGGCTAGCACTGCTTCTTCTGATAGCAATGAGTTATAAGTTGCAAAACGAGCTTGATCTTCACTCATATGAGCCAATGGCACATACATGCTGCCATCATTGATATTGTATATTTCACTATGACGATGTGAGAACGTACCACGGCCTACATCTTCACCAGTAATACGTACCAATACTTTATCGTTATCGACCAATGAAGCATAAGCCAATGTCTCAGCTGCACCCCAGTTTAATGGCTCTTCGCCAGTTTGCATAGCTAGGCGCTGCTCGACTACTTTTTGAACTTGGCGTTGTAGCTTGTAGCCTTCTGGCATTTCGGCCATACGGCGTCCGTAACCTTTTAGGACTTCAATATCAACGCTGGTATCCCACTCATCGACCAAATCATGACCCAAATAAGGAGTCCAATCTACAAATAAGCCCTCATTCGGCTCATTGACCAATGAGTTGGCAACATAGTCACCACGATCTAAAGACTCACGATACTCATCTTCATACTGCTTTTCTTGATCGGCATTCAGGATGCCTTCTTTGATAAGCTGCTGTGCATAAAGCGTACGAGTGGTTGGTAACTTTTTGATGACAGCATACATAAGTGGCTGCGTCGCTGATGGTTCATCAGCTTCATTATGACCATTACGACGATAGCAGAACAGATCAATAATGATGTCTTTCTCAAACTCATGACGATAATCTAATGCCAATTGAGCTGCGAATACGACTGACTCTGGATCATCACCGTTCACGTGTAAGATAGGCGCATGTACCATTTTTGCCACGTCAGTACAATATTCAGTTGAACGAACATCTTCTTGACGGCTAGTGGTAAAGCCTACTTGGTTGTTGATAACGATATGTACAGTACCACCAGTGGTATAAGCACGAGTTTGTGACATCTGGAAGGTTTCTTGAACCACGCCCTGACCAGCAAAAGCAGCGTCGCCATGAATGACGATTGGTAGTACTGAATTACCGCCTTTATTGTCTAAAAGAGGTTGGTCATTACGACGCACCTGACGGGCACGTACTGAACCTTGCAATACTGGCGCAACGATTTCAAGATGCGACGGGTTAAAGGCCAAAGCCAAATGAGCTTCGCCACCTGGCGTCATCACATTAGATGAGAAACCATTATGGTATTTAACATCACCTGAGCCTTTTTCTGGCTGTACTTTACCATCGAACTCGTCAAACAAGTCCGCAGGGTTTTTACCTAAGATGTTGACTAATAAGTTTAGGCGTCCACGGTGAGCCATACCAATGACCATCTCTTTGGTGCCATAACCGCCAGCACGTTGGATGATTTCATTGATAGCAGGGATAAAGCTTTCACCACCTTCTAGACCGAAACGCTTCACACCCGTATATTTACGTGCTAAATACTTTTCTAAGCCTTCAGCAGCTGTAAGACGTTTAAGAATAGAGATACGTTTTTCTGTATCAAATTTGATATGACCTAAGTTGCTTTCTAGATATTTTTCCATCCAGCGTTTTTCTACACTGGTGGTTACGTGCATGTATTCGACACCAATGTGGCGGCAATAAACACGTTCCATGATCTCAATGATTTCACGTAAAGGTGCTGAATCTTTAGCGATACTTAGATCATTGGTAGGGAATACGGTATCAAGGTCAGCTTCTGAAAGGTTATGGTAAGCGAGGGTTAAATCTTCTACTCCTGCACGTACTTCAAGGTTTAACGGATCGAGACTAGCACGGCGATGACCACGGCGGCGATAGGCTGAAATCAGCTGCTGTACACCCATTTTCTTTGGGTTACCACCATCCACTAAAGCACTAGGCGCTGAGCTGGTCGCTTGATCGCTACTTTTGCCTGCAGTCTGATTGCGGGCAAGCAATAAGAACTGGTCTTTAATAGCATTATGCGGTGCATCATTTGGCGATTTGTATTGTGCAAAATACGTTTGCCACTCGGTATCAACACTACTCGGGTCATTCAGGTATTGCTCATAAAGAGCTTCGATATACTGGGCGTTATCAGCGGCCAGTTCTGTATGTCCTGAGCCTTTTGCTTCTTTAGTTATACTATTCATAATAATCGTCTATTTGATAGATAAATGAATGGAATCGTGCTTATTATTGTGTCATCTGTCGTACGTTAAGTGCTGTCGCCTGCAATATATATATTAGCAATACAATTATTTGTGAACGTCCAGTTTTCTTATCCGGCTCGTTTCACAAAATTAATTTATATATACTACTGTTAGCCATAACCAATTTATTGGTAAAAAGTTATCGTTAAACTATCAACGTTTTAACTGATAATTTTCACTACAATTTCTTGTTATTTTTAACATATTACAGCTTTTCAGCCAAACATACACTGCTGTATAGAGTAGCACGCCTGTATTTTAGGCCATAGTTTGTTTGTTCAATACTAGGTATTTAGGTAATGAATAACTATTCTCACCTTAGGTACTGCATATTGACCCTATTCTGTCTCGATATGATATCTTGTTGGTATATTACCAGTAACACAAACTATCGCTAACTGATATTTACTCATCACAACATCCTACCAGTACAACTATGCGCTATTCTAACATTTAACGTAGCCAATATCTCTTGATGAATGCTTTTTACTGTTGCCAATTATATAGATTGCTTGTGCATATATCATGTTTTCTTACACACGGCCAACGTATTGTTAGCACAGCCTTACCTTTGATCGTCAGTCGTTTTTCTCATCGCTACAGCTTATTTGCATCTAAAGAAAAAACCAAACTCTCTCAGAGTCTAAATCATAAAAAACACCACCTAATATATTAGGTGGTGTTTTTCGTATTATATCTGCAAAAAAACCATGCAATTATAAACGATTAACCTGCTTGGTCAATCAACATATTGCGTAGATGACCAATTGCTTTGGTTGGATTTAGGCCTTTTGGACAAACTGACACACAGTTCATGATACCGCGGCAGCGGAACAAGCTAAATGGATCGTCTAGGCGAGCCAAACGTGCCTGAGTATCACCATCACGGCTATCAGCAACAAAGCGATAAGCATGCAGTAATGCTGATGGACCTAGGAATTTATCAGGGTTCCACCAGAATGACGGGCAGCTGGTTGAACAGCAAGCACATAGGATACATTCGTATAGACCGTTTAGCTTTTCACGCTGTTCAGGCGATTGTAGACGCTCTGTTGGCGGTGCTGGTTGGTCATTGATTAAGTACGGATGTACTTTTTCATATTGCTCGTAGAATTGGTTCATATCGACGACCAAATCACGAACAACTGGAAGACCAGGCAACGGACGTACCGTTACTTTTTCTGGCAAAGTATTCATGTTGATTAGACATGCTAGACCATTCTTGCCGTTGATGTTCATGCCATCAGAGCCACAGATGCCTTCACGGCAAGAGCGACGGAAGGTCAGTGTTTCGTCTTCCTTTTTTAGGCGTAATAACACGTCAAGCAACATACGATCTGAGTCTAACAACTCAATGGTATACGTTTGCATGCGTGGCGCTGCGTCCAGATCAGGATCGTAGCGATAGATTTCGATGGTGCGAGTACCTCGGCTCATAATGCTAAACTCCACACGTAGGTGATGGCGGGCATACAAAGATTGCAACAGGATGACGCTAACTATTAATCTGTACTGATAAACGATATCAAATACCGATTAATAGTGTGCTAGCGCTGGCAAGTGCATGTAGCTGGCGGTCACCTTTTTAATAAATTAATAAAGGATAAAACATTAACGCTGCTGCTGTATATCAGGCGCAACATCTAAGACTAATAGACGCGAACTTTTGGCTCGATATAATCAACTGTCAATGGAACTTTGCGAACTGGCTTATAA
Source organism: Psychrobacter fjordensis (assembly GCF_904845995.1). Lineage (NCBI taxonomy): Bacteria > Pseudomonadati > Pseudomonadota > Gammaproteobacteria > Moraxellales > Moraxellaceae > Psychrobacter > Psychrobacter fjordensis. The sequence continues at coordinate 876,551 of NZ_CAJGYP010000001.1, forward strand.
ATAATTTTATTGCCTTCAGAATACCATAAGGTATGCTTCATCCAGTTTTTGTCATCGCGGCCATTTGGTGCATGCTCATCATCTTCTGGACGATCATAATCAGACACACTATGGGCACCACGGCTTTCATGGCGCATAGCCGCTGATATCATTGTCGCTTTGGCCACTTCGTACAAGTTGGCAACTTCAAAAGCTTCGATACGTGCAGTATTAAAGACTTGTGATTTATCAGCCAAATGAATTTGGTCGATTTTGTCGCCTAGCGCTAAAATTTTCTCAACGCCTTCGTCCATCATTGCTTGAGTACGGAATACACTGGCATGTAATTGCATGGTGCTGCGAATCTCGTCAGCCACTTCTTGAGCATTGTACCCTTCAGTAGACTGTTGCAGCTTGTCCAAACGACGCATAGTGTAATCAAGTACACGAGGATCAAGTGGCTTGTAATTATGGTCAGCATGATGGAATTCATCAACGATATGCTTACCAGCAGCACGGCCAAATACCAATAGATCAAGTAGTGAGTTCGTACCTAGACGATTGGCACCATGAACACTCACACAAGCACATTCGCCGATGGCATAAAGACCTTTAACGACGTTGCCTTGCGTGTATTGACCTTCTTCGTCCGTACCTGCTTCTAAATCAGGTGTCACCACTTGACCATGAATAGTGGTTGGAATACCGCCCATCATATAATGAATGGTTGGGATAACTGGAATAGGCTCTTTAGTGATATCTACGTTGGCAAAGTTTTTACCAATCTCGAATACCGATGGTAGACGCTTCATAATGGTTTCAACACCTAGATGCGTCATATCCATCACGATATGGTCAGCATTAGGACCACAACCACGGCCTTCTTTGATTTCTTGGTCCATAGAGCGTGATACGAGATCGCGTGGTGCCAAGTCTTTTACGGTTGGCGCGTAACGCTCCATGAATGCTTCGCCATCTTTGTTACGTAAGATAGCGCCCTCTCCACGGCAACCTTCGGTCAATAGTACGCCTGCACCATGAACGCCCGTTGGGTGGAACTGCCAGAATTCCATATCTTGTAATGGAATACCTGCACGTACCGCCATACCAATACCGTCACCAGTATTGATATAAGCATTAGTAGAAGCTGCAAAGATACGGCCTGCACCACCAGTCGCTAGGACAGTAATCGGTGACTGGAATACAGCAATAGTACCGGTTTCTTGCTCAAGTGCGATGACGCCGTTAATGTTACCAGCTTCATCTTTAATCAAGTCAAGTGCAATCCACTCGATGAAGAACTCAGTACCTTGCTCTAAGTTTTTCTGATATAGCGTATGTAGCAGTGCGTGACCTGTACGGTCAGCAGCAGCACAAGCACGTTGAACGGCTTTTTCGCCATAGTTAGACGTATGGCCACCAAACGGACGCTGATAAATCGTGCCATCTTCGTTACGGTCAAACGGCATGCCCATATGCTCAAGCTCATAGACGACTTTTGGCGCTTCACGGCACATATATTCGATAGCGTCTTGATCACCTAACCAATCTGACCCTTTAACGGTGTCATAAAAGTGAAAGTGCCAGTTATCGTTACTCATGTTACCCAAACTTGCACCGATACCGCCCTGAGCCGCAACCGTGTGCGAACGCGTTGGGAATACTTTGGTAAGGACTGCAACCTTCATACCTGCTTCAGCCAAATGTAGTGAAGCACGCATACCTGAGCCGCCACCACCGACGATGACTGCATCGTAGTTTAGGGTCTTAATATTACTAATGGTATTGTCTTGTCTAGTTGCCATTACGGTTTTCCTAATGCCTGTTAATGCTTAGAATTAAATAAAAAAGCTGTATCAAGCGTCATCTCATTGCAGGGCCAAATGTCATATTTATTCGGCCATTGAACACAATTATTTAAGACGGTGACGCAAACAACTTTTAACCACTTAATTTGCATATCTATCGTTATATTGGACTAATTTCGTTTACTTTCAATTTGACTCAGTTATCTTTAAATGACTGCTCAAGTCAGAAATTGCCCAATGCTATGACTATTATCGGCTATAACGGACGGCTTTGGAGTCATTCAGCAGCCAATAATGCTGCTGAGTGCATCCGTTATTATTTATAGATAGTAAAGGTATAAATTATTGGTTAAACGGCAACAACACTGAAGCCACTACCCCAAAAAATCATGATACCCCAAAATAGAAATACTAAAATAGCGATAATCATCAATGACTGTAGGACTAAACGTAAACCTGCTGCGCTTGAGCCTAGTTTGCCAGTAGTAATGTAATCAGTAAATACTGTCCACATTCCAACCCAAGCATGACCTGCTAGCGCAAGTACTGCTACTAAGCTAAACAAACGCATAGGCAGGCTAGTCATAAATGATGACCACTCAAGATAAGTGACGTCGCCATGGGTCAAAAAGAAACCCAGCAACACCACACTATAAACGGCTAAAACAACAGCGCTGATACGCTGGATAATCCAATCACGTGAGCCTGAGCCGGTCAGACCAGTAGCACTTTTTATTCCTGAATCGTTTTTAATCATTAGAACATCACCCATACAAATGACGCGACAATTAGAATCGCTGCGATCACAAAACTGACCTTAGAAGCGGCACGTCCAGATTGTAGCTCTTCGTTCATGCCCATATCAGCAAATAAGTGCTTGATGCCCATCACAAAGTGATAAGCGATCGCGGCAACAAATATCCATGCCAAAAAGCGCACGAGTACGTTGTCAAATACGGTTGCAAAACTCTCAGGCGATGCCAAAGAGTTCTGTAACAACCACAACATGACAGGAATAAGTAAGAATAAAATAATGCCAGATATACGATGCAAAATTGAGGCAATTGCAATCGGTGAGCGATTAACGCTAATCACTTGGCTTAAAGGCAGATCAATAGGTCGGTTGCTTTTCACAGCGGGCATCCTTTTTGCGGTTATACTCCTGTATCTGCTATCAACGCTTTGTATAAATGCTATACAACAGCGACGAGCAACACATGAGACGAATAAAGTAAGGAAGGGCTAGCTGACGTAGTTTAATTTGCGCTAAAGTTAAAAGGCGAATATGTCTTATACGATCATTATAGACGGTCGAACCTGACTCGTTGAACTGATACACCCTTTTATTAACGAGCCTTCGACTTACGTTATGACAATAAGTACGAAGCATGGGATCAATCGATTAACTATTCTATTTTTACTGATTCCCATTAACAAAAAAAGATAACGCCATTGTGTCATCTCTATACGATCAATTTATTAAGGTAAACTTCACTGTTGGCTATCTAAAAATAGAACAGTTAACAAGAATATTCAAACGATAAGCTAGGTTTTGGTCTATAAACTGGTCGTCCAATCGTAACAAAATATGAGTAAAGCAAAGCTTCACTGATTATTCCATTAAGATGATCGCTCAATATGCGCAAAGCTAGTGCCAGTTAAATCCCTCTAATTATAAAATGACTGGGCGCTAATTACAAATTTATCCCCTAAATATTGGTTATTAGAGATTAATTAACAAAAAGCTGGCTATTTGCAATATTAATTCATTAGTATTACCCACCCCTAACGAACCATAAATCTAAACCAAATGGTCGTTTGTTCATACTCTGTCTGTTTTATAGTTAATATGACTAAACCGTTAAACTTATAATATTGATAAAAACACTTTAATATTATAATGTTAATGATAATCATTACTTTCTATAAAGAAGCAGTTTAAAAGACAAATAGCTTACCAGACATATTTTGATACAAAAATTACAGTGAATAAACACGTCAAAACCATACTAATTGGCAGTGTTGACAGCAAAAGTCTTTTCAAATCATAGGGAATTGCTGCTAATATACTCTGCGTATTAAACGAGTTAGATGTATTTTGAGCATTTAACTGATGATGGCGCAAGGGTATGCGCCTGTAATAATCGACGACGCGAGGGTATGCGTCTGCAATAATTTTATTCTAACAAGCTAAAACAATGGAGAGCAATTTATGGCTGACACTAATGCCAAATTAACCGTAAATGGTAAAGAGTACGAATTTCCTATCATCGAAGGTACTTTAGGGCGCCCAGTTATCGATATTGCTGCTCTACAAGACTCAGGCTTTTGGTCTTATGACCCAGGTTTTAAAGTAACAGCCCCTGTTGAATCAAAGATTACTTATATTGATGGTGGCAAAGGCGAGTTATTACACCGCGGCTACCCTATCGATCAGTTAGCAAACAACGCTGAGTATTTAGAAGTTGCTTACGCACTGATTCATGGTGACCTACCGAACGCTGAACAAAAAGCAGATTTCTTTGAAAAAATCCGTAAACATACGGGTGTTCATGACCAATTGCGCAAGTTCTTTGAAGGCTTCCGCCGTGACGCGCATCCGATGGCTATTATGGTCGGTGTCGTTGGTGCGTTATCAGCGTTCTATCATGAAAATCTAGACGTCAGTAACGAAGACCATCGTGAAATCACTGCTATCCGTTTGATTGCTAAAATGCCAACGCTTGCTGCAATGAGTTATAAATACTCACAAGGCGAACCGTTCATGTATCCGCGTAATGACTTTAACTACGCAGAAAACTTCTTATACATGATGTTTGCGACGCCTGCTGATGTTGATTATAAAACCAACGACGTCATCACTCGCGCAATGGACAAAATCTTTACTTTGCATGCTGACCATGAGCAAAACGCGTCAACGTCTACTGTACGTTTGGCTGGCTCTACTGGTGCAAACCCTTATGCCTGTATCGCTGCTGGTATCGCCGCCCTTTGGGGTCCATCACATGGCGGCGCGAACGAAGCTGTTCTTGAGATGTTGGACGAAATCGGTTCAGTTGAAAACGTACCTGCATTCATGGAAAAAGTGAAGAGCCGTGAAGTGAAGCTAATGGGCTTTGGTCACCGTGTTTACAAAAACTTTGACCCACGCGCACAAGTTATGAAAGAAACTTGTGACGAAGTACTTGCTGCACTTGGCATCAACGATCCTAAGCTTGAGTTGGCGATGGCGCTTGAAAAGATTGCTTTAGAAGACCCGTTCTTCGTTGAGCGTAACCTGTATCCAAACGTTGATTTTTACTCTGGTATCATCTTAAAAGCCATCGGTATCCCAACGTCAATGTTTACCGTAATCTTTGCATTGGCTCGTACTTCAGGTTGGATCAGCCATTGGTTAGAGATGCACAGCGCACCGTTCAAAATCGGTCGTCCACGTCAGTTGTACACTGGCGAGTCGCATCGCGATTTTGTTAAAGTTGAAGACCGTAAATAAGTAGCAATAATTTTGCTCAATAAAAAATCCCGCCATTGTGCGGGATTTTTTATTGCTTAGAAATTGTCTTGATTACTAGAAATATTTATTTAAACGATTCTAAGGTCTGCTCGTACTTGGCAATTTGTTCATCGTATCCTTCAATTGTCTCGTTAAACTTAGACATGAGCGACTCAAACTCTTTTTGCTGATCAATTTTCATCTGCTGCATATCAATGACTTGCTGGGCTTCTATTTGCTCCCAAACTTGATGTTGGATTATCAACCGTGCCAGCGCTGGACTCTTGGCACTGACTCTCCCAGCAATTTCTGCGCTTTCAAACAACTGTGGCGCCAATGTCGCTATATTAATTAAAGTATTGATATCTTCTGCATTAAGCGGAGACGTCACAGGTTGGTAAAGGGCATCCATCGCTTGCTGATAGCTGTCAATTATTTGATCTTCCGTCATCATAGTAGGTTTACGCGGCTCAAGACTGATACGTTTTAAGACAGTTAAATCTCGCTCACCCACTTCTGTACTGGTATTAATATCAGCCGTAGCATCACTATCTACAGCAGTAGTATCGACCAAATTAGGAGGTACGGTGACTGAAGAAGTAGGATCGGCTGCATTTTTATCACTACTATCAATGATATCGTTAGTATTATCGGTCTTGATATTAGTATTGAGTAGCGAGTCTGCATTTTCTGAGGTATCAGCAACTTCCAGTGATTCATACTCTGCTTGTAAGCGGCGCTGTAACCCTTGCATCTGTGTGACGTAAATGGGCTGGAACTGCTTTATACGAGCAGCGGCCGCATCGCTTTGTGCCATTAGCTCACTGTCTTGAGCGTTTTCTGGATCACTGGTCTGACTGGCATCGACTACAGGCTGTGTATCTGACTGCTGCTGACAACCTGTCAATAAAATTATGCCGGTCAGTGTTGCCGCTAGCAGTGTTGAGGACGAGCGCCGTAGGTGAACACTCTCATTAAGAGAGTTATCATGGTCCAAACGGTTATTCGCTTTACGGCTAGCATTGAGGGCAAGCTTTCCTGGCAAAAATTTAAACATGAGTGTAAATATCCTTGTTAAAGCACAAATATTAAAAGCTATAGCTACCGTAGCAATCCTTTGCTAATTTACTTTTCTCAGAGTTATCGTGACCTTGTAAAGCACAAAGCATGCTTTATACTAATTCTTATCATATAGTCATTCCACTATAAAAGTATTACTGCTTTAACCTCATTTGAAGTATTAAACATACATCTACACTCGGTTGCCTTGTACTACTTTTAAATTGAATCAGCTATAGTCACTATCTATCTCTAATAAGACAATTAAATTGTGAACGAGCTATCTGTATTTTTTGTTTCGTCGATAGAGCTTGTGACCAAAAATGGAATGCAGGCTTCCAAAGCTTGGCAGTCTTGCCCGCGCCGATGACGAATAAAGTAATCCTGTACCATGCGTGCTTGCTGCTCGATACCATACTTAAAAAAGGGCTTCCCTACCTCAAGCACATAATCATAACGACGATCGATAACCGCACCACGCACGACCTTTAAACCTTGCTGCAACTGCCAGACATGGGTCAGCTCATGTATCAGCCAGCTTTGCTTACCTAGTGAAGCCTCGCTAAAATCTGTAATCCAATCTGCAGGATTAAAGTAAATATTGCCATTAGGGCTAACGGCATAATTTTTTAGCACCCACCAAGCAGTCTTAAGCTGAACACCATCAAGGTCAATGCTGTCACCGAATACTGAACGTGCTAGCGTCACCTCGCTCACAGTGAGTAAGCGTGATTGCTGCTGTGCACTGCGATATAAACATCGATTCAAAAAACGCTTAAATATCGATTGAGACGTCATCACTGTAATACCTTATGCTTGATAGACCACTTTTAATAAATTATGCTTGGTGAGCCATGTTTATTGATACTGCTCATCAATATAACTGAACCGTTAATAGGGATAAAGTCTGAAAACCAAAGTAGCTGGGACATAAGCTATACACTTAGCGAGCTTTCATTAACATAAGATTGCGTTAGCCTATCGTGTAGACACATAGCAAATATAGTCGATTCAATTAGCTTTTTTTTATTGCTAAGATCTAATATTCATTTAAGGTCTAATATTCATTAATGCGAAAACCATGCCAAGCAGGTAGAAATGTTTAGCTTCAATAAAAATGATAAATATAGCGTGGTGTGTAGCGGTTTAGATGACCCCATAAAAACTTATTTACCATTGCTGTGACAGACAAATTGATTGCTGTTTAAATTGATAATAGAGAAGCCCTATGCCACCTAGTTTTCATGCTGATACTCCACTTGCTCAGCGCATGCGCCCAAACACGCTCAATGCCATTATCGGTCAAGAGCATTTACTGGCCGCAGGTGCACCTCTGCGACGTTTGGTCGAACAAGGGCATTTGCCATCAATTATTTTGCATGGGGAAGCAGGTATCGGTAAAACGACGATTGCTATGCTGCTAGCAGACGCTGTTGGTCGTCCCTTTCATGCGCTGTCCGCGTTGAATACTGGGGTTAAACAGTTACGCGAAGTCTTAGATAATAAGGATTCACTGACATTTGAATCACCTGTGGTCTTCATTGATGAAATTCATCGATTTAATAAGGCACAGCAGGATGCGCTACTGGGCGCGGTAGAGTCTGGCGATATCACTTTGATTGGTGCCACGACCGAAAACCCCTCATTTAGCGTCAATAACGCCCTACTATCACGTTGCCAAGTGTATCGTCTAGAACCTCTGACACCAGAACAGATCGGTGCCGTGTTACAGCGAGCACTGTCGGAAGACAACGTGCTAAAAGAACTGACTGTCGATTTGCAAGCAAAAGACACTATCAGCCAACTGGCACATGGTGATGCTAGAAAAGCATTAAATTTATTAGAGCTTGCCATTCAAACGGCTGACCCTAAGCAATCACCGATTATCGTTGATGATGCATTGGTCGGTCGGGTAGCACAGACTGCACTGATCCGCTACGATAAAGATGGTGAGCAGCATTACGATATCGTCTCAGCAATGATAAAATCCGTCCGGGGCTCTGACCCTGATGCAGCACTGTATTGGATGGCTCGGATGCTAGTGGGCGGTGAGCCTGCTGATTTTATTGCGCGGCGTTTGGTTATTTTGGCCAGCGAAGATATCGGCAATGCCAACCCTAATGCCTTACTTCTTGCTGATGCAGCACTACGCAGTGTGCAATCCATAGGTATGCCTGAGGCACGTCTAATTTTAGGTCAAGTGGTGGTTTATCTGGCGACCAGTGCCAAAAGCAATAGCACCTATAAAGCAATCAATGCTGCGATGGCGTTGGCAGAAAATGATGCCTCTCCTGTACCGCTACATCTACGCAATGGCGTGACCAAGCTGATGCGACATCAAGGCTATGGTCAGAACTATGTATATCCTCATGACTACCCCAACCATTATTATCCGCAGTCTTATTTACCAGATAACTTAGTCGGTACACGCTTTTACGAGTTTGCAGACAATCAGCGAGAACAACATAGCAAACAATTTATAGATTGGCTGAAAACCCAAGCGGCAAGTAATGACTAACCCCGTATAGACGTGCCATCTTATTATGTGACGTGTGCTTTAATGCCTGAATAGTAGCGATTATTGATAATACTTATGACTATTTTTGACATACTGAACGATATAGTGGGAAGATGACACAGCACGTTGCGATGAAAAGCGTTAAAATGACCTCATAATGAACTATACAAGCAATTAAGTGAGTCACCTTTATATCAAATGATATTGCTTATAGCGCGCTTTGCTTGACCGTAATAGCGCTTTGCTTGACCGTAACAGCGCTTTGTATTATCTACTGCTCTAATAGACAGATAATGCTTTAGATTCCAAATCACACCTATCTATAAATAATAAAATATTGAGATTTACTATGAGTTTAAATACGATTCCTGAGATTATCGAAGACATTCGTGCTGGTAAAATGGTCGTCTTGATGGATGATGAAGACCGCGAAAACGAAGGTGATATCATCATGGCAGCGACCCATGTGCGCCCTGAAGATATTAACTTTATGATTACCCATGCTCGCGGCTTAGTCTGTTTGACCATCTCACAAGCTCGTGCGCATCAGCTGTCTTTACCGCTTATGTCTGAACGTAACGAAGCTAAATTCAGCACTAACTTTACCGTATCAATTGAAGCCGCTGAAGGCGTTACGACGGGTATTTCTGCTGCCGATCGCGCTCGTACCATTCAAGCAGCAGTGTCTGCTACTGCTAAAGCTGAAGATATTGTACAGCCTGGCCATATCTTTCCTATCATTGCGCAAGATGGTGGTGTATTGCATCGCGCTGGTCACACAGAAGCGGGTTGTGACTTATCACGCCTAGCAGGCCTTGAGCCAGCATCTGTGCTGGTCGAAATCATCAATGCTGATGGTACGATGGCACGTCGTGATGATCTAGAAATATTTGCAAAAGAACATGATCTAAAAATAGGTACGATTGCTGATCTTATCAACTATCGTATTGCGAATGAACAGACAGTAGAAGAAGTAGAATCATATCCTTTTGAGACTGAACATGGTACGTTCACTTTGCATCGCTTCCGTGAATTTGGTGCTGATGAGACTCATTTAGCGTTAGTCAAAGGCGATGTCAGCGAAGGAGTCAGCACAGTACGTGTTCATGGCTTCCATCCATTACGTGATTTGTTTGCGGCTAAAAATGACATGACTGGCCGTAGTGGCTGGAGCGTACAAGCGGCATTAAAAGAAATTAGCGCCTCAGATCGCGGTGTATTGGTTTGGATTGGTAGTAACCAACCTGTTGATTTAGGGGATGCGTTAGATAAAGCCGCAGACAATGAATCGCAATCAACACTTACTCAGCAGCCGTATCGTAGCGTTGGTGTTGGCGCACAAATATTACGTCACTTAGGGGTTCGTGACATGCGTCTACTGTCATCACCGATGAAGTTTTATGCGTTATCAGGTTTTGAGTTAAACGTGGTCGATTTCGTTCAAGCACCGCAACAAGACTAATATTTGTTTGTGTTATTGAGTCGAAAAATTAAGCTTAAAAAAGGCACGCTACTCCAATGTTAGCGTGCCTTTTTTGTGTTTAATGATGTTATTTTCTCTTTTGACGCATCCACTTATATAGAGTAATCCTTTGAGTTTTAAGACTCAGGCGTATGACCAAATTTTGCCTCTAGTGCTAATAGCCGTTCACGCTCCTCGATTGTCCATGGTAATTTATCCTTTCCACTACTATCTAGACGCACCACAACTGCCTCAGCCGTCGCAACGACTGCCTGTTGTGCCGTACTGTAGTAACTGTACTCTATTACGATGCTGGTCCTACCCAAGCGCTGACAACGCACACCCAATAATAAAGTATCTGGATAAATCACAGGACGTAAATATTGACAGCTAGATTGCGCCAATACGGTGATCATACTACCGTCAAACATTCCTAATGCCTGCAAATATCCAATACGTGCTGACTCAGCATAGCGATAATAAACGACATTGTTTAAATGATTAAAGGCATCCATTTCGCCCCAATGAATGGGTTGATGATGAATCACTGGATAATAGGACAATTCGTCAGGATTATGGTTTTCTGCGATAGTAGAGGCCAAATGTGATTCTTGGTTCAAACTGTCCATAATGTCATTTCTCTTATTCTTTGTATTAATAAATCTTTGGCACAATAGGGTCTGTTGAACATTAACGTTTTGGTTGATCCAAAATCTGTGTCGTCAACAATGGTGTTGGTTTTGGTGCATTGGCAATTAATCGATCTAACCAATCTATAACTTCTGGAATATTTGCAGGTGATGATTTGGTCTGTACATTGGTCTCGTTAGCCGCTTTTTTTGTACTTGCCGATGTTTGCTTGTCTGAATTTTTTGGCTCTAGACTTTGAGGGACTAGACTCTGCAATTGCTTTCGCGCTTGCGTTAAGTAGCTGATAAATTGATCTTGCTCACGCATATTACTGGCTTGATTTGCGAGATTCAATGTCATGATGACTTCATGAATCACGAGCTGTCTACGTGTTAGACCTGCATCATTATCGGTAATTTTCGTCTGTGTCGCCGTATTAGTCGCACGCTCATGACTGTGCAAAAAATCTTGAATGTTTTGGATGGCTAAGTTTTGTAGCTGCCAAGGACTAGGTTGTGAGCTTCTGGCTTGTAGACGCTCGATATCTTTCATCAAGCTTTGTTTAATAACGATGGTCAGCGCTGGCGCAATCTCATTACTACTTTGTGAAAGCTGCCAATGTAACCCTCGCAGCAATTCAATCGCTGCATTATCATTATTATCTACCAATAACCTATCAGCGGCTTGTATTTGAATACGTAATAAATCTAGCTGGTTTTGAGCTTGACTGCTAACAGTGGCACTAGGCTTTGGTAACGTCTGTTGACTCATCGAAAATAAGCGATCATCCATCTCATTAAGACGACTGGCGATTTGCTCATTGCTTTGCAAACGATCATTGACGTTATTTTGAAAACGCTGTTGACTGATATAAAGCCAAAACAACGCAGCAACCAGCAACAGAATAACGAACCATTGCAGTCGCACCAACAACATATTTGCTTGCCGGCGTTGTTGAACAGCCGAAGGTTCCTTAGGTAACGATTCAGAATTAATTGACATAAGGCAACGCCGTTATTGGTAGGTTTAAATATAGTTAAAATTAAGAATGCAAAAAATTAATGTTTCGATCTGATCGCAGCGAGGATAGTTTCTGGCGCCAAGTCTTCCACACGCCAACAATATAGTTGCTGCTCTGCAACCATATTAGCTAAGCGCTCGCCTAGTACCACATACGCAAAATCTTCTAGCTCAAGTGGTCGAAGAACTGTATCAGCAGCTGGTTCTAGGCCCTTCTCTGCCACAGCGCTAACGATGGTTTCCCAATGCTCAAAGGCAGCACCACTACTGACAACCACGATTGGCTTCGGCTGCTCTGATAACGCTATATCTTGCTTCGAACAAGATGTCAGAAAACCTTGTAGCCACTGCTCATATTGCGCGCTTGCCTCTACAGGCATTTTTCGCTCATACCAAGCAATGCTATCGACATGGACACCACGCGCCTGTAATGCATCGACCAATAATCGCCGACCACCAAGCCCACGCCATACCAGCAGCTTATCACCTGCCTGCAAACTCTCAATCTCAGGCATCGCCAACATACTTTCATTATTGGCAACTTCTGGCTGGCGCACCTGATACTCTAACTCATGAGCAAGGCTATTACTTAAGACCGCCGCCGTCGCCTCACCAACTGCAATGATATGGCTTGGTGCTTTTACAGGTGCATCTACTTGATCATTTTCGTCATCTCGCACTTGATTCTCATGCTCCAGCATTTGCCAGACAGCTAGACCTGCAGCGGCCGCCGTTGGACTGACGATAACAAGTGCCTTATAAGCCCCTGCTAGCCACTGCTGCATCAACATAATGTCATCATCAGTCGTTGGGCGCGACTGTAGCGCCAACATTGGCATCTCAACCACACTCAACCCCGCCGCTTGTAAGTGCTGCGTCAGTGGTGCTGACCGCTCTACTGGGCGGGTATTGATGACGACTTGTGGTAGCAACAGATGGGCATCCGTTGCCTGACCTTTATGCACAGATTTGGCGTAAATTGACGATGACATAGACGTACCATGACAAAAGACTGATAAAGTTGGCTTAACCACCCATCAACATCTACAGTGAGGCCGTTATGGCTAAGCTAATAAAGATACTGACGTGTTATTCAGGGTAATAAATCGCTGATAAGATATCACCAGCGCCATCGGCAAGTAGGAGCTTAGCAACATCAATACCAAGTTGATTGGCCTGTATTTCTTGCTCTTCTTGCGTACCGACTAATGTGACACGCTTTTCTGCCTTTAATAACTGGCTACCATCAGCTTGACCTACTCGGCCACGGAGCCACAACACATTACCATTGTCGTTATTACCGTTATCGCCATTGTCATCGTTATTGGCATCTGTCTCACTAGCCATCTGTAAAACAGCATAGGCTGCAATAGGCACTTGGCAACCACCCTCTAAATGACGGTTTAGCGCTCGCTCTGCGATAAGACGAATACGGGCTTTATCGTCATTAAGCGGTGCTAGTAGCTTTAATACTTCATCGTCACCTTCACGGCATTCAATTGCTAGCGCACCTTGTCCAACTGCAGGTAAGCAAGCATCAATTTCAAGCTCACCGCGTATACGCTCATCCAGCTCAATGCGCTGTAAGCCACTGGTCGCTAGAATAATCGCATCATACTCGCCCGCGTCTAGCTTACCCAAACGAGTACCAACATTACCGCGCAAAGTCTTGATCTGTAAGTCTGAGCGATAAGCTTTGATCTGACACTGACGACGCAAGCTAGACGTTCCCACTACTGCGCCTTTTGGCAACTCATCAATACTATTATAAGTATTAGAGACAAAAGCATCCGTAGGTGAAGCACGTTTACAATAGACACCTAGCGTCAACCCTTCAGGCAGCTGCATCGGCACATCCTTTAATGAATGGACTGCAATATCCGCTTGCTTGTCATACAACGCTTGCTCAAGCTCTTTGACAAATAATCCTTTGCCGCCAATTTTGGCCAACGGTGTGTCTAATATCTTGTCACCCTTAGTGACAATTTTGAGCAAGTTAATCGTTAATTCAGGATACATCTCTAATAGCCGTGCACGAATATGCTCAGCTTGCCATAGTGCTAAAGGACTCTGACGTGTAGCGATGTTTAAAGTGGTCAATGCAGGTTGCTGCGAATTGCTCATAAAGGGCCTCAATAAGTTCGGTATTATTATGTTGGTGCTGTAATGTTGGGCTGTGCTGTCAGTGCTGCTCGTATCTGTACGGCATAATATCTTTGTAGTATGACACCCGTACTAAACAATGCGGAAAATTGCCTCAGTAAACGAGCGCTATACACCTGTTATAGTGAATACTGACGCAAAAAAATACCCCTATTTAAGCATAAATAAGGGTTTGATGATATGGGATGATTATTTCGCTATTAAAACAGCAAGTTACATGTTTCAAGTTACATACTTTGAATTTTGTCACGTAGTGCAGGCAAGTGGCGACGACTAACGGCTAGCGTCTCATCAATACCTTTAAAACGTATCTGATACTGCCCTGCATCTAACGTTTCTAAGTAATCCAAAAAGCTGAGATTGATAATTGCGTTACGATGCACGCGAAATAGTCGATCTTCAAACTCTTGCTCAAGCTCTTTTAGCGTTTCATCAATCAGTACAATGCCATCTTTGTGGCGTACTTTGACATACTTTTGATCGGCCGTAAAATAGTAAATATCTTTAAGCTTAATAAGCTCTACACCTCGATGAGTACGAGCAGCAATATGTTCGCGTACTGGCCGTGCGGTGGGATCTTCTAGCTTACGAATTTCATTCAACTGAGCAGCATTTAGATTTTTAGCTTTATTCAGCGCTTCTACTAGTTCATCTTTATTAGCAGGCTTCAATAAGTAGCCAATCGCATTGGCTTTTAAAGCAGCAATTGCATAATGATCATAAGCCGTGACAAATATAATCGCTGGTGGGTGATCAAGTTGCGAAAGCTCTTGAGCACAGCGTACACCATCCATTTCAGGCATACGGATATCTAACAATATGATATCTGGCTGCTGCGTTTTAACAGCCATAATGGCTTCTTTACCTGTTGTTGCTTGAGCGACCACTTGATGACCTGACTCTTGTACAATTCGGACCAAACGCTCACGCGCTAGCGGTTCATCATCACAAACTACAATACGCATGCAAACTCCCATCCCTGGACAAACTTAATACTTTCAATAGACATTACAAACATACTATCACTCATTACCATTCGCTTAGCATAAAAATATTTAATAAAACCACAAATAAAAAATTCTATAATAACCGATAAATCAGGGCTAATAATAAATTTAATACGAGGCTATTTTTTGTATCTCGTTTTTCATGTTTATTTATTCACCATCAATAATAATGATTCTTAATCACTACTAAATACAAAGTAAAACAATAATATAGATATACAATGCAATATGTATGCCACGGTTATTTATTTATAAGAAAAATAAAAAATAAGTAATGAAAAAATCATCATAGACTGACGTCTTGTAGCGGATAGTCAATAACAGTAATAATTTGGGTGTTGGTCACTGTGCTTTTAATATCAGCACTTTGACCGAAATAGGAACGTAAACGCTCAGCTTGAACATAAAAACTCATGTTTTGGCGTAAATCATGATTAATGATTAAGGTTCTTTTGGGAAGGTCGACACCAATTACAATCATAACCTGATGCTGCTGCCACGTTACTTTAATATTGATACAAATAATTTCAGTGGTCATCTCAACCACATTTAGCAGCATTCGTTCCAATATACTCTGCAGGGTTAAGGCATTGATAACCATGTCATACATAACGTCTTCGTCAGGTAGATCCCATGTCACCTCAAGCTTATCTGCCAAACGGCTAGCTTCAATCGCCAAATAATGCTCACATAGAGCGATCTCTTCTTCGAAGCTAATCTCGCGCGCACCATTAAAACTGGCACGAAATAATGCGGAAACGTTCTGTAGTAAGGCAGCAGCTCGTGGTGGGTTAGATTCGATAAGTGACACAAGTGTGTTAAGGGTATTAAAGAAAAAATGCGGGGAGAGACGTGCTTTGATTATATCGTTTTGGGCACTTAGCTTGTGTTCAAATGATTGCTTGAGGGCATTCATCTCGCGATAGCGGCGTAAAAAATACAGTAGAAATATCAAGGCAAAACCACCAGCACTCAAGGTATCAATTAATATATCTGGAATGAACGTCTGATGATTATAGTCAATCCAACCCATATTAATCATAATAAGACTGATTAGCGTCATTGAAATGGCATAGGTAGTCATTAGTATACTGACTACGTATACCGTAACTTTGGGGATGCTCATACTTTTAAAGATATGGCGCAGATAGTCAATGATATACAGCGATGGCATGATGCTCAAAATATTTTGGAGCAACCTGCTCGAGAGTTGCATCAAAAAATCTGCCCAAGTGGCGATCTCGTAACGATGCGTTACCGTTACGAATATCGACCAAAAAAAGACATACAACAGCCACTGCCAAACTTTCATGACATCCATGAGCTTGGGCATAAAAAACTCTAAGCGCTCCGCTAGCAAGGCTACCTCATCCTTTGCTATACTCGAGTTCTTATTCTCTTGACTTGTCTTGTACCGATATGAACGCCAATTCTTCAAACCTTAGTAATCCCGAATCAAATGTAACTGCATCTGTCTCTGATTCTAGCACAGATGCCTCTACAACAAATAACAGCCCTACAAGCAGTCAGGGTCAGCAAATGTGGGGCGGTCGCTTTAGTGAAGCGACAGACAGCTTCGTTGCTGCCTTTACCGCATCTGTCGGCTTTGACCAACGTTTTGCACGTCATGATATTCAAGGCTCGATCGCTCATGCGACCATGCTCAAAGAATGTGACATTCTGACTGCTGACGAAGTAGCCACTATCATCGATGGCCTGCAGCAAGTGTTGCGTGAGATTGAAGCCGGTGAGTTTAACTGGTCAATCGCGCTCGAAGACGTACACATGAACGTCGAATCACGTCTGACTGACATTATAGGTGCGGTTGGTAAAAAGCTCCATACTGGCCGTAGCCGTAATGATCAGGTGGCTACCGATATTCGTCTTTGGTTGCGTGAAGAGACGGATAACATCATCGCTCTATTGGTACGTTTGCAAAGTGGCTTGCTAGATTTGGCTGAGCAACATACCGATACCATCATGCCAGGCTTTACCCATTTGCAAACGGCACAGCCCGTCAGCTTTGGTCATCACGTGATGGCATGGTTTGAGATGTTGTATCGCGATACTGAACGTTTGGTCGATGCGCGCCGCCGTATCAATCAGATGCCACTTGGTAGCGCAGCGCTCGCTGGCACAACGTTCCCAATCGATCGTACGATTACTGCTGAACTGCTTGGTTTCGAAGGTATCTGCCAGAACTCTTTGGATGCAGTTTCTGATCGTGATTTTGCTATTGAGTTTACCTCTGCCGCGTCTATTCTCATGATGCACATGTCACGCATGAGTGAAGAGATTATCCTGTGGATGTCAGCACAATTTAACTTCGTACAGATTCCAGATCGCTTCTGTACTGGCTCATCTATCATGCCACAGAAGAAAAACCCTGATGTACCTGAATTGGTACGCGGTAAAGCAGCACGTGTCTTTGGTCAACTAATGACTCTGCTTAGCCTGATGAAGAGTCAGCCACTGGCCTATAACAAAGACAATCAAGAAGACAAAGAGCCACTCTTTGATTGCGTCGATACCCTTACCGGCTGTTTATTGGCTTTTGGTGATATGCTACCTAACATCACGCCTAATAAAGAAAACATGCGTGCTGCCACCATGAAAGGCTATGCGACTGCCACTGACCTTGCAGATTATCTGGTACGCCAAGGTGTTGCGTTCCGTGATGCCCATGAAGTGGTTGGTAATGCCGTTGCTTTGGGTATCAAAGAAGGCGTTGATTTGAGTGATTTATCATTGGCACAGCTACAGCAGTTTAGCGATGCTATCGGTGAAGATGTCTTTGATTATCTAACGCTAGAAGGCTCATTAGCAGCCCGTGACCATTTAGGTGGCACTGCGCCGAATCAAGTAAAAAAGGCCGTAATCAATGGTCGTGCTCGTTTGAAAGTTTTTGCTTAAAAGCGACTCTATAACCAAGTAGTTTATTACTCTAATAATTGAAAAACACCCGCTACTTAGGCGGGTGTTTTTGTTACCATAAGCAGGTAACGTCATTTAAAATATATTTATAAAGACCCATACATAATAAGGAACGCCTTATGACTGAGACTTTTAACCCTCAAGCCAATACTGTATTTTGCCGTAAATATAAGCAAGATTTGCCAAAGATGCCACACCCGCCTTTTCCTAATAAAAAAGGTCAGGAGCTGCAAGAAACCGTATCTGACAAAGCGTGGAAAGAATGGATCGAACACCAAACCATGCTGATCAACGAAAATCATTTAAGCATGATGGATCCTGCCGCCAAAAAGTTCTTAACTGAGCAACGTGATAAATTTTTGGATAATGAAGATTACGAACGTGCGCAAGGTTGGACACCCGAAAGCTAGCCTTTCCTCGCTTTCTGATAACCATCAAAAAACGCGCTATTTTATATAGCGCGTTTTTTTAGGCTCAAATACCAACTGAATAGTTTTTGCTAGTCTTCATCACTGTCTGACGCATCGAAATCAGAAGCGGCCATTGTGGCTGATGTTATATTGACTTGGCGCGCTGCCATACGGTCATTGGCTTCTTGTACGGCTTTTTCGACCATTGCATAATCAGAATGACGAACATCTTGACCACTACTATAGTTAATCACCAGCTCGGCGACATTTTGTGCATGATCGCCAATACGCTCAAGCGCGCGCAATACCCACATAATATTGATTACTTTTGAGACATGGCGTGAATCTTCCATAATATAGGTCATTAGTGCGCGAATAGCCGACTGGTATTCATCGTTGACCACATTGTCATTACGCATGACTTCAAACGCTTGCTCCGCATTCGACTGACTAAAAGCCTCTAACGCGTTGTGTAGCATGAGACGAACTTGATTACTTAGGTGCTGTACTTCTGAATAGCCGTACGACAACTTCCCTTGTGCAGCGATTTTATTTGCCATTTGAGCAATTTTTACGGCTTCATCACCTATACGTTCTAAATCAACCACGCCTTTACTGATGGACATGACCAAACGTAAATCACTGGCGGCAGGCTGGCGTTTTGCGACCAATAACAAAATATGCTCATCCAACTCCACTTCCATTCGATTTATCTCAAAATCTAGATCGATGACCTCTTGTGCCAACGTTTCATTTTTATCGATAAGCGCATGAATGGCTTGGGCCACTTGGTCCGCGGCCCTATCACCCATGTATAGAAACAACCGAATGGCTTCGTCAAGATCTTGGTCAAAACTTTTAGAGATATGCTTATCACTTTGCATAAGAGGTATTCCCTGAAATCCATGTATTAATAGCGCGATGAGATTTTTAAGTTAAACGAATTGGCTCACGAAACACTATCAAACGTATCGAGCATTTTTCACTTATTGATGCTCAGTGTTAGCCATAACGACCTGTAATATAGTCTTCTGTCGCTTTCTGAGCAGGCTTAGTAAATACTTGATCCGTCTCACCCATCTCAATCATATCGCCCAAATACATATAGACGGTGTAATCAGATACACGCGCCGCTTGCTGCATATTGTGAGTGACGATGGCGATCGTATAGTCTTTTTTAAGATCTTCAATCAAATCTTCGATAGCACCCGTCGAGATAGGATCAAGCGCGGATGTCGGCTCATCGAGCAATAACACTTCAGGCTTGGTCGCGACACTTCGGGCGATACATAAGCGCTGCTGCTGTCCGCCTGATAAAGACAATCCAGAAGCCTTTAGTTTGTCTTTTACTTCTGGCCATAATGCAGATTTTTTGAGTGCCCATTCCACGCGATTGTCTAGCTCAGCCTTGCTTAACTTCTCATAAAGGCGTACCCCAAAGGCGACATTGTCATAAATCGACATTGGGAATGGGGTCGGTTTTTGAAAGACCATGCCGACTTGGGCGCGTAGCAGATTCACATCGACGTCTTTACCCAAGATGTTATTGCCATCAAGATTGATACTGCCTTCGGCACGCATACCTGGATACAAGTCATACATACGATTAAAGGTACGTAATAGCGTGGACTTACCACAACCTGATGGGCCGATAAAAGCGGTTACTTTTTTATCAGGGATATCGATATTGATGTTTTTCAGTGCTTGGAAATCACCATAATAAAAATTTAAATCACGAATCTGCATTTTTGCCGGCGGCATATTTTGCGGGAGATCATGAAGGGTTTGTTTGGTCAGGCTGGCAACATTTGGCTGTTCCATTTGTGTGCTAGTGGACATCGACCTGTTTAGTAGATTGCCTGTTGTCGTATTAAACTTATCAGCAGTCTTTTCTACACGTTTTTTGCTTACGACGTCATTCATAATGTTATCCAACCTAGCTTAATTGATTTCGTATAAGTGTGAGTAAATACTTGGTGTTATGTCATCTGACATCAGGCTTTATTTGACCTGACCTCTACTACCAATGAATCTCGCCAAAATATTGAGTACCAAGACAGAGGTAGTAATAAGGAGCGCTGCTGCCCATGCTAAAGTATGCCAGTTGTCATAAGGACTCATCGCAAACTGGTAGATCGTATTTGGTAAGTTGGCAAGGGGTTGACTCATATCAGTGCTAAAATACTGGTTGTTCAGCGCGGTAAATAGCAATGGTGCCGTCTCACCCGTGATTCTCGCAAAGGCCAATAACACCCCTGTGGTCAGTCCAGCTCTAGCAGCTTTAATCGTTACTTGCGTCACCATCTTCCACTTGGGTGTACCCAATGCATAGGCGGCTTCGCGAATGCTATTAGGAACCAGATTCAGCATATTTTCAGTGGTACGCACGACCACAGGAATAACGATTAGTGCCAATGCCAATGCGCCCGCCCAACCAGAGAAACTTTGACCTTTTACCATTAGCGCATAAATAAATAGACCGATAACAATAGATGGTGCTGATAACAAAATATCATTTAAGAATCGTGTTACCTTGCCAAGCATACTGCCTTGAGAAAACTCGGATAAATAAATACCTGTCATCAATCCGATAGGTGCCCCGATAAACAATCCTGAAAACGCTAACATGACTGAACCGACAATCGCGTTGCGTAAACCGCCTGCACTCATAGGCGGTGGCGTATCAGCAGTAAAGATAGGCAGCTGCACCATGCCTTGGAAGCCTTCAACAAAGAGCGTAAGCAAAATCCAAAACAGCCAAAACAAACCAAAAACCATTGCCGTCATGGCAAACCCAAGGCCTACTTTATTGGCCCAGCGGCGCTTATTATATAAGCTTCTGTTATAGCGCCCTTCAAAACCCGTGTTCAGCGGTGACGGTGCATTGATTGCGTTGGTAGCATTGTTAGAAGGCATAAAATGTGTTTCCCGTATTTTTATCAATACCAATAACCATCGACACTTAACTTATTGATTGCATCGAACTGACTCAATGAAACTGAGGCAATCTAACGACTAACGATTACCTGCTTTTTTGTCCATACTCATGAGCATCAGCTTAGCAAGCGATAATACGATGAAGGTAATGACAAATAAGATTAAGCCCAGATGTAATAAGGAAGCCAAATGTAGCTCACTCGACGCTTCTGCAAATTCATTTGCCAAGGCCGACGTAATCGTAACGCCTGACGTAAAGAGACTTGGACTGATATTAAAGGCATTACCAATCAAGAAAGTTACCGCCATCGTCTCGCCCAATGCACGACCCAATCCTAAGATGACGCCACCTACCACACCTGCTTTGGTATAAGGCAGAATAATCTTGAACATGACTTCCCAAGTCGTCGCACCCATTCCATAAGCGGACTCTTTAAGCAGATCTGGCACGACAGAAAAAACATCACGCATGGTGGCGGCAATGAATGGAATAATCATGATGGCCAATACCAATGAGGCGGTAAACATACCTAGCCCCATTGGTGCACCCGTAAATAGCTTACCGATGATAGGCAGTGGGCCAATGTGCTCAATGAACCATGGCTGAATGTGATCGCCAAAGAAAGGCGCAAATACAAACAATCCCCACATACCGTAAATGATAGAAGGGATACCAGCCAATAGTTCAATGGCAATGCCAAGTGGTTTTTTTAAGAACTTTGGGCACATTTCGGTTAAAAATATGGCAATACCAAAGCTGACTGGAACGGCAATTAAGATGGCGATAAATGATGTCACCAACGTGCCGTAAATAGGCGCTAATGCACCGTACTCATTAGCAACTGTATCCCAGTTATTGCTGGTATAAAAGCCCAAACCAAATGCTTGAATGCTCGGCCATGCGCCGACGATTAAAGAAACTAAAATACCACCTAAAGACATTAGGACAAGAATGGCAAAAGCTTTGGTTGCATTAACAAACAAAAAATCGTAACGTTTTTGTTTAGCCAATTGGGACCTTAAATCATTCATAAGTGTCTCAGCATTGAATAGGGTTGAGTCAAAATATTAGAAATCTTTATTGGGTTTTATCACAATAAACTTAGGAGCAAACTTACTGTGATAAAACCTCTCAAATAACTACCGGAGAATAGTTATTCGAGAGGGTAACTCTTAAAGCTTATTCAGTAGATAACAGTTACTGAGCCGGCTTGTAGACTGGTTGTCCATCACTGCCTTTCACGTCATTCCATTTGGCTTTGAATAAGGCAACAGCCGTATCAGAGAATGGAACGTAATCTAGTGCCATGGCATCATCGTCGCCTTGGGTATAGGCCCAATCAAAGAAGTTCAACACGCCAGCTACTTGCTGAGGATTTTCTGGTTGCTTGTGTACTAAGATAAAGGTTGCAGCAGCGATAGGCCATGCTTGCTCAGTCTCAGAGTTGGTGATAACTTTATAAAAGCCTTCTTGCTGTGACCAGTCGATGTCACCAGCCGCTGCAAAGGTTTCTGCAGAAGGTTGCACGAAGTTACCCGCAGCATTTTTTAGCGCTGTGTGTGACATTTTATTTTGCTTGGCATAAGCATACTCAACGTAGCCAATAGAGTTTTTCATACGGTTTACGTAGCTTGATACGCCTTCGTTACCTTTACCGCCTGCACCGGTAGCAGAGGTTGGCCATTTCACAGTCTTATCAACGCCGACGCTATCTTTCCAGTCTGTTGACACTTTGGCTAAGTAATCAGTGAAGTTAAAGGTTGTGCCTGAACCGTCTGAGCGGAATACGGTCGTAATAGCAGCATCAGGCAATGTCAAATCTGGGTTCATTGCTTTGATAGCCGGATCATTCCAGTTGCTAATTTTGCCCAAATAGATGTCTGCTAACGTTGTACCGTCTAACTGTAATTGACCAGGCTCAACACCGTCGATATTTACGATAGGTACGACACCACCGATAACGGTTGGAAACTGAATCAAGCCTGCTTCGTCTAACTCTGCAGGCGTCATCGGTGCATCAGAAGCGCCGAAATCGACAGTTTTTGATTGAATTTGTTTGATACCACCAGAGGAGCCAATTGATTGATAATTGACTTGACCACCAGTCGCACCATTGTAGTCATAAGACCATTTGGCATAGATAGGCTGCGGGAATGAAGCACCTGCACCCGTGATATTCATTGCGATATTCTCAGCAGATTTAAAACCTGTATCAGCAGAAGGCGTGCCTTGAGTCTGAGTGGTTGTTTCAGCCGTGGTGGCAGCGCTACTGGTAGTATCAGCAGCTGGCTCTGCCGTATCTGTTGACTTATTACACGCCGTAAGCATTAATGTACAACTAACGGCAACTGCTAATAACGAATAACGCATATAAGACTCCTGAAGTTTAACAACGATACAAAAAAGCATTGTTTGTGACATGCGTGCTATCTTGCCAAGTTTTTATGACAGTTTAATGACAACCTTATGAATCTTTCATTTGCTGTAATAAATGTGCAATTCAAGGAATCTTAGAAGAGTAAAGATACGCCCGATTATTACAGCACATTTATTAAGTAGTAGTTAAAGAGCGCTTATCGAAGGGTGCTCATGTTCTGTGCTTATCACAGATTTGAAATCTGCTATGTAGATGGAACACCTATGGCCAAATACTATTAGCCCTCATAGCAGAATTTTGTTAGTATGAAGGGGATTCACAACACTGACAGACTCGGGGTGCGGTGTATTATTGGCTCGCTTTATTAAAGTAGATGTCCTAATACATTCGCTGAGAGATCACCCGCCGAACCTGATGCGGTTAGTACCGACGCAGGGAAGTCTTAAGCACTTTGTTATTTATAGCAAGGGACGTGCAGAAATGCCTTTTTATCTTCATTACTATCTTGGTGTGCGTGATGTACTACTAAATAGTGAAGACTGATACAAAGCTGCGTCCAACGTTTGATGAGTATCACTCACGACTATATCACTCAGTTTTAGTCGCGAACGATGCTCATGAGCTGAACTTGCCCAAATTACAAACGCTACCCCCGCAGATACTGGCGGTGTTGATTTTATTCAAAAACCAACACGCTAGGACAGCATATGACTATTTTAGAGACCTCCCCAAACACAAAAGCCGCTCAAACTCATATCCCAGCCAGTGCCTCACTCAATGTGAGTGGCAGCAAAGCGGATAAAAAAGCAGACGCGCTAAAAACCCCTGCCCACCGTGCCGCAAGTGATGCTCGCTTCGAAGAAGATGCCCGCGATTTGCACCGTATCTTGCCCGCCTCTCGTAAAGTTTATATCGAAGGTTCAAGACCCGATATCCAAGTGCCGATGCGCGAAATAACGCTTGACCCTACTCCTGTGCAAGGCGTTTCTGAAGGCGAATGGGAGCAGAACCCACCATTTTATGTCTATGACACATCAGGTGTTTATACCGATCCCAACGTCGATATTGATTTGACAAAAGGCTTGCCGAAACTGCGTGAAGGCTGGATTGCTGAGCGCGGTGATACTGAGCAGCTCAATGGTTTATCTAGCTCATACGGACTGGCTCGCGCCCGCGATATCAGTACTGCTAACCTTAGATTCGCTCATATCGACAAACCACGCCGCGCCAAAGATGTCGATGGCAAAGCTGGCAACGTCACTCAAATGTACTACGCTCGTCGCGGTATCATCACTCCAGAAATGGAATATATCGCCATTCGCGAAACACAAAAACAGCATGAGCTGACCGATATGCGTCAGCACGATGGTGAGAACTTTGGTGCTAACACGCCGACGGTTATCACCCCTGAATTTGTGCGTAGCGAAGTAGCGGCAGGTCGCGCGATTATTCCAAACAACATCAACCATCCAGAATCTGAACCGATGATTATCGGACGCAATTTTTTGGTGAAAATCAATGCCAATATCGGTAATTCAGCGCTCGGTTCTTCTATTGATGAAGAGGTGTCTAAAATGACATGGGCCACACGTTGGGGCGCGGATAACATCATGGATTTATCGACTGGCAACCATATTCACGAAACCCGTGAATGGTTGATTCGTAACTCGCCAGTGCCCATTGGCACCGTACCAATTTATCAAGCATTAGAAAAAGTCGATGGCGTGGCAGAAGACCTCACGTGGGAAATCTTCCGTGATACGTTGATTGAGCAAGCTGAGCAAGGGGTGGATTACTTCACCATTCATGCAGGTGTGCTGTTAGATTATGTGCCAATGACTGCCGGACGCCTAACAGGCATTGTGTCTCGCGGCGGCTCTATCATGGCGCAGTGGTGCATGGTGCATCAACAAGAGAGCTTTTTGTACACGCACTTTGAAGACATCTGTGAGATTATGAAAGCCTACGATGTGGCCTTTAGTTTGGGTGATGGTCTGCGCCCTGGTTGCTTACAGGATGCCAATGACGAAGCGCAATTTAGCGAACTAAAAACCTTGGGTGAGCTGACCAAAGTGGCGTGGGAGCATGATGTGCAAGTGATGGTCGAAGGGCCTGGGCACGTGGCAATGAACCGTATTAAAGAAAATATGGATTTGCAACTTGAGCTGTGTGCTGACGCGCCATTTTATACTTTGGGGCCTTTGACGACTGACATTGCACCAGGCTATGACCATATCACCAGTGCAATCGGGGCTGCGATGATTGGTTGGTTTGGTACAGCGATGCTGTGCTATGTGACACCAAAAGAACATTTGGGTCTACCGAACAAGAAAGACGTCAAAGATGGCATCATCACTTATAAAATTGCGGCCCATGCTGCTGATTTGGCCAAAGGTCATCCAGGCGCACAGTCTCGTGATAATGCGTTATCAAAGGCACGTTTTGAATTCCGCTGGGATGATCAGTTCAATCTAGCACTTGACCCTGACACGGCACGTGAGTTCCATGATGAGACCCTCCCAAAAGACGCGCACAAAGTTGCCCACTTTTGCTCGATGTGTGGCCCTAAATTTTGCTCAATGAAAATAACGCAAAATGTGAGAGATTATGCTGCGGGGCTCAAGGCCTTATAACTGGGCATTAAAGTTAACCCATCAGATAGAAATAAGAGCTGCCTTGATAAGGCAGCTCTTTTATTTTTAAAGACAACCAAATCAGAACAAACTTTTGTGTATAAAATATAGACAAATTCATAGAATAGAGTAATATACTGGTCAATTATTAATCAAATGTTACTTAAAAAACCCATTCTCTTAAGGTTCCAGTATGAATCATGTCTACCGCGTTGTCTTTAATCGTTCATTAGGTGTTTATCAATGCGTGTCTGAGCTTGCCAAATCGTGTGGTAAGTCATCGGGTAAGTCTCAAACCGCTATCAAAATTTTGCTAACACCACTAGCTGTCGCTGTGCTTTGTGCTTCCGGTTCGGCGCTAGCTGATGTAACTTATGACGATGGCGCAACAACAGCCTTGTCAAGTAATTTTATTGCGGATGAAGTCGTGACAATTAGCAATAGTTCTAAAGTCACTGGTGATGAGGTGGTGTTTGGTTTTGCAGCATCCTCTGCTCTAAATATCAATACTGCTGGTAGCTTGGTTTCAGATGACCTCATTAGTCTAGCGGTAAAACCTGATAGCGTTAGTGTCGTTACCATTGACGGCGCTGGTAGCTCACTAGGTGCTGAATTCCTTACTGTCTCTGAAGAAGGTAAGGCAGATCTGACCGCACAAAATGGTGCTAACGTTAAGGTAAATGTTCTAACCGTTTTAGGATTAGAAGCAAACAGCGTTGCTAATATGACTTTGACAGATAGAAGTACTGTATTTAACGGTAAATCCATCTTAGTAGGTGATAAGGGCCAAGGTACGCTGACGATAAAAAATGGCGCAGCTGGCAAACTTCAATCTGAGGTAGGTGTCGGCATCGCCAGCAGCTCTAAAGGTCAGGTTACTATTACAGGTGCAGGTTCCAGCTTGAGCACTGACAGAATCATCGTCGGTGATAGAGGCGAAGGTACTTTAATGGTCAAAGACTCAGGTAAACTAACGGCTACTAGTGATATCGGTATTGGTATTGGTATTGGTAGTAACGGTACTGCTACTATTGATGGCAGCGGCACTACGGCAACAGCGGCGCAAGTTGCTTCTGGTGGTAGAGGCACAGGTTTTTTGACCATCAGTAATGGAGCCAAATTAACTAGTACAACAGCTGCAGGTGCAGGCCTTGTCCAAGGCAGTAAGGGGACTATCGACGTCAAAGGTGCAGGCTCTGTGTTGATAGCACCAGAGATTACTATTGCTCAAAACGGTAACGGTACTTTAAAAATTCAAGATGGTGCCGAAGTAACTATAGAGGCCTCAAGTATCATAGGCGACAAATTCTCCAGTGAAGGATTAATTGAAGTAACAGGAAAGAACAGTGCCTTTAATAGTGAAAATATCATCATAGGTAATGATGGTCAGGGTAGTCTTAATGTCACTCAAGGTGCCAAAGCTACGGCTAATGAGGTGGTACGCTTAGGTCAAAGTATAATAGGCAATAACAAAAATAGCATCAGTATCAGTGATGCAGGCTCTACCTTGGTTAGTAAAGAGCTACAAGTTGGCTTTGCTAATAATGGGCAGTTAGATATAACCAAAGGTGGTAAGGTAGCGGCTGACTTGACCCTCATTGGTCAACAAGGTATGGGTCGAGGCGTTATCAATGTAACTGATGCTGACTCAGTACTAACCACCGATAACCTCTCAATAGGTAGCAATGGTAGCGGCAATTTGACCCTTAGCAATAATGGTAAAGTGAAAGTTGCTGAATCTACTTTTTTGGGTGAAAACATTACTGCAACAGGGTCATTGGATATTAGCAGCAATGGTACCTTTGCTACTAAAGAATTGGTGATCGGTAATAACGGTTCAGCCACTGTCAATCTAGATAGTAAGGGTGTATTGCTAGCTGAATCGATCGGGCGAGCTACTACAGCTACTTCAAATTCCGTGTTCAATTTTGATGGTGGTACATTGCGCTTGACAGCCGATCAAGACGCTCTATTTAATGGCTTTGGCGGTTTTGGTAGAAGTAGCATTAATATCAAAGCGAGCGGTGCTAATATAGATACGCAAGGCTTTAATACGACAGTGGCTAATGGCGCAAAAATAAGCGGTGAAGGTCAACTGACCAAACTTGGCAGTGGCATTCTAACCTTGGCAACTCCTTCAAAACAATGGACCGGAGCGACCAACATCAATCAAGGTACATTAAGCCTTGATGGTAACTACGTTATGAGAGAGGGTGAAGTTTTAGGCATCGGACTGAACAGTCTTGATGACTACGGTAAATTGGTAGTTAAAGGTAATGCGAATATTAGTGAAGGTCAGCTGCAAGTCAATGCATCAGACGCTGTAATAAGCATGTCTGGTAGTAATGAGTGGAAAAATATCGTTAGCGCAGACAGTCGGACTGGTGAATTTGTATCAGTCAGCGATAACAGCCCACTGGTCAGTTTTTACGCAGATTACAGTGACGCTAATGCTGTACATTTAAAAATGGGTACAGCACCAGTTGTGCCTGTAACACCAGTTGAACCTGAAACACCAGTTGAACCTGAGACACCAGTTGAACCTGAAACGCCAGTTGAACCTGAAACGCCGGTTGAACCTGAAACGCCAGTTGAACCTGAGACACCAGTTGTACCTGAGACACCAGTTGTGCCTGAGACACCAGTTGTACCTGAGACACCAGTTGTACCTGAGACACCAGTTGTACCTGAGACACCAGTTGTGCCTGAAACACCTGTTGTCGTTGATCCAACCGCTACAGACTCAACCTTCGTTAATGCTGCTAACAGTCAGTCTGATAAACAGGCGTTAAGTCTTGCTGCTGTATTAGATAAAGCAATGATAAATAAAACGAGTCCATTGGCTCTTCAACTGATTACCGATACCGAAGACCTTGTAGACAACCCAACGCTAGAGCAACGCCAAATCAGAATAAATAATACGGCATATCAACTACAGCCGTTGTTTATGGGTGCGACCAATCGCATTATTGTCGATGCCAACTATGCTGCTAGCGAAGCCATTAGCGAGCATCGCCCAACTACGCCTAATAACAACCTTTGGGCAAAGCTAATTGGCAATAACAGCAATCATGATGCAGAAAACGGTATCACTGGTTATGACACGGAAGGTTATGGCGCTATTGTTGGTTTGGATACACCAATTAATACTGACCTTAATCTAGGTCTTGCGGTCTCTTATATTCAAAGCGATGCCGACACAGATGGCAGCCGCCTCGACCATGAATTAACAGCAAAAAACTGGCAGGTTCTAGGATATGGTAAGTATGCTGCAAGTGAAGCGACGCAGGTGAACTTCCATGCAGGTGCTGGTAGCAGCGATGTCGAAGGCGAACGTCATTTAGCGCTATCGAATAGCCCTATTGCACAGTCAGACTACTCTGTCGATACCTTACAGGCAGGATTAGGAGTGATGCATCGCATCGGTAATGAGCAACGTAATCTGACACCATTTGCTCAGGTCAACTACGCACAAGCAAAAAGTGATGGATATCGTGAAACTGGTGCTGGCGTTTATAACTTAGACGTTAGTGAAGATACTTATGAGTCTATGCGTTGGACAGCTGGTCTACGGATGTCACAGCTTTTGACATCAAAACTGGCGCTGACTGGTCAATTAGCAGCAGCGATTGAGAATGGTGATCAACAGTCAGATATTACTGCCAGCTTTGTAGGCATGCCTAATGACAAGTTTACGACCATTGGACAAGAGGTTGGCCGTGAAATCGGCATCGCCGGTATCGGTCTTAGCTATACGCCGATGGCTAATATGAAGATATCAGCAGGCTATCGCGGAGAGTGGCGTGATAACTACGACGACCACGGCGCGAGCATCGCTTTGCAAACGACCTTTTAATCGTTAATACCCTATAAAAAAAGCTTGAATCTAATTATCTTAGGTTCAAGCTTTTTTTATATCTTTAATTTACTTCAATCTTGTTTATTATAAACTTAAACCTTCGACGCCTCATAAATCTCTTCGATTGACGCATCAATGACACTGGTAAACGCTTCATCGCTTTGCTGCTTACTCAAACCTTCAGTAAAGGCACGTGAGAAGCTCGCAATCATACCGGGGTTTTGCTTAAGCTTATCACAAGCATCACTACGGCTATAACCACCAGACAACGCCACGACTTTTAATACTTTTGGATGATCGATCAGCTCTTGATAAAACCCTGATTCTTCTGGCAATGTCAGTTTTAGCATCACTTGCTGCTCATCGTTCAAACGATCCAGATTATGTAAAATACTTGTCTTGAGTATGACTTCGCACTCATGCTTTTTGCTACTATTAATATCTACTTCAGGCTCAACAATTGGCATCAAGCCTTTTGAAATAATTTGCTTTGCCACATCGAATTGCTGCTGCACGACCAGCTCGATGCCATCGACATTTGGCTCATAGATTACTGAGCGCATTTTGGTACCAAATACGGGATATTTTTTTGCTTTGTCTAATAATAGGTCTAAGTTCGGCATTGGCTTCATAACTTGCACGCCATTCATTTGCTCAGCCAACCCTTTATCCACCTTTAAAAATGGCACAATATTCTTATCTTCCCACAGATAGTTGGCCGTTGATTTGCCATTAACCTCACGCTCCATGGTATCTTCGAATAAAATCGCACCAAGTACACGCTCATTATCAAAAGCGGTGCAAGTCATCATACGAGCACGCATCTCATGGACTAAGTCGAACATGGCTTCATCATTATCATTATCATAATCATCACTTGTGACACCATAGTTTTCTAGTGCTTTTGGTGTGCTACCACCACTTTGATCAAGTGCTGCGATGAAACCTGAACTGGTTTTTACACGCTGTAATTGTTTTTCGTATTCCATTGAGAGTGCATCCTATTTTTATTGATTAAGGTCAAAGTGTCACAAAACCAACTGCTTTTTGTCAACTTATATCAGCCTTGCTGTTTGTAGATAACCTTAACATAGGACGCTCTTTACGCATATATCTGATCGGTTAACGCTTTCATAAAGTCGTCATCACACTCACATCTTTAGAATAACTTTTTATGCTAAAAACAGTAGCGCCACGCAGCAAATCGCTAATAATAAACCCAACACATTAATACCATTAAGCTGCTCCTTAAAGACTCCAACACCAATCAAAGTAGCAACTGCGATAACGCCAACATTCATACCAGTAAAGACGATACTAGGAGAGTCATGCATTACTTGATGCGCACGCACATAAGCATAGATATTACCCGTATTGAGCGTACCTAACAGCAATCCTGCTGCAAGCGCATTTCCTTGCCAGCGCACACGAGTAACCAGCAAATAAATCAGCAGTAAGAAACCTGCTAACCCAAAGCTGACAAATAGCGTGAGTGAAAAAGCAGTACCTTGTTTGGCAACCTGTTTGAATAAGATATCAATAATGCCATAGCCTGCCCATACACCAAACAACCAAAGTGGCGTGCGTTGGGCCTGCTGACTAATCTCAGCATGCTGTGGACGATAGACCAAAGCCGCTAATGCCAAAAATCCTAATGCCAATCCCAATATATGCGTACCCGTGATTAGCTCACCAAACAATAGAAAAGATGCCACGATAGGAATGATTAATGACAGACGTTGTGCCGCATCGGTCGCGACCATACCCACCGATTCAATTGCGCGGCCAAGTATAATGAACACAGCGGGCAGCATTATACCGAGAGCGACAATCACACCCCACGTACTACCAAGGGTGCTCATCCCGCTTGCATCTGGTTTTAACAAAAACCAAGTCAATAAACAAGCCACTGGATAACCAGCTACGATGGTCTGACGTATGTCGATGTTTTTTTGTCGTAATATCTTTAATAACACTGAAACAGCGACGCTACAAAGCACCGCTATCGTTAAGTACACCATGAGCTTTTACCTTGTTAAACAACCATTTTTGAGTGATGACTTTTCAAAAAATCAGAAAGTTCAAAAAAACAGTAAATTCAAAAACCAGAAATTTTGCATATGACATTTGAACTGCGAAAAAGAATAGAATCATAACATGTAACAAAATATTTTTGCGTGCCTATCAATTTGATGACTGCTATATTACTAATAACCAATTGACCTATACCGTTCAAATTACAATTAGCATGCAGGTCTAATTGTGAAGTTTGTTAAAATAGCGAGCAATCCTAATAACTAAAGTAAAGATTCAAAATAACGAGTGATATCGTTGATTTTGGCGTACTGCTATTGATGTTTTATGACTACCTATGAATACTCTATTTCGCTTTTTTGAAAACCGCTTGCCTGCTTTCCCCGATTCCCCTATGCCGCTGCCTTCACCTCGTGATGGCATGCTCAAATTCCTATGGGTGTGTACCAAAGGTCTACGCGGTTGGCTACTGCTGTTTATGCTTTTGTCAGCAGGTATTGGTATTTATGAAGCGATGCTGTTTGCTTGGATTGGTAATATCGTCGACTGGCTCGGCGTGTATACCCCGCAGAATTTATGGTTAGAAAAAGGCGATATGCTGCTGATGATGCTAGCCGTCATGATAGTCAGCCCATTATGGATTGCCTTATCATCGTTCATTCATTTTCAGACCTTGCAAGGTGTGTTCCCTATGCAAATGCGCTGGCGTTTTCATCAGCGTATGCTTGGGCAATCGATGCAGTTTTATCAGGATGAGTTTTCAGGACGTGTCTCAGCAAAGGTCATGCAAACGGCACTAGCCGTGCGTGATACCGTCATGACCGTTACTGATATGTTCATGTATGTCTCTGTCTACTTTATCACCTCGGGAATTATTTTATTCAACTTAGACAGCTTATTGCTAATCCCGTTTATCATTTGGTTCGTCTTGGTTGCACTGAGCATTTGGTACTTTATTCCTAAATTAAAACACACTGCTATTGTTCAGGCAGATGCCCGTGCATTGATGGTTGGACGCATTACTGATGCTTATGCCAATATCATGACAGTCAAGCTATTTAGCCATTCGCGCCGTGAACTTGGTTATGCTAAAAATGCCATGGGTCAGTTTTTGGGCACTGTCCATGCACAGATGCGCTGGGTCAGTTATCTAGAAGTCTCGACTCACCTTATCAGTGTTATCTTAGTCAGTAGCACTGCGGGTATTGGTCTATATCTATGGCAGCAAGGGGATGTCGGTGTGGGCGCGTTTGCTGCTGCGACTGCGATGGCACTACGTTTGAATGGTCTGACACGGTGGATTATGTGGCAAACTGCCAGCTTATTTGAAAGTATCGGTACGGTACAAGATGGCATGCGCACACTATCGGCCCCACAAACCATTGTCGATCAGCCAAGCGCGCCCGCTTTAGACGTATCTAAAGGTCGTATCGTGTTCGATGACGTAGATTTTAGCTATGAAAGTAATAACAATACCGATGATATTGAAAGCAACAATGTAGACGAAGCAAAAGTACCAGCAACGTCTACTATCAAGCTCCTCGATAACTTTTATTTGGACATCGCGCCAGGTGAAAAGATAGGTTTGGTTGGCCGCTCGGGGGCGGGTAAATCAACGTTGGTGAATTTACTATTACGCTTTTTCGATGTTGATAGCGGTAAAATCCTGATCGATGGTCAAGCGATTGATGCGGTTACTCAGGAGTCCTTACGCCAACAAATCGGCATGGTCACCCAAGACACTTCTTTATTACATCGTACTGTACGTGAAAACATCGCTTACGGTCGTCCTGATGCGACCGATGAAGAAATCATTACCGCTACCAAGCAAGCCCAAGCGTGGGACTTCATCAAAGACTTGTATGATGATAAAGGCAATATCGGTCTTGATACCCAAGTCGGTGAACGCGGCGTCAAACTCTCTGGCGGACAACGTCAACGTATTGCCATCTCACGTGTTATGCTAAAAAACGCGCCGATCTTACTATTAGACGAAGCAACCAGTGCACTTGACTCTGAGATTGAATTTGCCATTACCGAAAGCTTGAATGACATTATGACAGGCAAAACGGTCATTGCCATTGCCCATCGCCTCTCTACCATTGCCGCACTTGATCGACTGGTCGTCATGGATAAAGGTCGAATCATTGAGCAAGGCAGTCATGATGAGCTATTGGCTCTACACGGCGTCTATGCACGGTTATGGCATCGTCAAAGTGGTGGCTTCTTAGGTGAAGACAGCTAAGCCGTGTCTTCAATTCACTCTATAGTCATCTCAATAGGCTAAAAGTGGTTAATTCTCATTAAAAATCAGACACAAGGAGGTGTTTACCTTATGAAAGCATTTGCAAAAAGTATTAATATTAGTGGAAAACAAGCGCGCTACTATAATCTTAGTCGGCTTACTCCATCGGTACCATCAAAAACAAACACAAACACTACCTCACGTGTACCGGCACATTTTTATGGTGGCAATAGCTTCACTGTTGGCACCTATCTACCACTACTAAGTGCTTTGGCAACTGACTTTGATATCAGATCCCTCGCCTTACGCGGTTATTGGTATGACAAACCACAACGTCGTCGTCTGACGCGCGAGCAAGATGCCGAAATACTTATTGAATTCCTAGAAAGAACACAAGACAAGCCTGTCGTTGGTATTGGTCATTCGCAAGGAGCCACTGCCACTGCAATCGCGGCAGCCAAACGCCCGGAACTGTTTTCACAGCTATATTTAATAGAGCCTGTGACGTTTACTAAAAGACAAGCCAGACTATATAACCTATTGCCACGTAAGCTTCTGCTAAACCGTGAGCCGTTTAAAAGCACGCTAGCCAAACAAACCGTATGGTCAAGTATCGATGATTATTATGAGCATTTGCGCGCGCAATCTGCCTATCGACGTATCAGCGATGCACACTTACGGATATTCGCTGAACAAAGCTTAATAAAAAATCCTGATAGCAGCTATACATTGATATTTGCGCCCGAGCAAGAGCTCGCCAACTATTTTGGTGCCCCTCATATTGACAGCGCACTGAAGCAGCTCAAATGTCCTTATACGCTGATTACTGGCAAGCCTACTTTGTTTATCAATGATAAAGTGCGCAAGCAATGGCGCAAATTCGTACCGGATAACCACATAATATCCTTATTAGAATATGGTCATCTGTTGCCAATGGAAGCACCTGAATTATGTGCTCAAATCATCATTGATAACTATCAAAGTAGCAAATAAGGATTTACGACGACAGACCCATGACTGATCTCTTTGCCCCTGCGCCCACCGATAATTTACTACCCTATGATGGTAGTGTGAACGATTTAGGGGTAATTATCGATGACGCTAATACCCTTTATGACACCTTGCTCACCGACCTCCCTTGGCAACCTGATATCGTGACGTTGTTTGGTAAGACTCACGTGACGACTCGACAAATCGTCTGGATGGGAGATACAGAGGCAGACTATCAATACTCAGGGCATGTGCGGCAAACAGTACCATGGTCAAGTACAGTGTTCCACGTGAAACAGTATATTGAGCAGGCTTTAGCAAAAATTGGTGTTACTGCTAATTTTAATACTTGCTTGCTTAACTATTACCCTTCTGGCTCTGACGGTATGGGCTATCATGCAGATGATGAAAAAGAGCTAGGTGCTCAGCCAGTTATCGCTTCGCTATCTCTTGGTGCGACGCGTAAGTTTGTCTTTAAGCATAAAAAAACTCAAGACAAAGTCGAACTTCATCTTGAGTCTGGTCAGTTAGTTGTGATGCATGGTGATACGCAAAAATTTTGGAAACACACCATTACGAAGACTAAAAAAGTCTCAGAAGGGCGTATTAGCCTGACGTTTCGGCAGATGGTCTTGAGCTAGTCAGCCTTCAAAACTATCTTGCCAAAGGCATCGCCTTTTTGTAGCTCATGGTGAGCGGCAACGACTTCAGACAATGGATATATTTCTTGAATCTTTAGCGTCAGCTTGCCATCAGCGACTTGCTGTAAAACACGCGCCATATCTTCACCATTACGCTCCGACTTATAACCGGCAACGTTTAAGTTTTTCTGACTACCCGCTTCTTTGAGCTTATCTACCCAAATGGTGGGTAGCACATAAACATGACCTTCAGGCTTGATCACGCTAAGCGCTCGTATACCTGCCTCACCGCCGACCAAATCTAACAGTACATCCGCTTGCAGCTCAGGGAATGCCTCATCCTTAGTATAATCAATCCAGCCAGTCAGCTTAGATACATCTATCAATTCATCAAGCTTGGCGTATTTTTCTGGTGAGCAAATTACCGTCACCTTGATATTATCTTGCGCCACTTTATTCATGAGCAATTGAATCAGTAAATGACCTACGCCGCCTGCTGGCGCATTGATCACCACATGCTCATCTGCTTTTATATCTGCAAAATCTACAAACTGTAACGCCGTTTGACCAATACAAGGCAATGCCCCCGCTTGCTCCAAAGTGACATTTTCTGGCACTTTTGCAAGCAACTTGGCATCTACTGCCGCATATTGTGCATAGCTGCAACCACTAAAGCTCAAAGCGGCCACTCTATCGCCGATAGCAAACTCGTCGCTATTACTGCTGACTACTTCGCCTGCTACATCAAAACCTAAAATTGCAGGCTGGTCGTTATCGAATTTTTCTGTTTGGATAGCAGCCGCGCCCCAACCCTTACCTTGACGTGTTTTATAATCGACAGGGTTGATGCCAGCATAGGCAATTTTTATCAATACTTGGTCGTCAGCCAGTTCTGGCATCGCTACATTATCTTGATATTGCATCACTTCAGGCTCGCCAAATTCACGTATGAGCACCGCATGCTGAGTATTTGGTATTTGATTATTAGTCATCGTTATATATCCTTATATGTTATCGGGCGATTTTTTTTGCACCCATTTTTTGATTGACACTTTATTTGATAAAGGCTGCATTTTATACAAGCTTTATTTTATAGAACTTTTCTCATTATTTTTTTAGTACTTTATCGCTATTTTATAGCAAAGCCAATTCTGCGCTAATCGGCAGATGGTCCGACAGCGTCGACCAAGGCTTTCCATTGTGTACCCACGCATCCTTTATCTTTAGATTGCGCACATAAATGCGATCTAGACTGAGTACAGGTAATTTGGCTGGGAATGTTGGCATTAGCTTACCATGGCAGTGTTTAAAAGCTTCCGTCATACCAAGATCATGCGCCAGTTTATCGCAAGACATTTTTTTCCAGTCATTAAAATCACCTGCCAAAATCAATGGCTGATCGTCAGCAATCTCATGACATATATAGTTAGTAATAGCTTCATACTGCTTAATACGATCACGCTCAAACAGATTTAAATGCGCACATAATACGACGACTGGCCTATCCCAACCTATTGGCTGTACTTCACAATGCAACACGCCGCGCTGCTCGAGCTTATTAACCGTTATATTAACGTTATGTTTTGGGTCTAAAGGGAAACGGCTCAGCACTGCATTGCCATGATGGCCATTCTCATACTCTGAGTTTTTGCCATAGCTATTTTGCAGCTGCAAATACTCACCAAACCATTCATGTTGTGATTGGTCAGGGTACTCATTGTATTGCAGGTTGCGCTTGAGGTTCTGCCCTTGAACTTCTTGTAAGCACAGTACGTCGGAACCAACGATATCAAGTGCTTGGGCGATGCCTTGCATTTTGACTTGGCGATTCATCGGTGACATGCCTTTATGAATGTTATAGCTGGTTAAGACAAAAGAGGTCGTAGTTTTCATTTTATTAGTCATAGACTTAGTATTTATAAAGTAAGGATTAATAGCGCTTCATCAAAATTTATCGCAAAAATATTTAGTAATGTGGGGTTAAACACGCATCAATATAAAAAAGCATTGATTCGTATAGAACCAATGCTTCCATGTTATACCTATCCGTCATCAATGGCTAATTCATACATAACTCTCATTGATGGAGTGTCTTAGCAGATCAGTAACGGGTCACCAAAGCAATCGGTTGATCGGTACCCATAATATCTTCTGGTAAGAATACAGCTTTACCACCATTGTGAATGACATGTTCAATGATTTCGCCTACTGCATCATCAGTGACACCTTCGGTGGCAGCATCATCTACGATACTCAATGTCTGCGCTTGCTCATCAATTTTAGCAGACTGGATATATCGGCGGCGAACGTAAAGTGTCTCACCCACCCCTTGAAACGCACTACGATAGATTTCTTGTAGGTCAGTCTGCAACATATTGGCACCGCGAGCCTTATCGATCTCACCCATGGCTGCTTGATGTAATGAGGTTCGATAGCCTTCTACTGCTTCTTGTACACTGTCGATGATATGCTGAGCATGGCCATCTTCTAAGTTAGTGGCATTTGATACTGTGGCAATGATGTTGTCCGGACGGTCGCATACTTCTTTATAATAGCCGATATTTTTGGCATCGCCCACAACCACGAGCGGCATTTTATGTTCGCCCCATAGCTCTTGCACACTCTTATCTACTTGGTTAAAGAACTCTTTTAAATAGCTGCTCTCATTGTTCGACGAGCGATCTGTGCCGCCATCTCCCGTTGTATATAGGCCATTATTTTCGATTGGGAACGGGATATTATCCATATTGTTTTGCACATCGTCGTCTTTACCTAACTCTCTAATGACTCGATCATTAGATGCTTCGATCAAACGTGCACCATCACGGGTTAGCACTACCGTGTAATAATGAACCGCACTTGCCATATCACGTACCAAATCTCGGGTCGCAAAACGATGTGAAATCATAACGCGCTCAGTGGTATCGATCGGCATACGAATCACTTGCACATCTTCAGTACTGGCAAAAATGGCTAAAGTATCAAGATTTAAGTTATGATTTAGCTCTTTGGTTTTGGCATGGATATTATCTAGAATCGTGGTCGCTGTGCGCTTGTCATATTCATTAGTTAAGCGTTCTTCGACTACTTTTAATTGGTTTTTTAGAGCGATTGAATCTTGTTCGTTAGCAGGATGCTCCCGATGAGTCTTGACAAAAATACTGACCGCAGGATTGGCTTTGGTCTCGCGTAAGCTTTTGAGAGTTGCTTTCATATATTACTCCTTGTTTTATTATCATTTACTCTTAACGTTGTAGATTTTCTAGGTGTTAGTTATTAATAACCAACCACTTATGCAATGTACGCTTTTAAAACTGATAAAAAATCGAGGCCTTATAAATACCTGCTGTTGCATATCAGGGAATTTAGTCACATCCTCTTTGATTAGTACTCTATTGCTTCACTTTTGAACCCATACATACGTTCATATCAGTATGGGTAGTCGACATTCCATATATAGAATCTTAATACCTTATATATCAATGTATTAACGATTATTTTTTTGTGCTATTACTTTGATGCTAACAGTAAGGCTATCCTATCTATACGACTGATTTGCAATCAAATGATGGTTCTTTGTAAATAGAGCAATCTATATCACTATAGACGTTGAGTTTTTTTGTTCCATATCCCCTGTATATCAACGACGACATTTCTTTACCCTCTATATTATGAGTACTCAGGTTGTATTTTTATCAATCGAACCCATCTTTTATATAACCTACCTATAAAACTGCAAAATACTAAAAATTCAACGCACTGCATTTTTGGTTAATTAATATTTTTATCACATCACACTTAATTAATAATAATTCATTTACTAATATCGGATACCTTTATGACCCCTATTTCTTCAGATTTAAGGCTTGTTGATTTTGCCACTGCTACGCCAAGCGTGTTACAAAGCCAAGTTATCAATGCTATCGATAGTGCCAATGCATTTTTAGATGCGATGACAGATACCATAGATAATAGTACTTCCGCCCTAGAGGATGTGATGACTTTTGATCATATCAATCTCGCGCTAGATCGCAGTTGGGGTATCTTATCGCATCTTAACAGTGTGATGAGTAATGATGAGATTCGTCATGTACATCATGAACTGCTACCCAAACTATCGGCTTATGGCACTCGTGTCGGACAACATCAGCCGCTGTTTAATCGTTATCAAACTATTGTAAATGACACAGCTTTTTTTGCGGCGCTTGAGCCTGCACGCTCACGTGCCATTGAGCTTGCGCTACGAAGCTTTGAGCTATCAGGAGTCGCATTACCTAAAGCTGAACAAGAAAAATTTGCGGCCATTCAAAGCAAACTATCCACCTTATCAGCAACTTTCTCTGATCATGTTTTAGATGCCACACAAGCATTTGCACTGCCTTTACAAGACAATCAGTTAGCAGGTTTGACCGAAAGTGGTTTGGCATTATTGGCAGATGCAGGTGAGCAATATAAAGCCAGTCAGCTTACCAGTGGTGTACTCACGCAAGCTGATATTGAGTCGCTACCAACGCCATATTATGTGGCAAGTTTAAACATTCCTGTCTATCTCGCTATCATGACTCATGCTGATGATCGCGATTTGCGTGAGACTATGTACCGCGCTTACGTTACCCGTGCATCTGAATTTGATGAGCATACCAATGCTAAAGGTGAGTCGCTAAACAACGCTGATATCATGAGTCAAATTCTGATTTTGCGTGAGCAAAAGGCAAAGCTATTAGGTTTCGATAATTATGCAGAGGTCTCACTATCGACCAAAATGGCTGGCAACGTGGCGGAAGTTGAAGCATTCTTACGTAACCTAGCAGAGCAAGCAACGCCTACCGCTAAGCAAGACCTAGGGCAATTGCAGGCATATGCAAAGAACCATAGTATCGATGATCTACAATCATGGGATAGTGCCTATATCGCTGAAAAAGTAAAACAAAGCGAATTCAGCTTGTCACAAGAAGAGATACGACCTTACTTTCCATTACCAAAAGTGATTGGCGGTCTATTTGCTATCGTTGAGCGCTTGTACGGGATTAAAGTACGAGAGCAGAGTGAGTCTGTGT
This sequence comes from Psychrobacter fjordensis, assembly GCF_904845995.1. Classification (NCBI taxonomy): domain Bacteria; kingdom Pseudomonadati; phylum Pseudomonadota; class Gammaproteobacteria; order Moraxellales; family Moraxellaceae; genus Psychrobacter; species Psychrobacter fjordensis. Next base: position 917,808 of record NZ_CAJGYP010000001.1, read on the forward strand.
CACACTGGCATGATGATGTGCGTTTTTATCAGTTGTTTGATGCTGATGATCGCTTACTTGGCGGCTTCTATTTTGATTTGTTTGCACGTAGCGGCAAACGAGGCGGTGCGTGGATGAATGGTTTTCAGTCGCGTTATACTTATGACGAGCAAGACCACCAACAGTTACCTGTTTGCTTTATGGTCGGTAATTTCACCCCTGCACTTGCGGGCAAGCCAAGCTTATTGACTCATGACGAAGTATTGACCTTATTCCATGAGTTCGGTCACGGCTTACATCATCTACTAACCCAAGTGACTGTCGGCGATGTCGCTGGTGTCAATGGCGTCGAATGGGATGCAGTTGAACTACCAAGCCAGTTTATGGAAAACTGGGCATGGGATGCGGAAGGTATCGCACTGATTAGTAGTCATGTCGAGACCGGAGAGCCGTTGCCTAAAGACAAACTTGATGCACTATTGGCTGTCAAAAACTTCCAAAGCGGCATGCAAACATTGCGTCAAATCGAATTCGCCCTGTTTGATTTATTGATTCATGGGCATTCGCCAGCACTTGATTATGATGGTGTTTTAGCAACGCTAAACAAAGTACGTAGCGATATCTCTATCATGCAAACGCCTGATTACAACCGCTTTGCTAACGGCTTCAGCCATATCTTTGCAGGTGGTTATGCAGCTGGCTATTACTCTTATAAGTGGGCTGAGCTGTTATCTGCAGATGCTTTTAGTAAGTTTGAGGAAGACGGTATTTTTAACCCAGCCACAGGTAAGGCTTTCCGCGAGTCTGTCTTGTCCGTTGGTGGCAGTTTTCCAGCCAAAACCAATTTTGAGAACTTCCGTGGTCGTAGTGCCAGCATCGATGCTTTATTGCGTCATAGTGGTTTTGATAATTCTAAAAATATCAACGCTGCTAATGCTCAAACGACTCAAGAGGCAGTTTAAATGCGCTATCAATCATCAAGCCCTAAACGCCGATTTTTAGCAGGCGTTCGCTGCCCAAAATGCCAAGCGATAGACGCGGTCGTGCAGGTGAATATCGTGACTCCAGCACCTGATGAATACATCGAGTGTACTTTGTGTGGGCACGCAGAGCATCGCCCTGACCCTGATGCAATCAGTGCCAAAAACCACCTAGAGGATCAACTGGCTCGTGATGCAATGGCCACAGGTACGAGTGGTACAGTAAAGTTCAAACCCTAAGTATCTGATACCAAGCGTCAAGTTATAATCGCTACTGGCCTATCTATCAATAGATAGGCTTTTTATTTTGAGTTTGCTATAGTATGGCTATCTATATTTCTAACATAAATCGACTACAATATGAAAAGCCAAAAAATGCGTCCTTTATCAACTAAGTTAACAGAAGAAAGCTCTACCAAACCTTGGAAAAAATGGTTGCTAGCATTGATATTAGCAATGCTATTTATTGGTTACTTGATTTGGAAAAGTGCTTTGTCTGATACCGACTCCACGCTACCAATCACGAAACAAATTGAAGCAACAGAGTCTATTTCTACGCCACTTAATAGTGTGACTGTGACGAGCGATTTGAAAGATACAGATGTACCTGTATCTTCAAATAATCAATCGCTTGATCCCGATGCTATTTTGAGCGCGCCTTTACCAGAAACGGACAGTTTGGCCAAAGAAGAGAGCGATCGTCTCAATGACGAGACTAACCGCTTAATTGAGCAAGAGAAGTTGCTGGCTGAACAGCTGGCCATGAACAAACAGTTGGCTGACATGAAAGCAGAGCAAATTACATTGGTTGAGCAACAGATAGCTCAACTAGAAGCGGGTGATCCTGTTAAGACTGAGGTCAAGTAAATTCATATTTATTATAAAGGGGCTGGCAATGGCGACTCTACAATTAACTCACGCCCCTATTTTCACAAGTAGCGCGCAGCTACTTATCCTGCCAGTTAATACTGCAGGTGTTCTTCTAGATCCCGTACTAACAAAATCTAAAACTTTATTTCCTGATAATTACCAACGTTACTATCGCGCGTGCCGTGATGGCAGTCTAAACGTGGGCAGTTGCATGCTCCATAAGCGCGTACTTGAGCAAGCTGGACTTGGCATAAGTAGTAATGGCAATCAACCAAGCTATATCGCCAACCTTGTTATATCAGACCATCCTTACCACCCAGCACGTATACGTTGGTTGACGGAAGCATTGACTGAGTTTCAGCAGCAGCTCATACCTTTGATACGCTATCAAGGTATCCGTCGGATCGCACTACTTGCACGTCCGCTTATCCATAATAATGCACGGAATAACGATCCTGAAACACAAAATTCAATACACTCACTTCCTTTAGATTGGAATGCGGATATTTTGCCGTTACTGATTCAAAAACTACAAGATTTACCTAAGTTACGTATCGACGTACATGTACCTAGAAATATTGAATTTTAAAATGGAATAAGCCGAAATGGTTAAGACAATATAGCACCAAAAAGCACCATTATTAGCAGTGGTGAGCCTCATTGAGTGAAAAGCTCATACTTGCTCGTTCAACGTTATGACCTCGTCCAATATTATATACTCTAAGAATAATACCCATAAAAAAACCGCCTTGAATACTCATGACGAGTAGCTCAAAGCGGTTTTTTTGTACTAAATTAAACCAAACCAATTGTTAAAAATTAGTTCTGCTCAATACCTTTCATAGTCAGCTTAATGCGACCACGGTTATCAACGTCTTGAACGAAGACTTTAACGATCTGACCTTCTTTCAAATAATCTGATACATTTTCTACTCGCTCTTCTGCGATTTGTGAGATATGTACTAGACCGTCAGTGTTTGGCAATACGTTAACGAACGCTCCGAAGTCAACAATACGAGCAACCGTACCCTCGTAAGTTTTGCCAACTTCAACTTCAGCAGTCAATGCTTCGATTTTACCAATAGCGGCTTTAGTTGCTGCTTTGTTTTCACCAAAGATACGAATCGTGCCACCATCATCGATATCGATAACCGCGCCAGTTTCTTCCGTTAGCTGACGAATCATTGCGCCGCCTTTACCGATTACGTCACGGATTTTATCCGGATTGATTTCGATAACGGCATAGTTAGGTGCATGAGCGTTAATTTCGGTACGGCTCTCAGGCAGTACTTTGTTCATCGCATCTAGGATATGGATACGACCGGCATGGGCCTGCTTAAGCGCTTGCTCCATGATATCAGGCGTAATACCTTCGATTTTGATATCCATCTGCAGCGCAGTAATACCATCTTTAGAACCAGCAACTTTAAAGTCCATATCGCCAAGATGATCTTCATCACCTAAGATATCTGATAATACAGCGAAACGCTCGCCTTCTTTAACCAGACCCATCGCGATACCAGCAACAGGTGCTTTTAGTGGAACACCAGCATCCATCAATGCCAAACTTGCACCACAAACAGACGCCATAGAAGATGAACCATTTGATTCAGTAATCTCTGATACTACACGGATGACATATGGGAAGCGTTCGCTATCTGGAAGCATTGCTTGCACACCGCGACGTGCTAGACGGCCATGACCGATTTCACGACGTTTTGGAATACCTTCACGACCCGTTTCACCTACTGAGAAATGCGGGAAGTTGTAATGCAGCATGAAATGGTCACGGATAGTGCCACCTAGTGAATCAATCATGTTGACGTCGCGACTGTTACCCAATGTGGTCGTAACCAATGCTTGCGTCTCACCACGAGTGAATAGTGCTGAACCATGCGTGAACGGCAATACACCAACTTGTACGTCAAGCGCGCGGACGGTCTCAAGATCACGACCATCGATACGTGGTTTACCTGACAAAATATTGTCACGAACCGTACGATACTTAAGATCGTTATAGATTTCTTTAAGTTCAGTTACGGTATCAGCATAACTTTCTGACTCAGCATCACCAGCAAGCGCATCAATAATTGACTGCTTGATTTCGTCAAGCTTAGCGTAACGCTCTTGCTTGTCTGTGGTAGTGTAAGCGTCAGCAACTTGCTCGCCGAACTGCTCTTTCATGCTGCTTGTAAGCGCTTGATCGCGTTCAGGGGCACTATACTGTTGCTTAGCAGTACCGATCTCTTCTGCCATTGACGCAATGTTATCAATAACGATTTGCTGCTGTTGATGACCGTACAATACCGCACCTAGCATCTGATCTTCTGAAAGCTCTGCCGCTTCAGATTCAACCATCAATACTGCAGACTTAGTACCAGCCACAACCAAATCAAGATCGCTCTCTTTGAGCTGCTCAATGGTTGGGTTCAGAACGTATTCACCGTTGATAAAACCAACACGTGCCGCTGCAACTGGACCATTGAATGGCGCATCAGAAATAGCCAATGCCGCTGAAGCACCGATTAGTGCAGCGATATCAGCTGATTGAGTTTTATCTGATGAAACGACTGTCGCTGTGATCTGAATTTCGTTAACATAACCTTCAGGAAATAGCGGACGAATCGGACGATCGATTAAGCGCGAAGTTAAAGTCTCAAACTCGCTCGCACGGCCTTCACGTTTGCCATAAGCACCCGGAATTTTACCCGCTGCATACATTTTTTCTTGGTAGTTTACCGTTAGCGGAAAGAAGTTTTGACCTGCTTTGGCTTCTGATTTTACGACTGCTGCGACTAGGACGGTAACGCCGCCCATATGAACTAAAATAGAGTTTGCCAGACGTGCTACGCGACCGGTTTCGATAACAACTTGCTGGTTACCGTATTGTAATTAACGCTTAATAGTGTTAAACATTGTCATATAATATTCCTAATGTTGACTGACAAAAATAATATCAGCGCTATAAAAATCTGATATCTGTCATTAAAATTCTTTGTATATAGCCGTTTATTGACAAGGCTCCTGTTGTAGGACGATGTCAATTAGGGTCAATATCGCTACCTATTTATCTCATATATATGTCTATGATAGACATCGTACGCTTACGTATATTTGGTCGTTCAAATTTGGTTGTACTATAAATACTATCAAAGGCCTTCATACAAAAGGCATCACTGATCAAAACTACCATACATGACATTTTCTGTGTTCTTTAAGTATTTATATTTATAGTGGCTAGACTACAGCCAATCACTCTGTAAATAATCGCTATATAACTAGCAGCCATATGATAAAACTTACTAGGCATTATTTTACAGTGATTTATAGCCATTGACCAATGAATTGCAAAACGGCACGTATCCTGCCAGTTCGCACTTCAGTTCTGATTAGACCATCAATGTTATCGCTAATCAGCTATTTATTACTTACTCTCAGATGGCGATATCAGTTAAGACAACAACTCTTAATAGCCCATACTGATAAGCATAAAAAAACGGCGTGAAACTATTCCACACCGTTTTTAGAAAAATCTATTTTATCGATATTAGCGAGCAAATGCTAAGCGGCTTAGCAAAACCTTTAAAGTAATGCCACATACGGGCACTTTTTAATTTGGCAGCCACTCGCACTGTTGTCGCTAGATTAACGACGTAGACCTAACTGGCTAATAAGGGTGGTATAACGACCAAGATCTTTACCTTTTAGGTAATCAAGCAATTTACGACGGGTGTTAACCATACGGATAAGACCGCGACGGCTATGATGATCCGCTTTATGCGCTTTAAAATGGTTCTGTAGATCGTTGATACGAGCACTTAATAAAGCTACTTGAACTTCTGGTGAACCAGTGTCGCTTTCGCCACGTTGGTATTGAGCAATGATTTGTTCACGATCAGTATTAGTTAGCATAAATATCTCCGGCAATGCTAAAAGCTTAAAAATACACTCGAATTTGAGTCGTTTTAAAAGCAGTAGAATAGTAAATAAAGTAACTTGCACGTCATTCAGGACAACCCTGCATTACTAGAGTTGACCTAGTGTACGACAAGCTCAATTAGTTATAACGATCATTTATATGAAGCTGCTATGAGACAGTATCTAATATAGCCATCCGTTTTGAATAGTCTACTCGATACAATATCCCATCTAAACTAAATTTAAATGTGACGCTGATTATAACAAAAAACTGCTGAACTAGCAGCAGTTTTTCACATTAGTTTTATGGCTAAATTAGCTTCTATCGAAAACATCAAACCTAATCATTTACAAACTCTAGTCATTTACAAACTGAGTCATCTGATAGTGCTATTTATTTTTTAATATCGCTCTCGGTAGCATTACCACCAAGCTCGTCATCTCCGAGCGGTGCCGCCGTAGTGACTTCCGCTAAGCTATCTGGAGCACTATGTTCGCTAGGATTAATCTCTTCTGCAAGCTTCTCAATTTCTTTTTCTTGCTCGTCCATATTGTTCGGTGAATTACTCATATTAGCTCCTGAATTATTATTTTTTTGACTAACTGTGATTGCACTCATTAATACTGAAACGTGCAAACTATAAATACATATAGTATATATCTACTCTAGAGAACGCATCGGACAAGTTATTTGTCTTCTTTGGTACTTTCTACATTATCGGCAATAAGGTCTGCAGCTGCTTCAGTATCTGCTGAGTGATTGTTTTCAGTCTGATCTTTGAGCGCTGCAGTCGCTGCATCAGAACGTTGTTGCTCAAGCTTAGTATCGTTTGGGTTAGAATTTGACATAATATTTTCCTTATTTGTGGTTATGAATGATTAAAGTATTTTGATGCTTGTTTGACGATTAGATAGCAAGAACTCTAAGATAGTGCTTTATCTATAGCATCAACAAAATTGGTTATATCATCTGGATTACGCGAGGTGATAAGATTGCCATCAATTTGTACTGTTTTATCTACATAATTTGCGCCAGCATTCTCTAAATCTGTCTGAAGCGTATGATAAGCAGTCAATGTTTTACCCTTGGCGATACCTGTATTAATAAGGACCCAAGGCGCATGGCAGATAACAGCTAATGGTCTACCTGTATCATTGATAGTATTGATTATTCCATGAGCTTGCTTATTGCCTCGGATGGTATCTGCATTTACAGTACCACCTGGTAGCACCAATGCATCATAATCAGCAACACTAGCCTCACTTACAAAAATATCAGCAGTGAAAGTATCACCTTTATCGACATCTTGCTTCATCGCTTGGACTTCTTTATCTTCGTTAGTAGTAATAAGAACTGTCTTATAACCTTTGTCTTTCAGTTGGTTATTAACCTCTTCATACTCTGCTTGTTCGAAGTTATTGTGTAGTAAAAAAGCAATAGTTTTCATAATACTTCCTGTCTTTATATTTGTGATTTTATATAAGAAAATTTATTATTGATTTGCCTACTTTTCTTGTTATTAGTACCTTTTATTTTTATTGAGCGTCGAGTTATTTTTATCAAGTTTCGAGCCTTGAGCCGTAAAACCTTCCTTGTTAGAACTATTCCATACCAGTTTTTTATTATTGTGAGTTTTTTTTATTAGCCTGCTTTTTGTTTTTCTTACTTTTTGTTTTTATCGTTTTATTGTATTAATTATTTCGTCTGGCTTTCCCTAGCTGACATATCTAATGTACAAAAAAAACAGGTTCCACCATAGGTGAAACCTGCAATAAAATGTGAGGATATGTGATTAGTGTAAACTGTTAGTAAGCCAAAAAGGCTTTATCGCGACTTATTTAACAAGAATAAAACTAACGCTGAATTAATTTTTTTGGCTGTAATCGACCATTCAGACTGACTGCACCTAAACCTAAAAACTGACTGTCTTCGTTTATCAAGCGAATATCCACAGGTATTTCATGCTTCAATGGCTTCGTATCAGTAAGCTGCTCGCTATCATCTGTCTCAGAAACCGCTTGCTGACGAACAGCTATATCTTGATTAGCCCATGATTCGCTGTCAATATTGCCTGCTATATACGTTCTGATATCATCTGTCAGTTGCTCAAACACATTTAGACGTTGCCCCATATGTATACGAGTACACTGTTCAGTCGTCAATATCATTTCAGCGTCAATATTGACACAAGCATCCACTGGCATCAGCTGCCCTTGTCGACTATCCAGCGCTAGCGCTTCTAAATCCGGCAAGGCAATCGCATTATCAATGTTAAAATCACCCACTTGCGTACGTCGCAATGCTATCAGATGCCCTAATGTACCTAGTGCTTTGGCAATATCTTCACCAAGAACACGTACATAAGTGCCTTTAGTACAAGTCACTGTCAATTGAATCTGCTCGTGATCCATCGCTTTTAAATTAATCGCCTTAATCACGATATCTCTAGGTGCACGCTCTACTTCAATACCGGCACGGGCATATTCGTAGAGTTTTTTACCGTCTTTTTTTAGCGCCGAATACATCGGCGGTATCTGTTGCTGAGCGCCTGAGAATTGCTGAGCAACTTGTTCTAATAATGCAGTGTCGAATGTTGGAATAGCTGCTTGCTCAACGATTTGACCATCTGCATCGCCGGTATCGGTCTGACCACCAAGCAAAATAATTGCTTCATAGGATTTGTCAGCATCAAGCTGATAATGACTGAACTTCGTTGCTTCACCCATACAAATCGGTAGTAGGCCCGTTGCCATTGGATCAAGCGTACCCGTATGCCCCGCCTTTTTGCTGTCATGATTCGGTGATTTAAATAGATATTTCACCTTTGACACCACTTGCTGTGAGGTCATACCTTGGGGTTTATCTACTAAGATAACCCCTGAGACTTTTATTTTATCAGCTTGCTTGGGCGATGTAGACATAATATAGATTTACTCGTCATTCTCATTTTGTTCTGTCTTAGTGACAGCCTGGCTAATCAGATCCATCATGTAGTTACCACGAGCAGTCACTTCATCATAATGAAAACGCAAGCGCGGTGTAGTACGTGTCTTTAAACTATGACTGAGCTCAGTACGTAAGAAACCCGCTGCGTTGTTCAGTACGGTAACGCTCTCTTCGTGATTCGTCTTGGTCATTGCATCATTAAGCCCAGGCTCCATGATAGTGACATAGACATCGGCATATCCTAAATCTGGGCTAACCTTGACACTAGAAATAGTGACAAAACCAGTCAAGCGCGGGTCATTAACTTCATCACGAATAAGAACAGCAAGCTCACGCTGAATTTGATCGGATAAGCGTTGTAAACGTTGGTTCATTTTATTACCTTAATTTGGTAGGGCTTATTTTCATTGATTAGCCCATTTGCTTATTAATACATTTAAGGGCTGATATTTGTTAAAAAAGGCCTAGCAGGATGTACCTGTTAGGCCTAAGTACAGCTAGATATGAAGGGTATACTAATATGCTCAACGGATTAAGCGTATTGCATTATTAGAGACCTTTATATCGAACAGCGACTTTAGATAGTACGTGCGAACTCTTGGATTTCGAAGACTTCGATCTTATCACCAGCTTCGACATCGTAACCACGTACCGCTAGGCCACATTCCATACCAGTACGTACTTCATTGACGTCTTCTTTGTAACGACGCAATGATTGCAATTGACCAGTAAAGATAACTTGATCAGCGCGCAATACGCGGATAGGTTTGTTGCGATAGATTGTACCTTCAACCACCATACAACCAGCAGCCGCACCGAACTTACTAGAGCGGAATACTTCACGGACATCTGCAACACCAAGGATTTTCTCACGATGTTCAGGGGCCAACATACCGCTCATTGCTGCTTTTACATCGTCGATCAAGCCATAGATGACACTATAGTAGCGAATATCCATGTTGGCAGAATCTGATTTACGACGTGCAGTAGCATCCGCACGAACGTTGAAACCTAGTAATACTGCTTCGCTAGACTCTGCAAGTGTTACGTCAGACTCAGAGATAGGACCAACGCCTGAGCTAATCACTCTGACTTTAACTTCGTCAGTTGACAACTCATTTAGTGCAGAGAGCAATGCTTCAAGTGAACCACGAACATCAGTTTTCAATACGATATTCAAGAATGACACATCGCCTTGTTCCATCTGATCGAACATGCTTTCAAGACGCATGGCGTTTTGACGTTCAAGTTGACGCTCACGCTCACGGTTGGTTCTAAAGTCAGCAACTTCACGAGCTTTTTTCTCATCAGTGACAACTAAGAATTCACTACCAGCGGCTGGCGTTTCAGGCAGACCCAAAATCTCTACAGGGATAGAAGGACCAGCTGATTGGATACGTTGACCATGCTCATCTGTTAGCGCACGGACTTTACCATAATGTTCACCAGCTAGAACCAAGTCGCCTTGCTTCAATGTACCTTTTTTAACTAGGACACTAACAACAGGACCACGACCTTTTTCAAGTCTTGATTCAATAACGACACCCTGTGCAGCGCCATCTACAGGTGCTTCTAGTTCCATTAGCTCAGCTTGTAAGCTAATAAACTCTAGCAAGTTGTCGATACCTTCGCCTGTTTTGGCTGAGATACGTGCCATTGGTGTATCACCACCCCATTCTTCTGATACGACTTCTTTCGTCGTCAATTCATTAAGAACGCGGTCAGGATCAGCGCCTGGCTTATCCATTTTGTTGATAGCAACAATAATCGGCGTACCAGCAGCACGTGCATGATCAATGGCTTCTGCCGTTTGTGGCATCATACCATCGTCAGCTGCAACGACAAGTACAACAATATCAGTCGCTTGAGCACCACGTGAACGCATTGCACTAAAGGCTGCGTGACCTGGTGTGTCAAGGAAAGTAATAACACCGCGCTCGGTTTTTACATGGTAAGCACCGATATGCTGTGTAATACCGCCAGCTTCACCATTCGCAACTTTCGTTTCACGAATTTTATCTAGTAGTGACGTCTTACCATGGTCAACGTGACCCATGATGGTTACGACTGGTGGACGCGTTTGCACGTTGCTACTACGTTCATCAACCGCATACTGTAAGTCATCTTCAACTTTAGTATCACTAACTGGAACTGGGTTATGACCCATTTCTTCAACAAGTAAACTTGCTGTCGCTTGGTCAATAGTGTCTGACTCACGAGCCATCTCACCCATTTTCATAAGCAGTTTGGTCACTTCGCGAGCTTTAACCGCCATACGTTGAGCAAGATCGGCTACTGTAATTTGCTCACTAATCTCAACGTCATAAACGATTTTTTCAACAGGTTTTTCAAATTTATGCTGTGATGCTTGCGTTGAGCGCAAACCGTTTTTACGGTTTTTGATCTCACGCTCATCTTGATTCTTACGACGACGACCACGAGCACCAGTGCTGCTTGCACCGCGCTTAATTTCGCGACGTTCTTTTTCAAATGACTCTTCTAATGCATCACCGACTAGACCTTCAGCCAATGGCTCATCTTTACGAACTTCAGCAGCAGGCTGATCCGTGTATTTACCAGCCATTTTACGCATTTGCTCAAGTGTACGCTTTTGCGCTTCTTCAGCTTGAACACGACGTGTTTCTGTTTCGATCTCACGTAAACGTGCTTCTTCTTTTTCACGCGCTTCACGAGCTTTACGCTCTACTGCTGTTTCAACTTTAGGTTTAGTAGCAGCGACTTTTTTCTTCGGTTGTTCTTTAGGCTTGACTTCAACAGTCGTTTTTCCGCCTTTCTTAACAACAACTGACGTTGAAATATCGTCGTTCTTGTCATCAGATTTTTTGCTAGAACCTAAGCTTGCACGCATCGCAGCTAAGGTTGCTGCTTGACGTTCTTCAGATTTTTTCTTAGTAGCAGCACGCTCTTCAGCGTCCTTAGCAGCACGTTCTTGCGACTCAATCATCGCTTGCTCACGCGCAGCCAATTCTTCAGCCATTTTTTCTGGATCAGGCTTTTCGAATACTTTCTTTTTACGCACTTCAACATTGACGCTCTTAGATTTACCTGAAGAGCCAGTCACACGCGCAGTGCTAGTCGTTTTAGACTTGAGACTAATACGACGCTTCTCTTGCTGACCGTGACTTTGCTTTAAATACGTCACCAACTTCTCTTGCTCAACTTCTGAGACTAGGTCATCCTCTGCACGAGCAGGTAGTCCAGCATCTACTAATTGCTGTTTTACAGCACTTGCAGTTTTGCCTACCATATCTGCCAGTTCTTTGACGGTCTTATCTGCCATTTATTATCACCTACTGTCTATTATTTGCTATATGTTCAATTCAGTTGTTGGCTACAAATGATTGGGGTAAGGCTGGTATTTGTGTTGCAGTCATACCAGCACTTTATTATCGATAGCATATCACCAAAAGACAGCGATATGCAGTTACCGCTTATTCATTGAACCAAGATTCCCGAGCTTTCATGATGAGTTTTCCTGCGGTTTCAGAGTCTAAACCTTCGATATCTTCGAGATCGAAGACTGCTTGTTCTGCCAAATCATCAACGGTAATGATGTCTTGTTGTGCCATTTTATAAGCCCAACTAACTGTCATACCTTCAAGCTCTTGTAGCTCTTGACTTGGCTCTTTCATGTTCTGTTGTTTGACCAGTTCATCAGCAATGACCACTTCTTTAGCACGCTCTTGAATCATCTCAATCGCGTCATCGTCTAGACCTTCGATATCATAAAAGGTTTCAACTGGTACGTAAGCCACTTCTTCAATACTGGTAAAGCCGATATCGACAAGCGCTTGGGCTAAGTCTTTATCCACTTCTAGGCGTTCATAGAATAATTCGATAAACGCTTTAGATTCGTTTTGTTGACGTTGCTGATACTCTTCTTCTAGCATCATATTAAGCTTATAGCCCGTCAATTCAGATGCCAAACGTACGTTTTGGCCTTGTGAGCCAATAGCACGTGCTAACTGATCGTTGGTGCTAAAGATAATATCAGCAGTCTGAGTATCTTCATCTAAAATAATGCTGCTAACGTCAGCAGGCTCTAAAGAGCTAATGATAAATTGGGCAGGATCATCTGACCAAACCACCACATCAATACGCTCACCATCAAGCTCTTGCTGTACTGCTTGGATACGCGTACCACGCATACCGATACAAGCACCTACAGGGTCGATACGATGATCATTGGTCTTCACTGCTATTTTAGCACGAGTACCTGGCAAACGCGCGACGTTGCGAATTTCAATAATTTGTTCAGCAATCTCAGGTACTTCTTTTTGCATCAATGCTGAAAGCATTTCAGGATGAGTACGAGAAAGTAATAACTGTGCACCGCGGTTTTCACGGTTTACATGATATAAAATAGCGTTGATACGTGACTTGGCACGTAGCTGCTCACGTGGCAACATCTGGTCGCGTGACAAGTAACCTTCGGCATTGTCGCCCAAATCGATGATATAGCCATCGCGAGTCTGTTTTTTGACTTCGCCATACATCATTTCACCAATACGAGGCTCAAAAGCGTCAGCGACTAGCGCGCGCTCAGCTTCACGGATTTTTTGAATAATGACCTGTTTGGCTTGCGTGGCAGCGATACGACCGAATTCAATCGATTCAATCTGCTCTTCTTTTATATCACCGATTGACCATTCTTCTTGATCAAGATCGGTAATGGCTAGCTGACATGCAGGCATTTCATGGTCTTCATCTGCAACCACTGTCCAATAACGATAAGTATCATAATCGCCCGTTGCACGATCGATGGCAACCCGTACCTCCACTTCTGGCTGTTCGGTGTATACTTTTTTCTTGGTAGATACCACTAAAGCGTCTTCAATCGCTTCAAAGATATCTTCAGGATTTAAGCCCTTTTCATTACTGACAGTTTCTACTACCGTTAAGATTTCACGACTCATGCTATACCTGTCCTATCATTTTTTAATTGACTTAAATTTTATAATTTATGTACTGATATTATATTTTCACCATTAGCTATAAGGCTATTTGGAGATTCAAATCTTGATTTATAATAAGCTGCTCATTAGATTAAACTAGATACATTCATAAGATGAACACTCTAGCTGATTAAGCGTCTTCGTAAATCAAATTAGCTTTGTCTATATTACTCAGTGCAATCTCAAACTGCTGACCATCACTTGATGTCAATTTTAGCGAGGTTGCGTCGATACTGTCTAAAGTACCTGTCGCTTTACGACGCTTTTGATCACCTTCACCAATCGCTTGTATCAAACGCAAGCTGACGGTTTGACCAACATAACCATGCATCTGCTCATCTGAGAAGAATGCGCGATCAAAACCTGGTGAAGAGACTTCTAAGATAAACTCACCGGCAATCGGGTCATGAACCTCAAGAATACCGCTTACCTGATGATTCACTGCAGCACAGTTTTCAATTGTTACTTGTTTATCTTGGGCTTGCTCTTCTGGCAATGCCTCAATATAAATACGCAACAATGAACGGTTACCTTGTGGTGCAAACTCGATACCCCAGAGTGCCACATCGCAAGCAGCGACGGCAGGGGCAATGATGTTGGTCAGTTCTGTAACTTTGGTCGAAAGCTTCATAATCTATTTATCTTTTCCTATTCGCGTATCTATCATACTTAGTAAACCGTATTGAATTTTTCATTCATCTCTTACTTATTAGTAGTATGCACTTATATAGTAGGAGACACGGTCATAATATTGTTTTAAATCACTAGCATATTGTTTATGCGCTATGCCTTTATATAGGGATGAGCATAAAAAACATCAAGCTCAGCCAGACAATGCTTTTATTATTCATAAAGCAATACTATCGATAAAAGAGTGAGGAGTATAAAGATAGTGTGCTTAAGGAGCATCACTCTAATAACGGTGAGTCACGACAAGCTACAGTAGATGTTATCGTACTCTATAGAGCTAGAGCTTAACATAAGTAGGATAAAGACCGCGATAATGCTGACAGCCAGATACAAAAAAACCCACAAGCATAATGGTGGGCTAATCGCTACTGACAAATTTAGTGTACAAAACATCAGTATAAAAAGTGGTAGCGGGGGCTGGATTTGAACCAACGACCTTCGGGTTATGAGCCCGACGAGCTACCAGACTGCTCCACCCCGCATCAATCTAGAACGCACATTATAGGTAGGTTTGATAGAAGTGTCAACGTTTATTTTAAACTAATTTCAAATAAAACAATTGATGACTATAAAACATAACCTTACGCTGTGCTGCGTAATAAAACTTGGTGCGATTGGGGGGACTTGAACCCCCACAGCTTGCGCCACCACCCCCTCAAGATGGCGTGTCTACCATTCCACCACAATCGCATTTTACTACTCTGTTCCATCATATCCAGTCTACTATAAAAGATGCTTAAGGTAGGCATCCATAGAGTGGTACTTCTGAAAACAGAAACGCATTGTAAATCTAACGCATCAAAATAGCAAGGGCTGCATGTTTAAAAGATACTTACTGAGGATCTTGAGTCAAAGGACGCGGTGTTTGTGGTACTGAAACGGGCGCATCTAGACGAAACTGATCTTCAGCTTGCTTACGTGCATGAACAGCAAGCGTCATACTAGTGATAAAAAATATCACCGTCAACACCGCGGTAGCGCGCGTCAAAAAGTTGGCAGTGCCCGCTGCACCAAATACGGTACCTGACGAGCCAGCACCAAAAGAAGCTCCAGCGTCTGCCCCTTTACCATGCTGTATCAAAATCAAGCCGATCATGGCAATCGCCACAATAATGTGCAGGGCTAATATAAACGTAAACATGGTGGCCTCTTTTGCCGCATAATGACGACTGATAACGGAAAATAAATCTTAAGTTTAGTAGGACGTATAATCACGCCAAATCGATTATATAAATAAGGCGCATTGTACACGATTGCAAGGGCACTGTTAAACCTACTTTTGCCAACTGATAAACACACTTTACATACAGATAGTGAGCTTTATATATAAAGGCTATATTAAGGCCTAAGTGTTAGCACGACTAAATGCATTGGCAATCGCCAGAAAACTCTCTGCTTTTAATGAAGCGCCGCCAACCAATGCACCATTGATCATAGAGTCGGCAGCGAAGCTATCTGCATTATCGGCATTGACACTACCGCCATATAAGACAGTCATTTCATTTAACTCCTCCGCAAAACCTGCAACTGTCTGCTTTATATGCTGATGTGTTTTACTGACCTCCATCACGGTCGGTACTTTACCTGTACCAATTGCCCATACAGGCTCGTAAGCAATGATCAGACGATCAGATAATGAAGCAGCTATATCTGGTTGCTGAACCAATAAGTCTTTGATGACGGATAATTGGCCATCGATTACTTCTAGTGTTTGATTTGCATCATATTGCGTTTGGGTTTCACCGATACAAAGTACCACACCTAAGTCTTGCGTTAATGCGTGAGTCATTTTTTGCAATAAGCACTCATTAGACTCTTGATGATACTGACGGCGCTCAGAATGACCAAGTAATGTCCACATTGCACCCGTGTCAGCCACTTGCTGTGCAGAGCAATCGCCTGTATATGCACCTGTACTCGCACTATGAGCACTAATGTTTTGTGCAGCACACAATATAGGCGTACCTTTTAAACGAGTACTGACAGCTGCTAAGTGAATACAGCTTGGTGCCACCATTAAGTTGCAATGACTATTTGAAAGCTCAGTACCAGCCTCTGCTCCACTATCTATTACTGTCAATAAGTTCTCTAACAACGTATTGACGTCTTGACTCGCGGCTGGATTCTGTTTCCAATTACCTATTACCCAAGCTTTCATACTCATCTACCCTGTCTCATGTATTCCTGCCAATTCGGCTAATATGCGCGCCAGTATAACAAATAATTCACAAGTGCTATAGTATCCTGCTATCCGCAAAGAAACAGGCTATTTAAAACAAGTGCTAAAATGACACTATTATAAGTGATTTTTTTTACGGGCTAGTCGCTTAATACTCTATATAAAGTTTTTAAACTAAAGTAAAGTTCTATACTATTGCATCTACATATAAAAAACTATGATTAGTCATCTGATGTATTAAGCCAATGGTGACATATACTATTAAAGACAACTGTCTGTTGAACCTCTTACAAAAGCACCTTTTCATCAATTTTCATTAGCAACAGTCCAAGGGGCAATGATGACTGATAAAATGTGTCTGTCAAAGACTATAAATAGTATCTAAATTTCAGCTAAATACACAGAATACTTGGTATCAAGGAGAGGTCGTAATGTCTATCACATCTAATAAGTATGGTGGTTTAGCGCATCAGCTAATCAGCGAAGGTATTGTTAGCGAAGCAAACATGAAAACTGCACAGTCTGAGTCGCAACAGCAACAAATAGGACTCGTATCTTATTTAGTAGATCACAAACTCGCCGATGCTTATCATCTTGCTAAGATGCTATCACAAGCATTTGGCGACCCTCTCTTCGACCTTGATGCCTTAAACAATGATGTCGTTCCAAAAGATTTAGTAGACGAAAAAATCGTTCGCAAATTTAATGCGCTGCCACTATTTAAACGAGGTCAACGATTATTTGTCGCGTTGAGTGATCCCACTCGCGTTGATGCTATCGATGCCATTGCTTTTAATTCGCGGCTGTCTATTGAAACCATTGTCGTTGAAGAAGATAAGCTAAAGAAGCGTATTGAAAGTCTTTACGCTGATACCATGCAAAATTTCGATAGCTTCAATGACAGTGATTTGAACGTTGGATTTGACGATGGTGAAGATGACGAGAGTGAAGGAGAAACCAAGCTTACTGATAGTGTGGATGAAGCGCCTGTTGTAAAGTTTGTCAATAAGATGCTGGTTGACGCGATTCGGATGGGTGCCTCCGATTTACATTTTGAGCCGTATGAGAAGACATATCGTGTGCGATTTCGTGTCGATGGTGTGATGCAAAGCATGGCTAACCCTCCTGTACAGCTGGCAGGTAAAATTGCAGCACGCTTAAAAGTAATGTCGCAAATGGACATCTCAGAGCGACGTGTGCCGCAAGACGGACGTATTAAACTAAAACTGTCTAAAAACAAGGCCATTGATTTTCGAGTAAACTCTTTGCCAACCTTATTTGGCGAAAAAATCGTCTTACGTATTTTAGATCCTTCATCTGCCATGCTTGGTATTGAGGCTTTGGGCTATGAACCCGACCAAAAAGAGATGTTTTTGGAAGCGCTTAATAAACCACAAGGTATGTTACTTATTACGGGGCCAACTGGCTCTGGTAAAACGGTCTCACTCTATACAGGTATTAATATTTTAAATACTGGGGCGACAAATATTTCTACCGCCGAAGATCCAGTCGAGATTAATCTAGAAGGTATCAATCAGGTCAACGTTAATTCTAAAGTAGGCTTAACCTTTGCCAATGCACTTAAATCTTTTCTACGTCAAGATCCCGATATTGTAATGGTTGGTGAGATTCGTGACCTTGAAACGGCTGAGATTGCAATTAAAGCAGCTCAAACGGGCCACATGGTACTCTCGACTTTGCATACTAATTCAGCGCCGGAGACATTGACTCGTTTGCGTAACATGGGTGTGGCTTCATTTAATATCGCGACGTCAGTCAATTTAGTTATTGCCCAGCGATTGGCACGCCGCTTATGTAAAAACTGTAAAAAACCTATCAATATTCCGCGGCAGAGCCTGCTCGAGCTCGGTTTTACTGATACAGATTTAGACAATCCGGATAGCATCATTTATGAGCCAGTTGGCTGTAATGAATGTCGTGAAGGTTATAAAGGCCGTGTGGGTGTTTATGAGGTCATGAAAGTTAGCCCAGATATTTCACGAATTATCATGGAAGATGGTAATGCGATAGACATTAAAGATGCGGCTCTTAAAAATGGTTTTCGAGACTTACGCCGCTCTGGTATTTTGAAAGTACTACAAGGCGTAACCAGTATCCAAGAGATGATGCGCGTGACCTCGGAGTAGCTATCTTTAGCACATAAATACTTTATTTATTATGAGTCTTTGCTTCATTAGCTCAGACTTTTAGAAACTAGCAATATTACCTACCAGATATACTTAAATATAAAACAGATATATACTGGTTTTTTGCGTTAAAATAAAGTATGCCACTCTTACTTAGTGAGTCAGGCATCGTTATACATCTTTGCAATATCTATATTAGACAATATTTGAGGGTAGTATCATGGCAAAAGCGAAGACCGACATGCTGTTAGACTTTGTCTATGACGGGGTGAACCGACGCGGACAGAAAGTAAAAGGTGAAACGACTAGTCGTAGTTTAGAGCTTGCGAAAGCAACTTTGCGTAAGCAGGGCATCTCTGTTAAAGGCATTAAGAAGAAGCCTAAGCCTCTTTATACCTTCAAAAAGTCTATTAAAGCTATTGATATTGCTATTTTTGCACGGCAGTTAGCAACGATGATGAAAGCAGGTGTACCACTGACACAATCTTTTGAGATTGTCGCTGACTCACTTGATAACCCTAGTATGAAAGACTTGGTACTACAAATAAAATCTGATATCGAGGCGGGTAGTACTTTTGCGTCTGCACTGCGTAACCATCCGCGCTATTTTGATGATCTTTTTTGCTCTCTTATCGACTCTGGTGAACAGTCAGGTTCCCTTGAAACCATGCTTGAACGGGTTGCGACCTACAAGGAGAAAAGTGAATTACTCAAGGCTAAAATCAAAAAAGCCATGAAATATCCGATTGCAGTTATTGTGGTTGCTATTATTGTTACTGTTATCTTGCTAGTTAAAGTAGTACCCGTATTTTCTGGATTGTTTGAATCTTTTGGTGCAGAGTTGCCTGCATTTACACAAATGGTGGTTGCCATGTCTGAGTGGATGCAAGCATGGTGGTTCGCTTTAATCATCATGATTGGTGGCACAATCATTAGTTTCTCAGAAGCCAAAAAACGCTCTAAGAAATTTCGAGATTTTTTAGACCGCGCAGTACTTAAGGCACCAATATTTGGCAATATCGCTTATCAGGCAATTATTGCGCGTTTTTCACGTACCTTGTCTACTACCTTTGCCGCCGGTGTCCCGCTTATTGATGCTCTAGACTCTACTGCTGGTGCCACCAATAACGTTGTATTCTACAATGCGACTCAACAAATTAAAAATGACGTATCCACTGGTCAACAATTACAATTTTCGATACGCTCAACTAATCTTTTTCCAAGTTTAGCTATTCAAATGGTCGGTATCGGTGAAGAATCTGGAAGCTTAGAGGAAATGCTCGACAAAGTGGCCGTCTATTACGAAAACGAAGTTGATAATGCAGTTGATGGATTAACCAGTTTAATGGAGCCCCTAATCATGTCTGTATTAGGGATATTGATTGGTGGCTTGGTAATTGCAATGTATTTGCCTATCTTCCAATTAGGTGCAGTGGTAGGTTAAAAGCGAATTAAAGGACTGCTATTTCATGCAATTTATACAGCTACTGCAAGATAATATGGCTATGGCTTTAGTCGTATTTGGTCTATTAGGTCTTTGTGTTGGCAGCTTTTTGAATGTGGTGATTCATCGTATACCACTAATGATGCTTTATGGGTGGCGACAAGAGTGCAGCCAGTTTATGTCTGAGCAAGTAGACTTGCCACATGAACATACTCTACCTCTAAAAAATATTGCAGCCGCTGACCAACCTATTACTTTGAGCCTGCCTGCCTCACGCTGCCCTCATTGTAGTCATAAAATTAAGTGGTATGAAAACATACCCTTGATTAGCTGGTTGGTACTACGCGGACATTGCTCAGACTGCAAGGCTTCTATCGGTCTGCGTTATCCTATCGTTGAGTTGGTCACTGCGCTACTGTCAGTGTTAGTGATTTATAAGTTTGGGGTCAGTGCCTCTGGATTGTCAGCGTTACTGTTAGTATGGACGCTTATTGCCTTAACAGGCATCGATTTTGATACTCAGTTACTACCAGATCGCTTAACTTTTCCTTTAGCAGGTTTAGGATTGGCCGTGAACTCACAAGGCTGGTTTGTCTCACCAACTCAGTCAATTTGGGGTTTATTGCTTGGCTTTTTATCATTATGGGTAGTGGTTAAGATATTTTTTCTTATCACTAAAAAACATGGTATGGGACAAGGAGACTTCAAGCTTTTAGCAGTATTAGGGGCTTGGCTCGGTCCGATGATGTTACCGTTGATTATTTTACTATCTTCGTTGCTAGGGTCAATTGTTGGGATTATCCTAATGAAAAAACAAGGTGAGAGTAAACCGTTCGCCTTTGGTCCTTACATCGCTATTGCAGGTATCGTTGCTTTGTTATATGGCTCAGAGATTGTCAGTTGGTATCTCGGTATGTATCCTTAATAGTGTGTGACAAAAAAAACAGGTTAGGACAGCAAACTATCAGCCTTTAAATGTCCTACTTGAAAGCTATATTTTTCAATTGGCAACTGCTACTATTATCATACCAATCAGATAAGTCATCATTATGTCAAAATACACAATCAATTCTTCACCCTACTCGCATCAATCGCAAAGCCTGCAAACTAAAAGTAAGACACTAGTAGTCGGTTTGACAGGTGGTATCGGCAGTGGGAAGTCTGCTGCTAGTGCTTGGTTCGCTGAGCAAGGTATTGATATTATTGATGCCGATGTCATTGCCCATGAAATCGTTGCTAAAGACAGTTCGACCTTGCGAAAAATCCAGAAGAAATTTGGTGATTGGGTATTGAATGGTGATGGATCAATGGATCGAGCGGCCGTAAGAACGCACGTATTCACACATCCTGATGCATTAATTGAACTAGAAGCAATCACTCATCCTGCGATACGCGAGACAGCAAAAGCTCAGTTAGCGGCTAGTACCACACCTTATATAGTGTTGTCAGCACCACTGCTCATCGAAGCTGCAGAAGCAGGACTGGCGAATCTATGCCAACGTATTCTAGTAATGGATGCCACTGAAGACACGCAGCTTGCACGTGCCAGTCAGCGTGACGAGCAAAGCGTGCAAAAGATTAAAGCCATTATGCTCAATCAACTAAGCCGCGAAGAGCGCAATCGCCATGCTGATGATGTGGTGCTAAATGAAAGTAATCTTGCAGATCTATACTCAAAATTAGAACCACTACATCAAGAATATCTTATACTGGCCCAGCAGCTAAAGTTCGCTGCCGATTAACTTCGTATAACGCCATACCAGTGGCAACGCTCACATTTAAACTCTGTAGGTTGCCATACTCATTCCCTGACATCGGAATATAAACCAGCTCATCGCAGCTCTCCATAGTCAGGCGACGCATGCCTTCCCCTTCTGAACCCATGATAATAGCTGTCTTACCTGTTAAGTCAGCAGCATGTATCGGCTTGGCATCCGCGTTGAGCGCAGTCCCAAAGACAAAGACACCTGCACTTTTTATTTGTGATAGCGTACGAGCCAGATTGGTAACACTGATGATCGGCATCATCTCCGCTGCGCCAACGGATACTTTAGCAACCGTTGGTGTTAGGCTTGCCGCATGATGCTTTGGACACACCACAGCATCCACGCCCATCGCCACAGCAGTACGCAAGCAAGCGCCAAAATTATGCGCATCGGTAATTTGGTCTAAGACTAATAGCAAACACTGGTCACGCCCAACGATAGTATCGAGCAAACCTTCGTTAGCGAAGCCTAGTGGACGAGCATTTAGCACGACGCCTTGATGTTGCGGGCTACCACATAATTGCGTGAGATTGTCTTTTTGCGTTGGCTGGATGCTTATGCCATTTGCGCTTGCCTGTGCCATGATCGCTTGTACATGGCTATCAGTCTCGCGGCCTTGCTGCACAAACAAGCTAAGCCCATCAAGAGGACGATGTTCGAGTAAGGCATCAATTGCATGAATACCATAGAAGTAAATAGGTTTTGCCATAGTAGGCCTACTAGTTATGAAGTGATTGTTTGTAAGGTGGTCAACGCCTAATGCGATAAAACAGAAAAAGAATAGAGAAATAATTGTAGCAAGTCACTGTGAATAAAGGGGTGTGACAATTGAAAAAGAAATAAACAATGCCAATTCAGTATTGTTTATTTCTTTTGAATGAGAAGTGCTTGGCATGATAAATGGTAAGCCACTAAACTATGATTTTGACCAGCAGGTTTCGATCAAAACCTGCCAATCAAATTAGCCTTCTAGGTGACAAACATACTGTACGATTTCTTCGGTACGTAAGTTAAAACCACTGTTGCCTTCAACCACGAATGACTGACCTGCACGATAGTAACTGAACTCTTCTTCACCATTTGTTTTGACTTCACACTCACCGCCGATGATTTCGATACGCTCAGAGGTATTGGTGCTAAAGTGATAGTGCTCAACCAAGTTATCACAAGGCAGAATAACGCCCAATGTCTTATGTCGACCATCTTCGAACATAATAGTGTGACTAGAACAACGACCATCATAAGATATCGTTGCTTGAGCATTGACTGTTACATTAGTAAATTGCGCCGCTGTCATAGTGGCTTCCTTATCAAATAATTATTGCAAAACTAAAAAATAAGTAACTGGGTAGAGTACCGTGAAAGTGTATATTTTAGAAAATATAGATTCTAATTTGTGTTTTCTATTGTTCTAGAACCTGTGCTCTAGCTGTGGGCGCAGGCTTTACAAAGACGATATATCCTCATAGCTGAGTTTCTTACCTTTAGTACTATACCTGCTTAATTTGAAAGTATTGTGACTCGTTGTCATGTAACATGAGACATGAAAGCTAGCCAGTAAGAGTTTATCATTATGTTAGATTATGCTACCACATTATATCTATAAAGTTTGTTAAAGCGGTTAGGAAAATTTTATCTAATGCACATTCTAGAATGTCTTTGCAGCTGAATATTTAATGCTAATATATCACTGGAATTTGATTAACTTATTCAATTTATAGCTAATATTAAGCAGTAAATGACAACGACGAACCATTAGCTTTTGCAAATTTTTTAATAATATTTTTTCTTCAATTTATTTTATTCATTACTATTAAGATTTGTATTTGACCCCGTTTAACACCATAATATTTGCTAATTATTGTTATCTAGCTAGGGCATGTCTTCAATTCACTCGATATTCATCTAAATGGGCTAAAAATGGCTAAATCTTGCCAAACCACGTCAAATAGCTAGTTAATATCCCAATATTATCTGCACTATTTTTCTTGTTTGACGGCAATTTATCTTACTTTTATCACCATTTTTAAAATGAAGACACGCCCTAGTGTTAGTACCTGAACGATTTCACTTTCTTATTAATCCTATTTTAGATATGGCTTTACTGTTTTATAAGTGAAGCTCATTGTCTATCATGAGAGGCGTTGATGCTAGTATCATTAACTTTACATCAGTTTGCGTTGATCGCTCAGCATGAGCTGAGTGTGGCTGAAGGCTTCAATGTCATCACTGGCGAAACGGGAGCTGGCAAATCGCTCTTACTTGATGCGTTATCACTGTGTGCGGGTGAGCGTGCAGACAGTGCCATGGTCAGACATGGTGCTGCACATGCAGATATTTATGCGCAGTTTGATGTAGAAGACAACCATGTCATTGCTGACTGGTTCGCTAAAAATGATAGAGCGCTAGAAGAGCCTGAAGTATTAATTCGTCGGCAATTAAGCAATACTGGGCGCTCAAAGGCATGGTTAAATGGTGTACCAGTCAGTTTGGCTGAGCTAAAAAGTCTCGGTACATTACTGGTCAATATCCATAGCCAACATGCTCAGCAAGCATTGCTTAAACCGCAATTTGTGGTGAAATGGTTGGACGAGATGGCGCAAATCACACCTCTAGCTTTACAAACAGCCAGTAGCTATCAAACCTATCAGCAGCTCAAACGCCGTGCTGATGATATCGCCAGTCGTGAAGCCCAGCGTCAAGATCGTATCCAACTTTTACAAAGCCAATTAGCAGATATTGCCCCATTATTAGCCGTCGATTATGCAGAAGTCGAAGCAGAGCATGAAGAGCTGTCTAATATAGAAGCACTGATGCAAGAGGCCAGCCATGGCTTACATCTGCTCGATAATGATACGGATGAGCCAGATGTCATGACCCTACTAGGGCAAGCTATTAAGCTCTGTGACAACCAAATGAGTGTTAGCCAAACCTTTGAGCAAGCGTCTGAACAGCTGCATTTAGCACAGCAGCAAATCACTGAAGTAACTGGCTTATTATCAGATTATGCAGAGCAACAGCTGCCTGATCCTGAGCGCTTGCAAACACTAGACAGTCTTATCAGCTTAGGACATCGTTTATCACGAAAGCATAGCTTGCCAGCGAGTGATTTAATCGAGGAAGCAAAAGGCTGGGAAACACAATTAGAACAATTAGAAAACGAGCCAAGTAGCGATGCAATGGCGGCACAAATTGAACAGGCTTGGCAAGAATATCTAACACTAGCTACTCAGTTAAATAAAGAACGCACTAAAGCTGCACTAGTTGTCAGCAAGCAATTGATCAAACAATTACAACCACTGGCCCTACCCAATGCCCGCTGTGAATTCGTCTTTACCAAAAAAGTAGATCCTAGCCAATATAGTGCTCAAGGTTGTTTTGATATTGATCTGTTATTCAGTGCTAACGTCGGTATGCCGATGCAGCCACTGCACAAGATTGCGTCAGGTGGCGAGCTGTCGCGGATGGCACTGGTCATGCAAGTATTGCAAGCAACCAATGCGGACAATAACGCTGCCAAGCCAATGCTAGTATTTGATGAAGTCGATGTCGGTATCAGTGGTGGCACAGCGCAAGTCGTCGGCGAGTTACTACGTGAGCTTGGCCGTACGCAGCAACTATTAGCCATTACCCACCAAGCACAAGTAGCGGCGCAAGCGCATCAGCATATCTTGGTACAAAAGCATCATCAAGAGCAGACTGAGAGTGAGCTATTGATATTGACCGATAGTGCGCAAGTTGATGAGCTGGCACGCATGTCTGGTGGTGTGACCATCACTGAAGTTACCCGTGACCACGCTCGTAGTTTATTAACGGATGTTAAGTAAACGTTCTGGGTTTATGATTAGCTCTACATCACGGCTAAATATTTGCTTTAGTTGATTTTTTACTCACTATCGCCATATAGTGGTCTTTCCCCTTCATTATTAGGTTTTGCTTGTCTCTATGTCTAAAACCAATTTGACTCATCATTTCTTAATCGCGGCGCCAGAGCTGTCAGACCCAAGGTTTGAGCAGGCGCTAATATATATCTGCCGTCATGATAAGCATGGTGCACTCGGCCTGGTCATCAATCGTCCATTAGAGCAATCACATGTGGGTAAGTTGCTAGAAGACTTAGATATTGAGGTCACTGATCCACAGGTAATGGAAGATTTGGCATTAGAAGGCGGCCCTATGTATCCGGAGGTTGGCTTTGTACTGCATACTGGTCAGCCAGAATGGGCGTCATCTTTTGCTATCTCAGAGAATGTCTGCATCACGACCAGTCAAGATATCCTTAAACGCATCGCGGCAGGTCAAGGTGTCGGTCATTATCAGCTGTGCTTGGGTCATGCCAGCTGGGGCAAAAAACAACTGGATCAAGAATTGAACAATGGTGATTGGTTGGTCTGCCCTGCGGATCTAAACTTATTGTTTGATACGCCATTTGAAGAGCGCTGGCAAATAGCCGCTGATAAAATCGGGATCAACTTTGATTACCTAAGCAGTGACATCGGTCACGCTTAACCTCAGATGTTCCATGAATACAGAAATAAAAAATCAAAACAGGATACATCCGTTACTATGGTAGATAGCACTTTTATGACAGATAGCGCAGATGCTACAAATAATGGCGTTGACAGTAGTGAAATTGATACTGGCATTGCTGAAGCGACCGTTAAGCCACATCTTGTCTTAGCCCTAGACTATGGCGTCAAAAAAATGGGCATGGCACTTGGTAACACCATTACCGAGACAGCACGTGCCTTTGATATTTTAGCGATGAATAATGGCCAACCAGATTGGGATAATTTACTCGGTATTATCAAGGTGTGGGGCGTGTCAAAGGTGGTCGTCGGCCTACCGCTCAATATGGATGGTAGTAGCTCGATGCTGTCTAAGCGTGCGCATAAATTTGCTCGTCGCCTAGCGCATAGAGTTATGGAGCAGCATCTGCCCGTAGTAGTTTCACTCTGTGATGAACGCCTGACTTCAGTCGCAGCACGAGAAATCGCTTGGGACAATGGCTGGATCAAAAACGAGCGTGACCCTATTGATGATATTTCTGCATGTATCCTGATGTCGACGTACTTTGCTGATCCGAATAGTAGTATTGCCATCGATGCAATCAAAGCAGATTAGCTTAGCAACCAGCTTGCCACTCCTATGCCAATAATTTCTGCTATACCATCCAAACGGATAAATGACTGATTATTATGACTACTGTTTCAGACCAATCCACGCAAAATAAATCGCAACATGGTTTTTCTCCGCTTGCCATTGCCCGCATTAAAGGCGCACAGCGTGCAAACCAAGTCGCAATTTATCTCATTTATGCTGCTATCTTTGCGTTTATGGTCTTTGGTACCATTGCTAGTATTAAAGCCTTTCATGATAACCAACTGCTTTATCAACTATTTTATAATTTGCCATATGCCTTGGTTGCACTCACGATTCCCATTACCCTTTATGATGCTCTAGTCGTTTATCGTTATCGTTTGAACCAACCGTCGATGATTGCCATGAGTATCGGCGTATCGACCATTATATTGATTGGTGGGCTATTATTTGCCGATACCGCATGGTTAGGATTGTCCTGTTGGCTGGGTGTGGCCTTTTTATTCAAAGTGAGCTTTAAGCGCTTTTTTAACTTTTTAGAAGTGGCTGATTTGCCTGATACTGACGAAGCGCTAGAGACAGAGATTGTAGAAAAATCAGAAAGTATATCCTAATAAGCATATCAACAAACTATCCATTATCAAACTTATCTCTTAGGTTTATTAAAACAATTATGACAACTTCAATAACAGATATTTCTATCAGCCATCATCTGGACACGCAAGGGCTTATTTGCCCTGAGCCTGTGATGATGTTACATCGAGTCATACGCAAAGCAGACAGTGGTGAGGTGATTGAAATACTGGCCACTGATCCTGCTACCACTCGTGATATTCCTAATTTCTGTCGTCATTTGGGTCACGAACTATTGACTCAAGAAACGCTGGCTGAGAACGTGAGCTTAGATACTGACCCTGATGAAATCAAGGTCGATAGTGATGATACTGCACCTATGAGCGTGACGCTTTATCGCTATTTGGTTAAGAAAAAAAGCGCTTAAATGCACTCAAGTTACCGCAGAAAAGCTCTAATCACAGCAAAACATTGACAGCACAACAAACAATATAAAGATATCTTTGATTTATACGAGATATATCTTTCACAAAAGGTAGGCTACTACGTGTTACAAACAGAAAAGCAGTATGTACAATGGCAAGAAAACGAAACTCTACGTAATGCTCTTTGGTTGTCTGAAAGCAATCATATGCCACCTGCGCGCGTTGTATTGGTCGATGATACAACGACCGCAGATGACGCTTACCGTTTGGCTTGCGAAGGCACATCACTGCTATGGCGCGGTGACTTTCATAATGCACGACAATTGCTACAAGCACTTGGTCGTCGCATAGATCGCACGAATGAACGATCTGAACAGCGTAAGATTAAGAAAGCGGCGAATAAACCTAACACAGCAAAGATTAAAGGCATTCCCAACTTATTTCATCAGCAGCGTCAACTTCAAGCTCAGCGCTCACGCATATTGAGCCGTTTGCTACTAGAGCTTGATGCCAGTTATGTCAGCCAACTACGCCGCGCACCTGATGTCAGTGCGGCCTGTACAGCAGCGTTTGGCCCGTTAGATAAAGCGGTGGATGAGTCTTGCGTGCTGTCATTCCGTGACTTGCAAGGCGCACTTGGCGCGGCAGGATGGCGCGAAAAAGGCGTCCCAATAGACAGCTTAGGGTTATCGATTTTCCCACATTATGGTGTGTTTGCGCCAACCCGTCATGAGTATGTACAACTGTTGCTCGATGCACCGCTACCAGCGATCCATGATGTCGCCTATGACATCGGTACTGGCACGGGTTTATTGGCCATTATCTTAGCGCAGCGCGGTGTTCCACAAGTAATAGCCACTGACTTAAATCCGCGTTCTTTGGCCTGTGCTAGCGAAAACTTTGCGCGTTTGACGTTATCCAACGTACAGTTACAGCAAGCGAATTTGTATCCGACTGATGCGCCACTCGCTAATCTCATTGTTTGTAATCCGCCTTGGTTACCTACTAAGCCAAGCTCACCGCTCGAATATGCAGTCTATGATGCCAATAGCGCGATGTTGCGTGGGGTGTTGCAGGGTGCAAAACAGCATTTAGCTGAGCACGGAGAGCTTTGGTTGATAATGTCGGACTTAGCTGAGCACCTGCAACTGCGCACCCGTGATGAGTTATTAAACTTGTTTGCCGATGCTGGATTGGCAGTGAAATATCGTCTCGATACAAAAGCGAAGCACGGTCGCAGCCAAGATGATACCGACCCTCTACATGTCGCGCGTAGTGCTGAAATCACTTCATTATGGTGTCTAACGCTTATCTAACAGTCAACCATCGAGTATTGAGTTATGAGTCGTGATCGTGCCGTGCAACAGCGCCAACCTAAGGCGCTGGCAGTAGATGACGAACCCAGTTATATGACTGAGTTTCGTCAAGCCATGCTGGCACGTGGTCTAGCGACTCGTACTCGTAATGCGTATGTCCGCGACCTACGCTCCTGCGAGCTGACCAATCCTATTGCCTTGACACGCTGGCAGCCTGATGATGTGCTGCACTGCTTATCAACACTCACTCAAGAAGGCAAAACCCCACGTACCCAAGCACGCATGCTCTCAAGCTTGCGTCAGTTTTATCTGTGGATGATTGCCAGTAATCTGCGTGAAGACAATCCTTGCGAGCGTATCAAAAGCCCAAAACTCGGACGTCCGCTGCCAAAGGACTTAGCCGAGGCTGACGTCGATAATCTACTTGCCGCACCTGATACCGGCACCGCGCTCGGTCTCCGTGATAAAGCCATGTTAGAGGTGCTATACGCCTGCGGTCTGCGTGTGAGCGAGTTGATTAATCTCTCATTAGAGCAAGTGAATTTAAACGCTGGCTGGCTACAAATCACAGGGAAAGGTAATAAAACACGACTGGTGCCATTAGGCGAATATGCAAACGATGCGCTAGAGGATTATCTAACGCATGCTCGTGGTGATTTGATTGCGCATTTGAAATCAGGAAATTGCCAAGCGGTGTTTTTAACGGCTCAAGGTGGCTATATGACACGGCAGAACTTTTGGTATTTACTCAAAAAGTACGCCAAAGTCGCCAGTATAGACAAAGAGTTATCACCGCATACACTGCGTCACGCTTTTGCCACGCATCTACTGAATCATGGCGCAGACTTACGTAGCGTGCAATTATTGCTAGGGCACAGTGATTTATCAACCACGCAAATCTATACTCATGTGGCAACGGCAAGATTGCAGAAATTACATGCGGAGCATCATCCGAGGGGATAGAATTGAGACTGAGAGATAAAATTTATGACCAATAATAACAATCAAAGTTTTGTCAGAAAGATTACTGAACACTTTAAAAACTTGGACTTTGAAACTGGTTACAATATGTTGAAAAATTCAAATTTGCCAGCTATCGCTATTTTAGAATGCCAAGGAAATGCTGAGTTTTATAAGAAGAACTATCAAGGCGCTTTTACACTCTACGGTCAGGCGAATGAAATAGACAGTAGCTATCGCATAGCCAGAGATTGTTATCTGTGGGCTTCGAATTTTTTCGCTCAAGGTGATTTGGTTCAAGCTTTTGAATACTATCAAGAATCAATTGATATAGAGCCTGATTTTGTGGACGCCTATATCGATTTAGGGGCTTTAATGGCGGACATAGGAGAGTTTTCTTCTGCGAGAAAATGTTATGAAGATGCTCTGACTATAGATCCAAATGATTCTAATATAAGAAAGAGCTTAGACTCCTTAAAAAACATGTGAAGCTAAAAGAAAGGTTGAGATTATAAAATGATTCACTATCGAGAAGTAATTATCGAGACTTACGAAAATATCAAAGGTGGTTCATCAAAAAGAATTAGAGCTCGTCCAATCGAAGGACAAGGACTTGATACGAATATGAACGTCGAGTGTTCGTTAAAAATGAGAAAGCCTCACCCTGTAGGTACTAAGTTCTTATTACAAGCAAAAGTAACAGAAAAAGAGGGCGGTAAACCTTTTCTATACGCTCACTATGATGCCCGATATACATTAATAAAAGGTGATTAATTACTCCATAGTAATAAGAGTATAGATATCAGTACATCTATGGCAAAATCCACGCTCATAAACCAAAACTACTATATGGCTTATTATCCACACTAAATTTTTTTCGATTAAAGTATAACTAGCACTATTAATAGTCATCTTGCTAGCATCAAGGTAGATACAAGTAAGAAACGCGATTAGCGTTATAAAACGTCAATAATCCCTAGCTGCAATCTCTTTTAATTCTCGCTACAATACGCGTATGATGTGCACGCTGTATAACTGAGCAACGCACCGCCTTTTACTTATCCATTATCTGAGAATCTCATGAGCCATAGACCACCTGCTGACCTATTAAAAAATGCCCAACACTGGCGCGAAGACATTAACTTTCGCCAAGATGTACTGGGAAAGCCGTTTGATTTTTCGACCACGTGGGGCATTTTTTCACCACAAAAGCTTGATGATGGTAGCTTGATGCTGCTTGATTATATTGACTTTGAAGCTGACGATGATTCTATCGATTTAGGTTGCGGCTACGGTGTATTGGGTATGACGGCAGCGCGTGAATGTCCAAATGGTCTGCATACGTTGATTGATAAAGACTTTATGGCAGTAGAATATGCGCGCCGTAACTGTGAGAAAAACGGTCTGAAAAATGTCGATGTGCATTTATCAAATGGCTTCAATCATGTGGCAAAAGAAAAAGACTTTAGCCTCGTGATGTCAAACTTGCCAGCCAAAGTAGGTAAAGAGCAGCATTATCTGTATTTCCTCGATGCTTATGCACGCATGCGTAAAGGCGGCCGTTTTTATGTCGTGACTATCAATGGTTTGCGCCAGTTTGTGAAGCGTTCATTTACCGAGGTATTTGGCAACAGCGATAAGGTCAAACAAGGTAAAACATACACCATTACCATGGCAACTAAAGACTAATACCAACCGCCAAAAATACGATTAGCTGTGCCAAAGTCGCTTAGCCTACAATGCGTAGTACTTGCGCTCTTTTTCCTTGCTACTCTAATTTTTGTGAATAGTATAAATTTTTGAAAGCTGCACAAATAAGAAGCCCGCTAAAACACTATGTTTTAGCGGGCTTCTTTATGGCAAATGATATCTGGCTACATCTGCCGTTTGAGCAAATAGCCGCCCAATATCGCACTAGCGATGATCGGTAGCAGCACCATCAATAATGGCGAAAATCCTGTCGCGAGCGAGACAAAACCAACTAAATCTTGCACATAACTAAACAGCAGGCCAAACAATAGCGCCACCACAATACGCAAGCCTAAGCTATGCGTACGCAATGAGCCAAAAACGAATGAGCAGGCGACGATCACCAATGATAAAATAGACAACGGTGATAGCAGCTTTTGCCAAAATGCCAGCTCATGACTTAAGGAGCGTGTGCCTTGCTGGCCCATAAACTGACGATGCTCATACAACTGGGTCAGAGATAAATCCTCTGCCTTACGAGTGAGTAAATACACAGATTCAGGGGCAAATGGCAGACTTAAAGTATCCGACGGTGAGATGGCTTGGCTACTATCAAAACCCTGACCGATATTCAGTTTGGTCATATTATTCAGCTGCCACTCGTAACGATACTGCTCGCTTGGTTCATCAGTAGTGGTATCAAGTGGTTCGCGACCGATATATTGTCCATCTTCCGCATGAACAGCCGTTTGCAAGCTGCCATTATTATCCAAATGCCAGCGCTTTACCTCACCGATATTGCCTTGTACATCGGCATAATCAATATACAGAACGTCGCTACCATCAGGTGTCGTGCCGCCATCTTCTGCGCGCGCAAAACGTGGCTGCACTGTCCAATAGCCACGTACCGAAGTGACCAACGAACGGCTATCTGCATCGTTGATCTCTTTTGCCAATTGATTAGAAGAAGGTAAGACAAACTGATTGATCGCCAATGCGATTAACACGAAAATCATTGCGGGCTGTAGCACCCAACCGACGATGCGATAGACACTCACCCCAGCCGCGCGCATCACCACTAGCTCGCTTTTGTTGGCGAGTAAGCCCAAGCCTACTACAGCACCGAGTAATGCACCTGTTGGAATAAACTGCTCTAAAAAGTAAGGCGAGCGATAAAAAATATACTTAATCGCCTGACCCATCGTATAACTGTCATCTAGTGAATCAAGCTCTGACAAATAAGAGAATACCAGTTGCAAAGCCCACAGACCTAAAACTGCGCCGATAATCGCGAGCAATGCATTAAGTTTGACGTAGCGACTAAGGACTTTTAGATTGGCAGGTCTTTTGGCAAACTTAGCTTTAGGGTTTGGAGACTTAGCATTCTGAGATTTAGAGAATAAAGCACTCATTAAGGTTGTCCTCCTAGTGAGCCATTACTCTGACTGTCGATAACCGTTAGTGGCTTACTCTCTTGTTTGCGAAAGCGTAATCGATGTTGCACACGGCTGCCCCAGTTCAGATAAAGCGCTAGTGCCATAAATCCAAGCACCAGCCATGCATTAGCCCATACACTCACACTACCTTTACTTACGGCATTTTTGAGTGAAATAATACCCAGTGCACAGCTGACAAATAATAGAATTGAGGGGAACAGGCGTAACCAGCGACCCTGACGCGGACGTACTTGCGCGAGTGGTACGGCCAACATAGGCGCGATAATCATCAACCACGGTAAGGCAAAACGATACCCAAGCTCACCTTGTGCTGCTCGTAGTGC
The DNA here is from genome assembly GCF_904845995.1 of Psychrobacter fjordensis. Lineage (NCBI taxonomy): Bacteria > Pseudomonadati > Pseudomonadota > Gammaproteobacteria > Moraxellales > Moraxellaceae > Psychrobacter > Psychrobacter fjordensis. Next base: position 951,547 of record NZ_CAJGYP010000001.1, read on the forward strand.
ATTGGTATTGCTCACTTGCCCGCTACCAGTCGCCGCCTGCCATAATGGGCCTATCTCTTGCGTTTCGATATTGTCTTCGGTTACCGCTTCTTTGGATGATTCAGTCAACGTGATGCGATAACGATCAAAGCCCACTTGATTGTATTTTAGACTGCCTGCACCAACCTCATAACGGCGACCTTGGAATAAATCCAACTGGGTCACCCCGCTATCTCCCGTGTCTACTTGCTCAGCACGATTAGCGAGTGTGATGGTGTCTTTGCTAATATTAGAATTGATAACAGCGGCTGGTAGGTCTGGTATATCTAATGATTCTGCCGTTTCTGGGTCGATACTGTTACTGGTATCAACCGCTGTCTTTTTAGCAGCACTACCCTTTGCTTCAGGTTCGGACTGAATAAGTATCACATTCTGTAATTGTTTTTTATCATCACTCAAGCTGCCCACATACAAATGATAATTGCCACTACTGATAAATTCATTCGGACGTATCAAATCAAAAGCACTGGTCAACGCTTGCTGCTGCCAAACACTCTCAGAAGAGCGTACGCCCCACGGTTTTCCGACAATTGAGAGCGCGGCTTCACCGATGAACAGTGCCAATATCAAGGGCGTTATCAAGCGGGCAAGCTTGCCACGCGAGACGCCACTGGCATTGATGACGGCCATTTCTTGATCGACGTACAAGCGTCCAAACACTAGCATTAGCGCGATAAAAAAGGCTAAAGGTAGAATCAGCTCTAAAAAGTACGGTAAATTATAACCAATGATGGTAAATAACAAGCTGATATCTAGGTTACCCTCTGCTGCAATGCCAAAGTAACGTATCAAACGACCACCGAGCATCATCACCACTAAAAACCCCAATACCAGAGCAGTGGTTGAGGCAACTTGTTGGGTCATGTAGCGGCGTAATATCACAATAGGCACTCTTAAAAAGGATTGGTATTCGCACTCATTAATTACACAATTATTGACAGAGTACTGACAAATTCAAGCGCGATAATTGCGTATTATAGGGACAGCACCGCTCAGTCAGAGACTTAAGCAGGTATAAAAATAACAGCGTCACTTGTTAGCGACACCCTATAAATACTGGCGATAAAGATAACCGCTAATGCTAGCATGTTTTGCCTAAAAATGGCGGTGAAATGTGTTTGGAAACATTACATTCTTATTGCTGATAGCCCATCCCATACAGTAGATGATAGACCATAAGGCAGCAAATGAAAGATATATTCGTTATCAATCATATTAACAGTGAGGCTTGTAGTAACGTTTAAGTTGTCCGCGCTTCTGTTGTGACGTTTTGCTTTATTTATTTTAGAAAGGTTTGTTTGTCATTCGTATCATGAAATGCGGGTGACTAAGATTAATTGCTAGACTAAATAACATCTGTTGAATATTCAAAAAATATGTTTATGCCATACGGAGAATAAAACTTGTGAATAAAACCACGTCTATACCCTCTACCTTACTTGAGCTCGCTGGTGGCTCATTTGATACGCTTGATTGGTCCAATTGCGCTATCGTCCTTATCGATTATCAGAATGAATATGTCGATGGTGCCATGCCATTAGGACAAGCTGGCGCTAAAGCTATCGCAAACGCACGCCTACTGCTGGATAAAGCCCGTCAGCAAGATATCCCTGTCTTTCATATCATGCATCACGGCCCGGAGGATGGTAATGTCTTCGATCCATTGTCACCCAACATCGAGATTGTCGAGCTATTAAAGCCGCATGATGGCGAAACAGTAATTGCCAAAAAGCATCCTAATGCTTTTCACGACACCCAGCTTCAAGCACTTATTAAAGCAGCACAGAAAAAGCAAATTATATTTGCTGGCTTTATGAGCCATATGTGTGTCAGCTCAACCGCCCGCGCCGCATTTGATTTGGGTTTTCAAAACTTTGTGTGCCATGACGCCTGTGCCACTCGTGATCTACCTAGTGCCACAAAAGAAACGATAAGCGCCGACGTCATGCATGACACAGCAATGGCAGCACTACAAGATAGATTTAGCGCATTGGTAACAACGGATGAATTGGTTAACGGCTAGTTAACTATTTTACTTAATTTCACTCACCATAAACCATTGATACAGTATTAAATGATTGTGTAAATGGGTACAGCAGAATGGGTCAAACTCATTACCCAAGACTTGCTAACTGCGCACTGTCATCGCAATATGCTACACTATTGTGGTTGCTCGATAGACCAAATAATCTAATAATCTGACAGGTACAAGCAATCACACAAATCCTGCAATTTTCATAACTCTAATAAGGATAACTATATGAATATTAAATTATCTCAGCACCTACCAAAGACTCATACACAAAAAATTCTAAAAAAAGAAGCAAAGAGCAAAGATGAAGCTTGTCTGGTTGTTTTAGTCGATGACAAGAAAAAAATCTTAGCTGAATCTGCTCTGACTGATTACACTGCACGTATTGAGCAATTGATTGACGTGTCACACTTCAAAGGTAAGGCTGGTGAAACGGTTGTCGATTATGCATTGGCAGGCGACAAAAAAACCACCAAGCAAAACCCTGTACAACTATTACTAGTCGGTGTGGGCAACACAGATAAGTTTAACAATACTGTCCTGCAGAAAATTGCTAACACTATTTATAGCAGTACGCAAAAGCGTGTGTCTTCTATCACTGTCGCATTGGGTGATGCTCTAGAAGAAAATCACTTCGGTCAATTCGCTCTTAATCTGTTGGCAGCGAGCTACCGCTTTGATAAATACAAATCTGAGCAAGCAACGCCTGTACTAACTGATATCTACCTAGTTGCTGATGCTGCATTACAGCCTGCACTAGCATTTGCACAATCAGTGTTTGCAGGTCAGAGCCTGACTCGCGATGTAGCCAATGAACCAGGTAACATCTGCTTCCCAGCTTACATGGCAGAAAAAGCCCAAGAACTTGCAGCGACCTATCCTGACCTACTAACCGTTAAGGTACTGGGCGAAGATGAGATGTCAGCGCTAGGTATGCATTGTTTCTTAGCAGTTGCGCAAGGCTCTACCAAAGAAGGCAAGCTCGTACTCATGGAGTACCGTGGTAAGTCTAACTTCAGTAGTGATGCTAGTTCTACCAAAACAACGACTAGCAGTGCTAAAGTCAGCGGCGGTCTAAAAGCATTGGCTGATAAACTGCCAACCAAAAAAGCGGCTAAAAACAACGATGCGGATGCGAATGTGCAAGCAACAAATGATGATGCCCCTATCGTATTGGTCGGTAAAGGCGTAACGTTTGATTCAGGCGGTATCTCTATCAAGCCCGGTGCAGCAATGGATGAGATGAAGTTTGATATGGGTGGCTCAGCTTCAGTACTTGGCACAATCAAAGCATTGTGTGAAGCGCGTCTACCAATCAACGTAGTCGGCGCGCTAGCCTGTGCTGAAAACATGCCATCAGGTGATGCTACTCGCCCAGGCGATATTGTCAAAGCAATGAACGGTCTATCAGTTGAAATCTTGAATACTGATGCCGAAGGTCGCTTAGTATTGGCAGATACTTTATGCTACGTGCAGCGTTATCAGCCAAAAGCAATTATTGATGTTGCAACCTTGACCGGCGCTTGTGTGGTTGCACTCGGTAGTGTTCGCTCGGCCGTATTTAGTAATGATGAAGACGTGTTGTTTGACTTAGAAAATGCCAGTAACTTATCAGGTGACCTCATCTGGCATATGCCGTTAGATGATGAATATCAAGCGCAGCTAGAATCACCTATCGCTGATTTGCAAAACATCGGTGGTAAAGGTGCAGGTGCTGTCACTGCTGCTTGCTTCTTGTCTCGCTTTGTAGAAGAAGGTCAAGCATGGGCGCATTTAGACATCGCTGGCACGGCATGGAACTCAGGTAAAGACAAAGCTGCAACTGGTCGTCCAGTACCACTATTTATGCAATATCTAAAAAATAGCGCAGACATGGTTTAGTCAATCAATGACAGTCAATTTATGAAAACTATTTGATGAAAATCACTTTATGAAAAGCACTTTATGAAAATTAGCTTTTATGTTTTAAGCGAGAGTAAAGCCCAAGATTTCTTGGGCTTTATTTGTCAATTGACCCAAACGGCGCTCAATAAAAGCACGCAGTCACTGCTGATTCTTATCGAAGATGATGCGTTACTATCGTCGCTTGATGAAGCACTTTGGGCACAAGAGGCCACGAGCTTTATACCACATCAATGCCTTTTGGATACGGGTACACAAGGTACTGATACTGAAAGCACCGATGTGGATGCTGCTACTGCCAATACTGATAATGAATCGCTAGCACCTGTCCTACTTGGCAACTATATGCCAGCCGACTTTAAGGGAATCGTGCTTAATACTACGATACGTCCCGTGAATACTTTTATGGCAGCGACCAGTAACGCGCAACCAACTCGAGTGCTTGAGCTGATAAAACCTGATGCGACCAGTGTTGAAGAAGGTCGTAATAAGTATAAAGCTTATCAACAATTAGGCTATGAGCTAACTCATTTTAAAGTTTAAGTTGCAGCCTGCACCATAATTTCTCTTCAATTTCTCACGAAAAATCACGATTTCTCATCAGAGAATATCCGCCAATTTTTTCATATTAAGTCTCTACCTTCGCCTTACCCGCCTATACCGGTTCGTGGTAAAGGTAGGCGCTTATCTTAAAAAATGCTACCATCCTTCGATTAATTTTCTGTTTTCACTATAAACGTCTTATTTACAGTCAAATTATTTCAAAATGGCGACCAAGCAACCGAGCGGACATTGCGTATTCTAAGCAAGGTTAATGCGGTAACTGTTTATAAATAATTTGGAGTATTGACTAAATCGAGGATGTATAGATGCGTTCACTAATTGCGATGTACCAGCGTATAGGGCTAGTGCCGCTCATTATTATTGGTTTAATTTTAGGAGTATTGATTGGTTGGCTAGCACCAGGAATCGGTATTGCATTGGGACTACTGGGTACGCTGTTTGTGGGTGCACTAAAAGCCGTTGCTCCGATACTGGTATTTGTTTTGGTCATGGCTGCTATCAGTCAACACCGTAGCGGCAACAAAGTTTATGTCAAACCTGTACTTATCATGTATATGTTCGGCACTTTTTTGGCTGCACTGACCGCGGTAGGTGCCAGCTTTTTATTCCCGACTAACTTAGTCTTGATAAATGCGACGATTGAGCAAGTACCACCAGCCAACTTAGAAGCCGTATTGACCAACTTACTGATGAACTTGGTGGCCAATCCTATCAATGCCATCGCTGAAGCCAATTATATTGGTATCTTGGCATGGGCCATTATCATTGGTTTTGCACTGCGTCAAGCCAGTGATACTGCACGAACAGTGGTCAGTGACTTTTCTGATGCGATCTCGCAAGTGGTCAAATGGATCATTGCGCTAGCACCTTTCGGTATCTTAGGCTTGGTTGCAAATACTGTCGCTGAAACAGGCTTTGCTTCTTTGGCAGGTTATGCACGTATCTTGATGGTGCTCATCGGCTGTATGCTATTTATTGCGTTGGTCGCCAACCCTCTTATCGTGCTAGTCAAAACGGGCAAAAACCCTTATCCGCTCGTATTCAGATGCTTACGTGAATCAGGGATTACGGCTTTCTTCACTCGCAGTTCAGCGGCTAACATTCCAGTGAATATGAACCTTGCGCGCAAACTAGGTCTGCATGAAGACACTTACTCTGTGACTATTCCACTAGGTGCCACTATCAATATGGCAGGTGCAGCGATTACGATTAACGTCTTAACGCTTGCAGCAGCACATACTTTAGGTATCGAAGTAAGCTTTGCATCAGCGCTTCTACTCAGCCTTGTCGCAACCATCAGTGCTTGCGGAGCCTCTGGTGTCGCCGGTGGTTCATTGCTACTGATTCCACTTGCTGCTAGCTTATTCAACATTCCAAATGACATTGCTATGCAAGTGGTTGCGATTGGCTTTATCATCGGGGTGATACAAGATTCGGCAGAAACAGCACTGAACTCGTCAACGGATGTACTATTCACAGCAGCAGCTGATCCGACGTATTCTCGTTAATTTATAGAAAATCAAACGCTATAAATAGAGAAAATAAAAAGGGCCCAATTTATCATTGAGGCCCTTTTTTATTGGCTATCACTTATTAGTGTCGTGGCAGCTTACCAAAAGACCAGTACACAAATATAGACGCTAATGAAATAAAAATCATGAAATATCTTAATCGTTTTTTATCACTCTCAAGTATTGCCACAGTGTCGTCATAACTACGTATAACTTTATCTTCTGACTCTAAAGTGACCACCTGCAGCCTGTTATTGGATAAACTTGGAAAACCTTCTTGTTCATACCATCCAACAGTGGCCATCTGACCAATATAGGGCTCAAAATCTTCATTTGAACCACAACTGCGGTCAGATGTACCAAAAAATGCTTGTGAATATGCGCATGAAAACTCCAGTATTGTTTTGGTTTTTTTATCATAAAAAGCCAAATATTGGTGCGTCGACTTTGAGTCAGGATCAGGCCTCACTCTCAAAACATCTAGCTTGCCAGAATAATAATGTAGCTCGTTTTCCTTAGGGAAACTCATATCAGGATATGCCGTCATTAGCACACCACTCACAACAAATAAATTCACAGCAAGAAAGAAATCAAGTTTTCTAATAGGAGTAAATTTGACCACTAATTATTTCACCTCAATATCCACTTCAATCACTGGTGCTTGCAGGTCTAGTTGGCGTTTTAATTGGCGTAATTGCTCCACCTCATCTAACAGCTCAAGTATCAAACCAATCGCAGGGACACTGGCTTCAAAGTCGCGGCTAAGTCGTGAGGCACGGCGCACGGTCGTCAGCTGATAACCAGTAAACTGCTCACGTTCTGGCACATCATATTCAATAATATTTTCTTCAATCAATTCGATGACCCATTGGCGTTCTTGGCCACAGGCAGATACTAGCTCATCTAAGCTCATGATAATATCGGTCAATTCAGGCGAGTGTTTCATAGCTATTATCCTCGTTTGCGCTTTATTTCATCGTTATCGTATGGTCTTCATCTCTATTGCAGTGGTATCTGATTGTTATTAAGCACTGTTACTAAGCGCTATTACCAAGCATCGCCATTAGCGCTCTATAGTCGTCTCGGCAAAGGCTTGTTTTAATTGCTCATAAGCTTGGATAGCAGCCTCAGTATTGATATCAGGATTAATAATATTCAGGGTCAAATATAAATCACCCACTTGCTTGGCTGGAATACCTTTACCTTTTAATCGTAGATTGCTACCAGATTTACTATTTTTAGGAATGGTTACGCCAAGCTTACCTGCAGGCGTACTGACCGTTATTTTTTCGCCCAAAGCCGCTTCCCATGGCGCTATATTGACAGTCTGATAGACATCAGCACCTTCTATCCTGATATTGTCTGCATGCCGGATTTTGACTTTTAGAAATAAATCACCATTTTTACTACGACCAACACCAGCCGCACCCTGTCCTGCTAGGCGAATTTGCTTGCCATCAGTAATGCCTTTAGGAATTTTAATTTTGAGCGTTTTATTATCATAATCTACGCTGCCGTTAGGCTGACGAACGGGGACGTTTAATTTGATACTGTAATCATCACCATTATAGACCGAGGCCAAATCAACCGTAATCTCTGCATGTTGGTCTTGACCTTTGCTATCTTGCGACCCAAAACCGCCACGTTGTGATTGTCCACCAGCTTGACCATTAGTCGAGCCACGCGCGCCATGACCAAATGCTGAAAAAATATCATCGAAGCGAAAGCCACCATCGCCATAGGCTTCGCCATCACCGAACTGGTCTTTGACATCTTCCCAACGGAATCCACCCTGACCACCACTTGTAGATTGACCACCGAAGCCACCGGCACCAGCTTGACCTGCAAAAGGATTGTCTAACATGGCATCATATTCAGCACGCTTGTCCTTATCTCTGATGGTCTCGTAGGCATTATTAATCTCCGCAATCTTGTTGTCAGCATCCGGATGATCACTCACATCAGGATGATATTGACGAACGAGCTTGCGGTATTTTTTTTTGATATCGGCGTCTGAGGCGTCTTTTTTGACCCCTAAAATGTCATAGTAGTTTTTCTCTGCCATGTTATTAGTCCTCAAAATAAAAGCATGTTGATGATACTGGTATGCCAATTTTAAACGGTATAGTGTGACAGCTTATTTGACTGCGACATATCAGGTTGTGGCTATGACCTAGGGCGTGTTTGATATTCGACCATGGCACTGACAGCGACTATTTTTTAGGCAGTTCGACGTTAAAAATAGTAAGTTTAGTCATTCTAAGCGTCTATTTTTAACAATGAAGTGGCAAAAAAGAGTCCTGTCTCCTTCTGTTAATATTGGAGCTGATACTAAAACTGCCTCCCAGATCTATATAAGCAGTGCGTTGTAAACCTAGTTAAGGCACGAGCATTACCGTCATTTTACGCCTTGTCTGAAACAGTTTTAGCGATCAGCAGTGCCTATTTGTGAATATTCAACATGCCCTAATTATAATAGCAATAATAAATAAAGACGGTCATATAAATATTACCAATAATGATGCCAAGCTATTGCAGCATTCAACGTATCTGAGTCGTCTAATATCACATCATTATCAGCCGTTACTGTGTCAGAGTACGTCACTATCAGTCTGGCATCGTTATTCTTCGATAACTGTTGGCGTACTGTGAATTTGGTCAAATCAATGGCATTACGCCCTTCTCGTTTGGAAGCAATGTAAGATAACTCAGCACTTCGACTATCACGTTTTGCTCGCAAACCAAGCTCAATACCAATATCTGCGTGTTTGTCTTGGTCATGGACAGTCGCATTGACCATACCATAGCCAAGTAAATGCTGGCCAAATTTAGCACCTGCACCAATGCCCGCTTGCGCATAAGGGCTATGGTGGTTACCCGTAAACCAATCGGTACGAGCACCTGTTTTTAGTTGCCAAGACAGTTTAGGCTCACCTGATAACGGTTGTCTAAGATCTTCAATCTGTTGCATGTCTAAGAATACAAAATCCGTCAACGTCCATTGACGCTCATCAAAATTATAGCCCAATGAGGCCTTGACCGCTTCAAAACGTTTATCAATATCCGTATAGGCGTTGAGTGGATCTTTCACAAATAGTGATAAACCAACTTCTGCCATCTCATCAGATAAAACGATTCTGGTCTGCGTGGTTTTATTGCTCAATGCTGGAGACGCTTTATTCGGGACAGGCAGCTGAGCCAAACCATTGCTGGCTGGTAATGTAAAACGCTGACTTAATAACACGTTTTTAAAGGCTTGCTGCTTCGGCGTGTTGTCTTGTGATATTTTATAAGTACGATGCAAAATCAAGAAATCAAGCGCCAGTGCTCTGCTCTCTTCGTCCAACGTAGCAAGCGGCGCAGTGTCCTCTGTACGAATGACAGCGTTTATGATGTCTTGTATTGGCTTTGAGAGTTGTACAAACTTCTCACGCAACTGCGTTTGCTCCGACGGCAAATAACGTACCGAAGATACGAGTGACTCAGACTCAGTTTCGCTTTCATGCTCTAATAACTGATCGAATACATAATCTGGTGCATACCAAGGGCCTATTCGCTCAGTCGTTTTTACATCGCTTATCAGCTCAAGTATCTCGCCTGAACGATAACCACAGTTTTGCTTGATGAAGTAATAATCAAAACGAGCGGATTTTGCTTCATATAAATGGTAGTTCAATAATTGCGTATCGAACGTATCAAGATTGAGCACATACTCCCACATATCTCGTTGCTCATTCTTAGAGTATACCGCATCTTGTTTAAAGAACTCCGTCTCCGAAAAGCCCGCATCATAAAGTCCAAAAAGCCCTTTAATGGCATACATAGCACCATTTTCATTTGCTGGAATGCGAGCGCCAAAGTTATATGAGCTATTAAGCAAATCCTCGCTAGAAAGCTCTCTGACATCCTGTACCATAGAATCTGCATCATCTATAGGTATATTGGTCTTGACCAGTACATGACCGAATGAGGAGGCTGGATTTTTTAGATAATTGCTCACCAAAATTAGGCTTATTTCTTGATTGGGATCTGGTAATTGCGAGCAATTTTTAAGATCGACATTCAATTCAGGTAGGTGATGAGTGAGCCATAAATATCTGGCTGGATACTTGCAGACAACGCTTTCATCGTTACTTTGCTTTATCGTTGCCAAGAGTTCTGCATAAGGATCAAAATTGCGTTTTGAACGTGGCTTGGGGTTGGTTAAATAAAAATCTGGCGAGATAACTTCGGCCTTACCATTTTTATAAAATAATAAATGCTGCCACTGAGGATGCTTCGCCAATGACTTTAGGGTTAAAGAGTCGATAACAATATTTTTATTGGCACTTGATTTTTGCTCTTGTACTTGCTCTTCTGCCAGTGGTTGTATGCTCTGCTCAACATTTGGCAAACTATCGAGTTCGCTGATAGCTAAATGCGCTTCAATAGCCGTATCAGTGTTAGAAGCAATCTTATCTTCTTTGTCCATCATTACTGGCTTTGGGGTATAAGTATTTGATTCATCAAGCGCTGCCGCACCAGCAGTCGTTGCCGCAAAACAAGCTACCCATAAAAATAATTTTTGCATTTTATCCAGACACCCTAAATACATGAGCAATAAAAAACACGTAAGCGCTAGGCTTACGTGTTTTCATCATAAAATAATCAAAAGCTTCCGCATTCAAATAACAGCTGAATGCCTAATACTTTTAATCTTTAGATAGCACAGTTTTGCTTAACGATACCAAATAGCGCTTCTGCATTTTGATCTTGCGTAGCAGTACGATAAGCAGAAGTTTGAGCATATTGACCATATTGTGCGCGTACGCTAGCAGCTGAATCACAGTTAGCAACACTCTGTAGTGCTGATAAATGAGCGCCTTGGCCTGAAGCTAGGTCTTTTTCTACACTTGGGAATGCTTCTTTGATCAATACAGCAGCTCTAACATTACCACCTTGACAAGTGGCAGGAGACATAGAATCAGAAGTAGCCGCTGTTGTACCTAAATCCCAAGTCACGTTAGAGATAATAGCAAGGATAGGGCTTGAGTTACCGAACAAAGCGCCACCGATACCACATTGCTTGTAAATCTGTTCGATAGTACGGCCGGTATCTGCTGTCTTGAAGTTAGAACCAAGGTCAGCATTCGCTGTGCTAAACGGAATCATTGCGGCGACAACTGAAGCAAATACAATTTTTTTCAACATAAAACTTCCTTAAAGGATGATAAAAGATAGGTTATCCAGTAATACAATCAAATTTATTTTGAGTATTTTTGATAGATATTCCAGAACATTGTTTAACCTTTCGCATTGTACAAAATAGTAAGAATATAGCAAGGTTTTTTTACATTAGTTTCGATATTTTTGATTAGGCTTGTTGGACGTTAATTGTACTATATGAACAGTTTCAGCCTTTATATATTACCTATCTATGTCGTGTTACTAGCTTTCCAGTATTTTGTTGAGCTCTTTATAAGAATCAATCTCTATAAGACCATTTTTAGAACTTATTATCTTATTACTTATTCCAAAAAATGTCTTTTTCCCTTAAAAAACAGGCATTTGACCCTATGAGTTTTTTTACACGACAGTAATAATATGACAAGCTCCTTCTTGTAAAATCCCCCTATTATTCATACTCATAGGGAGTATAGATAACGTAGGCAAGAGTATCTGTCTATCTTATAAATTGCTTAAAGGTATTAAATGTCTTATTTAATCAAGTCTTTAGTTATCACTTTATCACTACTGCTTAGTACCACTGTTTTCGCTGGCAACACCAGCTATTATGGCAGCAAGTTTCATGGGAAACGTACGGCTAGTGGTAGTATCTTCAACATGAACTCATTGACCGCTGCGCATCGCACGTTACCGTTCGGCACGAAGGTACAAGTAACCAACCAAAAGACAAAGCAGAGCGTAATCGTAAAAATCACTGATAGAGGACCTTTTATTCGAGGCCGTATTCTTGATTTATCAAAAGCCGCTGCTGGTCAAATAAACTGTCAATTGTGCACGACGACAATGGAAATACTCTCTTATGGTGATGGTAAATACCGTAAGGAATAATGTAATAAAAAGGGAGAGCATTAGCTCTCCCTTTTTTATGCCTGCTTATATAATCTAAAAACTGCTGAACAAACACTAAAACCTTCTAGTTGCAGCTCTCTATATACAACCCCCTCTACTTGGCAGCAGATTCTATTTCCTCTAACGTCGTCATTGATAGCAATAGTTTCTCTTCGTTATCGCTATGCTGCTGTTGTAGTGCTGTTTGCTCATTGAGCAAAACAAGCAGATCTGACTTTTGCTTTTCTTCATAAAGCGTGGTATCAGCAAGCTTCTCTTCTAGCGTCACAAGCTGCTTATCAATCTTAGCCAATAGCTTTTCTGTGTCTTCTATCTCACGGCGAATAGGAGCAGTAAGTTTGCGTTGTTCAGCAGCTAACTTACGCTGCTCTTCTTTACTTAGTGCAGGTTCAGTAGCTTTACTCTTTGATGAATTATCAGATGCTTGACTGGTATTTGTTTCACGTGAAACAAACTTCTTGCTCTCTTTTTTACTTTTTTTCTTACCAGTATTTTTATCTGATGAATTCTCTTGCTTGCGCTTTTCTGCCAGCCATTTGCCATAGTCGCCGATATCACCATCGAACTCTTCGATAATACCGTCATGTACCAAATACAACTCATCACAAACGTTAGCAATCAATTCACGATCATGCGAAACCAAGACCACTGCCCCTTCAAAGCCTTGTAGTGCGATGGTCAATGCTTGACGCATTTGCAAATCTAAATGGTTGGTTGGCTCATCAAGCACCAAAACGTTCGGGCGCTGCCAGACAATTAATGCTAGCGTCAAACGTGCACGTTCACCACCTGAGAACAGCTCGCTTGGGGTGTCAATACGATCACCACGGAAGTCAAAGCTGCCTAAGAATGAACGTAGCATCGCATCAGACGTCTTGCCCGCTAGACGACGCAGCATTTCTATAGGTGTTGCCTTGGCATCTAAAATGTCCATTTGATGCTGGTTAAAATAGCCCAGTTTCAGCGTATCAGACATACGATACGTGCCTGTTAATACACCAAGCTCGCCAACCAATGCCTTAATCAGTGTTGATTTACCTGCACCATTCATACCTAGCAGGCCAAGACGCGTATCTGGCGTCACCTGTACATTAGCATTATGCAGCAGTGGTACGTCGCTATAACCAATATCTGCTTTTGTCAGCTCAATCAGCGGTGAGCTCATATTGGCTGGCTCATAAAAACGGAACGAGAACGGGTTGTCCGCCATCATTGGCGACAGCTCTGCCATACGCTCAAGCTGCTTGATACGGCTCTGGGCCTGTTTGGCTTTACTGGCTTTGGCACGGAAACGACGAATAAAGTCATCCAAATGCGCCTTGGTGGCTTCTTGCTTCTCAAACGCTTGCTGCTGCTGTGCCATACGCTCATGACGCGTGCGAATGAACTGCTGATAGTTACCCGTATAAAGGGTGATTTTTTGTTGCTCTACATGCAAAATATGACCGACCGTCGCATCCAGAAATGCTTGGTCATGCGAGATGACAATCACGAGACCCATAAAAGCATTGATCCACGTTTCTAGCCAAAGGATTGCATCCAAGTCCAAATGGTTGGTTGGCTCATCGAGTAACATAAGATCCGCACGGCTCATCAAAGTTTTGGCAAGGTTAAGACGCATACGCCAACCACCTGAGAACCCTTCTACTGGTAGCTCATGCTGATTGGTATTGAAACCCAAGCCCGCCATAATTTGCGCGGCTTTAGTTGGCGTACGATAGCCATCAATTTCATCAAACTGCTGATGCAATATGCCAATCTGCTCATCACTGACACTGCTCAAATCATTCAATGAAGCATTAATCTCATACCACTGCTCATCACCACTTAATACATAATCAATGGCCGTCTGCTTAGTCGCGCCAACTTCCTGCGCCATATGTGCCACATGCCAGCTATCAGGAATACTCACTTCGCCCTTATCAAGGGTAACTTCAGTATCGCCCTTACCCATTCGCGTGAGTAATAAAGCGAACAGAGTAGATTTGCCTGTGCCGTTATTGCCTGTTAAGCCAACCTTGTGACCCGGATGTAGCTGGAAGCTTGCACCTGCAAACAATTCACGACCATCACGGCGAACACCAACGTCTTTAAATTCGATCATATAATTTCTTCATCTCAACAGTAATATAAAAAATAAGGCAATAAAAACACACATCTGGCATGCTAACTGGCGGCTATTATTTCAAACGCTTGCCCGATAGGCAAACGATTAAATAACTATTTCAAAACTAAGTATTTATTGAAGTAAAAAGCCTTTCGCCTTATAAGCAATTATCAGGGTCACAAAGGCTTATATTGAATGCGATAAATTCGATTAGCAGCGTCACTCTTGACAAACGATTCGCGACCCCCATTATGATATACTGCTAAAAGATAAGTGCCGACTGTATACCCAAGCGTTTGGATGGCACAAACAGCTTATATTGCTCCAATAGCTTTATCCTAATAACAGCACCCAATTAAATCAAACGCCGTGCGTATCTTTATTTGCAACCATTTCATTGCAAACCCAAACAGGACGACGACCGCATTTGATCCTAGCAACTGAGGTAGATATGAACGAATCAGCCAACCAATTTAGTCCAAGCTCGAGCCAGCCAGTAGATCCAACGGTATTAAGCCTAACCGATAGTGCCGCACAAAAAGTACGTCGCCTACGTGAAGAAGAAGGTGATAGTGACCTGATGCTACGCGTCTATGTGACTGGCGGTGGCTGCTCAGGTTTCTCTTATGGCTTTAATTTTGCCAATGAGTTGAATGAAGATGATGCCAACTTTGACAATGAAGATGTGACCTTAGTAGTAGACTCACTAAGCTACCAGTATTTGCAAGGTTCTACTGTTGACTATACTGAAGGGTTAGAAGGCGCACGCTTTATCGTGACCAACCCGAACGCAACGACTACTTGTGGCTGTGGCTCTTCATTCTCAATCTAAATTAGCGGTATCCGTGAGTGTTCATTCAGATGCCCTAGTTATTGGCTATAGCGATGATAAGTAGCTTGACGTCATCTATTAAAAGCATCTATCTGCTAGGTAGGTGCTTTTTATTCACTTGGTTTTATAGTGCATAAATGACACGTTATTCAAAAACCAGTGTGGCTTAAATATCCGCTGACATTCAGACAGATAAGCCATTGTAAAGCTTATCGTATTTGTAATCGTCCGTGGTTTTCAAGGCAGCTTTGAGCTAAACTGACGGAATTATTAATCCAATATTTACCTCTTTTATGGTCGAACGCTAGTCGTGTTTTGATCCTCCATAATAAATAACAATAGATGACTATTATGAGTAATTTTGCGAGTAGCTTTGTGAACTTTGAAATCCCTAACTGGTTTGACAGCAAGCATTTAGCGGGCATGTTACGCGGTATCGAAAAAGAAGGTCTGCGCGTTAGACCTGACGGATATCTGGCCCAAACACCGCACCCAGCCAAACTTGGATCAAAACTCACCCATCCATTTATCACCACCGACTATTCAGAAAGCCTGCTTGAGCTCATTACTGACCCTAAGACCTCGCCAAAAGAAACGCTAAACATGCTGCGTCAGTTGCACGTATTGGTCTATCAAGCCATGCCTGAAGGTGAGCTGATGTGGCCACTGTCTATGCCATGTATGCTGTCATCAAAAGATGAAGACATCCCACTGGCAGATTATGGTAGCTCTAATACTGGTAAGCTCAAGACGTTATATCGTAGTGGTTTGGGCATTCGTTATGGTCGCCGTATGCAGACGATTGCTGGTTTGCATTATAACTTGTCTTTCGGTGACGGACTCTTTGACGTCTGGCAAGCGCAAACACCTACCGCGCAAGACCAAACGCCAACAGAATTCAAAAATGAAAAATACCTTGGGCTTATCCGTAACTTCAAGCGACTAACCAGTCTGGTTCTCTATCTATTGGGTGCCAGTCCAAGCGTTTGTCCTTGTTTCTTAGCGGGTCGCGAGCATGATTTAGAACTGCTAAACAACTCAACCTATTATAAGCCGACTGCCACTAGTCTGCGTATGGGCAAGCTTGGCTATACCAATAGTGTGCAAGAGCAGCTCGATATTCGTTATAACTACTTGCCAGAATATGTCGAAGGATTGCGCCGTGCGATTCAAACGCCGCACGAGAGTTTCGCTAAACTAGGGTTAGAGGATGCTGAAGGTAACTCTATTCAGATCAATAACCATATTCTGCAAATAGAAAATGAATACTATAGTCCGATCCGACCGAAACAAATTGCGATGAGTGGTGAAACACCAACTGAAGCGCTTGAACGTCGTGGTATCGCCTATGTTGAGTTTCGTGCCATTGATCTTGACCCTTATAGTGATGTCGGCATTCGTCTGTCTAGTGCTTGCTTTTTAGAAGTCATGGCACTGTACTGTCTACTCAGCGAGTCTCCTGATCTGTTACCTAATGAAGAAGAAGCTCTGGCTATCAACCTTGAACGTGTAGTAAACGAAGGTCGCCGCAACGATCTACACATTATCAATAACGGCGAAGAACAATTGCTTGAGAGCTGGATGCTGACACATCTAGAGCGTATGCAGCCACTGGCCGCGTTACTTGACGCTCATTATGGCGGCAATGATTACCGTGCAGCAGTCGCATTGATGCAAGGCAAAGCAGGGCACTCTGAGTCAACCATCTCAGCACAAGTAAATTCTGATAGTCAGCGTTTGGGCAGCTTATGGCAGCTTGGCTTCACTTTAGCACAGCAGCATCGCAATTCGTTACTGCAGCAAACGCTCAGTCCAAACACTCAAGCTAAGTATGAAGTGCTGGCAGAAAAATCGATACTTCAACAAGCAGATATCGAAAAAGCAGAAACAGAAGATTTTATGGAATTTTTGCAACAGTACCGCTAAATTCTGATCACCATTTAACATTTATAGCTGACTATTTTATAAGAGTAACTGCCCAATGCTAAAGCTAGCCACCTACCGCTCTTTGCAAGTGTTTTTGGTCATTATGACCGTCATCGGTATGAGTTTTGCGCTGTTTTTTCTACAGCGTCATTTGGGGCTTTTACCGTGCCCACTTTGTATTTTTCAACGTGTTGGCCTGATTGTCATGGGCAGTTTTGCTCTGATATCGGCAGTATTTAATCCCAAGTCTAAAGGCATGAGACTACTATTGTGGCTCGGTAGCTTGATAGGCATTGGCTGGTCTACGGCAGTCGCAGTACGCCATGTATGGTTACAGCACTTACCTGCCGATTTAGTTCCATCTTGTGGCCCAGGTCTAAATTATTGGATAGACACCCTACCTGTATTGCAAGTGTTCAAAGAAGTTTTTGCCGGCTCTGGTGAATGTGCTGAAATTGCTTGGACCTTTATAGGATTAAGTATCCCTGAGCAGTCTTTGATTCTATTTAGCGTGCTGTTATTGGTACATGTGCTGATACTATGGCGTATCTTACGACCTGTCACCCCTAGCCACACTGCTTAATAACTGCTTAACAAGTACGTAAACTCCATACCTTCTTTACGCTACCATCCTTCATCTAGATAGATATAAATGCGATATGACTTGATATCTATTTAGATGAAAACTGCTTTACCACTAAAGCGCTGCTGACCTGATAACCACCTCTCCTACGCCTTCTTGTCCAAAGCTCTCATTGCTTAAACAACACTTCCCTTTAAGCAATCCATAACAAAAATTCTACAGAGATATCTTCAATCTTTGGTATCTTGACCCTGCTTATTTTGTTTTCTCATTGGTTGATATGACTGAGATAGCTTTTACTCTGACGTTTGTTTTTGGCTAATATTCCGTCTGCTTCGTATCATATCTTTTGGTAACAAAACCTCAAATAATGCTCTTTCAACGCTTATATTTCCCACTATCTTGCATTTTTGACGATAGAATCACATTGCTCATAGTATGGGTAATCTGCAGAAATATTATTTAAAAACTGTTTTTGGTGTGACCATGATATATTTTGCGCCTGTTTGCTCTATTACATTGACTGTCATCAGACGCTATGGCCGTTTTTTGCTGGCACTACCTTTTTGCGTCGTACTTATCAGCTGTGACAATGCCTCGTCTAATACTGATCAGGGTATGGTAAATGAAGTTATCCCTGTTGATGGCTCAGCGTCAGCTGACCTTACAAATAGCTTGTCAGACAATAGTGACGGGTTACAAGGCTCTGATAGGGATAGGGATAGTGAGCAAGATAGCGCAGAAGGCCAATCACTTATTGCTGCTGCGCAACCAAGTAATGAGTCGAATGCCTACCAAACACAGACGGATTCAAAGTCACATAGCAGCGCATTACAAGCGACGCTAATGGGTGATTATGGTGGTATGGTGCCTTGTTCATCTTGTGATAATATCGATGTCACACTGAACTTATTCGCTGATGGCTCAGCACTCAAGACCAGTATTTACAATAGTCCTGAGACGCCACGTCCACCGCTTTTTGAGTCTGGCATCTATCGTCAAGACAATAATAAGATTACGATTGTCTACCAACAAAAACAGATTGAGACCTATAGTATTCAAGACAATCATCTTATATTGATGGACGAAAACAAGAGTCCTAATAATGACTATACCTTGTCACGTAAATAAGACAGTAGACAGACCGTCAGATATCAACAAGTTCAAATAAATAAACACCTAAGCCAATACACCAAACAACGCCTACTTTTAAGGCGTTTTTTATTGGTCATCTAATAGTGTTTACTTTACAATGAGTGGCTGTTTACCCTGTTGATACTTTGATGACTGCTTGCTCATTCTGCAATAGAAGTCATTGGTACAGGTGATATTTAGGCGGGGTTCGACCTATAATAATCAGCTGTTTACTCTGCTGATATTACAAATAATTTCACGTTTTCATTCTTTCAATTTACGCTCATACGGAACGTCTATGCACATTCATATTCTTGGTATTTGTGGTACTTTTATGGGCTCGTTGGCCTTACTAGCGCGAGAACTTGGGCACACCGTAACTGGCTCTGATGCCAATGTGTATCCGCCTATGTCCACCCAATTAGAAAATGCAGGCGTCACTATTGAAGCAGGCTACCTGATAGAACATTTGCAGCCAGCACCAGACTTGGTCGTCGTCGGTAATGCGATGAAGCGCGGCATGGACGTAATCGAATATATGTTGGACACCGGACTACGCTATACGTCGGGTCCACAGTTTTTATCTGAGGAAGTGTTGCAATCACGCCACGTGATAGCAGTAGCAGGCACTCATGGCAAGACCACCACGACCACCATGCTCGCTTGGATATTGCATTATGCTGGTATCGATACTGGATTTTTGATCGGTGGTGTACCATTAGTCGATACGACTGATGAGCGTCTACAGCAAGTCTTTGCGCACAGCAGTTATTTGGGCGCAGAAAGGGCGAGTGAGGATAGCTCAGATACTGGCTATTTTGTCATTGAAGCCGATGAGTATGACTCTGCATTTTTTGATAAGCGTTCAAAGTTTGTGCATTATCGCCCGCGTACCGCCATTTTAAATAACCTTGAATTTGATCATGCTGATATCTTTGCAGATCTCAATGCGATTCAGACTCAATTTCATCATATGGTACGTATGATTCCAAGCACTGGTAAAATTATCATGCCAGCAGCGACCGCCAGTTTAGAGGACACGTTAGCAAAAGGTGTTTGGACGCCTGTTTGGCGTACATCAGTGGTTGATAAGAGCGCCGCTGACAACCTTGTAAATGATAGCGACTGGCAAGCTGAGCTTATTAGCGAAGATGGTAGCCAATTTAAAGTAAGATTCAGCGAAGACCTTGATTCTATCGCCACCGTCAATTGGGCAATGAGCGGCATCCATAATGTTAATAATGCCTTAGTTGCGGTAGCTGCTGCTTACAACGTTGGTGTCAGTGTTTCTACTGCTTGTGCTGCTTTGTCTGTTTTTGCTGGTATCAAGCGTCGTATGGAGCTGATCGGTGATGTAAATGATATCTTGATCTTCGATGATTTCGCCCACCATCCAACCGCTATTACCACGACGTTAGATGGTGCCAAAAAGAAACTGTCTGACAGACGTATCTGGGCCATTATCGAACCGCGCAGCAATACGATGAAAATGGGTATTCATCAAGATAGCCTAGCCGAATCTGCTGCACTCGCCGACCATACGCTGTGGTATGAGCCTACAGGTCTTGAATGGGGCCTAAGAGAAGTCATCGAACGCGCTAATGCTGCAAATCCGAATATGGGCAACCAACAAGTACTGTCTAGTACTAATGCTATCATTGAACATATCAGCACACATGCACAATCAGGTGATGCGATTGTCATCATGTCTAATGGCGGCTTTGAAGGGATTCATCAGCGTCTATTGATGGCTCTACGTAATAAATAGCTGATCTGGCTAAATCTCGTTAAAAATTAAAGCGTGGCATCATTATCGACGAGCCACGCTTTTTTGGTTTTAATAATCATCAATCTTTATCAGCGCTTGCGACTTTACTACCTTTGTAACCTTCCATTTACTTATCCTATCTTCATATTAGCAAATCAATAGATTTCCTCACATAGCTCATACACTGGTAACATTTCGCGCTTACCTTTACCTCGATACAGTGCTTACAATGTGCGTATCAAGACGAGAAAATTACTATAAATGATAATAAGTTAGGAGAATACTATGGGTTTTATTTGGATGATTATTGTAGGACTGGTCGCAGGTTTATTGGCACGAGCTATTAAGCCAGGCAGTGACCCTATGGGTTGGATAATGACTATCGTATTGGGTATCGTCGGTGCTTTAGTTGGTGGTTTACTGGCTAACCTAGTCGGTATTGACGCTGATGGCGGTTTCACTGGTCTTATATTCTCAGTTATCGGTGCGATCATCCTACTGTTTGCATATGAGATGATTACTAATAAACGTGGTGTATAATCGAGCACAGTATTGATTGTAATTCAGTAATGACGATATAAAGAAAAGGCCTTGCTGATTGCGAGGCCTTTTTGTTTGTTATGGTATAAGTTCGTATCTTCGCTATTTGGTATTAGGAAGAGGTGATAGTTGCGGGAAAGTATTGATAAACATTACTTTTGCCCCCATTTATCTTATAATATCAACCCTATTTTATCCTTATCATTGAGGTAAGCGTTATGGCTTTACTCCCTATCTTAAATTATCCAGATCCACGCCTGCGCACACTTGCCAAGCCTGTCAAAGAAGTGACTGCTGAAATAAAAACCTTAATCGCGGATATGATCGAAACGATGTATGACGCCCAAGGTATTGGCTTGGCTGCCAGTCAAGTAGATCGCCATATTCAACTGATCGTCATGGATTTATCGGAAGATAAAGATAGCCCTAGAGTTTTTATTAACCCTAAGGTAACGCCACTGGTAGAAGAGAAGCAACCGTATGAAGAAGGTTGTTTGTCAGTTCCTGAAGTTTATGATAGCGTTGAACGTCCAAACAAAGTACGTATTGAAGCTTTGGATGAGAATGGTGAAAAAATTGACGAAGAAGTAGAAGGCTTGCTTGCGGTATGTATCCAACATGAAATGGATCACTTAAATGGCGTCATATTCGTCGATTATTTATCGCGCCTAAAACAGACTCGTGCTCGCGACAAAGTACGTAAAGTCGTCAAAATACGTGAAAAGCAAGGCGAACAAACCGCTGAGCCACAGCCTACCAACTCTTAATGATTCATCATATAAATTGATTGTCATATAAACTCACATCAGCTAAGTATTACTAATGGCTCGATGGCAATATTATGATACTCGTTTTACCCTACAACATGTGCTGTCTATACTAAAGGTTCCCTACCATGACCATGATCAAAATTGACCAATATTTTGACCCTGCCAACTGGCAGAAATTCACTAAAGCTGCTGAAGGTCGTGAGACACCGTTTTTGATGGTGGACCTTAGCCGTATTAAGACCAAGTATCATGAGATGGTTGGGTTTTTTCCTAATGCTAAAATCCATTATGCTATGAAGGCCAGTCCTGCTGTTCAGGTCATCAACCTACTGGCTGAGCTGGGTTCAAACTTTGATTGTGCGTCAATTTACGAGCTTGACCGTGTGCTTGGTTGCGGTGTTGAGCCATCACGTATCTCTTATGGCAACACGATTAAGAAAGCAGATCATGTCAAATATGCCTTTGAAAAAGGCGTCGATCTATATGCGACTGACTCAGAAGCCGATTTAAAAAATATCGCGAAGCATGCGCCTGGTTCTAGAGTGTTCGTTCGTATTTTGGTTCAGGGTTCAGAGACTGCTGAATGGCCGCTATCACGCAAATTCGGCTGTCATCCTAATATGGCGATTGAGCTATTGATTCAAGCCCGAGATCTAGGCTTGGTGCCTTACGGTATTTCGTTCCATGTTGGCAGTCAGCAAAAAGATGTTGCCGCTTGGGATGATGCATTAGCCAAGGTCAAATATATGTTTGACTGGATGAAAAATGAAGAAGACATCAAGCTACAAATGATCAATTTGGGCGGTGGTTTTCCAGCCAACTATATCAGCGAAGTAAACCCTATCAAAGTTTACGCGGAAGAGATTACGCGTTATCTGACAGATGACTACAACGAAGAGGACATGCCTGAGATTATTCTTGAGCCAGGCCGTTCGTTGGTCGGTGGTTCAGGTGTTCTAGTTAGCGACATCGTTTTGATTTCTCGTAAATCTCATACTGATTTAACCCGTTGGGTCTATACGGATGTGGGTCTATTCCAAGGCTTAATCGAAACCTTAGGGGAAGCCATCAAGTATCCTATCTATACGCCTAAGATGGAAACATCAACCAGCGAAGGTACTGTGGTATTGGCTGGTCCAACGTGTGACTCAACTGATATCATGTACGAAGAAGCGGGTTATCAGTTACCAGAAGAGTTAGAGATTGGCGATAAAATCTATTGGCTCACCACTGGTGCCTACACCAATTCTTACTCATCAGTTGAATTCAATGGTTTCCCACCATTAGAAGTTATTTATATTGATTAGTTTTATATATACAGATAGTCATCCATAAAAAAGCGCGACACTGTTCATCACAGTATCGCGCTTTTTTATATCTGTTTGGCAGTATCATTGATAACTGGCTACTGTACCAAGAGTGAAATAGGCACACTATTATTACTATTGATTGCCTGATTACCGCCATAGCTGGTACTTTGGTTTTGACTGTTTTGAGAGATTTCTCCGATAGTCACCCATTGTCCGCGAGGCACGATAATCGTACTGTTCAGAATTTGACCTTGAATAGCATTATTAACAGAACCGCTTCGATTATAGGGCGAATTAGATCGCACCAGTTTTTCTTCCACTTGAGACAGTTGTACTTCAACTTGGCCAGTAGGCAACAGTCTTGGGGTTACTACAATTCCCTGTGTCGTTGGTAGCAGTACTTGCTGCTGAATAATAATCTGTGGTTTTAGATTATGGTTAACTGCATAGCGACTGCTATTGTAAAGGTTGGCACTATAACTCTGAGTCAGCGAATAGAGCGTGCCAGTACTAATGCTCGCTGCACTGCCAGATAAGGTTTTTATTTGGTATGAATTACTGCCATGCTGCTGACTGTTACTTTGATTGATGATACCTGACCCTTGAATACCACGATTGGTAATAATGACCTGACTTTGCTGGATACTATTCTGCGTGCTGCTATCATTGCCGACGCGTACTGAGATGGTTAACGCTTGTGGTTGGCCATCTATTTGAGTCAAGAGCTGCTGCACTGCTTGATAATTAGCCGCTGTGGTGTTCAGTACTAATTTGTCTTGATAAGTTGTGACTGTACCGCCGTCACGGCTGCTGTCTAACTGCTGACGTACTGCTGGCAATAATGTGTCACCGCCATAAGTATGAATTACATAAGTGTCATAGGTCGAAGCCTGTACAACGACAGGCAGAGCCACCATACTGATTGCCAAGACTGTTTGACCTACGCAGCCAATATTTTTACTAGCAGTAATAGCACTGCTAAGCACCTTTATCAAACTCCGTCTAAACGTATTCATGTTTGGCTCCTAGCAGCGACTCATCATTTATTAAAATTTAGAGCATGTTGAAGACACGCCCTAGTCATTTAGTCCTAACACGTCTTGCATATTGTACTGCCCTACTTCTTGCTGAATAATCCAAGTCGCAGCGCGTACCGCACCAGCGGCAAAAGTCATGCGCGCACGGGCACGATGGGTAATCTCGACTACCTCACCGTCAGCGATAAACATCACAGTATGATCGCCGATGATTTCACCACCACGAATCGCATGGATACCAATCGTACCTGCTTCACGTTCGCCTGTTTGTCCTTCTCGGCCATAAACAGCGACGTCTTTTAGGTTCTGTCCACGGGCTTCTGCGACTGCTTCTGCCATCATATAAGCCGTACCTGATGGCGCATCGATTTTGTGCTTATGATGTGCTTCGATGACTTCTACATCCGCGTCATTACCAAATGCTTTTGCTGCCATCCCTAGTAGCTTCAATGACAGATTCACGCCCGTTGAGTAGTTACCTGCATAAACAATCGCAATCTGCTCACTCGCTTTTGCCAATACTTGCTCTTGCTGCTCATTGAATCCTGTCGTGCCGATGACCATCGCAACATTATGCTCAGCACAAATTTGCATATTTTTTTCAGTCGCATCAGGTAAGCTAAAATCAATCAGTACGTCGATGTCGTCTACGACTGCTTTTAGATCATCGACAATCTGTACTTCTAAGCACCCGATAGCAGCAACTTCACCGGCATCAGCACCTACTAGGCTCGATCCTTGACGCTCGATCGCCGCGCTCAATGTCGTTTGCTTGTTGTCTTTTACCGCTTCGATAAGCATACGGCCCATACGACCACCTGCTCCAATGACACCGACTTTGATAGCTTGTTCTTTTACTTGTTGACTCATATCTTTGTCCTAAATGTTTTGTTTTTAGTAAAGGCGTTTTCAAATACTATTTATCGTAAGTTTAGCAAATATCCCTACCCGAGTGGATTTTTATACGGTCAGCAAAAAGCCCAATAGTTTCACGTGAAACTATTGGGCTTAAAACAATGACGTTGTTCAGTTAAGCAAAACTATCAGTCAAACAGCTCGCCAATCTTTTTGAAGAATGACTTTTTATGTGGTGACTGTTGATGCTTGCTGTCACCATCTAACGTATCTTGGAATTGACGTAACAAGTCTTTTTGCTCACGAGTTAGATTGACTGGCGTCTCGATGACGACACGGCAAATCAAATCACCTTTCATGGTCGTACGAACTGGCGTCACGCCTTTGCCGCGGACACGCAGTAATTTACCACTTTGCGTGCCTTCGGCAACCTTGATTTTTACTTTGCCATCTAACGTTGGGATTTCAACTTCTTTACCCAATGCTGCATCAGTGATACTCACTGGCACATCCATATAGAGGTCGGCACCTTGGCGCGTGAATACATTGTGCTGTTTAACACGCACTTCGACGTATAGGTCGCCATTTTGGACACCCGCACCGCCCGCTTCACCTTCGCCTGCTAGACGAACGCGGTCACCATCATCGACACCCGCTGGGATAGACACTTCAAGCGTACGTGATTTGTCTTTGACGCCATTACCATGACAGTCAGAGCATGGGTTTTTGATTTGCTTACCAGTGCCGCCGCAATGTGGGCAAGCTTGCTGAACAGCAAAGAAACCCTGCTGCATACGGACTTGACCTTGACCATGACATGTCTGACAAGTCACAACGTCAGAGGCATTTTTTGCCCCTTTGCCATCACAAGTGTCGCAAGGTGCAGGTGCTGTAAAGCTGATTTCTTTTTTACAGCCACGTACCGCTTCTTCTAACGTCAGCTCAATGACGTAACGCAAATCAGAACCACGACGTGAACGTCCGCCACCGCCGCCACCACGCTGCTGACCGAAGATATCGCCGAAGTTTCCGAAGATATCGCCGAAGATATCTTGGAAATTACCGCCACCGCCGCCACCAAATCCACCGCCGCCCATGCCGTTTTCAAACGCTGAATGACCCATACGATCGTAGGCTGAGCGTTTTTCTTCGCTGCTCAGTACTTCATACGCCATTGATGCTTCTTTGAACTTGTCTTCAGCATCAGGGTCGTCAGAGTTACGGTCTGGATGGTATTTCATGGCCAGCTTGCGGTAAGCTCGCTTAATTTCCTTGCTATCAGCGGTCTTACTGACACCTAATATTTCATAAAAATCACGCTTACTCATGGGCTCTCCTATCGTCTTTACAGTCCACCGGCCGGTCGATTCAGTAACTCTTATCAATCATTATATTATTGCTACTCGTTTTCTCACTTAAAGGTTTCACATGAAACACAATGAACAGTGAAGAAAAAGAGATGATAATGTTAAGAATCTTACAAGCGAATACGGCGGGATGCTGCTTAGCCAAATCAATTATTAAAAGTTTGCGCTATTTATGGAGATGGCATAATGATTTATCAAGCTCTCAGGGATGGAAAGTATCGTTTAAGAGTATTTCGTCACTACAAAAAGGTTTTATTAAGGAACGAACAAAGGTTTTCATACCTTAATACAATTAAGCCGTGCTAATATTTATCGCCAAGTTTATAGCCATTTATCTTAAAATTACATAGCCATTTATCTTAAAATTATTAAGTTTGCGACAAGGTATCGTTTTTTATGAAGAAGCTGATTGTTTTATTAATCATCATCGTAGTCGCCGTCTATGCAGGCTCGCCTTATTACAGTGCGTATCAGCTCAAAAATGCCTATGATGACAAAGACGGTGCCACTATTGCAGCGGCCATTGACTATGACCAAGTACGGCCTAGTATCCAAAACCAACTGACCAGTCAGTTTACGGCGACGATGACTGAATATCCGTTAGTTTCTCAGCTGGGTGGCGAGCCTTTAACCGAGGCTGCCAATAGTTTTATCGCAAAAGCTGTTGATGGTGCCATCACCCCGCAGAATATTGAAAAAGTTATTAACACTCAGGGTCAGGCCAATACAGCGACCAAAGAATTGGCAGCGGCATGGGCTATCGCGAGCAATCAGGTCAATCTGAAAAACCTGATTCAAAACCTCATTATCCAACGCGGTGATGTCGATGCGGTGGTCAAAAGCCAAATGCAGGAAATCATGACAAAACAAGCCGCTGAACTTGAGAAACAAGTGGCTCAAGGCTCTGATAGTGACAAACCTAAGCTGAGCTATTGTGGTATCAATTGCTTCACTATTAGCGGGCAAGTTAAAGGCTACCCACTCACGATAGAGATGCAACGTGAAGGTCTGATTGACTGGAAAATCGTCGATATCGTGTTGCCATAACACAAGACGCTACGGTTGCGACTTTTGCGCTATCGCTAATTACCTATAAAAAAAGCACCTATAATAATCCGTTATAAAACAGTCACAGCACGAACCTTGCTAGGAGTATCACCTATACTCTTAGCAAGATTGTCTTGGCTGTTTTTTGAATCAACGAAGGCGTGTCATCAATTAGATTGTGGGCTTAAAATGAGAAAAATTGTAGATAAACAAATAAATAATTGCCGTTAATATGAACATATTGACAAAATTTCTGACGATGTTTAGCAAAATCTAGCCATTTTAAGGCCACTAAATGTACTAATGTACTAATTCATGACACGCCCTACATTAAACCAATTTATAAGTGAGCGTACGATGCACACTCAAACAACCTCTCCAGTGACAGATACAGTAACAGCTACTCAGCCTAATGACTCGCTTACCATGCCAGCGCCTAACTCTCTACCACCAATCACGATACTAGATGGTGGTATGGGACGTGAGCTTGAACGACGCGGCGCTCCTTTTCGCCAACCTGAATGGTCAGCGCTATCATTGAGCCTAGCGCCAGATAGTGTTCGTGATGTCCATTTGGACTACATAAAAGCGGGTGCCACTGTTATCACCGTCAACAGCTATGCAGTTACTCCTTATCATTTGGGAGACAGCTTTTTTAGCGATGGTGAGCAGCTCATCAGAACTGCAGCGCAGCTCGCATTTGCAGCCGTACAAGCAAGCAAAAAGTCAGTAGACAAGCAGCAAGCAAGCGACAAGCAGAACAGCTCAGCAGCCATACAAATCGCTGGTTGCTTGCCGCCACTATTTGGCTCTTACCGTCCAGATTTGTTCGATTCTAAGCAAGCCCCTACGATTGCGCGTCCATTATTGTCTGCACAGATAGATTATGTGGATATGTGGCTGGTAGAGACGCAAAGCAGTATCGTTGAAGCACAAACGTGGTATCAGCTAATTACTGAATTTACAGTGGCTCAAAAAGAAAGCATATCTAACAAGAAAATCGCACCTGAAAAAGAGACAGCATCTAAAACAGAAACTGCATCTAAACCTATTTGGATTGCATTTACACTAGATGACAGTCAGTTAGATATTGCTGCCGATGACCTTAATAGCAGTGCTGAGCCTAATCGTGCTGTGAGCACACCGACGTTGCGCTCCGGTGAATCAGTAGCTGAAGCTGTACAGGCGATGATGGCATTGAATGTCGATGCCTTACTGTTTAACTGTAGTCAGCCTGAAGTCATGAATGCAGCATTGCAAACTGCGAAAGAGTTGATTGATAAAGCAGCGCACCCTATGCAACTGGGCGTCTATGCCAATGCTTTTGTCTCAAAGCAAGTCCATAAACAAGCCAATGCACAACTGCGCGACATGCGTGAGGACACCACACCTGAACATTACCTGACGTGGGCAGGGCTCTGGCAAGCCTCTGGTGCCAATATCATTGGCGGTTGCTGCGGGATTGGCGTTGAACATATCGAGCGACTCGCGCAGCAACTAACCGATAGATAACGATATCTTAGTAGCATCGCTAGTGGCGTGGTTCAGTCTACGCCTAAGAACTCTAAGAATTCAGGGCTCTCAAAGCTAGCTTGATAGAGTACGCCATCCTCGCGGTAGATAGCGGGCGTCGCCATCACGGCCAGACCAGCTGCTTTTTCACGGTTTGGCGTTATATGATCGGTGTTACAGTTCGCTGGTGCAGGCGTCATCTGACCCGCTAGCATTGCTTTGTCAAAAGCTTTGCGACGACTACTTTCATCAGCTTGACACCAGATACCCCGCATTTGCGCAGGTGACGCCTCATATATCGGATAGCCGATAACGTTGACGGTGACACCTTTTGTATTGAGCATTGGTATCTGTTGATGCAATCGACGGCAGTATGGACAATTCACATCATCAGCCACATAGATGACAGCACGTTCTTTGCTGGTCGCTGTGTAAGTAATCAGTTGGCTCTTATCCAACGTCGCAAATACAGACTGGTTTTTCAGCGATTCGAACTCTTCGTCGAGCCCAATAAACTGACCATTTTCGATGACAGATATCTCTCCATCTGTGATGTACTGAGCATCATCTGATAATAAAAAAGGTACGCCTTCTAACGTCGCCCCCCAAATCACACCAGGTACGGCAGTATAGAAAAACGGTGTTTGAGCACTCATGTTTTTCAGCGCTGCCATATTTGCTAGCATGTCAGATTTGACGCTAGCACTGACAGGTTTGCCTACCTGCGCACTCGTGCTGCGTGCCGGTGTTTTGGTCACTACCCGCTTGCTTGGATTCTTTTGTAGCTCACCCTGGATAACATATCTACCATCTTCAGTGATGTGCAAAGGCAACTGCCCCGCCAAATTGACTTGATACATATTGGGTAAGTTAGAAGGCACAATAGAGGTGATTTGCGTTTTGATACCTGCCTGAGCCAGTAGTTGGCGCAAGCGACTGTCAACAGATTTACTTACTGTGCCAGTATCTTGAGGGCTTTGAGCACTTTGACTGACATTCTTACTGGTAGCATCATTGGCACTAGGCTCAGCACATGCAGTCGTTGCCAACAGTATGGTACTGATTAGACCAGCAGATTTTAATACGGATAATTTCACAGAGACAGTCCTATCTGATTTGTAGTAATGACAGTATTTAATAACGATAGTGTTTAATCACGACATTGTTCATGCTAGCCACGTGGCATAACAAGTACCATTCCATGTAAATATAGAGATTAAAGAGGTGAGAAGACTTTAGCACAAGGACAATGGTTGCAAAGTACTAAAGACTCAATTTTGCAAAATTGCTACCTAGCTTTAAGAGATAGGCAACACATACTGCCCTGAAAATGAACGAAAAAAAGCAGCACACTGTTTAGTGGCTGCTCTTTCTAAAAATATACTTATGCGTTATTTTAAAGCGAAATCATCTTAAAACGAAAGAAAGTAACGATTTAGAATTTAGCAACTTCTTCTGGTGTTAAGAAACGACTGTCGCCTTTCTCCAACCCTTCTAAATTGATATGCCCAATACTGGCACGATGTAGCTCAGTCACTCGATTGCCAAAGTAGCCCATCATACGTTTAACTTGATGGTATTTGCCTTGCTCTAACGTCAGGCGAGCATGTGTTGCGTCGATGAACTCAAGAACCGCAGGCTTGGTTTCTTCGTGATCACCTTCTAACAAGATACCTTCCGCTACTTCTTTGACTGCATTGGCTTGAGCATCACTATCCATTGCATCAGCTAAGGTCAGCTCATATGTTTTTGCATGCTCGTGCTTAGGACTGGTCACACGATGTAGCCAACCACCATCATCACTGATCAGCAGCGCACCCGTGGTATCGACATCGAGGCGACCAGCAATACGCAAGCTACCAAGCTCTGGAACTGAAATCAGCTCAGTAACGATAGGGTATTCTTTGGCCTTTAGCGTACATTCAAAACCTTCAGGTTTATGAAGTAAAATATAACGATTGCCCGCTGCTACCGAGAGTGGTTCGCCGCCCCACATCACTTCGTCATTGACGATATCGACATGCAAACCAGGATCTTTGACGACCTGCTCGTTCACCATAATCTCACCAGCGTGCATGATTTTTTTGGATTCTTTACGTGACAGCTCAGTGGCTTTACTAATAAATTTATCTAGACGCATACTATTTACTACCATCCATTTTATGATACCTACTCTACCTCGGTATATTCAGTTCTATCTAAATTAGAGAGGATGTCAGGCTAGTGTCGTCTACTGTTTGTAGTCCTTTCACTAGTCGTCCTTGTCTCTAAATTATCTTGAACCGACTATAGCAGCAACGCAGGCACTCACATTGAGCTTGCATCGCTATCTTCACGGGTAAGAAGTGGTACTATAATAAAAATTAAATAAACACTGCGCCAAATACGGACGACAGTGAAAGTAAGACAAGTTTACCATATCCAACCTAGACCTGATGAAATATGAGCTATCAAACGCTAAAACGTACCGTCACTGCTCGCTTAGAAATCAAGAAATCTGAGTTTATTGCTTATGCTTATCCCGTAGCGTCACGCGAGAACGCAATGTTTCACGTGGAACAACTACGTACGCAATATCCCGATGCTCGTCACCACTGCTGGGCTTATATCATTGGCGATCCAAATAATACCACCAGTGCTGGCTTCGATGATGATGGTGAGCCAAATGGCACGGCAGGACGCCCGATATTAAATGTATTGCAGCACAAATCTATCGGCAATGTCATTATCATCGTGGTGCGTTATTTCGGTGGTATTAAGTTAGGCGCAGGTGGTCTGACCCGTGCGTATGCAGGTTCAGCGCAAGCAGCCGTTGACCAGATGACATTAAGCCCTTATGTACCAATGGCACAAATACAGATATTGGCAGAGTTTGCCACCGAAGCCCAATGTCGTTACGTCGTCGATAGCCTGAACGGCAGCATCGATGACGTCGCTTATAGTAAGCAAGTGACACTGACTGTGACGCTAGCTGAGGCCGATATCGATAATTTAAAAGAACGCTTGGCAATCGATGGGCGGGTGTTGGATAAGCCCTAAATGATACATGATGCTAATTGACCGCTTCTCAGCATTTACTTTTGAATGACTGTTTTTGAGCGTCTACTTTGCAGTGGTTGTTTTAAGTAACGGTTTTAAGTAGCTGTTTTGAGTATATGACATTGAGTAACTGATATTGAGTAACTGACATTCAGTAACCATGCGTTCACTGAAAACCATTGGTTTTGGCCATTGCCATCGGTATGATAAGCCATTGCTTTTTAACAATAATTAAATAAGAGCCCTTTATGTCTGTCTCCAAATCGAACAAACCATTCTCTCCAGCTCCTTTTAAACCGCCATTTTGGCTAACCAATCCCCATATACAAAGCATCTTACCCAAATTCTTTGCCCCAAAAGCACCAACCTATCGCCGCGTGGTGATGCAAGATTCCTTAAGTGAAACCGATATTGCTTACGACTTTTATGATGCGCATTCTGTAGAGGCATCAAAAGCTGGTGAGCTTGAGCAAACGCCATTGATCGTGCTATTTCATGGTATGGAAGGCAGCAGCGATAGCCATTATGCTCGTGCGCTGGCATATCAAATGCATGCGCAAGGCTGGCATTTTGTGGTGGTGCACTTTCGTAGTTGTGGCGGTATTCCAGCTAATGGTCGAGTTTTTTATAATGCGGGTGATACTGCCGAGGTTCATCACGCGCTACAGAACTTACGTGAGCAATATGCCAATATTTATGCGGCTGGCGTGTCACTCGGTGGTAATGCACTAGCGAAGTACATGGGTGAGTATGGTGACGAAGCCATCTGCAAAGGCGCTGCGGTCATCTCTGCTCCCGTCGATATGTCGTCAGCGGCCATTACCATGCACAGCTTTTTGAGTCATCGTATCTATACGCCTTATTTGCTCAATCCAATTATCAAAAAAGCGTTGGCGAACGATATTACCAAAGAGGAAATTGATGCTATCAAAGCTGTCAATCGTATCAGCGACTTTGATGATATCTTCACCGCCCCGCGTCATGGCTACCGCTCCAACAATCACTATTATCAATCTTCTTCTGCCCTACCTTATTTGATCAACGTAACTAAGCCTCTGCTACTGATTAGTGCAAAGGACGATCCTTTCATTGGCTTTACCGCGACGCCAAACGATGTTTCTGATAGCGTCACTATCTTGGATACGGAACACGGTGGACATATCGGTTATCTGCGTTATCGCTCAGACAGTCATTCAGAAAATGGCACAGACAGTTCTTCAGTAAACGGTCAATCTACTGATGATAAATCTAACGTTAAACCATCTGGAACTAATGGTAAAAAAGCAAAAACCTCAAAGTTCGATATCAACTGGATACCTGAGACTGTCAGTGCTTATTTTAATTATATTGGCGTGGCTTCTATTAAAGAACCTTATCAAGATGCGGTCTCTGACAATCAATAATCATTGCCATAGATGACAAAATAATAACGCCAACGTTTATAAACTTTTGAGAGTGTTCTATGTACCCATTTATCCGCTACGCCAGCACCATCGCTCATGCCGCCCTCAAAGCAAAACGAGGCGATACATTGACATTCAAGGACACCAGTGAGATTCAATTTCGCTGCCGCTTATCTGATATCGATAACTTTTTGGAGATGAATAACGGCCGCGTATTCACGCTGTATGATTTGGGGCGCATGGACTTTGCGGTACGGACTGGGCTTGGCAAGCAACTGTTAAAACAGCGTTGGGGTTTGGTCATCGCTGGCAGTACCATCCAATATCGTAAGCGTATTCGCGCCTTTCAAAAAGTCACGCTAAAGACCAAAATCGTCGGTATCGATGCGCGTTGGCTCTATATCGAGCAATCAATGTGGGTCAAGGGCAAGCCCTGCTCCTCTGCGCTACTGCGTACGGGTGTGACAAAGGGTGGCAGAGTGATCGACACGGCACAAGTACTGGCAGCATTGGGGCAGTCTGAGTGGGATCTACCGCTAACTGGCTACGTCGCCGAATGGATAGAGAGTGATGCTGATCGTCCGTGGCCACCAACAGAGTAGTGGCTAGAAATTTTAACTTAAAACAACTCTTGATAAGCGTTTATTGAAAGCACGTCACAAACAAGCCACCTTATGGCTACTATTGCATAACAATACATTATACAAATAAATATATTAAATGTTAGGATGGTAGTGAGTTTGACACTCAACCAAATACTATCTAATTAAAAATAGTCTCATAAGGAAAATAATATGATTAATAATACGGATTACGTCGGTACGCTATTCGACAATAGCGAATCAAACCCAAGCAAAATCACCTTGGCTTTTACCATGGCAGGTGTGGCACTCAAAAAAGGACACTCTGCCTCAGTGATATTGATGGTAGATGCCGTACATTTGGCATTGCCCAACGCGTTGGCAAAAGTGGATATTGGTGCGCCGTTTGAACCTGCTGGCGAGTTACTAGAAGCCTTTATCGAAAAAGGCGGCCAAGTATTGGTCTGTAGTGCTTGCATGAAACATAACGGTATCGGAGAGTCAGCCATCGATAAGCGCTTCACGGTTATCAGTGGTGATGATGTGGTTGAGCTGCTGATGAATGCAAAAGGGTCTTTGCAGTTGAGTTAAACAGTAAGCAAAGTTAGTTAATAAAGTTATAAAAGTGGGTCAGTTTTCTTAGTCATCGTTTTGATGGCTTGGGAGCTGGCTCTTTTTTCGTTAATTTTTATATTTCAAATCTAAAAATTAATCTTAATAGAAAATATATTAATCATAACTCTAATTAATATTCTAAAATCAAACCACTCTATAAGCCAAGCATCAATGTGAGACGGTGCTAAGAAATCTTAGCTAACCGCTGCTATTAGTTAATAAATATGAATTATTAATGAGAACTCTCACTTTGAATATGTCAAAGCAAGGTTTTCGATCTCGATAAAAATTGTTGATATAGTCTAATCTCATCATCACTAATGCATTAAATTAGGTCGGCAAAATCTATATCATTTTTCTCTGATTTTTCGATGAAATATTTTGTCTTTCTGATCTCATCAAGCAGTACATCTTTGTATGAGATAGCTATATTAAGTGCATCATCATATATCATGTGAATAAAATGGTTTGGGATTTCCTCTATTAGGGACACCTCCCAGTATTTTACACCATCTATCTCGCTAGCTACATGCCATTCTTTCTTATCAATACTTTTGATAGCTTTAATAATAATACTGTGTAACTTAATTAGATAATCCTCTTTAAAAGAAGATAACTTACCAAAATCATCACTAAACTCTATTCCTGCTCCTATACCCATAAAATCAGAAGTTTCTGTGACTTTTGGAAATGAACTCTTAATAAATGACAAATAAAGACTCTTATCATTTGAAAAATCTAAAAGATTTTCAATCTTAATTAACAAAGGTAAGTAGTAAAGTTTATTAAAGTTCAATTCATCCATCTCTTCCAATAAAGATAAAAAGTTTTCTGATTCAAAAAATATTTGATTTTTATCAAGTCTATTAAGTATTTTATTATATACTATTTCTTTACTTTCTAAAGTCATTTGTTTAACAAATAATGAGACAAAATACTCTTGTAAGGAGCGATGCGCAAAAGAATACAACCCGTTATCTTCAATCCACAATGCAACAGCTGAGCTTAAGTCTTTTAAGACCTTCTGGTTTTCAAATTTAATTTCACTTTTATTTCTTATAATTTTAAATTTTTCAAATATGTAGTCAGAGTCCCAATTAAATTTGCTGTCGAAATATGATAAATAGCAGAATAGCTGTAGCACTATTTCAAACTCTTCTTGAACTAAACCAGACTGTTTTTGCCGAATATAACCTACCTTAGTTTGACTATCATGTTCTGAAAATAGCGCTTGAATAACTCTCCTATAAAAAATATGTTTTTTAGCAGGTATATCTGCATTAGACTTAAATGTTAGGATGTATAGAGACAGCAATAAAGGGTTAGTTAGAAAGCCATTAATATGCATACTACTATTATTAATTATAGATTCATTAATTTTATTTCTAAGCTCAACCTCATCTCGTAATTGTGCATCCACAAAGCCTGAGATTTCACCGTCTTCCATAGAAAGCTCTTTCACATAGTAATTGTGAAATCGCTGTAGTTGCTCAATACCTGAGTAAGGTCTAGTGGTTAATATGAACTTATTTTCAGGATATTTATTGCTAAACTCACTTAAGCTTTGAACGATATCAGACTTAACTTCCACGTTTAGTTCATCATAACCATCTAAGAAAAATATAAACTTACCCTTTTCAAAGATTCTTTCTAAAATATTAGGGTTTTCAGCGATACAGTCTTCTAATACTTTGGTTTTAATATATTCTTGTAGACTATTTTCATTGTTATTTAAATATCGTAATTCTACAAGTACAGGAATCGCATACCCTGTTTTAATTGAGTTAAGGAATAAATGCTTTATAAGTGTGCTTTTGCCACTGCCTGCGTCACCTATAATAGTTACAGCATTAGATTTTTTAAATATATTAGCTACAATATTAGTTTCTATCACTTCATGGTCATTTTTTAATTTAACAGGATAGTAAATATTATAAATATAAACTGGTGTATTACCTCTTAAAAGGGTCTTAAGTTCAGAATATTGATCAAACTTTTTGTTTAAATATTTTTTTAAACCAATTTCAAAAAACTGTCTAGTTTGGTCGTTCATATTTTCAACAGCAGGTCTTATCTCATCAAGTATTTTTTTAATCAAGGCTGGAATAGTAGCTTTTAAGACAAGTGGAGTTACCGGATCTGACATTAAAATTCCTTACATTAATATCGGTGTTAAAATCGTATAGTTAGCTATAGTATTACACTATTTCCTTTACCCTTCCAACAAAATTCTAGTTAAAATCTACTTGTTCAACTACAAAACTGTAACCAAAACCCACCCCTCCTATTTCCTAACTAAATAAACACTATCTCACATACTCTGTGCTCAGCTCTGTTAAAGTAAGTCATGCAAACACCCTACTAAAAAGGCAGTCAGTCATGACCTTACTTAATACCCTAAACTTAACCTACCCTATCGTCCAAGCACCCATGGCAGGTGCAACCACACCCGAACTAGCGGCGACAGTGAGTAACTTTGGCGGACTGGGCTCATTAGGGTCTGGCATGACTGCTCCAGATGTTTTGACCAGCCAAATTGATACCATTCAATCGCTCACCGACCGATCTTTTATGATAAACCTGATGGTGCTATCTGAGCAGGACTCTACGACCTTTGATACCGCAATGCCTGCTTGGCTAAGTCAATATTATCAAGACAACAATATCGAATTTGCACTACCTGAACGCCCAGCGCTAAGCTTTTTAGACCAGTTACAAGTGCTCTATGACAATCCCGTTCCTGTCGCCAGTTTTACCTTTGGTATTATCAGTGCCGAGCAAGTTCAGCATCTGCAAGGTCTCGGCACGCGCGTCATCGGCACTGCCAATCATCCATTAGAAGCTAAAGCATGGGCAGATATTGGTGCTGATGCGGTATGTGTACAAGGGGTCGAAGCTGGCGGACATCGCGGTGGTTGGCTACCGCAAAGTGAAAGCGATCCATTGGGGTTATTGACACTGATTAGCCAAACGCGTGCCTGTACTGATATTCCGTTGATCGCAGCAGGTGGCATCATGAACGGCCAAGCCATTAAAGCTGTTCAGGCAGCTGGTGCCGAGTTGGCACAAATAGGGACAGCGTTTTTGACCACCGATACATGCGGTATCAATGACATTTATAAACAAGCATTACTCGATGCCAGTCAAGATAAGCGCAGCTCAGAAACGCGACTAACTCGATTATTCTCAGGTAAGCTCGCTCGTGGTTTGTTGAATGATTATTTGCGTGATTTTGCCAAATTTGAAAGCGCTAATGAGCTACCGCCCTATCCGCAATTAAATGCCATGACCAAGTTTATGCGAGCTAATGCGTCTCAGAACAGAGATGCAGAACATCAATCCCTTTGGGCAGGACAAGGGGTAGCTTTGGTCAAACAAGAGAGCACGCTTGAACTGCTTGAGCGATTAGTAAAAGCGTTATAAATTCACTCACCTTTTAATGTTGCCCGAAATTTTCTATAATCCTCGGCGGTCTCTTTTACCGCTTCTATCATCGGTACGTGACCGACTTCTGGCATCATAATAACTGTCGACTGCGGGATAATTTCTTTAATCAACGCAGTCGTTTCAGGCTTGATGACTTGGTCTTTTTCGCCCCAAACGACTAATGTCGGAATCTGATAGTTCGCAATGATTTTGGCACGCTCTTCGACATTGTCTGTGACGATCTGCTCTAGTATTTTGGACTCAAGCGCTTTATTAGCAATACGCTCTTGCGCAAACACCGCTTTTATCGATTTGGGTAAATAAGGCGGCTTGTACATGACAAAGTCATACATATCGTAAATATCTTCCGTCTTATTGACCAATAGCGGATTGTTCTCAAGCGTGGCATTTTCCAATGATTTAGGAATGCCTACTGACCAAAACCCTGCACTATCGATGAGCCATAGACTTTTGACATCGTCTGGATACTTTGCCGCATAAGCCACACTGATGGCCCCGCCCATCGAATTACCACCGATATGGATATTGGATGCCAAGCCTTTCGCTTGCATTAACTCATGCAGACGTTGCGCTTGAGCATCAGCGCGATAATCCGCAGTATCAGGTTTACTCGAATCCCCAAACCCTAATAAGTCTGGAATAACAAGGTGATAGTCATCCAGCTTGTCAGCGATACGAGTGAAATTGTCTTTATTACCGCCAAAACCATGAATCAATAATAGAGATTCAGCATTGATCGTATTATTTTCGGTATAAGTGAGTTGTTCACCAGAAGCGAGTATGAATACTTTACTGGTAAGGTCTGATTTAGCACGTTCGTGTTGGATGATTTTTTGAGTTGTATTTACGGCTAGCGTATTGGGTGCGGTGGTGCAACCGACGACTGACAAGCTGAGTACAGTCGCGAGGCTTAGGCGTTTTAATATCATCGAAACTTCCCTATTAAGAAACAGTAACAGACTGATGTGCAAGATGCGGCTAGTGCTGCGTATAGTCAATCTACTACAACTCGCCACCAAACAATAAAATTTATACACTAACTGCTTTCCATTAACCCTTACCTAATCATTTTTACCTAACAGAAAATTAACCGCTGCGGCAGCATGAATAGCCGTGATATCAAATACTGGAATCGGGCTATCGGCTTGACTGATAAGTAAGCCTATCTCGGTACAGCCCAATATCACGCCCTCTGCCCCCTCATTGGCTAAATCTGTAATGACTTGACGATAATACTGACGTGAGCTATCGAGTATCTGTCCTTGGCACAGCTCATCATAGATAATACGATGCACCTCTGCGCGAGCGTCAGTTTCAGGAATTAATACTTGTAATCCTGCATCGATAAGGCGCTGCTTATAAAAGTCTTGGGTCATGGTGAACTGTGTACCGAGTAGCGCGATCTTGGTCAGACCTTGCAGCTTAATCGCCTCGGCAGTAGCATCTGCAATATGAATAATCGGTAATCCGGCCGCGGCTTTAACGTCACTGACCACTTTATGCATGGTATTGGTCGCAATTAATAACCCCTGTGCACCAGCCGCCTGTAATCGCTCGCCACTATTTGCCATCATTGCGCCAAGCTCAGTCCATGCTCCTTGTGCTTGCAACGCGCCAATCGGTGCAAAGTCGACACTATGAATCAGCAAATCTGCTGAGTGTAAGTTACCCAACTCAACTTTGATGCCGTCATTGATTAAGCGATAATAGACCTGAGTACTCTCCCAACTCATACCACCAATGATACCTAATGTGCGCTGCTTTTGAGCTACCATTTCATTGTCCTATATGTTTATTGTGATCGACTTTATCGTAGCAAAATTAATCAGATTCAGTGCGCTATTTCTTTATACTGTACTCCTGTAAAAACTATCCTGTTGTAAAAATGGCTATAGTTTAACCATAACAAATATCAGCATTTATAATAACCATTTTATTCATTGGTCAGCACGCGATATGATAGTACTCAATGGCAAATTTTAACGGCCCCTACCACCATTTACTATATAAAATTGACACTTACCTCATCAGTGAAGTGTCTTTAGCACCACTCAGGACACTCTAAAACTATGGCAAATTTTCCTACCATCAGAATACGCACACGGCGCAAATACTACCGCCTTATCTTCACAGGTATCATGGCAATGATGATGTCACTGATTATCTCGACGGCCTTATTGGTGGTAAAACAAGGCTTTATCGACGGCTTTTTTATGGAGTTGATGCATTCGTGGGGACTGGCCTTTATGTTTGCGTGGCCAAGTGCTTATATTTGTGCTTATCTGGTACAAGAGCATGTGCTTAGTCGTATTGAATTTTATTAAACAGTATCGATAGCTATCATCATTCTGAGTCATCATCAGTCTAAGATAGTTTAGATGTAAGGCAGGCCAGTCAAGGTTCTACAGAGAATAGACTGAACTGGCCTGATGCCGTATCCCATGTATATGGGCTTGGCTATCTAACGCTAGAAAATATTACTGATGTAAGCCAAGCTTTCTATAATAAAATCCCGTTAGCGCAAATGTATCCAACGTCTAGACGACCAGTCTATTTTTAAGTATAGTGTCTTTGTTAGCCGATAACCTATAAGCATCATTATCATGGTATCGTTTCTACTAGAAGAAAAAATACATTGGTGAATGACCTTGATGACATGATGTTTATAGTCGGTTATTCGTACTCTTAATACACTTATAAATAAACCAAATCATAAATACATAAAGGAAATTATTATGCGTAGTGCTATTCATAACAGCTTTGGCAAACCTTCTGACGTATTGAGCGTGGGCGACAGTCCGATGCCGCAGCCTGCTGCCAACGAAGTCCGTATCAAAACCATCCTCTCCCCTATTCATAACCATGACATGCTGACAGTGAGTGGACAATATGGCTATAAGCCTGAGATGCCAGCCATCGGTGGTAGTGAAGCGCTAGGCATCATCGATGCGGTAGGCGATGATGTGACAGATTTTAGTGTAGGCCAGCGTGTAGCGTGTGCCAGTGTGCATGAGACGTGGGCGGAGTATTTTGTCGCCCCTGCCAGCATGGTATTTAACATGCCTGATAGCATCGAGGACGAGCTGGCGGCACAGCTGATTGCCATGCCACTGTCTGCCCTAATGCTATTAGAATTCTTGGAAGTAGATAGCGGTCAATGGATCATCCACAATGCGGCAAACGGCGCTGTCGGTAAAACCCTTGCCATGCTCGCAGCCGCACGCGGCGTGAACACGATTAATCTAGTCCGTAGCAAAGACGCGATAGAAGAGCTGACCTCACTCGGTATCAAAAACAATGTGGTCACAGCTGATGACGACTGGAAAGACCAAGTCCGCGCCATTATTGGTGATGACAAGATAACGGCGGCTGTTGATTCAGTCGGTGGCGAATCAAGCAATGAGCTACTATCATTACTTGGCAGCAAGGGCACGTTGGTCTCATTCGGTATCATGTCAGGCAAACCAATGGCACTGGATGCTGGTAGCTTGATCTTTAAGCAAGCCACTGTCAAAGGATTCTGGGGCAGCAAAACCAGCCAAGAAATGGACCTAGACAATAAACAACGTCTGATCACTGAGTTGCTAGAACGCGCATCTAATGGCGATTTGAAGTTACCGATCGAAGCTATTTATAGTTTGGACGATATCGCCACAGCCGTCTCTGGAAAAGTACAATCAAGTAAGAAAGGCAAAGTTCTTTTAAAACCTTAATTCCTGCACTCGCCTCCTAATTTCGTAATAAGGGCAAAAACCAGCGGTATTAGCAAATATAAGAAAGCCTATGTGTATTAACAACAAGATACGGTAGGCTTTTTTAACCATTCTGCAGTAATAATATCGCTAAGTTAATGAACACAAATAATAAAACTGAATAGGGATATAACAATGTCAAACGATACAACTTTCAAGGCCTTAGTCGTCGAAGAAACCAGCGATGGTGAATTCAAAAAAAGCATTCAAGAACGCAAAGTCAGTGATTTGCCAGAGAACGACTTACTTATCGAAGTACATTATTCATCGTTGAATTTTAAAGATGCGATGTCAGCATCGGGCAATAAACGAATCACCAAAGAGTATCCACACACGCCCGGTATCGATGCCGCTGGCGTGGTCGTCAGTGACAAGTCAGGCACGTTTACCGTAGGGCAAGAAGTATTGGTATTCGGCTATGATCTCGGTATGGATACAGATGGTGGACTCGGTCAGATGATTTCAATCCCCGCAGAGTGGGCGCTGGCTTGTCCAGAAACGCTAACCCTAAAAGAAGCAATGACATACGGTACTGGCGGCTTAACCGCAGCGCTGAGTGTGCAAAAGCTAGAGAAAATGGGCGCAAAACCAAGTGATGGTCCAGTCGCTGTGACTGGCGCAACAGGTGGCGTCGGTACGATCAGTATCGCTATCCTAAAGCAGCTCGGCTATGAGGTGATTGCGTTCTCAGGTAAGCCTGAGCAAAGCGAGCATCTAAAAGCATTGGGCGCGAGCGAAGTACGTCATCGCGATACCATCAATGAAATTGGTAACAAACCTGTCGGCCGTGAACTATGGGCAAACGCTATCGATACCATCGGCGGCGACTACTTACCCAACCTGCTCAAGCAAACCAAATCTGGCGGCGCGGTGACCAGTTGTGGCCTAGCTAGCGGCGCTGATTTTTCGATGTCGGTGATACCTTTTATCACCCGCGCAGTATCGCTATTGGGCATCGACTCGGTCTATATTCCATTGGCTGATAAAGAAGCTATTTGGAAACGTGTCGCCACCGATATGAAACTGCCCAATCTTGAAAGCTATGGTGAAGAGATTACGCTAGAGCAAACGCCAGAATACTTAGATCGCTTTATGTCGAGTAAGGTAGTTGGGCGTTATGTGGTGAATGTGAAGGGTTAGGTTTTTAAGAGCTAGTCTTATAAATAAAAGGCAGCATCTCTTTTGAGGTGCTGCCTTTTATTTATAAGACTTTTTTGCTTATGTATCATATTTCCAATGAAAGAGTAGTTTTGCTAAAAGTCCAGTATCCATGCTATTTAAAGGGAAAGATATAAAGGCTTTCTTATTTTCCTCAAACATAGTTTTTAGTTCTTTATTACTTTTATCAGAATAAAGTTCAGGAAAAGCGTCAAAATGATTCATAAACACGCCCCATTTGAACGCTATTTTAAAATCCTTCCAACCCTGTACGTTACCATTCTTATTAGGTTGTGCTAACGCTACTAGCATATAGTCTTCTATAAATTTAATTTGACGATTACCTGCTGAATATCTAATAGTTTCAAAAGCTTGCTTCATTGCCACAAGCGATTGTTCAAACTCTTTATCATAGTAGAAATTTAAACCATCTATCCAATGTTTTAGCCATGGAAAAACAATATCATTACCAACTTCTTGATACTCATTTAACCAATTTTTATAGCCAGATTTCTGATTTATAACTTCATAACCATCAATACAGTTTCCAATGTTTTTCATATAATCTTCAATATTTGGTTCGACTATAATGCCTTGAAAAAACTCAATTATAAAACTAGGTGCATCATTATTAGATTTCAACAACTTCAACAATTCCTGTCGAATCTTATAGATATCCTTATCAGAATTTTGGTTATTATTGGTAGAATGCACTTCAAAGTATCTCGATTGGGCCCACATAAGACCTTTAGCAATCCACTCTCCATATTTTATGCAGTTATTAAAAAACTGGTCTATTAAAGCGACTTTGAACCAACCTTTATCTGTAGTCTCTTGCAATTCTGCATTTATTGCCTGATAGCTTTTATCATTATGAACAGCTGAAAAATTTATGTGGAAATCAGTGTTTATTGACTTAGAATAACCTCTTAATTTATTTAATAAATCTGTTACTTCTTCTTCTTTATAGTTGTCATACATTTTTTTTAAGCAGTAGGTAGAAAACCTAGCTATCAATAAGAAAAATCTATATTTTTGCTTCCTATCCTCATCAATATTATGAAACCTAAAAGCTCTATCAAAGACATCTAAAATATTTGGAGATGGTGGTAGCTTAACTGTCGCACTTGCCCAGTTTTTTACGTTAGCTAAATCTTTTTCAATTTGGTCGAACTCCTCGTTGCCGCCGTTATTAATAGTGTTATGAAACTCTTCTTGGCTTTTATTTTCACAAGTATATATCCATTCAATAATAGTAGACAATGGGGTCGTATCTTTATATTCTAGATACCAAAATGTACTAGTAGGTGAGATAGATGTATCAAAAAAAGCGCTATAGTATTGCTTATATTTAAAAATTGAAAGAGTTGCTCGATGTAAAAAAACTTTACTTATCAGATAATATAGCGACTCTTTTTTTCCTAAATGAGTATGCTCAGTTAATACAGTCTGAGTATATATTTGAAATAATTCTACAAGTGGATCATACAATGTACCGCTATACATGGCATCCGTAAACAAGATATATATTGCTGACCTAAACTCGCTAATATGTTGTTCAGAGTTCTTTAAGAAATCACCTTCTTCCTTAGCTAGTCTATTAAGGCTTTTATGTAAACTTTTATCGTCCATATCAATATCGATGATGAAATTTTTCTTATTCTTAGATGGGATAATG
Organism: Psychrobacter fjordensis; assembly: GCF_904845995.1. Lineage (NCBI taxonomy): Bacteria > Pseudomonadati > Pseudomonadota > Gammaproteobacteria > Moraxellales > Moraxellaceae > Psychrobacter > Psychrobacter fjordensis. The sequence goes on from NZ_CAJGYP010000001.1 coordinate 996,131, forward strand.
CCTGTTGCATTATAAATAAATTTAATTAAATCACCTTGTGACGGAAATTGTGCTAAATCAGACATAATAATTCCTAAATTGATATATTATCCCAAAAATAAGTAGTTAAGTCTTCTGGTTATAGAAGACTTAACGGCTGACTATATAGTGTTAAAGCTAGCCTTTATTTTTTCGATTAGGATTCATCTGCTTACCTCGATTTCCTTGGGTTTGGTCATAAGCTTTATTAGTACCACCCGTTCCTTTATTTGGGTTTCTCATGTTAGAATTGTTGTCTGCTACAGTAGTTTTCTTCGTGCTCATATAGAATTCCTTTAAAAATTTAATTAGAAAATTTAGGCTTACTACTCACTGCTCTGTGAGTAAGTTCACTATAGTTAAACAAGGTTCTAATAACCAATAATTTTGGCGACATAAATTTACTATCCACCTTACCCATAAAAAACACCCAACCAAGTTGAGTGCTTTTTATTTCAGCTAAAGGCTAAGTAGAGAGAAAAACCGACTACACCAACCAAAACCAATCAGGGGCAAACAAGTAGGATATGCCCATTGATAGCAATACCGTCAATATACTACCCACAATTGCGCCAACCCATGTCGTACCACCCTTTTCCGCTAATTCCTGTTCAGCCATAACTGGATCTACGTTATTATCCATGATTTTTTTTATATTTTTGACACTGTGACTAAAGTAAAAATAATTACCTAACATACCTGTTAATACTGCCCATGCGATAAAAAAACTGGTTTGACCTATAGAGCTATACGTTTCCATACCGAGCATATACATCAAAATCAAATCGACTGCATTGATACCAATTACAATACATAGAGCTACTAGGTACATCTTGCGATAACACAACCAAGATGCTCCCAAGAGGAGTCCAGCAACATTAAAACTGTGAATGCTCGAACCATCATTATTGACGTCTAGGCGTGGCTCACTATCTTTAAACCACTTATCACGGTAAAAACCATCATACTTTTCACCGACGAAGGCCGCCAGTAAAGTATCCGCTGTCTCAGAGTCAGAAGATACTGTGTTTTGTGAGCTTTGCGCATCTTTTGAGATATTAACAGCAGTGAGCGGTGGTGGTGTCTGTGCTTGAATATCAGAGAGCTGCTGTCCACATTTTGAGCAAAATCCTGCGTCACTTGAGTTTTCTTGATCACAATTATTACAAAGCATCTTATCCCTTAGTTTTACTAAATACTGAACGGTTAGTTGTCTTATTTCGACTTCAACAATCAATAGCCAATTAAAGTTGACTACATTATAGATAATAAAGACAAATGTTCAATAAAAAACTAAAGCCTTCTTAGTTGCCTGTTTATTCAAACCAAAAAAAACACCCAACTAAGTTGAGTGTTTTTTTATCATTTGAAGCTAAGTATTATCTAGAATCTTACTCTCACTCAGTCGTAACCGCCAGTAACTGCCTCTTTACGGATATTATTGATAATTCTAATAATGTTACTTGTAATTTTTTATATTTTCTTAATTATATATTGAATTTTACTGACGAAGACCTTATTTCATAGATGAGGAATAACCTCTCTAAATTAAAGGATTAAATCATGAGTTTGAAGCCAGGACCGAAACCAATTGCTAAGTCGACTGGGAAGCCAGATCAACGTCGACGTGATAATAAAAATACTCCAGGAAATACTCCATCTGTAAAGCCAAGTAAATCCTCCAAATGAGGATAAAATAATCTTACTTTTAATGGCAAGCCAGAACTAATTGTACTGGCTTCTCTTCAATACAATAGTACCGAAATTGCCTTTTCTTATTAGCCAATTTAGTCTAGTAAGTCTTAGTCTTAGAAATTTACGTTGAACATCCTAATTCAATGAGTTAGATAAAAGAGAGTTAGGTAATATTCCCAACTTACCAATCTATATAAGTTATCAGTGAAAAGATGATAAACATAAAAAAGCCCACGCTATCGTGGGCTTTTTTTATGACTAACAGCGCTACTTAAGGAAGAATTATTCCCACTCAATCGTCGCAGGTGGCTTGCTTGACACATCATAAGTCACGCGAGATACTTCAGCGATTTCATTCATGATGCGGTTTGATACCGTCTCGATCAAATCATACGGCAGATGCGCAAAGCGTGCCGTCATAAAGTCTACCGTCTCAACCGCACGTAGCGCGATTACCCACGCATAGCGGCGGCCATCACCGACCACGCCGACAGATTTGATTGGTTGGAATACGGCAAATGCTTGTGCAGTCTTGTCATACCAGCCTGAACGCTCAAGCTCTTGCATAAAGATAGCATCAGCTTGACGCAAAATATCAGCATATTCTTTTTTAACTTCACCAAGGATACGCACGCCCAAACCTGGACCTGGGAACGGATGGCGATAGATCATTTTGGCTGGTAGGCCCAAAGTAATACCAAGCTTACGCACTTCATCTTTAAACAAATCACGTAATGGCTCAATCAGCTTAAATGCCAAGTCATCTGGCAAACCGCCTACGTTATGGTGGCTCTTAATCACGTGTGCTTTGCCTTGATGCGACTTAGCAGATTCGATGACGTCTGGGTAAATCGTACCCTGTGCTAAGAATTCAACGACTTTACCATCGCTCTGCTCGCTCACTTGACGCGCGCTATCAGCGAATACGTCGATGAACGTTTTACCAATGATTTTACGTTTCTTCTCTGGATCAGACTCGCCTGCCAATGCATTTAAGAATAAGTCTTCTGCATCAACACGGATGACTTTTACGCCCATGTTTTCTGCAAAGATTTGCATGACTTGGTCGCCTTCGTTCAAACGAAGTAAGCCGTTGTCCACAAATACGCAAGTTAGCTGATCGCCAATGGCTTTGTGCAATAACGCTGCTACCACTGAGCTATCAACACCGCCTGACAGACCTAGCAATACTTGCTTGTCACCGATTTGCTCTTTTAACTGTGCGATACGCATCTCAGCGATGTTGTCTGGTGTCCAATCGCCTGCGCACTCACATATTTCATGAACGAAACGACCTAGCAATGCCTGACCTTGTAAGGTATGCGTCACTTCTGGATGGAACTGTAGACCGTAATATTGCTTGTCATCATTGGCCATAATCGCAATTGGACAACTTGGCGTACTAGCAACGATGTCGAAGCCTTCAGGGACTTCAATCACTTTATCGCCATGACTCATCCAGACATTGAGCGTGCCAGCTGCATCTTCGATACCATCGATCAAGGTAGACGTGCCATTGATGTTGATAGTCGCTGCGCCAAACTCATGGATATCACTGGCATGAACCTGCCCGCCGAAACGATCTGCCATCGCTTGCATACCGTAGCAAATACCCAATACTGGTACGCCCAAATCAAACACTGCGTCGTTGATACGTGGGCTGTTTTCAGCATGCACGCTCTCAGGGCCACCCGATAGGATGACGCCTTTTGCGCCAAAATCGATGATGCGCTGAGCGTCGATGTCATAAGGGAACATCTCACAAAACACCCCAGAATCGCGCACACGGCGGGCGATCAGCTGGCTATATTGCGAGCCAAAATCGAGGATTAAGATGCGGTCTTCTTTAATGGTAGGAGTGGCAGCAGTTGTGGTCATAAATCGATGTCCATCAATAGATAAATTGGTGCCCTATTTTAACAAGTTTACGCCCTCTATTGGCTATTAGATGTTCGATTATTAACAGTTATGCATAAATATTTGAATTTTTAGAAGGTAGGTGCTCGAAAACAACCCGACCTAAAGTAAATAATAAAGAAAACCAAAACCAGTTCATTACGGGAGTATTGCAATTAAACAAACAAAACCATGTATTTACCGCTACTATGCTCATAGTGATTATGGTCGTAGTGGTTATGCTCATAGAAGGTAGGCTTATATCTACCATGCTGACCATTACCATAAAATATGATACACATAGTAGTAATAAAGATGAAGGCTATCTAGTGAGTAGTCTTGGAAAATTGATTAGCACTTTAGAATACCCAAACCTTAATTGCAGGAAATATATCAACCACGAACAAAAGGAATTCTAGTCTTAAAAACTGAATAAGTGATAGACAGTAATGTCAAATACAAAGAGCAATATAAAGAGACAATGAAATGAGTAACTTTGATAACGAGCAAAATCGTCAGAAACCAGCTAAGGGCACGAGTAAATCTTCAAAAGAATACCTTCCAGATTATGTAAAAGCACGATCAAAGCACCACAAACCTCCACATCTAGGCACCTTTGATGTCGGGATGTCAGTACCACAATGGCGACCCGACCACGTACCTGATACCCGTATCGACAAATTCACGTTTTTTATGGTATTGGCCATCCTTTTCAGTATCGCCATACCTTTGATACTATTCCCCGAACAAGGCAAAGCTTGGGTAGGAATAGCACGTAGCTTTGTGGTTGATAACTTTGGCTTCGCTTATCTAGCGTTCGGTGTTCTCGCCATGATGTTTGTCATTTACATCGTAATATCTGACATCGGTAAGATCAAACTAGGCCGCCCAGAAGAAACTCCTGAGTTTTCAGATTCTTCTTGGGCGTCCATGTTATTTTGTGGCGGTATTGGTGCCAGCATCCTGTATTGGGGGCTGATTGAGTGGGCTTATTATTATCAAGGCCCTCCTTTTAATCTACCGGGCGGCTCACCTGATGCTATTCGCTGGGCAACCACCTACGGTATCTTTCACTGGGGTCCTGTCGCTTGGTCTATCTACTTAGTACCTGCTGTGCCTATCGCTTATTTTTACTATGTGCGTCAGACACCCATACTCAAAGTTAGCCAAACGCTCATGCCATTGTTGGGTGAAAAGCTGGCTGGCAGTAACTGGGCCAAGATGCTTGATGTACTATTTGTCTTCGGTATGGTTGGTGGTGGCGCGACGACGCTAGGTCTGGCCTCTCCGCTTATCAATGAAGGCTTACACAACCTGTTTGGTTTGCCACGTAACACCACGATGCAGATTGTGGTCTTATTAATCACCACCATGATATTTGCTTACAGTGCCTATCAAGGGTTAAAAGGCGGCATTCAAAAACTCTCCAATATTAATTTTTACTTAGCGGTCGCCTTCTTATTATTTATTCTGATTGTCGGACCAACTGTCTTTATTTTGAATACAGGCTTAGAAGCGCTAGGGCGTTCTATCACCGAAATGCCGCGCATGATGACTTATATCGAACCCTTTAAAGACTTCCCAGAGTTCGGCTTTGAGCACACGACCTTTCCACAAGATTGGACGGTTTTCTATTGGGCATGGTGGCTAGTATTTGCACCAACTATCGGTCTATTTATTGCCAAAATATCTAGAGGTCGTACCATACGCAATATGGTCTTGGGATCCATGTTCTATGGCTCGCTTGGCTGTGCTATGTTCATGATTATCTTGGGCAATTATGGCCTGTATCTACAATTGACAGGGACGGTCGATGTGGTTGCAGTGCTCAATAACGAGTCTCCAACTGCTGCCATCTTTGCTATCTTAAATAGCTTGCCGATGTCTTATTTGGTCGTCGCGGTATTTACTTTCTTAGCTGTTATCTTTACCGCCACCACCTTTGACTCCATCTCTTATATCTTGGCATCTGTCGTACAGGTAGAAGTAGATGACGAGCCACATCGTTGGAATCGACTATTTTGGGCATTCACTTTGTGCTTATTGCCCGCTATTTTGATGTTCTTAGGAGATCTGCAAACCTTACAGACGGCTTCTATTATCGCGGGTGCACCGCTCATTGTCATTCTATGTATGATGATGATATCTGTGATCAAAGCCGCTCGATATGATCTGGCTTATCAGCCTGATTATGGTCTAAAAACCATTCATATCGAAGAGTTACCTGACAATGCACCGTGGGAAGTAGGCGAAACTTCAGAGTCGCTTGAAGGCTCGGTTATGCATCAGCATGAAGAGTGGGAGCAAATGCGTGAGGATACTGAAAATGCTGAGAACGCGAAAAATGATGATTAATTATTACTAATAAAAATCACCATTAACGTTGTTTTAAAGCAGTGAAAAGGCTGGACTACCTTGGTAGACCAGCCTTTTTTGTTATCTATATTTTTTGTTATATAGCCCCTTTATAAAAGCTTAACGCTATCAATCAGGGTTTAACAACATCACTCAACGCTGCATGCATACGAGTCAACCCTTCTAATAGCAATGCTCTAGGGCAAGCGACGTTAATACGCATTTTAAGATGCCCTTCTTCACCATATTTAAATCCCGCACTCAATTCAACCTTGGCAGCTCGAAGGGTGTCATAAAGCACTTGATCGTCTTTAGCATACGTCGAACAATCTACCCAAATTAAGTACGAGGCCTCTGGACGCATGACCTTAGTTTTAGGCAAGTTCTCTTCTAAAAACTGTACCGTCAAATCAATATTGGCTTCGATATAAGCAAGCGCCTGCGTCAACCACTCATCGCCCTGCTCATAAGCCACATGCATGGACGTATAAGCAAATAAATTCAGCTCGTATTCATCATTTAAGTGCTGCTGCTGGCTGATTTTTTTGACCAATGCCTCATTTGTTGCAAATATCATAGAGCCTTTGATACCTGCGATGTTAAAGGTTTTGGTCATCGAGGTCAGGCTTACGACATTATGCTCGTAGCCTTTTGCTAGTGTTAGAAACGGTATAAACGTGTGACCAGTCAAGGTCAAATCTTGATGAATCTCATCACTGACAATCGCTACGTTGTGCTTTTTACAAATCGCAAGCAGCGCTTCAAGCTCATCAACCGTCCACACGCGCCCGCCAGGATTGTGCGGATTGCACAATAAATAAAGCTTAACATTATGCTCGATAATTTTTGCTTCGATATCGGCCAAGTCCAGATGATACTTGCCATCAACTTCCTTTAATGCAGAGAGCACAAGCTTACGACCATTTTGCTCAACTTTACTCATAAAAGGCGTATAAATAGGATCATTTACCAATACCGCTTCGCCTACTTCGGTAAAGACGTTCATCATCAGCGCTAAGCTTGGCACAACACCGGGTGAGAACAATATATTCTCTTTGGTCAGCTGCAAACCATAACGACTGCCATGCCACTGAATAATCGAGTCATACAAAGCCTCAGTAGGTTTGGTATAACCCAATATGCCGTGCTGCACTGTTTGCTCAATTGCGTCTAAGATAGCCTGCGCAGCCTTAAAATCCATATCCGCCACCCATAGCGGAATCGTGTCATCGGTATAGTGCCATTTAAGTGACCCCGTATTACTTCTGTCGATTATTTCATCAAAGTTGTATTGCATTGGTCTTCTTCTTAATTATAAAAATAGTGGTTTAGGGTACAACATGAAGGGCGTCATCGCCAATGGCTTTATGGTGGTTGTATCGATATGCGATGTGATTAATGTGAGATTGAGGCGGTGAAATACTAAAAAGGTGGGTTAACGGTTGGGTTAGCGTTGAGGGGAGTAGTAGCCAATCCTGCCATCCGCTATTATCTGCTTATCTAGGCGTGGCGCAGCCACGGTTTGGGGCATTCCTGTTTGGTCACGAGACTGCCCCAAAACCTAGCCTTCGCAACACGCCTATTCAAGCAGGATAGTCGCTACTGTAAGGGCTAAACCGCTTTTTAGGGCAACCTCTATAGAAAAACTAAGGTTATGTTTAATCAAAAATGAAATTTTCAATATCATCTAGAGAATCGTTTCTATTAGTCAGAATCAAGCTCTTAATATATTCAATGAGCTCAAACATTAGTTCCCCATAACGCTCGCCCTTCATTCTACAGACAAGCTCTTTTTCAAAATCGTTTAATTGCTCAATTATTAGAGTTTTCTTGTCGTCTAATACTAGCTCAAAAAAATCTGTTTCTTCATAAGTGAGGTCATGAGAGTGATATTTATTATTTAAATAATTACGATGCTTTTGACAACCGTATTTTTGAACTAAGTAATTGAGAAAGTAAGAATTTTCACTGTATGTGAATCCTACTTCTGCTTTTCCTCTATCTCTAATTTCATCAATTCTATCGAAAAATACTGATATCAACTGTATTTTTCGATTTATAGTTGAAGTATCTACTGGTTTTAAATCTAGAATTTTATTTATTTTCGGAAGTATCCATTTGTCCTCTAATACTTCCTTATTCATAGAAAATGCCATATCAACAACATTATCCGTATGATATCGTCCACATACACGTTCAAAAACTTGTTCCTTAACTGCATGATTTACTATGTAATATGCAGTAAAATATTCTTGAAATGAACGATGGGTAAAGCAATAGTTTAAGCCGTCTCTCATTAATAAAGGCACGTTATTTAATAGCTCTAACTTTAAATCCTTGTCTATAACCTCAGATTTTGAATGTACTAAGCATTTTTTCAAAAATGTGTGGATTTCATCTTCTGTCATCTCAAACATCTGTTTACTATATGTAAATAAACTAAACAGAGCGAATATATCTCTTAACTCGTACATATCCAGATTGTTTGAGCTTTTTCTTAGAAAACCCTGTTTCGATACGTCATGCTTATTAAATAGTGCATGATAAGCAAGATCATAAAATATATAGACTCTGTCAGGTATATTGCCAAACTGCTCATATGTCACTAACATAATTGTGAGTAGCAAAGGATTACTAGAAAAACTTTCATGCTTACTAAAAAGTGTAGTCTCTAACGCTAGTATGAACCTCGCTCTTACCTCGCTATCGTAATCTAATTTCTTTATCACATCTACTGCTTGAGATAAAATCAGAGGTTGAATACGAGCGACGTCATACAGCGACCAATCAGAGAATAAATTATATTCTGGTCTTGATGAAACCACGATAATAAGATTTGGATATTTATCTGCTAAACTATTAATTTCTTTTGTGAATTTTTCTTTTAAATCATGGTTCACTTCATCAAAACCATCTAAAAAAACTATCGTTCCCTCTCTATCAAGTAAGTAATTTAAATTGGCTTTATCAAATTTTTCATTGTATATCGCTATATCAGTCCTAAGTGTTTCGAAAATAGAATCATTAGTCTCATTCACCTTTCTAAGTTCTAGAAATAGAGGTAGTAGATCACTTCTGTCTTTTATTACACTTATAAACATACTCTTTAAAAGACAGGATTTCCCTGAACCTGCTGTAGCACTCACTACCATTTTCTTATGTTGTAAGAGTGATTCGAAGAAACTTTCCTGTGAGTACAGCTTATTGCCTAATGAAATATATTGTGCAACATAAATATCATTAAGTTCAACAACTTGCGAAGAGAAAAATGCCATTTTCACTTTAGATAGATTGACCAACTTAGCTTTTAAGTAGTCACTCAAAGCAAAGTTGTATTTGGTAGCAAATTTTTGATAGTCTTTACCAACAAAATTAGTAATAAACTGACCGACTTCTACTACAACATCTCTAATCTCTTTGACGCTTCCTGTCGTTTCCATACCCATATTAAGCGACCTATGCCAACTCTAATTAATTACCAAAACGTGGTTATACTTCTTAAGATTTACTATTATAAAATCTAATTCTAACGCCCCTTAAACTCAGCCTCACGTCTCTCAACCATCGCCATTACACCTTCTTTTGCATCTTCTGAATGAAAGAGCGGCGGTAGATAGCTATGGATATTAGCTAATGCCGTTGCGGCCCCATTTCGACTGGCATCTTGTGCTGACGACAATGTCCCTCTCACACCTAAAGGCGCGGCTTTGCAGATCTCTTGGGCTAGCGTCAATGCACGCTCGTACTCAGTCCCATTTGCCACCACTTCACTGACCAAATTCAGCCTATCAGCCGTTTGCGCATCGAATGCTTTACCAGTGAGTAGATATGGCATGGCTTTTTGCCAGCCAGCAGCGGCTACAAAGCGTACCGTTGCCCCGCCAAATGGCATGATGCCGCGCTGGACTTCCATCTGTGCAAAGTTACAGTTATCACTAGCGATCACCACGTCGCTGTTTAACATCAGCTCGATAGCTACCGTGAAGCAAGTGCCTTTGACCGCTACGACCACAGGTTTGGTGCGCAGTTTTCCACCGATGCCCCACGGGTCGATTTGATCGTCATTAAACTCAAACACGCCATCATTTAGTTTGTCTTGCAGCTCTACTAAATCCAGCCCAGCGGTAAAGTGATCACCATGCGCAAATATCAACGCACAGCGTAAGTTGTCGTCTTGCTCGTAGCGTGTCATCGCGTCAGACAGCTGACCAATCATATGACTGTCAAAGGCATTGCGTTTATTGGCGCGATTTAAACCGACCAGGCAAACATGGCCTTGCGTGTTATAAGTGATGCGGTTTTCTGTTGCGTTACTGTCCGTAGTCATAGTTCTGTCCTTGTTGAAATAATCATTATTATGTAATGGGTGGTTATGTAGTTGCGCCTTGATATATCATCAGTCGCAGCAATCGGCTATCTTCAATGTAGTTCTGACAAATACAAGTCTTACCAATGAAGATGATAATTCGGTAATAGATTCATAGAAATTTGTTGATAAACCCACTTTTAATATAGACACCCTCGCGCCATAACACAAGCAGTAGAACTGCTACGAATAAAGCTCATATCAATATCAGTTGACCCCATTCACGTTAAGTGTAACCATGAGGAAAATATAGACATTACTCAGAGCACTTTATGGAATTTTGGCACGGTTTTTTGCTGATTACTACAGTTCACTTACTGGCTGCAGCCTCCCCAGGGCCTGATTTTATCTTGGTATCACAGCAGACATTAGCAAAAGGTCGTCGCACAGGCTTGATCTGTAGTTTCGGTATTACTTTGGGGCTTGCTGTACATATTATCTATTCGGTGTTGGGACTGGCGACAGTCATCGCACATTCGCAGCCGCTATTGACTACTATCAAATGGTTGGGTGGTGGTTATCTGATTTATCTCGGTTGGCAAGGCATCCAAGCTAAGCCTAAAAAGCCATCAGATTTAGCCAACTTAACAAATGCAGCAGACTCAGAAGTAAGTTTAAGCGCGCACGTTTCACAGAATGCGCTTACTAGCCAAACCACACCTCCAACTAAAGATATCTCTACCCAAAAGTTACCTAGCAATAGCGAATCCACCTTTGCTACGTTGCGCCGTGGCTTTTTTTGCAATGTCTTTAATCCAAAAGCGCCCGTATATTTCGTCGCGATATTCACGCTCGTATTGTCACCTGACATACCGCTGTGGCAGTTGGCCATTTATGGCGTATGGATGATGGTCTTACAAATGGCATGGTTTAGTACGGTCGTGATGCTCCTGTCCATCCCTGCTATTCATCGCCGCTTTCAGCGTTTTGAGCATTGGATCGACCGCATATTGGGTACAGCGATGATAGTATTGGGATTAAATCTGATTTTACGTAGTCGATAAGACATTCGTTACTCGTGAAATCTGCTAAAATGGTTGATTATATTCAAACATCAAAGCCACACACTATGACCCGTATTCCAGCAAATAGTACACACAGAAACAGATCGCCGGCGACCACCAAAAAACTCGGTCAGCTACATCCGCGCAACCCGCATCAAGGTCGTTATGACTTTGCGGTATTAACTCGCGCGTTGCCTGAGCTTGCCAAGCATACTATTACCAATCCTAAAGGCGAGCCGACGATTAACTTCTCGGATAACCAAGCGGTACGTGTCCTGAATCAGGCGCTACTAGCCCATTATTATGGTGTAAAGTTTTGGGACATTCCAGAAGGCTATTTGTGCCCACCTATCCCAGGACGCGCTGATTATATTCACTATATTGCGGACTTGCTTGCGCAGACCACTCATGTAAATGCAGATAACACACCGCCGACAGGTAAAGAAATTCACGCTTTAGATATTGGAACGGGTGCCAGTGCTATCTATCCAATTATTGGTAGCCAGAGCTATGGTTGGCGCTTTACTGCCAGCGATATTGATCCAATTTCGGTCAATACCGCTGCCCTTATTTGCGATGCCAATCCAAAGCTAAAAGGTGCGGTAAAAGTAAAACTGCAAACCAATCCTAAGCATATGTTTGCAGGCATCATCGGTCGCCAAGACTACTTCGATGTGGTGGTCTGTAACCCTCCGTTCCATGCCTCATTAGAAGAAGCGATGGAATCTAACAGCCGCAAGCAGCATAATTTGCAAAGACATCGCGGCAAAAACGAAAACGAGCAAATAAGCCGTAGTTCATCGAAGACTGGGAATGCTGCACAAAACCTAAACTTCGGTGGTCAGCATAAAGAGCTATGGAGTGAAGGTGGCGAGATTGCCTTTTTGACCAAAATGGCAAAAGAGAGCCAAGATTTTGCAGAGCATGTCGGTTGGTTTACGACACTAGTCTCAAAGTCTGAAAACGTGAAGCCTCTACAGCTATTATTAAAGCAACTTGATGTCGCCCAAATGCGTATTATCGAGATGAGTCAGGGTCAAAAGAGCACCCGTGTATTAGCATGGCGCTTTGGCACTGACGAAGAGTAATCGTTTAAAGGCTATCTATTCAAGTTTCACGTGAAACAAAAAAGCACCGCTCTAAATTTTAGAGCGGTGCTTTTTATTGAGAATAATAAATTTGGAAAACAACTGATAGTCAAAGAAATCTAAAATAGATACAAGGCAGCCGACTGCAGATAGTACAATTCGTACATCTAAGGAGGGTAACGCCGTAGCAATTTAGTAATTCTTTGACTATATTAACTAAAAAACATTACCTTTAGCCCAATTAAAATAAGCACCAACCCACCTAGCGCTTCTGCTTTATCCTCTAACCACGTACCAGATCGCCACCCCAAATAAACACCAAACAGGCCAAATATAGCAGTGATTAACGCGATGATTAAACAAGCTAACCATGCATTTAGCTCTAACAGATTAAGTGTGAACCCTGCTGCCATCGCATCGATACTCGTCGCAATGGCGAGTGTAAATAAAGTGCGGTGATTGATAGTTTTATGGCCGTTATGAATAACTGACATTGCCTCACTATCAGCATTTATAGCGTCGCCGTTTGTGTGAAGCGCACTGTCGACAGCATCCTCCTCATCCGTAGTAAATACTTCGTAAAGCATCTTTGCGCCAAGAGCGATAAGAATAAAACCCCCAATCCAAGGTGCAGCCGCAGCTAACCAACCCAAAAGTGCTGCCCCTAATAGATAACCCATAAGTGGCATCACGCCCTGTGCAATGCCAAAATATAAGGCAGCATAAATAGCCAATCGTAGTAAATACGACTTACTCTGTTTTTGTGACTTAGCACCCAGTCCAATGGCCACAGCGAATGCATCCATTGCTAATGCAATAGCGAGTAATACGACTTCAATCATTTTATTTTTCTCGTAAAGTAGTCAGTTTTTCGTTCCACGTGAAACAAAAATACCGCTTTGGATGCCAAAGCGGTATTTTTATATCTTATTGACAGCCAACTCTAAATTTAGATGTCTAGGTTAGAAACAGTCAACGCATTCTCTTCGATAAAGATACGACGCGGCTCAACATGATCACCCATTAGGCACGTAAACATATGGTCAGCGGCAATAGCATCTTCGATAGTGACGCGTAGCATACGACGGTTTTCAGGATCCATCGTTGTGTCCCAAAGCTGATCGGCGTTCATCTCCCCTAGTCCTTTATAGCGCTGGATGGCTAGACCGCGACGTGCATCAACCATCATTTGCTGCCAGAGATAATCGAAGTCACGTACTGGGATATCTTTCGTCGTACCAGCGGTCGCTTCACGGCGAATAAAGGCATCACTTTCAAGCAACGTGTTCCATTCAGCAGACAAGCGCAACAGCTTGCTGTATTCACCCGAACTAATGAAACTCGCATCCAATAGATAATGATGAGCCAACTGATGCACATAGACCGTGATACGTGGTAGCCACTGTGCTTTGGTAGATAACGCTTCACCGTCGATAGTTTCTTCAGCCACCACTTCTGGCTTCATACCTAATAAATCAGCTGCTGCCGCATCCATATTTTTTGGCTGAGGAGCATGGATATTAATCAGTTCAATCTCAGGACTTAGATCACTACCGAAATGGTCCAGCTGCGTTTGCATAGCGTCTTTCCATACTTGCATAGCAGATTTATCATTAGTCATATCCGTCGTCAGCTTTGGTGTATGCGTCAACGCATCCAAAAGCACCGCTGGAAAACGAATTTGCAAACGTGCTTTAATCAGCTGCGTTTGGTTATAGTCATTCAGTAATGTCTCTAACGCTTGACCAGTAATCGCAGGCGCATCAGCACTGATATGTAGCTTGGTATTGTCAATTGTTGATGACAGTAAATACGCTTTGAGTGCTTCATCGTCTTTTAGGTATAGCTCTTGACGACCTTTTTTGACTTTATATAGCGGTGGCTGAGCGATATAAACATAACCACGCTCGATTAATTCAGGCGTTTGACGGAAGAAGAAAGTCAACAGCAACGTACGAATGTGTGACCCATCAACATCGGCATCGGTCATGATAATGATTTTATGATAGCGTACCTTGTCAGGGTTATATTCGTCAGGGCCAATGCCACAGCCAAGCGCAGTAATCAAATTGCCCACTTCAGCAGAAGATAGCATTTTGTCAAAACGAGCACGCTCAACGTTCAAGATTTTACCTTTTAATGGCAAAATAGCTTGGGTTTTACGACTACGACCCTGTTTGGCTGAACCACCTGCAGAGTCGCCCTCCACAATATATAGCTCTGACAGTACTGGATCTTTTTCTTGGCAATCAGCCAATTTACCTGGCAAACCTGCGATATCCAAAGTCGTCTTACGACGTGTCATCTCACGCGCTTTACGAGCAGCATCACGCGCACGTGCCGCATCGATAATCTTACTCGCAATCGCTTTACCTGCACTCGGGTTTTCTAGTAGATAGTCATTAAACTTATCATGCATCGCTGATTCAACAGCTGATTTTACTTCGCTTGACACAAGCTTATCTTTAGTCTGACTTGAGAATTTTGGATCCGGTACTTTTACAGAGACGATAGCGGTTAGACCTTCACGGGCATCATCACCCGTTGCAGCGACTTTCTCTTTTTTAAATAAATTTTCACGATCCATATAGCTATTCAGGCAGCGCGTCAAGGCTGAGCGGAAACCTGATAGATGCGTACCACCATCTTTTTGAGGGATGTTATTGGTGAAACACAGTACTTTTTCGTTATAAGTATCTGTCCACTGTAGTGCGACTTCTACACTGATACCGTCGTCTTGTTGACTGGTAAAATGGAAGACTTCGTTGACACCGTCTTTGCCAGCATTAATATAGCTAACGAACTCTAGCAACCCGCCTTTGTGTTCAAACTCATGACGCTTATCAATGCGCTCATCAGTCAATACAATACGCACACCAGAGTTCAAAAATGATAGCTCACGTAAGCGTTTTGCCAAGATGTCATATTCAAAAATAGTACCGGTAAACACATCACTACTAGGGTAAAAACGGATTTGCGTGCCCGTCTGATTCGTGGCTTCCATCTGCTGAATATCAGCATCAGGTACGCCATCAGTATAAGTCTGATTATAGTGATAGCCTTCTCGCCAGATATTCATCTCTAGCTTTTTAGATAAGGCATTAACCACTGAGATGCCTACGCCATGCAGACCACCTGACACTTTATAGCTATTGTCATCGAACTTACCACCAGCATGCAGTACAGTCATAATGACCTGCGCTGCAGATACACCCTCTTCTGGATGGATATCGACAGGCACACCGCGACCGTTGTCCATCACGCTGACAGATTCGTCTTCATGGATAATGATGTCAATCTGATCACAGTGGCCCGCAAGCGCTTCGTCAATAGAGTTATCCACTACCTCAAAGACCATGTGGTGGAGGCCTGTACCATCATCGGTATCACCGATATACATACCAGGACGTACACGTACCGCTTCTAGCCCACGTAATACGCGAATATCTTTAGAGCTATAATCAGAGGGTAATACTCCAGGTGCCACAGCTGGCACCATCGTTGCAGCCATACTATCTGATGTCAGTTGCTCGTGGTCGGTAGGTAATGAATCACTCATGTGTCTTCCTTAATCTAGCCATAATCAGCCGTTTGCTATGGACTCACCACTACGATGATGCCTCATAACGTTATTTTAGACTCAACTGTTGTAGTAAAAATCTTCGATACGCATCATTGGCTAAAACATAATTAACCAAAATTTCGTCAGAGATGATAGTGACTCAGAGAATACCAAGTCAGTGTGTTATCACTTCACAATCAGCTTCTTTTTTTTAAACATTATTAAAGCTAGAAGAAGCAATTAAACACAGTTGTATCAAACACTTAGAAACCCATAGATAATAAAAAACATCTACATAACACTATTAAACAACTTGCTGAAAACAGGATAAAAATAAAGCCTAATTTTAGCATTTTTTTGCTTCTAAGTCACTGTTTACTGACAGTTTTCTTAGTATTGATGGCTCTCGAAAAATAAACGGTATTGTAAGAAAATGATGGTAGGTATAGAGAATTTATGAGGTTGTAAATCAGGATGAAATAGACAGTATAAGGAAGTTATTAAAGTGGTTGGATATTGCCTTGTTTCACATGAAACATATTAGGATTTGACCATAAATCTTGGATCATTGGCACGATATCATCAGTCAAACTGCTCATAAACACCTGACAGGGTAACTGCGATAAAGTCGATAATAAAATTTCTATCGCCCTACCATCAAGCTCTGCCGTTATATCGTCTAGCAATACGACTGGCGTGGCTCTAGTATTGAACCCCTCTCTCTGTGAGTCAACATTCTGTTGAGCGTTGAGCAGTAATGGTAATTGAGATAGCCTGAGAGCAGTGATTAGTAGCTTCTTTTCTCCACGAGACAAGACATTAGCCGCTTGCTCTTTCAGAGTTGGTAATTTAGCACTGACATCATTTGTTGACGCTGTGCTTGCAGACTCATTATTCATCTCTAATGAATCATCAGAATGCCAATGCACATGGACATCCGCTCGATGGTTACCGATACGAGTGTATCCTAGCTGCAGATCCTGCTCTAGTCGCTCATTAAGCTGCACATCTAACGCGATACTAGTGTCATAGCCAGCGTTATAGCTTAAGCTCAATTGTTCGGCATAAGATGGTAATAACTGCTCAATGCTCTCAGCAAAATAAGGCTGCCATTCGTTAAATATCCGCTCGCGATAATGATGAATGAGTGCTGCATGACTACTCAAGCCCTTATCCCATGATTTCAACTCAGCAAGCTGCACTTGGGTCAAATGTCGCGGTTTTTTTAGTAAACTATTGCGCTGTTTTAGCAGTCGTTGATAAGCAACCCATTGCGGATGAAAACCTTGTTTCATGTGAAACACTAGCCAATCCAATAGCTGTCTACGACTGGCACTACCCTGCTCTAGCATATCCATCGTTGATGGATCTATCAGTAGTGTTGGCAGTTGCTCAGTTAAGATGCTTTGGTTGTAGATAGTGGTCTGATTCAGACGCAAGAGCGTTGTAGCATCAGCTTGCTTTTGGATAGCTAAGGTACTGCTATCATTAAGCTTAGCATGTACAGTAACTGTATTTTGATGATGTTGAATATAACGTTTAGGCTGGTGATGACGGAAGCTTTTGCCTCTGGACAGCAAAAATATGCCTTCAAGCAAGGAGGTTTTTCCGCTACCATTCGCGCCGATAATGACGTTACACGCAGTAGGCTGTAAATTGACTTGTGTTAGATTTCGAAGGTGTGATATTTGCAGACGTTCAATCATGATACTGATAGCCGCCTATTAAAATAATATATAAAAATAAACATAAGTTTAATAAAATAGATAAATAAGGGAAACTAAACTGTAAAAATGCAAACCTACTCTAAGAATAATTTTGCACTTAAATACAGCTCCAATACCCAACTTTACCGCTTTCGTAAAACGGATATCACTATATTCGCATTGGCATAATGACATACTGATGGAATTCATCATTCAGCTGATTGACCAACACTGAAGCGTTTGATTGGCTCATATGCATTTGCAAATCACCTTGAATAACGCCCAATACATCTTGCAAATAAGCTGCGTTAAATGACAGTTCCATTGGCTCGCCTTGATACTTAGCTTGTATCATCTCCACTGCTTCATCTTGCTCAGCATTATTAGCACGTACTTCTACCATTCCATCACTGGCAAAATTAAATACCACACCGCGAGATTTTTCATTACTCAAAATCGCAACACGGCGTAGCACATCAGTCATTTTTTCTTGGTTAAACAACGCCAGCTTATCCGTATTACTTGGCATGACACGGCGATAATCTGGGAACTTACCATCGATCAGGCGTGCCGTAAAAGTGACCATTAAATTATCACTCACCTGCCCTGCACTATCAACATCACCAAACGGTAAGCTGACTTGTAGAAACTCACGACCAAAACTTAAGGTAACTGGATTATCTTTATCACCAAGCATTTTACCAAGCTCAGAAGCCAAACGCTCAAGCTCAATGACAGCTTTGCGTGGCAAGATAGCCTGCATATTCAAATCAGCACTCACATCGATGACACTACGTGCTAAAGCCAATCTATGTCCATCAGTTGCGACCGTTGTCAACTGCTGCTGTGATACATCAAACAACATGCCAGTTAGATAATAACGCACATCTTGAATGGCCATCGCAAACTGAGTTTTGTGGATCAAATCAGTAAGGCGGCTACGGCTGATGATTAATGGTGTGATGTTTTCTGGATTACCCAAGCTTGGATAGTCTTCGGCTGGCAATGTACCTAAGGTAAAACGACTTTTACCGCTAGTCAGTAGACAACGTTCATTCGCTTGAGTCGCCAGATTGACTTGTGCCTGTGCTGGTAATGATTTGCAAATATCTTTCAGCTTCGTCGCAGGTAAAGTTGTTGTCCCAGCTTCAACACAAGCACCTGCAGGCAATTTCAACGTCGACGTCAGCTCTACTTCTAAATCAGAAGCTGTCAAAACAAGCGCTGACTCAGACAGCTGTAGCTTGATATTGCCTAAAATAACCATATTATGGCGTTTATCAGCAGCCTTGGCGATCAAGTTAATGGCTTTTAGTAACGACTCTCGATTAATCGATAATTGCATGCTTAGTTACTCTTATTTAAATGACTGTATTTTTATCAATTCAGAACAATAGCTTAGGCTTAATAATACCTTGTCTACTGACTATAATCCATTAGCTATCTGTGTGCATATATCGTCAATATTATAAACCATATCATCCTACTAAAACATAGTGATACTGTGGCCTACTAACCTGCTTGTAACATTAGCGCTAGGGTCTTGTAATCCTTATCAAACGCAGGATCTGCGGCTCTCAATTCATTAACTTTATCACAAGCATGCATCACCGTTGTGTGATCACGTCCACCAAATGACTGACCAATCTCAGGAAAACTGTCCCCCGTCAATTCACGTGATAGTGCCATCGCAATTTGGCGAGGTCTAGCAATACTGCGCGTGCGCTTACGACCCATCATATCTTTGATAGTCACATCATAGTATTCAGCGACTACTTTACGAATATTATCCATATTAACGGCTTGCACACGCATCGCGACGATATCTTTTAGCGCATATTGCACCATTTCAAGCGTTATCTGTGCACCTGTTAAATTCGCATTGGCAAACACTTGATTTAGCGCACCTTCTAATCGCCTAACATTCGACACCACATTTTGTGCGATAAATAGTGCGCATTCTTTAGGTAACACCATTCCATATGATGATGCTTTTTTCTGCAAAATCTGCACACGAGTATCAATCTCAGGTGGATCAACTGCTACTGTCAAACCCCAAGAGAATCTCGATCTAAAACGCTCGTCAAACTCAGTCATTTGTGATGGATGACGATCAGAGGCCAAAATGAGTTGTTTATCACCACTGGTAAAATCTGCAAACAATGTTAAAAATTCATTACTACTTTTGGTCTTTCCAGCTAATACATGAATATCATCTACAATTAATAAATCTACTTTTTTAATTTTCTTTTTAAAATCTTCTATTTTATTATTTCTTAATGAATAAACTAATTGATTAATAAATTTTTCAGAAGTGAAATAATAAAAACTTTGATTATTTTTTAAATAGCGATGTGCTACAGAATGCATTAAATGGGTTTTTCCCAAACCAGAAGGGCCATATATAAATAGAGGATTGTGACGATTTTTCGACTGACGTTTACCAAGCTCATAACAAGCTTTGTAAGCAAGGTTATTGGATTTACCCGTCACGAAGGTTTCAAAAGTAAACTCAGGATTAAGATAACTAAGTGACTTAGCATCAGCAGAATCAACCAGTTCTGCATGACGCATGTTGGCATCAATATCCGCTTTCGCATTATTGTGATGGATCGTCTCAAAATTATGTTCTGCTCGAGGAGGGGAGGGCTTATCTTCTGCAAATAAAGACCCTGACTGTGGTTGGTTATCGTCGATATCACGACCTGCATTATCAACACGTACGATAACCTCTTCAATACTTCCTTGGCTATGCTTGGCGACCAATTGCTGGATATCTTGCAAATGGTTCTTTTTAATATAAGTGACAAAATAATCGTTAGGGGCAAGTATTATAAGGGTTTGAGCCTCTTGATGGGCTGATAATGGTCTCAACCACATAGTAAATACATTGTCTTTTACGTTATAGCGTAAATCGTTTAAACATTTATCCCAAATATTTGCTGTGTCTATCATGAAAAGTACTAACCCTATAATTTGAAATAACAGATATCTCAACGGTATAAATCGCTATTAGAGCACTAATGCAGTGCCTACTTGCTAGACCGAAGATAGTCACTGTAAACCGAGTAAAACTACACGTCGAGTAGCTAGCTAATTTAACACAGTTACCCTGTGGATAAAACCTTGTTTTTTGGGGATAAGACTGTGGATAGTTTTGTGGACAACTTCGAACCTTGAGTTATCCATATTTAACCCACAGGTTATCCACAGGTTTGCCCATAGCCTAGTATTTTGATTATAAAAAGAAAATTAGAGTTAGCCACAGATAATAGGGCTCCCAATAACAACAATACTTATATATATTAATAGTTAATTATTATAGGGTTCGAGACAAACTGTGGATAACTTTTAAATATTAGTTTCACAAACTAAGTTTACTGAACAGTTAAACTAATGCTAGTTATTTCTACTTATCAAAAATCAGCTACTAAAAACTTGCTTCTAACAATAGTAATCTTTACTTGTATAAATACTGATTAAATTAGTTCATTGACCAAGACAATATCTGGTGGTATAATCCTCCGTTATTACGAATTTAGTCCATTATTTTGATAGGTGAGTTATGAAACGTACATTCCAACCAAGCGTGATCAAGCGTAAACGTACTCACGGTTTCCGTGCTCGTATGGCAACTAAAAAAGGCCGTCAGGTCTTAGCTCGTCGCCGCGCTAAAGGACGTCATCGCCTTACTGTATAATCAGTAGATTGCGATAAGCATGGCTAATTGTGCTTGTTGTGTCTCTATTATTCATAGATTGCGATAGTCAATCATCACAACTGACACTTAGCCATATATTAAAAGCGCCCAAATAGGCGCTTTTTTTGTCTCTATATTTTACTATTATTTCTAATCTTGCTATTAGCTCTTATACTAGGTCTTAATATGCCAAATACTGTTTCAGCTACACCTACTGCCCATTTCACTAAAGAGCAGCGACTGCTAACACCAGCGGCTTTTCGTGAGGTGTTTGATGCGCCTGAACGTAAGATTCACCAAAGTCATCTGATGGCCTTTGTACGTACTAATACTCATGATAAACCGAGAGTTGGTATGGCTATTACAAAGCGCAAAGTACCTACTGCAGTTGCTCGAAATCTGATTAAACGTCAAATACGTGAACAGTTTCGATCAAAGGCTTTTAGAATAGAAAGTAAAGACATTGTTTTTATTGTTAAGAAATCAATAAAAGACATAGATAAAAAAGAATTAAAAAATCAAATAAATAATATTTTTAAAAAAGTAGAAATAAAATAAAATGAATTTTTTTATAAAAATTAATAAATTTATTTTTTATAAATTTTTATTAAATATAACTACTTTTTATCAAAAAATAATTAGCCCAATGATACCTGCTCGTTGTAGATATTATCCAACTTGTTCAAATTACGGTAAACAGGCTTTGATGTGGCACGGTGTCCGATCTGGCAGCTGGCTACTGTTAAAACGTATTGGCAGATGTCACCCTCTAGGTGGACATGGTATTGATTTCGTGCCGCTACCTTTAGCTTCTTACCAATATAGTTACGTATCTTTTGCTTACTTACCAAATATAAATGTTCAGGGATTGGGTGTTTATCGAGATAGCAAAAGCTATGTTTCACGCCTTAATCATTTGATGACGTTAGGATCGAAGTGAATATCGATTGGCTTTGATATCAAGACCAAGGAGTTACCCACAAGTTATCCACACTCTTGGTATCATTTGAGGCTGATTTTTAGTAAAATAATGCACATTTTATGTAAATGACTCGCAATACTGTTGTTAAACATCAGGACAGCCGTGCTGTACAGTCATGACACATGCCCTAATTTTTCATTCCCTAATTTTTTAATCTAGGAAAGGTTTATGCAAAAGATATTTCGGGTGATGATCATCATTGCGATGCTAATCACCGCTTATCTGCTGATTTTGGCATGGCGAGATGATTATGCCGATGCACCAGCGGTAGATGTGCTGCCAGAAACGACCACTTCAGTGGGTGCTGACATTCCATCTTCGACCGGTGCAGCAGGTGATATTCCGGCACAGACACAACCTGTCGACAGCGACACAGTGACTGCGACCCCTACTCCTGCTCCTGCTAAAGACACAGGTCTAATCACGGTTACGACCGATCGCTATGATATAAAAATCAATCCAGAAGGCGGCGATATTGTTTATGCTGCTCTTAAGCAATATAACGCGAAGCTCGATAGCGATAAGCCTTTCGTATTGCTAGAAAATAATAGCAATCGTGTATACGTGGCTCAGTCAGGTCTAATTGGTCAAGATGGTATTGATACGGCAGAAGGTCGTGCTAATTACAGTCATACTGCCAATAATTATGTAATGGAAGAAGGGCAGCAAACACTGTCTGTACCGCTAACTTACAAAAAAGATGGCGTGACAATTACCAAGACTTTCACCTTTACTGAAAGTAAGTATCCGATTGATATTAGCTATCAAATTCAAAACACCTCTACCAATGCTTGGCAAGGTCAGATGTTTGCGCAGTTAAAGCGTGATGACAGTAAAGACCCTGGTACGTCTGACAAAGGCGCATTGAGCATGGCTACTTATTTGGGCGGCGCTTGGGGTACTCCTGACGATCCTTATAATAAGCTAAAGTTTGGTGACTTTAGTGATGGCGAGTTGACGACGACCAGTGATAAAGGTTGGGTTGGCATCGTGCAGCATTACTTTGTATCTGCATGGACGCCTGAAAACTTTACCGGTAATTTCTTCAGCCGCGAAACGGGTGATGATTACTTTATCGGTTTTAACAGTCAGCCTATTAATGTAGCACCAAACAAACAGTTGACGTTGAATGCCACGTTATATGCTGGTCCAAAAGTACAGTCTGAACTCAAAGAAGTTTCGGTAGGCCTCAACAAAACGGTCGATTATGGTCTGTTATGGCCAATATCTAAGATCTTGTTTGCTATCTTGGATGGTATTCACAAAATCATCGGTAACTGGGGTTGGTCAATTATCCTATTGACGGTTTTAGTTAAAATTGCCTTGATGTGGTTCTCTAACAAGAGCTATTACTCAATGGCAAAAATGCGAGCTATCGGACCGAAACTCAAAGCGCTCAAAGAAGAGCATGGCGATGATCGTATGAAGATGTCGCAAGAAATGATGGCCATTTATAAAGAAGAGAAAGTCAATCCAATGGCGGGTTGTTTGCCTATTCTGATGCAAATGCCGATTTTCTTGGCGTTATATTGGGTGCTGGTCGAAAGTGTTGAGTTGCGTCACGCTCCTTGGATTTTGTGGATTCAGGATCTATCATCGATGGATCCATGGTTCATTTTGCCGCTACTAATGGGCGCATCCATGTTTATTCAACAACAGCTTAATCCGCAACCAGCCGATCCAATGCAAGCAAAGGTTATGAAGTTCTTACCGATTATCTTTACTGCATTCATGCTGTTCTTCCCAGCGGGTTTGGTTCTATACTGGACTGTGAACAACTTGTTTAGTATGACTCAGCAATATATCGTCAATAAAAAAGTTGAAGAAGAGCAAAAGCGCCGTACTGTGAAAGTGCTGGACTAACTAGCTCTAGCTTATGAATTGATAGAAAACCATCGCTACGGCGGTGGTTTTTTTATGCGTGGCACATATCTATTGCCTTTAACTTATTCTCAATAAAAAATAAAAGAAACGTGCCACATGCTTAAAGTATCACTATGTAAAGTTTGCTTTGTCAGTCTGTGCTGAGCCGTCTATAATGGGGTTTTTAGTTATTGAGAGTCATTGTGGATTCCCTAGAAAACGCGTCAACCTCGCATCACTCATCTGATAAACCTAGCTCGGCTGGATTGGCTACGATTGCAGCCATTGCAACACCGCTTGGGCGTGGTGGTGTCGGCGTTATACGTTTGTCAGGTGCGCGTGCGTATGATATGGCCTGTGCCTTAACAGGTAAGTCTGCCTTTACGCCACGTATGGCCAGTTTTTGCCGATTTTATCAGGCTGACGGCACAGTGATTGATGAAGGTTTGGTGCTGTACTTCAAAGGTCCACATTCATTCACCGGTGAAGATGTGATTGAGCTGCAAGGGCTTGGTGGCATGATTTTGCAGAACCAATTGCTAGCCCGTGTGTTTGAGTTGGGTGCAAAACAAGCCAGTGCAGGGGAGTTCTCTTATAGAGCTTTTGATAATGACAAATTAGATTTGGTTCAAGCAGAGGCGATTGCTGATGCGATCGATGCGACCAGTGCGGCGGCAGCTAGTAGTGCTATTCGTTCTCTCAGCGGTGAGTTTTCACAAAAAATCAATCAACTGTTAGAGCAACTTATTCATCTGCGCTTGCACGTTGAAGCGGCTATTGATTTCCCTGATGAAGAAGACGTAGACTTCTTATCTGATGGTGTGATACAAAATAAGCTTGAGCAAACACAGGAAAAAATACAACAAGTACTGGCAACGGCAAAACAAGGCCAGCTGCTACGTGATGGTATTCATGTGGTACTGGCAGGTAGACCAAATGCAGGGAAATCAAGCCTGCTCAATCGTCTAGCGGGTCAGGAGAGGGCTATCGTTACTGACGTAGCAGGGACTACTCGTGATACGCTGCAAGAGACAGTAGTTCTCAATGGGCTCACACTTCATTTGACTGATACGGCAGGTCTACGTGACACAGAAGACACGGTAGAGCGTATTGGTATTGAGCGTGCACGCACGGCCATTACTCAGGCTGATATGCTACTCATGGTCTATGATGTTACCCGTGATCTTGAGGAAGAAAGTACACCGCTACAGCTTGCAGAGCAACTATTCGGTGAGTTGCCAGAGGCTAAACGCTTATTAATCATTGCTAATAAAAGCGATCTATTGAACGACAGTAAGCGAGAGCGAGCTATTTCTACTTCGCAATCTGAAATAGAAAGTCGTGGCTATGAACAAGTGAATGTTTCATGTGAAACAGGCATTGGCATCGATAATTTGGTCGAAACATTGTGTGCTAAAGTGGGTTTTCATCCACCAGAAAATAGTCTCATTGCTCGTACAAGACATTTAGATGCCCTTAGGCGGACGGCTGATTATCTGGTTGAAGCGCATGAACAATTAACGGTCTTTCAAGCAGGAGAGTTAGTCGCTGAAAGCTTACGTCAAGCACAGCGCAGTCTGGGTGAGATTACGGGTGAATTTAGCGCTGATGATCTGCTGGGTAAGATTTTTGGTAGCTTTTGTATTGGTAAATAATAGAGTATTACTATGATGTACTCATCTAACATGGGCCTCATAAATAAAGACTTCGACTCTCAATGTTAAAACAAGGAAAATGCGATGCACTGTCCGTATTGTAATGCGTCAGAGACTAAGGTTATTGACTCGCGTCTTGCTGCGGAAGGTGCGCAAGTTCGCCGTCGCCGCTCATGCAATAGCTGCCAAGAGCGGTTTACCACCTTTGAGATGGTCGAAGTCGTGATGCCAAGAATTATCAAATCAAGTGGCAAGATTGAGCCTTATGATAATGAAAAATTGCGTCGCTCTATTTTATTGCCTTTGCAAAAGCGTCCTATCACAATTGATGAGCAAGAGGCGATGATTAGCCGAATTGAGAAGCGTGTTAGACAAATGGGTGAGCGTGAGATTAGTAGTAAAGTCTTAGGTGAAATAATCATGAGTGAACTCAAAACACTAGATGATGTCGCCTATGTGCGCTTTGCTAGTGTCTATCGAGACTTTCAAGATATCGATGCTTTTCATCAAGAGATTGCGAATATCCGCCCAAATGAAAAGCAAGCGAATGAAACTGATAAATAAGTCACAGTTACTCTATTAATCAAGTCTCAAACACTTACTTTCTTATATAGAACCCTCAATCATTGATTAAGTCTACCGCTATGTCTATTCAGAACCATGCTCAAGATGCACAAGATCGCTACTTTATGATGCTTGCTATTGAGCAGGCAAAGCAAGGTCTGTATACCACAAGGCCCAATCCTGCAGTGGGCTGTGTTATTGTCCAAGCAGGAGAAGTAGTCGGGCAAGGATTTCATCCCAAAGCGGGTGAGCCGCATGCAGAAGTATTTGCGCTCAAAGCAGCAGGTGTGAAAGCAGTAGGGGCAACGGCCTATGTAACTTTAGAGCCTTGTAGTCATACAGGGCGTACACCACCTTGTGCATTGGGTCTCATTAATGCGGGTATAAAGCGTGTGGTGATAGCAGGCCTCGACCCTAATCCACAGGTTGCTGGACGTGGCATAACGTTGTTAGAGCAGGCTGGTATTGAAGTTTTAGTTGGTGTACTGACAGAGCAAGCAGAGGCATTAAATCGTGGGTTTTTAAAGGCGATGCGTACTCAGATGCCTTATGTACGTCTCAAAATTGCTACCAGTCTGGACGGTCGTACAGCGATGGCATCCGGTGAGTCAAAATGGATTACGTCAACAGCTGCCCGTGAAGACGTGCAGAAACTGCGCGCACAAAGTGGTGCGATTATTACGGGTAGTGAAACGGTTATTGCAGACGATCCACAGCTTAATGTACGTTCTAGCCAATTAGGTGTGCCACCTGAGCAAGTGCCAGCACCTATCGTAGTGGTGCTCGATAGACGTCAACGGCTAGAGAATAATCTAGAGTCTAGTTATCAGTTATGTCGTCGTCCAAATACGCTATATTGGCGTGAAGACGACTTGACTGCATTACTGAAAAATTTGGTCAGTGAGCATCAGTGTTATGACGTGTTAGTAGAGGCTGGTGCTAGCGTCGCTGGTAGCTTTTTAAGCCAACAGTTAGTGGATGAATTAATCGTCTATCAAGCACCCTGTTTATTGGGCGCACAGGCCAAACCGATGGTCGAGTTCAATCCGCTGTCTTTAGCAGAGCAGCTACGTTTTAGTGTTAGTAGCCATGATCGGGTAGGCTCTGATCTTAAGTTAACGTTGCTACCTCTATAAGTCATTGAGTATAAAGGGTTTATCTATAATTTATATCTGGTGTGGGCTAAATGTGGATAAGTAATGTTATATAACTTGGGTTTCACATGAAACTGTGTATAACTTCGTTTCACATGAAACTTATATTATGCGTCTCCACACAATAACATTAATAAAAATAATTAAATCAATAACTTAAACTTAATTCATAAGTAGCTTGTTCTATTCTTGAATTTTTTTTCCCTGTGGATAACTTGTTATTATCGAGGGTTTTTAGCTTACTAAAGGTTGATTTATCATTACTTATCCACAAGTTATCCCATAATGAGCATAGAATTAGCTTAGGTTTCACTAAAAATCTAGTTTGGACAGACACCACTAAAATACGAATGAATTAAAATATATTGTCGATAACGGCAATGTCACAAAGAGATGAGGCCAATATGTTTACTGGAATTATAGAGAGTGTGGGAAAAGTAAAATCTATGCAGCCTACGGGCGGTGATATACGTTTGACAATAGAATCTAATGATTTAGATTTCAGTGATGTAAAGCTGGGAGATTCGATTGCCTCAAATGGCATTTGTTTGACGGTGGTAGAGTTCGGTAGCAATCATTATTCTGTTGATGTTTCACGTGAGACTATCGCTCGTACAGCATTAGAGATATTAAAACCCGGTCATATTGTCAATCTAGAAAAAGCCATGCTACCAACAACACGTTTCGGTGGTCACATTGTGGCTGGTCACGTCGATGGTGTTGGGGTAGTAAGCAAGCTCCAGCAAGATGCACGCTCTATCTATATTGAAATCGAAATACCACAAGAGCTGGCACATTACACAGCGACGAAAGGTTCTATTACGATTGATGGTATTAGCCTGACAACCAACCTTGTACGTGACAACATTGTTTCTTTAAATATTATTCCACACACAGCACAAGTGACCAATATCGCTAAACATTGGCTGGTTGGAAACAAAGTTAATGTCGAAGTGGATATTGTTGCACGTTATTTAGAGCGTCTATTAAATAAGTCGCAAGCTAGCAGTATGAATGCGCCAAATCCACAAAGTCAGATTACAGAAGCTTTCTTAGCAGATAATGGCTTTATGAAGTAATCGCTAATTATATAAAATAGCTGATTGAGCAACAGAGTCGCTGCCTAATAACTATGCTACTCAGTTGCGATTAGGGTACTTTTTATACTTGTATTAGGCGACCTAATACGGCTTCCAATTCTTTCTTGTTAATCGGTTTAGATAAAAAATCATCCATTCCTACATGCATACATGCATCACGATCTTCTTGTGCATTGTTTGCCGTCAGCGCCACGATAGGAATATCGTCGTCTTGCGCACGGATAGCCCGAGTAGCCTGCAACCCATCCATGACAGGCATTCGACAGTCCATCAAGATAAGAGAGATATCTTGGCGCTGCTCTTTCAGTTTGTGTAATGCTTGCTGACCATCTTCTGCGACAACACTACGATAGCCCAGTTTGCTCAATATTTTGCAGGTTATTTTTTGATTGGTAGGACTGTCTTCTGCTACCAAAATAAGTGGTGACAAGGTTTCTGGTTTTGGTTCAGCTATGTCTATTGGTTGTTGGTTACTCTCTTTTTCACAGCTGATAGGTGCCGCAAGCTTTTGCCTAGCTGATATTGTTAAGCGCAGCAATTCAGAAACCAGTAAGTTAGCATCTAATGGTTTGGTCAAAAATCCATCATATTTGTCTAACAGTACAGACGGAATATGACGTTCAGGCTTCATGCTAAATAATAATTTTGGTAATAAAGGCGTCGCTAGCAAGTCGTTCAAAGCCTGAAGCTTATCGCTATTATTGAGTGTTTTATATTTCCAATCTATTTGCTTCTCTACTATATCTGTTTCTATATTTTGAGAGTTGTCATCATTATCAGTTAAAGTGATGGTTTTGTAGTACTCATAATCCAACAATAGAATAGGCGTGAGCATCTGCTCGTTCTGTACTAATGTATTTGTTAATTGTCTTAAGGTGGCTAAGTCTACAGCGGTATGAATAGTCATCGGGATGGCTAAGTGCTTGCACAAGCGCTGTAAATTTTCAGCAACAAGTGGTTGCTCGATGACAGCGATGAGGTAGATGCCACTTAAATGTTGATTCTGATGATATACCGGCTGATAGTTAGGACGGCGGCAAGGGAGGTAGACATTAAATATACTCTCCTTGCCTATCGTACTTTCCAACTCGATAAAACCACCTAATAATTGTGCAAAGCTATTGGCATTATCTAACCCTGTGCCTGCTTGCTCAGTAGCTTGACTTGATTTGTTCTTATCTAGATTGGTTTCTTGATTAAAAACAGTGATGAGCTGATTTTTTTTATCAGCATCAATGCCTATCCCTGTATCTTTTATACTAAAGTGAATCCAGTGGGACGCGTGAGTAGGTATCATAGTATTACGGGTAGGAAGGACACGGTCGTTATTTACGCGCTTGACCTGCTCTTCTGTGACACGATCTATCGTGAGCGCAACATAGCCTGAAGTTGTAAATTTTATGGCATTTTTCAATAAATCTAATAGGATGTGACGTAAGCGAACGCCATCAGTATCAATGTAACGTGGGCAATCTGGGGCAAAGAAGTAAATCAACTCCAATCCCTGCTGTCTTATATCATTGATGACTAGACTATTAGCTTCCTTAGTCAATTTATAAATATCAACAGGTTCAATATTCAGTCGACTTTTTCTAACTTCAATATTGCCAACATGCAATGTGTCATTGATCAAGGTTAGCATGTCTTGGCTGTTTCTTATCAGAATATCTAACGACCTATTTTGCCTAGCATCTAGATTATTAGGATCGATAGGTTCAAGGGTATCGATCATTGCCTCTATCGGTACACGCAGCTTATGACCGATAACAAGACGGAGCTTATAGAATTCGTCAAGCTTAGATTTCAGCTGTTTGTTTTTTTGCTGCAATTGCTCATTTTGCTTAACAATTTCATTGATGTTGTTAAAAATCACTGTAAAGCCGTGAACTTGTCCGTGTTCACCGAACCATGGCGTGATATTTAATTGATAGGCTTGCTTATCCTTTAATCCATAAACGCTCAAGGTACGAGTGACACGTAAATTAGACAATGTTTGTAGTAGCGACTGAGTAGACTCATCTTTACCTGCGACAAAGTCCGTTAGCTCATAGGTTTTGTCACTCTCAGAGGGACAAATAAATATTTGGTCAAACCGTTGATTACAAAAACTAATCTGACCATGACGCATAATCATAATCATCGGCAATGGTGCTTGGTTTACCAAACGCTCAAGACGGTGTGTGAGGGTTTTTATACGGCGATAGTTACTGTGTAGTTGATAGCTGACACGGCTCAGCGCATGACCCAAACGCAAAAACTCAGGCGTGGATTTTTTATATAGAAAAGGTGGTGTGCTATAAACCTCTTGTTTATGACTGTTTAAGCTGTCGGTATAACTTATTAGCTGTTCCCAATTGATGCGGCGATTGAGCATATAAAGTAACGCGATCACAAAAAGTATAATCGCTGTCATCAGCGGTAACCAATATCGGTAAGATATCCAGTCAATGATAAGCGGTTTATGACGTAATATAATATAAATCTGATGACCACTTTTGAGCTTGATGGTGCCTGTCAAGTTACTGCTGTTAAGCTTATAGGCGCTGTGACTACTATTATCAATAGGTGATGATGTAATAGTGGGAAAGCTGACGGTAGGGAAAGCACGCTCATTTGGACGGGTATAGCGGTGAATATAAGTCTGACCAGATGGCATCATAAACACCAACTGATAGCTGATACCCTCAAAGGCAAGCTGCTTCAAAAATCTGTCAATTTCAGGATTTAGTGGGCCAGTATGCTCAGTGATTTCATGTTGTAATGAATAAAAGGTATTGATACTTTGTTGTTCACTGTTTGTTTTTATCTCGTGAAAGAGCGAGAAGTAATACAGCACTAGCATCACTAACAACGTCAGTGCATAAAATATAAGTAAGCGCTTTAAGGACTGAAATTGTTGCATGAAAACGTGGTCCTATATCGACACGAAAAAACATAGTGAGTGAATCGTAAGTTTGAATCAGTAGGTAGCTTGCTTAATTCCTTATGGTTTTAAGTTCTTTAACTATTATAAAGATAAACGGCGTCATTAGTAACGCCGCATTGCTACAGTTACAATCATGGCACAACGTTGTAAACTCACCTATAATGAGCAACTTAACCCTATATAATGCATGATTATGACTACAATTGCTTCTACCTCAGATATATCTACGCTATCTATTCCCCATAATTCTCTATCTACTGACCGATTGAGGGTGGTATTTGCGGGGACGCCTGAGTTTGCAGCGATTAGTCTGGAGTCACTAATTAGTCAGCAAGACGTACTGAATATAGAGATTGTCGCGGTGTACACACAGCCTGATCGCAAAGCAGGTCGTGGCCAAAAGCTGGCGGCTTCTGCAGTGAAAGAGGTCGCACTCGCAAACGATATCCCTGTAGAGCAACCACTCACTTTTAAAAAATCCAGTACAGAAGGATTGGCTGCTAGGCAAACTCTGCGAACTTACCAGCCTGATATCATGATTGTCGCCGCTTACGGGTTGATTTTACCTGTCGGCGTATTAGAGACACCTATTCATGGTTGCTTAAATATCCATGCTTCACTATTACCGCGTTGGCGCGGTGCAGCACCTATCCATCGGGCACTCTTGGCTGGAGATGATGAGACAGGTATTACTATTATGCAGATGGACAAAGGGTTGGATACGGGCGACATGCTTTATAAAGTCAGCGCTAGTATTGATCCTATTGATACTGCTGCCAGTCTACACGATAAAATGGCTGCGCTTGGTGCAACGGCTATCAATACGGTACTAGAAGATTTATCTACTTATCAAGCGCAAGCTATCGCTCAAGATGATAGTCAAGCCAACTATGCTGAAAAGCTGGTCAAAATGGAAGGTGAAGTTGACTGGTCACAGCCTGCTGCTGCTATTGAACGCCAAATCCGAGGGCTGACTCCGTGGCCAGGTGCTTATACTTTTCTTGCAGGGCAACGTGTCAAAGTGTTGGCTAGTCTGCCTGTGAATGCATCTCAGCAAACCAACGAGCCTGCTGGTACAGTGGTGAGTGTCGGACGTAAAGCGATTTTAGTCGCTTGTGGTAAGGATAATGATACCGAGTCGTCGTCCACCACTTTAGCCATTACTCACTTGCAGTTTGCAGGTGGTAAGCCAATGACTGCTGAACAAGTTTGCCACGGCAACCAATTAAATGACGGCGATCAATTTACGACAGAATCAAAATAACTGAACCTAACTTAATGATAGTTAACCCTATCTGCACAAGACGCTATCGATGATACGTCAAGGAAATGAAATTTAATGAGACAAAACAGTACTGCGCCTAGAAACAATAAGCTCAAACCATCAAGCAACCTTATTATGAATGGTAGCGTACGCGTGCGTGTGATTCGCACCTTACTGGCTATTCAAAACGGTCAGTCGCTCTCAAGCGTCCTTGATCCATTATTGAATAGTCTGCATGATGGTGACAAAGGCTTTGCCCATGCATTATTGCTCACAACATTGCGCCAGTGGCATGCGCTGGCACGTTTGCTCGATACGCTCGCAGACAACCCTATTGATGAAGTTGAGGTTCGTACGACCATTCAAGTAGGCTTAGTACAGTTGCTCTATTTAGAAGTGGCTGACCATGCCGCGATTCATGAAACCGTTGAAGCTGCCAAAGAAATTGAATTTGCCCATTCAACTGGTTTGGTAAATGCTATTTTGCGTAAAGTCGCCAAGAATCCAAGCAAATTCCGTAAGAAGTGCGATAAAAAGCATAGCCTACCGAATTGGCTCGCTTATCAGCTTAAGCAAGACTGGAGCGAGCAGTATGATGAGCTGACACAAGGCTTGCGCCAACCAGCACCGATGTTTTTACGAGTGAACTCGGCGGTTACTTCGGTAGAGGAGTATCAGCATGCATTGGACGGGGCAGAAATTGATGCAGATATCGTTGAGCTAACGACTGGTTTTAAGGTAGCGAATTCGTCAGAGTCTGCCGCTGCTACTACACTATCAACCAAAGGTCTTAGACTGCATCAAAGCACTGCTGTTAACGCTTTGCCTGATTTCGCTTTAGGAACGGCTAGCGTTCAAGACATGCATGCCCAGCTCGCTGCACCGATTATCAATCAAGCATTGATGGCTAAGCTCATTGCTGAAAGTGCGAATACTAACAGCGACAATGATGAAAGTAATAACAATGAGCTACATATTCTAGATGCTTGCGCGGCACCTGGTGGTAAGCTTGCTCACTGGTTAGAGCTCATCAGCGCTAATGACGAATCATCGTTGTTTCACGTGAAACAAGATAGTGCTGAAACGTCACCTGTGACTGCTGATATCAAGGTAACGGCTATCGATAACGAAGCACCACGTATCGAGCGTATTCGTGAGAATTTACAGCGTCTAAATCTGAGTCAGCATGATTTGCAGCAAGCAGATAATAGCATTGCATTGAACATTGTCTGTGCAGATGCAACCAGATGGCAGCATGGCAAAAATAAAAAAGCGGCGACAAATGAACCCGTATTTGATGCGATATTATTAGATTCTCCTTGTACCGCGACTGGCGTTATTCGCCGTCATCCTGATATCAGTATCCTGCGTACCGAAGAAGATATCGAGCAAACGGCACTGTTGCAAGCAGATATCTTGCATAACCTATGGCCACAACTCAAAGCAGGTGGTTATTTGCTGTATGTGACATGTTCTATCTTAAAGCAAGAGAATGTCGAGCAAATGCAGGACTTTATCACTCATCATAATGATGCGGTAGCGATTGAGTTTACCGAAGAATGCAGTTGGGGTATCGAACAAGCAATCGGTCGTCAATGCTTACCGATTGATA
The DNA here is from genome assembly GCF_904845995.1 of Psychrobacter fjordensis. Lineage (NCBI taxonomy): Bacteria > Pseudomonadati > Pseudomonadota > Gammaproteobacteria > Moraxellales > Moraxellaceae > Psychrobacter > Psychrobacter fjordensis. The sequence continues at coordinate 1,030,641 of NZ_CAJGYP010000001.1, forward strand.
GCGCGAGTGGCGATGGTTTCTATTATGCGTTGTTGCGGAAGGAAGAGTAGTGTTATTGGGTAGAATTAAACACAAGGTAGCCATTCGCGTCCGTTACAATATTATATTTGGCTTGTTTCCATACAGCCTATATAAAAGGGAGAAATCAACCTTAGATAAATGTATACCTTACATGCTATTTCTGTGTAGTAGGCTGAGCTAACTTATATTCAAACCTAAAAAATCTGATCTAAGAGCCTAACCTACGGTTGCTAATCTAAATAGCTTTATAAGTTTTCAAAAACAGGATTTTAGTATGTCTGATGCAAAAAGCTTAAATAAAAATGAGTCAAACTCAAAAATGTCACCAATGCTCAAGGAAGTTTACAATAGTGTCGCTGAGTCTTATATCACAATTGATGTGTCAATTGCTGAAAAAGAGCAGTCTCTCATCACAAGCAAATACGGTGGCCTTCCTTATATTCCACAAGGTGAAGACTGCTTGCGTGATGAGCATGGTTACCCTTATTTATTATTTGCCCAATTTAACTTTACAGAGCTGTCTCAGCAAGCAGGGCAACATTCAGATTTACCACAAGAAGGTTTGTTACAGATTTTTTTACCTATTTTTAATACGGAAATTTTTTTACATGATAAAGATTTTGACACCAGTAAATGTATTCGATTTTATGCAGAACTACCAACACAGCCTGCCAATCAAGCGGTCATAAATGAAATCCGCACTTTATGGCGAGATGTCGAAAGTCTATGGGATGCGAACAATGACGAATATCGTAATTTATCAAAAGATAGATGTGAATGGTTTGAAAAAAAGTATCCTAACAGTTCATACTTCCTACCTTTTTATAAAGAAATGACATTGGGCTTTTCTCAAAAGGTTGGGTATCCAGTTACGGGTGATATAGCTTTTGATCGCGAGACAGAAGGCTACTCGCATCTAACATTATCTGAAGAAGAATGGACGTTTTATGAACAAATGACTTATAGCACCGAAGGTAATCAAGTACTTGGTTTCGGGACTTTTTGCCAAGGTGACCCACGTTATGTTTGTGATTATCCTGAAGGAGATGTTGAAAGATTGAGTAATCTTCGTTTATTCTTTCAGTTAACCTCAACAAAGTATATAAAGAACGAAAATGGCAAACGCTATAATATTATTCCTATTGATGGTGAGTTCCAATTCTTTATTGACAAAGAAGATTTAAAGAATCAAAATTTTCATAACATGATGTTTCACTTTGCTTGTACATAAGTAAGCGTCAGCAGGGCTAAAAGCCTACCATGTACACCGATAAGCCGCTTGTTTAAGCTTAAAAACATGCTGCTTTTTTGCTATTTATCTTTGTAGTATTCAATAAATAAACAAAACGATTTTCGATAGGACAAAACATGAAATACATAAGTACCCGTGGTCAAACAGCACCGATGGATTTTAGTGATGTGCTTTTGATGGGTCTTGCCCCAGATGGTGGTTTGATGTTGCCTGAGCATTATCCGAATATCGATAGCGCAACGCTCGATGAGTGGCGTACGCTCAGCTATCCAAAGCTTGCGATGGCGATAATGCAGCGTTTTGCGACAGATATTCCTGTGGCTGATTTGCAAGATCTCATTGAACGCACTTATACTACCGAGGTGTTTGGCTCTGACGAGATTGTTCCTGTCCGCAAGCTCGAAGATAACTTATATATTCTAGGATTATCAAACGGTCCGACATTGGCATTTAAAGATGTTGCTATGCAGTTTTTGGGTAATGCTTTTGAGTATGTGCTTAAGAAAAAAGACGCGCGTATTACTATCATTGGTGCAACCAGTGGTGATACGGGTAGTGCGGCAGAGTATGCACTGCGCGGCAAAGAAAATATCGAAGTCTTCATGTTGTCACCACATGGCAAAATGAGTGAATTCCAACGTGCGCAGATGTATAGCTTGACCGATGATAATATTCACAATATCGCTATCGATGGTATGTTTGATGATTGTCAGGACATCGTCAAAGCGCTACAGCAAGACGCTGAGTTTAAAGCGGCTTATAACCTAGGTACGGTAAACTCTATCAACTGGGGTCGTATCCTAGCGCAGATTGTTTACTACTTTAAAGCTTACTTTGCAGTCACGACGAGCAACGATGAAAAAGTCAGCTTTAGCGTACCATCAGGCAACTTCGGTAATATTTGTGCCGGTCACATCGCGCGTGAAATGGGACTGCCAATTGACCGCTTGATTGTCGCAACCAATGAAAACGACGTGTTGAATGACTTCTTTAATCAAGGCGCTTATCAGCCGCGTCCGACTGAAAAAACCTATATCACCTCAAGCCCGTCGATGGATATCTCAAAAGCCTCTAACTTTGAGCGTTTTGTTTATCTATTATTAGAGAAAAACAGTGCACGCGTCCATGAGTTATTTGAAGGGGTGAAGTCTGGTCAAGGTTTCGATCTATCTGAGCTAATGGAAGCGGTTAATACTCGCTATGGATTTGCTGCTGGCAAATCTACCCACAGCGATCGCTTGCAGACCATCAAAGCACTGTATGAGCAACATGGTGAACTGGTTGATCCACACACAGCTGACGGTATCAAGGTCGCTAAAGAGTTGCAGAAAGAGGGCGAAATCATTGTTTGTGCAGAAACAGCATTACCTGTTAAGTTTGCGGATACCATCGTTGAAGCTATTGGCCAGATAGATATCGCTCGCCCAGCTCATACCGAAGGGTTAGAGAGTTTGCCGCAGCATGTGGTCGTGCTTGATAACAATGCTGAATTGGTCGCTGAGCAAATTCGCCAGCATGTCACGCCAAACCCTGCATAAACCACTGCTAATGGTGAGCTTATATTCAATAGAAAACCTAAAGAAAATATCCACATAAAGGTTACACTATTGTAATAAAGTGTTTATGATTGTGTTATGGTAGATATAATTGTAATATTAGGAACAGCGTCAGCGAGTCATCATTGTGCTAGGCGCTTTTTTAGGAATAAAACCAGTCAACTACACTGAACAGCTGCCCTCTAGGCGTCACAATAAATGCAACTTTAAGTCTATATTTTTTTTGGATCTTGATGCTGGCTTATTTGCTTAAGTATCGAACAAAGAGCTTCTGGAAAAATAGACTTAAGTGCGATTTTAATGGCGATAATAGCGGTACATATTGTGGATATAACAATGAAGATGAGCTTAAACAAGATAGCAAAAGCACTGTTACTGACGACATTTAGCAGTGCGATGCTGATGAGCACTGCCCACGCTAACAATCCACCACCCACTCTTAAAGCAGATGCACCCAACCGCTACACTGTCAAAAAAGGTGATACGTTGTGGGATATCTCAGGGCGCTATCTGGATAGTCCATGGCGCTGGAAAGAGATTTGGGCGACTAATAAGCAAATCAAAAACCCCAATCTTATCTATCCTAACGACATTCTTATCTTGTGTGTGATTAAAGGTCAGACGCTCATTGGTGTGGATACAGGTGAAGGTTGTGCTGGGGTTGAAAAGCAACTTACAGGCAACGTGGTTGCTAACAAGGTAACGGTTACGTCAACTGCCAACAGCATTCCTTCTATTCCTCGGTCTGCTATTCAACATTGGCTAGATAAAACAGTCATTGTTAATCCACAAGATTTTAATACGACTCCTTATATACTGGCCTCTAAAAAAGGTAACTTAATCACTGCAACTGGTGACAAGATATATGCTAAAGGTGTGCCGCTTATCATCGGACAGCGCTACGGTATCTATCGTGAAGGCGAGTTATATACTGATCCCACGACGAAAAATATTATTGGCTTAGAAGTCACGCAAGTAGCAACGGGTTTAGTCACATCTACCGAAACCAACGGTGTTACTAGCTTGCAGCTTACCGACAGTTATGGCAAAGAAGTACGTGAAGGCGACCGCGTATTTGTTGAATTGAATAACTCTATTCCACCTGTGTTTTACCCAACGCCTGCTAGTACCAGTCGTGGTGGTATGATTGTACGTGTAATGGATTCAATCAGTTCAGCAGCGAAGGGTAGTGTGGTCGCTATTAATCTAGGTAGTACCGAAGGTGCTAAGCCTGGTGATGTCCTGACGGTCTATCAAAAAGGTGCTTTGGTACGCGATATCAAAGATGAAGATACGCCTGTACGCCTGCCAAATGAACAAACAGGTATGGTAATGGTCTTTAATACGTTTGATCATATTAGCTATGCTTATGTGCTTAGTTCTGAGCTACCGCTTAATGTCGGTGACCAGTTACTACCACCTCCTTATCTATAAGGAAATAACGGGATTATTGGAAGGTTAGCCATTCCAAATCCACTTATAAGAGATAAAGGACTATGACGGCAGTCACCTCTTCTTTAACAGACGATCAGCGTGCAGTTCTGGCGCTGTGGTACGAGGTGAATGCGTCATTATCGGCTTATCACAAACTCATAACCTCTTTTGGAAATGCAGAGCTTGCTTGGCAAGCCAAAGTAGAAGCATGGCGGCAAGCAGGTATTCATCATACTCATCTCAAACGTCATGAACAGCCAGAGCAAACACAAGCCAATATCGATAAAATTCAGCAAGCACTTATAGAGAGACGCTATGGTCTACTATTTGCTGATGAGTCCAACTATCCCGCCCAACTCTTACAAATCTATGATCCACCACCATTGTTATTTTATCGTGGTAATCACGCACGTCTACATCAAGCTCAAATCGCCATCGTCGGTAGCCGAAAACCCACCGCACATGCACAGAAAATCACTTTTGATATCGCTCAATATTTAGCGCAGGCAGGCTACATTATTACCAGTGGTTTAGCTATGGGTGTAGATAAACGAGCGCATTTAGGTGCGTTGGCTCAAGCGGACGCTGAATACCAAGGTCGAACAGTTGGGGTGATGGGTACGGGTATTGATGTTAATTATCCTAACCATCATGATAAGTTGTTTGCTCAAATTATCGATCAAGGTGGCTGTATTATCAGTGAGCTCTTGCCTCATACTCAGCCGCACAAACATACTTTTCCACGTCGCAACCGTTTAGTCGCTGGACTTGGGCTAGCGACCATCGTGACAGAAGCTACTGTTCAAAGCGGGTCACTCATTACCGCACGCCTCACTTCTGAACAGGGTAAGCAAGTCTTTGCGATTCCAAGTCATATTGATAATAGTAATGCCGAGGGCTGTCATCACTTAATACGTGAAGGCGCCACTTTGATTTATCATCCTCAGCAAGTTTTAGAAGATGTCAGCGGTCAGTTGAACTATGATCGTGGTTCTTATATAACAACAAGCGTATCGCAATCGAATGACAATTCATCCCAAAGAATGATAGGTACGGATAGTAGTGAAGTCACATCTAGCCATGTTACTTCGTCACCCTCTAACATCAAAACTCCTCCTAGCGCTATCGTCGTACCTGAGCATTTAACGCTTATTTATGAGCAGCTTGATTGGCATGGACAGGATTTAGATGCGCTTATCGTAGCAACTACGCTTGCACCACCACAATTGATTGGACAGTTGATGGAGCTTGAGTTACTGGGTGTTATTAGTGTACAAGGCGGACGTTATTTACGCGTCTAATGCTACACTTGCCTAACTTTAAACGTTTCTGTTTGCTAGTCTCTAACTCATTTAACATAGTAAAAAATTGGCAACTTTTGAAATTTGTTGTCTGAGCTCAACTTTTTCCTATGTTATGATTAGTACCTAATCTTTTACTAGTCTAAACCATTTCAGCCATGAATCATCTCACACCCTTTATCACCGATTCTATCTCACAAGCAGCTCATAGCCTCAAAGAAGGGCAGTTGCTCGCGTATCCTACCGAGAGCGTGTGGGGTATTGGCTGCGACCCTTATGATAAAGCAGCCGTTCAACGTATTCTAGATATTAAGCAGCGCCCACAAGCCAAAGGTATGATTGTCATTACGGACAGCGCAGAACGTCTGGCTCCTTTGCTATCGTCTTTAACAGATGAACAGCGTGACCCTATTTTAAAGAGTTGGCAGACAGATAGTGGCCATAATAACGATGATAGTTTGCAATATAGGCAAGCACATACATGGTTGCTGCCTATTCCGCAGACGCTGGCTACTACTATTCCTTCTTGGATAACGGGGCAGCATCAGACAGTCGCAGTAAGGGTCATTGCTCATCCTATTATTCGTCAATTGTGCCAACAATTGGTCAGCGCATACAATCCATTTGGACTGTTGGTCTCTACCAGCTGCAATCCATCAGGACAGCAACCTGCCATGACCTTCGACGATGCTTATGCCTATTTTGGCGAGCACATCAGTTACTTACAAGCTGATACGTTGGGCTATACCTTGCCTAGTCAAATTCGCGATGCAACCACTGGCTTAATCATTCGTTAGAGAGTAGCAGTCATTTAAATATAATGAGTTAAGCGTCATCATACAAATGATAGGTATTGTTTTTATATTTCACTATTGACAGAAACAAAAGAATGGCGCAAGATGAGTTAATAAGCAGAACAATCAAGAAATAAGCCATATCGCAAAAAATAAGTGAATAGCCATTATGAAACTAAATCCTGTGACCGAAAAATTCATCTTACATTGGGGTGAGATGGGCTCGCAGTGGGGCGTCAATCGCACCATGTCACAGATTCATGCGTTGCTATTCATCATCGGTAAGCCGCTAAATGCTGAAGAAATTACCGATACACTTGGTGTTGCTCGCTCTAACGTCTCAAACAGTATCAAAGAGTTGCAGCATTGGGGCTTGGTGCAAAAAGTCTCCATATTAGGTGATCGTCGCGATCATTTCACAACCAATACCGACGTTTGGGAGCTAGCACGTATTATTGTGGTCGAGCGACAGAAGCGTGAGCTAGAGCCAACGGTGCAGTTCTTACAAGAGCTGATGGACAGTCCTGAATTCGAACACGAAAACAGCGATGTAAAAGCACGTATCCGTGACACCCAAGAGTTCGTTAGTACGCTCACCACTTGGTCTGCTGAGATGCTCAAGCTACCTACCAGTATTCTCAAAAAAGTCCTTAAACTGGGTGCGAGTATTAAAAAAATTCTACGTTGATAGTGATATGTGTTATCTAAAATAAAAAATTTGAGTAACCTTTTCTGTTTAGACAGAAATTTATGTAAAAAGTATAAAGGCTAGCCAAGTTTAAGTGGTACGAGTTTCGATAAAAATAGCAGCAAGAAACAGCAACGACAAATGGATGTGTAAAATGAATGCAAATAAGACACACGCTAATAAAGAGCCAGCCATTAGACATGCAATGGCTTCAGTTGAGTGGCAGGATTTGCGCCAACTAACGCGCGCTCAAATTGCTTATAACCTCATTCTGCCTTATCCATTTTTACTGTTGTCTTGGTGGTTCGCCAGCCAATCTTGGTATGTGATGGCATGTGGCGCTTCTTATTTGTTTTTCGCTGCTGCTTTTCGCCAAGCGCATGACGGTTATCACCATAGCTTGGGCGTGAGCAAATGTACCGTTACCGGCATATTATTATTGCTCAGCGTACTATTGATGACCAGTTTGCATAGTATCCGAGCCACCCACATGGAACATCACCGTAACCCACTGGGCGACAGTGATATCGAAGGCCGTTTGGCAAAAGGTTCATGGTGGCAAGCGTTGCTTGGCGGGATAACGTATCGATTGGATATTTATCGGCAAGGGCTGCGTCTCAGCAGTCGTCGTAATCAACATATCGCTTGGTTAGAGTTTGGCTTGATTTTCCTTGTTATTATCACTGCGCTGGTATTGACTGTGCTTCCTGTAGCTGTTCCTGCTATTTCAACGTTGGCGCAAGTGTTGATATATCACCTACTGACGATGATGTTGGCCAATGCCAGTGTCGGCATTATCGCCGTGTGGGGCGTGCATCATGATTGTGATGAGACAATCGCCCGAACTGAGCGCAATCTTTTGGTCAATTTCTTAACTTTTAACTTGTTATATCACGTAGAGCATCATCTCTTTCCTGCTGTGCCATCCAATCATTTACCTGAGCTTGCCAAGCGTTTAGATGTAGCAGCAGCACATCTGACTAAGGCACATGTATTGCCAAATATGGCTACTATAATGGAATTTATAAATAATAATGCGAATAAATTAAAAGACAGAAATCAAAGAAATAATGATAGTGAGTGTCCTATTCGTAAGCGTTTTGCTTAGTGTGCTTATTAAATTAGACAGTTGAATAAAAGGATAGTTGTATGCAAATATTATCGACTCAGCCAAGTAATAGTTTGAATATTTACCCTGAGAAAAAAGTGCATAGAATATTCATACTTTTGGGTACTTTATTTCAGCTAATCTTATTTCCATTTATAGCGATTTTATTCACCTCTGATGAAAGCATAGGGTTATTGGTTATCTTATTTTTTCCAATATATATCATAGGTGGTGGGCTACTTGGGATGAGTATGATGTCTATCATTAGTGCTTGGCACGTCAGTAAAAAGCGATTTATCAAAAAAGGATGGTGGATACAGACTTTCCTAGTTGGCTATATTGTAACAACGGTATTCTATCTTCTTTTTTTAAGTTCTATAGCAGGTATCCCTTATTTGTTAGGGATTGGTCTAACGGGAGGTATAAGTGCTGTGTTAGCAGGCATGTCAGCATTACCTACGTTAGAAGAATATGTTGAACGCTTGAGCTAATCGACTGGAAAAATAGCTAAAAAACTGTCTCTAAGGATATCGTCATGGGTTCAGGTATTGATAAAAATGATAATGAGCGTTCTTTAAATAATGATAACGATATTGCACCTGCTACTCGTTTACCAGAAGATGAAGTGGCTACAACGACGCGTATTACAGAGAAAAGTGACGTTGAGCAGGCAGAAAAATCAATTGAACAAAATTATGTCCCACGTTCTACCGTACGCAAGCTATTACCGATAGCGATCATGCTTGGACTGATGCTATTAGAGTTTATCTTTTGTTATAAAATTGCTGAAGATGGCGGTAATTTACTCAGTATGCAGTTTTTATTGGGTGTACCTTTGTTTATTGGTGCAACGACGGTATACCTAGCCAGCTATCGTAAACCAATTACTACTGGCCGGGTTTTCCTATTAACGTTTTGGTTGATAGTGGGTATTTTGATTATTTCTGTCCCTATTCTCAAAGAAGGCACGATTTGTATTGTGATGGCATCTCCAGTCATTTATGTGGCCTTGTTACTCGGTGGTCTGAGTATGCGACTAGTGTGTCTGAAAGTATGGAAGAGCAAGGCGTTATATAGTGTGGCACTATTGCCATTATTAGTATTGTTTGCACCACTTGAGCCAATGCCAGAAACCTATCAAGTGACTGATACCATCTTGATTAATGCGACACCTAAACAGGTTTGGCAAACTATTAATAACATTGACAATATTGAACCTGCAGGCTTTTATCAAGAGAGCCAACTCTTACCTTTTATGCAAGTGCCTACACCTAAGTCAGCAATTACTATTTGGGAAAATAATCAATGGGTGCGTAAGTGTGAATGGCATGGTGGTATCAAATTTGATGAGCCTTTAATTTCACAAATTCCCAATCGTCAGTTGCGCTGGCAGTTTGTGTTTTATCCAAACTCAGTACCACCAAAAACGCTAGATGATCATGTCACTATTAACGGTGAGCATTTTAAGTTATTGCATGGACAATATGATCTTGAACCAGTCAATAATAATATGACCAGACTCACCTTCAATGTCACTTATCGGATTAGTACCAACATGAATTTTTACGCTGGTTTTTGGGGTAAATGGGTAATGGATGAGTTCGTAGAAGATACGCTAGGCTTGTATAAAAATCGATTAGAGAGTAATTCAAAGTATGAATTGATATAAGTTACGCTATCCATCAATTCTCCACAGTAATTTCATGGGCTTTGCCAACGCCATATTTATACTAAATTAACGACGAATGTTAATAGGATAAATAGTATGAAAAAGAATAATGAGTTAGATGCGTACCCTTATGTACAAGTGGTTGTTCTGTTTGCAGGGATAGGTAGCTTGGTTGGTGGGCTGGTAGCGCAGCTGTTCTTGTTATTCATATTTAGGGATGCTGATTTTGCTCAAATAGGTTATCAGCCATTGCTATACGTTGGTTTACTGGGTTTTATTCCTGCTTTATTAACGGGTATGATCGTTGCTAGTCAAAAGATATGGCGCGGTGATTGTAAGAGTCTACGCACGACATTCTTAGTTGGGTTCGCAACATCCGCATGTTATATGGGCGCAATCGTTTTATATTTAGGCATAAACTCTTTGATAGAGATTGGCGTGCTATTGGCATTTATGATTGCCATAGGATTGTTTGGTGCGATCAACTCAGCGATCGCTAGCTGCATTGCTTTACCAAAAGTATGTAAAAGTCGTTTTGATATAAAGGCTAAAAAAGAAGACGATAACTATAACGGGTTACGTTTTACTGAAAAATAATACACATAGGGAGTAGAGCATGAATATTCTAATCAGTGGCGGTTCAGGGTTTTTGGGTAGTGCGTTCAGTGAAGAGATTCAGAAGCGTTATCAACAGGCTGATAGAGACCTACATGTTACTTGGCTGACACGTGATGATAGCCAAGCACATCCCAGTAATATTGAAATGATGACTTATGACGAGCTATCAACAACAGAAAATACTTTTGACGTGATTTTAAACCTAGCAGGCGCAGGTATTGCCGACTCGCGTTGGAGTGATGAGCGCAAAGAGCAGTTGCTCACCAGTCGCATCAAACCGACCGAATCCATACTCGCATTTATTGCCCGTACCACTATCAAACCGAAGCTGCTAGTCAGTGGCTCAGCGATTGGCTGGTATGGTACACAAGGTGATAAACCATTGACTGAAAGCAGTAGTTCTGAGACCGACTTTTCACATCAGTTATGTGAGCAATGGGAACAGCTAGCTTTGACAGCAACAGACTATGCTGTACCTGTGGCTATCGTGCGAACTGGTGTAGTGATTCATCCTGAGGGCGGAATGGTTGGTAAGCTTTTGACACCGTTTAAAATGGGTGTCGGTGGTCAGTTGGGTAATGGTCAGCAGATTATGAGTTGGATCAGCCGTGAAGATTGGGTAGGGGCAGCGATATTCATTATTGAACAACATCTTGCTGGTAAGCACGCTAGTGATGCTAACACTATACATGATAATGCATTGCAGACTAACAACGACACACCAGCGTTTGTATATAATTTAACGTCACCAAACCCAGTAAACAATCATACTTTTACTAAAACACTTGGGGCATGGCTGCATCGTCCAACCTTTTTTACCTTACCAAATTTTTTACTCAAGCTGATGTTTGGTGAGATGTCGACACTATTGATAGATGGTCAAAAAGTATTACCACAAGCATTACAGGACGCAGGTTATGAGTTCCAGCAGCCAACGTTAGAGCAAGCGTTAGCAGAGCAGAAGTCATAAATGACTAGGTAACCGTTTCATGTGAAACGTAGTTGCTTCTTAAATTTGTTGTTTAGCTAAAATAACTATATTGGGTGTTTCAGGTTTAGTCATGTAGGGCTTATGGATAACGAAAATACAAAGAATGCTACTCTATCGACTGACTATCCACAGCGTAAAGTGATCAACTTATACGCACAGTTTGGAGGGGCGTTAGTTGGTTTCATGATATGGCTAATATCAATGGTACCTGAGATTAGGCTGGAAAATAATCAGAACATATTTTCTGAATTGATAAATATAAGTATGTCATTAGGACTTACTTTAATGATATCAGTTGTTGTTGGCTTCATTTTTGGTCTTATCCCGTCGCTATTCGCAGGATGGATCATTGCTCAAATAAAGGTTTATCGTAATGGAAAAGGTCTGTTAACCATTTTCGTTATCGGTGGTTTTATAAGTATGGCTTTTCTAGCATCCTCAGAAACACTGTTGATAGTAAAAGCTATGATTGGCGGCATAAGTGCCTTAATAATAGGAGTATTTGCTTTGCCAAAACCTATAATAGATAACAATATTAATTCAGAATAATCTTACATTAACGGATCAATTCAAAAGATCGGAAGTCTAATTATTGATAAAGTGTTTCATGTGAAACTTATGTAGAGGTATTTATGAACGAACTTAGGAGTAGCGCTACAATTACTGTCTCAAACTATCCAAAAGGTAAAGTAATAGGACTCTATGGATTGCTAGGTGGTGCGATAGGAGGTCTAATTGCTACTTCTTTTATAATTGTATTTTCTGTAATTGAGGGAAGTATTTCTCTGCAAGAAATACCAGACTTTATAAAAATACTAGCAGTTGGTACGGTTTTTGGTTTCCCTTTGGGTTTGTTGCCTGCATTATTGACTGGCTATAGCGCATACAAACTTGAGATTTATTTTGATTCTATGAGAAAGGTACTGCCTTTATTTACTGTTGGTTTTATGAGCACGTTTCTATGTATAGTTTGGTTTATGTTAAAGTCGGATTCGATAGATTCCGTAGTAAATATCATGCTAATTTGCTGTGTTGGTGGCGCAAGTGCCATAGTCACGGGTCTGATCGCATTACCTAAACATAAATAAAATTTATCTATGAATTTCACTTTTGACAGAAATAAAATAAATAATACTAAGCCAATTAAATTAAGTGGTCGCGCTAGTAAGACAGCTACTGCTTATCACTAAGTAAGGAGAACATCATGCGTCATCCTTCGTTAGCCAGTATTAAATGGCAAGATTTGCGTCAGCTTAGTCTGAGCGAGACTGTTTATAATATTTTTTTATCGTTACCTTTTTTATTGCTGTCATGGTGGAGCGCGTGGCAAGGGTGGTGGTTACTTGCACTTGTGGCGACTTTTTTCTTTTTCACTGCTGCGCTCAGACAAGCGCATGACTGTTATCACCGAACGTTGGGAGTAGGGAGAGTTGCCACCGAGCTCATGCTGTTTTTTCTCAGTATTACGATGCTCTGTAGTACGCATGCCATTCGGCATACTCATCTCAACCATCATAGAGATCCGCTTGGCGATAGCGATGTCGAGGGCAACTGGGCTCGCCTGCCGTGGTATCAGGCGATATTAGGAGGCGGACTTTTCTCGATTGCGATTCAGTGGTTTGGCTTGACGCATGGTAGCCGTCGCAATCGCATTCTGGTTGCCTGTGATATTTTGCTCATTTTCGCAGTGATTGCCATTGCTTTTATTACGATGCATCCAGTTTTGATCTATCACGTATTGGTGATGATATTGGCCAATACGATGGTTGGGTTCTTTGCGGTATGGAGTGTACATCATGGTTGTGATGACGTGGTATATGCCCGTAGTGAGCGCCATCCGCTGATTAATCTACTGACTTTTAACTTGCTCTATCACATCGAGCATCATCTATTTCCAGCGGTGCCGACCAATCACTTACCGATACTGGCTAAGCGCTTAGATGCCGCCGCACCGCAGTGGACGCAGCAGCCTGTCATTCCTTTTTTAGTACCAGTTTTAACACCAGTCAATAATTATCAAGAATCTAGCGTGATTAATAAAACGAATAGCCTCGATGCTGAGGTATCACTCATAAAGGAGTCGTAACATGATTATCCAAAACCATATCAACAGTTACAGAGAGCAAGCGAATTTATCTATTACCATGTACTACGACGATGCTTGCGTGATATGCAGCACCGAGGCACATAATATGAAAAAACGTCAACCGGAGAAGATACGTTTAGTTCCTGTAGATGAGGGGCTAGATGAGTTGTCTATTGCAGGATTTAGCCGTGAGGATGCGATGACTTATATGTGTATGAAAGACAGCTACGGCAATTGGTACACACACATGGATGCCGTACGACTGCTCTACAGGACAAGTGGCGTTAAATGGTCACCGTTGTTGTTTTTGCCAGTGGTCAAACAACTGGGTAACTTTGTTTATCCGTATGTCGCTCGCAATCGTTATCGAATTCCAAACTGGGTGACCAAGATGGTGTATGGCACAGCAGTCCTGCAAGCGTGTGAAAATGGCGTTTGCAAAATAGTGCCAGACAAACGTTAAGGCAGTTCTATCAAAAACAATTAAGACAGTTCTACGGAAAGCATTTTTACGACATGTCATTTGTCGTAATAGCATGTGCTTTCTTATTTGATACCAAAAGAATAATAAGACTGATAACCCCGATGCATAATGACAGTAAAGCACCAGTTATTAACGTCATGACAAAACTTGATAGGAAGGGTTGGTGAAAATCCAACCCTAACAGTTCAACGATATAGATAGCCGCTACCCCTGCCAAAATCTCTGGTGATATAAAAGGGAAAATAGGCGTAACCAGATTCAGAATCTGTAATCCTGCCTTTATATAGACGCCTTTCTGTAATGCTGCTATAAACCGATCCCACTGATTTTTACGTGAAAAATCATCAAGCAATGTATAGAAGATAATAAAGCAGCCAACTCCTGATGCCATGCCAGCTATAGATAACCAAGAATTATCATTTAATGCAACTCCCCATACAAAACCTGCTACTGCACTAATACAAACCCAAAGTATCCAAAAACCCCAGCGTTTATTCATCTTTTCACCTTTGTCATCTGTACGACTCTTACGATAAATCATACGATTTTATCTTATAAAGCTTTGTGTAAAAAATATGGAATATAGTCTCAGTGCCAATAATAAGCTGTTTTTAACGTAAGATAATCTCATTTTTATCTGAGTAGGTTTTACTATGTGGCTTTTTATTGGTTTCACGCAACTGCTCTCTATCATGACTTGTCTGTTGCTTTGGTGGTTTATCAAACCAAAACGCCAGAGTGTGAAATTGCGTTTGGTACTCAGTATTTTTATCGTTAATAATGGTTTTTTACTTTACGGTCTAAGCGATTTTTGGGGTGAGCGTTTTAACGTTTATCTGGTCAGCGGTATCTTACAGGGCTTTATGTTCTATGCTGGTGTGGTAGTTGCTGTCTTAGCACTTATTTTTTATAAGGTTTTGAAGTGGCAGCCGCGCCCTAAATTATTACGCGTGTTTGCCTTGACTACTTATGCATTTATTGTCAGCCTAGCTGTATTTAATGCGTATTCGCCTGTGGTACACCGTTTGACGGTTACGACAGATAAGCCGCTCAATAAGCCTATGAGCATAGCATTAGTGTCTGATACTCATTGGGGTAGATGGTTTGGAAACCACCAGATAGATAAGTTGGTGGATTTGGTCGATGCCCAACATCCTGATGTGGTCGTCATAGCAGGAGATATCATGCATGACACGACGATTGCTTATGACAATACCAATATGCATGAGCATTTATCAAAGTTGAAGGCGCCATTTGGGGTTTATGCTACTTTAGGCAATCATGACTATCGAGGTTACGATGAAGAGATCGCTCAAGCTGTTGAAGCAGCAGGAATCAAAGCACTTGATAATGAGAGTGTGCTGCTCAATGATTCAGTGTGGTTGGTTGGGCGCTCAGATGATGTCGACCAGACTAGGTTGTCAGCGGATGAGTTATTGACTCAAGTTGATACTGATAAGCCTGTGGTGTTTTTAGAGCATCGTCCTTCTATGATGGAAGAGATAAAAGCGTTGCCCGTGGATTTACATCTGTCAGGCCATACTCATGGTGGGCAAATTTTTCCATTAACGATACTGATGAATTGGTTCTCACCGCTAAACTATGGCACCAAAACAATAGAGAAGACGCAGTTTTTGGTGACGTCAGGTTATGGTATAGGAGCAGTGCCTTTTAGATTAGGCACACGTTCGGAGATTTGGATGATTACGTTACAGTCAGCAAAGTCATAAGTTCAATTATATAATAAGATAAAACAAAAGAGGAAGGCCCATGCGCTACGTATTTTTTGCAGTCATCATTGGTTTACTGCAACTATTTAGCTTGGGTGCTGCACTAAGCCTAAAGTGGTGGTTACAGCCCTGGACAACCTCCGCATTACAAACAGCGGTTATGATAACGGTTTTTATAATCAGTAATGGTTTACTGCTGCTAAGCGTCAGCAAACTGCTCGCAAATAGCTACCGATGGGTGAGTGGTTGGATGCTAGTGATGCACTTTATAGTACTCACCGCTGGATTTACCGGTGCGGTATATGGCAGTTATTTGTTAAGCACAATGGTATTTGGTGGCACAACTGGTCTGCTCATTACGCTGCAGCTACAAACCGTCGCTTTTGGCCTTCGTGTATTTGCCTTTGCTTTATTTATTGGGCTATTTGTTTACGCCTTACATAGCGCTTATGTGCCAGTGGTAAGGAAGCGCACCATTCATGTCAATAAGTCTATGCAGGGACAATTGCGTATTGCGGTGGCCAGTGATCTACATTTGGGTCGCTTATTTGGAAACCGTGCTATTGACAGGTTAGGTCGTCTACTTGTTGAGCAGCGCGCTGATATGTTGTTGATGCCGGGCGATATCATGGATGACAATACACACGCCTATACAGCATATGATATGCAGACCAACCTAACCAAACTTTGCGACCAATTGCCCTTAGGTGTGTATGCCACGCTAGGTAATCACGACTTGTACGGCCATGAGCGACCGATTAGTGACTCGTTACGCAGCGCTGGCGTGCATTTATTGAATGATGATGTGCTGTGTATTAACCATCAAGATCAACCAGTTTGGTTGATTGGGCGTTTTGATAATCATAAGCGTGAGCGAGTCGCAACCACAGAGCTGTTATCGCAAGTAGATACCACTGTGCCCGTGATACTACTAGATCATAGACCGAGTGATATTATAGAACATAGCAAGTTGCCTATTGATTTACAGGTGTCAGGTCACACACATGATGGGCAAATATTTCCCGCCAACTTTATTGTGCGAGCCATCAACCGTTTGGGGTACGGTTATGAGGCCATTGGGCTTGGGCACTTTGTGGTGTCATCAGGCTATGGCTTTTGGGGTATTCCTTTTCGATTGGGTTCACGCTCTGAGGTATGGCTTATCACCGTTCAGTCAGCAGTCTGACACAGCGTGTATACCCATTTAGCAAAATCACCGATAATGTGATTGACCTCGTGGTTTAGACCATTATGAATACTCATCAAATGAATAAAGCCATGCGGTGCGCCCAGTACTGTGTGGACTTTGACCAGATATCCTTTGGCTTTTAGCTGTTCGGCATAATCGAGTGCTTCATCGCGCAAAATATCAAGCTCTGCGGCCACGATATAGCTTGGGCACATGTTTGTGCTATTACCACGTGCCACCGAAACAAAGCCATGCTCTGGCGAGATGGTACTATGCCCCACATAAGCGGCGTCAAACACTTCAGCATCATTATGATCTAAAAACAGCCCTTCACCGTACAATGCCCAACTAGGGTGTTCGGCGGTAATATCGATCACAGGATAAAGCGGTAGCTGCGCCAATGGATGCGGCAAGCGCTGGACTGTTTGTATGTCGGTTACGCTATGTATCTCCAATTGCTGCCACTGTGCCTCGTCAGGTGAAATCACTTGCTGTGCCACTAGTGTTGCAAGGCAACCACCTGCACTGTCTCCCGATAAAACAATACGAGAGGGTAACGCACCCATCGTATGACAATGCTCTGATAGCCATAAGTAAGCGGCTAAACAATCTCTGAGGGCCGTTGGAGCAGGATGTTCAGGAGCCAATCGATAGTCGACACTCGCAACTGCCCAGCCAGTTTGCTGGCAGACGGTATGGCAAAATTCATGATGCGTATCGATATCACCGATACAAAACCCACCACCATGAATAAATAGCATCACCACTTTATCAGGATTGCTCTTTTCTCCTGCCCTATAGCAGCGTATCGTCATGTCTCCGCCATCGGCATTGGCAATCGTTTTGTCTTGCCAATGCACTTGCTGACTAGTTGTTTTCTTAGCTTGCAGGCTTTTAGCTTGCGGATTTTCAGCTTGTATCCTTGTGCTACTCGGCTGCGGCTGCCAAACGTTTGGCGATTGCATGGATACCGCATCTACAGCAAACTTTTTGCGCATCTGAGTGAGCTGAGATACGGTTAACGGGCGCTTCATTTTTCTATTGGCACCGATGATGGCACGCAAATGCCCGTCAGCATGTGGATACTGTGCCATGGTGGGCGCATTTAGAGACCGATTTAAGCGCTCTAACAAAGGGGTAGGTAAGTAGCCCAAGCTCTTTAACGTATAGTGCAAGGCGTGTCTACGGTAGCGTGATACAGGTAACGTTAGCATGGGCATAAGGTTCCTCACAGGGTTAAAGAAGTGGCTAGAATTACTATCATCGGCCAAGTTATATGTCAAAAATATTAGTACTACTGCTTGTGTAATACCATCTAGAGTGCCATTAATAGTTCATGAGTTAGGGCGCTAAAGATGCTTATTAAAGGTAATAGTTAGTAATTCTTTACCCTAAAGTAAAAAATCCTTGGTTTTAGGCTTGAAATTTATCCTCATCACCTTTATCAAGCAGCTAGTAAAGCGCATTAATAAAAACAATGAGCAAAATATTTTAAGTATCTAATAAGGTCGCAGTATGACTGGCGATGAGCCTATCTATTGCATCCTATATGAATCGTCATTATTACATTCTAAGGAGCTATCATGAGCGAGCAAAATACCAATCACGAATCTGCTGAGCAAACTGTGGTGCATGACAACATCGGCCATACTGACAGTATTTTAGAAGAAACGATGAAAGAGTTTGATCCACAAAATAATTCAGGCGAAGAGATGACTATCGAAAACGATATCGATCTTGATACTTTTAAAGCGCGTATCGCTGAGTTAGAAGGCGAAGTTAAGCAAGCCAAAGAAACCACTGCTCGTGCTAATGCAGAAGCTTACAATGCACAAAAACGCATGGAGCAAGAAGCTGATAAGAGCAAAAAATTCGCTCTACAAAAATTTGCTAAAGAGCTGTTAGATATCGTCGATAACTTAGAGCGTGCCATGGAAAATGCCAACGCCAACGATCCAGTAGCTGAAGGTGTGCAATTGACGCATAAAGCGCTATTAGCATTACTCACTAAAAACGGCGTAGAAGCAGTTGATCCACAGGGCGAAAAATTTAACGCTGATTTTCATGAAGCCGTTGGTATTGATGCAGACGCTGAAGCTGATACCGTTGGAACCGTACTACAAAAAGGCTATAGCTTGAATGGTCGTCTGTTACGTCCAGCAATGGTACGGGTCGGTCAATAGTATTTAAGCTGATAGTGTTTGAAGCAGTAGTGTTTGAAGTTACGACTTCATTATATAAGCAGCAAACAATCAGTCTTTAATTGTGCTAAACCTCATTATTAGTAAGGGTTTTCACAAAAAGTCACATAAAAGGCAATTTTTGCGTGGCTTTTGACTTGAAAAAATTAATAAGTAAACCGATATATAGCAACAAGTGACCGACTATGGTCTGAACATATAAGTATTTATATTGAAAATAAATTAGGAGCATTTGATTATGGGTAAAGTAATTGGTATTGATTTAGGTACAACGAACTCATGTGTAGCAGTAATGGAAGGTGACAAAGTTAAAGTCATCGAAAATGCTGAAGGCACTCGTACAACACCATCAATCGTCGCTTACAAAGATGACGAAATTCTCGTTGGTCAGTCAGCTAAGCGTCAAGCGGTAACGAACCCAAACAACACGTTGTTTGCAATCAAGCGTTTGATCGGTCGTCGTTTTGATGACAAAGTCGTGCAAAAAGACATCGGTATGGTGCCTTACAAAATCGCTAAAGCAGATAACGGTGATGCATGGGTAGAAATCAACGGCAAAAAATTAGCGCCACCACAGGTTTCTGCTGAAATCTTGAAAAAAATGAAAAAAACAGCAGAAGACTATCTTGGTGAAAGCGTGACTGAAGCAGTTGTAACTGTACCTGCTTACTTCAATGACTCACAGCGTCAAGCAACTAAAGATGCAGGTAAAATCGCTGGTCTTGATGTAAAACGTATCATCAACGAGCCAACTGCTGCTGCTCTTGCCTACGGTATGGACAAGAAGCAAGGCGATAGCACTGTTGCTGTATATGACTTGGGTGGTGGTACTTTTGACGTATCAATCATCGAAATCGCTGACGTTGATGGCGAGCAGCAATTTGAAGTACTTGCAACCAACGGTGATACTTTCCTTGGTGGCGAAGACTTTGACTCAGCATTGATTGACTTCTTAGTCGACGAGTTCAAAAAAGACCAAGACGTTAACCTAAAAGGTGACTCTCTTGCGATGCAGCGTCTAAAAGAAGCAGCAGAAAAAGCAAAAATTGAGCTATCAAGTGCTCAAAGCACTGAAGTGAACCTGCCTTATATTACTGCCGATAGCAGTGGTCCTAAGCATTTGGTTGTTACTATCAGCCGCTCAAAATTAGAAAGCCTAACGGAAGAACTAGTACAACGTACTATGGGCCCTTGTAAGATTGCTCTTGAAGATGCTGGTCTAAAAATTGGTGATATCGATGACGTTATCCTAGTTGGTGGTCAGACTCGTATGCCACTAGTACAGCAAAAAGTACAAGAATTCTTCGGTCAAGAGCCACGTAAAGACGTGAACCCTGATGAAGCGGTAGCAGCTGGTGCAGCTATTCAAGGTGCTGTATTGTCTGGTGACAAAACTGACGTATTGCTACTTGATGTGACGCCACTGACACTAGGTATCGAAACGATGGGTGGTGTAATGACGCCAGTTATCGAGAAAAACACGATGATTCCTACCAAGAAATCACAGGTGTTCTCAACGGCTGAAGACAACCAGCCAGCCGTAACGATTCAGGTATATCAAGGCGAGCGTAAAATCGCTAATCAAAACAAACAGCTTGGTCGTTTCGATTTGACTGATATTCCACCAGCACCACGTGGTCTGCCACAGATCGAAGTAACTTTTGACATCAATGCTGACGGTATCATGAACATCTCAGCAACTGATAAAGGTACTGGTAAAGCACAAAGCATCCAAATTAAAGCGGATTCTGGCTTGTCGGACGAAGAAGTTGAACAAATGGTTCGTGATGCAGAAGCAAATGCTGCTGAAGATGAGAAATTCGCTAACCTAGCGCAAGTACGTAATGAAGCAGATGGCCGCATTCATGCCGTACAAAAAGCACTAAAAGAAGCAGCAGATAAAGTGTCTGATGAAGAAAAATCTTCAGTTGAGACCGCTATCACTGAGCTTGAAGCTGCGGCGAAAGAAGATGATCATGATGACATCAAAGCCAAGCTTGAAGCGTTAGATAATGCTTTCTTACCAGTTAGCCAGAAGATTTATGCTGATGCCGGCGCTGGCGCAGAAGGTATGGATCCAAGCCAGTTCCAACAAGGTGCTGACGGCGCAGCAGATAGCAGCCAAGCCGATGACGACGTTGTTGATGCTGAGTTCACTGAAGTAGACGAAGATAAGAAATAATACCAAATTCAAAAACGCGATTAGCTGCGTCAAACTCGCTTAGTCTACTCAATGTAGTACTTACGCTCGTTTTCCTTGCTACTCAAGTTTTTGAAAATGGTAGAATCGATCATTCGTTAAACTAAAAAACGCATCCTTCGGGGTGCGTTTTTTTATGGCTATTATTTTTACTAACTGTGATTCCTATTATCTACTATTCTTGTCATATACTGCGTGATTAAGGTTTAAACGCACTCACTGTCAGCACCTCATACGTTAAGTTGACACAAGGCTGTCCTGCTTCATCTTGTGCTGAGAAGTGTTGCCAGTAGTCTGATTCAAATTGTTTTAGACGTGACTTTGTCCACATAAAGGTCTGGGTGTTATCTGATTGTACTTGTGTCTGATTGGTCGATACGCCAGTCAGCTTCATATGTTTTAGGATAGCGTAGGGGGTAGGGAAGGGTAGATCAAAGCGCTGAGTTGAGAGTTCGATATTCTCAAAACCTGCATCAACCAATGCTGATTGCCATTCGTCGATATCTGGATAGTAAAGTCCTTGACCGGTTAGCGTCTTAATTTGCAAAAAGTTATTTGGGGTAAAGGTACTGAATATCAGTTGCCCTCCAGCTTGTAGTCGGCGTGCTGACTGCGTGACAAAACTCAATGGATCATCAAACCACTGCACTGCATTAGCACTGACGATTAAACTATGATTTGACTCTAAGTCTATGGTCTCAGCATCACCAATGACGATGTCAGCAATTGGTAGTATGGATTGCAATGTAGCAGCTTGCTCACTACATAACTCATTGATGACCCAGTGCTGGCTTCGGATATGCTCAGCGAGTAGGCGCGTCATTTGACCTGTGCCTGCACCCACTTCTAGCACACTGCTTTGCTTGGTCTGAGCAATATTAGCGAGTAAGTATTGACAGACCTGCTGCTGGATATTGGCATGTTGGTCATAGTCACCAGCACTCGCAAAATGACGAGCGATGTTTTGTTTTCTAGCGCTGAGGTCATCAGGTGTGTCGAGTGTTTTCATAGAGCGTATTACATCCAATTGAGCCAGTTATCAATCGATATAGTCATTCCATTATAAAAATATTACTGCGTTAACCTCGCTTGAAGTATTAAATATACATCTACGTTCGGTTGCCTTGTACTACTTTTAAATTGAATCGACTATAGTAGGACCATCGTTCCTGCTAGAGAGTAGAATTATAACTGTTGTATTAGCCGTTCGCAGTCTTCATTGGTCAGCTTGGCATTCATGACTAAGCGAATACGAGCAGTGTTTTCAGGAACAGTGGGTGGTCTAATAGGCAAGGCGTAGAACCCTGCTGCTTGTAACTGCTGTGCTTTCGCAAGCGCACGTGCATTATCGCCCAATATATAAGGAATGATAGGAGAGTCATAACTGGTATGTTGAGCAGTAGATGACACACGGTGTTGTGGGTCGATAGCCTGGCTAAGTGTGATAGACAATTGCGCTAAATGCATACGTTGCTCAGTTAACTGCGGCATTTTGGCTAAGATAAAGCGTGTCCAAGCATGATTGATAGGGGGCAGTGCCGTACTAAAAATTAGTGGGCGCATCGTATTAATCAGCCATTGTTTGACGACCTCATCACACATGATATAAGCGCCAACTGAAGCGAAGGCTTTCCCAAATGTCCCCACCAAATAATCAATCTCAGCCAATGTGTGGGTTTCTTCCGCCAATCCTAGACCTGTATCGCCAAGCACGCCAATGGCATGCGCCTCATCGACATATAGCTCAATACGAGTGTCATTTGCTTTTAATTGCACCAGCTGAGGTAAGTCGGCGCGGTCACCATCCATACTAAAAATACTCTCAGTGATAATAATGATGCGCTCAACCGTTTCATCTGCTTGCTCAATAAATCTGGCCAAATGCTCGTAATCGTTGTGACGGTAACGACGATAGGTGACAAGTTTGCTTTGGCTCAGACGCAACCCATCGATAATACTGGCATGTACCAGCTTGTCAGCCAAAATAAGTGTCTTGACTGGCAAAGTGGTCAGTGCTGGTAAGATACCAAGATTGGCATGATAGCCACTATTTAGCACCAGTACAGATTTTTCAGTAGCAGTGGTTTGTTGATTTACAGCATTCTGATACCAGCTTTGTAATTCAGCTTCTAATGCTTGCAACTGTATATCATTGCCTGTGAGGAGCCGTGAAGAGGTTGCACTCATTTTAGGGGTCTGTGCAGTAGGTAGCTGTTTTATTTGATTGAGAAACTCAGTTTGCAGCTCGATATCACCGCCCAAGCCGAGATAGTCATTACTTGCAATGTTGAGCAAAGCTTTACCCTCGCTCATAACGTACTGCCCCTTATGTTGCAGGTTTGGCAGTTGACGATATTGTTGATTTGCTTTGAGGTCTTCGAGCGCTACTTGTAGACGATCAGTGATGAGATTAGTCATTCTTTCTTCCTTCATTTTTGTTATTTGACAGTATTTAAGGCATTTCAATCTTGGTTTTTTAGTAGGAAGAGCGTGAAATGAGTAGGGATTATTGCATAAATAGGCTGGTTGTAACAAAAGGTTTCATATCTTGGCCTTTGTAACCCACTCGCTGATGAAAACTTGCAAATCTTAACTCTCATACTATTAAACACTGACAGAGTGTCTGAAATAGTTTGTTACTATTACATTCATCGTAGCAAGCAAGACGATAGGGCTATAAGAGCCAGCATAAATAAATAGATAACTTGTTTGTTTAAATGGATGTTAAGGAGCTAATAATGAAAATTCTACAAAAAACTCTAATCACGCTAGCAGCGGGTTCTTTATTAAGTATGGGCGCACAAGCCGCAACGTCCTATAGCAACGGCTACACTGGTCAACCGTATATCGGTGCCAAAGTCGGTCAGTTTGATTTAGACATTGATAACGCAGATGATCCTACCGCTTATGGTGTCTATGGTGGTTACAACTTCGATTCTACTTTCGGTGTTGAAGCTGAATATGTCGGCTCAGATGACGCTGATTATAGAAACGGCGACCTTGATGCCAAAACTTATGGCGCATACGGTACCGCACGTTATCAGTTCCCAAATACTGGCTTGTACGCCAAAGGTAAGCTAGGTGTGGCTAAGACTGAAGTAGAAGGCGACTATACCAACGGTTTGGTTAAAGTCTCAAACTCTAGCAGTGATACTGGTATTGCTGGTGGTGTAGGTCTTGGTTATTCAGTCAATCCTAATTTTGGTGTCGAAGCTGAATACTCAATGATGGATAGCGATGTAGATGCCAAACTATTGACCGTTGGTGCTCAATTGAAATTCTAAATATTTTTTCTAACCCCTTTTATTGAAGGCTTATCTGATGGGTTTTCCTCATACAGATAATATATACCAATCAAAAATGTAATTTTAAGGAAATAAAATGAAAACTCTACAAAAAACTCTAATGGCAGTAGTAGCAGGTTCTTTATTAAGCATGGGCGCACAAGCTGCTGGTTCTTATGGTAATGGCTATACTGGCCAGCCGTATGTTGGTGCTAAAGTCGGTCAATTTGATTTAGATATCAATAATGCTGATGATCCAACTGCTTATGGTGTTTATGCTGGTTATAACTTTGATCCTAACTTTGGTCTTGAAGCTGAATATGTAGGTTCAGATGATGCTGATTACCGTGGTGGTGATATCGATGCTGAATCTTATGGTGCTTATGGTACTTATCGCCATGCGTTCACAGATACTGGTCTATATGCAAAAGGTAAGCTTGGTGTAGCAAGAACTGAGGTAGAAGCTTCAAATACTAATTTTGCAGGCGCATCTGATTTCTCAGATCATGATACCAGTCTGGCTGGTGGTGTAGGTCTTGGTTATTCAGTAAACCCTAACTTCAACGTAGAAGCAGAATATGACGTGTTGGGTAGCGATACAGATCTTATGACTGTTGGTGCAAACATCAAGTTCTAAATGTTTGACTAGCTGTACAATGTATAAAAAACGCATCCTTTTGGGTGCGTTTTTTTGCTTGCTATAAAAACAGCATGATAATAACCAAAAAATAGTGCATTAAAAATACGGTTCTGTTAGAATCCTGCATCCAACAATAGTTCATCTAAAATGTATACTCTATTAATCCATCTAGACTGCATTTTATTTGCATTCAATAGGAAGATATATGAATACTTTGCAAAAAGCTTTAATCGCATTATCAGTTGGTTCTTTAATGAGCGTGAGTGCTCAAGCTGCCATGAATTATGCAGGCCAGCCTTACGCTGGTGTAAAAGTGGGTCAGTATAGCCCTGATGCAAGCGGTGTTGATGATGCTGTGTCTTATGGCGTTTACGGTGGTTACAAGTTCACGCCAGCGTTCGGTGTAGAAGCTGAGTATCTGACTACTACTGATGCTGATTCTTTTGAAGATGAGTTTGAGAAGAATGAGTACAGCGCAGATGTTTACGGTATATATGCTACTTATGATTATGCATTCCCTAATACGGCACTGTATGCTAAAGGTCGTTTAGGTATCGCAAAAAATGAAATTGATGTGGATTACACAGATAAAGAAGATTCTAGCGAAAATGATAGCTCTAGTTTTTCCGATACTGGTATTGCAGGTGGTTTAGGTTTGGGTTATAACCTTACTCCTACGGCTTCTTTTGAAGCTATGTATAACATCTATCCTGAAGTTGACGATTTGGATGTTGGTGGTTTCAGCTTAGGCGCGCACTTTAAGTTCTAATTGGCTTGCAAAGAAATAAAAAACGCATCCTTTGGGGTGCGTTTTTTTGCGTTAAATTTTTATAACTTCTCTCATGTTTATTAAGCTGTGAACATCATAGATTGATGATTTTTAAGAAGTTATGAATACTAAAAGTGTGTTACATTGAAAGTTAGAATATCAAAGATAAGAGGTATCGCAGCGATGGACATACTTTGGATGATTGAACCTTGGCATTGGCTCGTTTTAGGCTTTATATTGCTGATTGTTGAGATGTTTGTGCCCACATTTGCAAGCCTATGGTTTGGTGCTGCTGCTATCATTGTTGCAGCCCTTTCATGGTTATTGCCGATTTCAGTCTTTGTTCAAGTGATTATTTGGTTGGTGTTATCGGCTATATTTCTGTTGGCATGGTTCAAATTCATTAAGCCGTTATCGATAGACCGTACCAAAGCAGGTTTGGGTGGCAGCGTTATCGTTGGCGAAACTGGCATGATTATCGTACAGCCGCAGCCAGATAGGGCAGGTACCGTCAGATTTAGTGTACCTATTGTTGGTGCTGCTGAGTGGGTATGCCGCACGAGAGGGGAACAAGTAGCAGTCGGTGATAGAGTGGTCGTGACCGATATCGTCGGCAACGAGTTGATTGTGAGCAGTATGAAATCGCAGGCAGCGATGAATAATAGTAAACAAATATAATAATAGGGGTGGGTTATGGGAAGCTTTAGTATTGTCATGTTGGTCTTGGTGGCACTGGTGGTGTTTACAGTGTTTAAGGGTGTTCGCATCGTACCGCAAGGCTACAAATGGGTGGTGCAGCGCTTGGGGAAATATAGCCAAACGCTAGAGCCTGGGTTAAATCTGATTATTCCTTTCGTCGATGATGTCGCCTATAAAGTGACGACTAAAGACATCGTGCTTGATATTCCATCACAGGAAGTCATTACTCGAGACAACGTGGTGATTATCGCCAATGCAGTGGCTTACATTAATATCGTACGCCCTGACAAAGCAGTATATGGCATCGAAGATTATGAATATGGTATTCGCAATCTGGTACAGACCTCATTACGCTCAATCATCGGTGAGATGGATCTGGATAGTGCCTTGTCGAGTCGCGACGAAATCAAGATGAAGCTAAAGCATGCAATCTCAGAAGATATCGCTGATTGGGGCATCACGCTGAAGACGGTAGAAATTCAAGATATTAACCCATCGCAAACTATGCAAGCGTCAATGGAAGAGCAGGCGGCGGCAGAGCGTCTACGTCGTGCCACAGTGACGCGTGCTGATGGTCAAAAGCAAGCGGCTATCCTAGAAGCCGATGGGCGTCTCGAGGCCTCACGCCGTGATGCTGAAGCGCAGGTAGTGCTAGCGAGAGGCTCAGAAGAGTCGATTCGTTTGATTACCAACGCCATGGGCACAGAAGAGATGCCGATTGTTTACTTACTTGGTGAGCAGTATATCAAGGCAATCCGTGAACTGGCTGAATCTGATAACTCAAAAATGGTGGTGTTACCTGCTGATATTTTAAGTACCGTAAAAGGTATGGTGGGTGATAAGTTAAAAGTGTAGTAACTATTATTTCAGATAAAAAAAGACCTCAAGCGAGGTCTTTTTTGCGCTATAAACTCAGAGTTGCTTTCTAAAGTTATTTTTTAAAGTTGCTTTAAATCACTTTCGAAAAACGATCTTTATGTTTTGTTTCCAGATATTCATCAAAGACCATCGCAACGTTTCGACCCAATAAGCGTCCACGTGGTAAAACACGAATACCAGCCGCATCCATATCGATGAGTCTATCGTCTTGCATGGCACCGAGCTGTGCTATTTCATCAATAAAATAAGTAATAGCATCGATACCGAATTTCTGATTCACATCTTTAAAATCAACATAGTCATGACAGAGCAAGTTCATAATGACATATTCACGCAGACGATCTTTAATCGACGTCTTGATTACTTTTACCGCTGGCATGACAGTAGGATTGATTTTTGCCATATCAATATTGGCTTGATAGGCTTGCAGATCCGTATCATTCTGTAGGATATAGCGGGTACTGGCATTGGCAATCTGACTGATAGAAGAAACACCGAATCCTAATAGGTCGCAGTCACCCATGATGGTATAACCTTGGAAGTTACGATGTAATTTGCCCTCGCGCTGTGCGACAGCGAGTTCATCATCAGGCTTGGCGAAATGGTCAATACCGATATATTGATAGCCCGCTTCGCTCAACATATTGATAGTATTGCCAAGCATTGTAAGCTTCGCTGCTGGATTTGGTAGGTCTTCATCTTTGATCTGACGCTGCGCTTTAAAACGCTCAGGCAGATGCGCGTAGTTAAATACTGACAGACGATCTGGTGACATCTCTATGATGCGCTGTACCGTTTGGTTAAAGGTATCAGGCGTTTGATGTGGTAAGCCATAAATCAAGTCGATGTTAATAGAGTGAAAGCCAAGTTCACGCGCCTCGTTGAGGACGTTCTCAATCAATTCTGCGGAATGCACACGATTGACAGCGATTTGTACGGTTTCATCTAAATCTTGCACACCTAAGCTGATACGGTTAAACCCAAGGTTACGCAAAACTTTTAGCGTATCTTCACTCAGCTCGCGTGGGTCAATCTCAATAGAGTAATCACCTTCATCTTCGGGCAAAAATTCAAACTGAGTTTGTAAAAATTCCCACAGCTGAACCATCTCTTCGTCACGCAAAAATGTGGGTGTACCACCGCCCAAATGTAGCTGCTTGACCAACGGCTTGCTGCTACCTTCAGGCGCCGATAATAAGCGACGCTTGTGCTTAATTTCGGCAATTAAGTACTGTAAATAATCGCCTGAGTCGCTATTCTTTTTAGTGATAATTTTATTGCAAGCACAGTAGTAGCAAAGGTGACGACAGAACGGAATATGAAAATATAGAGACAGTGGTGCACGTGCTTCACGGTTCTGCAGAATTTTGGTCTCAAGACTGTCAGCGATTGGCGTGAACTCTAAAGCCGTTGGATAAGAGGTATATCGTGGTCCGGAACGATTGTATTTATTGATAATAGCTTCATCAAAAGCAGGTAGATGTTTGCTCGTAATACTGCCACGCGTACTGGCATAAGGGTTGTCTGGTTGCATGACAGGACGTGTCGTGGTCGGCTGATCTCCGGCACGATTGTAAGGCTGCTCGATATGGTCAGCACTGTTAGAATTGTTTTGTTCTGAATGTTCTGTCATGCGATATTCCTCGTTTTGACCATATACATTGCTAGGATTTATGGGGTTCAAGGATAGCAATTGAAACCGTTCGTTTATGACCACCTTTCTAGCAATATTTATGTCTAAATAGACAGTGGCTAGTATAACAAATCCTTGTTAGTAGTGGGGTGAATGAATAGGTCTTTTAGATAAAACGTACAGGTATCATTAGATAATAACTGGCTCATTAATTATTGGCGCTCATGACTCAAAACACGACATTTGCGTACCTATGTGTAATCCTCTATTATCGAGAGAGCCTCTCTATCAGGAAACACTTATGTCGTTTGCTCAAGTCTATACCCGTTCAGTCGTCGGTCTGCACGCACCAAAGGTCATTATTGAGGTGCACTTGTCGCAAGGTTTGCCTGCATTGACCATTGTCGGTCTACCAGAAGCCGCGGTACGTGAGAGTAAAGACAGAGTCCGTTCTGCGATATTGAATTCTGGATTTCAGTTTCCCAATCGCCGTCTCACTATCAATTTGGCCCCTGCTGATTTGCCCAAAGATGGCGCAAGGCTAGATTTACCGATTGCTATCGGTATCTTGGCAGCCAGTGATCAGCTCGATCCAGAAGTGTTATCAGGGTTTGAGTTCATCGGTGAACTAGCGCTAAACGGAAATCTGCGGCAAGTGACAGGTAGCTTGGCAGTGGCTAGAGCAATTAAAGCGGAGCGATTGGCTGTGAAGTCATCGAGTAGTAATGAGCGACGACTAGATGAGCAGCAGCCAGCAGCAGAGTTAACATCAGTCAAATTAATCGTGCCAATAGATAATGGAGCAGAAGCCAGCCGTGTCGAGGGAGTAGAGGTATTAGGTGCGCAAAGTCTCAAAGCCGTTTGCGACCACCTACAGTCGCTAGCGAATCCAAGCATACCCAATGAGTCTTTGACAGTCGTCACACCCAGCCCAGCACCGCAGCATGTTGGTTATCAAGTGGACTTGGCTGATGTCAAAGGTCAGCATCATGCAAGGCGTGCACTGGAAATAGCCGCAGCAGGTGGGCACTCGATATTATTTACAGGGCCGCCCGGTTCAGGCAAGACACTAATGGCATCGCGTCTACCGACTATTTTACCTGACCTTAGTGACGAAGATGCGTTAGAAGTAGCCAGTACTTATTCAGTCGCAGACAGCGATTATGACTATGGCACACGACCGTTCAGGCAAGTTCATCATACGATATCAGCCGTGGCACTGGTTGGTGGTGGCTCACGCCCGAAACCTGGTGAGATTACCCTTGCGAATAAAGGTGTGTTATTCCTTGATGAATTGCCAGAGTTTGATCGTACGGTGTTAGAGGTATTGCGTCAACCATTGGAAGCCAAGCAGATAACCATTAGCCGTGCTAACTCACAAATGACCTTTCCTGCCAACTTCCAATTAGTCGCAGCGATGAATCCCTGTCCATGTGGTTATGATGGCGATACATCAGGGCGTTGCCGCTGTCGACCCGAGCAAATCAAACGCTATCAAGACAAGCTATCAGGACCGCTATTAGATCGCATTGATTTGCATATCACTGTGCCCGCTTTACCGATTGCCGACTTGCAAAATGCTCAGGCTGGAGAAAGCTCTGAACAAGTGCGGGTTCGAGTCATTGCCGCTCATAAGCATCAGATGCAGCGACAGCAAAAGGTCAATAATGAGCTAAGTCCTAGCGAGATTGACAAATATATCCAACTAGGAGAGAGTGAGCAGCAGCTATTACAACTTGCTCAGCAGCGTCTGAATTTATCCGCGCGTGGCTATCATAGAGTATTACGAGTAGCGCGTACTATCGCAGACCTTTCTAATAGTGTAGATATAACGAGTGTCCATGTATCTGAGGCACTCAGTTATCGTAGCAAATAATCGTACTTATCTAAGCCAGTGTTCACAACTATCTTATTACTATACTATAGATATGACGCATGAGAGGTGAAGTATGGGTTAAGCCTTGTCTCTCATAATCCAAGTCACCAAATCAGCGAAACCATCAAATGCTTCGGTCGGATTCAACTCACGAATATCTTGTCCATAGTTATAGCCATAAGACAGTCCAATCGTGTCCATATTGGCGTTTTGTCCGGCTAAGATATCGTTTCTAGAATCACCAATCATAACGGCTTGTTCTGGAGCGACGTTCAACGCTTCACAGACATGCAATAGCGGTGCCGGATCAGGTTTTTTAGTCGAGAGGCTATCACCGCCTAATACCTCGCTGAATAAGTCATGCCAGCCAAATGACTGTAATATCTTCGGTACAAAAAGAATGGGTTTATTGGTTACTAATGCCAGTGTATACCCTGCATCTTTCAGTTTTTTCAGTCCGCTATCGACATCTGGGTAAGCGACGGTTTTGCTGCCACTGAGGTTTTTATAAGCATCAAAAAATATTTGCTCTGCGTGATCGCCTTCTTCTTGCGTTAACTCGTTTTCTAGCACTTTTACCTTACCCACTAGCGCGCGCTCGACCAATAATCTTGAGCCATTGCCTATCCAGTTGCGTATCGTTTCGATAGGGTAGGTCTTTTTGCCCAGCATGGTTAGCATAGCGTTGGTCGCATCAGCTAAATCGGGCACACTATCAATGAGTGTTCCGTCAAAATCAAAAATCAAAAGTTGCTTATCCATTATTCCTCGCTATTTGAAACAGTTGTATTTGTTATGTGGGTTACATTACGCTTAATGCCATACCTTAGCATAGTCGTATTTTAAGGCTACAGAATTCACATTTTTAAATGTTTAGCAGACCCGAATGAACAGAAGCAATCATTCGACATCTTTATAACGTTCACGATGTTCTTTTTTCATTCTTAAATAATCTTGATTCTCACGACACTCATCCCATTTTTGTTTAAATATGCGTGCAGATTCTGCTTTGATAGGGTCTTCTTCTTGCCGTGGTAACTCTTCACGCCCATGCGCACCGCTTTGGCCTTTTTTATCATCAGGGACAGCACCTTTATATTTTTTGCCACCTTTATGATTGGCATAGCGGCGGGCACGGGTATAGCCCATTTGAATAAATTTGCGTGCCATATCCGCACCGACAAAGTCATCGTTAGCCAAATAATCTAAGAACATCTGATAAATAGTGTCACTACTCTCGGTCGCAATTTTAGGATCGGCAAAGCGCCAGTGTGGTAGTATTTCTGATTTGTATGGTTCAACCAATAAAACGCCTTGCTCACCACGACCAACACGATACAGCTCGGGCTGCGCGCGCAAATCTAGGTTTTGGTAGTCTAAGTCGTAATCAAACTCTCTCATAACGTTACCTGCTAAGGATATCGGTATTTAACATGTCCTAGTATACTGAGCCGGACTGTTGAAAAAACAGCCTATAAATGTTGTTCAGCTGTGACTGTCAGCGTTATAGTCTGTCTATTATAAAACCGCTTCAATACTATCGCGGGTTGAAGATATTACTTATCAGGAAGCTAATCATCATGAATAAAATAACGACTACGTATTCACGTTTTATGCGGTTATCACAAAATATTTTCATGATGTCAGCGGTACTGATAAGCATGCTAATCTCTAGTGCAGCTCATAGCGCTTGGTTTGAGGGTTTGATTCCAAAGGGGGAGACATACACGGTACGCGAGATAGATCGTGATTTGGCATTTGTGATTGATGGATTTATTTATGATGCGCGCACATCTTGTTTCTTAGCAGTGGGCGATCGGGTGATATTTTTCGAAGGACGTCATGGTATTGATTACCGTGCGACGGTTTATGATTTGGACTCGCGTGAGCGTTGTGAGTTATTATTAAGAAAGCGTTTGTGATAAGTAAGAAAGCGCTTATAGTCATTCCACTATAAAAATATTACTGCGTTAACCTTGCTCGAAGTATTTAATATACATCTACACTCGATTGCCTTGTACTACTTTTAAATTGAATCGACTATACAACAGTGATCTTAAATACACCTAAGCATGCTACCTAAACATAAAAAGCCAAACATAAAAAAAGCCCCAAACATAAATGTTTGGGGCTTTTTAGAATTCTTAAACGAGATGGTGGCTCGAGGCAGGTTCGAACTGCCGACACACGGATTTTCAATCCGTTGCTCTACCGACTGAGCTATCGAGCCGTCTTCGTTGAGGCGCTATTAAACTAAATATACGCACTGCTGTCAAGTAATTTTTGCATTATATCTGATAAAAGACGGTAAATAGTCAAAATTAAACATTCTCGTCTCAGTTTAGTCTTTGACACGCAGTAGCTCATACTCGCTCATAATACGATGAATATCCGTATCTGCAGGCACAAACTCACGCACGCCTTTTTTTACTTCGGCATCATAGACCAGTTTAATGAACTTGGCATCTATAGCACGGCCGCGGTTCTGTTCATGCACCGTTAGATATTGCAAACGCTTGGCATTGGTCTGACCATCATCAAAACAGGCAACTGCAGCGATCGGCTTGTCATTGAACATACCGACGTATAGAATTTGTCCACGTTTAAAACCTTGCTCAACGAGACTGAGTACATCGGCGCCACTGGGCTGAGTATCATCGCTATCGTATAAGGCATGCAAGCGCTCAGAGAGTTCATTATCGCGTGCAGGTTTTTTAATCAGTGGTGCATCCAAACTATTGATGGCGATCGCTTCTAAAGGCATAGCAGTTCCTATAAACAGAGGGTTTCTATGATGTGAGACATCATAATGTCATAGAGTGTGATGTCGAAAATTGTCGTGTTATAGCATTAGCGTGCGTCATGATTGGTAATACTGAACACACTATTTTAGCAGAATGAGGTAATTTTGTGCGTGGTTTACCGCTTGGACATAGCAGTAAATGTTAGGTTTTGCTATGATGAAGACAGACAATGCCTAGGGCGTGTCCTCAATTCAATCGATAGTCATCTAAATGGGTTAAAAATGGCTAAATCTTGCCAAACGGCGTCAAATAACTGACTAATATCTCGATATTATCTGCGCTATTTTCCTTGTTTGACTGCAATTTATCTCATTTTTATCACCATTTTTAAAGTGAGGACACGCCCTAGTAGGCATAAACCCTAATATTATTCATATCATACGTAAACATTGATAGATTTTTTAAATTTTTCATCATTTACTTATTTAAAGACTCGGGCGTGTTTTCGTCCTATTTTATTGACCGCTTTTCACTGATAAAAAACTGATAGAGAGTAGCCATGACAGCCAATGCAACTGAGCAAAATGCACCAAAAAATGCAAACTTACACGGTCGCCCTGAGCGTATCGCCACCGTTGAGCGTATCACTGCTGAAACGCAAATCACTTGTACCGTCAATCTGGATGGGACTGGTCAAGGCACGGTAGACACTGGCGTACCTTTTTTGGATCATATGATTGATCAAATCAAGCGTCACGGTTTGTTTGATTTGGACATCAAATGCAACGGCGATACCTTTATCGACGACCACCATAGCGTCGAAGACACTGGTATTACGCTTGGTCAAGCATTTAACAAAGCATTGGGTGACAAAAAAGGCATCCGTCGCTACGGGCATTTTTATGCGCCACTCGATGAAGCGTTGACTCGCGCTGTTGTCGATCTATCAGGTCGCCCTGGTCTACACATGGATATCCCTTTTACCCGCTCGCACGTCGGCCGTTTCGATGTTGATTTGTTCAGTGAGTTTTTCTATGGCTTCGTCAACCACTCGTGGATGACCGTGCATTTGGACAATCTCAAAGGTAAAAACAGCCATCACCAAATTGAGTCGACCTTTAAGGCTTTTGCTCGTGCACTGCGCATGGCTTGTGAATATGACGAGCGTGCGTTGAATACCTTGCCATCGACCAAAGAGGCTTTCTAAGGCGTATTTAAGGCTCTTCTACAAGGTCAGTTAAGAGGGTCAGTCAAGCTTGCCGTACTAGCTGTACAGCCTGTGCTTGACTTCCTTGTAGCAAAACCTTATCTACACCTTGGCAATAGCCAACAATATAAATGGCTAACGATACAAATAGTACAGTAGTCAAAATATTTAAAAATGAGAACCAATCGATGACCAAAATTGCACTATTAGATTATGGTATGGGTAATTTGCATTCCGCCAGTAAAGCATTGTCAGTGGTCGGGGCAGAAGTCTCTATCACCAATGACCCCAAAGTCGTTGCTGCGGCAGACAAGATCGTCTTCCCTGGTGTCGGTGCTATGCGCGACTGTATCGCTGGCATGCATGATGCTGGCATTGATGATGTCATACGTCAGGCGATATTTAATAAGCCCGTCATGGCCATCTGTATAGGCATGCAGGCGTTGTTTGAGCAGTCAGTTGAAAATGGCGGTACAGACTGTCTTGGCATCTTAAAAGGCACGGTAGAAGCCTTTGACCCTACGTGGAAAGACAAGCAAGGCGCAACCATCAAAGTACCGCACATGGGCTGGAATACCATCAGCGGTATGGATTTTGATCATCCATTGTGGAATGGTATTCAAGACAACGCGCATTTTTACTTTGTGCACAGCTATTATTGCGAGCCTGCCAATCCCTCACAAGTGGCTGCCATTTGCGACTATGGTCAGCCATTTTGTGCCAGTGTCATCCAAGACAATCTGTTTGCGACCCAGTTCCATCCAGAGAAAAGCCATACCGCTGGCTTGCAACTGCTAAAGAACTTTGTAGAGTGGAATGTGTAAGATAGACGATAAACGTGAATTGAATATTTAATTCAGCAGTAAGGTAGATTATCCATTGTATAATCTGCCTTTTTTGTTCTCAGATTTTATTATCAGCTGTCAATTTTTAGCCACCACTTTTTAGTCATATTGTTTATAGTCGATTCAATCTAAAAGTAGTACAAGGCAACCGAGTGTAGATGTATATGTGATACTTCAAGCGAGGTTAACGCTGTAATATTTTTATAGTGGGATGGCTATAGTGATACCCTCAGTTGTTTTCTACTGGCTTATATTTGGAATATATAGTGGATTTTACCGCCTTTAAAATGAGTATTATTGAAGCGACAGGACTGGCTAAAGATGCCCTGCATATTTATGTTGGTATCGGTGCTTATTTCCTATGTTTAATGCTACTGCGTCCTATCTTTAAAAAGCAAGGTATCAGATCTTTTATCGCCTTAGTGATAGTAACTTGCATTGCTTTATTAGGTGAGTATTTGGACAATCGAGAGACAATTGAGTCGCTTGGTTTGGCTGGTTTAAGCCGTGACCAGATTACCGCGAGCATCCGTGATTTGATCAATACCTGTCTACTGTCTTATGTGCTTTATGGCTTAAATAAATGGACGAAGATATTTCATCCAACCAGCAAACCTGCCTCACTGACCAAACGACATAAAAAAACGGACTATTAATAAGTCCGTTCTTTGATTTTGCTATTTGAATTTTGATTCTAGTAGCTAATCTTATTTTTTAGCTTCATCATACAACTCACGCACCACTTCACCAATCGCTTTGATACCATCAGTGAGTGTCTGCTCGTCAGCCGCGATACTCATACGAATACACTCATGCGCGTGCTGATAATCGCTAACATCGACACCAGGGAAGAAATATTCGCTTGGTACAATGAGCGTGCCTTTTTCTTTGAGGCGCTCGTATAGCTCAAGCGTACTAATTGGCAAGTCTTTAAACCACAACCATAAGAATATCGCGCCTTCAGGCTTATGAATCATCAATGGATAATCACCCAATGCTTCTTTTAACAGCTTCACGGCAAGGGTCGCCTGTTTTTGATAAAACGGCTTAATCTCATTATCAGCTAACTGCTTGATACGATCGTTTTCTACCAATGGCGTGGCAATCGCTGCACCAAAACGCGTCGGGGCTAGATTCACCACCGCATTCATCGCGCTGACGGCTTCGATGACTTTCGCATCGGCCACGATAATACCCGTACGCATACCGGGCAGGCCAATTTTAGACAGGCTAAAGCACAGAATCGTATTGTCATCCCACGTCAAATGCGCGTCTGAATAGATGATATTAGGGAAGGGCATACCGTAGGCATTATCGATGATAAGAGGGATGTCATAACGTTTGGCAATCTCGGCCAAATGCGCCATTTCTTCATCCGTCAGCACATTGCCAGTAGGGTTGGTCGGGCGTGAGCAGCAAATCGCGCCAATACGGCCTTCTTTTAGCGCTGGCAAGTTCTCTAATGCGTCAAAATCGACACGATATTTAAAGAAACCTTCCTCACCTTCATGCGTCACTTCATCGATATGTGGCAATACGGCTGCGAAATGCTGACCTTCGACATGCACGTCGCTATAGCCGATATACTCAGGGGTCAATGGCAATAGAATGGATTTGTCTACAGCTCCATTCTTTTCATCAGCGAAAGCGCCGCCAAATAGATTAAACAGATAGAAAAACGCATTCTGTGAGCCATTGGTCAAGGCGATATTTTCTGACGTCAGATTCCAATCGTAATGACGGTTAAAGAAGCCAACCAGAGCATCGATAAAGGCTGAGTCACCTTGCGGATTAGAGTAATTCGCCATGCTGATAATAGCGCTACTATTGGGCACGCCTGCATCATTATCATTACCAAGCGCTTTATACGTTTCTAAAAATAGCTCATTGACGGCATCAATTTTGGCGGGGTTACCACCGCCCAGCATGTTGACTGGCTGATCGCTTTTTAGCGCATCGCCCAAATCATCCATTAATTGTGAGATGCCAGTGGGCTGGGTAAATTTTTGACCGAACTTTGAGAATTTCATAAGACTACCATGCTGTTTTGGAGGATGTTGTAAGAAGGGATTTGATTGATAAAAGTTAGGCTAGTATAGCAAATGAGGGCTAGGTAATCGCCCCAATAAATCAGCAAACTGCATGGCTGATATTGGTTTATATTCTGATACATTGAATGAAGCAAAAAACGCCCTCTAGATGAATAGAAGGCGCTTCTAAGATAAGCTGAGCCTGTAGAATTTAAATTCGCCTTGAGATGAGTAAGTCAGCTATAACACTGTAAATACTCATGGTAAAATTTTAATGTAGAAAGAAATTCCTTAGTAGTCTCTACTTCAAATTTTTCAGAGCTAAACCAACAGAACTTTAAGGATTGAAATGCTTGATATTAACGATATAGTACATTTCAACAATGATGAGTACACCGTTTCTAGCTTCTTAGGACAAGGTGGAATGGGGCATGTCTTTCTTATTAAAGAAAAAAATGGAACGAAGAAGTATGCTTTGAAAACTTTACAGTATTATTTAGAAGATACCGACACTTATCGTTCTCTCATTAATGAGTGGGAACTTGCTCAAAGCATCAGGCATGCAAATGTTATAAGTTACAGAGGATTTGATGATGGAACAGCTTCTAAAACGCCATACCTTATTATGGATTTGGCGGAAGATGGTTCTTTACAAGATTTCCTGAATGTGCAAAAAAAGATGTTGGACGAACAGCTTTGCTTGAACATTTTTCACCAAATTATTGATGGAATGGAAGCGATTAATAAGGTCTTAGTTCATAGAGATATTAAGCCAGATAATATATTTATCAATAATGGAGTTTTTAAGATTGCTGACTTCGGTTTAGCTAAAATCATACAAGATAAAACGCGCTATAAGACGTTTAAAGGATGGGGTACTGAGCCTTACATAGCACCAGAAGCTTATAGATTTGAAAAAAACACAATTCAAATGGACATGTATTCAATTGGTTTGGTGTTTTTCCAGATTGCAGGAAGAGAGCATGCTCTTGGAAACCCTAAAGATTGGGAGACAGCGCATCTTATGACTGTGCCAAAGGCTTTAAATAAGGTAAATAATAAGATATCTCCTAAAGTGGCTGAAGTTATCAATAAGCTTATCGAAAAAAGACCTAAAGATCGTTATCAAAACTGGAATGAAGTTAGAAATGAACTAAATGTTGCGACCGATAATAATAAGGCCAGTTATAGAAATTCGGTAAACAAGCTTTTAGATAAGAAGCTATCAAAAGACTTACAGATAAAGGAGGTAGAGTCTCAGAAAACTCTAAAAGATATTGAATTACTTAGAAGAAAAGGTATTGTGAGCTATCAATTTGAAAAAGTAATAAGAACTCCTTTGGAAGATTTTCTGACTCAATTGAATCAAACGGTAGCTCGTTCTGAGTCAGCTGAACTTGTCTATAATCTAGCTGATAAAATACATGACATAAATTTTTCATTTGATGGCAAAAAAGTAGGTATCTGGTTCAGTGCAATAGACCAGTCTGATGAGTTATCTTTAAGCTTACTAAAACATCTTGGAGTTGCGAGTTCAAATATATTAAAACCTCTCATGCCTAAATTTCGACATAAAGTAATATTAGCTTGGGGTGCAGTCAATTTTTCGAGTGGTAAAGGATTTAATTTGTTACTAGTGCAATCTGATGAAGATGAATATGGAGATTGGGTTATTTTAAAAAACAGTGAGATATTTCTGTTTCCAAATGATGATAAAGTTGAGCCTTTTGCATTTGACCGTAGCCAGCTAAGAATATCTATCTATTTGATAGATTCAAACCATAAATATAAAACAGAAGTCGATTTTATAGAAAGACAAGATTTGATGGATTTAATTACTGATGGTTTCTGAGTCTCTTTATTTCAGATAGTGGTGAATTGAAAAAACTCCTTAATAGGAGTTTTTTCGTTTAAAGCCAAAATTGAATACGCTTAAACCATCGCCCTGACTCTTGCCATAATCCCGCGACCAATCACCAATCTCACATAGATAATGGCAATGGCAAACAGCAAGGCAACTAACGCAATACCGCCAAGTCCTAAGTTTGCCCATGGCACACTAAAGCGCAGATTGAACCATTGAGTAACCGCTAGCCAAGCACCACCAGTGGCAATAAGCACCGCAAATGTCGCCGCACTAATTCCAAGCACACCCAGCTCTAAGATATTGAGCATGTACAAGTCACGCTTTTGCATACCCAATAGTCTAAAGGAAGCACTCTCTTTCATACGATCTTGTGACGTAGAGAGTAGCGAGCTGATGAGCACCATGATGCCCGTGAGCAAGGCAAGCAAGGTAAAGATATACACCAAGCGGCTCATCTGCGCGACCAACCCTTGGACTTGCTCCGCGATAATCGTACCGTCAATACTGGTCACCGCTGGGAATTCGCGTACCAGCTCACCTTGCAGCTCAGGGATATCATCGGCAGAGACATGTGCCGTCGCAAATTGGATTTGCGGTGCGCTAGCCAGTATCTCAGGCTCAAATAAGAAGTAGAAAAACGGACTCGGGCCACGCTCGAAACGCGAGCGAATACTAGTAATCTCGCCAACCAACTCGATACCTTGAATATTAAAGCTGATCTGATCACCCATGCCGACGTTCAGCATTTCGGCTGCCGTGTCCAAAATAGACAATGGCTGCACTTGCGAAATCGCAGAGGCACTCGCATCTTGATTTTCAATGGGCGTATAAAGCGCATCGTCAGTCAGCGACTCAGTAATGAACTCTGTGTCCATGATCGTATCGGAATAACTTAGATTGAACACGCGAGTAGGGTCGTCTTCGCCTTCAGGCGCGTCGATATCTTTGGGTTCGACACCATTGGCCGTACCGATACGTGCTCGAATCACTGGATAATACGTCACAGGTTCTTTGAGAATACTGTCTATCTTATCGTGCTGCTCGGTCTGTACATCCAATAAAAACAGATTCGGCGCATCTTCAGGATACGCATTGATAAACTGCTCATTGATACTGTGATTAATCGACGTGATAAGGGTCAATACCGCAACGGATAATGATAATGTCACAAAGAACAGCGCTGATTGATTGCCTTTACGCGCCAGATTATGAATGGCAATGCGCTGCATCCAACTGATTTTTTTGCCAGTGGCGATGCGCGCCAGCAACCAGAGCCAACCACGAGCCAATGCCCAAAATATCGCGATGAATACAATCAATCCGACCAGTATCTGTGCGCCTAATGCTAAAGATTGCACTTCGTAAGCAAGGAAGGCATACAGTCCGATGAATAATAAACCATAGCGTAAGAATGGTATCCGCTGCTGCCAAGGCAAGCGTTTTGAGGATTGACCAGTGCTTTGATTAAGCAGTGCTGCAGGCTTGGTACCATCAAGCGCACGCAGACTGCGCTGGGTAATCAGTAGCGTCATGACAAGAGCGATGACGATGGTTTTAAAGATACTAATCGGGTTAATGGCCAATCCTAAATCTGACGGTAAAATAGCCGTCAGATACGGTTGACCAATTTTGAGTAATACAAGGCTCAGCGACACGGCAGCGACGCAGGCCAAGACGGACATGATTAATAGTAACCAATAATAGCTACGCTTAATCGAACGACTGGTCTCACCCAGCGCCATACGTATGGCATCGTTGGATTGCTGCTTGGTCACAAACGCAGTGATCACCCCATACATAGCAACCGCAGATAATAATAGAACAGCAATGACCAGTAGCTTAAGGAACATCAAGACATTATCAGAGATACGTGAGACAGACGTCTCCTCTGAGGTAGGGTCAGACATTTCTATATCAGGATAATTGACTAACATCTGTGTCAGCTGCTCACGCTGAGTGGCAATGACTTCTGGCGTGCCAGCCATCTCGATTTGGTAACTGACCCGACTGCGCTGACCGATTAGATTGGTCGATTCTAATGCGTCTTGCTGCATCATGACGCGACCACCAAAACCGAATGCCGTTAGCGGACGATCCGGCTCTTTGACGAGCTCATCACTGATGGTGAATGTTCCCTCACCAATATTGATAATGTCACCAACCGTGACGTTTAAACTTCTTAGGACTTCAGGCGCGACCACCACATTTGTTGCACTTAGCTGCTCGGACAAGGGTTTGCCTGACGCCAGTTCAACCTCACCGTATAAAGGATAAGCCGCAGTAACGCCTTTGATACGAGCCAACAGCGTTTGGTCTGCTGCAACCAACATAGCGTTGAACTGATAATCATAAACCGTTTGGCTATCAGGCATTGTCTGGACTTGCGCCAATACTTCCTCAGGCCATGCTTGATTGCTTTCTAGGATTAAATCACCACCGACGAGTGCCAGCTGATTGTCATTGACATAGGTATTCACTGACTGTTGGATAGAGTCCAAGGTCAGATAGGTGGCAAGCGATAGCATCAACGTGAGTAGGAATAGCAGGGGATATACCCAGCGTCGCCACCAACTGCGAGACAATGCTTTCGCACCTAAAGTGCGGGCAGTGAAGGGGTTACTACTTTTGCTTTTATTCACAGCGGCAGCGTTGCCATTGGCGCCTATAGAATGATTATCCATTGGCCGCTAATCCATCTATCATACCGTCATGCATGGTAATGACTCGGTCTGCCATTTCCGCCAGTGCAGGGTCATGGGTCACGACGACCAATGCCGAACCGACTTTTTGTCTTAAATCTAACAATAGCTGCATGACTTGGTCGGCGTTTTGCTCATCCAAGTTACCTGTAGGTTCATCAGCAAATACGATTTTTGGATGTGAGACCAATGCGCGAGCGACAGCAGTACGTTGCTGCTCACCACCTGATAATTGATTGGGCAAGCTATCACGTCTATGACCGAGTCCAACAGCTTCGATTAACTCATCAACTCGTGCAGGGTTTGGCTGCCGTGCAATATCCAGCGGAAAGGCAATATTTTCTGCCACGGTCAGCGTTGGTAGCAAGTGAAATGACTGAAACACAAAGCCCATATCACGCTGACGAATAGCTGCCAGTGCATCTTCATCAAGACTGCTGAGCATTTGGTCTGCCAGCTCAACGGTGCCACTATCAGGGTAGTCTAATGCGGCCAGTAATCCCAATAACGTCGATTTACCAGAGCCAGACTTGCCCATGATGACCACAAACTCGCCCGCATTAATATGAACATTCACGTCTTTAATAATGGATAGGGTCTGCTCACCGACTTGTACGGTTTTGTTTAAATGCGAGGCGGTCAATAATGCTTTTGTTGTAGCGGTAGGCGTCGTCACTGTGTCAGCTGAAGGTGATGATGTCATTGCGTGGTCTCAGTTAGCGTATTGTTTGATGCTAGTTCATTAGGCGTTTTTGATGCTGTCGTATTAGTGCTATTACTGGCTTTCAACTTTTCAATCTCAGGCTTTAAGATAGGCAAAATATTATCTTTGACGATAATCTGATAGCCTTCCTTGGTCGGATGAATCGCATCGGCTTGATTTAGCTCAGGGTCACCGCCCACGCCTTCTAAAAAGAAAGGTATCAGTGGCACATTCATGTCTTTTGCCACACGAGGGTAGATGTCTGAAAACGCGGAAACATAGTCATTACCGAGATTGTCATAAATCGACATACCCCCTAAGATAACGTGACTGCCGTTGTCTTGCAGGGTTTTGACCGCAGTACGGATATTTTTTTCAATGGTCACCACATCTAAGCCGCGCATCGCGTCATTGGCACCAATCGTCAAAATAGTAATGTCAGGTTTGGTCTGCGCTACCCAGTCTAGACGATTGACTAGGCCAGTACTGGTTTCACCGCTCAAACCTGAGTTGATGACTTTGGCATTGGTATAGCCCAATTCTTTTAAGCTGGCTTCTAACTGCGCAGGATAGTTGGCATCACTATCAACCCCCAGTCCTTCCGTCAATGAGTCGCCAAGCGCTAATATCGTCAGCGGCGAATTGATTTGTTGGTCGGCGGATACTGGTGCATCAGCCGTGACTTGGCTAGTATTGGTTTGAGTGCTTGTTTGAGTATTGGCGGCTTGAACATCAGTGCTTTGCGAACTGGTATTTTGCGAATCAGTCGCGTCAGTTGGTTC
This sequence comes from Psychrobacter fjordensis, assembly GCF_904845995.1. Lineage (NCBI taxonomy): Bacteria > Pseudomonadati > Pseudomonadota > Gammaproteobacteria > Moraxellales > Moraxellaceae > Psychrobacter > Psychrobacter fjordensis. Next base: position 1,074,620 of record NZ_CAJGYP010000001.1, read on the forward strand.
AGTATCTTTTTGGCAACCACTGATAACCAATGCCATGGTTAGCATCGCCACCGCTGGCAAGCGTCGAGAGAAATGAGGAAATACTTTCATAATAATTATTCTGTCCTATATGCAATCGAACCAGTGTAGCAAAATAAGACGAATACCAATATTATCCGAAGGTTACTTTATCTAATCGTAACTATTAAAACTTTTTACCATCGACCATAACAGGACGACTGACCAGCCACGCAATCACCACGTTTATCACCATTAACACTAAGATAAGTAGTAGAGGTAAATCCCAGCTACCCGTCGCTTCATGTAGCCAACCCGTACCCAACGGACCAAAAAATGCAATCAAATAACCGACGGCTTGTGCCATCCCAGACAGCTCACTTGATTGATTGGTGGTATAAGTCCGTAACGAGAATAGCATCATACTTAAGGTAAAAATCGCTGAGCAACCAATGCCCATCATACCTGACCATAGCCAAGCCAAATTCGGTGATAAGTAACTGACGCCTAATACTCCGATGACATTTAATACTGACGCAAATACTGCCAATGCCTGAATAGGGCGACCACGATTGATCAGCCACGTTAGGCTTAAGATAGATATCGGTGCCATAAATTGGAACACCGAAGCCATATGTCCTGCCCGAACAGCGGATAACCCTTTACCAATCCAAATGGAGGGTAAAAAGCTGGCGACGGTATAGAACAGCAATGATTGCAAACCCATAAAGATGGCGATTTGCCAAGCAAAAGACAGGCGCCATATAGATTTTCTAGATGTATCGGAAGAAGCTGATGTGGGTAGGACAACTGCTTGATGGTTAGATGACCCTAAACGCAAGCGCAAAAAAATCCAGAGAATAATTGCAAAGATACCCAAAATTGCCCAGCCACCTAGTGCCCATTGCCAGCCTACTTGCTCGGACAAGGGTAATACCACTCCCGAGACGATGCCTGCTGTTGCCGTCATGGTTAGACTAAACAAGCCTGTTATCAACGGAATATGTTTGGGTGTACGCTGTTTGATGATAGGTGCTGCTAAGGTATTGGCAAAACCGATAGCCAATGTCAGTAATAACGTACCAACCAAAAACCAATTCCAAGTCGGCACAATACTGCGAATAATCATACCAGCAGTTAATAGCGCAATCATCGCAATCAGTGTGTTTTCTAGACCGAATCGCTTACCGATGGCTGGTGAGATAAGTGCACCAATGGCAAACCCCAGCATGGGTACTGCCCCTAGCCAGCCAATTTGCGTCTCAGAGATACTGAGTGCGTCTTTTACGACGGGCGCAATAGAGCCTAGCGCCACGATAGGCGCTCGCATATTGCTGGCGAGTAGAATCATGGCACACAATATGAGCCAAAACGTAAAACGCGAAGAAGGCAGCTTCAATGGCGAGGTATTATCCGAATGAGGCTGTGATGGCACATCCGGTTGAGAGTGAGAAGAGGTAGGCATAACAGGACGACTATTATTAGAGTAAGAAAAAGAACACGTCGTTAAACCGCGCCGAAGAATCGTCGCTTGTAAACAACACCAAAGAAAACGCACCTAGAGGGTGACTGATATGGCAAATCAGAGTAGTAAAACAGAATCGAAAATTAAAAATAGAAATACGTGCAGAGTACAAAATATGAGTCGTGACTTTGAAAAGAGAGGTATAGTCATTCCACTATAAAAGTATTACTGCGTTAACCTCGCTTGAAGTATTTAATATACATCTCCATTCGGTTGCCTTGTACTACTTTTAAATTGAATCAACTATATGATCTGAGCGATATGCTTTGAGCAGTCTAATAAAAATAGCGCCAGTCCTTTTCAAAGAACTAGCGCTATTATAAGAACAGATGTCAGGCAAATACTACCAGCGTATGGTAACAAACGCGGTGCATATGAGGATTAAGTCTATACCGACTTGCCTAATTGAGCGGCTTTAAGCGCATTCTCTTGCTGTTCAGCGATGATAGAATCGCACTTATTAGGATCATCGCCGCAGTATGAGCATTTTTCGTTGCCCATCAGTTTAGCAACACCGCCACAAGACCCTCTCAGTGGTGTCTTTTTTACCATATAACCGATACCCATAAAAACAAAAAATAGGACAAATACAGTAAAGGTAATAGCGAGCATAGGAAGCAATTGACTAAGCATAGTGGGCACCTCAGTTCTCAAAATAGGGTAGTTATCTTTATGATAACGATATATCTTCAACATTATCTACATAATAGTATAGCAAATTTTTGTTTCGCTCGTTTATACCTATCGTGTTAGTTCATGTATTAGCATCTAAGACTTTTTATCAGCGCGTAGGGCTTGCATGGCAGGTGTTTCTATCACTTGCCAATCATCAATGCTATCGTCGGTATTGTTCTTTTTTGCATCGTCAGTCAAGACGACAAACATGGCAGCTAGGTTTTGTTCTTTAGCAACTTCTAATGCTTTCTGATAAGGCATCGCAGTGAGCGCGGTAGCCCAGGCATCAGCCAGTGCGACTGAGTCAGCTGCTACAGTGACAGAAGGTGCACCACCAGCGATAGGCTCCCCAGTGGTGGGATCAATCGTATGGCTATAACGTTTACCATCGAATATGACGGAGTTACGATAGTTGCCAGACGTCGCTAAATGCATTTTATTATGCGTATTGATTGGTTGGCGAATGACCGATATCGTCTCACGCTCGCTCACTGTGCTACCTTCAATAGGCGCATCGATGGCAATTTGCCATGGCTGCTTTTGGTTATTGACACCAGCGGTCGAAATCTCACCCCCAATCTCGACCATATAATTGCGAATATTATAATCTTCTCTTAATACGTCAGCGATGACATCGACACCATAGCCTTTTGCCACTGCTGAGAAATCAAGTTCGACACCCTCTTTGGTTTTATAGACGGTTTTGTCTTTATGTATGATACTGTCAAAATCTACCAATGCTTTAGCTTGGGCAATCTCTAATGCCGTTGGTGGGCTTTGTAACCGATCAACGGTCATAGTACTACCAAAGCCCCACGTTTCTACCAATGGCATCACAGTCGGATCAAATGCCCCGCCAGATTGTTCGTACACGATACGTGAGACGTCGAGCACACGACTAAAATCTGCATCGATAGTGATAGGTGTCTCTTTATCTAACTGATTAAATTTAGAGATAGTTGAGTCTGCTTGGTAGGTAGACATACTGTCATTTATTTGCTTTAGACGTTCATCTATCGAAGCTTGTATCGCTGCTTCATCCGCATCATCGGGTAGCTGATAACTAATGTGGTAGCTAGTACCCATCGTCTCACCAGCTAGGTAATCGTAATCTGGCGTTTGCTGGCAAGCGGTGAGGCTAAGCGCACCGACAAGAGCGATGATGCCGTAGCCTGTACGAGTATTTTTAGTAGAAAGTATTATTGTTTTCATAAGCTTTTTGCTATAGCAGAGGAGTGAGAGGTGTAAAATAGACTGTGCTTATTTTACACCTCTTGCTACCGATAACGCCAATTGCTTTGGGCGTAAATAATATTTGTACTAGGGCGTGTCTTCAATTCACTCGATAGTCATCTAAATTGGCCAGATTTCTTAGGTCACTTTTGATTCACGAATGAGTTTGTACAGCTTGGGCGGAGATATGCGATTGACCTTGGTGGCGAACTTCTCTTTTTGACCGGAAATAACAATATATTCTTCTTCTTTCAATAGCGCTTTAACGGCTTGTCTGGCAAATGCAGTAGCAGTCAAACCTTTTTTAGTAGCCTCATCCATCGTACCCTGCGCGCTACCATCGCCAGTCAACGCATTGATAGACACATTGGTTTGGATAAAACCTGGGAATATGGTGGCAACTTCTATGCCTTGATCATGTAATTCAGCACGCAAACTGTTCGCCCACATATGAATAGCGGCTTTGGCAGCACTGTAAGCGCCGCGATATTGAGTACCTAGTAGACCTGCGATACTCGATATCATGACTATTTTACCACCGCCTTGTGCGATCATTTTTGGTAATACCAGTCTGGTCAGACGTGTTTGTGCAAAGTAATCTATCTCCATCAATTGCCGTTCGACGTCTTCAGTGGTGTCCATGATTAATGAGCGTTGACTGATGCCGGCATTATTGATTAGCCAATCGATTTTACCTGCCTGCTGAATAGCTGACTCATATGCTATTTTTGTCTGATCGGTGTCACCAATATCAAATGGGATAACGATATGGTTTTTGCCACCTTTACAGTTTTTTCTGACCGCTTCTAGTTTCTCTTGATCACGACCACTCAGTATAATTCTGGCGCCTCGCTTGGCGAAAGAAATAGCAAGTGCTTGACCAATACCACTAGAGGCACCAGTAATCCAAATGGTCGATTTTTTAATGTTGGTTTTCATAAGATTCCTTTCTTAACATGTGAATGGTTCATGATATAGGATGATAAGTACTAGCGACTAGTTAAATTTGTAGCCTTACACTACATCCAAAAAATACGATTAGCGGCATCAAATTCATTTGGTCTATCAGGGCTACTACTAACACAAATTATCTTTGCTATTTAATCAGAGCCAAAAAAAGAGCCTCAATTGAGACTCTTTTTTATAGTATGGATTTAATCGTACTTCCTAACCAGTAGGTTTAACCACCAAAGTCATCAAGCATGATGTTTTCATCTTCAACACCCATACTATGTAGCATGTCGATGACTGCAGCATTCATCATCGGTGGCCCACACATGTAATACTCACAGTCTTCTGGGTTTGGATGACCTTTCAGATATTCTTCTAGTAAGACGTTATGGATAAAGCCGGTGTAGCCTGTCCAGTTATCTTCAGGAAGCGGATCTGATAATGCCACATGCCACTCAAAATTAGAAAAATCTTCTTGAAGTTGATCATAGTCTTCAACGTAGAACATCTCACGAATAGAACGTGCACCATACCAAAAGCTGATTTTACGGTCTGTGTTCAAACGCTTAAGCTGATCGAAAATGTGCGAGCGCATTGGTGCCATACCTGCACCACCACCGACGAAGATCATTTCAGCTTCAGTTTTCTTAGCAAAGAACTCACCGTAAGGACCTGATACCGTTACTTTATCGCCAGGCTTTAAGCTGAATGTCCAAGAAGACATTTTACCTGGTGGGATACCGTCTGGGCCACGTGGTGGTGGACTTGCGATACGGATGTTGAACTTGATAAGACCTTTTTCTTCAGGATAGTTGGCCATTGAATAAGCACGAATAACTGGCTCATCAACTTTTGACACATAATTAAAGATGCCAAATTTTTCCCAATCTTCGCGGTATTCTTCTGCAACATCAAAGTCTTTATAGTGCACTTCATGCGGTGGCGCTTCTAGCTGTACATAACCACCAGCACGGAAGTTAACTTCTTCGCCTTCAGGAATTTTTAGTACCAGCTCTTTAATGAAAGTGGCAACGTTATCGTTAGAAACAACCTCACACTCCCATTTTTGTACATCAAAAAACTCAGGGTCAATCTCGATTTTCATGTCTTGCTTAACAGCTACCTGACAAGCTAAGCGCATGTGATTGCGGATTTCGCCTTGAGTAAAATAGCCTTCTTCAGTCGGCAAGATAGAACCGCCGCCTTCGATAACGCGGCAACGACACTGCGCACAGGTACCACCGCCACCACATGCTGAAGATAAGAAAATACCTTCGCTCGCAAGTGTTTGCAGTAGTTTACCGCCCGCTGGTGTCACGACGTCATTATCGGAATTATCATTGATATGGATGGTAACATCGCCTGAACTGACCAGTCTTGAGCGCGCCGCCAAAATAATGGCGACAAGGCCCATGATGATCAAGGTAAACATAGCAACGCCACCAATCGCCGTAGCGTAATCCATGGTAGGTATCCTTAATCTATGGAGTAGGGGAACGAAGGAACGTCATAACGTTTTTCTGAACCCCTACCGAATAAATGAATTAAATAGGTCAAATCGCTAAATAAGTGTTTAAGCTTAGCGGTCTAAATTGACATACCGCCGAAAGACATAAAGCCAAGTGACATCAGACCAACGGTGATAAACGTTATACCAAGACCACGCAGCGGTGCTGGGATATCTGAGTATTTCAGTTTTTCACGGATACCAGCCAATGCGGTAATCGCTAATGCCCAACCAAAGCCTGCACCCACACCATAAACGACTGATTCGCCGAAGTTATAGTCACGCTCAACCATAAATAGTACACCACCTAAGATAGCGCAGTTTACAGTGATGAGTGGTAAGAAAACACCAAGGGCGTTGTATAGACTAGGAACGAACTTATCCAAGAACATTTCTAAAATCTGTACGGTAGCGGCAATAAGACCAATATAACTAAGCAAACCTAAGAAGCTTAAATCGATATCAGGGAAACCTGCCCATGCCAATGCACCATCTTTTAGGATGAACTGGAATAGTAAGTTGTTTAATGGAACCGTAATCGCCATGACGACGACGACGGCAACACCAAGACCGATAGCGGTTGAAACCTTCTTTGATACTGCCAAGAAAGTACACATACCTAAGAAGTAGGCAAGCGCCATATTCTCAATAAAGACTGAGGTTATAAATAAACTAACATAATGTCCCATTAGTGACCGCCTCCATGTGCCATGCCTTTAGACTGCGGCTTCATTACAAACTCAGCTTCTTCAACCTGTTCTGGTTTCCAAATACGGACGATGACAATGAACAAAGCAATAATAAAGAATGCTGACGGTGGCAATAATAGTAGGCCGTTTGGTATATACCAACCGCCGTCAGTCACTGGTTGTAGAATAGTGATACCGAACCAAGTACCTGCGCCTAGTAGCTCACGAATAGTGGCGACAAATAATAAGACTGCAGAATAGCCGAGACCGTTACCAATACCATCTAAGAAGCTTGGTATTGGTGGATTGCTCATCGCAAATGCTTCGGCACGGCCCATTACGATACAGTTGGTGATAATCAAACCAACGAAAACGGACAAGCCTTTACTGACATCATAAGCAACGGCTTTTAGCACCTGATCGACCAAAATAACCAATGAGGCAATGATGGTCATCTGGACAATAATACGAATGCTTGATGGGATCTGCTTACGAATAATCGAGATAAAGAAACTCGAAAATGCAGTTACCAATGTTAATGCCACACACATAACCATGGCATTTGCCATGCTTGTTGTGACTGCCAACGCCGAACAGATACCAAGGATCTGTAAGCCGATGGGGTTATTATCAAAAATAGGCGTGGTTAAAATACTTTTAGTATCAGCCATGTTATGCCTCCTTGCCGTTTGCTACTGGTAGCTTGGCTGCCAATTCGGTTTTAGGTTGAGCTGACGATTTTGATTGACTGGCTTGTGTCTCTGCCTCATCAATAGTCTGGCCACTCTCTTCACGTAGCATGTCTAGATAAGGCTTATAGCCTTGCTCGCCTAACCAAAACTGAATCATGTTACTGACGCCGCGGCTAGTCAGTGTTGCACCACTGATACCATCAACCCAGTTCTCTTTTGGATTACCGGCTTTGGTCACACCAGTGGCAACGTCACCATTCTCATCATAAGATTGGATGCCGGTCCACTTGGCACGCCACTCTGGCTCTTCGATACGAGCACCCAAACCTGGGGTTTCTTTATGCTCATAGAAGCTGATACCTTTGATAGTATTCATGTCGCTCTCAAGCGTCAAGAAACCATAGATAGTACCCCATAGTCCGTAACCTTGAATAGGCAGTACGACTACTTCAGGTTGACCAGCATCGTCTTTTTTGACATAGACTTTGGCATATTTAGGCTTACGACCGATACCCGCAGGATCATCGTTACCTAGGTCGTCACTTAATGCTTGATTTTTAGTCGCTTGAGTAGCGTCATAAGCATTACGATCAGGGATACCCGCGTCTGCTAGCGTTGCATCATCGACATAATTACCTTTGTTTAAGTCAATAATCTCGACATCAAAGTCTTTGAATCGTTCGGCAACATCGTCTTGTGTGTCAGACTCAGCATCGTACATGTCGGCCGCGACTAAGATGTTTTTGTTACGGTCTAAACGCGCGTTTTCAAGCTGAGCTGGCTTTAGGCCAACTGCAACTGCTGAGACCAATACTGAACACACCAAGCATAGCGTTAATGCCACACTAATGGTTTTCGCATTATTACTTTTGGGCTTGGACATAACGAACCCTCCGAGCTGTTTGGCGTTTGATGTTTGCTTGGGTCACAAAGTAATCAAACAATGGCGCAAATAAGTTGGCGAATAGAATAGCCAGCATGATGCCTTCTGGGAAAGCTGGGTTGATGACACGAATCAATACCGTCATAAAACCAATCAAAATACCATAAGCCCAACGGCCTTTATTGGTATGTGCAGCTGAGACTGGATCGGTTGCCATAAACACTGCACCGAAGGCAAAACCACCGATGACTAAGTGCCAATAGAACGGCAAGTTCATCATCATGTTGTCTTTAGAGCCAATCATGTTGAAGATAAGCGAGGTAGCCACAAGACCAACCACACAACCTGCCATGATGCGCCATGAGGCAATACGCGTCCATAGTAGAACAACGGCACCCATTAAGATTGCTAGTGTTGATACTTCACCGATACTGCCTTGCATATTACCGAAGAATGCATCACTCCACGTAATCGCATTGCCATAGACATCGACGAAATCTTGAGGAGAGACACCAAGTGCAGCAAGACCGAGAGGCGTTGCTCCTGAGAAACCATCAACCGCTGTCCATACAGAGTCACCAGACATATAGGCTGGATAAGCAAAGTATAGGAATGCACGACCCGATAGGGCAGGGTTAAGGAAGTTTTTACCTGTACCACCGAATACTTCTTTGGCTACGACCACACCAAAGATAATACCCAAGGCAACTTGCCATAAAGGAATATCTGGTGGTAGACATAGTGCAAATAGTACCGAGGTCACAAAGAAGCCTTCGTTGACTTCATGCCCGCGCACGACGGCAAAGATAATCTCACAGAGAATACCAACGGCAAATGTCACAAGGTAAATAGGTAGGAACTGCATCGCACCGTAGACAAAACTTGCCCAGACACTGTCTGGGTTATAGCCTGCCATGCTAGTGATAACCGTACGCCAGCCTTCAGGCTGCAAGCCAAGCTGAGCAACCGCCGTTAGCGCTTGATGACCGATATTGTACATACCCCAAAACATCGCTGGGAAAGTACATAGCCATACGGTAATCATAATGCGCTTTAGATCAATCCCGTCACGTACGTGTGATGACGCGTATGTGGTTGAGTCTGGTTGACGCAAAAACGTATCAAACATCTCAAAGATGGCATAGTATTTTTCGTGTTTGCCGCCTTTGGTAAAAGATGGCTCCATACGATCGAACATATTGTGTAAAAATTTCATCGTGGTTAGCCCTCCAGTTCGATGCGCGTTAAGTTATCACGCAAGATATCACCGAATTCATATTTGCCAGGAGATACAAAGGTGCATAGTGCTAAATCTTCTTCATCCAACTCAAGTACGCCTAAATCAACGGCGACCAACATGTCTTCGACAATCAATGCACGTAGTAGTTGGGTTGGTAGATAGTCTTGAGGCATGACCTCTTCATAGACACCAATTGGCACCATCGCTCGCGGTGAGCCATTACTCGTGGTGGTAAAGTTGTACTTTTTGCCACCAAAAAACTGCGAGATATAGATAGGCAGTTTTGAGAAACGGTTTTTACCTGGCGTAAAGAAGTGGAACGCTGGGCGCTCATGACCTTCCGTCAGCACACTGATCTGATTGTGAAAACGACCAATATAGGCAATATTGCTAAACACTTTGCGACCAGATAATACCGAACCTGAAATGATACGGTTCTCGCCAGCTGCTAGCTGACCTTTGGTCAAGGCAGTAATATCAGCGCCGCGCTCAGTCATAACCAAGTGTGGGTTACTGACAGAGGGGCCTGCTAAGCTAATCAAGCGAGGTGTGTATAGACGGCCGGTGGTAAATAGCTTACCAATTGCAATCACATCTTGATAGCCAATTGTCCAGACGCTCACGCCACGCATGATTGGGTGTAAAAAGTGAATGTGCGTACCTGCCAGACCAGCTGGATGCTTACCAGCAAAGCCATGATACTCAGTGACGTTATTCGCAGCAGTTTTTGCGACCGGTGTCAGCTGGGCATTACCATGATGGCAGACAAACGTCTTTGGGCTGAGTGTCGACAACACAGCAAGACCATCATTGAACGCTTGTAGCTGCTCATTGATCAGCAACATTGGATCAAACGCTAGGGGACTGGTATCTATAGCAGTGACAAAGATGGCATGAGGACGGGCACCGATTTCTGGCGTACGGCTAAACGGGCGCGTGCGAAACGCAGTCCATTCGCCAGAGGCAAGTAATTGGGTTTCGACAACTTCAGAGTCTAGGTCAGCCAGTTGCTGGGAGTCATAGCGCTCGAAGTCTACTTCTTCACCTTTTGGGTCGACCGCAATAACGAGGCTCTCAAACACACGACGGTCACCGCGTTTAATCGCGACAACTTTACCAGCAGCAGGGGCAGTGTAGATAACGCCTGCACGTTTTTTATCTTCAAAAACGGGCTGACCTTTTGCTACGATGTCACCTTCTTTGACATTCATCGTGGGCTTCATACCGATGTAATCATAGCCAATAAGGGCTACGTGTGTCGGTTGGTGCTCAGATATCTCGCGGGAGGGTTCGCCGGTGATGGGCAAATCCAAACCTTTTTTGATGGTAATCATAAGCGAAAACTTAGTCCATAGTCTAAAACGATACCAGACTTCCTGTTTGGTACATCGGTAGCATGAACATATGCATCATTTAATAAAGCACTCACTCAACTATTCCTATAATAGGATGGTTATAGAGTTTTCTAAAAATAAAGCACGATCATAACTACTATTAAGAGTATTAACGCTGACCTTAGACTCCTTAACAACACGTTAATGTCTTATTCGAATTACCAAAGTGGCGACTGGCTACCAAGGTGTATATTAAAACCATCCAATTAAAACCTATCGCTAAAGCAGTGAGCTAAAAGTGACAGTTCTTAAGATAAACAGCTTTATCATACGTTTCATTGAAAATTAAAATTCTTAATACCAGTATTGTAGACCCCACTTATGAGTTCAGTATCCTAGAAAAGATACTTAATTGAATAAGTATGTAGCCAAATAACGATCTATTGAGATAGATGATAAACTGGTAAAAAGACAAACTGGCTAAGCAATTAACAAGCAGTGTGCACTTATCGTATAATATTGCTATAAAGCCAATAATAGCTATTTTAGTGTCGTTGACCAGTGATAAAGACAATATGAAAACGTTAGGAAAGGTATTTAATTAGAGTGTGTAATACTGCAGGGTAATCTGTTTCGATCGACCAGTTGAGATTTCTAATATAACCTTTCTTAGCAAGAAGTCAGCCAATATCATGTAAATGTATTTAGCTCTTACTCGATTCATCCTGACCGCTAATCTTTTTTTAGTCGTGATTGACCTAATAAAAATATAACGTATGGTTACTATCACATAGAAACAAATAAAATTTACCTAGGATTATACGCTAAATTGACCTAAAATTGCCAGTCAGGAATTCAATTTACCTAATGTTTTCAATGGCTGTAATTATAAAAACTTATAGTTATCACTTTTAGTTTTTATGTCATGAATACGGTTTTGGGCAATGTTTTTTATCATTATTTAGCGTGTGTTGAGGACTCAATACACCATAATATTCAAAGTTTAGTTTTTCAAATTTATTCAATATTTTGTTTTATAAGGAATGCGATATGTGTGCTGTGCCTGTCATTATCCCGGCGATTGATTTAAAAGATGGTAAATGTGTACGCTTAAAACAAGGCCGTATGGAAGATGATACGGTATTCTCTGATGATCCAGTTGCGATGGCAGCACGCTGGGTAGAGGAAGGTGCACGCCGATTGCATTTGGTCGATTTGAATGGTGCCTTTGATGGCGTTCCTGTTCATAGACAAGTAGTCAACGATATTACCAAAGCTTATCCGAACTTGCCTATTCAACTGGGCGGCGGTGTGCGTAACATGAACACCATTGAACAATATATCACTGCAGGTTTGACTTATATTATTATCGGTACAAAAGCAGTCGAAAACCCTGAGTTTGTCGCAGAAGCTTGCCGCGAATTTCCGGGTCATATCATTGTAGGTATCGATGCAAAAGACGGCATGGTCGCAACCCATGGTTGGGCGAACGTTACTGATACCAAAGCAACTGAGCTTGCCAAGCGTTTTGCTGATGTAGGTGTCTCTTCAATCGTTTATACCGATATTGCCCGTGATGGCATGATGCAAGGCGTCAATGTCGAGCAAACGGTTAACTTGGCTCGTGAAGGCGGCTTACCAGTGATTGCATCAGGCGGCGTAACCGATATGAAAGATATTGAGCTACTGAAGCCTTATGGTGACTGTATCGAAGGCATCATTACTGGCCGTGCTATTTATGAAGGCACGCTAAGTTTAAGTGAAGCGCAGATTTATCTAGATCGTAAATAAGAAACAATTTAGCAGTGAAACTTAGCAATAAAAATCAGTAAAGCTAGCAAAGGATGCTTATGGCAACTCGTTTAGACCTTCCAAGGATACGCAGTTGTCCAAGAGCGTGGTGTCAGATATGGTTGCTACTAAGTATCCTTTGTTCTCTTCCGGTTTATGCTATTGGTGAAGAAACCATTGATATCACCAAAGTATCAGAAATAGAGCGTGCAGAAAGCATTGTATCAAATGATATTGCGGAACCAGAAGCTGACATTGTTGAGCTTCCTACGCAGTCATCTGAACCCGAGCCAACTCCATCGCCGGTAATCGTCAGCGAAAGTACCAATAACGCCCAAATTGAAACCACACCGACCCCGCAAAAAGACAATGACATTCGTCAACGTATCAAAGGTATTTTTTCTGAAATTGATGGGTTACAAGCTGTCAATGTTGGTGTCGCCCAAGGTGTTGTTACCTTAACGGGAGAGACGCCAAACGAAAAAAAAGCACAGCAGGCCATTAATTTGACCAATCGTTTGACAGATGTGGTCACCGTTTCGGATCAGATTGATCGTACACTAGATGTGCAAGATAATGTCACTACTGTCTATCAAGGTCTCAAGATACAAGCCAAAAATCTGGTCAAAGCCTTACCACTATTATTGGTCGGTATCATTCTGTTTATACTGGTGAGCTGGTTTGGTAGCTGGTTGTCTAATCGCAAAAGAATGTGGCAACGGTTGACACCCAATCCATTTGTCGCTGAGCTGCTGTCACAAACCGTCAAAGTCATCTTCATTATATTTGGCCTGATCCTAGCGCTCAGCTTAATAGGAGCAGAGACCATCTTAAGCACATTGCTTGGTGGTGCTGGCGTCATTGGTATTGCGGTTGGTTTTGCGGTCAAAGATACGATTGAAAACTATATCGCATCGCTAATGCTCAGTATTCGCCAACCATTTCGTGCACGTGATCATATTGTGATTAATGGGCAAGAAGGGATAGTGGTGCGCTTGACTTCACGCGCAACGATATTGATGACACTAGATGGCAATCAGTTACGGATTCCTAATTCTGAAGTCTTCAAAGGTACTATCCTCAATTACACCAAAAATCCTGAACGTCGATTTACCTTTGAGTTGGGCGTCGATGCTAATGATGATCCATTAGCTGCTATCAAGGTTGGATTGGACGCAATACATAGTTTGGCATTCGTATTAGATGAGCCAAAAGCAATTGCTGTCATTAGTAATGTTGGCGACTCTAACATCGTCTTAGAATTTCAAGTTTGGGTAGATCAGTCAGAGACGGACTTTTCAAAAGCACGCAGTATTGCCATTCGTGAGACCAAACACGCACTAGAGGATGAGGGTTTCAGCCTACCTGAACCTATTTATCGATTACGTTTTAATCGTGATTTAGAAAAAGCCTTTGAGCATATGCAAAGCAATCCTTTAAACCATACATCTAACGTGACGGTTACACCGACTGTGCCCGATAGCGTTATAAATGGTGATAGTAGTAATACTGATAATAAGGACAAAAAACAAGCGAAAGCACGTGCCAAGCTTATTTTGCAAGATGACAATGCTAGTGATGTTCTCAGTGCGCGTTCTGATGACAAACTAATGAAAAAGGTTGAGCAAGAGATTGCAGAACGTTCAGATGAGACTGATTTATTAAACAATAATAGCCCGCAAGAGTGACATATAGTCCATCCTCTATAAATTGGATACGGTGTCAGCCTCACTTAGTCTACTATTTGTAGTACTTTCATTCGTCTTCCTTGTATCCAAACCATATTGAATCAACTATATATAGACCAGTTTTAAAATAGGCATAGAAAATGCAACGAAACGTATATCTGATAATTATTCAAATACGAGACATTTCCTATGCAAATGAAACATCTGATTATATTCGCGCTAGTTGGCATGGTAGCCTTACTTGGCTTTAACCTTATTAATGGTAGTCAACGTGATAAGAATAGAGAAGCGCTCGTCAGTAGCGTAACATCTGAGCATAGTGATATCAGCGCAGAAATACCTGAGACTCACATCGAAGCAAGCAGCTCTGATGCTATCACTAGCAAGCCATTGGGTGAGCAGCCTAAAGCCATCCTTGACAGTGCCACGACTCAAATAGATCAAGCTCAACAAGCAGAACAGAAAAATTTAGAAGAGATGGATAACACTGCACAGTAGCCAGTGCTTATTGAGCAAGTACCACGCATTTATATGAATAGTGAGACATAAAAAAAGGCTAACGATGACGTTAGCCTTTTTTATATTTCGAGTATCTAACTAAAACTAGCCTTTCTTATTAGCGCCTTTACTACGACTGCTACTTCTCTTAGCTGGACTCTTTTTAGCGGGTACTTTTTTTGTCTGATTCATTTCACTAGATTGCAGTTTGGCTTTTAAATCAAAGTCAATTTGCAATAGATCCATGTTCACGCCAGCAACTTTGACCTTGACCGAATCACCAAGTCCAAACAAAGTACCTTTGTCTTTACCGATCAGCTGCTGCTGCTGCTCATCATAGACAAAGAAGTCATCACCGACGTTTGAGATATGGACCAAACCATCGATATATAAGTCGGTCAATGTCACAAATAGACCGAAGCTAGTAACGGTAGTCACCACACCTTCGAACTCTTCGCCAACATGGTCTTTCATGTAATGACATTTGAGCCAAGACTCTACATAGCGAGATGCTTTTTCTGCACGGCGTTCTGTATCTGACGTTTGCGTACCAGCACCTTCAAGAGAAAAGTCCATGGCAGGCTGTTGGCTATTAGTCACTTTTGCTTTAATAGCACGATGCAGCATCAGATCAGGATAGCGACGAATAGGGGAGGTAAAGTGGCTATATTCGTCATATGCCAGACCAAAGTGACCGATATTGTCAGGTGCATAGTTAGCTTGCATCATTGAACGCAATAGCATGCTATGGATACTAATCGCATCGGGTCTGTCTTTAGTCGCTTCAATAATGCGCTGATAATCCGCTTGCGTTGGGTTCTCTTCTGGGAAAGGTAGGCCAAAGTTCTTTGCATATTCATGAATACGCATTGATTTTTCACCATCAGGCTTATCATGGTTACGATACAAGACAGGTAGCTCATGCTTTAGCGCAAAGTTCGCTGCACAGGTATTGGCCAGTAGCATACATTCTTCGATAAGCTTCTGAGAATCACCACGAGTACGTGGCAGGATAGCCTCGATGCCGCCTTTTTCGTTGAACTTGATGTAGGTTTCAACCGTCTCAAATTCCATCGCATGACGTTCTTCACGTTTTTTAAGCAGTAGCTCATAAAGCTGATGTAACGTGTCGACAGATTTTTTAACGTCTTTATTACCTGTTAATGATTCAGGCAAGCGCTTATCAGTCGGATTTACCAGATAATCATTTACTTGATTATAGGTCAAACGTGCTTGTGAATGCATAACCGCAGGATAAAACTCATACCCAGTAACTTTGCCAGCGCGTGATATCTTAATATCAGCAACCATACACAGACGATCAAGATTAGGGTTCAATGAACACAGACCATTAGAAAGTACTTCAGGTAGCATCGGAATCACGCGATGCGGGAAGTATACTGAGGTACCACGTTCGTAAGCATCTTGGTCAAGTGCTGAATTTGGCGTCACGTAATAACTGACATCAGCAATCGCTACTAAAACGCGATAGTTACCACCAGAGCGTTTTTCAGCAAATACGGCATCATCAAAGTCACGTGCATCTTCACCATCGATCGTGACGAGTGGTAAATGACGTAAGTCTGTGCGACCTTTGATGTCTTTTTCAGTCGGCTCTTGATAGCCATCAGCTTGTTTGAGTGTGGCTTCACTGAAGTCTGAAGGGATGTCATAGTTGAGTAGCGTGGTTTCAATAATCAGTTCACGATCATTGTCATCAGACAGGAGTTCCGTGATTTTACCAGTAGCAAACTCATGCTGGTTTGGCCAATCGATGATATCGACTTTGACAGGAGAGCCTTGTTTGGCATTAAACGCTTGTACGTTGTCTTCAGTGACCGTAATCGGCTGATGGTTATTTGGACTGCCAAGCTCGACACAGTAGCCATCATCATCACGAGCTAGTGTACCAATGAAGTTGTTTTGGCGACGTTCAACAACATCGACGATACGCCCTTCAGTACGGCCACGATTGTCTGTTGACGTGCCGACTGCTTCGACGGTATCGCCATTGAATACCCAACGCATTTGCTTTTCATGCAAAAACAAATCTGGCATGTCGCTCAAAAGTACAAAACCAAAACCTTTAGGATGCGCAGACACTGTGCCAGTGACGACATCTTGCTGAGTCACTGTGCGATAGCGATAAGGACGACCGTCGCGGTTTACTTGTCCATCGCGCGCCATTGCTTTTAGGCGATTGCCCAAAGCATCAAACTGGTCCGGATCATCAATATTAAAGGCTTTTGCCAATTGCTGATGAGTGACTTCACCATGCTCAGTAATCGTGCTAAGTATTAGCTCACGACTAGGGATGGGATTGTCATATCTTTTTGCCTCGCTTGAGGCGTTTGGATCATTCCAACTCATAAATTACCGTATCTATTTTTAAAATTATTAATAGGGGCTATCTTAACACGAACAACGTGGCAATATCTTGCGTCAATTGTCTTATGTGTGTTCAGTAGCAAGGAGTTGTTACCTTCAATTAGTAACAACTATTGTGATAAATCAAATATCAACATCGACCTTACTTGATTTATTGGTTATCTTTTTACTGTCAATTTCTTTTGAGACTTCTAGCACGGTTGTTTGATTAGACTTGTCGAGATATTTCTGTGCTTTGTCGACTTCGCTGGTCAATGTGTTGACCGTTAGCTTCATATTCTCTAGCGCTTCAATCTTATAATTGCTAATCATATCCATCGTGTCATAGACATTATTAAAGGCGTTTTGCAGTTTATCAAGCTCGATACTGCTGCTAGTGGCTTGTTCATGAATTTCACCTGACTGACGTTTTAGCATCGCTGAGGTTGATTCAATCAAGCTACTGGTGGTTTTATTCAACGCAGTGATTTGATCAAGTACCAGTTTCTGATTGGTCATTGCTTGAGCAACAACGACAGCCGTACGTAATGCTGACACAGTCGTTGTTGTAGCACGATCTACGCCTTTGATTAGCTCTAAATTATTACGACGAATAGTATCAAGCGCCAAATAACCTTGTACATTGACAGCCAATTGAGTCAAAAAATCCGTATTCTTTTGACGCACATAGAACAGCATTTCTTCTTTAATAATGCGAGCTTTTTCAGGATCAGTCGCTTCGATTGCATATACTTTTTGCTCTAGCTGTTCGTCAATTTTTTTGCCGACATAGACGTACTGACGAATAGATTGCATCAGCTCCCACATATTGACTTTTTCTTGCTCAATCATCGCATTGTCTTTGAGCAGCTCATCTTTACCATTATAAAGACTGGTTACCACTGCATTGATGTGTGACTGTGCTGACTCATATTGGCGAAAATAGTCTTGCACTTTATTACCAAAAGGTATGAGGCCGAATAGTTTGCGTGAGCTGGTCAGCTCCTTTTTACTCGGATCTAAATCTTCTACGATACCGCGCAGTTCAGTCAATGACTTGGCAATAGGGGAGTTGTCAAACAAGCTATCATTGAGACTTTTCGCTGGTAAATCCAACATACGGTTAGATACTTGTGCCGATTCACGAATCTCTTTCGTACCCAAGTTATGAATAGACTGCACGTTTTGTCTAAACTCATCGCTATGCACAGAGTTAGTAAGAACGTGATCTACAAAAGCGTCAACTTTGGCATCGAGCTCTGGAATCTGGCTTTCATCCAACTTGACCATCTGATCTGCTTCACTTTTTTGTATTTCTTTCACAGGTTCAGGCGGCGTCAAAGAAATACTTGGAGTTGTTGCGTTTTCTGGTGGAGTCAATTCTTGCATGAAGTTTCCTATAATATCTGAAATGGACAGTATTTTTGGTCAATAGCTACAAAAGACGGTAATCGTAAAACACGTTAGCAGTAAATGGATATTTTTATACACTCGATTGTACTTATTTGAATGGTATAAATGTCGTACAGCAGACCTTTAGACTAACTGGTAATGAAAAGGTTGAGAAGATAGATTTTGTAAAGTAGCGTCGACTTATTATATTAAAAAATGGCTATTCATAGGTCTAAATATTAAAAAACCATCAATATCCCGCAGCATATTGATGGTTAAGATTACAAGTATCTACATCGACTAACAGCCACAACTAAGACAATCTGAAAAACAGATTATTTTTTCTTAGTTGGCCCAAGCAGCATACCCATTTGACGACCTTCCATCTTAGGGTACTGCTCGACGTTTGAGATATCAGCGGTATCTTCAATAATACGATCAAGTTGTTTGCGACCAATATCTTGGTGCGCCATTTCACGTCCGCGGAAACGGATGCTAATTTTAACTTTGTCTTGATCTTCCAAGAAGCTAACGATTTTTCTCAGTTTAACCTGATAATCGGCTTCTTCGGTACTTGGACGTAGCTTCATCTCTTTGAGCTGAGTCTGTTTTTGGTTTTTCTTAGCTTCTTTTGCCTTCTGCTTTTGATCATAGAGGAAATGCTTATAATCCATGATTTTGCATACTGGCGGTTTAGCTTCAGGAACTAATTCGACCAAATCTAGACTGTCTTCACGTGCCGCTTTCATCGCGGTGTCGATATCGACCACGCCCATTTGTTCGCCGTCTTCTTTAACCAGACGGACTTCTTTGGCACTGATATCTTCGTTGATGTTCAAACGGTTCGACTGTTTAATAGGTATTACTCCTCATCTGTTTTTGGGGTCTGTCGGCCTTTCTCAGCCACAGCGGTCTGTACTAATGTAATAAATTCAGAAACACTCATCACGCCAAGGTTTTCACCTTCACGCGTACGGACGTTGACACTGCCCGATTCGACTTCTTTATCCCCTAATACTAGCATATAGGGAATACGTTCTAATGTTTTCTCTCGTATCTTAAATCCAATCTTTTCGTTACGCAAGTCACTAATAGCTCGCAAACCTGCATTTTTTAGTTCACTGACGACGTTTTCACAAGCTTCGCCTTGTTTATCAGTGATATTCATGACGACTATTTGTTGTGGTGCTAGCCATACTGGCATCCAACCCGCATAGTTTTCAATCAATATACCAATGAAACGCTCAAATGAACCCAATATAGCACGGTGCAACATAACAGGCACTTCGCGCTCATTTTGCTCATTGACGAACTCAGCATCTAAACGTTCAGGCATGTTTGGATCAACCTGAATGGTACCGCACTGCCATACACGACCTAACGAGTCTTTTAGACTGAATTCAATCTTCGGACCGTAGAATGCGCCTTCGCCTGGTAAATAATCCCAGTCAAGACCTGAGCTATCCAGTGCATCTGACAGGGCTTTCTCTGCAAAATCCCATGATTCATCACTACCAACACGTTTTTCAGGACGAGTTGAGAGTTTCATAATAATGCTATCGAAACCGAAATCTTCATAGACGGCAAGTGTTAGCTTGATAAAGTCAGCCACTTCTTGCTGAATTTGCGCTTGAGTACAGAAGATATGTGCATCATCTTGGGTAAAACCACGAACACGCATCAAGCCATGCAATGAACCTGATGGTTCGTTACGATGACAAGAACCAAATTCCGCCATACGCAAAGGTAGGTCACGGTAAGATTTTAGGCCTTGGTTAAAGACTTGCACATGGCAAGGGCAGTTCATCGGTTTTACAGCATAATCACGGTTTTCACTAGAGGTCGTGAACATATTGGTGGCGTAATTGCCCCAATGTCCAGAACGCTCCCACAAGCTACGATCCACGATTTGTGGTGTTTTGATTTCTTCATAGCCATTATCATGTTGCACTTTACGCATATATTGCTCAAGTACTTGATAAATCGTCCAACCGTTTGCATGCCAGAACACCATACCGGGTGCTTGCTCTTGCATATGGAACAGATTTAACGCTTTACCAATCTTACGATGGTCACGTTTTTCTGCTTCTTCAATACGTTGTATATATGCTTTTAACTGTTTCTTATCGGCCCACGCAGTACCATAAATGCGTTGTAGCTGCTCGTTTTTCGCATCACCGCGCCAATAAGCACCAGACATTTTGGTCAGTTTAAATACTTTTAGGAATCGTGTGTTTGGCACGTGTGGGCCACGGCACATATCGACGTATTCTTGATGATGATACAGGCCAAAGGCTTCTTCGCCTGGCATATCATTGATTAACTTAAGCTTATAATCTTCGTTACGTGACTCAAATATCTCAATCGCTTCTGCACGTGGTGTCATCTTTTTAACAACGTCATAATCTTGCTTGATCAGCTGCATCATGCGCTTTTCAATAGCTTCCATATGCTCAGGCGTAAATGGCGTCTCACTATAGATATCATAATAAAAGCCATCTTCGATTACTGGACCGATGACCATCTTCACATTAGGGTACAGTTGCTTGACTGCATGACCTAGCAAATGCGCACATGAGTGACGAATGATATCGACACCATCGTCGTCTTTTGGTGTCACGATTTCGACTTTAGCATCAGCAATGATAGGATCATGCGCATCTACCAAATGCCCATCTACACGTCCAGCGACTGTTGCTTTCGCCAGTCCTGTCCCTATACTTTGTGCCACTTCCATGACCGTAGTATTGCCTTCGAAGTTTTTTACGCTACCATCGGGTAAAGTAATCGCTACCATAATCTATTCACCTTTTTGGGTCCGTTGGCAGTGATGATTGCAACCATCAATCATATAACCGTAAGACCACGTCAATTATATCTAACTACTATGATATGTTGTAAGAGATAAGCACGACTTAATAGCACTGTCTTTCACCTTATATAGCATAATGATTAAGCGCCATTTAACAAGCTATAATCAACGCTATATAAGGTGAAACGAACTGCCTTCTCGTAAGATAAAGCAGAACGGCTATTAAGCAATGTCATAAAAGCAACTATTATAGCAAAAACCGCCTATTAACACTAGATAGCAAGGGGTTAGGTCTGCTTCTATATATAGGTGCACTTTGTGCCAATATCAATAGTGATGAATATAGGTAGCGTTAAATACCATATCAATGACTATAATAAGTTCATAGTGATAGGCTAGATAGTAGAAATTAGCCTTCTGATCAACAGAAAACAGCCGTAAAAAGACTTTTTCAGAATATGGTTTAATTGTTTTATCCCTAACCCATTGAAAATAATCAGTTATTAAAAAGGCAGTCAAATTAGTTAAAAAACCTTTAATTAAGGCATTGACACAGCTCTTAAACTCTATATAATACGCCCCTCGACAGGGAGAACTGGCAGTAATTAGGAGATAATTACTTAATTAAAACCCAGTTAACTCATTGAAACGAGATAAAAAAAGAAGTTGACAGACTATTAAAAAATGATATGATAGTCAGCTCGCTAAATAGGATAAGCCACATTGGCTATGACTGTTTAGTTAGAATACTAACACTGGACGACAGTGATTAGGCATTATTTAAAAGCATAACTAAAGAACAACTTGTGTGGATTTTTGCTGATTCAGAATGTTAAAAAATAAAGTTGGTTGACTATCTTTTCGATAGAATACTAACTATAAAAATTATCATTTAAGACAGTAAAAAAACTCAAAGTTAATTCATTACGAACATAATTTTTAGCGATTTTGCCAGATTAGATGAGCCAAGTTTAGAAGTCTCTTTAAAGGACTTCATAGCAAGATTAAACTGAAGAGTTTGATCATGGCTCAGATTGAACGCTGGCGGCAGGCTTAACACATGCAAGTCGAGCGGAAACGATGATAGCTTGCTATCAGGCGTCGAGCGGCGGACGGGTGAGTAATACTTAGGAATCTACCTAGTAGTGGGGGATAGCACGGGGAAACTCGTATTAATACCGCATACGACCTACGGGAGAAAGGGGGCAGTTTACTGCTCTCGCTATTAGATGAGCCTAAGTCGGATTAGCTAGATGGTGGGGTAAAGGCCTACCATGGCGACGATCTGTAGCTGGTCTGAGAGGATGATCAGCCACACCGGGACTGAGACACGGCCCGGACTCCTACGGGAGGCAGCAGTGGGGAATATTGGACAATGGGGGAAACCCTGATCCAGCCATGCCGCGTGTGTGAAGAAGGCCTTTTGGTTGTAAAGCACTTTAAGCAGTGAAGAAGACTCCGTGGTTAATACCCACGGACGATGACATTAGCTGCAGAATAAGCACCGGCTAACTCTGTGCCAGCAGCCGCGGTAATACAGAGGGTGCAAGCGTTAATCGGAATTACTGGGCGTAAAGGGAGCGTAGGTGGCTCTATAAGTCAGATGTGAAATCCCCGGGCTCAACCTGGGAACTGCATCTGAAACTGTAGAGCTAGAGTATGTGAGAGGAAGGTAGAATTCCAGGTGTAGCGGTGAAATGCGTAGAGATCTGGAGGAATACCGATGGCGAAGGCAGCCTTCTGGCATAATACTGACACTGAGGCTCGAAAGCGTGGGTAGCAAACAGGATTAGATACCCTGGTAGTCCACGCCGTAAACGATGTCTACTAGTCGTTGGGTCCCTTGAGGACTTAGTGACGCAGCTAACGCAATAAGTAGACCGCCTGGGGAGTACGGCCGCAAGGTTAAAACTCAAATGAATTGACGGGGGCCCGCACAAGCGGTGGAGCATGTGGTTTAATTCGATGCAACGCGAAGAACCTTACCTGGTCTTGACATATCTAGAATCCTGCAGAGATGCGGGAGTGCCTTCGGGAATTAGAATACAGGTGCTGCATGGCTGTCGTCAGCTCGTGTCGTGAGATGTTGGGTTAAGTCCCGCAACGAGCGCAACCCTTGTCCTTAGTTACCAGCGGGTTAAGCCGGGAACTCTAAGGATACTGCCAGTGACAAACTGGAGGAAGGCGGGGACGACGTCAAGTCATCATCATGGCCCTTACGACCAGGGCTACACACGTGCTACAATGGTAGGCACAGAGGGCAGCTACACAGCGATGTGATGCGAATCTCAAAAAGCCTATCGTAGTCCAGATTGGAGTCTGCAACTCGACTCCATGAAGTAGGAATCGCTAGTAATCGCGGATCAGAATGCCGCGGTGAATACGTTCCCGGGCCTTGTACACACCGCCCGTCACACCATGGGAGTTGATTGCACCAGAAGTGGATAGCTTAACCTTCGGGGAGGCGTTCACCACGGTGTGGTTGATGACTGGGGTGAAGTCGTAACAAGGTAGCCGTAGGGGAACCTGCGGCTGGATCACCTCCTTATAGATGACATTCGGTCAGCAAGAATTCACAACAAGTTGTTCTTTAGTTTAAGCTAGTATTTATTAGCTTTTGCCTTTGTAGGCATACAAAGGCCTGTAGCTCAGCTGGTTAGAGCACCGTGTTGATAACGCGGGGGTCGGCAGTTCAAGTCTGCCCAGGCCTACCATTATTTACGGGGCCATAGCTCAGTTGGTAGAGCGCCTGCCTTGCACGCAGGAGGTCAACGGTTCGACTCCGTTTGGCTCCACCACTATAAATACGAAACTTTAGATGCTAATAAATAAAATAGGTATTAAATAGAAACAAGTGATTCGCCATTATATTGGCAAGATTACTTCTTTCTGTTTTATACAGAACCTGCTACTCGACGAGAGAGTAGGAACTATTTAAAAACATAGTTATGAGTCTGGGTTAGGAAGAGCGTGTTCACGCGCACTTAACCTTAATAACTCACCTCTTAACGACATCAGTTGTTATCCCAGGGGTGAGTTATTAAAAAAGTAATAAGAGAACTGAATCAAGCGTATAAAATTAGGTGATATCGTTATCATAATTAGATTGTATGACACTTAGAAGTCGAGAGACTACTTGGGGTTGTATGGTCAAGTAATGAAGCGCACATGGTGGATGCCTTGGCAGTCAGAGGCGATGAAAGACGTGACAGCCTGCGATAAGCTTCGGGGAGGCGGCAATATCCTGTGATCCGGAGATTTCTGAATGGGGAAACCCACCTACCATAAGGTAGGTATCTTGTACTTGTACAAGAAGCGAACGAGGGGAAGTGAAACATCTCAGTACCCTTAGGAATAGACATCAAATGAGATTCCCTAGTAGCGGCGAGCGAACGGGGAGAAGCCGATTAATTCTAATGTAGAAGAACAGCGTGGGAAAGCTGACCGTAGTAGGTGATAGTCCTGTATTCGAAACATTAGAGTTAACATATTAAGTAGAGCGGGGCACGAGAAATCCTGTTTGAAGATGGGGGTCCATCCTCCAAGGCTAAATACTCCTGACTGACCGATAGTGAACCAGTACCGTGAGGGAAAGGCGAAAAGAACCCCTGTGAGGGGAGTGAAATAGAACCTGAAACCGTGTGCGTACAAGCAGTAGGAGCTTCAATTTATTGGAGTGACTGCGTACCTTTTGTATAATGGGTCAGCGACTTATATTCTGTAGCAAGGTTAACCGTTTAGGGAGCCGTAGGGAAACCGAGTCTTAATAGGGCGTTTAGTTGCAGGGTATAGACCCGAAACCGAGTGATCTATCCATGAGCAGGTTGAAAGTGCCGTAACAGGCACCGGAGGACCGAACCCACTGTCGTTGAAAAGCCAGGGGATGACTTGTGGATAGGGGTGAAAGGCTAATCAAACTCGGTGATAGCTGGTTCTCCCGAAAGCTATTTAGGTAGCGCCTCGGACGAACACCATTGGGGGTAGAGCACTGTTTCGGCTAGGGGTCATACCGACTTACCAAACCGATGCAAACTCCGAATACCGATGAGTGATATCCGGGAGACACACAGTGGGTGCTAACGTCCATTGTGGAGAGGGAAACAACCCAGACCGCCAGCTAAGGCCCCAAATTCCTAGTTAAGTGGGAAACGAGGTGGGAAGGCATAGACAGCTAGGAGGTTGGCTTAGAAGCAGCCATCCTTTAAAGAAAGCGTAATAGCTCACTAGTCGAGTCGGCCTGCGCGGAAGATGTAACGGGGCTCAAACTAGGAGCCGAAGCTGCGGATTTGAATTTGTTTTCAAGTGGTAGGGGAGCGTTGTGTAAGCCTGTGAAGGTGTGTCGTAAGGCATGCTGGAGGTATCACAAGAGCGAATGCTGACGTGAGTAACGATAATGCGAGTGAAAAGCTCGCACGCCGGAAGATCAAGGGTTCCAGTCCAACGTTAATCGGGGCTGGGTGAGTCGACCCCTAAGGCGAGGCCGAAAGGCGTAGTCGATGGGAAATCAGTTAATATTCTGATACTTGTTTATAATGCGATGGAGGGACGGAGAAGGTTATGTCAGCCTGGCGTTGGTTGTCCAGGTGAAAGGATGTAGGCTTGTGGCTTAGGTAAATCCGGGCTACTACATGGCTGAGATCTGATAGCAAGCTGTACTTGTACAGTGAAGTGGCAAATACCATGCTTCCAGGAAAAGCTTCTAAGCAATAGTTATAAACGAATCGTACCCTAAACCGACACAGGTGATCAGGTAGAGAATACCAAGGCGCTTGAGAGAACTCTGCTGAAGGAACTAGGCAAAATGGTACCGTAACTTCGGGAGAAGGTACGCTGTTGGTGGTGATAGGACACGCTCCTTGAGCTGCTGGCAGTCGCAGATACCAGGCTGCTGCAACTGTTTATTAAAAACACAGCACTCTGCAAACACGAAAGTGGACGTATAGGGTGTGATGTCTGCCCGGTGCTGGAAGGTTAATTGATGGGGTTAGCGTAAGCGAAGCTCTTGATCGAAGCCCCAGTAAACGGCGGCCGTAACTATAACGGTCCTAAGGTAGCGAAATTCCTTGTCGGGTAAGTTCCGACCTGCACGAATGACATAATGATGGCAGCGCTGTCTCCAGCAGAGACTCAGTGAAATCGAAATCGCAGTGAAGATGCTGTGTACCCGCGGCTAGACGGAAAGACCCCGTGAACCTTTACTACAGCTTTACATTGAACTTTGACCTGACTTGTGCAGGATAGGTGGGAGGCTTTGAAGCAGACACGCTAGTGTTTGTGGAGCCAATCTTGAAATACCACCCTGGTCATGTTGGGGTTCTAACTCAGGTATAACAATACCGAGGACAATGTATGGTGGGTAGTTTGACTGGGGCGGTCTCCTCCTAAAGAGTAACGGAGGAGTACGAAGGTGCGCTCAGACCGGTCGGAAATCGGTCGTAGAGTATAAAGGCAAAAGCGCGCTTAACTGCGAGACCCACAAGTCGAGCAGGTACGAAAGTAGGTCTTAGTGATCCGGTGGTTCTGTATGGAAGGGCCATCGCTCAACGGATAAAAGGTACTCTGGGGATAACAGGCTGATACCGCCCAAGAGTTCATATCGACGGCGGTGTTTGGCACCTCGATGTCGGCTCATCTCATCCTAGGGCTGAAGCAGGTCCTAAGGGTATGGCTGTTCGCCATTTAAAGAGGTACGCGAGCTGGGTTTAGAACGTCGTGAGACAGTTCGGTCCCTATCTACCGTGGGCGTTGGAAATTTGAGAGGATCTGCTCCTAGTACGAGAGGACCAGAGTGGACGAACCTCTGGTGTTCGGGTTGTCACGCCAGTGGCATTGCCCGGTAGCTACGTTCGGATGGGATAACCGCTGAAAGCATCTAAGCGGGAAGCCCACCTCAAGATTAGATTTCCCTAAAGAGCCGTTCAAGACTAGGACGTTGATAGGCAGGGTGTGGAAGTGCAGCGATGCATGTAGCTAACCTGTACTAATTGCTCGTTTGGCTTGACCATACAACACCCAAGTGGTTTGTATGCAAGTCTAATTAATCTATCTTGTATAAGCTGTAGTGGCTTATAGAATAAAGAGAGAATATTTCGATATCACCTTTAACCTTGATTCAGTTAGGTTATAAGTTGATCGACTAAAAAGTAAAATTTATAGTCAAACAATAAAAACAACAGACTCATATCTAACCCCTTTGCTGACGACAATAGCGCGATGGCCCCACCTGATCCCTTCCCGAACTCAGAAGTGAAACATCGTTGCGCCAATGGTAGTGTTGATTCGTCCATGTGAGAGTAGGTCATCGTCAGCTCTCTATTCCTAGAAAACCCCCTTTGACTTATGTCAAAGGGGGTTTTCTTTTGCCTGAATCTAAAATTTAAATCGTTGAAAAAGCCAATAAAACAGCCATAACCAAGTTTATTTGAATTAAATTAGAATACCTCTTGACTCAAGATTTAAAGCGTCTATAATACGCCCCTCAACAGGGAGAACTGGCAGTAATTAGGAGATAATTACTTAATTAAAACCCAGTTAACTCATTGAAACGAGATAAAAAAAGAAGTTGACAGACTATTAAAACATGATATGATAGTCAGCTCGCTAAATAGGATAAGCCACATTGGCTATTACTGTTTAGTTAGAATACTAACACTGGACGACAGTGATTAGGCATTATTTAAAAGCATAACTAAAGAACAACTTGTGTGGATTTTTGCTGATTCAGAATGTTAAAAAATAAAGTTGGTTGACTATCCTTTCGATAGAATACTAACTATAAAAATTATCTTTTAAGACAGTAAAAAACTCAAAGTTAATTCATTACGAACATAATTTTTAGCGATTTTGCCAGATTAGATGAGCCAAGTTTAGAAGTCTCTTTAAAGGACTTCATAGCAAGATTAAACTGAAGAGTTTGATCATGGCTCAGATTGAACGCTGGCGGCAGGCTTAACACATGCAAGTCGAGCGGAAACGATGATAGCTTGCTATCAGGCGTCGAGCGGCGGACGGGTGAGTAATACTTAGGAATCTACCTAGTAGTGGGGGATAGCACGGGGAAACTCGTATTAATACCGCATACGACCTACGGGAGAAAGGGGGCAGTTTACTGCTCTCGCTATTAGATGAGCCTAAGTCGGATTAGCTAGATGGTGGGGTAAAGGCCTACCATGGCGACGATCTGTAGCTGGTCTGAGAGGATGATCAGCCACACCGGGACTGAGACACGGCCCGGACTCCTACGGGAGGCAGCAGTGGGGAATATTGGACAATGGGGGAAACCCTGATCCAGCCATGCCGCGTGTGTGAAGAAGGCCTTTTGGTTGTAAAGCACTTTAAGCAGTGAAGAAGACTCCGTGGTTAATACCCACGGACGATGACATTAGCTGCAGAATAAGCACCGGCTAACTCTGTGCCAGCAGCCGCGGTAATACAGAGGGTGCAAGCGTTAATCGGAATTACTGGGCGTAAAGGGAGCGTAGGTGGCTCTATAAGTCAGATGTGAAATCCCCGGGCTCAACCTGGGAACTGCATCTGAAACTGTAGAGCTAGAGTATGTGAGAGGAAGGTAGAATTCCAGGTGTAGCGGTGAAATGCGTAGAGATCTGGAGGAATACCGATGGCGAAGGCAGCCTTCTGGCATAATACTGACACTGAGGCTCGAAAGCGTGGGTAGCAAACAGGATTAGATACCCTGGTAGTCCACGCCGTAAACGATGTCTACTAGTCGTTGGGTCCCTTGAGGACTTAGTGACGCAGCTAACGCAATAAGTAGACCGCCTGGGGAGTACGGCCGCAAGGTTAAAACTCAAATGAATTGACGGGGGCCCGCACAAGCGGTGGAGCATGTGGTTTAATTCGATGCAACGCGAAGAACCTTACCTGGTCTTGACATATCTAGAATCCTGCAGAGATGCGGGAGTGCCTTCGGGAATTAGAATACAGGTGCTGCATGGCTGTCGTCAGCTCGTGTCGTGAGATGTTGGGTTAAGTCCCGCAACGAGCGCAACCCTTGTCCTTAGTTACCAGCGGGTTAAGCCGGGAACTCTAAGGATACTGCCAGTGACAAACTGGAGGAAGGCGGGGACGACGTCAAGTCATCATGGCCCTTACGACCAGGGCTACACACGTGCTACAATGGTAGGTACAGAGGGCAGCTACACAGCGATGTGATGCGAATCTCAAAAAGCCTATCGTAGTCCAGATTGGAGTCTGCAACTCGACTCCATGAAGTAGGAATCGCTAGTAATCGCGGATCAGAATGCCGCGGTGAATACGTTCCCGGGCCTTGTACACACCGCCCGTCACACCATGGGAGTTGATTGCACCAGAAGTGGATAGCTTAACCTTCGGGGAGGCGTTCACCACGGTGTGGTTGATGACTGGGGTGAAGTCGTAACAAGGTAGCCGTAGGGGAACCTGCGGCTGGATCACCTCCTTATAGATGACATTCGGTCAGCAAGAATTCACAACAAGTTGTTCTTTAGTTTAAGCTAGTATTTATTAGCTTTTGCCTTTGTAGGCATACAAAGGCCTGTAGCTCAGCTGGTTAGAGCACCGTGTTGATAACGCGGGGGTCGGCAGTTCAAGTCTGCCCAGGCCTACCATTATTTACGGGGCCATAGCTCAGTTGGTAGAGCGCCTGCCTTGCACGCAGGAGGTCAACGGTTCGACTCCGTTTGGCTCCACCACTATAAATACGAAACTTTAGATGCTAATAAATAAAATAGGTATTAAATAGAAACAAGTGATTCGCCATTATATTGGCAAGATTACTTCTTTCTGTTTTATACAGAACCTGCTACTCGACGAGTAGGAACTATTTAAAAACATAGATATGAGTCTGGGTTAGGAAGAGCGTGTTCACGCGCACTTCTTAACCTTAATAACTCACCTCTTAACGACATCAGTTGTTATCCCAGGGGTGAGTTATTAAAAAAGTAATAAGAGAACTGAATCAAGCGTATAAAATTAGGTGATATCGTTATCATAATTAGATTGTATGACACTTAGAAGTCGAGAGACTACTTGGGGTTGTATGGTCAAGTAATGAAGCGCACATGGTGGATGCCTTGGCAGTCAGAGGCGATGAAAGACGTGACAGCCTGCGATAAGCTTCGGGGAGGCGGCAATATCCTGTGATCCGGAGATTTCTGAATGGGGAAACCCACCTACCATAAGGTAGGTATCTTGTACTTGTACAAGAAGCGAACGAGGGGAAGTGAAACATCTCAGTACCCTTAGGAATAGACATCAAATGAGATTCCCTAGTAGCGGCGAGCGAACGGGGAGAAGCCGATTAATTCTAATGTAGAAGAACAGCGTGGGAAGCTGACCGTAGTAGGTGATAGTCCTGTATTCGAAACATTAGAGTTAACATATTAAGTAGAGCGGGGCACGAGAAATCCTGTTTGAAGATGGGGGACCATCCTCCAAGGCTAAATACTCCTGACTGACCGATAGTGAACCAGTACCGTGAGGGAAAGGCGAAAAGAACCCCTGTGAGGGGAGTGAAATAGAACCTGAAACCGTGTGCGTACAAGCAGTAGGAGCTTCAATTTATTGGAGTGACTGCGTACCTTTTGTATAATGGGTCAGCGACTTATATTCTGTAGCAAGGTTAACCGTTTAGGGAGCCGTAGGGAAACCGAGTCTTAATAGGGCGTTTAGTTGCAGGGTATAGACCCGAAACCGAGTGATCTATCCATGAGCAGGTTGAAAGTGCCGTAACAGGCACCGGAGGACCGAACCCACTGTCGTTGAAAAGCCAGGGGATGACTTGTGGATAGGGGTGAAAGGCTAATCAAACGGTGATAGCTGGTTCTCCCCGAAAGCTATTTAGGTAGCGCCTCGGACGAACACCATTGGGGGTAGAGCACTGTTTCGGCTAGGGGGTCATACCGACTTACCAAACCGATGCAAACTCCGAATACCGATGAGTGATATCCGGGAGACACACAGTGGGTGCTAACGTCCATTGTGGAGAGGGAAACAACCCAGACCGCCAGCTAAGGCCCCAAATTCCTAGTTAAGTGGGAAACGAGGTGGGAAGGCATAGACAGCTAGGAGGTTGGCTTAGAAGCAGCCATCCTTTAAAGAAAGCGTAATAGCTCACTAGTCGAGTCGGCCTGCGCGGAAGATGTAACGGGGCTCAAACTAGGAGCCGAAGCTGCGGATTTGAATTTGTTTTCAAGTGGTAGGGAGCGTTGTGTAAGCCTGTGAAGGTGTGTCGTAAGGCATGCTGGAGGTATCACAAGAGCGAATGCTGACGTGAGTAACGATAATGCGAGTGAAAAGCTCGCACGCCGGAAGATCAAGGGTTCCAGTCCAACGTTAATCGGGGCTGGGTGAGTCGACCCTAAGGCGAGGCCGAAAGGCGTAGTCGATGGGAAATCAGTTAATATTCTGATACTTGTTTATAATGCGATGGAGGGACGGAGAAGGTTATGTCAGCCTGGCGTTGGTTGTCCAGGTGAAAGGATGTAGGCTTGTGGCTTAGGTAAATCCGGGCTACTACATGGCTGAGATCTGATAGCAAGCTGTACTTGTACAGTGAAGTGGCAAATACCATGCTTCCAGGAAAAGCTTCTAAGCAATAGTTATAAACGAATCGTACCCTAAACCGACACAGGTGATCAGGTAGAGAATACCAAGGCGCTTGAGAGAACTCTGCTGAAGGAACTAGGCAAAATGGTACCGTAACTTCGGGAGAAGGTACGCTGTTGGTGGTGATAGGACACGCTCCTTGAGCTGCTGGCAGTCGCAGATACCAGGCTGCTGCAACTGTTTATTAAAAACACAGCACTCTGCAAACACGAAAGTGACGTATAGGGTGTGATGTCTGCCCGGTGCTGGAAGGTTAATTGATGGGGTTAGCGTAAGCGAAGCTCTTGATCGAAGCCCCAGTAAACGGCGGCCGTAACTATAACGGTCCTAAGGTAGCGAAATTCCCTGTCGGGTAAGTTCCGACCTGCACGAATGACATAATGATGGCAGCGCTGTCTCCAGCAGAGACTCAGTGAAATCGGAATCGCAGTGAAGATGCTGTGTACCCGCGGCTAGACGGAAAGACCCCGTGAACCTCTACTACAGCTTTACATTGAACTTTGACCTGACTTGTGCAGGACAGGTGGGAGGCTTTGAAGCAGACACGCTTGTGTTTGTGGAGCCAATCTTGAAATACCACCCTGGTCATGTTGGGGTTCTAACTCAGGTATAACAATACCGAGGACAATGTATGGTGGGTAGTTTGACTGGGGCGGTCTCCTCCTAAAGAGTAACGGAGGAGTACGAAGGTGCGCTCAGACCGGTCGGAAATCGGTCGTAGAGTATGCAAAAGCGCGCTTAACTGCGAGACCCACAAGTCGAGCAGGTACGAAAGTAGGTCTTAGTGATCCGGTGGTTCTGTATGGAAGGGCCATCGCTCAACGGATAAAAGGTACTCTGGGGATAACAGGCTGATACCGCCCAAGAGTTCATATCGACGGCGGTGTTTGGCACCTCGATGTCGGCTCATCTCATCCTAGGGCTGAAGCAGGTCCTAAGGGTATGGCTGTTCGCCATTTAAAGAGGTACGCGAGCTGGGTTTAGAACGTCGTGAGACAGTTCGGTCCCTATCTACCGTGGGCGTTGGAAATTTGAGAGGATCTGCTCCTAGTACGAGAGGACCAGAGTGGACGAACCTCTGGTGTTCGGGTTGTCACGCCAGTGGCATTGCCCGGTAGCTACGTTCGGATGGGATAACCGCTGAAAGCATCTAAGCGGGAAGCCCACCTCAAGATTAGATTTCCCTAAAGAGCCGTTCAAGACTAGGACGTTGATAGGCAGGGTGTGGAAGTGCAGCGATGCATGTAGCTAACCTGTACTAATTGCTCGTTTGGCTTGACCATACAACACCCAAGTGGTTTGTATACAAGTCTAATTAATCTATCTTGTATAAGCTGTAGTGGCTTATAGAATAAAGAGAGAATATTTCGATATCACCTTTAACCTTGATTCAGTTAGGTTATAAGTTGATCGACTAAAAAGTAAAATTTATAGTCAAACAATAAAAACAACAGACTCATATCTAACCCCCTTTGCTGACGACAATAGCGCGATGGCCCCACCTGATCCCTTCCCGAACTCAGAAGTGAAACATCGTTGCGCCAATGGTAGTGTGGATTCGTCCATGTGAGAGTAGGTCATCGTCAGCTCTCTATTCCTAGAAAACCCCCTTTGACTTATGTCAAAGGGGGTTTTCTTTTGCCTGAATCTAAAATTTAAATCGTTGAAAAAGCCAATAAAACAGCCATAACCAAGTTTATTTGAATTAAATTAGAATACCTCTTGACTCAAGATTTAAAGCGTCTATAATACGCCCCTCAACAGGGAGAACTGGCAGTAATTAGGAGATAATTACTTAATTAAAACCCAGTTAACTCATTGAAACGAGATAAAAAAAGAAGTTGACAGACTATTAAAACATGATATGATAGTCAGCTCGCTAAATAGGATAAGCCACATTGGCTATGACTGTTTAGTTAGAATACTAACACTGGACGACAGTGATTAGGCATTATTTAAAAGCATAACTAAAGAACAACTTGTGTGGATTTTTGCTGATTCAGAATGTTAAAAAATAAAGTTGGTTGACTATCTTTTCGATAGAATTCTAACTATAAAAATTATCATTTAAGACAGTAAAAAAACTCAAAGTTAATTCATTACGAACATAATTTTTAGCGATTTTGCCAGATTAGATGAGCCAAGTTTAGAAGTCTCTTTAAAGGACTTCATAGCAAGATTAAACTGAAGAGTTTGATCATGGCTCAGATTGAACGCTGGCGGCAGGCTTAACACATGCAAGTCGAGCGGAAACGATGATAGCTTGCTATCAGGCGTCGAGCGGCGGACGGGTGAGTAATACTTAGGAATCTACCTAGTAGTGGGGGATAGCACGGGGAAACTCGTATTAATACCGCATACGACCTACGGGAGAAAGGGGGCAGTTTACTGCTCTCGCTATTAGATGAGCCTAAGTCGGATTAGCTAGATGGTGGGGTAAAGGCCTACCATGGCGACGATCTGTAGCTGGTCTGAGAGGATGATCAGCCACACCGGGACTGAGACACGGCCCGGACTCCTACGGGAGGCAGCAGTGGGGAATATTGGACAATGGGGGAAACCCTGATCCAGCCATGCCGCGTGTGTGAAGAAGGCCTTTTGGTTGTAAAGCACTTTAAGCAGTGAAGAAGACTCCGTGGTTAATACCCACGGACGATGACATTAGCTGCAGAATAAGCACCGGCTAACTCTGTGCCAGCAGCCGCGGTAATACAGAGGGTGCAAGCGTTAATCGGAATTACTGGGCGTAAAGGGAGCGTAGGTGGCTCTATAAGTCAGATGTGAAATCCCCGGGCTCAACCTGGGAACTGCATCTGAAACTGTAGAGCTAGAGTATGTGAGAGGAAGGTAGAATTCCAGGTGTAGCGGTGAAATGCGTAGAGATCTGGAGGAATACCGATGGCGAAGGCAGCCTTCTGGCATAATACTGACACTGAGGCTCGAAAGCGTGGGTAGCAAACAGGATTAGATACCCTGGTAGTCCACGCCGTAAACGATGTCTACTAGTCGTTGGGTCCCTTGAGGACTTAGTGACGCAGCTAACGCAATAAGTAGACCGCCTGGGGAGTACGGCCGCAAGGTTAAAACTCAAATGAATTGACGGGGGCCCGCACAAGCGGTGGAGCATGTGGTTTAATTCGATGCAACGCGAAGAACCTTACCTGGTCTTGACATATCTAGAATCCTGCAGAGATGCGGGAGTGCCTTCGGGAATTAGAATACAGGTGCTGCATGGCATGGCTGTCGTCAGCTCGTGTCGTGAGATGTTGGGTTAAGTCCCGCAACGAGCGCAACCCTTGTCCTTAGTTACCAGCGGGTTAAGCCGGGAACTCTAAGGATACTGCCAGTGACAAACTGGAGGAAGGCGGGGACGACGTCAAGTCATCATGGCCCTTACGACCAGGGCTACACACGTGCTACAATGGTAGGTACAGAGGGCAGCTACACAGCGATGTGATGCGAATCTCAAAAAGCCTATCGTAGTCCAGATTGGAGTCTGCAACTCGACTCCATGAAGTAGGAATCGCTAGTAATCGCGGATCAGAATGCCGCGGTGAATACGTTCCCGGGCCTTGTACACACCGCCCGTCACACCATGGGAGTTGATTGCACCAGAAGTGGATAGCTTAACCTTCGGGGAGGCGTTCACCACGGTGTGGTTGATGACTGGGGTGAAGTCGTAACAAGGTAGCCGTAGGGGAACCTGCGGCTGGATCACCTCCTTATAGATGACATTCGGTCAGCAAGAATTCACAACAAGTTGTTCTTTAGTTTAAGCTAGTATTTATTAGCTTTTGCCTTTGTAGGCATACAAAGGCCTGTAGCTCAGCTGGTTAGAGCACCGTGTTGATAACGCGGGGGTCGGCAGTTCAAGTCTGCCCAGGCCTACCATTATTTACGGGGCCATAGCTCAGTTGGTAGAGCGCCTGCCTTGCACGCAGGAGGTCAACGGTTCGACTCCGTTTGGCTCCACCACTATAAATACGAAACTTTAGATGCTAATAAATAAAATAGGTATTAAATAGAAACAAGTGATTCGCCATTATATTGGCAAGATTACTTCTTTCTGTTTTATACAGAACCTGCTACTCGACGAGAGAGTAGGAACTATTTAAAAACATAGATATGAGTCTGGGTTAGGAAGAGCGTGTTCACGCACTTCTTAACCTTAATAACTCACCTCTTAACGACATCAGTTGTTATCCCAGGGGTGAGTTATTAAAAAAGTAATAAGAGAACTGAATCAAGCGTATAAAATTAGGTGATATCGTTATCATAATTAGATTGTACGACACTTAGAAGTCGAGAGACTACTTGGGGTTGTATGGTCAAGTAATGAAGCGCACATGGTGGATGCCTTGGCAGTCAGAGGCGATGAAAGACGTGACAGCCTGCGATAAGCTTCGGGGGAGGCGGCAATATCCTGTGATCCGGAGATTTCTGAATGGGGAAACCCACCTACCATAAGGTAGGTATCTTGTACTTGTACAAGAAGCGAACGAGGGGAAGTGAAACATCTCAGTACCCTTAGGAATAGACATCAAATGAGATTCCCTAGTAGCGGCGAGCGAACGGGGAGAAGCCGATTAATTCTAATGTAGAAGAACAGCGTGGGAAAGCTGACCGTAGTAGGTGATAGTCCTGTATTCGAAACATTAGAGTTAACATATTAAGTAGAGCGGGGCACGAGAAATCCTGTTTGAAGATGGGGGACCATCCTCCAAGGCTAAATACTCCTGACTGACCGATAGTGAACCAGTACCGTGAGGGAAAGGCGAAAAGAACCCCTGTGAGGGGAGTGAAATAGAACCTGAAACCGTGTGCGTACAAGCAGTAGGAGCTTCAATTTATTGGAGTGACTGCGTACCTTTTGTATAATGGGTCAGCGACTTATATTCTGTAGCAAGGTTAACCGTTTAGGGAGCCGTAGGGAAACCGAGTCTTAATAGGGCGTTTAGTTGCAGGGTATAGACCCGAAACCGAGTGATCTATCCATGAGCAGGTTGAAAGTGCCGTAACAGGCACCGGAGGACCGAACCCACTGTCGTTGAAAAGCCAGGGGATGACTTGTGGATAGGGGTGAAAGGCTAATCAAACTCGGTGATAGCTGGTTCTCCCCGAAAGCTATTTAGGTAGCGCCTCGGACGAACACCATTGGGGGTAGAGCACTGTTTCGGCTAGGGGGTCATACCGACTTACCAAACCGATGCAAACTCCGAATACCGATGAGTGATATCCGGGAGACACACAGTGGGTGCTAACGTCCATTGTGGAGAGGGAAACAACCCAGACCGCCAGCTAAGGCCCCAAATTCCTAGTTAAGTGGGAAACGAGGTGGGAAGGCATAGACAGCTAGGAGGTTGGCTTAGAAGCAGCCATCCTTTAAAGAAAGCGTAATAGCTCACTAGTCGAGTCGGCCTGCGCGGAAGATGTAACGGGGCTCAAACTAGGAGCCGAAGCTGCGGATTTGAATTTGTTTTCAAGTGGTAGGGGAGCGTTGTGTAAGCCTGTGAAGGTGTGTCGTAAGGCATGCTGGAGGTATCACAAGAGCGAATGCTGACGTGAGTAACGATAATGCGAGTGAAAAGCTCGCACGCCGGAAGATCAAGGGTTCCAGTCCAACGTTAATCGGGGCTGGGTGAGTCGACCCTAAGGCGAGGCCGGAAGGCGTAGTCGATGGGAAATCAGTTAATATTCTGATACTTGTTTATAATGCGATGGAGGGACGGAGAAGGTTATGTCAGCCTGGCGTTGGTTGTCCAGGTGAAAGGATGTAGGCTTGTGGCTTAGGTAAATCCGGGCTACTACATGGCTGAGATCTGATAGCAAGCTGTACTTGTACAGTGAAGTGGCAAATACCATGCTTCCAGGAAAAGCTTCTAAGCAATAGTTATAAACGAATCGTACCCTAAACCGACACAGGTGATCAGGTAGAGAATACCAAGGCGCTTGAGAGAACTCTGCTGAAGGAACTAGGCAAAATGGCACCGTAACTTCGGGAGAAGGTACGCTGTTGGTGGTGATAGGACACGCTCCTTGAGCTGCTGGCAGTCGCAGATACCAGGCTGCTGCAACTGTTTATTAAAAACACAGCACTCTGCAAACACGAAAGTGGACGTATAGGGTGTGATGTCTGCCCGGTGCTGGAAGGTTAATTGATGGGGTTAGCGTAAGCGAAGCTCTTGATCGAAGCCCCAGTAAACGGCGGCCGTAACTATAACGGTCCTAAGGTAGCGAAATTCCTTGTCGGGTAAGTTCCGACCTGCACGAATGACATAATGATGGCAGCGCTGTCTCCAGCAGAGACTCAGTGAAATCGAAATCGCAGTGAAGATGCTGTGTACCCGCGGCTAGACGGAAAGACCCCGTGAACCTTTACTACAGCTTTACATTGAACTTTGACCTGACTTGTGCAGGATAGGTGGGAGGCTTTGAAGCAGACACGCTAGTGTTTGTGGAGCCAATCTTGAAATACCACCCTGGTCATGTTGGGGTTCTAACTCAGGTATAACAATACCGAGGACAATGTATGGTGGGTAGTTTGACTGGGGCGGTCTCCTCCTAAAGAGTAACGGAGGAGTACGAAGGTGCGCTCAGACCGGTCGGAAATCGGTCGTAGAGTATAAAGGCAAAAGCGCGCTTAACTGCGAGACCCACAAGTCGAGCAGGTACGAAAGTAGGTCTTAGTGATCCGGTGGTTCTGTATGGAAGGGCCATCGCTCAACGGATAAAAGGTACTCTGGGGATAACAGGCTGATACCGCCCAAGAGTTCATATCGACGGCGGTGTTTGGCACCTCGATGTCGGCTCATCTCATCCTAGGGCTGAAGCAGGTCCTAAGGGTATGGCTG
This sequence comes from Psychrobacter fjordensis, assembly GCF_904845995.1. NCBI lineage: Bacteria > Pseudomonadati > Pseudomonadota > Gammaproteobacteria > Moraxellales > Moraxellaceae > Psychrobacter > Psychrobacter fjordensis. Next base: position 1,113,350 of record NZ_CAJGYP010000001.1, read on the forward strand.
TTCGCCATTTAAAGAGGTACGCGAGCTGGGTTTAGAACGTCGTGAGACAGTTCGGTCCCTATCTACCGTGGGCGTTGGAAATTTGAGAGGATCTGCTCCTAGTACGAGAGGACCAGAGTGGACGAACCTCTGGTGTTCGGGTTGTCACGCCAGTGGCATTGCCCGGTAGCTACGTTCGGATGGGATAACCGCTGAAAGCATCTAAGCGGGAAGCCCACCTCAAGATTAGATTTCCCTAAAGAGCCGTTCAAGACTAGGACGTTGATAGGCAGGGTGTGGAAGTGCAGCGATGCATGTAGCTAACCTGTACTAATTGCTCGTTTGGCTTGACCATACAACACCCAAGTGGTTTGTATACAAGTCTAATTAATCTATCTTGTATAAGCTGTAGTGGCTTATAGAATAAAGAGAGAATATTTCGATATCACCTTTAACCTTGATTCAGTTAGGTTATAAGTTGATCGACTAAAAAGTAAAATTTATAGTCAAACAATAAAAACAACAGACTCATATCTAACCCCCTTTGCTGACGACAATAGCGCGATGGCCCCACCTGATCCCTTCCCGAACTCAGAAGTGAAACATCGTTGCGCCAATGGTAGTGTGGATTCGTCCATGTGAGAGTAGGTCATCGTCAGCTCTCTATTCAAAGTTAAACCCCCAATGCTCACGCGTTGGGGGTTTTCTTTTGCCTGGGGGTTGGATCAAATTAACGAGGAATGGTGTGGTATTATCTATTAATACCTAACAGTCACCTTCACTTATTATTTATTTTGGAGCATATCATGGGCATTTCATTCTACTACACTGCAGAGCGTACTACTCCTTTAACCCTTCAAGAGCAAGAAGAGGTTGCATCAATCATTGGTAAATATAATGACAACTTTGAGCACACAGAAGATGCTGAGTCTTTTGATCTTTACGCCTATGATGATAGTGAGTCAGAGGTAATATTAGCAGGTGCCACGAAAATATCTTCTAGCATGGATGTTGAGGATCTTATATATACGCTTGGTCATTGGCTAGAATGTTTGACTGATATCCGTCTTGCGGTGACTGATGCAGATTGGCATGTACATTTAGACGATACTGATGCAGTTTGGGTAGATGATAAATGGCAGATGGAAGAATAACTTATTAGTATCAGGTAGAGTGTGCCGTTCATTGTTAAGATGATCAGCTGTTATAAGTCTCTATTAATCTTAAGGTGAGGTCTACTTTGCTTAAGCTTTATTATTACCCAAACAATGCTAGCTTAGCACCACATTTTCTACTTCATCATGTAAAAGCAGATTACGAGTTAGTACTTGTCGAACGAGAGAGTGAAGGTCACAAATCAGCTGACTATTTGAAGCTAAATCCTGCTGGGCGTATTCCAACGCTGGTTGATGACGAGCAGCCAATTTTTGAAAGTCCTGCTATTTGCATTCATATTTGTGAATTATATCCAAAATATGAGTTAATGCCACCTATTGGCGATCCTAGACGACCGCTATTTTTTCAATGGATTGCATTCTTGAATAATACGTTACAAGCGGAATTGATGGTTCGTTATTATCCACATCGCCATACTAACGACGAAAGCAATATACCCAATATTATATCTGCTCAAGATGATCGTATTGGAGAGGCATTGTCTATAATAGACAATCAGCTTGATTCTAATGATTTCTTGCTTGGTGAAAAACTATCGGCATGTGACTATTTCTTATTTATGTTGGCGGAGTGGTCATTAGTATTGGAGAAATCACCGATAGACTATACCAACTTGGTGGTGTATCTAAATCGATTAAGTGAAAATCCTACTATAAAAGCAGTATGTGAGTTTGAAAAAATAGATCTGACGCCATTCAAAAGGTAGTCATGATAAGTTGTTTGAATCAGGCTTTATTCTTCAGGAGTTAGATGTGAATATAGATTCTTTAGCTTTATATATGACTTTTTTAGGTCTTCTTGCTGCTATTTATCAGTTGAGACAAAATTTTCTACAGCAGAGAACGATATTTGCAGATTCAATAAGTAAAGAATATCGCGATATAATACAGCGTATACCTTATAAAGCATTAATTGGTGAAGAGCTTGGTTTATCTGAGGCTAATGCTGTTCATAATGAAGTATATAATTATATGGATTTATGCAACGAACAAATTTATTTACGTAGGTCTAATAGAGTTAGTAAAAAAAACTTGGGACAATTGGCAAGAAGGTATGAGTACAAACTTTGGCTTAAAAGCATTTAATGATACTTTAATTGAGGTGTTTGAAAAATTACCCTCTAACTTTAGTGAGCTACAAAGAGTTAAGGCATCCGATTTTAAAACTGATCCAGTAAAATGGTAAAACGTATAATAACTTATTGAAATAAATATCAGGTTAAGAAGGGAAAGCTTATGTCCATCTGGGAGACCATCCCAGATTCTGTGTAACTGCCCTTTAGATTAAATGCCTGCTGATACGATCATCAAACATAATCATAAAGCGATTAAGAGCAGCCGTCCAGTTACGAATCGGCATCGACCACTTTTTGGATGCCTGCTGGGTTGCCAAGTACACCACTTTAAACGCCGCCTGGTCAGACGGGAACACCTTACGCTTATTCACCGCTGTCCGAATCACGCTGTTTAGCGACTCAATCGCATTAGTGGTATAAATCGCTTTCCTGATGTCTTTAGGATACTCAAAGAACACCGTTAAGCCCTCCCAATTGCTGCGCCAAGACTTGATCACGTGCGGGTATTTATCACCCCACACCTCATCAAAGTGCTCAAGATTGGCCTCTGCTATCTCAAGCGTATCAGCGCCGTAGATGGCCTTTAAGTCAGCCGCTACTGCCTTCTTATCCGTCCATGGTACAAACTTCATGGAATAACGCACCATGTGTACGATACACAGCTGAACCTGAGCGTTGGGGTAGACGGTGTTAATGGCATCAGGGAAGCCCTTTAAGCCGTCGACACAGGCAATGAAGATATCTTGTACCCCGCGGTTTTGTAGTTCAGTGAGAACGCCTAGCCAGAACTTAGCGCCTTCATTCTCTGATAACCACATACCAAGCAGCTCTTTTTTACCATCAAGAGCAACACCTAGCGCTAAGTAAATGGCTTTGTTGATAATCTGCTTATCTTGACGTACTTTGACGACAATGCAGTCTAGATAGACAATAGGATAAACACTGCTCAGCGGCCGGTTCTGCCAAGCGGTGATGTCCTCTAATATGTTATCGGTGACTCTTGAGACAAGAGAGCTTGAGATGTCGACATCGTAGAGCTCTTTAATGCTCTCTACGATCTCGGTGGTGGTTTGACCCTTAGCGTAAAGGAATATGATTTTATCATCAAGACCTGAGATACGGGTTTGATGCTTACTAACGAGTACAGGCTCAAAGCTGCCACCGCGGTCTCTTGGGGTGGAGATCTCAAGGTCACCTGTGTCACTGCGGACGGTCTTTTTAGTGTGCCCGTTACGCTTATTAGGTTTATCCGCCTTTTCATGTTTGGGGTAGCCGAGATGGTCTTCCATCTCAGCCTCTAAGGCAGTATCGATAAAGGATTGCATGAGCTGCTTTTGGAAGTCTTTGATGTCATCAAAGCTATTCATGCTACCAGCCATTTGCTCGGCCAGTTTTTTAATGTCAGATTGAGTAGCCATTGCTTATTCTCCGGTTAGTGGATTATAAGCAGTTACACAGTTTTTAGGAAAGGCTCCCATCTGGTCACTGGTTCTAATATCATTTTTGCATATTACAATTGGTGGGGCTTTTTCACTTGGTTTTCTTCTTCATATTTGTGCCGAAAATAGTCCAACTTTATCCAAATTTGAAAATACGGTTTTGTTTACCTTACTTATCGCATATTCAGCATCTCTGTTAGTAAGTATTGGACTGGCTATTTACTTTTATGTGGTACTTGATAACGAGTCATATTACTTGTGCTTTTCACTATCATGGAGCTTACTCATATTGCTTTTAGGGTATTGGATATATATTTCAGCCAAATTTACTTAATAAATATTTTTAGTTTGAACTGTCTACCATCTACGACAGTTTTTCTCTGTCAAAATAATTCACCTATCTCTATTATTTCTTCAAAATTAAATCCTAATTGTTCGCCTTTGCGTTGCCTCATCTGTTCGATGCGTAGCTTACGTCCAGAGACTAGTCGTAGCACCTCGCGACGCTGTTCAGTCGTCATATCATGCCATAACTGACGCTCGGTCCGACTACGCAAGCAGCCAAAGCAATAGCCTTTTTTATTGCTTTGGCATACACCAATGCATGGATTGGCAATCTCGAACAGTTCAAACTGCTGATTCATGGCGACTCCATTGCTATTATCGTTATTCCTTTAACTTGCCTAATTTATTGTCTAGCCTCATTGCAAAACATTATTATGTCGCAAATGCTGAATAATAGTGTGCCATTTTATTGTTATAATTTTTGTTTAGCGGGTGCTATGCTTAGCTCTAATGGCTATATAAGATAATCATAACAAAATTAATAAGAGAGATGATACGTGAACATTATTTATATTCATGGATTAGACAGTGATGCCAATTCTACTAAAGGAGTACTGTTAGAAAAATATTGTCAGCTGTATCATCCTGATATCAGCGTATATCGCCCTGATCTGAATAGTGCTCCTGAGCAAGTTTTTGAGCAGCTAGTCAAGTTGGTAACTCAATTAAATAGAGATGCTGAAACGGTACTGATAGGTAGCTCGTTAGGTGGCTACTTTTCTACTCTAGTGAGTAATCATACAGGCTGTGCGGCTTTACTGCTAAATCCTAGTACGCAGCCACATATCACGTTGCAACGCTTTGCTAGTGAATCGTCTTCAACGGCTAGTGGAGAAAGTAAAATATTGAACAATGAGATTTTACATACAACAGCGGGTGGTTGGCATATTACTCATTCAGATTTGCAATGGTTTGCAGCACATCCTTTAGGATCGATTAACTATCCTAATAAAATGGCGGTCTTTATCAAAGAGGGTGATGAGCTTCTGAATCCGTATTTATCAAGAGATTTTTATAGAGGGCTTGATGCACGGGTTACTTTGCAGGAAGGTGGCGATCATCGCTTTAGTGACTTTCGGGATCAGCTGCCGATGGTGATGGATATCCTACAGAATTTAGTATAAGCCTAAATAGACGACATTATATGACGTGAGCGACGGACTATTAGCGTTACCGTCGCTATTTTTCGTTATAATGGCTTAATAGAATTAATCGTACATGAATAATTAAGGATGCATTTGTGAGTCAATATAATGCGCAATCGTTAGAAGTTTTAGAAGGACTTGAGCCAGTACGCCGTCGCCCAGGGATGTATACCGATACCACGCGCCCTAACCATTTGGCACAAGAGGTTATCGATAACTCAGTTGATGAAGCATTGGCTGGTCATGCAAAGACTATCAAGGTTCAGTTGTATAGTGATGGGTCATTGTCCGTCGAAGATGACGGTCGCGGTATGCCGACTGATATCCATCCAGAGTTTAATCAATCAGGTATTGAGCTGATTTTAACCCGTTTACATGCCGGTGGTAAATTTTCGACCTCCAATTATGAGGTTTCTGGCGGCCTGCATGGCGTGGGTATCTCTGTCGTCAATGCCCTATCAACACGGGTCGAGGTCACGGTATGGCGTGATAGCACACAGTTTGATATGGCGTTTGAAAATGGTGCGCCAGTAACGCCTTTGACTGAGGCCGTCAGCTCGAACAAGCGTAAGCGCGGTACCAAAGTACATTTTTGGGCCGATGGTAGTTTCTTTGATTCACCGAAATTTAATGTTAAACAGCTCAAGCATAACTTGAAAGCTAAGGCAGTTTTGGCCGCTGGGCTAACGATTGAGTTCACCGATGAGATTAATAATGAAAAAGTTGTGTGGCAATTTACCGATGGGGTGGTTGAGTATTTAAACGAGCAACTAGACGGTCTTGAGACCTTGCCGGAAGCACCGTTTTATTATAACTATGAGGCAAAAAGTGGCGAGCGAGCAGGTATTACCTTTGCGTTGTCTTGGTTGCCTGATGGTGGGACGCCGATTCAAGAAAGCTATGTAAACCTGATTCCGACGGCTCAGGGTGGTACACACGTCAATGGATTGCGCACTGGTATTTTGGAAGCCTTGCGTGAGTTTTGTGATATTCATAACTTATTGCCACGTAGTGTAAAACTGACAGCAGAAGATGTATGGGATGGAGTGAACTATATCCTGTCACTTAAGTTTTCTGAGCCACAGTTCTCTGGTCAAACCAAGGAGCGTTTATCTAGTCGCGAAGCTGCTGGAGCGGTTCAGACCTTGGCGAAAGATGCTTTTAGTTTATGGCTAAACCAAAATGCAGACATGGGGACTCAAATTGCAGAGTTGGCTATCAATAAGGCAGGTCGCCGTCTTAAGTCTGCTAAAAAAGTTGCTCGTAAAAAGATAACGCAAGGGCCTGCATTGCCGGGTAAATTGGCAGATTGCCGCGGTGATTTACGCGATGGGGCAGAGCTATTCTTGGTAGAAGGAGACTCTGCTGGTGGTAGTGCTAAGCAAGCTCGAGATCGTCATTATCAAGCGATATTACCGCTGCGTGGAAAGATTTTAAACACGTGGGAAGTATCATCCGATACGGTACTTTCAAGCCAAGAGATTCATGATATCGCGATTGCTATCGGTGTCGATCCTGCTTCTGATGATTTATCTGAGCTGCGTTACGACAAAGTATGTATTTTAGCGGATGCTGACTCTGATGGTTTACATATTGCGACATTGATTTGCGCTTTATTTGTGAAGCATTTTCCTGCATTGGTTGATGCGGGTCATTTGTTTGTAGCGATGCCGCCTTTGTACCGAGTTGATGTAGGCAAAGAGGTTCACTATGCGTTAGATGAGCCTGAGCTTGAGCATATCTTGGCTAATGTACCGGGCAATAAAAAAGCTCAAATTACCCGTTTTAAGGGATTGGGTGAAATGAGTGCAGAGCAGTTGCGTGAAACAACTATGAACCGTGATACTCGACGTTTGGTTCAGTTAGACATGGACGATATGGTGCTTACTAATAGTGTCATGGATATGTTGCTCGCGAAAAAACGCGCATCTGATCGCAAGTCATGGCTTGAGAATAAAGGGAACTTGGCTAATATTCCATAAATGCCTTTGTTAGTTTGTTCGCTATAATCGTACTTATTTATAGACATCTCATGAATGCTAATTTATAAATAGAGGGTTTATTAGGCAATAAAAGCTGATAAAACGCAACTTAGTCGCATAAGCTTAATGCTATTATATAAGTATCTTTTATTATATGGTGCCATCATGACATCAAAGTTTTCCAATCGCTCTAAAGCTTCTTCGTCTAAGCGATCTAAGATTTTACCCAAGCTCAGTAGAGCGCAGCTAGGTGATTTAGTTCCAAGACGTGGTAATAAAATTGCACCTCTCATTGCGTCAACCATGTTAAAAGCATCGGGATGGACGACCGTTGGTGAGATACCAAATATTTCGCAGGCGGTGGTATTAGCGCTACCGCACACCTCTAATGTCGATGGTGTGTATGCGATACCCAGTCTGTTTGCGCTAGATCTCCAGATTAGTATTATGGGTAAGCATACTTTATTTAAAGTACCAGTCCTTGCGCAACTACTACGCTGGATGGGCATTATCCCTATTGATCGTGGTAACAAGGGTTCGGTGCTGCAATCAAGTATTGATAAGTTCAAAACGGGTGAGCCATTGTTTTTAGGGTTGTCACCAGAGGGTACGCGCCAATACACTGAGAGTTGGAAAACAGGGTTTTATTATTTAGCGTTGGGTGCGGGTGTGCCGATTTTACCAGTCGCTATGGATTACAATACCAAAGAGATACGCTTTATGTCTCTGGTCTATCCTAGTGGAGATATCGATGCTGACTTGCCAAAAATCTATGAGCAATATGAAGGTGTGATTCCAAGATATCCTGAGCGTCTATCGCAGCCTCTACAAGACGTGAATGACTCAGCTAGTTAAAAAACCTTAAAGCCGTGATTATAATAGCTCTTATTCAAAAACCCCCTGATATACATATATTAAGGGGTTTTTCTCTGTAAACATTAAGAGTGTTTTCTAAGATTTCTTAATTGGTCTAATTTGTGAAGGTGCTAACCCCGCCATCGACAGGTAAGTTCAAACCCGTAATAATAGCCGCGTCATCGCTGGCTAGAAACATCACAGCCGCTGTCACGTCGAAAGGAGTGGCTGTTTTTCCCAGTGGAGAGTGAGTAACGAATGGATTTGAACTGACATCTGTTGTGACGAACCCAGCAGTGACCGCATTGATACGCACGTTATTTGGTATATTTTCTAATGCCAGTTTCTTTGTAAGTTCGGTCAACTTACTTTGTTCTGCTTTATACGTGTCAATACTCCAGTCTGCTGACAGATCAGTCAGTGCTGATATATTAACAATATTACCTTTTGTTTTTATTAGCTCTGGAATGACTGACTGATGAATGCCGACAGCAGTGTCTATATTGACCATGACATCAATATGATTATACTTCTCGAGTACATGCTCTACTAATCTTGCCGTTTGGGTTGGATCGTTGATATCACTGGTCACGGTAAGGTGGTTACCTGTGTTGATCCATGTATGGTCTTGTGGCAGATCTTCGTAGATGTATCCTAAGATATCAGAATTAATACCAACAATGATACAGTTAGCTCCTTCTTGTGCGAATCGCAGCGCGGTTGCCCGACCGATATCTGAATCTGCGCCTGTTATGATGACGGTCTTTTCTTTAAAGCGCTTCATATTGTTCAATCCTTGTTATTATATGAGAATGATTAAATAATTTTGATGAGTGTATGGTCTGCCCACTATAAAGTCATTAAGTCGCTGAACTGGCTAACCTTAATAATATAGCGCTTGTGCTATGTTTTCTTATATCAGTATTATTTTGACTCTATAAGATAGGTATTCTCTAAGGCAGTCTATATATACAAATTCGTGTATAAGTGATGCTACTTTGATATCATCATAACAATTCAGCACTGTGAAAGCGACTGTGTTTCATCGTGCTAATCAGCAAAAATAACATACCATACAATATACCCCTTCAATAATAAAAGGTCAGAACTTGTGTCCTATTCGATTACGACAATGCCCGATTGGGGCTATCTTACTACCGAGCTGGTCTGTTACTTACAAGCAGATGCTACCGCAGTCGCTTTAGCTGGCATGCATATGATTGAGCATGACTATAATGCTCAATATATCGCTCGTCACTATCAATATCAGTTGCCACTTGGCAAGCTACAACTGCTTGAGCTAACCCTATACTTACCATTTGATACTGGATCAGCTAATATTGAGGCTGTACGTATGATCGCAGTAAAGTCTGCGCTTTCATGGTACAAAGCATCACTGTCTAAAAATGAAGACAATGATGCAGTCGGTTATGATGCTTTGATCTTTGATATTCAGCTTGTAGGAGGAGGGAGTAGCGCTGCTCAAAACAATAAAGATAGTGAAAAACATAACGCCCTACAGCGACTGAAACACAGTTTTGGTGCGCGTTATTTTTTAGAAGACCTAGTGGTGGATATGAGCGAAAGCCAGCAGCAGCTACAAGTATTTAGCTGGGATGATTGGTACTCGATAGCGACAGCGGTACGTACACAATCTGAGTTATGGCGTTTTTTGTCGTATCATCTAGAGAAGCTACAGCATTCGGCCACGAGTCATGTGCCAAGCTTTGAATCAGAAGAGGCATTAGTTAAGAAGTTCTTACAAAGTCCAGATTTATTTGCTTCTGCTATTGCAGTTGATAATGCACTCATCAAAAATGAGGCTCAGGATGAGCCTAATTCAGCACTTGTAGCCATAACGCTCGCATACAAAAACCAAAGTACAACTGCGCAGATGTATCATCAGCATATGTTGCAAGCAGCAATGCTATGGTCTCAGCTAAGTATGCAAATGATAGAGACGTATAGTGAAAAGCAAAAAGCCAATACTGACGATAAGTTAGACGTACCGCTTGTTTACTGGCAGCAACAACTGCTGGGTGAATCTCTGTTTTCACGTCACGAACTTATCCGAACGCTATATAGACATCCCAAGCAAAGTGCCTCGTTGCAGAAGGATGGCTATGTCGTACACCAACATTCTTATGAGAGTTTGGGTCGACATTATGTACTGGTGTTTTACGGTCAGGAGGCTACAGGACATAATAGCAAAGCGGCTGTTCAACCAAAATTGGCACAGATTGCAAAAGATGTTGCCACACGTTTGCCAATAATTGAGCTTCATCATGTCATTGTATTGGGTATTGATTTTATTACTGAGGCTGATGAGACCTTTATCGATATCGATCTATGGATTCAGCCAGTCGATACCATGACTCAACGTGAACGTCAGCTAACCAAACAATTGCAACGTCTCAAGCATCAAGATATTCAGCATCAGAATAGTAGCTCACAACCAGATCAACAAATAGCTTTAAATACAGCACCAGCAAATAAAGATTCTAAAAAAGATAGTCAAGCGGATAGGCGACCTCAAGTACACCTAAATCTCTCTATTCCTGCGCGCAAGGATAAGTGATAGGTAATGTATGAGAAGTTGTATAGTCAATCCTCTGTAAATTGGATACGGTGTCAGTCTCGCTTAGTCTACTACTTGTAGTACTTTCACTCGGCTTCCTTGTATCTAAATTAGATTAAACTGACTATATCAAGTGCATAAAAAAAGACAGCCTAGGCTGTCTTTTTTATATTTGGAAATTGAGGATAACTATTTATTTATTGTCGATATCGTCATTCAAGCTGCTACCAGGTAGTAATACATTGCCATCATTACTGATGTCATCAGTATTAACAGGAGTGGTATCCACTACATCTGTACGCAAGTCGTCAGTTGGTGTGCTTGTAGCCGCAGGCGTGTTTTCATGCACTGAATCAGCCACTTTTTCTTGAGTTGAAGTCTCTGGCTGAAGCGCAGATTTTGCTTTGGCTTCGGTACGCTCATGATCCATCTTGTCTTGCATCTTACGCAGGAAGCGTGCTGCTGCTTCTTGACCACCAAGACCGAATGATAGGGCAAAAGCAACGGCTACTGCACCTAACGTTAGACCAAATGCTAGATTAACAATTGAATCCGCAATACCCATCGCTTTTAGACCCATGGCTAGTACTAAGCCCATGATCAATACACGTACGATATTTGCTAGGAATTGTGAACCTTGCTCAGAGCGCTCAACCACACCTGCAATAATGTTAGCAAGCCAAAACCCGATGAATAGGATAATAGCACCAAGGATAATATTAGCACCAAAGGCAATGAACATTGTGATGATAGCTGAAATAGGCTCAAAACCTAATAAGTCAGCAGCGGCAATGGCAGCAAACAGCATTGCAAAGAAAACAATCGCATAACCAACTAGGTCAGATACTTTCTTATCGCCCATAGTGTCTTGCAGGCCAACTTTGGCTGGCAATTGGTTGATTTGAGTGTTTTCGATAAGGCCTTTAATGATGTTGGCAACCATGCGAATTACATAGAAGGTTACCACTAGAATGGCGGCTGCCATAAAGATGTTTGGCAATGCTTCCATGATTTTATTCAGCATGTTCGTCGCAGGACGAGCAATAACTTCGATCTTTAGAGCATTTAATGCTGCAATAATAGTTGGAATGATAACTACTAAAAATGCTAATGAACCAGCAATGTTAGGTAGGCTGTTTTTTTCGCTTAAGCCTGCTTTTGAAGCCAGTTCTTGCACATTAAACGTAGAAACAAGGTTGGTTACGATGCCACGTACTACTTTAGCAATGATATAGCCGACTACAAAGACTACAGCTGCAATTAAGATGTTAGGAATAAAGCTGAAGATTTTATCAACCATATTAGTTAATGGTGCAAATAAACCATCAAGCTGTAATTGACCAAGTACCATAGTTAAAATAATCAGTAAAATGAACCAATACACCATGTCAGCGATTGTACTGCTCATTGGCTTTACACCAGCTTGAGCACTGAGACGCTCGTCCATTGATGTTTTAGACAATGCCGCATTGATGGCGGTACGCACAACGGTAGCCACAACCCAACCAATGACACCGACAGCGATAGCACCGATGAGGTTAGGAATAAATGCCAACACTTGATTTATCATATTTGCGAACGGTGTCGAAATTGAGTTTAAGTTCAATTGGTTCAGCGCTCCAGAGATCGCGATGATAAAGATAAACCAAAATACAATTTTGGAGATAATACCTTCCAGGTCGTAGGCTTTACCTGTTGAAGAACTCATACGTTGGTTAAGATTGATCTTAGATAGTACATTACGAACTAGGGCTGCAATACCAAGTGCAACCAACCAGCCAATGATAAATATTAAAATAGCACCGATAATGGAGCCGATAGGCCCACCAAGATAACCGTTAAAAGACGTGTACATTGGATTCATTTGATCCTCCTTTAATCATCATACAGAGGCTGCCAAACAATATCGTCAATGTTGCTGATATTGAATGTGACCAATACATAATGGTTATAATAAATAGTATTTTTCAAAATGAGCTATAGAGTGATATTCTAATTTTCGAGTCGTTAGTCTTATCAAAAAATATCTGTGTACTTTGTATTTATAACTTTATTGCTGATATTTAGATATCTTTGATAGGGCAAACACTTGACTATTTATCACCTTAACTGGTTCAGCTTAGCTGATGTGTCAGTAGATTTAAAGACAGAAAGCTTAACCTGTTACTATATTTGTGTGATAACTTGTTATTATATATATAAATATTAACACATACTGTACACTCGTCCGATAATTTTATTCCAAACATGGCTCCTAAAACTAAGATTTGCTATTATAGAACCATGTGACATCTCGCCACTATTCTTACAATTTGAGAGTACTTTATGAAAAAAATCACTACTTTAAGCGTTAGTGCACTTGCTAGTGCTATGTTGTTAGTAACAGGCTGTAGCACAAATAATGGCAACCAAGAAACGGCTGCTCAGAGTGTTTCAATTACCGAACAAAGTTCAGCAAGCGAAAAGGTCGGTTACAGCTTAGGATATATGATGGCTGAAGGAAATAAAGAAGCGGTCGGCGATCTGAATCTTGATACTTTTGAAAAAGGCTTCCGTGATGGTTATGAAGGTACTGATTCAGCATTGACTCAAGAGCAAATGCAAGAAGTATTGACGACGTATCAAAAAGAGCAAGAAGAAAAGTTCGTCAAAGAGATGGAAACAAAAGCTGGAGATAACAAAACTAAAGGTGCTGCGTTCTTGGTAGAGAATGCTAAAAAAGAAGGCGTCAAACAAACTGCGTCTGGCCTACAGTATAAAGTAGTAACCGAAGGTACTGGTAAATCACCAAAAGCAACTGACGTGGTTGAAGTGAACTACGAAGGTAAATTGATTGATGGCACTGTATTCGATAGCTCTTATGAGCGTGGTGAGCCAATTGAGTTCCCACTAAATCAAGTTATCGCTGGCTGGACAGAAGGTCTACAGTTGATGAAAGAAGGCGGAAAATATGAGTTCTATATCCCGTCAGATATCGCTTATGGCGAAGCTGGTAATGCAGGTATCGAGCCTAACAGCACACTAGTATTTACTGTTGAATTGTTATCAGTGAAATAATGAGTATTAGGGCGTGTCCTCAATTCAATCGATAGTTATCTAAATGGGTTAAAAATGGCTAAATCTTGCCAAACGGCGTCAAATAGCTAACTAATAGCTCGATATTATCTGCGCTATTTTCCTTGTTTGACTGCAATTTATCTCATTTTTATCACCATTTTTAAAATGAGGACATGCCCTAGTAATTATTTAGTGTTAGTACTTAATAAGCATAATACTGAATAATAAAAAAGCCCTCTTAAATTAGAGGGCTTTTTTATGACTACATTTTATAGCTCTTAACTGATCATAGTTTTTAACCAAATTTTCTAACTGGTAAGTGTGTTCACTTGATCAAAGCGGTCTTAATTAGCATTCTGCTAACTTACTAAAGATTCTTTTGGAATACTTTAGAATTGCGACCGTTATGATATTGCTCTTGGCGTGCTTCAGGCAGTGCACTTGCTTCAACTTCCATAAAGCCTTGTTCGACAAACCAATGTGCTGTGCGAGTCGTCAACACAAACAGTTTATGTAGACCATGGCTACGTGCTTGTTGTTCCAAAAATGCTAGCAAATCAGCACCTCGGCTACCGTTACGATATTCAGGATGTACGGCAACGCATGCAATTTCTGCAGAATCCTTGTCCAATGGATAAAAGGCTGCACAGCCCAAAATCATACCATCACGCTTAATGACACTATAATGGTCAATCTCTTGTTCTAAACATTCGCGTGAGCGGCTGACCAAAATGCCTTGTTCTTCTAGCGGCGATAATAGCTCGATCAATCCTACTACGTCATCAATATTAGCACGGCGAATTTCTTCATAAGGGTCATGGCTAATCAGTGTACCAGAGCCGTCACGAGTGAAAAGCTCTTCTAGCAATGCACCATCTTTGGCATAAGAGATGATATGTGTGCGATGAACGCCTTTGCGACACGCCAAACTTGCACAATTTAAAAAATAATTAATTTCGCAATTCAAGTCACGATCGCGCAAGAAGCGATCGACTTCGTTTGGAATCATCTCGCGCAATAGTCGATCACCATCATTGATACCAGCTTCTTCACCCAAAAATATCAATTTGTCAGCACCAAGTGCGACAGCAGCATTAAGTGCAACGTCTTCAGCAAGTAAGTTGAAGACTTCGCCAGTTGCTGAATAGCCCATCGAACCCAGAATGACAATATGATCATGAAGTAGGTTGTTTTTGATGGCCTCAACGTCGATAGAACGGACTTCACCAGTCATTTGGTAATCAATACCATCACGAATACCGTAAGGACGCGCTGTGACAAAATTACCTGAGATAGCGTCAATGCGTGAGCCATACATTGGTGAGTTTGCCAGTCCCATCGATAGTTGCGCTTCAAGTTGCAGGCGAATAGCGCCTACTGCTTGTAAAATAGAAGGCATTGCCGCTCTTGGCGTAATTCGAATGTCTTGATGCAATGGAGAGGCGATACCTGCTTCTTTTAGGTTTTTTTCGATTTGCGGTCGTGCACCATGAACCAGTACCAACTTGATCCCTAGGCTATGCAATAGAGCAAAATCATGGATAAGCGTGCTAAAGTTGGCGTGATTGACCGCCTCACCGCCAAACATAATCACAAAAGTTTTACCACGATGTGTATTTATGTAGGGAGCAGAGTTGCGAAACCAATGAACGTATTCAGGGTTAATCTGGGGCATGGCGCTAGTAGTCATAATGGGAGCAGCAGTCGTTAGAATAAGAAAAGGTGCGTAGCAAAAAGATGCTGGCCGCTAAAGATTTACCATAGCAAAAAATGCCGTTATGAGCTATCTTTTATTTCAGTTGTGTTAATGAATCCTTATAGCTGATTGACTATATACACAACCTCAACACGGGGTTAGTGTACGCACAAATGCTTTTTGTTATGCTAAACGCTATTGCTTTACAGATAGCGAACGCAGATAATCAATAAAAACAATGAGCCTGACACCATCACTTGATTGTATGTGAATTTATAGAATGATAGATAGATTGTTCTTCATTCACTACAAATGATCCGCTATCAATAGTTATCAGGTGCGTCATAGCAGATGGGCTCAAGTCTATAAAGTAAGCTAGCGCTAAGTAGCGGTATTTGAAATCATATACAGCTTCATATAAAGAATACGGCTATGAGTGATTGAAAATATATTAAACCCTTTTTAAGCTTTACCAATTGCGTTCTACCGATATATCAACCAGGGATAATGAAAACCATGAAAAAAAATAATCAATTTGCTAGTCCGTTTAGCGCTTGGAGCGGTCATCGCTTGTTTCACGTTGTCGCCGGTACACTTATCGGTGCGATGGTCGTCACAACACAAGCCTCGGCGATGCTGCCTACGCCAGAGCAAGCTGTGGATAGTTCAGTTGCTGTGCAAGCCAATGCCAACCAAGGTTCAAGTGCACAAGCCGTGAATAGCAAAATTACAGCATCATTGATTAGTGTTGATGCAAATGGTGAAGAGATTTTGGTTCCTGTCAATGCAAATACGCGCCTACAGTCAGGCAATGTCCTAGAGTATCAAGGGTACTTTACCAATACCAATGCTGATCGTGTGCGTAAAATGACGGTCACTATGAGTATTCCTGACGAAGTAGAGTTAATGCGTACGGTAGCACCGGAGTTCCCATATGGTAGTGTCGACGGTAATAGTTTTGCGCGTATGCCATTGCGTACGAGAGTAGACAATCAGCTGCAAGATGTTGATATGAAATACTATAAAGCAGTACGTTGGGATATGGAAGGCGTTGGTCTTAACGACACAGTCGCAGTCAAATATCGTGCCCGTGTAAAATAACTATCGTGCCTGTATAAAACGACGTTGATGCTTGAATATTAGGTTTCATGTAATCATACGTTTTTCATGATTTGCACTGTTACAAAAAGCACCATAGCTCATTGCTGTGGTGCTTTTTTATTCGAGTTTAGATTTTTAGATAGGCTACTTATTTATCGTTCAAAGGGTTGCGTACTTGCTTTCAGATTTCTGCTTTATCAACTGTTTGATTGCATGGATTTGTGAGGTGGTGGCTTGTGATCCAGCCGCAATAAGGGCGCGGCGCTGGCTAGTATCTATTGAGCTGATGTGACTGACAGCAGGAGTAATGACAATATCGGCACTATCCCTTTCATGACGCATTGTTGCGCTATGATTGGTATTTGGCTGAGCCGCGATAGTATTCTCTAGCAATCCCCAAAAGCTGCTGAAGGAGTTGAGGTTTGGTATACCTTTCAGCGTAACGTCATTGCTGTCACTTTTATCCGTCACATCTATTGCAATGATAATATCAGCGCCCAAATCACGAGCGCTATCAACAGGCACTAAGCTGACCACACCACCATCGATATATTTTTTGCCGACTTTTTCAGGGATACGTGGGGCGATAAAGATATTAGGAACGCTACAAGACGCTTGTACAGCAAGTCCTGCATTACCAGTGGTAAAGACTGCTTTTTTTAGCGTGTTTTTTTCGGTAGCAATTGCCGCAAAGCGAATTGGAAAATCTTCTATTGCGCGTTCGCCTACTTTTGCATTGATAAAGTTTTTTAGTTTGATGCCTTCGATAAACCCTTGATTGGATAAAGTGAAATCAGTTAACTCGCTATCCTTAGTCGTTAGTGCCAAT
Source organism: Psychrobacter fjordensis (assembly GCF_904845995.1). Taxonomy (NCBI): domain Bacteria; kingdom Pseudomonadati; phylum Pseudomonadota; class Gammaproteobacteria; order Moraxellales; family Moraxellaceae; genus Psychrobacter; species Psychrobacter fjordensis. Next base: position 1,130,607 of record NZ_CAJGYP010000001.1, read on the forward strand.
CGCTCAAGCTGTGCAGGCGTGTATCCACTTGCATATAGGCTACCAACCAAACTACCGATACTCGTGCCAACGATAATTGTAGGTTTAATGCCGTTCTCTTCTAGTGCTTTGATTACTCCTACATGAGCAAAACCCTTAGCGCCACCACCGCCCAATACTAAGGCTACGCTAGGTGATTCTATTTCAGGAACTATAGGTGTGACACTCGCTGGGCTTAAGGTGCTACAAGCACTGATGACTAGTCCTAGTGTAGTAAGTATGCCCACACGTAGTAATGATAAATGATGATGGCGTGGATGGCTGAAAGTGGGAGCAGGCATAAAAAGACCTTAGAGAGTTATATAAGTTAGAAAACAAGGCATCAGTTATTGCTATGATATAGATGATTCATTTATCTTAAAGACTTCGCACAGCCATACTATGAACTCGCTAAGTATAGGCCATGAATTATGAATAAACTCTTAATCCCAAAAATACGCCCAATGGCATTAGACTTGTTTGGTCTACACCATATAGTATTTGCATACGTTTTCTTTATTATTCTGGGCTTTGGGAGTGGGGTTAGACTATTAATAACAGTCATAATGACTTAGTATTTTATATCAAATTGATAACTATAGTTTTTATAAGATGCAGCAAATGTAGACTAAGAAAATTGAATCTATAATACTTAAAAACATTAATACTCAAAAACAATCTCGCTAGGATCTTTGATGCCAACATCGACAAGCCCTTCTTTAGCTCACTCATCAGATTACTTTAGATCTGAGCTGCCAGTTTCAGCGCTAGATATGCCTGTGACAGCGCTGGCAGGCGTTGGCCTAAAAGTCGCAGAGCAGCTAGCACAGTTAAATATAAAGCGAATATTTGATTTGCTATTACATCTGCCACGTGATTACGAGGATCGTAGCCGACTGGTATCCATCGCAGACGTGGAACATGGGCAATCGGGATTAATCACTGGGCGTGTGGTACACGTCGATACTAAGCGCAGTGGCATGACGGTAGTGGTAGATGATGAGACAGGGACGATATCCTTACGATTCTTTAAGGTTTATCGCGGTCTTGCACAAACGATGAGTTTGGGTACACAGTTGCAGCTGTTCGGCGAAGTCAAAGTCAGTCGATATGGCAAGCAGATGAGTCATCCTGAATATCAGATTATTACTGACAGTGTTGCCATGACCAATACGGGATTGCAGCCTATTTATCCTAGCGTTAAAGGACTGCATCAAAATAAACTGCGCACGTTAATAAAATTGGCGCTACAAACTGTTCGCAGCCAAGGTCTGCCGATGACCCTGTTTACGCCCACAGATTTTTCAGTGTTGGCTGATTTGCCGTTAGCGCCTTTTGAGCCGATGAAATCATTAATAGCAGAGCATGATTATTCAGAAGATATTTTCTCGACTTTGGCGCGTAGCGTACCAGACAATATAATTGGTAATAGCGTTAATAGAGGCAGTACAACGGCCTATGATAGCAATCGTAGTACTAACAGCAGTGCTAATAGTGATATTAATACGGCAGCAGATCGATCGGCGCACACCAATGTCTACAATTTGACGATATTTGAAGCCTTAGTCTTACTACACACGCCGCCCACTTATACCGATGCTGGTCAGCAATATAAACTATTAACCCAGCTAAGCGCTCGTACTCATGCGGCCTGTCAGCGTTTGATTATTGAGGAGTTGACTGCGCATCAGCTGAGTTTATTGTATCGCCGCCAGCAACTGCATCAACATAAAGCCCCTAAATGCACTACCCAAAGTTCATTGGCTGACGCCTTGTTTGGCGCATTGCCTTTTGACTTAACGGGTGCCCAAAAAAGAGTAATGCGAGACATTACCGCTGATATGGCGACATCTATTCCTATGTTGCGGCTGGTACAAGGCGATGTGGGTGCTGGTAAAACATTAGTAGCGGCGGGCGCGTCGGGCTATGCGCTTGATAGTGGCTGGCAAGTGGCTGTGATGGCACCGACTGAGATTTTAGCTGAACAGCATTTAGTTAATTTTAAACAGTGGTTTGAGCCATTGGGTATCGGTGTGGGCTGGCTCGCTGGCAAGCAAACGGCCAAGCAACGCCGTGAATCACTGAAGGCAATCGCTGAAAATACCGTGCAGATTGTGGTTGGTACGCATGCGTTGTTTCAAGAGCAAGTACAGTTTGCCAAATTAGGCTTAGTAATCATTGATGAACAGCATCGATTTGGCGTTGAGCAGCGTATGGCACTGACCAATAAAGGCGTGGCCAACAGTACACCGCATCAGCTGATTATGACCGCCACACCGATTCCACGTACGCTAGCCATGAGTGTCTATGGCGATATGGATACCTCTATCATTGATGAGTTACCACCGGGACGTACGCCGATTACCACGGTGACCATTGATCGGAATCGCCGTGATGAGGTGATTGAGCGTATCGCTATTAATTGCGAGGCAGGCAGGCAGGCATATTGGGTCTGCTCATTGGTAGAAGAGTCTAGCGTACTGGATGCACAAGCAGCCGAAGCGACTTATGAAGACTTAAACGAGCGTTTAGATATTCGTATTGGCTTGGTACACGGCAAAATGAAGTCTGCTGATAAACAAGACATCATGCAGCAATTCAAAGCAGGAGAGCTAGACTTGCTCATTGCTACAACGGTTATCGAAGTCGGTGTTGATGTGCCCAATGCCTCGTTAATGGTTATCGAAAATGCGGAACGCTTGGGACTGTCGCAATTACATCAATTGCGCGGGCGAGTAGGGCGCGGCTCTACTAAAAGCTACTGTGTGCTACTTTACCAAAAGCCATTATCAGAGACGGGTACTGAGCGCTTGAATGTATTACGCGATAGTACCGACGGCTTTGTCATTGCCCAAAAAGATTTAGAGTTGCGTGGACCGGGTGAGTTACTGGGTAAACGTCAAACAGGTAATGTTGGTTACTATTTAGCTGACCTCATCCGTGATGAGCAGCTGTTTGCGATTGCGCAGCGTTTGGCCAAGAATTTAATTTCAGACCCTACACGTAAAGCGGATGTCAGCCAGTTGATACATCGCTGGATGCCAGAGGCCAGTCGTTATACTAATGCTTAACCATTGAACCAAAGTTAATCAGCTGTGCAGTTTACATTAGTAAATTGATACTCAATAAAAAAGAGGACAGCCAATGCTGTCCTCTTTTTTGTTTGCCAAGATAAAGCTATTTAGATTTTTTTACTTTCTTCAGTGATTTTTTGAGATCTTTGAGGTTTTTCTTTTGCTGTTTAACTTTTGCTTTGGTCTCTTTGATCTCTTTCTTAAGCTTTTTCACTTCTGACTTATTAGCCATGATTGGCTCCTTTGTTGATGAGGTCCTCTTAATAATGACAAATTACCTCGCAAATTCAAGTCTGAACTGTAGGTGGTATGTATCATTGATTTTTACAGTTGATTAATCAAGGAGTGCTAGCCTCATTTCAAGCAATTTAATATGACGTCACACTCAATCATAGAAGTATCTTTATTAAATACGGTGTAATAACCTCCAATCATGTATTCGATTTGGTCATTAGACTTTGAGAGAAGAGGCACATGCGGACAAAATTTAAGTAGGAATGTTGGGCTATGCTAGCGTCTTTAGTCTGAATTTATTGTCTATACTATAATATTTAGTAGCAATATCTTTATTAAGTTCAATGTCTTACTATATCCTAATAATGACCAAAAACTGACCCCTCAGGTATCTAACATAATTGACCCGCCGACGAGTTAGTCTACAATGTTAAAAACCCTTATTAATAAGATGGGACTGCATCATCTTGTTTCCCTTATGCTTTTTACGGCGTTAGTACCGTGCTTATTTATAGAGACCAACTATGAGTGATTTTAAACACCCTGATAATAAGCAAGCGCCGACTAGCGAGCAAACCCCCGATATTGAGAATTCTCAACGAGCTGAGCTACCACCGTATCTTCAGTCTGAGTCATTGGTGAATAAACCCTCCTCAAAGTTACCATTATGGTTGTTACCTGCTTTAGTGGCGGTGCTGATTATTGGGGTCCTGCTCGGGAAGTATTGGGGTAATGGTGAAGCAGAAACGGTTGAGTCTCCAGGTGCTAGCAGTGCATCCAGTGATGGTACTAGCGACGGCAGTACAGAACAGGCAGTACTGTCAGTAGAAACAATCGTGCCAAGCCAAGATGATATAGGCAACATGTTAAGTGCTGATGGGACTATTAATGCTAAAGATACGGCGAATGTCAGTGCGAAGGTAAACGGTGTGGCTATCGAGCGTATCTTGGTCGAAGAAGGAGATCGCGTCAAAGCAGGTCAGGTATTGGCCATGTTCGATACCGATGCGATGGAGCAGCAAGTGCTACAAGCAGAGGCGGACGTAGCAGAGGCAGAAGCGACGCTGGCCAACGCTAGTGCTGACGCAGCGCGCGTATTACCATTGCTCGATATTGATGCCATCAGTAAACAAGAAGCCGATCGCTATCGTACCTCCGAGCTTCGAGCCAGAGCGTCCTTGCAAGCATCAAAAGCTCGACTAAGCACTCAGCGCTTGAGTGTTGATAATGCTCGAGTGGTCGCGCCAGTGAGCGGTATCATCAGCGAAAAAATGGTTGAAGTTGGTATGGTCGCTGGTGGTGAGCCATTATTTACTATTATTAAAGGCGGTATTTTAGAGTGGCGCGCGGATATCGATCCCAAACTTATCGGTGAAGTTAATGTTGGTACGCCAGTACGTGTGAGTTTACCGGGTAGCGACTCTGTAATGGGTCAGGTGAGCCGTATTGCGCCAACGGCAGATAATAACCGTCAGATTACGATTTATGCCAGTTTGGCTGCCAATGTACAAGTACGGTCAGGCATGTATCAGACGGGTGAGTTTCTACTAGGCAGTGCCAGTACGCAGACAGTGCCAAACAGCGCTATCGTGAGCAACGATGGTTATGACTATGTCATGCTAGTTACTAACATGAAGACTCAAGATGGCAAAAATACAGGTCGTATCAAGCAACAGCGAGTGACATTGGGCAAGCGACTTGGCGATAGTGTAGAGATTACAGAGCCATTGCCTACCGATAGTCAGATTGTGAAGCAGGGCGGGAGTTTTTTAAATGATGGTGATTTGGTGCTTGTCGTGGGTGGTGCAATTCAAACAGGTAACCAAGCGGACGCGGCTGCCGATAAAACTACGACTGGCACAGATAAGCAGGCACGCTCATGAGTTTAAATGTCTCAGCTTATTCGATTAAAAATCCGCTGGTTGCTATTTTGCTGTTTGTGCTCCTGACGTTAGGTGGCATTTACGGCTTTATGCAAATGAAGGTGCAACAGTTTCCAGATATTGACTTACCCGCAGTTGTTGTGACCGTCACCCTCCCTGGTGCAGCCCCTTCTCAGATTGAAAACGATATCGCAAAAAAGATTGAAAACAGAATCACCAGTATCGAAGGTGTTAAACGCATTCGTACGACGTTACAGACGGGTGTTGCCACGGTGGCAACAGAGTTTGTATTAGAAAAAGATATCCAAGAAGCCGTCGACGATGTGCGTTCAGCCGTCGGAGAAGTGAGCGGAGACCTTCCTGCAGCAGCCAATGACCCTATCATTACTAAAGTATCGACAGCAGGCTTTCCGATTGTGACTTATTCAGTCGCTGCCGACAATATGAGTGTTGAAGACCTGTCTTGGTTTATTGATGACACAATCACCAAGCGCTTGTCAGATATTCCTGGGGTCAGCACGGTCGGTCGTATCGGTGGCCTTGAACGTGAAATCACAGTCGCTGCCGATCCTATTGCGCTAAGTGGTTTGCAGTTCTCGATTACACAGTTGTCGCAGCAGTTGAGTGGTATTCAGCAAGACAGTGCGGGCGGTGAAGCTGAGGTAGGTAATGCGACCCAAACGATTCGTGTATTGGGTGCAGTTGAGCGGGCACCTGAGCTCAATGACTTGCAAATAGCAGTGCCGACTGGTGGCACGCAGGCGCTCGGGCGTATGGCACAAGTGACTGATGGTGCTGCCGACCCAAGCTCTCTTGCCAAGCTTAATGAGCAGACCGTTGTGGCATTTAACATTACTCGTTCGCGGGGTGCTAGTGAGGTTGAGGTCATGGAGTTGGTCGATGCAGAGCTTGCAAAGCTGACTGCAGAGATGAGCCAAATTAAGATTGATAAGGTCTATGACACCGCAACGCCAGTAGCAGAAGATTATAGTGCCTCCATAAAGATGCTGATTGAAGGCGGTATATTAGCCGTAATCGTAGTGTTTTTATTCTTACGAAACGTACGCGCGACCATCGTTGCCGCAGTTGCGTTACCACTATCAGTGGTTCCTACTTTCTTAGCGATGTATCTGTTTGACTTTAGCTTAAATATTATCTCCTTATTGGCCTTATCCTTAGTTATTGGTGTCTTGGTCGATGATGCTATCGTTGAAGTTGAGAATATTATTCGCCATCTTAGGATGGGGAAGACGCCTTATGAGGCAGCGATGGAAGCAGCTGATGAGATTGGGCTGGCGGTAGTGGCGACGACCTTTACCTTAATCGCTGTATTTTTGCCGACGGCCTTTATGGGCGGTGTCGTGGGTCAGTTTTTCCGGCAGTTTGGTTGGACGGCTGCTTTGGCTATCTTTGCCTCTCTACTGGTCGCGCGTCTGATTACGCCTATGATGGCAGCGTACATACTCCGGCCAGAAAAGCATCATGTCGAAAAGCAAAGCAAACTGATGACGTGGTATCTCAAAGCCGTCACGTGGACATTGCATCATCGCTGGATAACGATGGGCGTGACGCTGTTACTATTCGTGGCTTCGTTAGGATTGGTCAAATTATTACCGACCGCTTTTATCCCTGATAATGACATTGACCAGACACGAGTGGCGATTGAGCTAACACCTGATGTGGCACTAGCAGATACAGAACGGGTTGCAGCATTAGCGAGTGCTCGCATCTTGGCATTGCCAGAAGTCACTAATATATTTACGTCTGTCGGTGAGGCACAAGAGTCGATGGACTCTAATTCCGGTAGTGGTAAAGCAGAAAATATAGGCAGTCTGGATATCGTATTGGCTCCGCGTGCTGAGCGAGATTCGAAACAACAGGTTGAGCGTAAGATTAGCGCGATACTTTCGGAGGTGCCAAGTGCTCGTTTTACGGTTGGGCTATCGAGTGGTGGTGAGACGGGATACAACTTTTCGCTGACCAGTAGCAATCCTCAAGTACTTGAAGAGACCGCTCAGCAGATTATGTCCGATATTCGTGCATTGCCAGGTGCAGGGTCAGTCACTAGCGACCGCAGTCTACCGCGTCAAGAGCTAACCGTGACGCCTGACAGACTAGCAATGGCAGACAAAGGCGTGACCACACAAGATATCGCGACTACCTTACGTATTGCGACGGTGGGTGACTATGAGCAAAGTCTGTCTAAGCTCAATCTAGATACACGGCAGATTCCTATTGTTGTGCGTTTGCCTGATGTCGCAAAACAAAACGTCAATCAGTTGGAAGGCCTATACGTATCTAGTAATAGTACCGCAGGGCAGGGCGTGCGTATCAGTGAAGTGGCCAGTTTGGATTTCGGTACAGGGCCTGCTCAGATAAAACGTCTCGATCGTGAGCGTGCGATCAGTATTACGGTACAGCCTGCAGACAGTGAGCTTGGTGAGTTGGTACAAGCAGTCAAAAAGACCCCAACAATGCAAAATTTGCCTGCATCAATTACCATCATCGATCAAGGACAAGCCGAAAATATGGCTGAGCTTTTCAGTGGTTTTATCATCGCCATGTCAGTCGGTATTATCTGTATCTTAGGCGTATTGATTCTGCTGTTTGGCAAAGTGCTACAGCCTTTTACGATTTTAGTGGCATTACCTCTATCAATCGGTGGTGCCTTTATTGGTTTGGTGATTACCAATAGCAGCTTATCGATGCCTTCGATGATTGGTTTTATTATGTTGATGGGTATTGCAACCAAGAACTCTATCTTGTTAGTGGATTACGCTATCATCGCCCAAAATCGTGGACTAGCACGGTTTGATGCGATGGTTGATGCTTGTCATAAGCGTGCCCGACCGATTATTATGACGACGATTGCGATGGGCGCTGGCATGTTGCCATTGGTATTTGGCTGGGGTGATGCAGATCCTACTTTCCGTCGCCCGATGGCAGCAGCAGTATTGGGTGGTCTGGTGACCTCGACGCTACTCAGTCTTGTGGTTATTCCAGTGGTTTATACCTTGATGGATGACGTGTCAGGTTGGTTCGCTAAATGGCTGACACCAAGTGGCAAAGATAAATCAACTATAGATAGCAAATTCTAATTTGGTGCTTTAATTTTTATAAGTCAGATTATCAGAATGAAAAAGACAATATCTATCGATTAGATATTGTCTTTTTATCGCTATATGAGTGCGTATGACGATGACAAAGGATGTGATTGGCCTGTCATTTACTGCACAAAGGAATGTCATTATGAGTCATGCTTTTCTCTCAAAGGCGCTATTATCCTATCGCAAATTTCTATTGGGTTTATGTCTAAGTACAGTATGCATCGTCAGTAGCTATGCGACCCCCTATCATATCGATTCTACCCGTACCAACGTACGTTTCGCCATTGAGCCTCTTAATACATCAACGATCACTGGTGGCTTCTATAATTTGAGCGGTCAGTTTGATTATGACCCAACGGCTAAGACAGGCAGTATCGCTCTCATAATTCCTCTGAACACCTTAAATACAGGTAACAAAATTTTCGATACCACGCTTAAAAGCGCAGATTTCTTTGATATCGAAAAATTTCCAGTGGCTCGTTTTAAGTCTACCAAATGGCATTTTTTATCTAATAAAGACACCATCAAAGTTGATGGCCTATTGACGCTACATGGGCAGACCAACCCCGTTACGCTCACTGCTACCAAGTTAAACTGCTATCTAAATCCGATATTAAAGAAATCGGTGTGCGGTGGAAGTTTTACGACAACTATCGATAGAACGAAGTGGGGTATTAGTAAATATACAGTGTTAGGCATGGCAAAAAAAGTGAAGTTAGATATTCAAGTGGTAGCTGTAAATCAATCATATTGATCTTAAGAAGACGATAAGTTATGGCCTATTTTTGGAATTTGTGATGCTCATATCTATATATTTTTCTTTAATAAGTATGATGACCTTAAAAAAATTCGCAATATTTCAAAAATATAATGACTAAATTTTGTTATCAGACTGTTGCCGACATACTTTCACTCTTGCGATATAGAAAATTAAAGCCATGACATAATAAATATTCAAAAATCCAGAAAATATAAGGAGTTTAGAGTAATTCACTAAAGAAACGATAAGAGAGCTAAAAAATAATAAGTATGTATTATTAAGTAGAGGTTAATAACTAATAGAGCATATGTTGTTTAGTTATAAGGGTTTGAGATTAAGAGTTATCAATAATAGTTCTCAACATATTGATATAACAAAGATGCTATAGCAATTGCACAATGTCACAATAAAAAAATAAGCACGTTAGACTGGTAATTTTTGTACTACTGAATGCCAAAGTTATTAATTGGTAGTCTTGTGTTCGGAGATTATGGCTAATGAAGATTAGATCATAATGTTCTGATCTCAAATCGAACATGATAATAGCTCAAATAATTATCATAATTTTATTTATGACAATGCTGTTTGTTAAATGGATTCGAGCTGTACGAAATACCGTTTAGGCTTATTTTTAACTGATGCATAAAATCTGTGAATCAAGGAATTAATCAATGAAAAACCTTACTTTGTCTTTATCATTAATTGTTGGCGCCGCACTTACTATCCCAAGTCTAGCCATGGCTGCTGAACAACCAGTCGTACAAACTGCGACTGCAGATACTACCATGCAAACCGAAGCTGGAAGTATGGATAACGGACTTCAAACTGAAACTGAAGAGTTTAACAATATGTCTGATGCCGAGAGCATGAATGATATGGCTCAGACTGATGATGGAAGTATGGATGATATGGCTCAAGCTGATGCCGAAAGTGATGGCACTGTTGAAGTTGAAGAAGAAACTGCACAACCATATTTATAATTAGAAAGTTAGTTTCTGTGGTGAGTAGTTGCTCACCATGCAAATAATTGCCCTTAAGTGTAATAAAACCGATCGTGTTATCTCATTAGCAGTGATGAAACTTAAAACAATATGCAGAATCGAAAAGGCAGCCTAATGGCTGCCTTATTTGTTTTGCTATGAATAGGTGACGATTAGCAACTTCAAAGACCAATGACTCTCATGACGAGTAAAGCTAAGGTAACTGATAATAAGCTTACTTGATGGCAGCCAGAATATACTCAGATAACTGCATTCATTTATATAAGTTAATTCGTAGACAGTAGTGGAAGTATGCAAATGACTGAAATCTGATTAAGGGCATTTAGTTTTCGGATATAGATGTATAGCTGAGTAACTGCTTAGGTCAGTTATCTATATAAGTTATCCATATTGTGATGTTTGCACGATCATCTATACTAATGTACTAATGTACTAATGTACTAATGTACTTTGGATGTGCAAAGAGATATATAGAGGCATGTCATGAAGTCTGAAACGGTCGAAGTTCCATTACAAAATGAAAATCCAAAAAGCAACTAGCTCACCAAATCACTAACCCCATGATAAGTAGCCAGTATTTTTGAGACGTTTAAACAAACTATAGAATAGTTTATAAGAGTCCTTGACCGCGCCCTCAAACCGAGTATAATGCGTCCCAGTCAGAAGGGAAGGGTGTTTAGGAAGTGAGCAATCACTTATTGAATACTTTAAATAAATTAGTTTTAAACTAATAAAAATAACTTCTTGACTTAGCAGAATAAGCGTCTATAATACGCACCTCATTAAGGCAAAGCAGTTAATAAAACAGTGAGCAATCACAGTAAATTAACAAGCTAACTTATTGAAACGAGATAAAAAAAGAAGTTGACAGACTATTAAAACATGATATGATAGTCAGCTCGCTAAATAGGATAAGCCGTATTGGCTGGGAATATTTAGTTAGAAATACTAACACTGGACGACAGTGATTAGGCATTATTTAAAAGCATAACTAAAGAACAACTTGTGTGGATTTTTGCTGATTCAGAATGTTAAAAAATAAAGTTGGTTGACTATCTTTTCGATAGGATTCTAACTATAAAAATTATCATTTAAGACAGCAGAAAAACTCAAAGTTAATTCATTACGAACATAATTTTTAGCGATTTTGCCAGATTAGATGAGCCAAGTTTAGAAGTCTCTTTAAAGGACTTCATAGCAAGATTAAACTGAAGAGTTTGATCATGGCTCAGATTGAACGCTGGCGGCAGGCTTAACACATGCAAGTCGAGCGGAAACGATGATAGCTTGCTATCAGGCGTCGAGCGGCGGACGGGTGAGTAATACTTAGGAATCTACCTAGTAGTGGGGGATAGCACGGGGAAACTCGTATTAATACCGCATACGACCTACGGGAGAAAGGGGGCAGTTTACTGCTCTCGCTATTAGATGAGCCTAAGTCGGATTAGCTAGATGGTGGGGTAAAGGCCTACCATGGCGACGATCTGTAGCTGGTCTGAGAGGATGATCAGCCACACCGGGACTGAGACACGGCCCGGACTCCTACGGGAGGCAGCAGTGGGGAATATTGGACAATGGGGGAAACCCTGATCCAGCCATGCCGCGTGTGTGAAGAAGGCCTTTTGGTTGTAAAGCACTTTAAGCAGTGAAGAAGACTCCGTGGTTAATACCCACGGACGATGACATTAGCTGCAGAATAAGCACCGGCTAACTCTGTGCCAGCAGCCGCGGTAATACAGAGGGTGCAAGCGTTAATCGGAATTACTGGGCGTAAAGGGAGCGTAGGTGGCTCTATAAGTCAGATGTGAAATCCCCGGGCTCAACCTGGGAACTGCATCTGAAACTGTAGAGCTAGAGTATGTGAGAGGAAGGTAGAATTCCAGGTGTAGCGGTGAAATGCGTAGAGATCTGGAGGAATACCGATGGCGAAGGCAGCCTTCTGGCATAATACTGACACTGAGGCTCGAAAGCGTGGGTAGCAAACAGGATTAGATACCCTGGTAGTCCACGCCGTAAACGATGTCTACTAGTCGTTGGGTCCCTTGAGGACTTAGTGACGCAGCTAACGCAATAAGTAGACCGCCTGGGGAGTACGGCCGCAAGGTTAAAACTCAAATGAATTGACGGGGGCCCGCACAAGCGGTGGAGCATGTGGTTTAATTCGATGCAACGCGAAGAACCTTACCTGGTCTTGACATATCTAGAATCCTGCAGAGATGCGGGAGTGCCTTCGGGAATTAGAATACAGGTGCTGCATGGCTGTCGTCAGCTCGTGTCGTGAGATGTTGGGTTAAGTCCCGCAACGAGCGCAACCCTTGTCCTTAGTTACCAGCGGGTTAAGCCGGGAACTCTAAGGATACTGCCAGTGACAAACTGGAGGAAGGCGGGGACGACGTCAAGTCATCATGGCCCTTACGACCAGGGCTACACACGTGCTACAATGGTAGGTACAGAGGGCAGCTACACAGCGATGTGATGCGAATCTCAAAAAGCCTATCGTAGTCCAGATTGGAGTCTGCAACTCGACTCCATGAAGTAGGAATCGCTAGTAATCGCGGATCAGAATGCCGCGGTGAATACGTTCCCGGGCCTTGTACACACCGCCCGTCACACCATGGGAGTTGATTGCACCAGAAGTGGATAGCTTAACCTTCGGGGAGGCGTTCACCACGGTGTGGTTGATGACTGGGGTGAAGTCGTAACAAGGTAGCCGTAGGGGAACCTGCGGCTGGATCACCTCCTTATAGATGACATTCGGTCAGCAAGAATTCACAACAAGTTGTTCTTTAGTTTAAGCTAGTATTTATTAGCTTTTGCCTTTGTAGGCATACAAAGGCCTGTAGCTCAGCTGGTTAGAGCACCGTGTTGATAACGCGGGGGTCGGCAGTTCAAGTCTGCCCAGGCCTACCATTATTTACGGGGCCATAGCTCAGTTGGTAGAGCGCCTGCCTTGCACGCAGGAGGTCAACGGTTCGACTCCGTTTGGCTCCACCACTATAAATACGAAACTTTAGATGCTAATAAATAAAATAGGTATTAAATAGAAACAAGTGATTCGCCATTATATTGGCAAGATTACTTCTTTCTGTTTTATACAGAACCTGCTACTCGACGAGAGAGTAGGAACTATTTAAAAACATAGATATGAGTCTGGGTTAGGAAGAGCGTGTTCACGCGCACTTCTTAACCTTAATAACTCACCTCTTAACGACATCAGTTGTTATCCCAGGGGTGAGTTATTAAAAAAGTAATAAGAGAACTGAATCAAGCGTATAAAATTAGGTGATATCGTTATCATAATTAGATTGTATGACACTTAGAAGTCGAGAGACTACTTGGGGTTGTATGGTCAAGTAATGAAGCGCACATGGTGGATGCCTTGGCAGTCAGAGGCGATGAAAGACGTGACAGCCTGCGATAAGCTTCGGGGAGGCGGCAATATCCTGTGATCCGGAGATTTCTGAATGGGGAAACCCACCTACCATAAGGTAGGTATCTTGTACTTGTACAAGAAGCGAACGAGGGGAAGTGAAACATCTCAGTACCCTTAGGAATAGACATCAAATGAGATTCCCCTAGTAGCGGCGAGCGAACGGGGAGAAGCCGATTAATTCTAATGTAGAAGAACAGCGTGGGAAAGCTGACCGTAGTAGGTGATAGTCCTGTATTCGAAACATTAGAGTTAACATATTAAGTAGAGCGGGGCACGAGAAATCCTGTTTGAAGATGGGGGGACCATCCTCCAAGGCTAAATACTCCTGACTGACCGATAGTGAACCAGTACCGTGAGGGAAAGGCGAAAAGAACCCCTGTGAGGGGAGTGAAATAGAACCTGAAACCGTGTGCGTACAAGCAGTAGGAGCTTCAATTTATTGGAGTGACTGCGTACCTTTTGTATAATGGGTCAGCGACTTATATTCTGTAGCAAGGTTAACCGTTTAGGGGAGCCGTAGGGAAACCGAGTCTTAATAGGGCGTTTAGTTGCAGGGTATAGACCCGAAACCGAGTGATCTATCCATGAGCAGGTTGAAAGTGCCGTAACAGGCACCGGAGGACCGAACCCACTGTCGTTGAAAAGCCAGGGGATGACTTGTGGATAGGGGTGAAAGGCTAATCAAACTCGGTGATAGCTGGTTCTCCCCGAAAGCTATTTAGGTAGCGCCTCGGACGAACACCATTGGGGGTAGAGCACTGTTTCGGCTAGGGGGTCATACCGACTTACCAAACCGATGCAAACTCCGAATACCGATGAGTGATATCCGGGAGACACACAGTGGGTGCTAACGTCCATTGTGGAGAGGGAAACAACCCAGACCGCCAGCTAAGGCCCCAAATTCCTAGTTAAGTGGGAAACGAGGTGGGAAGGCATAGACAGCTAGGAGGTTGGCTTAGAAGCAGCCATCCTTTAAAGAAAGCGTAATAGCTCACTAGTCGAGTCGGCCTGCGCGGAAGATGTAACGGGGCTCAAACTAGGAGCCGAAGCTGCGGATTTGAATTTGTTTTCAAGTGGTAGGGGAGCGTTGTGTAAGCCTGTGAAGGTGTGTCGTAAGGCATGCTGGAGGTATCACAAGAGCGAATGCTGACGTGAGTAACGATAATGCGAGTGAAAAGCTCGCACGCCGGAAGATCAAGGGTTCCAGTCCAACGTTAATCGGGGCTGGGTGAGTCGACCCCTAAGGCGAGGCCGAAAGGCGTAGTCGATGGGAAATCAGTTAATATTCTGATACTTGTTTATAATGCGATGGAGGGACGGAGAAGGTTATGTCAGCCTGGCGTTGGTTGTCCAGGTGAAAGGATGTAGGCTTGTGGCTTAGGTAAATCCGGGCTACTACATGGCTGAGATCTGATAGCAAGCTGTACTTGTACAGTGAAGTGGCAAATACCATGCTTCCAGGAAAAGCTTCTAAGCAATAGTTATAAACGAATCGTACCCTAAACCGACACAGGTGATCAGGTAGAGAATACCAAGGCGCTTGAGAGAACTCTGCTGAAGGAACTAGGCAAAATGGTACCGTAACTTCGGGAGAAGGTACGCTGTTGGTGGTGATAGGACACGCTCCTTGAGCTGCTGGCAGTCGCAGATACCAGGCTGCTGCAACTGTTTATTAAAAACACAGCACTCTGCAAACACGAAAGTGGACGTATAGGGTGTGATGTCTGCCCGGTGCTGGAAGGTTAATTGATGGGGTTAGCGTAAGCGAAGCTCTTGATCGAAGCCCCAGTAAACGGCGGCCGTAACTATAACGGTCCTAAGGTAGCGAAATTCCTTGTCGGGTAAGTTCCGACCTGCACGAATGACATAATGATGGCAGCGCTGTCTCCAGCAGAGACTCAGTGAAATCGAAATCGCAGTGAAGATGCTGTGTACCCGCGGCTAGACGGAAAGACCCCGTGAACCTTTACTACAGCTTTACATTGAACTTTGACCTGACTTGTGCAGGATAGGTGGGAGGCTTTGAAGCAGACACGCTAGTGTTTGTGGAGCCAATCTTGAAATACCACCCTGGTCATGTTGGGGTTCTAACTCAGGTATAACAATACCGAGGACAATGTATGGTGGGTAGTTTGACTGGGGCGGTCTCCTCCTAAAGAGTAACGGAGGAGTACGAAGGTGCGCTCAGACCGGTCGGAAATCGGTCGTAGAGTATAAAGGCAAAAGCGCGCTTAACTGCGAGACCCACAAGTCGAGCAGGTACGAAAGTAGGTCTTAGTGATCCGGTGGTTCTGTATGGAAGGGCCATCGCTCAACGGATAAAAGGTACTCTGGGGATAACAGGCTGATACCGCCCAAGAGTTCATATCGACGGCGGTGTTTGGCACCTCGATGTCGGCTCATCTCATCCTAGGGCTGAAGCAGGTCCTAAGGGTATGGCTGTTCGCCATTTAAAGAGGTACGCGAGCTGGGTTTAGAACGTCGTGAGACAGTTCGGTCCCTATCTACCGTGGGCGTTGGAAATTTGAGAGGATCTGCTCCTAGTACGAGAGGACCAGAGTGGACGAACCTCTGGTGTTCGGGTTGTCACGCCAGTGGCATTGCCCGGTAGCTACGTTCGGATGGGATAACCGCTGAAAGCATCTAAGCGGGAAGCCCACCTCAAGATTAGATTTCCCTAAAGAGCCGTTCAAGACTAGGACGTTGATAGGCAGGGTGTGGAAGTGCAGCGATGCATGTAGCTAACCTGTACTAATTGCTCGTTTGGCTTGACCATACAACACCCAAGTGGTTTGTATACAAGTCTAATTAATCTATCTTGTATAAGCTGTAGTGGCTTATAGAATAAAGAGAGAATATTTCGATATCACCTTTAACCTTGATTCAGTTAGGTTATAAGTTGATCGACTAAAAAGTAAAATTTATAGTCAAACAATAAAAACAACAGACTCATATCTAACCCCCTTTGCTGACGACAATAGCGCGATGGCCCCACCTGATCCCTTCCCGAACTCAGAAGTGAAACATCGTTGCGCCAATGGTAGTGTGGATTCGTCCATGTGAGAGTAGGTCATCGTCAGCTCTCTATTCCTAGAAAACCCCCTTTGACTTATGTCAAAGGGGGTTTTCTTTTGCCTATAGTTTGGGGGAAAATAGCTAACGTACGAGGCATCGAGCAAAAATGCTTAGCAAGTTCACCTCAACGCATATATTATCTCCTTTACTATTGAATAATGGGTTAGCTTGACAGTACCCATAAATAAGGCTACATTTTTGTTAGTTCTAAAAAGAAATCTATAAGGAAATAGATATGTATAGAGCACCTGTAGCGGTTGTAATTGGAGCAGGAGATGCAACTGGTAGTGCTGTTGCAAAACGTTTTGCAAAAGAAGGTTTTACTTTATGTGTGACTAGAAGGAGTGTTGATAAACTTAACACGTTAGTCAGTGATATTGAAGCAGTTGGTGGAGTAGCCAAGCCATTTGGTTGTGATGCGCGTGTAGAAAAAGAAATGATCGAGTTATTCGATCATATTGAAAACGATATTGGGCCGATTGAAGTAGTGGTATTCAATATCGGTGCGAATGTGCATTTCTCCATTGTAGAGACTACAGAAAGAGTTTTTAGAAAAGTATGGGAAATGGCAACATTATCTGGATTTTTGACAGGTAGAGAAGCGGCGAAAGTTATGATTCCTCGTGGAAAAGGGACGATTATTTTCACAGGAGCAACTGCTTCTTTGCGAGGTAGTAAAGGTTTTTCGGCTTTTGCTAGCGCTAAATTTGCGTTACGTGCTTTGGCCCAAAGCATGGCACGTGAGTTAGGACCAAAAGGCATACATGTGGCGCACCCTATTATTGATGGTGCTATTGATACGGCATTTATCCGTGACAATTTTCCGGAACGTTATGCACTTAAAGACCAAGATGGCATCTTGAATCCTGAGCATATCGCTGAGCAGTATTGGCAATTGCATTGCCAACCGAGAGACAGTTGGACGCATGAGCTGGATTTACGCCCGTGGATGGAAACTTTCTAACATTTATCTAACGATAAATCCCCAAGGTTTTAATGTATATTGCAAGGAATGCAAAGATGAGTAAACAAATAGAATTTTTCTTTGATGTGGGCAGTCCAGCCAGTTATTTGGCATGGACACAATTAGAGAGCATAGCACAACGTCACAATGCTGAAATTATTTGGCGACCTATGTTGCTTGGAGCCGTTTTTCAAGCTGTTGGTAACACTTCACCAGCTGCAGTACCTGCGAAAGGTGCTTATATGCTCTAAGACCTTAAGCGCTTCTCAACTATTTATCAGGTACCGTTTGAGTTCAATCCATTTTTTCCGTTGAATACGATGCATCTCATGCGAGGTATTACTGCTTACCTAGGAGAACCTGAGTTTGCAAGTTGTCTAACGGCCATCTTTAATGCTTTATGGGCTGAAAAGCTCAATATGGAATCATCAGAGGTAGTCACTGAAGCTTTGGTCAGAGCGAGTATTGATGCCACTGATTTTATGACACGTATAAACGATACTGAGATCAAGGAGCATTTGAAAGCGTCTACTGAGGAAGCTGTATCCCGAGGTGTATTTGGTGCACCGAGTTTCTTTGTAAATGGTGAAATGTTCTTTGGTCAAGATCGCTTGAATTTCGTTGAGGATGCTTTAAAAGACTCACTCTAATGGATAGCATTAATGTATGAACTGAAAGTACCTTAATGATGGTTCTTTAAATACATAGAAAACCCCTGCTAATATTGAAAATAGCAGGGGTTTATTTTGGTGTTTTATAGCTAAAGCCTTTCTAACTTATAGCTTAGTTATGATCTGCTACAAGCACTAATGATAATTTATTTCGCCTGTAAAAAATCCTTGACCTCTAACAATAATAGTTCATTATCATCTGCTCGATTTGGGTCTCGGCTAGAGGAAAAAGGCAGGTTGTTATCATTACCTACCACGATGTGGCTTTCATCGATGATGTCTACATTTTCAATAGTAAAAAATGGAAATACAAATTTCTCACCTACTAAAGGTTTTTTAGCCACACCATTGGTATCTTTAATGGACATCAAATCAATATAGGCGACCTTTTCAGCGATCTCACTTTTAGGGTCTAATTTGACCTTATATATACGTTTGAATACGGCTGGTTTGTCAAAGCACTGACTTTTATCTTTAGTTGTCTTTTTACAAGCTTTATCATTTACACCTTCTAAATTATCTCGTTCAATAATCAAACCATAAGTATCATCGATCATATTAAAATCTCCGATCGCGTACTCGTTATTATCAAGTATGTATTTCCAGCTCTTATCAGTATAGGTATTACGCTTGGTATCAAACTGCAGGATGTGCAAGAAGTTCTGACCATCGAATGAATCATATTGTTGGCTGTTCTGATTATAAACAGCGCCTTCTAACATTGGATATAAATAACGTCCATCTGGGGCTGATGCCATACCTTCAAAGCCCTTAGAGCGTTTAATACTGTATAACGGTAGATTGTCATCGGGTTTGCTTGGTAATTGTAAGGCGGGATGGTCTGGAGAATGTACGGTCTCCCCATCTACTTTTGTGTCATATATGGCTTTAAGTGTGCCTTTGCTGTCAAATCTTAGTAACCATGGGCCAAACTCTTCACCTACCCAAATATCACCATTAATGATTTGGAAACTTTCAGGATCAAAATCAGATCCTGTTAGATAGCGGCGATTACTGTCTTGATGTGTAATTCGGTGAGGTATCACCTTATTCTGGTCATTAAAGAAAATAGTTTTTATAGGTTCAAAAACGCCTTTATCCCAATCAATTCTATACTGACGCATGAACAACATCGCATCTGGCGAGTTGGCTTTACTGCCAAAACCATTATCGGTCAGTATCCAATAACTGTCATCAGGCATATATTTAATACCAGAGTGTCCTTGCACAGGTTGTCCTGGAAACGGTAGTTTGATGCCAGTGGGACGACCTGCCGACTTTCCTTCAATACTGCCAAGTTTTTCAATCAATTTCCCGGTAGTGTATTTACCACTGACTTGCAAATCTTTGGGCGCATCAGTTGGAGCAGAGATAAATGTTTGAGAGGGTAGTAGGGCATGTGAGACCAACTCAGCAGAGTAAGCATCCGCTGCTATTGCCAACTGACCAATACCAGCCGTGGCGATGATACCCATACTTACTCTCAAAAAGTTAGCCCTTCTTGTGTACATTTTTTTCTCCAATTCTTCAATTTATTATTGTTGATCGTTAATCAAGAAGATTGAATTATGGCTATGAAGTATGTCTGTTTAATGACATTAAGGCTCATGCTGAAGAGACCGGTCAATGTGGCTCACAATGGCATGAAAGAAAGATATGGTCATGAATATTCATGTCTATACGCCCAGTCAAATCAGGCATCTAGAGATTCAATTATTTAGTTGAATAGATAGTCAATACTGACACTATCCAATACTCTTTATGCCATTAAACTATCTTGATGAATTTAATTCATCTTTTATTTAAATTAAGTCGTTTTTATTCATGTTGTGATTCGGGCATAATCTACTTCATACACAAATTTGGTTTTGTCTCAGATAATGAGAATAGATTAAGGTAGCAGATCCCCATGAGTAAAGAATTTACCTGTTCAATTAAGCGCATTCGTTTTGACGAAAACTATCAGCCTGCAGACAGTACACGTTTGACGACTAACTTCGCAAATTTGGCTCGTGGCGAGCACCGCGAAGAGAACTTACGTAAAACGTTACGCATGATTAATAATCGTTTTAACGCGTTAGCGCATTGGGATAACCTGACAGCAGACCGTTATTCTGTTGAGGTGGATATCATTTCTGTCGATATGGACGTTGAAGGTAATGGGCATACATTCCCAATTATTGAGACGTTACAAACAACGATAGTTGATCACAAAGATAACAAACGTATTGACGGTATGATTGGTAATAGTTTCTCTTCTTATGTACGTGACTACGATTTTAGCGTGGTATTGCCAGAGCATCGTGATAAGAATCTAGCATCAATAACGCCAGATAATTTTGGTGAGTTGCATGGCAAACTGTTTCAATACTTATTGAACTCAGAAGCTTACAACGCCAACTTTCACAAAAAACCTGTGATTTGTCTCAGTGTTTCAACCAGTAAAGCCTATTATCGTACCGCCAACCAGCATCCTGTTTTAGGCGTTGAGTACAGACAAGATGACTATTCTTTGACTGATGATTATTTTCACAAAATGGGATTAACCGTTCGCTACTTTATGCCTGAAAATAGTGCGGCACCTTTAGCCTTTTATTTTGCCGGTGACTTGCTAAGTGATTACACTGATCTTGAGCTGATAAGCGCTATCAGTACGATGGAGACGTTCCAAAAAATCTACCGTCCTGAGATTTATAATGCCAACTCGAGAGCAGGTGAAGTGTATCAACCAAGCTTAAAGTACCAAGATTACTCACTGACTCAAATCGTGTATGACCGCGCCGAGCGTAGCCAGATGGCAGTGACGCAAGGCAAATTCACTGAAGAACAGTTCATTAAGCCGTACCAAGCCATTCTGGAAGAGTGGGCTGCAAGCTACGATGTGACAAGCGAAGCGGCTGATAAAGAGAGGGCTAAGCAACAAGCTGCCTAACTGATCCTCACTAATTAACACAATAAAAAATGAGTAAGAAGATGAATCACATGAAATTATTATTACCAACCTCAACCGCTGGCAGCTTACCGAAACCTTCTTGGCTAGCAGAACCAGAGAAAATCTGGTCACCTTGGGCATTAGAAGGTGAGCAGTTGATGGAAGCCAAACAAGACGCTCTACGTGTGTCATTACAAGAACAAGTACATGCAGGGATTGATATTGTCAGTGATGGCGAACAGACCCGTCAACACTTTGTGACCACATTTATTGAACATCTCGATGGCGTCGATTTTGAGAAGCGTGAGACGGTCAAAATCCGTAATCGCTATGATGCGAGTGTGCCGTCTGTCGTTGGTGCAGTGAGCCGCCCGAAGTCTGTGTTTGTTGAAGATGCTAAATTTTTACGTCAGCAAACCAGTCAACCCATCAAGTGGGCACTACCAGGGCCAATGACGATGATTGATACCCTATATGACAGTCATTATAAAAGTCGCGAAAAACTGGCTTGGGAATTTGCTAAAATTCTGAATCAAGAAGCAAAAGAGCTAGAGGCAGCTGGTGTTGATATTATCCAGTTCGATGAACCAGCATTTAATGTATTCTTTGATGACGTAAACGACTGGGGTATTGCCACGTTAGAGCGTGCTATTGAAGGTCTAAAATGCGAAACAGCAGTACATATTTGCTACGGCTACGGTATTGAAGCCAATAATAATTGGAAAAAGACACTGGGTTCAGAGTGGCGTCAATATGAGAAAGCTTTTCCTCAACTGCAACAGTCTAAGATCGATATTGTCTCACTTGAATGTCAAAATTCACGTGTGCCCATGGATTTGATTGAATTGATTCGCGGTAAAAAGGTAATGGTTGGTGCCATTGATGTGGCAACCAATACTATTGAGACACCAGAAGAGGTAGCAAATACGCTACGCAAAGCGCTACAATTTGTCGATGCTGACAAGCTGTATCCTGCAACCAATTGCGGTATGGCACCTTTGTCTCGCCAAGTTGCAAGAGGCAAGCTAAATGCATTAAGTGCAGGCGCACAGATTGTTCGTCAAGAGCTGACGGCCTAGCGTTTATTGGTACACATGAGTGTTTACTGATCTGAAATTTAGGACTTAAGATATGATTGAAGCAACTGACTTTAGAGATGCCATGTCTTTATTGACAACCGCAGTAAGTGTTGTCACCACAGAAGGCCCATCTGGTCTTCATGGATTTACGGCATCTGCAGTATGTAGCGTCACAGATACGCCGCCGACTTTGCTTGTCTGTATGAATCAGACGTCTCGATCACATGGCTATTTTATTGAAAATAAAATCTTAAGTGTTAATGTGTTGGGTGCACAGCATGAACAGATATCCAACACATTCGCTTCTAAATTGCATTCAGCAGAGCGCTTTGAATATGGCGCTTGGACGCAATTGCAAACAGGCGCCCCTGTATTAGAAGATGCGTTAGTCAGTTTTGACTGTGAGATAGAGCATATTCAAGAGGTTGGTACACACAGTGTGTTTATGTGTCGCGTTGTCGCTATCAAACAAACCGAGCAACAAGGCGGGACTGAGGAAAGTTTGGTTTATTTTAATCGTGCTTATCACCAAGTGGGGCAGATGGCTCAAGTAGACATTGCTTAAGTCAGCTATCTCATTATCAAACAAATAAAGTAAGCATTTCACCAAATCTAACTAAGAAGTAAATAATCCGTGGAATTAATCATTTTTTTAATCATAGGTGCTCTAGCAGGATTTGCTGCAGGGCTTTTCGGTGTGGGCGGTGGAACCATCATCGTGCCACTATTATTCATTGTTTTTACCCAAATGGGCTATCCTGCTGACACTATTATGCATTTGGCCTTGGGTACTTCGCTTGCGACCATTATTATCACGTCTATCAGCTCGTTAATGGCGCACAATAAAAAAGGCGCAGTTATGTGGCCTGTCTTTAAAAATCTGGCACCAGGCCTAGCGATAGGGTGTTTTTTAGGGGCAGGGATAGCAGGACAGATATCTGGATTATATCTTCAGCTCATCGTTGGTGTGTTTCTGCTTTGGGTTGCCTTTAAAATGTTTAAGGGTGGCAAAAAGAAAACCACTAGCGATACTGGTAATATTCATACAGTATTGCCTTCAAAACCTAAGCAACTGGCGGCAGGCGGGGTTATTGGTATTGCTTCTGCCATCTTTGGCATCGTCGGTGGCAGTTTAACCGTGCCTTATCTCACGCGCTACGGTGTGGTTATGCAAAAAGCAGTGGGTACGTCAGCAGCGTGCGGTCTACCTATTGCCATTGCAGGTGCGTTAGGGTTTATGTTTTTTGGAATGAAGCAGCAAGTAGATGTGCCCAATACGATTGGTTTTGTCCACATTTATGCCTTTTTAGGTATCAGTATCATGAGCTTTTTTACCGCAAAGATAGGTGCGAAAGTGGCTCATATATTATCACCACAATTATTAAAAAAGTGTTTTGCGGTATTGTTGACCATAGTAGGATGCTATTTTCTTTATAAAGGACTGGTTTGAGTGTAAAGAATCAAACCATCAGCTCATAAATACAAATGCTAATAATGAATCGAGGGTCAAAGTGATAGTAAACTATTGCTTTGACCCTTAGTTTTTTATATCGATTTTCATGATTATTTTTATCATAACCTTTCTATTTATAGCCACACCATAAAGCCTTACAACCCTTATTTTGTATGATGAATTCTGTTTATATTCGTGTTGGTGATTCGTCTCGTTTTGCCGATATGTCTCGGTATTATGGTAATCTTAGCTCGTTCAAGTTGAGCGGTCTACTTGTGAGTGTTGTTGTTGAAACAGTTGTTTAAACAAGTGCTGAGACAATCTCAATAATGAGTGGTTTTTTACTTGATAAAAACGCGCTGACCAATCCTAATAATAAGGAATAACCATGATTAATGCATATGCAGCAAAAGAAAAAGGCGGAGAATTCACCCCTTACCAATATGACCCTGGCACGCTAGGCGATCACGAAGTAGAAATTGAAGTACACAGCTGCGGCGTTTGTCACAGTGATCTATCTATGTGGGAGAATGAGTGGGGCATGACCCAATATCCGTTTGTGGGTGGCCATGAGGTGGCAGGTAAAGTACTGGCAAAGGGTCAGCATGTCACACACTTAGAGCTTGGTGATAAAGTCGGTTTGGGCTGGCACAAAGGCTATTGCAACGTTTGTGATTTGTGCATGAGTGGTGACCACAATTTATGTGCTGAGCAAGAAGGCACTATTATTGCTAACCACGGCGGGTTTGCAGATAAAGTACGTGCAAAAGACACTAGCGTTATTAAAATTCCAGAAGGCTTGGACTTCAATGCGGTTGGGCCATTGCTTTGTGGCGGTATCACGGTGTTTAACCCATTGGTGCAATACGATATCAAACCAACTTCTAGAGTGGCGGTTATTGGTATTGGTGGCTTAGGTCATTTGGCACTACAATTTGCCAATGCATGGGGCTGTGAAGTGACAGCATTCACTAGCGAATCAAAAATGGAAGAAGCAAAAGAATTGGGTGCGCACCATAGCCTAAATTCAAGAAATGAAAGCGACATTGAAGCAGCAGCAGGCTCTTTTGATTTGGTTATCTCGACTGTGAACGTTGACATGAATTGGAACGCCGTTATCAAAACCTTGAAACCTAAAGGTCGATTGCATTTTGTTGGGCTATTGGCTGCCCCGCTAGAGATTTCAGCTGCACCACTGATTATGGCTCAAAATAGCGTGTCAGGTTCGCCAGCTGGGTCACCGTCTACCCTTCGTCAAATGTTAGATTTTGCTGCGCGTCACAATATTCAGCCAGTGACTGAAACGTACAAAATGTCTGAGATAAACGAAGCATTTGCAAGATTAGAAAGTGGTAATGCTCGCTATAGAGTAGTATTAGAAAGAGACTAAAAATAACTAAAACCAATCAGATTTAATCATGGTAGTGATACTCTGTTTTATAGATAGAATATCGCTATTTTTTTATTCAAATTTATGATGTTATTGAACGAAAAACCCCTGCTATTGAATTAACAACAGCAGGGGCAAACGTTCTAATCAATAGGATGATACTTTATTACTCAGGATGATAGCTAATTACTCAATGACAATCATAATTATATCTTGGCAACAATCATTCCACCGTAACGCTCTTTGCTAAATTGCGAGGCTGATCGACGTCAGTACCACGCATAACCGCCACATGGTATGACAGTAGCTGTACGGGCACACTATAGACGATAGGTGCTAGTGTCTCACAAACATCCGGTACATAAACCACATGCAATCTATCTTCTGCAATCATCTGACTAGACTCACTGGCAAACACAAACAACTCACCGTGACGCGCGTGTACCTCTTGCATGTTGGCTTTTAGCTTATCAAACATGCTGTCTTTAGGCGCTAGTACGACGATTGGCATGTCTTTATCAACCAATGCCAATGGGCCATGTTTTAGCTCCCCTGCGGCATAGCCTTCTGCATGAATATACGAAATTTCTTTAAGCTTTAATGCGCCTTCTAATGCAATAGGGAACTGTAAGCCACGACCTAAGAATAAGCAGCTTCTTTTATCTTCAAAGCTTT
Organism: Psychrobacter fjordensis; assembly: GCF_904845995.1. Classification (NCBI taxonomy): domain Bacteria; kingdom Pseudomonadati; phylum Pseudomonadota; class Gammaproteobacteria; order Moraxellales; family Moraxellaceae; genus Psychrobacter; species Psychrobacter fjordensis. The sequence goes on from NZ_CAJGYP010000001.1 coordinate 1,156,356, forward strand.
CGCTCATCGTTTTAATAGGTGCATCAAGGTTTAAGCTGGCATGTAGTTGGCCTGGCAGCAGTTGTAGCTCGCCAATTAGTGTACTTAAATAATCACTGGTCATACGCTGTTGAATGACACCGACCTTCATGACTAACAGTATAAGCGCTGCAAGCTGAGCAGTAAACGCTTTAGTCGATGCGACACCGATTTCAGGACCTGCTAGTGTCGGCAAGAAAATATCTGTTTCGCGCACCAGCGACGAAGTAGGAACATTACATAATGCTAAGCTTACTAGACCTGCTGGAGTATGCTTTTGAATATCACGCAGCGCAGATAATGTATCGGCAGTTTCACCAGACTGAGAGATACAAATGACTAATGAGTTATCAACGACGACGGGATTACGATAACGAAACTCACTGGCTACCTCAACCGAGCAGGGAATACGGGTAAGGCTTTCAAACCAATATTTTGCAACCAGACCTGAGTGATAGCTGGTACCACAAGCGAGAACTTGCACATGGCGAATACCTGAGAGCTGATTTTCATGACGTTGTAAAAAGTCATCACGCAGTTTAGAGGTTTCACTTTTATCGATACCCATTTCAAGGGTACGTGCGACTGCATCTGGCTGCTCATAGATTTCTTTGAGCATATAATGCTTGAATTCGCCTTTATCTGCATTGTGTTGGGTTGCATCAATTTCATGTATTTGACGCGTAACTTCAACGCCATCCGCGTAGACTCGAATACTGTTACGAGTCAATTTGGCGATATCACCTTCTTCCAAATACATAAAGCGGTTAGTCACTGGCAGAAGTGCTAACTGATCTGAGGCGATAAAGTTCTCACCGATACCTACTCCAATCACCAGTGGCGAGCCTAAACGCACGGTAATAAGCTCATCTGGATAATCGGTATGCAATATGCCAAGAGCGAAGGCGCCATGTAATAGTGGAATAACAGTGCGAACTGCTTCTAGCAAGTCAGGCGTTGCTTTGTAAATGTCGTTAATCAGGTGCGCGACGACTTCAGTATCTGTTTGCGACGTAAACTCATAGCCTTTTGCTATCAGTGTTTCTTTAAGCTCAGCATAGTTTTCAACGATGCCGTTATGCACCACAGCAATCTTGCCTGAGACATGTGGGTGCGCGTTACGTTGTGCTGGCTCACCATGCGTCGCCCAACGTGTATGAGCGATACCGATATGACCATCAAATAACTCTGGATTGACAGCGACTGCATCAACCAATGCCTGTACTTTGCCCACTTGGCGCTCACGGTGTAACTCACCATCACGAATAACGGTCAAGCCAGCGGAATCATAGCCGCGGTACTCTAAACGCTTAAGACCTTCAAGCAAGATATTGGCGATATTACGTTCAGCGACTGCCCCTACAATTCCACACATAGCTATTCCTTAAGTTTAATTTTTGATGTTTCTAGATTTTAACTTTTCTATATAGAGGTACTTTACCAACCAACCAACAAGCTGGTTGGCAGATAAGCCGTTAACTTTATAGCGTGTTAGATATAATTAAGCAGCACCACAAAGATTGCCGCGCTGCTTAATTTGTTTAAGTCTGACTGCTATTGACTCAACGATTGGCGCATCGATTACTTTTTAGTCGGTCTCTGAAAATCGTCTTTCTGTGTTTGTCGCGCGCGGCCAAATGCCAATGCTTTAGCATCCACGTTTTTGGTAATAACAGAACCTGCTGCGACCGTTGCTGTTTCACCAATCGTGACTGGTGCTACTAAGCTAGCATTCGAACCGATAAAGGCATTGTCTTCAATGATGGTTTGTGATTTATTAACACCGTCATAGTTACAGGTGATGACACCAGCTCCGATATTCACGCCTTTCCCAACGGTGGCATCACCGACGTAACTTAAGTGATTTACTTTGCTGCCTTTACCAATGGTCGATTTTTTAATTTCTACAAAATTGCCAACTTTACTATTGTCAGACAACACTGTCTCAGGGCGCAAATGGGCAAATGGACCAACGTCGACACCAGCACCAACCTCGGCACGATCAATGACACAATAGGGCTTTATATGACAAGCATTACCGAGTTGTGAGTTTTTAATAACACAGCCTGCTTCAATATAGACGTTGTCACCTAGCGTGCAGTTGCCTTCAAATACAACACCGACGTCGATAAACACATCTTGACCTGCTGTCAATGTACCGCGAATATCGATACGGGTAGGGTCAGCAAACTGTACACCCGCTTCTTGTAAGTCAGCGACCAGTTTACTTTGCCATGTACGTTCTAAGCTGGCAAGCTGTTGACGGTTATTGACACCCTCAATTTCAAAGGTATGCTCAGGTTCAATCGCCGCAATCGTGATGCCATCAGTGACTGCCATTTTGACAATATCGGTCAGATAGTATTCTTGTTGCGCGTTATCGTTAGAGAGTTCAGGTATATATTTATGAAGTAAGGCGTTATCGACACAATAAATACCGCTATTAATCTCTCGAATCTGTTGTTCATCATTACTGGCATCTTTTTGTTCAACAATAGCAGTAATGTTACCTGCGTGATTACGCTTAATACGACCTAATCCAAATGGATTAGCTACTGTCAAAGTCAGCATAGACATGCCGTTAGTATTGGCTGTTTTCAGTGCGGATAGAGTTTGATGGCTCACCAAAGGTACATCACCATACAGAATAAGGCTTTGTCCTTCTTTCGGTAAATCAGACAGTGTCACTTTGACCGCATGGCCTGTACCTAGCTGTTCAGTCTGCGCAACCCAAGTAATTGACGATTGCGAATACTGATCGGTAATTTCTGATTTAACTTGGTCACCGCCGAAACCATGAACAATAATAGTCTCGTTGACAGTTAGCTTATTACACGTGTCTAAGACGTGACTTAGCAAAGACTTACCTGCCAAGGTCTGAAGGACTTTTGGCTTAGCTGATTGCATACGCGTGCCTTTGCCAGCAGCGAGGATAATTACCGAGAGAGGAGATGTCATAGTAGCCCTACAAATGTAACAAAGTATAATATTAGATTATAGCGCAAATGTTCAGTTGAAAAAATGCTGTGATGTGCAGGCATTTGTAATACAACCTAATAACGATAAATAAATTATCTATATAAGAGGATAGCATTCAAATTGCTAGAATAAGAGGTTATATTGCGGCCACTATCTATAATAGCGGCTATGGTCGCTTATAACAGCACACCAAACATAACCACTACCCATAAAACTGCTGCCATAATACCTGCGATGATGTCATCGAGCATAATGCCCAACCCACCTGCGACTTTTTTATCTGCCCAGCCAATCGGTGGCGGTTTAATAATGTCAAAAAAGCGAAATAATATAAAAGCGATAACAATGGCGAAAATAGAAAGCTCTTGAAACACATCTTGCCAAAAGTTTGTGGTCGCGACACCCATGTAAGAGAAAGGCAGCAGGGTAATCCAGATACCAGACCATTCATCCCAAACGATATGCGGATCATCATGGCCCTGCATTAGCTCAGAAGTACGTCCACAGATCCAAATGCCAAAAATACAAGATAGAATGGTCAGAATTAGAAAAGGTATGAAGCCCAAGCTCATCAGTGGTATGGCGATGATTAACCCACCAACAGTACCCCAAGTGCCAGGTGCACGGCGCGGCAGACCACTGCCCAAACCAATGCCTAACCAATAGACCATACGATCAAGCGCACTGGCATGTTCAGGCAGTGGTGGGCAGTCATTTGCTTTGCTGATATCAGGCTTGAATAAATCGTGATCAGTCATGGGCTAACCTGTAAAATGTTGGTAACCAGTAAGGTTGGGCCATGTGGCAAATGGCGCGTGCTGAGTTGGTGTGATTAGCTGATTTTGATAATATAGTTCAGGGTGTAATGCTATAGACCTGTTTGCATCTGTCACTAGATCATCTGACAGTGCGATTACTTCACCGATACAGGTAACTGGTGTATTACCAATAGGTGGTTCAATATGTGCAGGTAAAGTAAAGGCCAACTCGTAGTCATCACCACCCGCCAGTTGGCACAACAAGCGTTCAGATAAATCAATAGTTGCCAATGGTTCGCTAGTAGGTAGCTGCTCCACATCAATGCGCATGCCCACAACGCTTTGTTGGCATATATGGCCAATATCTTGATAGAGACCATCAGAGATATCTATCATCGCCGTTGCGCCAATCTTTGCCAGCGCTGCGCCTAGCGCAATACGTGGAGTCGGCATATGCAGACGATGGGCCAGCGATATACCAACGGTATTGTCAGAATGTGTTAGGGCATAACTGGCATCGCCAAGCGTCCCTGATACATAAATCTTATCACCAACTTGTGCACCTGAACGATATACAGCTGGCGTATCTGCGGCAAGCAATCCTTGCGCGCTGATACTCAGTACTAAATTATCACTGCGTGTGGTATCACCGCCGATAAGTGTCACACCAAATAGCTGGCAAGCATGAAATAAACCTTTGGCAAATTCAGTGAGCCATTTTTCATTAGCAAGTTGCTTAGGTAACGCTAGTGCCAATAAAATACTATGCGGGGTCGCGCCCATTGCGGCAATATCTGAGACGTTGACGGCGACCGATTTATAACCAATCGCAAATGCTAGCTCGTTGACTTGCTGCCAATCAGCACTAAAATGTCGACCTTGAACTAAGGTGTCAATGCAACTTACTAAGCGTGATCCAGCAGATAATGCCATCACAGCGGCATCATCACCGATACCTTTTTCGATACCAGTTAATGGTGCATTTGCCGCTTGCATTTGCGAAAAAATACGCTCAATCAGCTCAAATTCATTCATAGTTAGTCTTGGTTTTTAGCATCGTCAGCGTCTTTTTTGCTCGCCTTAAACTCGCTAATATTTGCACTGGCTTTACTAGCACTATTGCGTTTGACACTAGTGTTATTTGCGCTAATACGAGGTTTGTTTGATGCAGTTGGGCTGTCATCAATAGCACTTTCGTTTGTGGCTTCTGTGCTATCAGCTGGTTTCACTTGAGCTTGTTTAGTCGCTGATTTTTGTGACGTACGCAGGTTGGCTTTAGTGTCTGATTCTACTTCAGTAGCGCGTAGCTCAACGGCCATTCTATCTAATACCGCATTGATCAATTTATGCGCGTCAGTGGCACCAAAATGGTTGTTAAGCTTCATCGCTTCATCAAGTACTACCTTATAAGGAATCTCTAAGCGATTCTGCAGCTCATAAGTACCAATAAGCAAAATAGCGTGCTCAACGGTGTCCAACTTATCAATGTCGCGATCAAGATGCTGAAGAATTAGAGCATCCAACGCTTCAATTTGCTCTGGGATATCACGCATCATTTCGTGATAGTAGCCGATATGTACGGTGTGCATGGCATTAGTCGCGCGCGTACGGGCAGCGATATCATGCGGCGCATTGGCCTTCCAACCAAGCTTGCCATCTACATCAAAGCGGCGATCAGTGACGAGCCACTCGTATAGACCTTGCATCGCAAAGCGGCGAGCCTTACGAATGGCAGTGTGACTGGTCTTATAAGAAGACTCACTCATATCGAAGGTTTGATCACCCGCACTGCTGCTTGCTATACGGGTAGCTTCCGCTTGTTTATCATTGATTTGTGCGGTTTTTGCAGCATTAATAGCGTGCTTGAGTTGGTCAGTCATAAGGGGTCAATACCTGAATTTTGAAATAGAATGTTAAATAGTGGTCGGCTGGCACGTTTTGCCAGTCAGTCTTGGATACCGAAATTATATGGTGAGGGCTATCGTAATAACCATAACCCCATCAACTTCACAAACAATATTACTTATAGGTGCTGCTTAAATAGCACTGCTTACCTGTGTTAATAAAACCGCTAGACAGTCAAATAGAGACTGTCTAGTGGTCAGTACTAACGGTCAATAAAACTAAGCGTCATCGCTTTCGTCATCAATATCTAACTGTGATAAGACAGCAAGCATTTCTATGACAACCATTGCCGCTTCTGATCCTTTATTACCAGCTTTCGTGCCAGCACGCTCAATTGCTTGTTCAATGCTATCAGTGGTCAATACGCCATTTGCAACAGGGATATTATAATCCATCGCTACAGCACTTAAGCCTTTTGCAGATTCGCTTGCGACGAAGTCAAAATGCGGCGTGCTGCCACGAATAATAGCGCCTAAAGCAACGATGGCATCAAAGCGATCAGACTCAGCGGCACGTTGGGCAACCAATGGCAATTCAAAAGCACCAGGCACACGAATCACGGTGATATTGCTACCCAATACACCATGACGTAGTAGTGCATCAATTGCACCATCTACCAATGATTCAACCACAAAACCATTAAAACGACCGACTACGATACCAATACGAACGTCTTTGTTTTGATGTAAATTACCGTCGATATGAGTCACGTCATTGCGTTGCTGTTGTAGATTTGACATAAAAAATCCTTTGCTTATTTGGCTTTTAATAAAGATGTGGGCGTAAATGAGTCGCTAAATATAGTGATGTGTTCAGATAACAGGTTCGATTGTTTGGCTTGTTATTCAATAGATACTGATAATCAAAGAAATCGGCAGTTAAATGAACGAAAATAAGTGGTTAGCGCTATGATAACATTTTTTTCTAATTTATTTGTATTTTACCAGTGTGTTATATGGGGCATATTAGACATTTATAAATGGGCACTGCCATGGTCGAATATCAAACACGCCTTAGTCGGCTCTATCACATTTAAATACAGGGTAGGCGAGTGAAAACACTAAGAATAGTAGGTTCAGCACGCCCAATGCTATATTTGATTTATATGTGACTGACTATAGGCGCATCTGTATCCCTTGCGCTGCCATATATGCTTTGGCTTCTTGTACTGTGTATTCACCAAAATGGAAGATACTGGCTGCGAGTACTGCATCGACGCCGCCTTCTAATACACCTTCGGCCAAATGTTGTAAGTTACCGACGCCGCCTGAGGCAATGACTGGTACATTTACTTGGCTAGTAATTTGTTGCATTAGAGCTAAGTCATAGCCTTTTTTGGTACCGTCACCGTCCATCGAGGTGACTAATAACTCACCTGCACCCAGCTCAGCCATTTTTTTGGCCCAAGCAACTGCATCAATGCCAGTTGGCTTACGACCACCATGAGTGAAAATCTCCCAACGTGGTACGACAATGCCATTAACATTGATATCAGCGACACGCTTGGCATCAATGGCAACGACGATACATTGATTGCCAAATTTCTGTGAGGCTTCACCAACGAACTCTGGCGTAAACACTGCTGCTGAGTTAATCGCGACTTTATCCGCGCCCGCATTGAGTAAATTGCGGATATCAGCGATTTTACGCACGCCGCCACCGACTGTGAGAGGGACGAATACGGTCTCGGCCATGCGCTCAACGGTATGATAAGTGGTATCGCGCTCATCATTGGTCGCCGTAATGTCTAAAAAAGTAATCTCATCAGCACCTTGTTCGTTGTAGCGTTTGGCCACTTCGACAGGGTCGCCTGCGTCTTTAATATCGACAAATTGTACGCCTTTGACCACACGGCCATTATCAACGTCCAAACAAGGAATGATACGCTTTGCTAACATAGGGTCTTTCACCTTATAATCAATTCATTCTATAGGCGCTAGTCTAGCAAAAACACCGCCGCCTCAGGCAGATTTTCGTAAGATTATTATGCATTTCGCCATAGTTTGCTCATGCGCGGTACAATTGCTGTGATTACCGCCTCAATCTATTCTATTTAACTTCTTATTCAATTGCCAAAAGTGAGATGTCATGTCCGTCTATACCCAGTTAACCGATGACCAGTTTGCCGCCTTTTGCCAGAGTTTTGGCGTATCTTTCGTGCGTGCTATTCCGATTACCCAAGGGATAAAAAACTCAAACTGGTTTATTCAAACGACTGACGATGTAGATGGCGCGTATTCCTATGTATTGACTTTATTCGAAGAGCGTCCACCTGCTGATATCGAAAAAATGGCGGTTATTCTTAATCAGTTAGACGGTAAGCTACCGGTTGCCGCACCGCTATCAGTTATTGAATCCAATAGTGTTCAAACGGATGACGATGATAAACGCTATGTGATTCATTATGAAAATAAAGCGATTACGCTAGTGCCATGCCTAGCAGGGTCGCATCCAGAGCAAACCACGCAAGCGATGTGCCATGATATCGGTGCTGCGCTAGCGATGTTGCATGAGACGTTGCAAGCATTACAGCCTGCTGAGCAGTACGGCGTACCTTTATACCCATGGGCAGACGTACGCGACCGTGAAATGCAGTTTATGCCGGGTGACGAAGCCAAATTGATGAGTGATATTTGGCGCTCTTACACAGAGTTGCCACTGACAACGTTGCCAAATGGTTTGTGTCATTTGGATATGTTTGCGGACAACACCCTATGGAATCTGCAAAAAGGGGAAGAACGTCTCACTGGTTTATTAGACTTTACCGAGGTCAGTGTTGAGCATTATGTAATGGATATTGCCATTACCATCAATGACTTTTGTACTACGTGGGGCATGGCTGAGCAAGGCGAGTCAGTGAACTTTGACCGCAGTAAAATGGCGGCATTCTTACAAGGATACGAGTCTAAACGCTCACTTGGCCTTGATGAAAAACGCGCCTTACCTGTTATGCTAGCCAAAGCGGCAGTGATTTTTTGGTTGCTACGTTTAAACGTTATCCATTACAACCGTACCGAAGGTCGTACGGGTGATAACATCATGGTCAAAAACCCTGACTTGATGAAACGTCTGGCCGCTTATCACTGGGCGCATGTTGAAAAATCGCAAAACACCGTATTTGTGCTTTCTGGTACGGCATCAGACAATCAGATAATTGGTGTTTTTAGCAGTATCACGCAAGCTGAGCAAGCCCGTGAAAAATTGAGCAATAGTAGTGAGTTCGCAATCAAAGAATATACGCTAGATCAATTGTCGTAAGCATTGCTTATTCATTTATTCTGGTACCAAAACCATAAGGCGATCCCATGACCGATCAAGTTGACAACTGGCACAAACTGGCACGCTACGACACCAATATGCAAGGCGAGCTGCATGCCAATTTGCTGAGAAATAATAACATTACGGTATCCATGCAAGCGCTGAGTAGCATTCCTGGTATGAACTCAGGGGCAGTGCTGTGGGTACAAGATACGGATTTGGCAGCAGCTCAACGTATCCTAGCGACCATCCCAGCTGATGGTGCGGCCTTACTGGATGAGATGAGTGATGCGGACTTTGATGCGCTATCTGACGCTCAAAGTAATTCTACTCAAAGCAACCCGATAATGAACGACAATAACGGCGGTACTTTATAAATGTGTCAACTCTTAGGAATGAACAGCAACACCCCAACGGATATTGGTTTTAGCTTTGCAGGATTTCGCAAGCGTGGCGGTATGACTGACAGCCACGAAGATGGTTTTGGCATTGCGTTTTTTGAACGTAGCGATTGTGTGAATAGTGATAAAGCGGCAAATGATTCAACGGGACTGCGTCTGTTTCATGACAATCGCCCAAGTCATCTGTCACCAGTGGCTGACTTGGTCAATAACTACCCAATCAAAGCCATGAACGTCATTGCGCATATTCGCAAGGCTACTCAAGGGCAGAACTGCTTGGCCAATACGCATCCATTCGTCCGTGAAGTATGGGGCGAGCAGTGGGTGTTTGCGCACAATGGGCAGATGAATAGCGAGTTTATTAAACGCTGTCAGCGCTTACAAGACAATGGTAATGGCTCACACTGCCAACCAGTTGGCTCAACTGACTCCGAAATGGCATTTTGTTATTTGGTCAATCGCCTTAAAAGTAGCTTTAAGAGCCGTCCTGATGATCAGACACTGTTTAACTTTCTGACCACGCAATGTCGCTATTTATCTGCTAATGGCTTATTTAATTGCTTGATATCAAATGGCAGGTGGCAACTGGCCTATGCGGGTAGCTTATTATTTTATCTCACACGTAAAGCACCGTTTGGTGAGGCAAAATTGGCTGACGATGACTTGGCAATTAACTTTGGCGATGTAACCACAGATGCTGATAAGGTCACTATTTTAGTCACCGTGCCATTGACTGAAAATGAAAAATGGCAACAGTTAGCGGTCAATGAATGCCTGATATTTCAAGATGGCGATGTCATTTATAAAGACAGCCCAAGTCAGCGCAAGTTTTTGACCGTTGATGAAGGGATTGCGATTGCTAGAGCAGTTGGGGCGAGTGTTTAGAGGTTGATCGACTTGTATTTTGACATTAGTCGTTTAATCATAAAGTTAATAGTGAACTAATAGTCAGGTGAAGCTATGTTAGGTAATGACATTCAAATAAAACAGCTAGTAGGTGTTGGCGATGTACATCTCAGTTTTCAACCTGACCAAAGAGTGTATTGCCTGATTGGTGAAAATGGCATTGGAAAAACTAAGTGTTTGGAGGCTTTGTTTAAAGCAGAGCTAATGTATAACAAGCAATATGTTTCTAGAAGTAGAGTAATCCCTTTCGACGATCCACAAGGTTTTAATATCTTTTCTACTAATAGCGATCTTAACAACAGAGAAACTAACAACATTTCTAATTATGGTCATGAAGAGTACTTCAACGGTACTTACTACCATGATTTACCAGTAGTTTTCTTAGGTGCTCAAGATAGAGGGGGTATAAACAATAAGCAAAAAACCGAAAAAGAATATCTTAAATCTCATTCAGATGACGGAATCGGCAGTAAGCGCCAACGTATCAATGAATACTTCGATATGATTAATCAACATATTGAGCATAGAAACCTAAACAATCTGAATATGAACGTCGATATAGAAAAGTGGGTCAGCCAACGTGCACGGTCTGCTAATCCTTATCAAGCTATTGAGGACAACCGTGAAGTAGAAATCACGATGTTGTTAAATTTATTGAACAAGGTTGACGAGCGAATTGATAGTAAATTCCTTGAAATATCAGGAAATAATCGCGTATTTATAAAAGTTTCTGATAAAAAAACTGAATTATCCGAGCTTTCTAGTGGCTTTGCTTCAATTCTTAAAATCATGCAATCTATCATCGCAGGTTATAGTTATTTCACCAATGAAACCAATATTGCTCGTGTTAAAGGCGTGGTACTCATTGATGAAATCGAAAGTCATCTACATACTAAATGGCAAGCGACTATTATTCCTACTTTAAAGCGTTTATTTCCTAATACGACGTTTTATATCACCACCCATTCCGCTATTGTTTTAAGTCAGTTGCAACATGGCGAAGCTTATGAGTTATACCGTGATAAAGAAGATGGCGTTGTCAAAACAGAGCTGATAGAACATCCAAATAATGCTGCATTTGTAGACCTGCTAAAAGATGCTTTTGACATTGATATCAATCGTCTAAAATTAGCTCGTGACAACGCTCCGCAGCAAAAAAATGCTAAAAAAATACTGACTGAACTGTTAGAAAAACGGATCAATGAGCTTAAAGAAGGAACGCAATAATAATGGATACAGAAATTGCGAAGTTACTGGACTCAAACTTTTTGACTTATCTCTTGGAAGGTAAGAATATTGATGAAAATGATGTCGATCTTCTTGAGCGTCTGATGGATTTATTAGCACTCGTCAATGATGATAATGTCGAGCTGGCCATCACACCATTGCTGCGATATGAGTTTTTAAGAAAATTTGGTCAGAATGAGAGTGAAGATTTTAATAAATTTAAAGCAGCTGTTGAAGAATTTACATGGCTAGATATCAGTAAAGACGTTACGGATTTGGCGACCAATCTATACCGTTTAGACAAATATGAAGCAGATAGCAAAGGTATACCAAAGAATTTAGAAAAGCGAAAGTTTGACGTGTTTCATTTTGCTACGGCTAAAATTAATGGTATTGAGCTACTATCTAATGATAAGCACATAGATCAAATGGAAGGTTTATACGAGCGTTATCAAGCGCTATAACTAACCCAAATAACCCCCACAACACCGCTTAAATTTCTCTCCAGACCCACAAATGCACGGTTGCTTTTGGCTGATAGTCATCGCAACTGTAGGATCTAAGAAGTACCAGCGTGCATCATCGTTAGCTTTATTTGTAACCTTTACAAAGGCAGACAGTTCATGATGCGCCTGCCTTGTTTTTTCTAAGTTACCTTCAGTATTATCAGCCACATTAAAATACGCTTTGAACTCAACTTGCGCATGACGTTTACCAAGCTTTGGCGTGTGCTCTACGATTTCCAATCCTGCCCAATCCGTTTCCGTTGCCCAACTCTCAATCGCATTAATATCAAGCAAGTTTTGTTGCACTGGTAGCGTGGTCTTGACGATATACTCTGGCTTAATCAACACAAAGGCACTATAGCGCGTGCGCATGAGCCGTTCGGCTGTCTCGGCTTTTATACCATCTACTTCGTCATTATAAAAAGCATCATGATAAGGCTGGCAGCACTCTTTATAAAGTAGTACTGAGCTGACAGATTGTGATGCTGGACTGATTTGGCAAGGGCAAGTATCTGGGTAAGATTGCATGGGTTACTCTACTTTTCGTTTGGATTTTACGGCTTTGAGGTGCTTTTATTGCAGCATGCTTTTTATTAACTCTGGCAATATGCCGACTTTGAGCTGTGCCCATGGTGCTGGGTCACGTAGCTGCGCCCAAAACGCCTCAAAAGGCGGTGCCATATAGACCAGTATAGCGAGCAAGGTATATAGTAATAAATACCACCATTTGTCGTCATGTTTATAAAACTTCATCGCCGTACCCGATGAGCGTTTCATTTTCATATTGGACAAGTTGACACTATACAGCTCGTCCAGTGATAAATGTACCATCGCGCCACCGAACAAGAATAAACCGTAAAACCAACTTGTGGTCAGTGGTAGCTGTACGGCATAGTAGCTCAGGCACGTCAAACCCAGTCCAAGTATCGCCATATAAGGGACGGAATGAATCACGCCGCGATGCACAGTCATGGTGGTAAAAATATGAAAGACCACATAGCGCATAAAACCGTAGCCTGCTAGCCACAATACTATCAAGGCAAGTAAGCTCAAATCACTACGCCAATGCATGACCAGGCCAAAGGCAAATATAAACGAGGTAATATTAAAACCAAGCTTAATCGGTGTGGAATTATCAGAGTCTAAGTCCGGTAACAACCCGCCAATAGTACCAAGCGCCACGCACACCAAAAAGCCTGAATCATCAATCAATCCAGCTTTATACACCGTTAGACTCATCGTGCCGCTGACCATAAAAGCGACATTTAGGTGGGTATTAAAATTTGCCATAAAACTCATTCATCCATAGCGCTCAAAAAGACCTTTCGAGCGGCTCATCTAGCAGTAAAAAAGCGCACCATGATACCATAGCGTAGCCAAATGCTTAACAGAGAACGCGCCTATGCTTATCACTGATTCCCCTGTTGCCCTTGATGCTGATGTTTTATCTGAGAGCCTACCTATGCTGGATAAAATCTTCGCTGATATTAATTGGCAGGCACCATGGATGTGCCATATAAATCAGCTGAACATCATCAGCGCTGCTATTCAAGGCCTAAGTTCATCAAGTGAACAAAATAATGCTGTGGCATATGAGGGTCAGCCGATAGATGTCATTGCGGATGTATTAAACAATGCATTTAATCAGCAAAGCAGTTATGGGCAGAGCAGTCATGAGCAAGCAGAGCTACCAATGACTAAGCCCACTCATAATAATAAAGCCCACACTCTAAAGTTCGTCTCACAGGATGCGCTGCCTGAAGGTGAAGCCTATGAGCAATTTATTGGTATAAGTGGCAATATCCCGACGCGTGAGAATTTGCACGATTTATTTAACGGCAGTATTTGGCTGACGTTTCCGAAAACTAAAGCATTGCTCAATTATTATCATATGCTAGAAATAGCTGCGCAGGGTATCAATGCGAGTAGAGGGCGTGTGCGCGATACCATTACCGTATTTGATGAAAATGGCGCAGTGCTCGTCACGGCAGATCCAAATATTGGTGCCGCGTTGATTGGATTTGATTGGCAGGCAAGTTTAGTAGCACCGCGTCCTAAGTGGGACGACCCAGCGCAACCAAATACGAGTGCTCAAGCAGCGGTCTATATTTTTGGTCACGCCTTACTTGAGCAGTTGGTATACCCGCGAAAACCCTTATGCGCTCACAGCATTGTCATCAATGTTGCACAAGAATTCTTTACCCTATCGTTAGCTGAGCGTATGAGCTACTTGAATGACAAAGTTGCTGAATACATGGACACATTATTATCAAACGACGATGTTACCCCGCGCCAGCTTGCACCATTGCCTATTTTGGGTGTGCCGCATTTTTGGTCAGAAAATACTGATCCGAGTTTTTACGATGATGACTATGTGTTTCGTAGTGGTCGCCGTCAAAAAAGTAATTAGTGTGAAATGACTGAAGGTATTGGTAGATAAGTGGCTAAGCCGTTATTACGTTTACGATTGTGCCACGATTTGACTACGTCTAGACGTTAACAAAGGTTGATATATTTGTTATGGTAAAAGAACGTTATTGTTAAATGATAAAGGAATGATTTAAAAGGTATTTAGCCATTTTGTTCGTTGAGATTTGTGTCTCCTCATTTCAAATAACGATTAACTTTAATAAACAATGATGAAGGATTTATCTAGCCACCAGTTATCAGCATAAGCGCAAGACTGCTTATGCTCAGGATATAACAACGATAAGGAAGCTACTATGAGCGATATTTTTGATGTAAAAGACACGATTGCGGTCGATGGCAAGGAACATACCTACTACAGCTTGCCAGCGCTAACCAAAACCTACGAAAACATCAGTAAGCTGCCATTTTGCATGAAAATCGTATTAGAGAACCTATTACGTAACGAAGACGGCGGTCAATCAGTCGGGAAAAACCATATCGAAGCCGTTGCTAATTGGGATGCAGGTGCAGAGGCGTCAAAAGAAATCGCTTTTATGCCGGCACGTGTGGTGCTACAGGATTTCACCGGTGTACCATCAGTTGTCGATTTGGCAGCGATGCGTGATGCGGTCGTTGAGCTTGGCGGTAAGGCTGAGCAAATCAATCCGTTCATCCCTAGTGAGCTAGTCGTCGATCACTCTGTGCAAGTGGATGCTTATGGCCGTGAAGACGCGCTAGATCTCAACGAAAAAATTGAATTTAAGCGTAATAATGAGCGTTATGAGTTCCTACACTGGGGGCGTAACGCTTTCGAAAATTTCGTCGTCGTACCGCCAGCCACCGGTATCGTACATCAGGTCAATCTTGAGTATCTAGCCCGTGTTGTGATGGCTGCTGATGTAGATGGTGAGCTGACAGCTTATCCTGATACGGTATTTGGTACAGATAGCCATACCACGATGATTAATGGTATTGGTGTACTTGGTTGGGGCGTGGGCGGTATCGAAGCAGAAGCAGCCATGCTCGGTCAGCCATCATCAATGCTAATTCCACAAGTGGTTGGCTTTGAGCTGAAAGGCAAGCTAACTGAAGGTGTCACTGCGACAGATTTGGTATTGCGAGTGGTAGAGATGTTACGTGCACATGGCGTAGTCGGTAAATTCGTCGAATTTTATGGCGAAGGCTTGCACAGTATGCCACTGGCTGATCGTGCAACGATTGCCAATATGTCACCAGAGTATGGTGCGACTTGTGGTATCTTCCCAATTGACCAAATGGCGATTGATTATCTGCGCCTATCTGGTCGCGATGAAGCGCAAATTGAGTTGGTCGAAAAGTATGCCAAGGCGCAAGGATTATGGCACGATGCTGATACTCCAGCTGCAACTTATTCAAGCAAGCTGGAGTTAGATTTGTCTTCAGTACAGCCAGCACTTGCTGGTCCTAATTTGCCACAGCAACGTATCAATCTGTCTGATATGCATGAGAAGTTTGGCGAAACGTTAGAAAAAATGACCAAAGATCGCAAGTCAGAAGTCGATGGTAAAATACGCTTTGACCAAGAAGGCGGTGAGCAAGAACAAGCTGAACATTTAGCAGCTCAGCCAAAAATGAACGATGATCAAGATGATGGCTATCAGCCTGCAAATGGCGTCTTCTCTACCGTTAGTATCGATGAGAAAGATCATAAGCTACGTGATGGCTCAGTCGTAATTGCCGCCATTACCTCTTGTACCAATACCTCAAACCCTGCCGTTATGATTGGTGCAGGTTTAGTCGCCAAAAAAGCAGCAGCCAAAGGTCTGAAAGCCAAGCCATGGGTCAAAACATCATTAGCACCTGGTTCAAAAGTGGTGACTGATTACCTAGAAAAAACCAAGCTGATGGATGAGCTAGAAAAAACAGGCTTCTATCTAGTAGGTTATGGTTGCACCACGTGTATCGGTAACTCAGGGCCATTGCTTGAAAGTATTGAAAAAGGTATCGAAGAAAACGACCTAGTCGCTGCTGCTGTGTTATCAGGTAACCGTAACTTTGAAGGTCGTATTCACTCACACGTCAAAGCCAGTTATTTAGCGTCACCACCGTTGGTCGTTGCTTATGCGTTGGCAGGCACGGTCGATATTGATATGACCACGCATCCGCTGGGTCAGGACCAAGATGGTAATGATGTGTTCTTAAAAGACATCTGGCCAACGTCAGAAGAGATTAACGAGCTGATTGCTAATAATATCGATGCTGATATGTTCCGCAAAAATTACGGTGAAGTGTTTGCAGGTAGCAAAGCATGGAACGCGATCAGTTCTGCAGATAGCCAATTGTATCCATGGGATGAAGGGTCAACGTATATCAAAAACCCACCGTTCTTTGATGGGATGACCATGGAGCCAGAAGGTATCCCTGATATCGAAGGCGCACGTATCTTAGGTCTGTTCGGTGATTCAATCACTACTGATCACATCTCACCAGCGGGTAATATCGACCCAGACTCGCCTGCAGGCAAGTATCTGCAAGAGCGTGGCGTGCTACAAGCCGATTTCAACAGCTATGGCTCACGCCGTGGTAATGATGCGGTTATGACTCGTGGTACCTTTGCCAATATCCGTATCAAAAATACGATGATGGCTGGCAAAGAGGGCGGCTATACCTATTACTTTAATGGTGATAAAGCCACTCTCCAAGATGGCGAAGAAATGGCTATCTATGATGCGGCGATGAAGTATAAAGAAGACAAGCGCCCACTCGTGGTATTAGGTGGTGCGGAATATGGCTCTGGCTCTAGTCGTGATTGGGCTGCCAAAGGTACGATTTTACTCGGTGTAAAAGCAGTATTGACCAGCTCATTTGAGCGTATTCACCGTTCAAACCTAGTCGGTATGGGTGTGTTGCCATTGACCTTTAAAGAAGGTGAAAATGCAGCGACCTATAACCTAGACGGTTCTGAAGTGCTTAGCATCACTGGTTTAGATAATGGTGAAAGCAAAACAGCGACAGTCACGGCCACACGTGCTGATGACTCAACTGAAAGCTTTGATGTTAATGTCATGCTACAAACGCCAAAAGAGCGTGAATACGTGCGTCATGGCGGTGTATTGCACTATGTACTACGTCAGCTGGCTGCTGAGAGTAAGAATGCTGCATAAGGGTTAATTAAACTTCGTATGATAAAAAGCCCAATCCCCGTCAAAGTAGGGGATTGGGCTTTTTTATTATCTGAGAAAATACATCTACAGATCAAATAGAAAAGCCTTGTACAATATCACTAGGACTTGCATAATTTGGATAGTTGTATATTTCAGCTTCAGCGTAGCAAATTTGTACTTCATTATGTTCTAAGGCATAAAGTCCCACACCTAATGAAGATATTTTAGTATTGAGGGGAGAGATAATTATATTGTACTCATTAAAATTGTTTTCTAATACTTCTTCCAAAGTTAATTTAACCAAAGAAGGGTCAGTAGAAGAAAAGTCAAACTCACTAATGTCCAATTCACTGTATCCCAGTCTATCTAATAAACTATTTTTTATTGATCTGAAATTACCAATATTTTTTTCCTTCAAATCTCTACTAATCTGTGAATTTCCATCGCCATAACCTATTGTTATTTTATTAGGTTCAAACTGTCTGACAATACTCATTACTCTTTCTTCTTCGAATCCTGCTAAAATCACTAAATGAAGCTTTCTAGATGGATATAAGACTCCTGAGTATCCTAATATTGACCTCACTTCGAGCACACCTTTACTTAACCAGTCTCCGTAAGATTCTGCACAGTTGTTTAAGAAAATTGTCCTATCAGTTAAGTTTTTTGCATTTAGATAGGCTAGTAAAGAAAGTAGCATTTCTCTTGACATGGAAGTTATATCAACTAGGAGATCATTAGCTATACCACTGATCTCCTCATCTAGGCTATCTAGTAGTCCCATGCTACTTATAGATTTATTACCAATAATTTTACTGTTTCTATATTCATTAAAACTATCTAAATTATTAGCAGTTTCATTTAACGAATGTAAGTTTACTAAACCTATAATTTTACTAACTGAATCATTAAGAGCATTAGCTATATTCAAACATCGAGTATCAAAACCTAATCCAATTATTAAAATTTTGTCTTCGGAAGAAAGCTTAGAAGCCAGATTTTGTAAACTAAAATTTTCCATGATTTAATCGCCTATAAAAAGAGAAGGTTGTATATTCTTTGAATCTACGGCAATAACTCCATCTTTTCTTAACTTACTTTCATAAGCTTTTGGATCCAGCATTAATTTTTCTAATATTGTAGAGCTTAGAGATTTATCACCCGAATAGCCGTTAGGATCTAGTTTATACATAGGTGCAAGTCTTTTAGTAAGTACATAACGAGTTTGTCTACCAAAACCACTTCGTGCTCCTCTAGTATCGGTATAAAAATAGCCATGCGATTCGCCTAAAGCAAGTATAGTTTTTAAGTTTTCTGATAGCTCACCACTCACAGTAAACGAATTTAGACGGCGTTGTGAACTACTATCGTCTATAATATGCGAATAAAAAACTCTACCAACACCATCAATTAAGTTTTTAAGTTTTATAAAGTTGCTTTTATCGGCTTCTTCCTCATCATCATATGCTAAAGTTTCCAAATCCTTGTAAAGCCTATCTGCTTCTTCTCTTATAATTTTATCTTGCAAGCTTGGAGGTATAGTAGTAACTAAGTTATCTAGTAGAGCTTGCTCAGCATACATATTAGCAGCAGGCTCTAAGAAGCTTCTTACGATACCTGATGAGATATGAGTAAGTTGGCTAAAGCCAGCATACTTATAATCATTTCCATGTCTAGATTCAACTAACTGTTTTATATACTGTGGTCTTGCTTCTCTATAAGCTTGATCACTTGCTCGATAGCCTTTTCCATTCTCTGCAAATTGATCTCTGAATTCTTGTGCAATCTTAGCAATTTTTTCTTCCTGATTCATATCGTCAGGGAAAAAGTCTTTAGCTTTTGTGGGAATTGCAGCTATTGCAAGACGTTTATTGACTATTTTTTCTAGGAAAACTGAATAATCTCCTCCAAGTGAACCTGTACGATTAGTCGTAAACTCTATTTTATAAAAATCATGAGGAGATTGAATTCTTATATCAGATACAGTTTTGTAAGTTTTGTACCTTAATTGAGTAGAAACTTTTAATGAAATAAGATTTGTCGACCTATAGGATATCCAAGAATTTAGGACTCTTGTTTGTTGGTCACTTAAGTTATCAGCATCATCAAATAGTAAATAAAATGCAATATCATCTGGTATTATTTTAAATTCTAATATCTTGCTGACAATAGGAATTATATTGTCTTGAAAGCTTAGTAGTATGCCATCGAAGTTGTGATATTCCTTACTAAAAGCGCGTTTCTTAATATATGTATTGGTATCTAAAAAAATTTTATTAAAAATACTTTCTATTTGAACTAACTGTTCATGTGCTGAGTAATTATCATTAATCTTAATTTCTTCGTCATAACCTGAAGACACTAGATTAGGTTTGATACAACTATCAAAAAACGATGTTATTAGGTCTTTATTGAAGTTTTTCTGACTATTAATATAGCATGAAAGCCTATTAAATAAACTAATTAATACAGTTACTGTCAATAAGCTTTCAGCAATTATTGTTCCACCAATTTCTTTCTCAATGCGCTTATATTCTGGATTGTTTAAGTTTGTTTTTTTTATTCCAATATAAACTCCAAAATATTGAATTTTCTCTATTCCAGATTTGACAATAGACTGGCAATCAGGACATAGCATTCTCAGCATCATACTTTTGCCGCTTCCTCTATGCCCATCAAGAAATTGATGGCCTGAGCTCTCTAGTTTGCTAAATTCAGGATAAGGTACAAATAAATCAACTATATCTTGCGCAGTTAGTATCTCAGGAGTGGAAACGGTAAATGGATTGTTTTGAATTAAACGTGAGTTCTTCATCTTTCTCTATCTCTTAACTTTGTTTGAATGGCCTCACCATTATAGTCTTCCTTATATTTAAGCAAAGGCGATTCCCTTGTAGGATAGCCTTTATCTTCAAGCGTAATTGCTAATGGTTCAGCAATCTCATGAGACTCATCCTCATCAAAAAATGATAGAGTCACTTTGATAGAGTCTATACTGCAAACCTCTTTAGTGAAGCGATTACAGTATATACGCTCTAAATCCATTTTTTCTAAACGACTATAGATGTAATCAATCAAGAAATTTTCTTCATCCTCTTTTCTATATTTATTAGAGAGCCAGCTTTCTCTTAAAGAGAATTCTAACATTAGTATATTACTTTCATATTGATTATTGGTTATAGAGGTGCCATATAAATGGTACAATTTATTCGCTTCAGGTATCATGTCATAAGACATTAAATAGTTAGAAGATCTACTTCGATTTTCGCAAATTTCATCAGATATTCTCAATATTCCTGCTAAAAGTTGTTCACGTACTGCTATCGCGTGCACACCTTTAGACTTTTCTAAAACTCCTATCGTATCTTTGCTACCGCTATTAGTAACACCTCCATGAGCAGCAGCTATTTTAGCTATAATTCTATTTTCAGTTTGATCAAAACTATTTCTACTGTAGATATCTTTCAGCACTAAGAAGCAGGCATTGCTATGACCTTCTCGACCTAAGATGTTACCAGCATCATGAATTCGAATTGCCACTAAAAGACAGAATATCTCATAAGGACTTAAATTTACAACCTGTGTCGATTCTTCATCGTAATCAATCCCTAAACCCAATAAAAATCCAGCATATTTTACTACTTCGTCAAAATGAGCTGTACTATGATCGGTATATAGACTCTTATCAACTCCATCTGAGTTAATAGTTAGTCCTACGTTTATTTGAGGGTAAACATTACTTTTTAAATAACTTAAAATACTTAAGTATTTAGAAAAGTATTCTCCTGATCTGTTAGGAAAACTATTATTATTTTGAGACACTTTTTTAAAGTACATTTCTAATGGTAACAATGACATCAATTCAACTCCATAATACTTTCAAATAAAATTTTTGCTAATTGTGGTGGGACGGCGTTCCCTACTTGCTGTTGCTGAAACCCAATCGAACCTTTAAATTCAAATGAATCGGGAAAAGACTGCAATCTTGCCGCTTCTCTAACAGATAGCCCCCTATCCTGATAGGGATGTATGAGCATATTCTTACGAAAATTTCCAATCACTACTGAGGGCTTTAAAGGGTCTAATCTCTTGTATATACCCGTATGACATCGACTCTTGTTAGCGTAGTTGGTCATTAGTTCTTCTGGTATTGACTCCCAATTTCCACCCTGAGGGATATGTTTATATCTCTCAACTATGAGAGGTGAGTTCTTAGTTACTAGATGACCTGTGCACTCTGAGAGCTCGCCTCTTAAATTTTTAGCATATTCACTTTTTGGTCTACTACTATAAATATGAACAGACGATGTGTTCCCATTCTCAAGAATAGGTAGATCACTTAAAGCATCTTTGACAGTGACAGTCTGAAAACTATTTTGAGTAGGAGGTGGAACCTTTATTCCTTTAAGAGAACCAATAATAAATAGTCTGTTTCTTACTTGAGGTATACCGTAATCAGCAGAGTTTAAGACAAACCAACTGGTACAGTAACCATAGTCTTCAAAGCTACTAACGATTTTGTCAAAGAAATACCCGTTTTCAGTATCTAAAATGCCTTTAACATTCTCAAATACTATCCATTCAGGTTTAATTTCTCCTATGAGCCTTAGGTATTCTTCGAAGAGCCAATTATTTTCGTTACTCAAGTTACGATTTTTTCTATTGGAGGTTGAAAAACCTTGACATGGAGGGCCGCCAAATACAATTAAAGGCTCCCTCCTATCTAAACCTGAAAAATCGTTACTATGAACTTCTTTGATGTCTTTTCTTAGAAGTTTGACACCTTTATGGTTTACATCAAATGTTTCAGCAGCATGTTTGTCTATTTCAACAGCATATTTGATAGAAACACCACTTTGGGAGGCACCTAAAGACATGCCCCCGACACCAGAAAACAAATCTATTCCTTGCATAAGTCACTTAATATTGAGGTTTATAATAAGATTTAACGGATGGAAAATTACTGAGTAAAGATAGAGATATTATTTCATAAGCTAATAATAGCATAGCACATGATTTTAATATGAAAATCTAGTAATAATCAGGTAGCAATTATATAGAAGAAAGCGGCACAGTTTGGTGTCTCTACATTAATATGAAGCTATTATCGATACTACTCAACCCTTTTCAGTCAATAGCTTAATACCTAAGCCAAAGAATATTACACCGCTAATTTTGTTTAATAAGGTTTCGATAGACGGCTTTTCGCGCAGGCTTTTGCTAAAACGAGATGATAAAAGTGACAAACAAGAAAACCAGATAAAGCCAGTGACGGCAAAAGTGATTCCGAGCATCAAAAACGACAGCATGCCATAAGCATAACTAGAGTCGATAAATTGAGGGAGGAAGGCTAAGAAGAATAGCGCGACCTTTGGATTAAACACATTGGTTAATACCCCTTGCTTATAAGTCTGCCAACCTTCTTTGCTATGTTTGCTGATAATGTTTTTATCACCAGCTAAGCTGTTTGCTATCGAATTTGAGTTTTTACTCAGTAGCATCTTTAGACCCAAATAGCACAAATAAGCTGCGCCAATATATTTGACGATCATAAATGCCATTGGTGAGCTTGCGAGTAATACCGATAAACCTAAGGATGCCAATAATGTATGTACCAAAATACCTGAGGTAATGCCTAATACAGAATGAAATCCAGCGGTCTGTCCCTGTGAGACACTACGAGTAATAATATATATGCTGTCAGTGCCAGGAGTTAGGTTTAATAAAATAGCCGCTAAAATAAACCCTAGATAATTCTCGATACCAAACATAGTAAATGCCTCCATTCAATGATTCTACAAATCCATGTGCTATAGAATATTTATGTATTTTATAAAGTATTTTAAGAATAGATAGTAGCGAGCATTTGGTCAGTTAGCAATAGTGCCAATAGCCATTTGATAGTTAGAGTAGGATTAAGAGAAGTTTGAAAACCAACAGACATAAAAAAGCCCAGTCACCGTATGATGACTGGGCTTTTTTATTGTTCGCTTACTAGTCTAATCTAATGCTAAGCAAAAGTGCTAGTAAGTGACGCCGAATAGTGGCGTCCCCAGGGGGATTCGAACCCCCGTTACCGCCGTGAAAGGGCGGTGTCCTAGGCCTCTAGACGATGGGGACGCATAGAGTGTTATAACCAATGGTTACAACGGTACTTCACAATATCAGATAGCTTACAAGTAAGCATTGCCTAGGTGCTGATATCGTCCTACTAGCGAGTATCTATTATAAATTTCAGTAGTACTGAGCATTGCAATAAATAGTATGGTGGAGCTAAACGGAGTCGAACCGTTGACCCCTTGCATGCCATGCAAGTGCTCTACCAACTGAGCTATAGCCCCTCGCTAAGAGTGTGCGTATTTTATGCAAGACCGACAGTCCTGTCAACTACTATTTTAAAAATAATCCATAAATATGCAAAAAAAAGCGTTTTAGCCTACTTTAATGGCTTAACAAGGCCAAATTAGCGTGGATTTTGCTTAAGAGAGATCTCTTTGATGGCTTTATCTGTATAAAACTCTTCTTCGGTACAATTAGAGTTACCATCAGAAAAAATGATGACACAGCACTCAGTAGGGATATATTGACCGCCTTTTTCTCTGACGGTTCTGATACTTTTAAAGCCAGTGATGTCAAACTGGCTTAATTTGTCTAGATTATGATTGGTATAACCACAGTAAGTGGTATATATCCATTTCAAATCTTCAAAGTCTTGACCCTTGGTAAGGGTAAGCTTTGCATCATAAAGCTCTTTTACGATGGCATCATAATATTTCTGTGCTTCTTTGAGGGTGTTAAAGACATAATCTTTGCTTTCTATCGTGACGGTTTTAACGGCCATGTTTATTCCAGTTAAATTTTAAATGCTGATACTAACGTAAAGAGGAGGCAGTCTTCAGTGGGTTTTAGTTATTTTTGAATCAGTTTACTTGTTATCCAATAATATAGTGGGGTTTTGATTACTACTGTCTTCAATCTTATCTAAAGGCGCTACATTGATCTCATCAAGCAAATGCCAAATAGCTTCTTCTATCTCTTCCCAGTCCTCATAAGAGTCAGTTACAGTAGACCATTCTACAATGATACCGCTATATCTATTAGAACTTGAACGACTGCGTATAATAAATAATTCACCATCATGAATAGGGTCAGCAGTCAAATATACTTCAGATAAAATTGGGTCTTTTGGCTGACCAACACAAGATAAATCCCCATGTTCCTTCGGATAGCATTCCAAATTATTTTTAACGAATTTCGTGTCTGTTATGATAATAGCGTGTTTCAATAAATGATTGATTTTTGCTCTTGCTGACAAAAAAACAGGGTTAGTTATGCCTGCACTGTCTGTTACATTAACCATTACACGATTGGGTGAAGGTCCTGACCGTATATAGTGGTCTTTGAGACCATTACGAAAGAGGACAAACTTAAGCGAGTCATTCAAGGTCGGAGTTCTAACCTCTTTAATGTCGCTCTTAGCTGGCTTAGAAGGTATGAATTCGATTGGAAATTGACCCAAAAAATTCCCCGACGACTTTCGATTGTAAGGGTTGGTTTCATCCTTTTTAACACTAACAATCAATTCTGGTGTGACTTCGAGCGTAAAAATTTCACCAGTTTTGGCTTTTGGTGTATCAGTCTTTGACAAATCCTCTCTTGGATTATCTATAAGATGCTGGATTTTAGTAACAGGTGAGACATTCCAAGTCTCTAATAGTCGCCATATATTAGCGTCTATTTCCTTCCATTGGTGCAGATTATCCTTATGCACATACCATGATAACTCAATTCCTCCATAAATAAGCTCAGAGTAGCTGACGCTCACTTTAGGTTCAGAATCCCAAATATCAACCACTAATCCAGATATTTTAGGGTTATTAGATTCTCCGAAACATTGATAGCGATATTCCAGTTTATGACATTGCATGCCGTATTTATCCGACATTGTCGGGTCATACTTTCTATTTTCGAGCGGTGAATATTTTAAATAGTTTTGCTCGGTGGTCAGATAGGAGGAGTCACGATCAGTTTCCTTTATGTTGACTTTTACCTGATCAAAATGATCTAAGCTACCCGTTATCATACTGCTTCTATCAGTTGGTTGGACAGTCGATCCATTTAGCATAAGGCTAAACTCTAAGCCATCAAATGAGTCTCTTGGTTTAAAAGGTATTCGCTTTGCTTCTGACTCGGTTAACAGCGCATACTTTTTTGGCTGATAATCAAGAGGGAATTGTCCAAGATACATCTCATTTTCTGGATTATAGGAAAGTTTAGTAGGAGGTACGTGCTCTCGTCTTTGCCCTAGTTCAAGTTTGACAATAAAATTCTCGTTGAACATCCAAGTAACCAGCTCACCTTCGCTCCATGGGTCTACTCTTTCTTTGCGCAGACAACCAGCTTGCAGAAGGCATAACACCACAATGATGAGAATGCTTGATACTGAGAATTTATTTGATAGACTCATGAATTAGCTTATTATTATCGACTTTGGGACGTCATTTTCGCTTGAGTGTAACTCAATACCGCTCACTATCGAAAGATTAGGCAAAAAACTTTATACTGTTCTAAATATAAACTTTATTCAAGTCTTAAAATAAAAACGCGAGCCTTGCTATTGCAAAACTCGCGTCCTATCTAAATGAAGTATTGAAAGTTCTTTTTAAAGGATTTCCCTTATGGGCCTAAATTTGAAGTAGCTTGTCAAGAATAAGTTTTTTAACGACTTTATTCAACAGCAGCCAAAAAGTCTGGCAATTCTGCCGCTTGTTTCTCAAGCTTTTTAAGTTTCTTTTTACCGAGGCCACCCAATACATCAACCGCATGACGCAAGCGTGTTAGCGTCATGTCAGCACCGATAATCGCCATAGAGTTCATGACTGGCGTCGATGACGTGCTACCAGCGATAGCGATAAAGAATGGCGCCATAAAATCACGCATCTTAATATCGAGGTGAGCGGCAAGACCTTTTAGCGTGGCGTAGATGTTTTCTTCCGACCAAGTTGGCAAGACTTCTAACTGCCATAATGACAGCTGTAGCATCTCGATGATTTGCTCAGGTGTGAGTGACTTATGTGTAAAGCTATCCGCAGTGATGTCAGGTAGGTTCTGGAAGTAGAAACCACTCCAATTTACCGCATCAGACAATAGTTCGATACGTGGTTGAATGGCGGCTGCGATAGCCGTTAATTTGTCGCTATTGCTTGCCCATTCGAGGATTTTATTTTTTAGCTCTTCAGGGGTTAGGGCGCGTAGCCACTCTGCGTTTAGCCAGTTGAGTTTTTCGATGTCGAAGATAGGGCCGCCAAGTGACACACGCTGAATGTCAAAGCTGGCAATCATTTCTTCTAAGGTAAACTGCTCAGCATCATTTGGCATCGAGTAGCCCATACGACCGAGATAGTTGAGCAACGTTTCAGGTAGTACACCCGCATCACGATAGTAGGTGATAGAGGTTGGGTTTTTACGCTTAGACAGTTTTGATTTGTCTGGGTTACGCAGTAATGGCATGTGGCAAAGTACTGGCATCTCCCAACCAAAATATTCATAAAGCAACTGATGCTTAGGCGCAGAGTTCAACCATTCCTCACCGCGCATCACATGACTGATGTCCATTAAATGGTCATCGACGACATTGGCTAAATGGTATGTTGGCATGCCGTCTGTTTTTAGCAGCACTTGCATGTCGACTTGGGTCCAAGGAATCTCAACCGTACCACGCAGCATGTCATGAACTTGGCAGATGCCTTCGGTAGGCACACGCATACGAATCACATGCGGTTTGCCCTCGCTTACCAATTGCTCAGTGGTTTCTGGTGCAAGGTGAGCACAGCGACCATCGTAACGTGGCGTCTCGCCATTAGCCATTTGCTCAGCACGCATGGTATCTAGCTCTTCGCTCGTACAAAAACAGCGAAACGCATGGTCTTTTTCTATTAGCATCTCGGCGTGTTTGGTATAAATATCGCTACGTTCACTTTGACGATAAGGGGCGTGTGGGCCACCGATATCTGGACCCTCGCTCCAGTCTAGACCGACCCAACGTAGTGCGTCTAAAATCATTTGTTCTGATTGCTCGGTTGAGCGCGTTTGGTCAGTGTCTTCGATACGTAAGATAAATTCGCCGCCATGCGCTTTAGCAAAGGCCAAGTTAAATAGTGCGATATAAGCTGTTCCTACGTGAGGAAAGCCAGTCGGTGAAGGCGCGATACGAGTACGGACAGGGCGCGTTGGTGCTTGGGTCGATGTTTGGGTCATAGGAATCTCAAAATACGTTTGTTAATGAATTTAGCAGTGAAAGAGGGTAATAAAAAATCGCAATGACAAATATGCATGAAATATTTGAATAAAAAATACGGATGAAACAATAGTCGTCAAAGTAGAAAAATAGCGTAAAATATAGCGCTAGTATAACAGAGAGATAGGATATTTTTAATGAAAAGCCCTTCTAGCGCTTGACTACAGATATATCCTTGCGATAATAATGCTAAGCAAGGCATAACTTGTTTATTTTCATCTGATTTTTTACTATTACTGGCCAATATGGTCGCCATCTACTGAGTCGTTTGTGTCACTATTAAATAATAAGCCAGAAAATAAGCCACTATCTAACGTAAATCATCCTGAAACTGCTGACGATACCCACTCTGACGAATTAAGTTTTGTTCATGATGCCGTGCTTCTACCAGAAACAGTCGCCGCCGTCTTGGGTGTCAAATCTTTGCCGAAGCAAACAGGCAATGATGATCAAAACAGCCTCGACCAGAATGGCTTGCAGATAAGCGGTATTTACGTTGATGCGACCTTTGGGCGTGGTGGACATAGTCGACTACTATTAAGTCAGCTTGCCGATGACGCGCAGTTGATTGTTTTTGATAAAGATCCGACAGCCATTAGTGTGGCTCAAGAGTTGGCAAGTACAGATAGCCGCGTGAAAGTGGTTCATGACAGCTTTGCGACATTGACGGACAGTCTAGAAGCCATGGGCATCACTGAAGTTGACGGCTTGATGGCGGATTTGGGTATTTCCTCACCGCAGATTGATGATGGCAGTCGTGGCTTTAGCTTCATGCGTGATGGTGCAGTTGATATGCGCATGGACACCAGCCGTGGGCAGTCGGTCGCTGAATGGCTGATGAAAGTTGATGATGAAACCTTGGCTAATGTGCTTTATGACTTTGGCGAAGAGCGTCATAGCCGCCGTATTGCACGTGCGATCAAGCAGATGGATAGTTATGAGTCCACGCTTGAGTTGGCAGAAGTGATCAAAGTTGCGCATCCTAATTGGCAGCGCGGCAAGCATCCAGCAACTCAGAGCTTTCAGGCCATGCGCATTTTTATTAATAATGAGCTTGGCGATGTCGATGCCTTTTTAGAACAAAGTATCCCAATTTTGAAATCCGGTGGACAGCTTGCGGTTATTAGCTTTCACTCGCTAGAAGATCGCCGTATTAAGCAGTTTTTGCAGCGCCATAGCAAAGGACAGTATCCAGAAGACGAAAAGCTACCGATGCCGCCCAATCGTCCACGTTACTTTAGCAAGCCTAAGCGTGTGGGTCCGAGCAAAGCTGAAACCAGTCAAAATCCACGCTCGCGTAGTGCATGGTTGCGCATGGCAACACGTACGGATATTGACTATCTGCCTGTCGGCGACCAGTAAAGTCTAGATAGTTCGTACATAAATATCTACTTATTCTAAGTACTTGGACATATATGTGCTTAGAAATATAAGTGCTTAGATGTTTCAACGCTTGGGCATAGTATTTGGTCACCTATCGGTTTATGAGATAGGACTGATGTTTTAATGGTTACGTGGCTGTTAAAAACCTGTAAACATTCTCTGCTAGGCTCGACAGTTGCTTTCTTTTTTGTCTGTTTGGTTTTACCTTTATCTTTTCTGATGGTGCTGATGGCTCATGAGTGTTGCATCACTCATAGACGGTTATCGCTTTTTATATTTTGAAGTTCAATTTTTGAGATCGTCATGGCAATATCTGACAAACCGACAAAACGTCGCGCCGCACCGCCCTATAATAACGATATCGGCGAACTATTCGTGCGCCGATTTAATGTGGTCAGTATCTATGTGGCAGTGCTATTGATAATAGCTGCCGCGATCGTGTGGAGCGGTATCAAAACAGCCGAAGGTGTTCAGCAATATCATCAGGACTATAAAACCTTGCAAGACATGAAAAAACAAGAGCGTAAGCTACAAGTTGAGCACCAGCGCTTGCTCATTGAACAACAGACATTTAGTGCGACACCGCAAATTGCTAGTCGTGCTGTGTCTGAGTTGGGTATGTTCTCACCAACCCTCAAAGATAAGCTCATTATCCAGCCAGGAGCCGCTACGGTATTGGTACCAGTGGACACTACTGATTCAGATGACGAAGAGTCATACGCTGTTGGACCACGGGCTTCTACGGATTTGTCTCCTGATGTTGCGGAAGCGGAGGCAGGACAATGAGTGATAAAAAACCTAACACTGGTGGCAAAAAACCTGTCAAAACTACCAGAAAAAAACCAGCCAGTGGCAAGGTCACCAAGCCATTACGCCCTGCTAGCGCGGCTAAATCTGGACAAACAAGCAGCAAGCCTGAAAAACAATCTTCTGGCAATCGTAAAGCCAAACTGTTTGATCGCCTAAAAAAGAACGAAGACAAAGGTGCTTATACCAGTGTCAAAAATCAAAAAGCCAAAAGAGCATTTTTAGGTAAGGCATCTGGCGCATCCTCTCGTGGTGGCTTTGAGCATGATAAGAATCGCTTCCGTACTATTTGGGGTATCGCACTGGTCGTATTGGGGTTACTTATAGCTCGTGCGTATTATTTACAGGTCGCTAATGCCCAGTTCTACCAAGACAAAGGTAATGAGCTTATTACCAGCGTGCGTACGCAAAAATCCTATCGTGGCATGATTACCGATCGCAATGACTTGCCATTAGCCGTCAGTGCGCCACTCGCAACCGTGTCTTTTAGTCCGCATGATTATTCGCGTGAATATTATGAGCTAAAGCGGATTATTCTTACCAACCCTAGCAGTCCACAATTACAGGCGCGTATGCAAAAGCGTCTAGATAATATGGACCTGACCACGCTTGCTGCTGCTGCCAATATCTCAGTCGACGAGTTAAAGAAAGTCACCGCCATTGATGACAGTATCGATGTCACTGACGAAGAAGCAGTGAAAGCAGCGCTGCCATCGGGCGCAGGCTCACATTATCTGCCATTGTTGAATAAAGTAACGCCTGAGATTGCTCAGAGTGTCAGCTCGCTTGATTTTCCTGGTATTTATGAAAAGAATTTTTTTCAGCGCTATTATCCGCAGCCACAACCAAATTCGCAGTTATTGGGCTTTATGGGACAAAGTGCTAGCGACCCTGAAGGTGGTTACGAAGGTCGTGCCGGTATCGAGCGTCAGTATGAAACTGAGCTGGCAGGTGATGATGGTAAAGTATTGGTATTGAAAGATGCCAAACAAAACAGTCTAAAAGAAATTAAGCAAATTGAACCCGAAATACCGGGCAAAGATGTAGCGTTGACCATTGATTCACGCTTGCAGTATTTGCTTTATAAAGAGCTAGAAAAAGCAGGTCGTTTGCAAAAAGCACGTTGGTCGACAGGCATGATCGTCGATGTGCAAACGGGTGAAGTGCTCGCACTATCGACATGGCCATCATTTAACTCAAATAACTTAAATGAGATGACTGGTGAAAACCAGCGTAACCGTGCGCTTCTTGATGTGTTTGAACCGGGTTCAGTAATGAAGCCATTTACCGTTGCTGCCGCCTTGGATTCTGGTAAATACACGCCGACCTCTTTAATCGATACCAATCCTGGATCTATTCGTGTTCGTGGCTATACCATTCGTGATCATAATAATCTGGGTATGATTAATCTGGCAACGCTATTACAGAAATCTAGTAACGTGGCCTCTACCAAGATTGCGCTATCACTGCCAGCCGATGCTATTAGTAATATGCAAAGGCAGTTTGGTTTTGGTTCGAAGACACCATTAAAATTCCCTGGTGAAGGAAGTGGTCTGGTCGTGACACCAAAAGAGAAAGAGACAGCACGCCGTGCAACCGTTAGTTATGGTTATGGTCTACAAGTGACTCTGGCACAGGTGGCGCAAGCTTACTCAGCGCTAGCCGCAGGTGGCGTCATGCATCCATTGACCCTAATCAAAAATGACAAGCCGCTACCGAGCAAGCGTATCATGGCGCACGAAAAGGCAATGTCGATTGTCCAAATGCTAGAAAGTGTCACCGAGCAGGGTGGTACAGCCAAAGCCGCTGCTATCGATGGTTATCGCGTTGCTGGTAAAACAGGTACATCGCGCCGTATCAACCCAGATGGTGGCTATTATACCGACCAGTACCGCAACGTCTTTGCTGGTATGGCGCCAGCGTCCAATCCAAGGTTAGTCGGTGTGATGCTCATTGAAGATCCACGTGGTCAAATTTATGCTGGCTTGACGGTAGCACCTGTATTCCATAACGTCATGAAAGAGGCGCTACGTTTATATAATGTACCTTTAGACAAGCCGTTAAAAACGGAAGAGCCATAGCAGTAAAAGTGCAACTGACCGTTTTTCAATGTTTAGCGCTTAATTATTCGATTTGTTTTAACCATTTAGGATTTGCCAATGACTATCTCATCGCCGAACAATGCTCCTGTTACCTTGCAACAATTGCTGGAAGCCAATAGCAGTAACACACAGGGTTTACAGCAGGCATGGACGGCGATGGTAGCGGCATCGGCTAATCAGGCAGCGACTCAAGACAAGTCAAATCATATAAATGTAGTCGCTAACATCCCATTTCACCAGTTCCGTTTAGACAGTCGTCAGCTTGAAATGAACGACGCATTCGTTCTCTTAAAAAGCCAAACACCAAACTGTCAAAAAAGCCGCGACTATCTATCCCAAGCTGCTAAGAATGCGGCTTTTATTCTATCGGAAGTCGATCCTATCGCGCTGTTTGCTACGGCGAATGTATCAAATTTTACTGATATCGCCTCATCAGGGGATAGTGTCTCGAACGCACAGCAACAATTAGCTGCGCTGCCTTGTCCAGTATTATACGTACCCAATATCCGTGACTTTTTAGGTGGCTTAATCCAATCTCGTTTGCAATATCAACAATCAGTGACCTTACCAAGGGTCGTTGCTGTAACGGGCACCAATGGCAAAACCACTATCAGCCAATTGGTGGCGCAATTAACCCAATTAACTGGCATGAGTAGTGCAGTGATGGGTACAGCGGGTAATGGTCGACTTGGTGCATTGGTACAAGCCAGCCATACCACGGGTGATGCCTTAGCTGTCCAGCAGTTCTTGTATCAAATGGGCACAGAGCGCGCTGAACTCTTAGCATTAGAAGCCAGCTCTCATGGATTAGATCAGCAGCGCTTGCAAGGCATGCCAGTGTCTGTGGCGATTTATACCAATTTGAGTCGCGATCATTTAGATTATCATGCCGATATGGCCGAGTATGCAGCGGCAAAAGCTAAGCTATTTGATAAAGCACATTTTCCAGATTTGACGCATGCCATTATTAATATCGATGATGAGTATGCGCAGGTTATGATTGATACTGCGCAGGCTAGCAATGTAATCGTTTGGACCTATAGTTTAGATCCATCAAAAACAGCTACCTTTGTGGCGGCTGACATTAAGCCAAGTCTACAAGGTGTCGAAATTACCCTGCGTAGTGATATTAATAGTAATGGCTCTGGTAATGAGAAGATAAGCAATATAAGTATCGTGAGTCCATTACTCGGCCGTTTTAACGTTGCTAATTTGCTCGCGGCTATTGCTGCCTCAGTGGCGCTTAGTGTGAACTCGGATGATACTGATAACGGTATATATAATGACATTGAGCGTATAGCTGCAGTTGTGCCGCAGCTACAAGGTGCTGTTGGACGCATGCAGCGTGTGCCGTCTAATGATGGCTGTTTTATCGTGGATTATGCGCACACCCCTGATGCATTGAGCCAAGTACTGGCCAGTCTCAATACTCATTGTAAGGGACAGCTGTGGGCGGTGTTTGGCTGTGGTGGCGATCGTGATGCTGGTAAGCGTCCGTTGATGGCACAAGCGGGACTAGCGGGTGCCGACCAAGTTGTTTTAACCGCTGACAATCCGCGTACCGAAGATCCCAATGCCATTTTGCAAGACATGCAAGCTGGTATGAATACAGAGCAATACCAGCGTACGCATATCGAACCTGCACGCCAAGCCGCTATTGAGTATGCTGTCAGTCATGCTGCTGCCGATGATATTGTCGTTATCGCTGGTAAAGGCCATGAAACGTATCAAGAGATTAATCATGTCCGTTATGATTTCGATGACAGTGTGATATTGCAGCAAACGCTAGCGCAAGCGGGCCGAGTATAGGCAATTGGCCATGACGGTTTTTACGTCACAATCATTTAAAAGTCTAGGGTCTGTTGAACATTCAAATGTGATGCTGGCAGTCACTATTTTTTTAGACAATATGCAGTGAAATTTTTGATGCCTAGTTATTCTAGGTGAAACAATTTCGCCATATATTGGCAAAAAATAGTACTGCCCTGAAAGGCTGATGCTAAAATTATCCCAAACGTTGTTACAAGCCTAGCTAAGGTCTCGACATTATCGTCGACTTGCGCCTAGTTTGGTGCAATTTTAGCAATCAGCAGCCCTAATATTTGAATGTTCAACAGACCCTAATATTTATAAAAATTAAGTAGTCATCATATAAGGTAATCACTATGACAGCCGACAACGATACTGCCACTCAGTCGCAAGGGCTGTATGTCTGGCAAGTAGATAATCTGCTTGCTGCGACAGCATCTCTTGATGGTCATTGGCAGTTATCACCAGAACAAATAAACGCAGGACAGACCGAGTTATCAAACGACTCTGTCACGGGCAATCGTATCGCTACCGATACCCGCACGATAAAGCCAGGTGATATATTTTTAGCGCTGAGCGGTGACAATTTTGATGGTCACGATTATATCGATATGGCGGCATCAAAAGGTGCTATCGCTGCTATCGTATCTCGTCCTGTTACCAGTCCAAACAGTATTCCGCAGTTGGTAGTGAGTGATACTCGTCTAGCACTAGGTCAGTTGGCCGCTTATCGTCGCCAGCAGCACACAGATTTGACCGTGATTGCAATCACTGGCTCTAGTGGCAAGACCACTTGTAAAGAGATGCTTGGCAGTATCTTTGGTAGATTGGCGCCAACACTGATTACCCGTGGCAACCTCAATAATGATTTGGGCGTGCCAATGATGTTGCTTGAGCTTTCGGATCATCATCGTTATGCTATCTTAGAGTTGGGTGCTAATCATATTGGTGAGATTGCCTATACGACTGAGATTGTTCAGCCTGATGTAGCTTGTATCTTAAATATTGGCACCGCGCATCTGGGTGAATTTGGTAGCCGTGAAGGCATTTGCCAGACCAAGGCTGAGATTTATAGCACATTGACCGATAACCAATGTGCCATCGTTCCTGATAAGGATGATTTCACCAATCAACTGCGCCGTATCGCTGAAAAGCATACGTCTCATGTAATTGGGTTTGGTAATACTGACGTTAGTGCTAGCCATCTCGATGTAGAGCCTGAGCGCAGTGAGTTTAAATTGCATATTGGCAGCCAAGTTCATGATATCAACTTGCCACTGGCTGGTGAGCATAATGTCAATAATGCTTTGGCCGCTGCTGCCTGTGCACATGCACTAAATATTGACGTGAGTGACATCGTGATTGGGCTTGAAAATGCCCGTCCAGCCAAAGGCCGTTTGAACAGTCAGTTGCTCGGTATGCATCGCTTAATTGATGATACTTATAATGCCAACCCTCATTCGGTACGTGCCGCTGCCAAAGTATTGGCCGCGCAGACTGGTACGCAAGTGATGGTACTCGGTGATATCGGTGAGCTCGGTGAAGCAGCTATCAGTGAACATCAAAGTTTGGGTCGTACCATTGCAACTACAGGCATCAATGTGCTGCTTTGTGTTGGTGAGTATGCCCCTTATACCGTGGCTGGCGCGCAAGAGATTGCTGATATTAGCGCCCATGCATTTGCGGATAAAGACAGTTTATTACAGTATTTACAGCCGTATTTGCAAGCGCAACAAGCGAAGCCTTGTACTGTGTTGTTCAAAGGCTCTCGTTCCATGGAAATGGAAACTCTTATAAATGCGCTAGTCGAGGAGTAGGCGGTGTTAGTTTGGTTGTTTGGCTGGCTTGGCCAGTATTATACGCCGTTTTCTGCGGTTTCTTCATTGACGTTGAGAGCATTACTTGCGGTCGTGACCGCGCTTGCTTTTAGTATGGCGTTGGGTGGACCTGTCATTCGACATCTGCGTTCGCTCAAGTACGGTCAAGCGATTCGTAACGATGGGCCTCAGTCGCATTTGGCTAAGACGGGTACGCCAACCATGGGTGGTGTCCTGATTCTCAGTGCCATTGGGGTATCGACGCTATTGTGGGCACGTCTAAACAATCCTTATGTCTGGATTTTGCTCGTTGTCATGGTTATTTTTGGGGCAGTAGGCTGGGCAGATGATTGGCTCAAGATTAAATATAAAAACCCTAAAGGCTTAATCGCTCGCAAAAAATATTTTTGGCTATCGATGGGTGCATTATTTGTCGGTATATCTTTGTATTATATCGCGACGTTACAGCCAGATATTGCAACTACTCGCGAGATGCAGGATTTGTTATTACCTATCTTTAAAGACTGGATGATTCCATTTTCGGCAGTGCCATTTGGTATTGGTTTTATTATCTTTACCTATTTTGTGATTAATGGTGCTTCTAACGCTGTCAATTTGACCGACGGTTTAGATGGCTTGGCCATCTTGCCAGTGGTTTTAGTCGCGGCAGGTTTGGGTGCGATGGCTTATGTATCAGGTGATGTACGCTTTGCTGATTACTTACATGTGCCTTATATCGCTTATAACTCTGAAGTTATCATTGTCTGTGGCTCGATGATTGGTGCAGGGCTTGGTTTCCTATGGTTCAATGCGCATCCGGCGCAGGTATTTATGGGTGATGTCGGCGCACTTGCCCTCGGTGCGATGCTTGGTACGATTGCGGTTATGACCCGTCAAGAGATTGCTTTCGCCATTATGGGTGGTTTGTTTGTCGCTGAAGCGCTATCGGTTATGCTGCAAGTTGGTTCATATAAACTGCGCAAAAAACGTGTTTTCCGTATGGCACCATTGCATCATCACTTTGAAGAAATTGGCTGGAAAGAAACGCAAGTGGTGGCAAGGTTTTGGATTATCGCTATCATTCTTGTTATTTTAGGTCTCATGACTCTAAAGCTTCGTTAACTTTAAAGGTTCGTTAATTTCAAAGCGACGTTGATACCGTCATTCTGATTGATGTTGAATTAATATCAATATTGTTGACTAAAAAGCCACTTCAAATCTGTTTGAGGTGGCTTTTCGTTTTCTAGTCATCACGTTTTTAACGGCTTCTTTTCTGCATGAACCAACGCGAATTTTGCTAAAATGTCAGTCATATTTGTATGACTTTGAGAAACCTGTGTCCTTATTTATCTGTCCCCTTTGTCAATCTCCACTACAGCCTGCTACAGATACGTGGCGCTGTGATGGTAGCCTGCACCCCAAGCAAACGGCACACCCGTTTGATGTGGCGCGTCAAGGTTATGTCAATCTACTGCCAGTGCAACAAAAAAAGTCCAAAGCACCGGGCGACAGTCAGCAGTCTATTGAGGCGCGCAAGCGGTTTTTGCATGCTGGGCATTATCAGCCATTGAACGATTTAATTTGCCAAAAAATGGTGGCGTTATTGTCATCAAATGAACAGGTAAATTGGTTAGATATTGGTTGCGGAGAAGGCTATTACACACAGTCAATGGTGCAACTGGGCACTGAAGTTATCGATACTCTAATCGCTGCTGATATCAGTAAGCCTGCTGTGGTTGAGCTGGCTAAAGTGAGCAAAATGGCAGGTCGGTTGTGGTATCAGCAGAATAAAGAGGCATCTACTCAGACGACAGCGATTTATCCGTTAGTCACTAGCGCCGCGCACCTACCATTACACGCTCATAGTATGACGGGCATCAGTAGTATTTTTAGTCCCATTTTGCCAGAGGCTTTTGCTGAAGTGCTGGCTGATAAAGGCTATCTAATCATTGCCAAGCCGGATGCAGGTCATTTAGCAACGATGCGTGATGCCTTATTTGATGATGTTCGTGAGCATGATTCTGATAAATTTTTAACAGAGTTGTCACCGTATTTCACGCTATTAGATACTCATCGTATCAGTACAGAGCTAACGTTATCAGCAGGTGATTTGGCTGATTTGATGACCATGACTCCCTATGCGTATCGTGCACGTAACGAGAAAAAACAGGCGTTATTAGAAGCCGTTGAAACAAAGCCATTTAATACTGAGGCAAAGTTTGTAGTCTATGTTTTGCAAAAAGCGACTGATAAGTAGTTTCTTATAACGGTGTGTCTATATAGATGTACTGTGCTGATGACGAGAATATACTAGCATTAATACTCTCCCAATAGCCAACCACTCACAAAGGCAAAATACTCACGAAACCAAGCATTATAGCGGATGGATAAAGGGGTCGGACTGGCGACAGTGATTGGCTGCTGATAGCCTTGATGTGTAGCAATACTGGCTGCGCGAATGGTATGAAAGTCACTGGTCACAATAGCGATGGGCTCAGCGATAGACAGCCCATTTGCTTCTAAGATGTCTCCGCTATTGGCTAAATTCTCTTCGGTACTGGTACTTTTACCTTCTTGTAAAATACGCTCGACAGCAATGCCATGTGATTCGTGTAGATACGTTGCCATAATATCGGCCTCGCTACGTGTACGCTGAAAGCCCACGCCACCACTGGTTATGACCAATGCATTAGGTTGTGATTGGATCAGTGGTACAGCGCTGTCTAGACGCTTGGCGAGGGTCGGTGTGGGTTTGCCTGCAACTGTCCCCGAACCCAATATAATAATCGCTGTTACAGTCGGTGCCGGCTGCATGCTAAGCGTAATTTGCTGCTGTAATGACCAGATAAAAAGCCCAAAGCTAATGAGCCAAAGCGTAAATGCAGCCCAGAGTCCATACCATAAACGATTTAACCAAGGGTTTCGGCAGCAATATCTGCGAATGGCATGCCAAAATAGTCCATGAGCGACAAAGACAATCCCTAATAGCAACGGTACTACTGAGCCAAAATTAATTTTACCGACAGCCATCAAAGCAACACAGTCAACGATGATCACGATACCGATAGTGAATAAGATGACACGAATGCTAGTAAGTAATGCTTTTGACATAGAAATAATACGCTTGTATATAGATAACCGACATATTGGAAAATGGTTTTAAAGGTGCCGAGTCTAAGATTATCACAGTCGTACATTATGATAGATGGATAGGGTATGGATTTTTAAGGCGGGTCATCAATCATCAAATAAAAAAGAGCTCCCTAATTGGGAGCTCTTTTTTTGAAAGATATATAAAACTGCTATTTAAACAACCTCTAGCGATGCATACCACGGACAGGATAGTTGTTTTCTGGATTTCTAATAAAAGCCAAGCCGCCAGCCAGCACTTCTAGATCTGGACGGGCAAATGGTGCATTTGAAATATCGAGGATTTGAATATTACCTTCTGCATTGATAACGAACAGACCAGGTTCAGCGAACGGATGATCAGTTTCTTTCTCTGAGCGTGGGTCAGAGATGTATAGACCTAGCGTGTTCATCTGCTCAACAGTTAGACCATAAGCGATAGGAAAGTTAATATCTAGCTCTTCTAGGTGCGCGTTTAATTGCTCTTTGCTATCACCTGAGATGGCGATGATATCAACGCCTACCTTAGCAAACGACTCTTTTATAGATTCAAGCTGAGTGAGGTATTGAGTACATTTTGGGCAATGTTTACCGCGATAAACAACGACCATTTTCCAGTCATGACCATTTTCGGGCGTACCTAATGATTTTACTTCGCCATTTAGCATGGTTACGTCTATCTCTGGGAATTTTACGCCGGCATGAAGTTTTTGAGTGTAGTCTGTTGACATTATTTTTATCCTTATCGTTTTATTAAAAAATTATTTATGTTGAATTTGATTGATCGTTCAATATGCTCAGTACCGATACTACAAATAAACGCTCAACAATGAAGTTGGCTTTTTGTTAGCGAGTGCAAGGTTTTATGACTGTCGGTAAATTTTTTATTTTATGAATCTAAAACGTATCTTCAGTTCCTTTAACTATTGATTATAGATATTTCTAATAGGAGCTATCACCAAACGTATCCTCGTAGCTGTCATACCTTTAACCTTGTATCTCATTGCCTTTTTCGAGTCTCTTATATAGGTTTTCGTCTGCAATCGATACAACCAAATAAACACTATGTATCCATTGGACAGATATAACCACTTCTTATCCTAAGCCTATTCACCACACTGTGCTATCAGTTCATTCCACACTGGTTATTCATTGATAAAAAGCGAGTGGTAGTTAATGGGATAGTTGAGCTCGTATTTTGGCATGCCCTTTTAAGTAAGATGTTCATATTTATCACAAAATATATTCATGGAAAATGATGAATATTTCTGCTATACCTAGTTATACTAATTAATTTGGTTAGTTTATCTAATTAAATTAATTGGCTGTATGGATTTCTAATCTTATGTATCGGAGTTAAGCAACCATAAAGGATTATAACTATGAAATTAGCAAAAGCTGTACTCGCCAGCATCTGTATTTTACCGTTAGTCACCATCTCTTATGCTGAGGACGTTGATCCCCAAAACTTACGTATCTCTGAAACTTCAATGATGAATGTCAATGAAGCAGCACCATCAACCATGAAAATGCATAACGAAAATGACCACATGAGCGAAAAATCAAACGCCATTCAAGACGGTAGCGATGTAGAAGTGGACAAAGAAAGAACGTGGCGCTGGCCTTGGCAGAAGAAGAACAAAGAAGTAGCGACACCTGAGAGAGCAAAGTGCTGTTAGTTCATTAACTGTAGAGGGTTACAATCATGAAACTGTCGAAAGCCATCTTAACTAGCATCTGTATTTTTCCGTTAACCACCATCGCCTATGCTGAGGATAACAATACCCAAAACTTACGTATCTCTGAAACCTCAATGATGAGTGTCAATGACGCTGCACCCTCAGGTATTCAGCAAAAAGAAGCAATGCAGATCAGTAATCATTCAAGTGCCATTAATAATTCAAATGATGTTGAAGTAGATAAGGAAGAGGGATTTAGATGGCCTTGGCAAAGAAGAAAAGATAAAGCTCTTGAAGCTATCGAAGACTTTAAGAATCAATCAAGGCCCTAGAGAGATTCAGGCAAGTAGTCCGTCATGTGGAACATTTGATGGTGAACCTAACGTAGCTTCTGATAGTAGTATCAGCTATTTATAGTGATTTATTGATATTAAATACTTTTACACAAGGATGTATATTATGAATATTTATAAGCAAATAACGATACTGACACTGAGCATGTCTCTAGTAGGGCTCAGCCATGCCGCCGATGATATGGCAGGTGCCAAAAGTGGTATGACTGTAACGGAGAACAGTGCGATTGCGGCGTGGACGCATAATTGGAGCACCACTGGGAAAGAGAAGAAAAAGGGCAAGGCAAACATGGTGTCCTCAAAGGTAAACGTGCCGCTGGAAGAGGATGCATCGCAAGTAGCTCTAACCGAGTTTGCTGAAAAAAATAACATGACGAACAAAAGTTACGGCGAGGTTTGTGGCGCATTCGTTGAAGGTGAGATGACTGAAACTAAGCGAGGAGGTCATCGTTGGGGCAAGTCTGACTCGCATTGGCCCAAAAAATCTTTTAAGATTTTTAAAGCACGCGAATTTACGAGCGGTGAAGAAGAACTGGCGAAAAGCGCAGGTCATCTATTTGGTAAAACCCGTAAAACCCATAACTGTATCACTACTAAAGTAGGGATCAACGATGAAAACGTTGAGCTTGAGTCTATGAAACTAACAAAATAATTGAGCAATGCTATATATGCTATCTACGAGTAGAACAAGGTGACAGTTAAACGTTTAGCTGTCATTTTTTATGTACTAAGCCACATTTTGGAGAGTATTCATGAAAACCTTTTGTTACCTACTGGTGAGTCTGCTTTTTTTGTACTCTGCTCAAGCCACTGCCCTAAATACTAACGAGAAAATGATCAATGAGCTGTATCAGGATACTGAGCTTGATATTGATAATGTAGATGACATTTTTGAATATGTGCTATCACAGACTGACGATACCCTCACTATTTACCCTTCAGAGGGCTATTATTACTTTAACTTTTACCATCAGGGCAACTTAATAAAAGGCAATATGTTGGTAGGTCATAAGTTAAGACAGCAGGGCAGCTTATCCTTTATATATTTTTATGACATAGCCGGCAAAGAACGAGGTGAATTTAAAACGCATCATAAACTATATAAGTCATCAGAGATATTTAGCCTGAAAGAGCATCAACCTAACTTATATCAATTAACTTTCAAAAATATCAAAAAAAACCTTAAGATTAATCAGATAGAGCCGGATGCTGATTTTGTAAAGACGCTTGAGAGTCAAGGTTTTGAAGTCAACCTACCAATGATGGATGATTCGGGAGTCACACTCTATTTGGCATTTCATCCTACTACCAATAACTTCTATTATATTAATCCTTTATCCAGAGATGATGAATTTTACTATCCCTTTAGCGACGTACTTAAAGTGGGTGCTAGAACTCAATTTGTCTACCTACCTATGGAAAAATTTGCCATATTAGTAGGCGTTAATGCCAATAATGTTTATAAAAATAACTATTACGATGGCCCTTTTGATCAGCTCCCTGACGAGGCGTTAGCCAATATAGATTATAAGTCTTATTTGTATCGAGTAAATCCAAGCTGGAAAGATAAAATATATGATGACGGCTATTTTATAGATGACCCCGATGCTCGTGTTGCACTGACCAATTATTTTGAATATCTATCGCTTGATGAACTCAAAAAAATCCAACCTTGTGCGTCTGATAAAAATCTGTTGCAGTGTTTAGAAGACAGTGGGATGCGTTTTTGATTTTGCATGATGCTTTCTTATATAAGGATATTGCTAGTTATCGCCATACGTTGCATCACGATTGATGATAGGACATCAGGCGAAGATATAGTCTATGAGATTTTCATAGTAAAAAACTCAATAGGACTTAACACTTCTTAAAGTTTATCTAAAGTAAAAATTGATATTATCTTCTCAATACAATAGACCTATTATTTTGTCACTACAATTTTTGAGTGAGTAATGATAAGTAGCCATGATGGTTAGACAGGTGCACATAAGTATCCTGTCTGACTATGACTAACTTTCAAATATCAATCCAAACGAGAGCATGTTATGACCCTTATAAAAACGGCTCGAGCTTTCAGCTTGCTGGCTATTGTCACTGCCATACAAGTTTCATCACTGACCTCTGCCTACGCCCATGATCCTAGTGCACATACTCTGCCTGCCAAAGAATGGCAGATCACCAGCCAGCCTAGTGTCGCTGCTGATTTTATTAAATTAGAAGACGACATGGTTTATCTAACCGACAGTCACCATCAGATGCTCTCTTTTAACTTGTCAGACTTTTCAGCCGATGATCAAACCTATATTTTGGAAAAAAACGCCCATATTCAAGCGATCAATCAGCTAGCAGTGATTGAAAATCTAGTAAGTAGTAATCAATTAACGGCTATCCAAAATCCAAGCGATACTACTGTTATTGCCAATGATAATGGAACTGCACTAAACAAAGCTGATGCGGCAACGTCTGTCATAACGGATAACAGTGACACGCGCTCTGTTTTATTCTTCTACCTCTTGGGCGGCTTGATCTTAGCGAGTGGTTTGGTTTTCTTCTATGTTTTGAATATACGCCACAAAAAAAACCGAACCTCAAAAGTAGCTTATTCAGTT
Organism: Psychrobacter fjordensis; assembly: GCF_904845995.1. Classification (NCBI taxonomy): domain Bacteria; kingdom Pseudomonadati; phylum Pseudomonadota; class Gammaproteobacteria; order Moraxellales; family Moraxellaceae; genus Psychrobacter; species Psychrobacter fjordensis. The sequence continues at coordinate 1,199,851 of NZ_CAJGYP010000001.1, forward strand.
TTTGGTGTATTGGGTTCAACTGCGTTACTTGTGGCTTGTAGCAGCACTGAGACGGCCCAAAATATCAGTGCAAAGACTAAAGAAGCGATCGCTCATTTGCCAGTACCAGCCAATGATATTGACTTTATGACGTCAGTATTTGGCTCATTTGATAACGTCAGTACCCATCATGATGATAAATATCTGTATGTCGAATCAAATGGTATACCAAGCCACGAAATGATGACAGGTATCACCAGTTGGCAGCAGCAAGTACCTATCGACCAGGATTATACCAATGAGAACAGTTGGGTCATTCCCTTACAGCCTGAGCTTGCCGATGAGCCGTTAATGGCCAAAGATAATTTTATGAAAGGGGCCATCGCTATCGCAGCTAATGGCATTCCTATATTCAACCCATTAAATAATCGTGGTGAGGATGCCAAAGCATTCGGAGAATTAGACAATTGGGGCGGGCATTCTGGACGCGCTGATGACTACCACTATCATCTTGCACCAACCCATCTACAGTCACAAGTTGGTGAAGGTAAGCCCATTGCTTATGCACTAGATGGTTTTCCTGTCTATGGTGAAACTGATGATGAGCTTGATGAATATTTAGGTAAATTCAATGAAGACGGTAGCTATGAATACCATGCTACTTCAGAGTTTCCGTATTTAATTGCCGGTTTGCGCGGTAAGGTCACTGTGAACCCAGATACGAAAGCGCCAGAAAATGAGATTGCACCGCAAGCGCATATGCACGGCGTTCGCCCAGCGCTGACGCCTTTGCGCGGAGCCGAGATCACAGATTACAAGATTATAAGCCCGACTCAATATAGTCTAACGTATACCCATGACGGTCAAGAGCATAAGCTGAATTACGGTTGGGGCGCTACTGAAGCGACTAAAGATACTTATACTTTTGAGTTTATTGATCCAGAGGGTACAACCGTACAGACTTATAAACGCACTGATGATACACAGAAAAAATAATGTGCATCTAATGATAATGATCAGTTATAGAGACAAATAAGCTGAGTTTTAGACCATCTTATATAATGCTAAGGAATCCTAATGAAACCTATTTTAATACCTGCTTTGCTAACCACGACAATATCTGCTGTATTGCTAGCGGCGTGTAGCCAAACTCAAATAGACTCAGCAGCTACCGATGCCAATGAGCAAACGACAGCATCAATAAACAGTAGTGCAGATGCCAGCAGCTATACTGGCACCGCTAGCTTAACTCAAGGTCTTGCCCAGACTGATGTGACAAATGCCTATGAATGTGATCGTGGTCGTCAAACCAACATCGGTAGTATCCAGTCAACTGACGGTAAAACATGGACAGTACCAGCAGCGACCAATTTGCTCAATACAGATTTTCCAGTGGCATCCGACTTAAACAACCCTTGTACGGGCAACGACTATCGCACCGCCAGTGAAGCTTTATCTCAACTTGATGGCTCAGACATAATTGAAATAGACGCAGATGGTGAGGTGTATACCGCTTATGTCTTTGCAGATAATTATTTTGAGATGTACGTAAATGGCGTAGCCGTCGGACGTGACAATGTACCATTTACTCAGTTCAATTCAAACATTGTACGTTTTAAGGCAAAAGCACCGTTTACCGTTGCTATGCATCTGGTAGATTGGGAAGAAAACTTAGGTATTGGTTCAGAGAGTAATAACGGCTCAGAGTTTCATGCAGGAGACGGTGGTCTCGTCGCTGTGATCAAAGATAAAGATAACAACATCATCGCCAAGACCGATGAAAACTGGAAAGCACAAACCTTGTATACCGCGCCGATTAGAGACTTGTCCTGTGTTAGTGAGTCAGGTAGCGAGCGCCTATCTAGTAATTGTGTTACCACCGGTAATGTGCAAGATAGTTCGGCAGATTATGGCCTGCATTGGGAATTGCCTACCAACTGGCAACAAGCAGACTTTGATGACTCTAGTTGGCCGAATGCCACCACCTATAGTAACCAAACCATTGGGGTAGACAACAAATCAGCTTATACCAATTTCATAGATATTTTTGATAATGAAAAAGCAGATGCTGAATTCATTTGGTCAACCAATGTCGTACTCGATAATGAAGTTATCGTACGTTACACAGTCAATGGATTATAAAATCTGAAAATATTTGTGTTGTTCCAAACAGGCTGACAACATAAATGTTTAGATTGGCAGGAATTATTTTAGAATAATGAAGCAAGCCAGCTATATCGTTGGCTTGCTCTAGTCAATCCTCTATAAATTGGGTATGGTGTCAGTCTCGCTTAGCCTACTACTTGTAGTGCTTTCACTCGGCTTCCTTGTATCCAAATCATATTGAACCGACTATATATAACCTAAAGATAGGTCATACGTTAGAAAAAACCTCGCTATTTGTATGAGTATCCAATGCGTACTCTACATTCAACGATATTTGCATAAACTACTGACTAACAAACGTCACTGTCTTAGTCCCATTTGTAGATGGCTGACTTAATATCACTTTGCTTGCTAAGATATCGCCTTTGGCATCGATCTTGTAGCATTCTGATGAAGTGCTTGCCATTACTTACCTATTGACACGAGTCATGCTCAGCTAGAAAAACACATGCCAAGCCTGCTTCTAAGGATATGGTGGAACTGTATTTGAAAGAGTAAACGTAGCTAAGAGCATATGACAAATTTCCATAGTTATCTATAATAACTCCAATAAGTGGCAGTGCTCCTTTCTATGGTATAGACATTAGCTTTTCTCTTAAAAAAGACCCAAATACGGTACCGAGTATGATGACTAGAGTGAGAGCAATTAAAGGAATGACCACAGCAGTAGCAAATATGTCTTTATAGGACTCTCTATGAGTCAAACCACAAATGGTTAGCATTGTTATTATTGCCCCGTTATGTGGTAATGAGTCCAAGCCACCTGAAGCCAAAGAAGCTATACGATGCATCAGTTCGGGGTCAATGTTATATTGTTCTGCCAATTGCATATAGCTTGCGCCCATAATTTCTAACGCTATACCCAAACCACCTGAAGCTGATCCTGTAATACCTGCTAAAACGTTAATCATGATTGCTTCTGATATGAGAGGGTTTCCAGGTGAAATTCCCATGAGAGACTGTTTGATAATCGCGAAACCTGCCAGAGTTGCAATCACGGAACCATAACCCACCTCTGAAGCTGTGTTAAAAATAGGCAGTAAAGATCCGGTAGCGCCTTTGTTTAAACTTTCTGCCACACTATCTATTCTTTTGAAACTCGAAGCAATCACAAATATACAAGCTAAAAACAACGATAAAATAATGGCCCATATACCAATAACTGAGCTTAGCGTTACCCCACCAAACTTTTCGTCAGCTAAGTAACTGTTGTTCCATAACGGTATTATGATTTTTGAAAAAGCATAGTTACCTATTATCACAATGAGAATAGGCGATAATGCGAGCCAAAAATTGGGTATGTCGATACCTGAGTGAGGCTCTTTTTCATTTAACGTATGATTTCCATAACCTTCATTGTTTGCACTTGCAATACGCGTTTGGCGATTCATCCACAACATACCTCCGCCTAGCATGACTATCGAGGCAATAATGCCTAAACCAGGAGCTGCAAATGCATCGGTCTCAAAATAAGGCATCGGTATAACATTATGAATGGCAGGTGAACCTGGCAATGCCGTCATGGTCAAAGTTAGGGCACCGATGCAGATGGCTCCAGGTATCAGTCTTTTAGGTATGTTTGTCTGCTTAAATAGGGCGGCAGCAATGGGATATATTGCGAAAGTAACGACAAAGGCTGACACACCTCCATAAGTTAAGATTGAGCATGCTAAGACGACGGCTAACAAAGCATGTTTGTCTCCCAGTTTATCCACTATGTTACGTGCGATGCTATAGGCGTAACCAGAATCTTCCATCAACTTGCCAAAAATCGCACCTAAGATAAATAGTGGGAAATATTTCACAGCAAAGCCTCCAAGACCCTGCATAAATACTTCAGTATAAATCCCCATGGTTTGACTGCTATCGCCACTTAAAACAACAGCTACAATAGCGAGTAAGGGAGCCAAAACTAATACGCTAACCCCTCTATAGGCAAAATATATCAAAAGTGACAAAGACAAAAAAATAGCAAAAATGCTCATAGTTTCAATTTCCTTCCATGGAAAAATACGCTTTAAATTATAATTTGTGAATCAGGTGATCCTTCTTATAAACAGAATTTAGTCTAGTTTTTATTAAATAATACTTTCTAGAGTCTTCTCAGTAGTTGCTATTTAGATGGTGAAATATCGTCATGAATGACAAATGAATAAAATTACCTTATGTCATAGTGTAAAGGGATAGGTACTGATATCTAAGCATTTTGCAGATAGAATATTGCGATTAATGCTTAATATATTTAAGATATTGAATGCAACCTGACTTGTTCTCTCTATCCAAGAGTATTCAGAGCAACAAATACTTATAGCTATGGCCTTGTAGCGAAAGCTAATGCTATTTGATTGATCGATACTTGAATATTTTTAGCTTGTAAGAGCGAACCTAGGGAATGATTGTTCATAATAGCTATCCTTAGCATGAACCAAATATGACTAATACAATTTTCATAGATGAGGTTATGTGAGAGCATCAAGTCATTATCTGCTACCCATCTACGAATATAAATAAAACGATACATTATGTATCAAGTTAAAATCTAACAGACATGTAAATAAATATCAACTATTAAATCTTAATAGTCATTAGAGGGTCCTAGCGGTTTACTCTGAAAAGTAAGATGACGTTATGCTGAAGAAGTGGTAGTGATAAGCTTGGTTAAATAATGATGTGATGATGAGGGTGTCATGGCTAATGAGACGTACAGTTATAGTTCGGAGTTCAAAGTAGAAGCCGTCAAAAATATAGTAGTCAACAATGCTAATTTGAGCGCAACGGCTCGCAGATAGGAATAGCGATGTAAATGTTATTTAACTGGTAGACAAATAAAATGATGAAAATCTTGTCGATAATTGGCACAGAACAGTATCTTCCTAAGATTGTTACCGCTCTTAAAGAAGTAAAGTGTCTCAAACGATAGCTTAAAATGATCTAAGACGACCATGCGATTTTAAAATTGATGAAGCTATTTGCTGCTATTGATAGATAGCAGCAAATAGCTTTAATATTGGCTTGCTCTATAACCTAACGACAGGTCATACGCTAGAAAAATCTCGCTATGTGTATTAGTATCCAGTAAGAAATCTACATTCAACGATATGCGTATAAACTACTGACTGGTAAATACCACTGTCTTCGTACCGTCAATAGATGGCTGATTTAGAGTCACTTTGCTCGCTAAGATATCGCCTTTGGCATTGATCTTGTAGCATTCTGATGAAGTGCCTATAGGATCAGAGCTAAGTAATAAGTTTTTTGAGTTTTCTATACAGAGCCATGCTGTATTATTGGTGTCTCGCGTAAGAGCCCAGTCTTGCTCGTACGACCCTATTTTTTTATGCATACTGCTATCCGCATAGACGGTTTCAGTCATGAGCTTACTTGAGTCGCCGACGGTAGCCATCTTAGGAATGATGGTTGTCTGGTTCGATAGTGAGTATTTGCCCGTACTATCCGTAAAACCATGGAACACTAGTGGATTCAGGGTAAAGTAATTGATCGCGACTGACTGATCAGTGATTCGATTATTTACTTTATTAATGGTATTTACTTCGGCACCTTGCACCGATTTATTATTAAATTGAATACTGCCCTTAGGCGTGATTTGAATGTCCGCTGAGGCACTTTGATTGCCTACAATAGCAACCAGTTTTTCACTCCGTTGTTTGGTATAGATGTTGAACATAGCAGTCTCAACGGGGTATTGCGTGACAACTTTATCAATGTCGTTATTTTGATTATTAACTGTTGTCCCACCACTTATGCCACTAGCACAAGCGCTTAATCCCAGCCCTGCTGCAATACACAATCCTAGTGCTTTCATGGTTTAATTCCTTTATTTTATTTAAATAAGTGTGATAAGTATGGGCGGTTTATACGGATTTGACCACAGGTATCAATCTTTAAATGTGACTTTGGTTTGTACCTTTAATCGGTTTAGAAAAGGCAATTTATTTAGTAGAGATTCTTACTTAATAAGCCGCTATCATCGTAAATACACAAGTCGCTATTGTGCTTAATACTTTCCGGAAGCTGTTTAATTCTATTACCTTTAAGGTATAGAGTTTTTAACTGGCTCAAATGTCCGATACTCTCAGGCAGTACACTCAAACCGTTATCGGAAAGATCAAGTATTTCCAAACGCCTAAGTTGTCCGATGCTTATGGGTAATTCACTGAGCTTATTGCTGCTAAGCACCAGTTTAGTCAAGTTACCAAGCTGTCCGATACTTTCAGGTAGCTCACTGAGGTTATTGTTATCAAGATTCAGTATCTCTAAACGATCAAGCTGTCCAATGCTAGTGGGTAATTCATTAAGATTATTATCGCTGAGAGTCAGTTGAGTTAGGCTGTTAAGCTCACCAAAGCTTTCGGGTAATGCACTGAGTTCATTGCCACTAAGGGTTAGTGTTTCTAAGTTGCTAAGCTGACCAATACTCTTAGGTAATGCGCTCAAATGGTTATTAGCAAGCAATAAATAAATTAAGTTATTAAGCTGTCCGAAGCTCTCAGGTAATTCATTAAGAGTATTACTACCAAGCGTCAGTTGAGCTAAGTTCTTAAGCTGCCCAATACTTTCAGGTAGTTCTTTGAGATTGTTGCCAGTGAGACCAAGTTGAGTTAAGTTACTAAGCTGTCCGATACTTTCAGGTAGTGCTTTAAGACTATTGCCATTAAGACCAAGTTGAAGTAAGTTTTGTAGTTGTACAATGCTTTCAGGTAACGCCTTAAGCTGGTTATAATTTAGTTCAAGCGTATCTATATAACTAAGCTGCCCGATACTCTCAGGTAGTTCAGTAAAACCTTGAGCTTCCAAAACGATACTTTTTAATGCTAGCAAAGCTTTTTTATCACGCGGTATAGCTTCATCATTAATGTCAAAACTATCTGCCCAACGCCAAATTTTCTGTATCCAAGTATCATCGAGTGCTAATTGACTGGCTTTACGCTCAGTTATGATTGGGTTGAGCTCATCATAGTTTTTACCAAATGCTGTGAGCGCTTGAAGGTTGACTATTATTTGATCGGTATCATTACCATTTTGAGACATCGTCTTTCCCAATATTGCTAGAGCACGTTAAGGCTTTATTTTGATTAAATCATATCATTTATCGTTAGTGACAAGCTAATTGATAGGAATCAATAAAATACGCATTTATTCATTCAATAAGCGTTCTACTGGGGTTTAGGAGTAATGCCAAAGGCGGTTGAGCTAAAGTATCAGCAGTTTTTAGATGGGTTTGACAGTAAGCATATATTTATGGCCTGTATTACTTCGAAATCAGCAAAAAGAGTGAAGAAATAAATGAAGTTGAACAGGAATATTTCGGACAGCAGTAGATAATAAGTAGAGACTGAAAGTCTTACTTTTAAAAGGTTTAAGGGGTGTTTGAGATAGTGTCGAACAAGATGTGGAAACTGATGCTTTGATTAAGCAGAATAAGATTGGCGGTGAAGGAGGGATTCGAACCCTCGATACGCTATTAACGCATACACACTTTCCAGGCGTGCGGTTTCAGCCACTCACCCACTTCACCGTTTTTTGACTGGCTCAGTATAGCGGATACCATTTAAAATGTCACCAATTACACCTTATCTTTCTTTATTTGTAGACGCCTGCTAGGATAGCGTATCCGTAATAACAAGCATAGATGGTTGAAAGTTAAATGATAAGTGTTGGTAGGCTCAAATATACTCTCAAAAATAGCATAATAATGACCGTTGCGACGGTTGCCATAAGCATGACTTCAGCAAATGCTGATGATTTTACTCAGTGTAGTGAGTCTTTTTATGGAGGTGTTTACCCAGAATTTACCAATGACAAGCTCAGTAATAAGACACAAGAGCTATGCATGGACGGCTTTGCGGTTATGTATTCAGGCGTATCGCGCACACCGTTATGGTCGGCAGAGCATCTAGATCGCAAGCGCTTACAGCAAGCCAAAGAGATTGATCGTGAAGACAGTTTTCATGAAGAAAGCAAATTGCCAGAATCCGCACGTGCCTCATTATCTGACTACTCAAAGTCTGGCTATGATCGCGGACATTTAGCACCCAATGCCGATATGGCCAATCGCAGCCAACAATATGACAGCTTCAGTTTGGCCAATATTGCCCCACAGTCACCTCGTAATAATCGTTATATTTGGCGTAATATTGAATCAGCAACTCGATATCTGACGCAGCAGTATGGTGAAGTCTATACGATTACAGGGGTTTCATTTACGAATAAAAAAACCAAGCAGCTCGCTGATCGTGTGCTTGTACCCAGTCATTTTTTCAAAGCTGTCTATATTCCAGCTACCAATCAAGCAGGCGTCTACTACGCACCAAATGATGAGTCGGAGCGTATAGAAATTATTAGTATTGATGAGTTGGCTAGCGAAATCGGTATCGATGTCTTACCCATGCTGGACTCTCAGACTAAAAAACAAGCATTCGATTTGCCACTGAAAGCGGGTGAAAGCTCTGATTTACCTGCTGATGAGCCAACAGAAGAGCCTACTTGGATGCTATTTGTTTGGGCGATTATTGAGTGGCTGTTGGGTCAGCTACAAGCATAGAGATTTATATGTGAATGTAGACAATGACTGAAAGCGAGTGATACTAAGAAATAATGTAAGATGCTATTAATAGGATGGATGACCAAATGATTGAACCCTTTGCTAACAATCATCAAAGTATGCAGATAGGTGAGCTTGTAATTGAAAATCAAAAAGATAAAATTATCATTTATGGCGATCTTGATCTGACTTTAGATGTATCTGGATATGAGCAAGCCCAACAGCTACATGCATTGACCACCAAAATTATACAAGCTTTTGAAGTTGATGACACCTATAGTAAGAATGACAGTAAGTCAAAAGAAAAGGATGACCAATTGGGCAAAGATATAGATAATCCATTTCTATAACTCTTTGATATAGTTTTGTTTTTACAGAAATAATAAAGTGTAAAAAAACTACTAGGCAAAGTCCAAAAATTGCTTATAATGAATTAAGACATTGCTTATGTCACTCAAAGCTTTGAAGGGGCTGATAAGCAATGGTAGTAATCGGCTTTCAATTAGTATGAGATCGTCAAGCTTGTAATAAAGTATTCTAGCAACGGATAAGCATGGAATATCAGAAACATAATGTTTCGAGTAATCATTGTATGAAGGGAGTCAATTTATGAAATTATTTACAAAAACCGCTTTAGCAGTTGCAGGTATCAGTCTAGCCACTATGGCGTTTGCCGCTGATCCACTCGCCAATACAACTTGGCAGACCTTTGATGAAGGTAAACCAAAAGGCACAGTGAAAATTACTGAGTCAAATGGTGTGCTAACAGGGACACTTATCGCTACCAACTCAGCAACAGGTAAAAAGCACGTTGGTATGAAAGTCATTAAAGGTCTAAAAGCTGATGGTGGTGGTAAATATAGCGGTGGTACGATTACTGATCCTGAGAAAGGTAAAGATTATCGTATGACAGCTAGCTTAAATGGCAGTACCCTGAACCTAAAAGGCTATATTGGTCCATTCTCACGCAGTCAAACATGGAAAAAGAAATAACCTAATATAGTTGTTCTTTTATCAATATTAATTTTGATCAAAAAAATCCCGCATTACCGAAAGGCATCGCGGGATTTTTAATGCCTATAGTTTAGTATGGTTTCAAAGTATTTATCTTACAAACTCTGAATAATCTTTCATACCACATTCTGCTATATCTGCACTTTCGTACTCATCTTCTTCAGAGAGACGTAGGCTAATAACTACTTTGATAATTGCCAAAACGATACTAGGGCATGTCCTCAATTCAATCGATGGTAATCTAAATGGGTTAAAAATGGCTAAATCTTGCCAAACAGCGTCAAATAGTTAACTAATATCTCGATATTACCTGCACTATTTTCCTTGTTTGACTGCAACTTATCTCATTTCTACCATCATTTTTGAAATGAGGACACACCCTAATTTTGATCAAAAAAATCCCGCTTTACCAAAAGGTATCGCGGGATTTTTAGTGCTTATATCTTAGTATGGTTTCAAAGTACCTATCTCACGAACTCTGGATAAGCTTCCATACCACATTCTGCTATATCTGCACCTTCATACTCATCTTCTTCAGAGAGACGTAGGCCAATAACTGCCTTGATAATTGCCCAAGCGATTAAGCTAGCAACGAATACCCAAACAAAGATGGTAGCTGCACCAGCAATCTGACCGACGAATGATGCCGCTGGATTGGTAATTGGTACAATAAGTAGACCGAATAGACCGACTACGCCATGAACTGAAATAGCACCGACTGGATCATCTATTTTTATTTTATCTAATGCTAAGATAGATAGCACAACGATAACGCCAGCGATTAAACCAAATAGTGTAGCTTGTAATGCAGATGGAGTAGAGGGTTCTGCCGTGATAGCGACTAGCCCTGCAAGTGCACCATTTAAGAGCATTGTTAAGTCAGCTTTGCCAAAGATGATGCGTGCTATTATTAAAGCACCAATTGCACCGCCTGCTGCTGCTGCATTGGTATTCAAAAAGACCATCGCAACTGAGTTAGCACTGGCGATATCGCCAAGCTTTAGTACTGAACCGCCGTTGAAGCCGAACCAACCCATCCATAATATGAGCGTACCAAGTGCTGCTAATGGTAGATTGGCACCTGGAATGGCACGTATTTCGCCATTAGGGCCATACTTACCTTTACGCGCACCTAACAGTAGTACACCTGCCAATGCAGCCGCAGCACCCGCCATATGAACGATACCAGAACCTGCAAAATCAGAGAAGCCCATATCACCTAAGTTGAACATGCCAAATACATCATTTCCGCCCCACGTCCAGCTGCCTTCTAGTGGATAAATGACACCAGTCATCACCACGGCAAACAGTAAGAATGACCAAAGTTTCATGCGCTCAGCCACAGCCCCTGAGACGATAGACATACAGGTTGCAACAAATACTACTTGGAAGAAAAAGTCAGACGCAGCAGAGTAGACAGAGTCACCGTCAAAGCCGTTTTCAGCTGATGCTGTCAAAGCCTCTTCTACTAGTGTGTCACCACCTGCGATACCACTCAAAAACAAATCACCGCCATACATAATGGCGTAACCGCAAATCATGTACATAGTACAAGCGGTCGCAAAAAGTGCGATGTTTTTGGTTAAAATCTCAACGGTGTTTTTTGAACGAACTAGGCCAGCTTCTAACATAGTGAAGCCCGCTGCCATCCACATGACTAGCGCCCCACATATCAAAAAATAAAACGTATCAAGTGCGTACTGGAGCTCGAAGATTTGATTTTGCATATTAATTCCCCCTTGAATTGATGCAATACAGCTTATCGGTGTGATCTATAATTTTTGTTTATAGTTTGGTCATATGCTTTAGATAGCGTCAGGACCCGTCTCGCCTGTACGGATACGAATGACTTGTTCAAGAGCGGTGACGAAGATTTTGCCGTCTCCAATCTTGCCAGTGCTCGCAATGCGAGTGATTGCTTCGATAGCAGGTTCGACCATCTCATCGATAACAGCCACTTCGACTTTTACTTTAGGTAAAAAGTCCACCACGTATTCTGCGCCACGATAAAGTTCTGTATGACCTTTTTGGCGACCGAAACCTTTAACTTCAGTAACGGTGACACCTTTAACACCGATGTCAGAAAGCGCTTCACGTACATCATCGAGCTTAAACGGTTTTAAGATCGCAGTGATTAGCTTCATAAAATATTCCTTATTTGTGTGATGCTGCAGATAGATAGAGGCATTGTGGTACATCGTATCTCTGCCTTGCTTATCATAAGTTATTCAAGAACTGTGCCAATTTACTCAAGGGGGATAGGTAAGATTGGAACTTTGTGCTCAAAAAACTCACGTTCAGGGCAAAGAGTAATGACTATGCTAACACGGTAAGCACTGTCATTATGGGTATAAATGGCCTGTATAAACCTTTAGCGTTGAATCAACGAAAACTTTATTATAACCAACTTTTTAGGTGCTTGGGGAGGCTATCCATGTATTTCATGTGATGATTTGCTAAATTGATTTAATGTGTGGAAATGCATTGAGAGCTAGATGGAGAGAAGTATTAGAGAGTGTATTGATATATAGCAGAGCTGGGCGGCAGAGCCTGGTATTAGTACTCATGCTCTGCATCTAACAAGATAATAGTAGCCGTGTAGTGGGCTACAGGCTAGTTTGAGCCTACGCTTTAGGGAATAGCAGATAAGGTGTTTTAGTACTGCCTAAGAGCTTTTTGGTATCGCTACCTTGTAACAACGTGCGGATGCGAGATTGACCAAAGGCACCTGTCATTAGCAGTCCGATATCATTTTCATTCTGATAATAATGTAGAGCAGCTGTGACATCACGGCAGTCTAGTAACGCTTTTTTAGATTTAATACCTGCTTGTTTGAGACGCGCATAAGCTTCACGTAGGGCATCACAGTTTTCTGAGTTTTCTTTGCCGATCATGACAATATGCACAGTTAATGCACGTACAAGCGATGTTTTGCAGAGCCAATTGAGCAATTTATGCGACGTTGGACTATTATCGAATGCAAATAACGCAGTAGTAGGGGGCAAAAATGGTGCATGAGTCACCAAAATGGGGCAGTGGCTAACTCTAACCAGCTGGCTCAAGGTTGCTTTGCAGGTAACATTATGGCCTATAATAATGAGTTGCGCTTTATCGTCAACATAATCGATACTCTCATTGAGGTTTTCGTGCCGATGCAAGGTATACGTTTTCAGCTTCTTACGCTGTTGCTCACAATAGGTTGTGGCTTGATGTAGCAATAACTTGCCTTGTGACTTTAGCTCACAGTTACTCAAATGCTCTTTGGTTGTGAATTGTTCGAGCAGCATGTTTTCATCATCGATGTTTAAACAGCCAGAATAATTCACCGCCGCTTTTTGTTGTAAGCTCGGTACAGAGTGCAACAGTCCGATAGGCGCTTGTAGGCGAGTCGAGGCCCACATGCTTGCCTCTAATACGGCTTGCACATGATCAGGGCAGTCTAAGCAGGCGATTACGCTATCTGGTTTTAAATTACTCATAAGACCACCACATCATTCTAATGAAAATACAGCTGCTTGGTTCAAGAATTGGATGGTAATGCTGACACCCAATTCCCTCAACCACTGCAGCTGTGTATTAAACTATTTATTCAATTGTCTATTTAGACGCTATCAAGCAACGCCAGCATTTATCATGCAGACGCAGCTTTACTTAATCCAATAGGCCAATATCTCGGCGATCATGGACAGAGAAGCGATCAATCAGTGTTCGACTTGCATTGTTGAGTCCAACCACTTTGACATCAATACCTTCACGTTGCAAGCGCATGACCAGCTTGTCCAAGGTATCTACGGCACTGACATCCCAGAAGTGTGCTTGGCTAACATCGATTTCAATGCTGTCTAGTGCTTCTTTGGTATCAAAGCTACCTAAGAATTGCGTAGTAGATGCAAAGAATACTTGTCCTTGCACATAATAATAACGGGTGTTGCTGCTATCATCATACTCACTAAAGATGGTTAAAAATTGACCAATCTTATTGGCAAATGCTAGGGCAGATAGTAGAACGCCCACGCCCACACCATAAGCTAAGTTATGCGTGAATACCGTCGTCAAAACAGTCGCTAGCATGACAATGTTAAATGACATTGGGTGCGTTTTAAACTCACGAATTGACTGCCAATTAAACGTCCCAATAGACACCATAATCATTACAGCGACCAACGCTGCCATTGGAATTTGGCTGACCCATTCACTTAAGAATACAACCATGATGAGTAGGACAACACCTGCCATCAAGGTAGACAGGCGCGTGCGTCCGCCAGATTTGACGTTAATCATCGACTGACCAATCATTGCACAGCCTGCCATGCCACCAAAGAAACCAGACACGACGTTGGCAATACCTTGACCACGGCATTCTTTATTTTTATCACTTGGCGTATCAGTCAATTCATCAACGATAGTCGCTGTCATCATAGATTCTAATAAACCGACAACGGCCAACGCGATAGAGTAAGGAGCAATAATCAGTAGGGTTTGTAGATTCAATGGAATGTCAGGCAATAAAAACATTGGCAATGAATCTGGCAAATCACCCATGCTACCGACGTTGCGAATATCGAGATTCATATACATCGCGACAGCCGTCAAGCCCACGATACAAATCAGTGGTGAAGGGATGATGCGACCGATTTTAGGGATAAGTGGAAACAGGTAAATAATCCCCAAGCCCGCTGCCGTCATGATATAAACCGTCATGCCAACACGTTCAGTCATGGGATTAAGCTCAGGAATCTGAGCCGCGAATATCAATATAGCCAGTGCATTGACGAAGCCGATGACCACTGAGCGAGAGACAAAGCGCATTAAATTGCCAAGCTTTAGTAAGCCCATCACAACCTGAATACCGCCACATAATAAGGTAGCGGCCAGTAAATATTGCAAACCATGATCGGCGACTAAGTCGACCATCACCAGTGCCATGGCGCCTGTGGCCGCCGAAATCATACCCGGACGGCCACCAACGAAACTAATCACGACAGCGATACAAAATGAGGCATATAAGCCAACTTTTGGGTCAACACCCGCGATAATAGAAAAAGCAATAGCTTCAGGAATCAGTGCCAATGCGACGACCAAACCTGATAAGACGTCACCGCGAACGTTGGAAAACCACTCGTCACGTAAGTTATCAATAAAAGATGTCATAAGTAAACTGCGTAGGGTTAGAGGCAAAAAAAGTAATCATTACTCATTAATAAAATGATCGCGTCGCTACAAAAGTAGCTATCCATCTTTCTTTTACCACGACACGCATTGCATCATGTGGTGGCATTGAATTATTAAAGGTCGATAATAAGTATGTCTACTGATTTATGATTGGTATCACTAATACGCTCACCAATCACTAATACGATGATAAATTCAGTGAGATTACCTAAAAAATATTTTTTAAAATAGGTTGCGTAAAATAGCACCTAAAATAATGAATAGAGTCAGTAATGACTTTGTGCGGTAGAGGGTGGTAAATAATCTGTCAAACAAACATTGTCGCTTGATAGAGCATGACCGCAACACCAATCTCTGTTAAAGATAAGTGACAATCACACGCGAATAGCGCGTTAACTGTGGCAACATGCTAAACTAAAATGCTTGGGGGAATACCCAACCACTCATAGCTCAGGACGACTATTATAGCACTAGCCACTTAATATAAAAACAGGCGCATAATAGCATAAAGTCATAAAAAACCAGTACCGAAATCTGAACGATACCGTTATCATGCTTCTCATCTTGAAGGCATTATTTGGACTCTTTATAGATTAGGTCTGGTTGATGCCATTTTGCTCGTAAAATAGAAGGAATATATATGACCACCAACACTGCAACAGATGCCTTACTTCATAAAGGCAGTGGTCTACAAGTCGTGGTTGGCTTGGGGCAATCTGGTCTATCCGTTGCGCGCTATCTGGCCAAGCAAGGCTATCAGGTAGCAGTCACTGATGCACAAGAAGCACCTACATTAGCGGACCAATTACCAGCTGAAGTTGATATCCGTCAGTTCGGTGCAATCGATGCCGAGCTCTTACAGCAAGCAGCACGTATCATTATCAGCCCTGGTATCTCTTTGGCTACCGAAGCCGTTGCTGCTGCACGCCAAGCTCACATTCCAGTGGTCAGTGATATTCAGCTATTCTGTGAAGCTTGTACGGTGCCTATCGTGGCTATTACAGGCTCTAATGCTAAAAGTACCGTGACCACGTTGGTCGGTCAAATGGCCGCAGATGCTGGTGTCAATGTGGGTGTCGGTGGCAATATTGGCGTGCCAGCGCTCACGCTACTTGATAATCCTGAAATGGCATTAGCTGTACTGGAATTATCTAGTTTTCAGCTAGAGACCGTTACCAATTTGGGTGCGCATGTAGCCACGGTTCTCAATATGTCGCCTGACCATTTAGACCGTCATGGCGATATGTTGGGTTACCATCAAGCCAAGCACCGTATTTTTCAGGGTGCTAAGTCCATCGTTATTAATCGTGAAGATGCACTGACGCGCCCGTTAGTCGCTGATAATTTAACCAGAGTAAGCACAGGTATTCATGCTCCTGATAAAGGGCAATATGGTCTTATCATTAATCCTGAAGGTCATATTTATCTTGCTCGTGGTACAGAATTGCTACTGTCGGCAGACAAACTGTTGATTAAAGGTCGTCATAATTTGCTCAATGCACAGGCAGCCTTAGCCTTAGGCGAGCTTGCTGGTTTACCACTTGATAGTATGCTAGATACGTTACAGCACTTCACTGGACTTGAGCATCGCTGTGAATATGTCGCTCATGCTGCCGATATTGATTATTTTAATGATTCCAAAGGTACCAATATTGGCTCAACCATGGCCGCAATCGAAGGGCTAGGTGCGGTCTATGCGCCAAAAGACGGCAAGCTAATATTGATTTTGGGTGGACAGGGTAAAGGTCAAGCATTTGGCGAGCTGACGCCATTCATTAATCAATATGTTAGCCAAGTGCTCTTTATCGGTGAAGATGCTCAGCTAATTGAGCAACATCTGCGTGCGGCGAAGATTAGTGCTGATGTGGCATTAAATCAGTGCCAAACGCTAGAAAAAGCTTTTGCCACGATTCAGCAGGTGACATCAAGCAGCCTATCGCAAGTACAAGCAGTGCTACTGTCTCCTGCTTGTGCCAGCTTTGATCAGTATAGTGGCTACGCTGCTCGCGGTGAGCATTTTAGTCAATTGGTCAGCCAACTTGAATGTGTGCAATGAAATTAGCATAAAGGCTAATTGGCTTGATACCTAACTGGCTTGATAATTAGTTGTTCTGAGAATAAACAACAATATTGAATAATAAAACGTTATTTAGTTGGTGTTTATTCTCAGAAAGCATTTTCTATATAAATGATTGTTTTGCTTATAGATTGCTGCTACTGTCAATCATAACCAGACAAGTGATTTGTTTGGTATTATCTTCTTCATATTTTTTAAACGGTGGCGTTTCATAGACGCCGTGTTTTTCGTTCGTTAGTGTATATAAAATTATGGCGTTCCCTTCTTTTTTTCGTTCCTCGTCCCAACCAAAACAAGCCGCTGGCTCTGATGGTATTCTTTCTATGCCGTCAGCACGTGCTGTTTTGATATCGAGCGTCGGCTGTATGCTGGTGCTCAGTTTACTAATGGTCGCTTCTGCTTCTATTCCTTTTGCGCTCAGTCGCGGTATGACAGAGCTGTACTTTTTTAACAACCAACTGCTGTATATGACGATTGGTCTGGTTATCGCGTCTATTCCTTATTATAGCGTGTCCTTACGAACACTATATAAGACCGAAACTCAATTTATGCTACTCGGTATTACGGGCGTGCTATTAGTAGCAACCTTGTTTAGTACGCCTATTAACGGCTCTAAGCGCTGGTTGAATTTGGGTGTGTTTAACTTTCAGGTAGCAGAGCTTGCCAAGCTAGTCATGATTGTCTTTGTATCTGACTTTGTGGTGCGCCGTTCTTTTGAGGTTCGTAATGGCTTGGATGGCTTTTTACGAATCATGCTAGTTGTCGCGCTCATTACCATGCTGTTGTTATCGCAGCCAGATTTTGGTTCTTTTGTCGTGATTTTGGGCACCATCTTTGCGATATTTTATATCGCTGGCGCACCTTACAAGCACTTCTTAGCATTGGCAGCGGCTGCTGTTGGTGGCGCAGTATTGATGGTCACGACAGCGCAATATCGATTGGTACGTGTGATGTCGTTCATGGATCCGTTCGATGACGTGCAAGACACCGATTACCAGTTAGCACGCAGTTTGATTGCTTTTGGTCGTGGGCAGTTTACGGGTGTTGGCTATGGTGAGAGCGTACAAAAATTATCGCATTTGCCAGAGGCACACACGGATTTTTTACTAGCAATTACGGGCGAAGAGTTAGGTTTTGTTGGGGTCACTATGGTATTGGTGCTCGAAGCACTGATTATCGGTAGTGCGATGCGTATCAGTTATAATGCGTTAAAACGTCGGCAGATGCGTATGAGCTATACGGCATTCGGTATTGGCGTGGTGTTTATTGCACAGACGATTATTAATGCAGCGATGAATATGGGCGCGATTCCGACCAAAGGTTTGACCATGCCATTCTTTAGTTATGGTGGCTCATCCATGTTGATTAGCCTAGTGATGGTTGCGTTATTATTGAAAATTTATAAAGAAAGCCCTGAGATCGAAAAAAGCCAGTGTCGTTATTATTAGCATTTTATGATTATGTATAATATTTAATAGCATGCTGCTCAATAACAAGGTACTTAATAACTAGTGTCTGGTTTCCTTTAAAAAAGCGTCGCTAATGAGTGGCGCTTTTTGTTATCTACTTTTTATCAGTTAGATAAATTTAACTGTTGCTTGCTCTGTAGTGGGGTATTGTCCCATTGCGCAATGGCTTGCTTGAGCATGTTTTCAGGGGTATCTCTGTCTACGACGGGTTGTTGTAATAATTTTAGTGCATGAGCGATTAATTGACTTGGATTGCGTGTATCAATAGGTTGTGCAAGGTTTTGTTTGGAGAGTTTTTGTCCATCAGGATTGCATATCAACGGCAAATGATACCAGTGGTCGATAGCGGGTAAGTGAGCAGCATTCATGATGCTGATTTGTGCTGTGGTCATGGGTAATATATCCAAGCCACGCATGATGTGGGTAACTTGTTGTAGACCATCATCGAGACTCGCAGCCAAAATATAATTGATCATGCCATCTTGGCGACGAGCCACCATGTCGCCTAATGTCTGCTGAGGGTTATCCCATTGCATTCCTTGAATACCATCATTGAAGCCAATCCTATAGTCTGGTAGCTGAATGCGTAGTTTATGCTGCTGTCTATCAAGGTCAGCGGCGACACAGCAGCGTGGATAACGCTTTCTATTTGGCTGGTTTTCATTATGAATTTGGCTCTGTTCTTCTTTTGCCCAATATTGCTCTAAGCCTTTACGTGAGCATTGGCAGCCATAAGTGAGTGGATGCAGGGCAGAGTTTAAGTAATCATTATAGATATCAATACGCTCAGATTGATAAATGACATCGCCGTCCCAGTGTAGGCCAAGCGCTTCTAGATCAATCAAAATTTGCTCAGTGAACTGTTGATCGCAGCGCTCAGTATCGGTATCTTCAATGCGCAGTAGCCATTGACCACCCAGTGATTTTATATGGCAGAAGCTGGCAAGTGCTGTCGTTAAAGAGCCAAGGTGCAGCTCACCAGTGGGTGAAGGTGCGAAACGGCCGATAGGCTGAGAAGGAGTAGGCATAGGAATCTTGATCGTTTTTAAAATAAGTGGTTATCGATGATAGCGTTATTCAAATAGAATAATAAAGTTAGGTCAAAAAAGATATTTATTAAATGAGATGATTTGTTAGAGGTGTTACTTCTAAAAATAAAATTGATTTTTTAACACTTATCGTTAGGGGCTATATTTATAGATTGATTAAAGGTTATTCAACATAGAAACGATAGCCTAAAACGCAACGAGCGACCAATAATATGGTCGCTCGTACTTAAATATGGTCTTCTTATGCTTGATTGAAGCTATCTTATCTAAGCGCCTTGGTTCTGACGTTCTTTGATTTCAGATAGCGTTTTACAGTCGATACACTGAGTCGCTGTTGGGCGTGCTTCAAGACGACGCAGACCGATCTCTACACCACAAGTCTCACAAAAACCATAGTCATCATTTTCGATTTCTGACATAGATTTATCAATTTTGCGAATGAGTTTGCGTTCACGGTCACGCGTACGCAAAGCCAGGGCAAACTCTTCTTCTTGGGTCGCGCGATCATTGATATCTGGCATGGCACTTGACTCATCTTGGATATAAGTCTTGGTACGATCTGCTTCGCCAATCAGTTGGTTTTTCCAGTCCAATAAAATCGCTTTAAAATGCTCTAGCTGAGCATCAGACATATACTCTTCGTCTTTGGCTGGCACATAAGGAGTAAACTTCACTTCACTCGGATTCGTGGTCACGGTGCTCATATGGGTATCCTACTTTTTCAAATTAATTCAATAAAACGACGTATCAACAGATAAGACGTTATTAATTTTACGAACGCTATAATGCTTTCCATTTATAAAACGTTTTACCACTTGGTAACACAAGTAACACAGCTGATCTAATGGTATGGCTATCTTGCTATGCTGACATCAACATAGCGATGGTCAAATATATGGTTACGCTTATCTTTATTTAAATAGTCTTGTTTAAAAAATACTGCAAACCACTGACGGTTAAAACCTCAATCATGGTCGACTTAGCCATCCTAGCCATTATGATTGTACCTAATGGTAGAGGTTAGGCAGTCTTCATTTTATAAGTTGTATCATTGTTTCTAATAATAATGAAGTGATTTTTTATACTGGCAGCTATTTTACTTCGATATCCACTTCATATTAAGGTGGTTAATGTTAGCTAAATGCTTAATACATAAGGGTTAAAACTATTTTTATACCAGTAATTATGGCCATCAAGTATCCAGTCTTTCAACCCAGCTTGCAACCGTTCCATTGTTGGCTAATTGCAACCAGCGGTAACCAGGACGAGCGTCTTCATCGTAAGCAAAGTCATCTTCGTTGGGCATGAACTGATAGCAGGTTGAGGGTGTTGTATAGACAGAAACGCCTTGACGATAGCGAACTTGGTCTTGGTGAATATGTCCACTAATGACTACTTTTAGATGCTCAAAAGCTAGCATATGCTGCCAAAAATCTTCGCTATTTCCTACCATGTGAGCATCAATCCAGGCAGAGTCTACCGGTATAACATGATGGTGTAGAGCGATTAGCGTAGGCTTATTACAGGCATTGAGTCTTTCACATAACCAGCTCATGTCGGCAGGCGTTATTTCGCCTGCTACCTCACCACTAATGGAGGAATCTAGCAGCAGTAACTGCCAATGGTCAGTTTCAATAATATGTTGACTCAATAAACGAGGGTCAGCAGGTTGAGCAACCAATGTGCGCTGCAAAAATGGCAAATGACAGCCAATTTCATCAGTGACGTCATGATTACCAGCAATACAAGCAAAAGGAATGTTGGTCGCTTGTAATACCTTAAAGATATGGTCATAAATCGTAGGTATGATTT
Organism: Psychrobacter fjordensis; assembly: GCF_904845995.1. Lineage (NCBI taxonomy): Bacteria > Pseudomonadati > Pseudomonadota > Gammaproteobacteria > Moraxellales > Moraxellaceae > Psychrobacter > Psychrobacter fjordensis. The sequence continues at coordinate 1,221,151 of NZ_CAJGYP010000001.1, forward strand.
TATTGACCAAGTCACCTGTCACGAGAATGAGATCGCAGCGAATATCTTCATTCAACGCTTGTTGAAGCACCTTCTCAAAGCTATGCTGATAAATGGCGGCTTCATCATTATCAATATTATCGTTATCTGTAATAAAAGCGCTAGGTGTCAATAAGTGTAAATCGGTGACTTGTAAGATATTAACTTGCTCATCTAGCGTACTGATGCTACTGATAGTATTGCTTGGCATTGGGTCAGTCCCTTATTAAAGCAGAGCAATTGACGCTGTCAACATGACCATAAGTAAACGAGTCACTATTATCTGTTTTCACTACTTTTTCCATCGTATATGATATTTAATCGCAGTTACCACACTATATTTTCAATAGCTATTATAGGCAGCTTTCTATTATTAATGATACCAATAGTGTCGAGGCAAGTTTATAACATAAAGTAAAACAAAGCTCTAGCAATATTAATCAAATAAAGTTGAATAATTGAGCAAGATCGCTTTTATGTGGTGTTTTATAGTCTGCTAATGGCGCGCCATCCAAAATTTTGAGGTTATCACCTTTGATAAAATCAGTGCCAAAAAAAACAAAATGGCCAATATCAATACAATAGATAGTCCAGTCTGAATATCTAGCCAAATGCTGCCCCAAACTCCTAAAGTAACACCTAACTGAGCGATAACTAAAGATATAATGACCATTTGTTTTGGTGATGTCACCCATAAGCGTGCGGTTAGTGCTGGCAATACCAACAACCCACTAATGAGTAAGCTGCCGACTGCCTGTAGCGCAACAGCACAGAACCCTGCCAATATCCCCATAAAAAATAATCGCTGGCGTGTCGGATTGATACCTTGAATACGTGCCAGTGCTTCGTGAGTTGCCAGCTTAATTTGCGCTGGCCATATATAGCGTAGTAAGCCCAAACCCACTAGTACACTACCCGCAAGTAAAGGCAAATCAGCCCAATCTAGCTCCAATAAATTACCAAATAAAAAGCCTAATACATTGGCTTGCTGATCTGTCAGCTGGGTTAAGGTCAATAATCCTAAACATAATAATGAGACAGCCACCACCGCCAATACGGCATCCGCTGGTAGGCGTTCATCATCAATTAATACCAGTCCTAACACTACCGCAATGCTGACTAACAAAACACCAATGCCCATCGGTAGTTGCCACCAAGCAGCTAAGGCCACACCAAGTAAAGTGCCATGTGCCAGAGCATCAGCAAAAAAGGCCATACGGCGCCACAATACCAAACACCCTAATGGTGCTGATAGTAGTGCTAAAATACTGCCAGCAATCCAAGCAGGAGCAATAATGGCTAACCAAGTGGTCATAATAAATATCCGTAAAATTTTTATAAAGGCATGAGACAGTATCAGTAAATATCAAAAATATTTGGCTAGATATAGCCATCATATATTTGGTTTTGATGATTATGGTTCGAGCTCGTTTGGTGCGTGATGCTGGCAAGCATGTGGCTGATGCACATAAGGTTGCTCATAATAATGACCAAATAGCTTTTTAAATTCGGTGCTAATGGCCAGCTCGCTTGGCTGCCCCTCGCAGCAGATATGTTTGTTGAGGCAAATAACACGTCGACTACCTCTCATTACCCAATGCAAATCATGGGATATCACTAACATGGCACAATGTAAGAAGTCTGGTAGCTTGTCGATGAACTGATAGAGCCAAACCTCAGTATCAGGATCAAGCCCTTGCATGGGTTCATCCAAAATCAATAAATTGGGTTTATCCAATAAGGCTCGGGCTAATAAGACGCGCTGTGTTTCGCCACCTGACAAATGCAGCATCTGCCGTGATAGCAAATGCGTCAATGCTAAATTATCAAATATGAACTGGCGCTGCTCGTCGGTTAAACGCTTTTTATTTGCTTGACCCAGTAGGTCACTGACTCGCAAGGGCAATATAGGCGGTACGGTAAATCGCTGCGGCACATAGCCAAGTTGTAGTGGCTGATGCGCTGTGATGTTGCCCTTCGTTGGATCAATCAAACCTAAAATAAGTTTAACCAACGTTGATTTGCCAGCGCCGTTAGGTCCCACCAGACTTACCGTCTCATTGACCGCAATGTCAATATCGATGTTTGAAAGGATACGTTGCTGTCCAACATGGTAGCTGATATTGCTTAAGCTCAGCAGCTGGTTGGTATCTTTCATAGGACGGTTATCAGCAGTAGGGGAGAGCGGCTGATTAGATATTGAAGTAGATGGGCTCATAATATGACAACGAATGGATAAGTAAAAGATAGAAATAATAAAAATATTGCTATTAAAAACCAATAAAAAAGTACTAAAAATAGTGAAAACAAGACTGATAGGTTATCGGCAAGCTTGGCATCGACCACTAAGTTCAATAACACTGTTCTCCACAACAAACCCAACATCTTGCTCAGCAAAGCTCATCATCTCTCGTACTGGCAAGCTGCTGCATTCTTGTACCCGCTGGCACTGACCACAGATTAAAAAAGCCGCCGTATGTTGCGCTCTTGGATGACAGCAAGGAACATAAGCATTGATAGACGTTAATTGATGAATCAAACCTTCGCTCAATAAAAACTCCAAGCTGCGATAGACCGTTGGTGGGGCGACGTTTTTGTTGGTTTGTTTTTTTGATGAGGACTTTTTTGAGTCAGCCTCTTTATTATTATCATCACTGCTCTGAGAATCTGACAGGCGCATATTCTGTAATAGAGTGATTAGGTCATAGGCACCGATGGGCTTATTGGCTTCTAATACCAACTGATATATTTGCTGACGTAAGGATGTAAAGCGCGATCCATTTAAACGGCATCGCTCTTTTGCTTCGGTTAAGCGCTCGACAACATCATGCGGCGTAAAGTCTTGCGCATCATGTAGATGTTCACAATCTGATGAGTGGATAGACATGGTGCAGACTCCTAAAAATAAATGGCTGTTTTATTATATTTTTTATTGTTATAGTATAACATAATAAAACGAAGAGAAGATAAGCTGTCTTATGTTATCTACTGTATCGTAACTCTTCATTAAACATGATATCTCAATACCATCACTCATATACCAAAGACACCTACTATGAACTCAGCTTTCAATCAGTTACTACGTCCAATCATCAAGATAAAACGTCTGCTAGTTTCTGGAGCACTACTAGGATTTTTAACGCTAAATGCTCAAGCAGCAACCGTTAGTGTGAGCAACTATCCGATGTTTTTACTCAGTGAAGCGGTGACTGAAGGAACACCATCCGCCAATAGAATTTTACAACCAGGTGATGTAGGGCATCATGGAAGTGTCAGTCCAAGCGATATTAAAGCGATTAAAGACAGTAAGTTCGTCGTTTGGTTTGGACCTTCATTAGAAAACAGCCTGACTGGCAGTTTAGAGACAGCCCCTAATGCCATTGCTATGTTTGACTTTAAAGCCTTCAACCGCTATTCACTTCGTGATGTGAAAGGCGCGCCGATTGCAGGCACGCTTGATCCGCATATCTGGCTAGATCCTGAAAATGCCAAAGCCATTACTCGTGCATTGGCCGTGATACATAGCCGTGCTAATCCAGAGTACGCAAGCACTTATCAAGCCAATGTTAAAAAATTCGCTGCTCGTATGGATACAGCAGTTGCCACTATACAACAAGCTTCGCAGAAAAACCGTCCTTATTGGGCTTATCATGATGCCTATCAATATATTGAAAAAGCTGCGAATATCGAGCTAGCAGGTAGCTTAAGTCCAGACCACCATATTTCTCCAAAAGCCAGTCAGTTGCGTTGGTTAAATGAGAACCGTCCTGTTAAGCAAATGTGCATGGTTAATCAAGGCGTCGTTTCTAAAGGACTGCTTGCTAAATTACAGCCAATCAGTACTTCTGTACAAATCGAAGACATGAGCGACAGTCAAGACTTTGTAAAAGGGTGGACGAATATGGCACAGCAAATTAACAATTGTGTGGATGGTAAGTAGGAATAAATCGAAGTATTCTTCAAATAAATGTTACCATGCCTCAAACTAAGTGCTTTGAAATGAAGTTTAGCCTAGTTTGAGGCGTGTTTTCACGCTAAATAGTTGACAAATTTCATATTATGCTTGCTTAAAACTCACATGCTCCTTATAATAAGTGGCGTTTAATTTTGGTTGAAAGGCATTACCTGTAGAGTGAGCGATTCACGGATAAAAGTGTCAAAAGGATACTAGATTATCCCAATATTGTAAGGCTATAGGAATACCGATGACCAAGCCTGCCAAACGCACGCAGAAAGATAAGATTGGTATCTATATCAAACGCCAAGCATGGATATTGTTTATCCTGATAATTGTTGTTTGGATTCTAGATGCTATTTGGTTAGATAGTGAGCTTACTGTAACGAAAAGCGCCGCAATTGGTGCGTTGCTAAGTTTTACTACTCAAGCCGTATTTGCTTTTTTTATCTTTTGGCATACTGGATATCGCGCACGCCAACATATTGTTAGCCAGCTATATCGAGGGCAGATGGCCAAATGGCTATTAGCCGTGTTAGGTTTCGCACTAATTTTTATTACCGTACAACCCCTATCTGCGCCTGCGCTGTTTATCGGTTTTATGGTAATGCAAATTAGTCACAGTTGGATGTTGTGGCATATACGCTAGGGTTAATCATATAACTATTTATATGGTTTTGTGATTAATAACGCTATGCAAGCCACCCTGCCGTCCAGCTTCTCTATGACTAGTTTTAAAAAGTCAAAACATACAAATCTGTCTTATGACAGCGCTAGTGACTATAAAAACTGTGGTATAAGTGTTCTAAATGAATGTAGCATTTAAGAATGCGGTGATAGGGTAGGGCAAGTTTCGCTATCGTTATCATTTGTAATTAAATTATTACAATTAAATTACAGCCGTAAAGCTATATTGGTAAACGTTAAGCGTTGCTAACTTATTCATACAACGGATAAAAAAGTGACAATTGACTTTACACGAATACAACGCTGCATTAATATAGGCAGCTAAATATTTTGCTTACAAACCTTGTATAAGGCGCCAGTCGTGGAACACGACAGTAGGCGAGCACATATATAATAATTTTTCGTACACATGCAAGGGCTATTACTGATTCATCATAAGCCCTTTTTTGATAGCTAAATTTCATTTGTAGCTATTGAGTTGCGCACTAGTAATAGAACTATGGGTTGGATGTTATTGATTACATGAGCACGTTAGCATGAATTATTTGCTTGCTTATAAGCACATCAAATAAAACACTAAACCTCATCAGATGACAACCATATTTTTGGTAGTTGATTAAATCGTTGATTAATAAGAAGCTTACATTATGGCATCCGAGCAAACATCATCAGAATATATCTCTCACCACTTAACGAATTGGACGTACGGCTATCTGCCGGGCGAAGGTTGGAAAGTTGCCTATACTGCTGAAGAAGCAGGGCTAATGGGCTTTAAAGCTATCCATCTTGACTCTATGCTATGGTCAATTGGTCTGGGCATTCTATTTTGTACCATCTTTTGGATGGTTGCCAAAAAAGTCACTTCAGGCGTGCCAGGTAAAATGCAGGCAGCAGTTGAATTGATCGTTGAGTTTGTTGATAACAACGTTCGTGATTCATACAGTGGTACATCAAAACTGATTGCACCATTGGCGTTGACCATCTTTGTTTGGATCTTTTTGATGAACTTGATGGATTTAATACCTGTCGACTTCGTTCCAGGTATTGCGGGACAAATTGGTGCTGCAATGGGCCATGATCCACATCATGTTTTCTTTAAGATTGTTCCAACGACTGATCCTAACATCACGCTTGGCATGTCGTTCTCTGTCTTTGCACTGATTATCTTTTATAGCATTAAAGAAAAAGGTTTGGGCGGCTTTATCGGTGAATTAACACTACATCCGTTTGGCGCCAAAAACCCAATCGTACAAGCGATTTTGATTCCCATCAACTTCATCCTAGAAGCAGTTACTCTAATAGCCAAACCTGTATCACTTGGTTTGCGTCTATTCGGCAACATGTATGCTGGGGAATTGATTTTCATACTGATTGCTCTAATGCCGTTTTGGATTCAATGGGCGTTATCGGTACCGTGGGCTATCTTCCACATCTTAGTTATTACACTTCAAGCGTTCGTATTTATGATGCTGACGATAGTTTATATGTCGCTCGCATCATCAACTGAACATTAATTAGACATTCAATAGGTAAATGAGGATACATCAATGGATCCAGTATTAGGTGGTTACACAGTTATCGCAGTAGCGCTACTTATCGGTCTTGGCGCACTTGGCACAGGTATTGGTTTTGCTATTCTAGGTGGTAAATTCCTAGAAGGCGTAGCACGTCAGCCAGAACTAGGCTCACAGCTACAAACTCGTATGTTCATCGTAGCAGGTCTTCTTGATGCTATTCCGATGATCGGTGTTGGTATTGCTATGCTATTGTTATTCGCTAACCCTCTAGCAGGTTAATCAGAAAGCTCAGTTGTAAATGTTTGGTAGTCAAAGTTTGTATCTTAACCATAGCCAAAGTTTGGCTGTCAAATATGATCAATGAAACTGATTTTTCATTAACAAAGAGGTGATCACGTGAATATCAATTCTACCCTCATCGGTCAAGCCATTGCTTTTGCAATCTTTGTGATGTTCTGCATGAAATTCGTGTGGCCACCACTTATTGGTGCCATCAATGAGCGTCAGCGTAAAATTGCTGAAGGCCTGAATGCCGCAGAAAAAGCAAAAGCAGATCTGGCGACCGCGGAGCAAGATGTCCAGCAGGAGCTTACTCTTGCAAAGACTAAAGCTGCTGCTCTAATCGAGCAAGCGAACAAGAGTGCCAACCAGCTTGTCGAAGATGCAAAAACGCAGGCCCAAGTGGAAGGCGAGCGCATTCGTCAACAAGCGCAAGCGTCTATCGACCAAGAAATCAATCAGGCGCGTGATTCATTACGTGCTCAAGTTGCTGAACTGGCCGTACTTGGTGCAGAAAAGATTTTGCAAGACAAAGTCGATGTGCAAAAACATGCCAGTATGCTAGACCAACTGGCGGCGAAGCTGTAACTGTGAGGATATAATGGCTGACTTATCAACCTTAGCACGACCCTACGCTAGAGCCGCGTTTGACTATGCCAATGAAAACGGGGCCGTAGACGAGTGGGAAAATTTCTTGTTTATCGCTGGTGCAATTGTCAATGACAAAGCGTTTCGTACTTGGCTAGAAAATCCAGCTGTTACGGCTGAGCATAAGTCAGCTGCTTTGGTTGATCTTTATGACTCACAAGTGGCTGGTGATAACGACTCTGCTTTTAAACAGCTATTAGGTGAGAACAAAGGTTCTCGCTACGGTAATAGTATTAGCTATCCTAAAGTATCACCAGCGCTCAATAATTTTATTAAGCAGCTGGCAGAACAAGAGCGTCTGGCGCTGCTTCCTGAAGTTTATGAGCATTATCGTCATCACAAGGCAGTAAGCTTAAAGCAGCTTGACGCATATGTGACTTCTGCTTATCCATTAACGGATGACCAACGTCAAATGATTCAAACACGTCTCGCCGCTTCGCTAAATGCTAGTGTGGTGATTCACGAATCAGTTGATCCAAGTCTATTGGCAGGTGCTACGATCAAAGTCGGTGACAAAATCATTGATGATTCGATGCGCGGCAAGTTACAACAGTTAAAAACACAGCTAACTGCCTAATGCCATTCATCAACGCAGTCATTTAATATCTGCGTGATAGTAAGAGCATTTAAGTCAGTGGGCGGGTTATCATAAATTAAAGGAAACAAGGCAATGCAACAATTGAATCCAGCGGAAATCAGTAACCTGATTAAGCAGCGTATTCAAGACCTTGATGCGGGTGCAACTGCAAAGAATGAAGGCACGATTGTCAAAGTATCTGACGGTATCGTGCAGATTCATGGTCTTGAAGATGCCATGTACGGCGAAATGATTGAGTTTGAAGGTGAAGTCTATGGAATGGCGCTTAACTTAGAGCGTGATTCTGTTGGTGCGGTAGTACTAGGTGACTTCCTAAAGTTACAAGAAGGTCAAAAAGCCTATTGTACTGGTCGCATTCTTGAAGTACCCGTAGGTCCTGAGCTGCTAGGCCGTGTTGTTGATGCTTTGGGTAATCCTATCGATGGCAAAGGTCCTATCGATGCCAAGATGACTGACAAAGTCGAAAAGATCGCCCCAGGCGTTATCGATCGTCAGTCAGTAGATCAGCCAGTAATGACTGGTTATAAAGCCGTTGATACCATGATCCCAATTGGTCGTGGTCAGCGTGAGCTTATCATTGGTGACCGTCAGACGGGTAAAACCGCAATGGCTATCGATGCGATTATTGCACAGAAATCATCTGGCATTAAGTGTGTGTACGTAGCTATCGGTCAGAAACGTTCGACCATCGCCAACGTCGTACGTAAGCTTGAGCAAACTGGTGCATTAGAATATACCACGGTTGTGGTTGCATCAGCATCAGAGCCAGCAGCACTACAGTATATCGCACCGTACTCAGGTTGTACGATGGGCGAATATTTCCGTGACCGCGGCGAAGATGCTCTGATTGTCTTTGATGACTTATCAAAACAAGCCGTTGCTTATCGTCAGATTTCACTATTGCTACGTCGTCCGCCAGGCCGTGAAGCATATCCTGGTGACGTATTCTATTTACACTCACGTTTACTTGAGCGTGCATCACGTGTAAATGCTGCTTATGTAGAAAAGTTCACTAATGGTGAAGTTGTTGGTAAAACAGGTTCTTTAACTGCATTGCCAATCATTGAGACCCAAGCTGGTGACGTTTCTGCATTCGTACCGACTAACGTAATCTCAATTACTGATGGTCAGATCTTCCTAGAGTCTAGTTTATTCGCATCAGGTCTCCGTCCAGCAGTCAACGCTGGTATTTCGGTATCTCGTGTTGGTGGTGCTGCACAGACTAAGATCATTAAGAAACTGTCTGGTGGTATCCGTACCGCACTAGCTCAGTATCGTGAACTAGCAGCATTTGCTCAGTTTGCCTCAGATCTTGATGACGCAACTCGCGAACAGCTTGATCATGGTGAGCGTGTGACTGAACTTATGAAGCAGAAGCAGTATCAGCCAATGTCTATCTCTGAGCAAGCAGCAGTTATCTATGCTTCGAATGAAGGATTTTTATCTGACGTGCCTGTTGAAAAAATTGGTTCTTTCGAAGAAGCTTACTTACGCTATATGCATGATGAGCAGAGTGAATTGATGCGTGAGATTGATGACACTGCGAACTACAACGATGATATCGCAGGTCGTTTAAAGTCAGCTCTAGAGACATTTAAACAAAATCACAGTTATTAATTTAACGGGTTAAGCCGAATTTGGTTATGGCTATCTTTGATAGCTGATAAAGTGGCGCGTTGTCTGATCAGGTTTTTGCCAAGATAGAGCGCCACTGTTTTAACCATTGACGGTATTAGAACGCGTAATGCACAAGATATAAAATATTACTCTGTCAGATTAATGTTGTATATTAAATGATTGTCGCTTGCGCCAATGCTTTTTAACCCTCTTATATTGGAATCATTATGGCAAGCTTAAAAGAGATACGTGCCAAAGTCACCAGTATTAAAAGCACCCAAAAAATTACTCGCGCAATGCAAATGGTTGCAGCAAGTAAAATGCGCCGTGCACAAGAGCGCATGGAAGTGGGTCGCCCGTATGCTGATAGTATGCGCCGGGTTATCTCACATTTGGTGCACGCTTCATCAGACTACAAACATCCGTATATGGTATCGCGCCCAGTCAATAAGGTTGGCTATATTGTCATTACCTCTGACCGTGGTCTAGCGGGTGGTTTGAACGTCAACCTATTTAAAGCTTTAACTAAAAGTATCCAGCAATACCAAGACCAGTCTGTACAGACTGAGTTTGCAGCTATTGGCGCTAAAGGCGTGAGTTTTTTCAAAAACTTTGGTGGTAAAGTTACCTCGGCCGTGACCGATTATGGTGATAAGCCAACGTTTGAGCAATTGAATGCACCTGTTCAGGCGATGCTTGAGGATTATAGTAACGGTAATTTAGACCGTATCTATGTGGTATATAACCAGTTTATCAATGCCATGACTCAAAAGCCGACAGTCAGTCAGTTAGTACCTCTTCCAGAGGGATCGCTTATTGATGAAGACAGCGGCATGCAGACTGAGCTTAGCTGGGATTATATCTACGAGCCTGACATCAAGACTTTGATTGATGAATTGCTTGGCCGTTATATTGAGTCGATTGTGTATCAAGCGGTAATGGAAAACATTGCCTCTGAGCAGTCGTCACGTATGGTTGCGATGAAAGCGGCTACAGATAATGCTGGTGACCTTATTAACGATTTACAGTTGGTTTATAACAAGCTGCGTCAAGCGGCGATTACCCGAGAAATCTCGGAAATCGTTGGCGGTGCTGCTGCTGTTTCATAATTGACTACACCTATATATAGAAGTTCAAGGAGAACGCAATGAGTAGCGGTCGTATTGTACAGATTATTGGCGCGGTTCTTGACGTTGAGTTCAACCGTAACGAAGTTCCTAAAATTTTTGATGCCTTGCAAGTAGACGGTACCGAAACCACCCTAGAAGTACAGCAACAGCTAGGTGATGGCATCGTACGTACTATCGCAATGGGTTCAACTGAAGGCCTAAAGCGTAACCTACCAGTTACTAACACTGGCGCACCTATTTCTGTACCTGTAGGTATTGGTACACTAGGTCGCATCATGGATGTTCTTGGTCGTCCTATCGATGAAGAAGGTCCTGTTGCTGCTGATGAAAAATGGTCTATCCATCGTGAAGCCCCAAGCTATGCAGAGCAGTCAAACAGTACTGAACTATTAGAAACAGGCATCAAGGTTATTGATTTACTTTGCCCGTTCGCAAAAGGTGGTAAAGTTGGTCTGTTTGGTGGTGCTGGTGTTGGTAAAACCGTCAACATGATGGAATTGATCAACAACATCGCACTTAAGCATGAAGGCTTGTCAGTATTTGCTGGTGTTGGTGAACGTACTCGTGAAGGTAATGATTTCTATCACGAAATGCAAGAAGCTGGCGTTGTAAACACTGAAGACTTTAGCAAATCTAAAGTAGCAATGGTATATGGCCAGATGAATGAGCCACCGGGTAACCGTTTACGTGTTGCACTGTCTGGTTTGACCATGGCTGAGTACTTCCGTGATACCAAAGATCCTGCTACTGGCAAAGGTCGTGACGTATTGCTGTTTGTTGATAACATCTACCGCTATACACTAGCCGGTACTGAAGTATCAGCACTACTAGGCCGTATGCCATCAGCAGTTGGTTATCAGCCAACACTAGCTGAAGAGATGGGTATGCTTCAAGAGCGTATCACGTCAACTCAGTCAGGCTCTATTACTTCAGTTCAAGCTGTTTACGTACCTGCGGATGATTTGACCGATCCATCACCTGCTACGACGTTTGCTCACTTGGATGCAACCGTTGTACTAAGCCGTGATATCGCTTCACAAGGTATTTATCCTGCGGTTGATCCATTGGATTCAACGTCACGTCAGCTAGATCCACAAGTGATCGGCGAAGAGCATTACAATGTTGCTCGTGGCGTACAGGAAATCCTACAGCGCTATAAAGAGCTTAAAGATATCATCGCAATTTTGGGTATGGATGAGTTATCAGAAGAAGATAAACTGGTTGTTTATCGCGCTCGTAAGATTCAGCGCTTCTTATCACAGCCATTCCACGTTGCTGAAATCTTTACTGGTGCACCTGGTAAATATGTACCACTACGCGATACCATTGCTAGCTTTAAAGCAATCATTGCTGGTGAATACGATGACTTGCCAGAGCAGGCATTCTATATGGCTGGTGGCATCGATGAAGTTGTTGCCAAAGCAGAAAAAATGAAATCTTCTGCAGCGTAAGTTGCTTAAGCATTGGCTAACGAGTAGATAGGCTATAATACGTTTATCTACTCATCAGTAACGCATCGCAGTTTTTACTGTTTTTTGATCGCGTTTTGATAGTAAGGAGTTAAGTATGGCAACGTTACAATGTCGCGTCGTAAGTGCTCGTGAAGAGTTGTATTCAGGCGAAATTAGCATGTTAATAGCTACGGGTACCGAAGGCGAGATTGGTGTATTGCCAGGTCACACACCGCTTATTACTTTGTTAAAACCGGGTGCGATGCGAGTGCAAACACCAGACGGTGAAGAAGAAATAATTTATGTATCAGGCGGTGTATTAGAAGTACAGCCGAAGATGGTTACCGTATTGGCTGATACAGCCATGCGTGCACATAACCTTGATGAAAGCAAAATTGTTGAAGCACGTAAAAAGGCTGAGCAAATGCTTGTCAATCAATCGGATACTGTACAGACTAATGCAGCTTTAGCATCATTAGCAGAGTCTGTGGCACAGCTACAGACTATCCGTAAGTACAAAAACCGTGCTTAAAAACTTTGTTTGAAAGGCTAGACTTTAGTCTTTCGACGATAAAAAACAGTCCATTATGGGCTGTTTTTTTATGCCTGTTTTTAGAGTGACCATACTAAATATATATGAATCAAAGAATATTGGACAATTTATAAAAAGTCACTGGCGACAACAACAATATGTCGCTATATTATATGTCATAGAGAGTAAGTTTTGAGTGAGAGTAAAGCGATTAGAAGTTCCTTAAAAAGCTAATTTGGTTAGTTTACTTACCAATATTTAGACATTCAAAGAGTGATAAAACCAAATTGTCTGCTGTTATTTGCGTAAATCACGTATTTTTTGGACGTAAACTAACGTTTTAATAGGTGTAGTTTATAGGTTTTGTTAACGACTATAAGCTATAGTATAGGAAGCTGTATATTTAATAGTATACTGTGCTACCAAGTTTGTAACAGCTATACGAACATCAATTGTGCCACGTGATGGTGCTATTAATTTACCGCTCTTACTTTTACTACTTTTAAATTAGATGTATTAGAGGATATAACAATGACAACGAATGAAGAAGACAACACCCCCCGAATCTTGATTGTTGAGGATGATGAGCGTCTGGCCATGCTGACCCAAGATTACTTGGTCAAAAACGGTTTAGAAGTAGCGATTGAAACAGATGGTAATCGTGCTATTCGCCGTATCGTCAATGAGCAACCAGATTTGGTTGTACTTGATGTGATGCTTCCTGGTAGCGATGGATTAACAGTTTGTCGTGAGGTTCGCCCGCATTACCAAAATCCTATTCTGATGCTAACGGCTCGTACTGAAGATATGGATCAGGTACTAGGTCTTGAGATGGGTGCCGATGATTATGTCGCAAAACCTGCTCAGCCACGTGTCTTACTTGCACGTATTCGTGCGTTATTACGCCGTTCAGAAAATGCACCATCAGAAGACGTGCCACAGCGCCTAGAGTTCGGTGAGTTGGTCATCGACAATGGCGGTCGTTCAGTGAATCTAGGTGATGAGCTGGTTGATTTCACCAGTGCTGAATATGACCTTTTATGGTTGCTAGCTTCTAATGCTGGTCGTATTCTATCTCGTGAAGATATTTTTGAGCGTCTACGCGGTATTGAATATGATGGTCAAGATCGTTCAATTGACGTACGTATCTCACGTATTCGTCCAAAGATTGGTGATGATCCAGAAAACCCTAAACGTATTAAAACCGTACGTAGCAAAGGTTATTTATTTGTGAAAGAAGGCAACTAATTCTCGTTCTTTTGAGTAATTACTTACTATTGATAATCGTCATATAAAAAACCAGCAACTATGCTGGTTTTTTTATGGCTAAATTCGAATTTTTAAACTTAATTATAGTGTTATGTGGTTTAATTAAACAATTATTGTAGTGACTGAGACCCTGCACATGGTACAGAGTGTGCTAGGTGTTAGCTCAATACTAAAAACATAATAGCTAGGATAGTTTTTACTCCATACTGTTTGATATTATTTGTTATACAGCGCTTATGTGCTGCATGGTATCAGCAGTTTTTATTCATTAAGTTGGTCACGGCACGTATGTCATTAGTCTCTTCTTTAAAACACAGTATTTTTGTTCGTATCTATGCTGGACTACTCATAGTCTGTTTATGTGTGGCGTTATTTGCCCAGTTATTGATGGATACAATCAATAAAGAGCGTGTACAGTCCTATCGTGAAAATATGGCCAAGGGTGCCTTTCATTTGGTGAGCGAAGGTATTTCTCATCAGGAGAGTGCGGAGCAGCGTGAGTATTGGCTGTCTGATGCGAGTAGTTTGTTTGGCTCAAAGTTCAGTATTGTGCCTATTACTGACGTGGACTTTAATGCCAGTGAATTGCGACGTTTCGAAAATGACAACACAGTCGTACGCTATGTTACTCAGCCTGTGCATGCCGATGTCTATTATCGTTTACCTGACAATAAAAATGTTCTAACGGCTAGGGTTACGCAAGTCACTGAACAGCAAGTGCGTGCAATAGCTGTGTTCTTATTAGATGATTTGTCTTATCATGTGACGCTGCCTGATAAACGTGCACGCTTGGCTCAGTTAGAAGAGAAGTTCTCCTTCCCATTGGAATTCAAAGCAGTTAATACGCTGGATTTGGATACCGATCAGATGGGGCGATTGCGCCGTGATGAGGTTGTTATCTCACTGCAGGATACCAACAGTAGTAAAAGTAATTCAGCTATCCAGATAGTCGTGCCTTCTGAAATCAATGATATGGCCATTTTGATTGGGCCAGTACCTTTATTTAACTGGTTCCCGCTCAATTTAATTATAAGTATGATTCTTATTAGCATGTTTTTGATCAGCTTGGGTGTATATGCACTGATTTTCCCACTTGAACGCAAATTGCAATTGATTCAGGTCGGTGTCAATGAAGTCAGTAAAGGTAATCTTGAAAGTCAGGTACAAGTGATTGGGCAAGATGAAATTGCCCGTTTAGCAGCGACTTTTAATGCGATGACCTCACATATCAAACGTTTGATTGAGTCGCAACGAGAGCTGACGCGTGCGGTGTCACATGAATTACGTACGCCCGTGGCTCGTATTCGATTTGCTGTCGATATGCTTGCTGATACTGATGATGAAGACTCACGCTTTATGCAGCGCGACTATATCGATGAAGATATTGAATCGCTCAACGGTTTGATTGATGAGATTTTGACCTATGCCAAGCTTGAGGAAGGCTCACCAAAACTAGATTTGGAGCCAGTCAATCTCAGAGAATTGCTTGAGCAGATTGAACGTGAGACCAATGCACTAGGTAAGCCAATCAAGATAGTGACCAAACTGCCGAATGCTAAAGTAACTGCCATTGCCGACCGACGCTATCTACATCGTGTGATTCAAAACCTTGCAGGCAATGCATTACGTTATGCAGAGACCACGATTGTCATTAGTGCAGGCGTCAAAAAAGGCAATGCTTTTGTGAGTGTTGAAGATGATGGCCATGGTATTCCAGAGGCAGATCGCGAGAAAGTATTCATTCCATTCTCACGCCTAGATGATAGTCGTACGCGAGCATCAGGTGGCTATGGTCTGGGCTTGTCTATTGTATCGCGTATTGCTTTTTGGTTTAATGGTAGTATGAAAGTCGATGAGAGCGAGCCACTTGGTGGTGCCCGATTTGTTATGACATGGCCGATTAAACCACTGACACAAATACTTGCTGCTGACGAGTTGACGCAAGAGAAAAGTGAGCGTGGTTTCGATGATAAGTGATGATAAATAAAGGCAGTAATGATGTTCAAGCTACTCTTAAAGAGTAGTTGAGATATAAATTAATAGGCTGTAAATTACTACCAGTCTACTCATTTTTTAGATGTAATCATCAGCAGTACTGCAGTACCAATAATGGTTTTAAAAGTAGATTTTTTGAAAGTAGAGGAGGGCAAAGGATGCCGTATTTATTTGGTGGTTTGGTGGTTTTAAATGCAATAACGCTAGGGTATTACTTATTCTTACAGCAGCCTTCGACGACTCAAACGTTAAAAGCTGCGCAAGAAAGTATTACTCAGCCATTGGAGTTTACCAATAGCGCCAAGTATATTCCCCCTGTCATCGGAACTAGAGACTAGTTTTTATTCATGCAAAAGCTGCAATGAAGTATTTTCTAGCTCTAGTCAGGTTCAGTTTAGTCGTCTTTATTCAATAGGTTGTTATCAGAACCTGAACGCTCTTCAGTATCGGCAGCGACTGTCTTATCTCCAGCAACTTTAGAAAGCAAAGGTATACGTACACAAACCTGTAGACCACCTTCAGGATGATTGATAGCTTCTACTGTGCCATGATGCAATCTTGCGATACGGTCTACGATAGCCAAACCTAAACCGCTACCTTGGGTGGTACGTGCAGTCTCTCCCCGTTCAAAAGGTTGCATAATACGTTCTAATTGATCTTCTGCAACGCCGTCACCACAGTCCCTTACGCATATCATTAGTTGCTCTTGTGCTTCCTGATTGACAGCACTTTCACTGACTACGTCGCTATCTTCATCTTCAATAGTCTCTATAAATGTCGGCATCACAGTCGCCGATAGGTAAATAGGTCCCTTGCCATAACGCTTCGAATTGTTTACCAGATTTATAATGAGGCGTTTTATAGACATGGGGCGTATAGGAACAACTTTGTGACACTCTGACTGGTAAATAAATTCCATCGGAGCAAACTGCACCATGATTTCATTAAAAATGGTATTCAAATTAGTCAGGCTCACTGGCTCATCGGAACCATCTTTCATAAATGAAATAAATTGCTCTAAGATGGCATCCATGTCTTCGATGTCGTAAATCAACCCTTCTCGAAAGAAGTCGTCTGGCAGCATCTCAGCGGTTAATCGCATACGAGTCAATGGTGTTCGCAGATCATGTGAGATGCCAGCAAGCATAATTGTGCGCTCTTTTTGCGCTTGGTTTAACGTCGTAAATAGACGATTGAATGCCATATTGACTTGGCGTATTTCGGTAGGACCTTTTTGCGTTGGTAGAGTAGTTGCGTGACCGAGGCGAATATAGTTGGTTGCAGCACGCTGTAAATATCGCAATGGGCGGTTCAATTGTCGTGCCAGTAAGATAATGGTTAGCAGCGACAGAATAGGCAATCCAATGAGGAATAGTACCAACAATCCTGGACTGTACTGTGAATAATAGACCACTGGCTCACGAATCCAAAAACTGTCGTCTTGGCTATCTTGTATCCAAAGCTGCGGTGTTGGTTTAAATTTAAAATACACCTCAACAGGCCTACCTAACTGCGCACCGATTTCGCGTTGCAACACATCAGTAAAGACGCCAACAAATGCTTTATCAGACACTTCTGGAAAATCATTCGGATTATTTACCACCACCACATGAGAATGCTGATAAATCCATCGGCGTACCTCAGGACGGTCTTTCCAGTCTTGATTGACACTGTTCATCAGCTGTAGCTCGCTCGTTAAATAGCGAGCATGGTTTTTTAGCTCTGGTAAATATAAGCTTCGCCAAAAAAATAAAATCGACAAGCCAACACTGATAAGGACAATAAAGGAGACCATCAAGGTTGTCAGCCAAGTGTTGGAATAGGAGCGTGGTAGCCAACCTTTACGACGTGGTTTTGGGTGTGAGGTGGTCATATGAATCCAACATGTTGAGAGAAGTATTTTATTAAATCGACTATTGAGCCAAACCGTTATTATACTGCTTATAGGATGAACTCTGCTTTTTAGACTTGGTTATTGTCAACTAGATGACGGTATTGAACTTGGTAAGTACATTTATCTTGGTCAGTATACATAGCTTGATAGGTATACTGGGCAACTCGTATATTAGGTCGCTAGATATATCATAAAATATAGTCAAATTTATATAAATCCGATACATCGTCATCCTCGCTAAGCACACTAACGTATAACTTGCACTCGGTCTCCTTGTATCGAAATTATTTCAATTCGACTATAGCATAATCAATGAGAGGTACTGACGTCGCTTTGATTTGATAAACCAACAACAGGCTTATCTAAAATGCGTGTGAGAATCAGGATAAGGTGACCTTATATTTTAGCTGCTCAGTAGATTGAAGAAAATCAAATTACTGATTGAAAATAAAAGGTTATGAGCGATTATGTTTTACATCGATGTGCATTTAAGCTATTGTTAATAAATAATTAAATAAGCATAGTTTATGTTTTCAATAAATAAAGACTGTGATATAATTATGCCCTTTTTGGTATACCTGCGAAAGAGAGAATTCACATGGTTGTTATTCGTTTAGCACGGGGCGGTGCCAAGAAACGCCCATTTTATCAAGTAGTTGTTGCTGATCAACGCCGCGCGCGTGACGGTCGCTATATTGAAAACATCGGCTTTTTTAACCCACTCGCTAAAGATTCAGAAGAAGCAGTGCGCCTAAACATGGAAGCGTACAACGCGTGGATCGCAAAAGGTGCACAACCTTCAGATCGCGTTGCTTCATTAGCAAAAGCTTACAACAAGTCTGTAGCACAAACTGAAGCAACTGCTTAAGTTTTCGTTACTATTACTGAGATGCTGATAGCAAGATCATGAGCATACCTCAGTAGACTTTAGTAAATATAGCGTAACTGGTCTAACCAGGGTACGCCATTAACTGTTTATTGATTTTGATTGCGTTTATCGCTTTTGATTGAAATGTAATTATAATTTCTGTTTTAATCATTGTTAGGTTAGCCGTTATGTCATCAGTTCCAAACGCTAGTGCCCTTATGAAAATTGGTCAGCTGAAAAAGCCTTATGGTATTAAAGGTTGGCTTTGGGTCTTTAGCGATACAGATGATCGTACGGCAATATTTGACATGCATCCGTGGTGGATGAAAACTGCCACAGGCATGAAACCTTTGACTGTTAAAGCTTGGCGTGAGCAAGGAACAGGAATCGTGGCTCAATTTGAGCAAGTTCCTGATCGTAATGTTGCTGAGACCATGAACGGTGTTACCGTTTGGGTCGAACAAAACGTTTTGCCTGAAACAGCTGAAGACGAATATTATTGGTCGGATTTGGTCAGCTTGCGCGTGATGAACGAGCAAGATGAATATCTAGGCAATATCACTGAAATGTTTGAGACCGGTGCCCATGACATTATGCGTGTAACGGCAAACTCAGACAGTTTGGATAATAAAGAGCGCCTAATTCCATGGCATAAGCAAACGGTAATGAAGGTCAATATGACTGAAAAAACAGTGCTTGTGTCTTGGCCAAGTGATTATTGATATCAGCTTTAACGATATAAGTTTCGGCTTTATTGTTAAGTGTCATCGATAATTATACCGATTCATTTAACCATTATTAACCACTACGCCAAGTAGACATCAGATGTATTTTGCCGTTATTAGTATTTTTCCTGAGATGTTTGCCACGATTCGTGATTTTGGTATCACGGGGCGGGCAGTCACTCAGGAGCAAGTGACGATAGAATGCATTAATCCACGTGATTATACCACTGATAACTATCGCCGTATTGATGAACGCCCGTATGGTGGCGGTCCTGGAATGCTGATGATGGCTGAGCCATTGTCGAAAGCTATTGAGGATGCGCGCTTACGAGCCGGTCAACATGGCTGCCGTGTCGATAGTGAGCACTGTCCGGTGATTTATATGTCGCCACAAGGGCAGACGCTCAGTGAGAGTAGTGTGGTCAGCATGACTGATTACGATGGCATGATTTTATTATGTGGTCGTTATGAAGGTATTGATGAGCGCTTACTGTCACAATATGTCGATATGGAAGTGTCACTAGGTGATTATGTCTTGACTGGTGGTGAGCTACCAGCAATGGTGCTAATGGATAGTGTGATACGTCGTCTGCCTGACATTATGGGTGATGACAAGTCAGCTGAGCAAGACTCCTTCGTTGATGGATTGCTTGATTGTCCACATTATACTAAGCCACATGATTTTGCTGGTATGGCGGTTCCTGAGGTTTTACTGTCAGGTCACCATGCCAATATCGCTAAGTGGCGCTTTAGTCAGCAAGTCAGTCGAACGCAAGCGCGTCGTCCAGACTTGTGGCAAGCGTTTACACCAACGGTAGAGCAAGCAAAGTGGTTAAAAGCATTGGCAAAAGCAGAGAAAAACAAGACTTTATAAGGTTAGGATTGATAAAAAACTATCTTATAAGTTACAAATTCGATAGACAGTTAAGAAACAAAATTTTGAGCAATAATAAAACAGGTCATAGCATAGTGGCCGTTGGTTATAACCCATTTACGTTGTGTCTCACCATAAAGAGACGCGATTAATTATTACAAACAGGTGATATGCGTTAAGCCTCTATTATCTAATGTGAGGAGATAACTCTCATGAGCAACAAGCATCCATTAGTTCAGGTCATCGAAAATGCTCAATTGATTGAGCGCCCAAGCTTCGCACCCGGCGATACCGTTGTGGTTCAAGTGAAAGTACGTGAAGGTGAGCGTGAGCGTTTACAGGCTTTTGAAGGCATTGTAATTGCTAAGCGTAACCGCGGTCTAAACTCAGCGTTTACCGTACGTAAAATCTCAAGCGGTGTTGGTGTTGAGCGTGCATTCCAATTGCATTCACCAATCATTGAAAGCATTGAAGTTAAACGCCGTGGTGCTGTTCGCCGTGCGAAATTGTACTACTTACGTGAGCGTTCTGGTAAATCAGCACGTATCCGCGAAAAACTTGCTCCGCGTGCAACTGCTCCAAAGAAAGCTGCCGCTAAAGCATAAGTTTGAGCATATGCTTAAACTTGCTACGGTTGCTGAGCTGCTAATGAAGTGGCAAGGCAACTACGCAAAAGTAGATACAAGCCCTTATTCATAGGTTTATCATATAAATAAGCGGGCCATACCAAAAAAGACGGAACCCCAATCTATGCGAAAGCTAGGTTGGGGTTTTTGTATGTGGGGTTTTAATTTTAAATTTGAGTTAAGGATGACATGGTCAGTACGCTCTAATCTTCGTCATCAAAATTATCTATACGACTACTTTGGTCTTTAGATTTGCTGTACTTACGCAGTCGGATATATATCGTCTTTGTGACGACCGCAATAACTTTTTGCTGCTCATCGACTATATCGACTTTATATTCACGAAAGACAGCATCACCATCTTTTGCCATTTCTTGAATGGTAATGATTTCAGAGCTGGCAATCTTCATGCGTGCGGTAACTTTGCTATAACCCGGCGCTATAAAATCAATATGTGAGCTTTTGTCCCATACAACATAGCTGCTACCTAACTGGTGCATTAGCATAATCATATAAAATGGATCAACCATAGAATATAAACTGCCCCCAAACTGAGTACCGACGATATTTTTGTTCAAAGCATTCAGCCCCATGCTGACGACACACAGACCTTGATCCAGACTTATATGATCGATTTTGATGCCTGCACCGATATATGGTGCGTAGGTGTTGATGCGCATCTTAAGTAAATGTGGTGTCAGTAATGGCATGATGCTTTGTTTAGCCCGACGTTTTAAGGTCTCAAAATTGGATGGTAGTAAACGCATGAACTTATCCTGTTATTGCTTCTAAGTTTTTCTATTTATTTTGATATAGCTGATTATCTGAAAGGTATCTGTATTGAGCATAATCATCAGAGGGTATTTATCATAAGTAAAAAAAACCAAGACCGCTAGCCTTAAAGCGTAACTAGCATGGATTTTCTATAGTTAATTAAAAGTTATAATAAACTATTTATTATAACTATCTTTAATATTTAGTTATGTGATAACAAATGTCTAGATACAAATAATTATCAAGAAAAAAGTCATTTATTCTAATTTAAGGCCTATATTAGGTGTGTTTTTTCCTCATGGTTTTCTATTAAGTTCAATTTTGCATTAAATAGAAACTTTAATTTATATATTATAATAATGCATGGTGCTTTCAAGTGGTTCTAAGTTCGCATTTCGAGTTCTCATGTCATACAATGGCTTGCAATTTTTAATGGACGCTTTAGTCACATTAAATTAGCAGTTAAATCAAGCCTCAGACGACACAAGGAAATGTGATGAGTAACTCTCAGATCCCTTCTTCAGGGTCTAATCAACAGCCGTCAAACCCATCCGATTACGACACAGAGTTATCAGGTAGCTATGTCGATTTGCACAAACCAAGTTCGAGTTTTGAGAGTCGTGATGAT
The DNA here is from genome assembly GCF_904845995.1 of Psychrobacter fjordensis. Lineage (NCBI taxonomy): Bacteria > Pseudomonadati > Pseudomonadota > Gammaproteobacteria > Moraxellales > Moraxellaceae > Psychrobacter > Psychrobacter fjordensis. The sequence goes on from NZ_CAJGYP010000001.1 coordinate 1,243,236, forward strand.
TATCTCAATCATGAATTGCAAATCATGCAGCCCAAACGCTGGCGTCCCAATTTGCCGTTTCGTGATTATCGCTTTGAGTATGAAGATACTATTCCTGCAATGGCAGCGACGATTGGTAAAGTGGTTATGGTAGGTGCGATTGCTGCAACATTTGCAGGTCCACTTGGTTTGGGCGATGCGTTTGTTTTAGAAAACGTTCGTTATGAGCTATTAATCGTTTCATTCTTTATCATCTTATTTTCAGGATTTCTACTCCCGACAGCCAACCTTGCAGGTACTCACGGCCCACTAATTCCTTTGATTCCTATCGTGGTCGCTGCTGGTGGCCATCCAATGGCATTTGGTCTGCTCATCGGTGCCTTTGGCTTGCTATTGGCAATCAGTAAAGGGGGTAGTCTGTTAGCAAATCTGACCAGTAAAGGTGTGTGCGGTGGCCTCTTGATTTACTTAGGGTTTATCGGTACCACTTCACAAGTCAAAAACCTTTTTGCTTGGGCAGAAGGTATTGGCATGTCGCATGTTGCCTTTTTCATTATTTTGGCAACTATTTTGCTATATGCATTGCTTGAGCATTGGCAAAAACGTTGGCTTGCGGTACCGCTAAGCTGTGTCTTAGGTGGTGGTCTCGCCTTTGCATTGGGCGCGCCCTTTGAGTTTAAAACGGCACCAGGCTTGCCGAATATGAACCCGATGTATTGGTGGGGTGAAAATACCGGTTGGATGCTAGGATTGCCGACAGTTGAGAGCTTTATTGTCGTACTGCCGTTTGCTATTTTGGCAGTTGCTATGTGGTCGCCAGATTTCTTGGGCCATCAGGTCTTTCAAAAAATCAGCTATCCTAAACGTACTGAAAAAGTACTCATGGATATCGATGACACCATGACCAGTGCTTCATTTCGTCAGGTCGTAGGCTCTGTATTGGGCGGTGCTAACTTTGCTTCATCATGGGGCACCTATATTGTCCCAGCAGCGATTGCCAAACGTCCGATTCCTGCTGGTGCTTTACTGACGGCTCTATTCTGTATTATTGCAGGGGTTTGGGGCTATCCGATGGATTTGGCTATCTGGCAGCCAGTGATGTGTGTAGCATTGATCGTTGGTGTTTTCATTCCACTGCTTGAAGCTGGCATGGAAATGACTCGCGAAGGAAAAACAACTCAGTCTGCTGCAATTGTAGTGTTTGCTTCTGCACTAGTGAATCCTGCATTTGGTTGGTCACTCACGTTATTACTTGATAACTTGGGCTTGATTGGTTCTAAAGAACGTAGTGCTAATTTAACTAAAATGAGCCGCTGGATCATACCGGGTATTATGTTTGTCGTATTGACTGGTGTGATGGCTATCGTTGGTATGCTGCCGGGTATCCCAGCTTTAATGGCTAACTTCCGTCATTAGTAGTATGTTGCTGAATAAACGATAATAGAACAAACTAAGTCAGCGAAAGCTGGCTTTTTTATGGGTGATACTATGATAATAATTGGCTTGTAAAACAATGACTCCCGCCCCATAACTAGCAGTATTATAAGACTTTTAAGAGCAATGAATTCTATGGTTAATGTCTCAGAATCGAGCCCTATCGATGATAAAAAAGCCCGTCTTAAGCATCTAATTCAGCGCCTACCAAATTTTCCAGGTGTGTATAAGATGCTGGGAAAAAACGGTGATATCTTATACGTGGGTAAAGCTAAATCACTTAAAAGCCGCGTAAACAGCTACTTTGCAAAGACGATCGATCATCCAAAGACACGAGCATTAGTGGCGCGTATCCATGATATCGAAACCATTATCACGCGTAGTGAGACTGAAGCACTACTGCTTGAGCAAAACCTAATTAAAGAATATCGTCCGCCCTATAATGTGCTATTGCGTGATGATAAGTCTTACCTCTATGTGTTTATCTCAGCTGACAAGCCCTATCCGAGATTGGCGTATGGGCGCGGCAAAGGCAATCATCAAAAAGGTCGATTCTTTGGGCCATTTCCATCTGCTCATGCTGCAAAAGAGACGCTGGTGCTGATGCAGAAAATGTTTCAAATGCGCCAATGTACCAATACTTTCTTCAATCAACGTAAGCGCCCTTGTCTTGAATATCAAATTAAGCGTTGCCGTGCACCCTGTGTGGGCTTGGTATCAGCAGAAGAGTATGCAGAGGACGTTAACAATACCATTCGCTTTTTAAAGGGTGACTCTGGTGATATTCATACGACTCTGATTGAAAAAATGGAAGCGTCAGCTGAAGAGTTAGATTTCGAAAAAGCGGTATTTTATCGCGATCAGCTCTCTATGCTGCGCGAAGTGCAGGCCAAGCAAGCTGTCTATACCGTACAAGGTGAGGCTGATGTGATTGCCATTGCCAGTCAGGCAGGCATGACGTGTGTCAACGTACTGACTGTCCGTGGCGGGCGCGTATTGGGTGGTAAGAACTATTTCCCTGATGTCGATAGCAGCGAATCGCTTGCGGATAATTTATCTGCTTTTATTACGTCTTTCTATTTTCAGGTGACGGATGATTTGCCCGCAGAAATTATGCTAACTCATGAGCTACCTGATCAGGTGGCAGTGAGCGAGGCATTGGCGACGCACTTTGGTAGCAAGGTCGTTATCAAAACCAATGTACGTGAACATCGTGCAGAGTGGCTAGATTTGGCAAAACTGAACACCAATAACGCGCTAAAAACCAAGCTGGGCGATTATTTAGAATTGCATGCACGCTTTGGTGCATTAAAAGATGTACTGGCCGATGTCACTGATCGAACCATTGATCGGATTGAGTGTTTTGATATCTCACATACGATGGGTGAAGCGACCATTGGTAGCTGTGTGGTATTCGACCAAGGTGGCTCGCGTCGCCGTGATTATCGTCAGTATGCTATCCATGACATCGTAGGCGGTGATGACTATGCGGCGATGAAGCAAGTGCTGACACGGCGTTATAAGAAGCAGCCGTTGCCTGATTTACTACTGATTGATGGTGGTAAAGGTCAGCTTGGTATTGCCAAAGAAGTATTAACTGAGTTGGATATTCTTGGTGATACTTTGCTCATTAGCGTGGCAAAAGGGGAAGGGCGCAAGGCTGGGCTTGAAGTATTGCACTTTATTGACCACGAGCCGCTAGATTTGCCAATGGATAGTAAAGCGCTGCATTTATTGATGCATATTCGTGATGAGGCACATCGTTTTGCGATTACGGCGCACCGTAAAAAGCGCGATAAGCGCCGTTCATCATCAGTACTAGAAGTCATACCAGGACTGGGCGAAAAGCGTCGTCGTGACCTGCTTAATCACTTTGGTGGTATGCAGCAACTGCTTGGTGCGTCTCAGCAAGAGCTATCAGGGGTGCAAGGTATTGGACCAGTACTAGCAAAAACTGTTTATAAAGTGTTGCATGAGTAGCTAAACATATTAAAAAAACGACAACAGAACCAAATCTGTTGTCGTTTTAACGTTAGTAATATTTAGCAGATTAAAATCTCTAATCGCTAAAAATCAAAACTTAACTGCTGGTTTGGATAGCTACGGCAGTGCTCGCAGACACGCTCCCAACGATTAAATCGATAGCGTAAATACCAACGAACATGCACAGCTCTAGGATAACCGCATTGAATGGTCATGATGACCTCCATAATTATGATGATAGTTCACAACTATGGAGCATAGACATTTATTAGCATTTGCTATAAAGTATACGAACCTTCCGACAGGTAAATAAACATTATTAGTATGCTAATAATGGAGTCTGACTCCATAGCTGTCTAATCTAAAAGTTTTTTAAGCTCAGCAATTAATTTTGCTGGGCTTTTTTAATTTTGCATATTTGGTTTCTCCTTAGTAATAGTTTATAAATGACAAATGCCACATTAAATGGCACTAGCCTTGCTTGCTTTTATAAGTCACAAATTTAAAACTCAAGTCACTCTTTTCATCATGCATTTGCTCAGATTCTTCTGCCACTTTAAACTCGCTTGGCAATTCAGGATAGAATGCATCACCATCGGTAATTTCGGTGTCTACATGGGTTAGTTCAATACGGTCGGTGTACATCAAGGCATCGCTAAAGACGCGCTCACCGCCAATGACCCAAATAGTGTCTAGATGCGCGCCATGCGCCAGACTGGCTGCTTGTGTCAAAGCATCGTCTAGGTTGTGTACCACGTAAGCATTGTCCTTTCCGACTAGGCCTTTTTGCTCAGCATAATTCAATTGGCTGCTGATAATGAAGCTAACGCGCTTTGGCAAAGGCTTACTGCCCATTGATTCAAACGTCTTACGACCCATAATGACGATGCCTTGTATGCCACCATCATTTTGTTTGGTCGTCATCTTTTTGAAGTGCTGCAAGTCTGCTGAGATATGCCACGGCAGCTCATTATCCTTACCGATACAACGGTTGCTACTGATAGCAGCGATTTGGGCAACTTCGGTGTGGGCATAACTCATAATCTATCCTTTTTATTATCTTTTACAATTTTAAGCTTATTTAAATCAGTCAATCAGACCAATGTTATACCGCAACTTTCGCTTTGATAGCAGGATGCGACTCATAACCCTCAATGCTAATATCTTCGTAACTGAAGGCAAAAATATCATTAACATCAGGGTTAAGCGTCAATGTTGGCAGTGTATATAGCGAACGCGTCAACTGTAACTCAACTTGCTCACGGTGGTTTTGATAGATATGGCAATCACCACCTGTCCAGATGAATTCACCCACTTCTAGACCACAAATTTGCGCAACCATATGGGTAAGTAGAGCGTAGCTGGCAATATTAAACGGCACACCTAAAAATAAATCTGCTGAGCGCTGATAGAGCTGGCACGACAGTTTATTGTCCGCGACGAAGAATTGAAACATGGTATGACAAGGCGGTAAGGCGACTTGATCTGCTTCTCCAGGATTCCAACCAGACACGATCAAACGGCGTGAATTAGGATTGGTCTTTATCTGTTCGATGACTTGGGTGATTTGATCGACGCCATCAGCATGGTAATTGCCGTCTTCATCTTTGGTTGCGCCATAATTGCGCCATTGATGACCATAGACAGGGCCCAAATCACCAGCAGGACGATTAAAGCGCGCCGTCTGCTCTGCAGTAGCCCATTCATTCCAAATTCGTACGCCATTGGCTTGCAAATAATCAACGTGAGTACTACCACTTAAAAACCAAAATAGCTCATAGGCGATGGATTTAAAATGGACTTTTTTGGTGGTCAATAGCGGAAACCCTGACGCTAGGTCAAAGCGTAACTGTGCGCCAAAGTGGCTGAGCGTACCAGTACCAGTACGATCGCCTTTTTCCGTGCCTGTGGTTAAAACGTGTTTGAGCAAGTCTAGATAGCCCTGCTCGTCATTGCTGTTAATCATAAAAATGCTCGTCGGTATTGTTTAGTACACTGATTGGTATATAGCGCTTAATAAGCAGCTTGCTTACCCCAGTCATAGATGCCGCGTTTGTAGGCATAGATTAATAAGATAAAGCCAATAATTATCATCGGGGCGCTTAGCATTTGCCCTTTGGTCATCCAACCTAACAGGATGAATCCTTGGTCAACGTCTGGCTGACGAAAGAACTCGATGATGAAACGACTAACGCCATAACCTAACATGAAAATACCAGTCGCTGCCATACGAGGGCGGGGTTTCGATGAATACCACCATAAGAATAAGAATAGCAATAGACCTTCAGCAAGCGCTTCATACAACTGTGAAGGATGACGCGGCAACAGATACTGACCGTTGACTTCAGTCATTAGCTCTTGGAGTTCAGGATTGGTCTGTAATTGTTGCATATCAGCAGCAGCTGCTTGCGGGAAATACGTCAACCAATTGTAGCCGCCGTCAGAGACACGGCCCCATAGCTCACCATTGATATAGTTACCAATACGGCCAAACAATAAACCCGTTGGTACACATGGCACGACAAAATCTAGTACTTGGAATGGTGTCTTTTTATACTTGCGCGCGAAATATAGCATGCCAAGCATGACGCCGATCAAGCCACCATGGAACGACATGCCGCCTTCCCAGACTTTGAAAAGATAGGCAGGGTTTTGTAGCAATTCACCGAACTGATAAAACAAGACGTAGCCAACACGGCCGCCTAAAATGACGCCAAGTGCACCAAAGAATACCAAGTCGGATACCATGTCGGTGGTCCAGTTATCGCGTTTGGTGCTGCGATACCAAGCTAGGCCGTAAGCGGCAGCAAATGCCAGCAAATACATTAGCCCATACCAATGGACTTCAACAGGCCCAATGGCTAACGCTACAGGATCGTACTGAGGATGAATCATCATAAGGGCATCATAATATTGGTAATAAAGTGCTGACTATAATAGCAAATTTCATTCGTCGAGCATACACAATTGCTATGATGCCAATCAGTTAGCATCGATAAGTTGAACGGTCGATACAGTTCGGAACACATAGGGTAGGAAGCAGGTAAGATGATGGAGGAAATAGGACAAATAGCTGTACTCGTGAAAAGGTTTCGTGATGACATGTCGAACAAGCGCCAATCTTGGTAGCTAGCAGCTTAGGATAAGAACGCTATTTTTAGCATTATCGAGCGTTCACTACCAAGTTGTATTATTACACCTATTATTAAAAGAAATTAGATAGCAACCAGATCTTGCACTTTGTTTTCGACCATCGTGTCACCTGCGCCTTGAGAGACTACTTTGCCGCGTGATAGCACGGTGTAGTTGTCAGCCAGCTCTTCAGCGAACTCATAGAACTGCTCAACCAGTACAATTGCCATGTCACCTTTGTCCGCTAAGTCACGTAGAACTCGACCAATATCTTTGATGATAGAAGGCTGAATACCTTCAGTTGGCTCGTCTAAAATCAACACAGTCGGCTCGGAGGCTAAGGCGCGTGCAATGGCAAGTTGCTGCTGCTGACCACCAGATAAATCACCACCACGACGATGTTTCATCTCATCGAGTACGGGGAAAATATCGTATAAATGTTTGGGTACGTGTTTTGCCTTGCTACGTGAAAATTTGGCCATACCAATTAAGATGTTTTCTTCTACGGTCAGTGTCGAAAAGATATCACGACCTTGTGGCACATAAGCCAAACCTGCTCGTACCCGCTGCTCGGATGACATCTTACTGATGTCTTTATCATTGAGCAAAATCTCTCCTGATTTAATCGGTAATATCCCCATTAGGCATTTAAGTAGTGTGGTTTTACCCACGCCATTACGACCAAGTACCACACTGCATTCGCCGATGGGGGCTGTAAGCGAGACGTCTCGTAAAATATGGCTGCCGCCATAGTATTGATTGATATCGTTAATTTTTAACATGGCTGTCTCCTAACATTCGAATCGTTTCCTAATCTCTAAATGGCATAGCAGTTTGTCAATATTACTATCAACTCAGTTATTAACTCAGCTATCAATGCAGCTATCGACCTAAATAGGACTCAATCACGGCTTCATTGGCTTGTACTTCCGCTAATGTACCTTCGGCCAAAATTGCTCCTTGTGCCAATACCGTGACTTTTTCACTAATGGCATCAATAAAGGTCATGTCGTGCTCGACTACAATCAAGGTATGGTTCTCTTTAAGGCGTAGACACAGCTCGGCAGTATGCTCAGTTTCCGCATCCGTCATACCTGCCACTGGCTCATCAAGTAAAATTAGCTTGGGGCTCTGCATCAGTAGCATACCAATCTCTAACCACTGTTTTTGCCCATGTGAAAGTAAGCCGGCAGGCTTGTTAGTTTTATCTGTCAGGCGGATTTGCTGTAGGGTAGCGTCAAGGGTATCGCGGGTCTCAGCATTGAGTTTGTTGAATAGGCTTCTAACGACACGCTTGTCTTTCGGCGCAGCAAGTAACAGATTGTCCATCACCGTAAAATTTTCAAAGACAGTAGGTTTCTGGAATTTACGTCCGATGCCCGCTTCAGCGATTTCTTCGGTCGACATACTAGCAAGGTTGTGGGTTTGCCCAAAAAATACGCTGCCTTCAGTGGGTCGAGTTTTGCCCGTGATGACATCCATGAGCGTGGTTTTACCCGCACCGTTAGGGCCAATAATGCAGCGTAGCTCACCTTCTTCAATATATAGTGACAGATTGTTGAGTGCGCGAAATGAATCAAACCAAACACTTAAATCTTCTAAATACAATGCAATACCATGACTAAAATCGACGCCTGATTTTTTGGGATGACTGAGACCGTCACGCCCATCAGTATGATCATATTCGGATAGCTCTGGAGTAGGTTGTTCAGTCGATAATAATTTGTCATTTAGCATTATTGCTTCTCCTTTTTGAATCGATCGAACAAGCCCATAATGCCATTGGGCAAAAACAACGTCACGACGACGAACAGTCCACCTAATATCAGTAGCCAAAACTCAGGGTAGGCGACAGTGAAGTAAGTTTTGACCGAGTTGACCACACCAGTTCCTAAAATTGCACCGATCAATTTACCTCTACCACCCGTGGCTACCCAGACGGCCATTTCAATTGAGTTCACAGGATTCATTTCACTTGGATTGATAATGCCTACCTGCGGCACATATAGTGCACCTGCGATACCCGCGATGACGGCTGATAATACCCAAGCAGATAATTTGTACCACAATGTACGATAGCCCAGATATTGCAGGCGGTTTTCGCTATCGCGAATGGCACCGAGTACTCGACCATAAGGTTGGTTCATCAAATGACGCAAACCCATATAAGATACTAACAAGGCTACGGCAGTGACAAAGCAAAGCATAGAGCGAGTAGAGGCAGCGGTAATGTCGTAGCCGAGTAGGGTGGTAAAACCAGTAAAGCCGTTATTGCCACCAAAGCCAGTTTCATTACGGAAGAATAGCAATGCTGCTGCATAGACCATGGCTTGGGTAATGATAGAAAAGTAAACGCCTTTGATCTTGGAGCGAAACGCAAAAAAACCAAAGATGAAAGCGACTAAGCCGGGTACCAGTACCACCAATGCCATTGCCCACCAAAAGTTTTGAGTGCCAGCCCAATACCAGGGCATTTCAGTCCAGCTCAAAAACCGCATAAAATCGGGAAGCGCATCACCTGCCGTTTCGCGTGTTAGGTACATGCCAAATGCATAACCGCCCAGCGCAAAGTACAAGCCATGTCCCAAGCTCAAGATGCCGGCATAACCCCATACGAGGTCTAATGCCAATGCCACCATGGCCAGTGCCATGATTTTACCAATCAGAGTGATCCAGTAGGCCGAAAGATAAAACGGTGAGCTCTCTGGCATAAGATGTAGCCAAGGCAGTATCAACAGTACAGCAAAACATAAACCAATTAAAATAGCACTACGCGGACTATCAGACAGTAATCTAGTCAGTATCATAGGAGTCTCCTTATTCGACAAAGCGGCCTTTTAGTGCAAATAAACCTTGTGGCCGTTTCTGAATGAACAGAATCACAAGAACCAACAACACAATTTTTGCCAATACTGCACCAATGCCAATCTCGAGTACCGTACCGCTAACACCTAGTCCCAATGCAGCTAATACTGCGCCCCATACTTGTCCGACACCGCCCACCACGACGACTAAAAATGTATCAATGATATAGGTTTGACCCAAGTCAGGACCTACATTGCCTACTTGAGCAAGCGCGCAGCCTGCCATGCCAGCAAGACCAGAGCCCAAACCAAATGCCATCATATCGATACGTGCAGAAGGAATACCAACTGCTTTTGCCATTTGGCGGTTTTGGGTGACTGCTCGTATAAATAATCCAAATCGGGTCTTATTAAGTAAGTACACCAGTAGCGCCACGATGATGACCGTAAATACGATAATGGCGATGCGATTGTAAGGAAGTACCAAACTTGATGACACTTGATATGCACCGCTGAGCCATGCCACGTTACTAACTTCAACGTTCTGCGCACCAAAAATCATCCGCACCAGTTGCATCAATATTAAGCTCACCCCAAATGTTGCCAATAAGGTTTCTAGCTCACGACCATATAATGGGCGAATCACGATACGTTCAATAATCATGCCGATGATGGCACTAACCAAAAAAGCAGCCGGAATAGCGGCAAGCAAATACCAGCCTGCCATATCTGGCATATAAGCTTGAAAGAAATTTTGCACCATATATGTGGTATAAGCCCCAATCATAATCAGCTCACCATGCGCCATATTAATCACGCCAAGTAAGCCAAAGGTAATGGCAAGGCCAAGCGCGGCGAGCAGTAAAATACTGGCGGTACTCATACCGGTAAAAATATGACCAGTCCATGTGCTTATTTCAATACGCCGTGATACACTAGATTCAGCGTCGACAAGCGCAGCTTCAAGTGCAGAATCTAAATTATCAGCGGCAAGGGCAGACTCGATATCGACTAATACTTGTGGGTTATCACTATCAGCAAGTAGCTTTACGGCTGCGATTTGAGTGGGTAGGTCACCATTTTTGAAATCTATACGAGCCTGTAATGCGGTTAGCGCTTTTTTGACTTTAGCACTGTCTTCATTTGCCGCTGCTGTCGTAATAATGGCTGGGTCTACTTGGTCAATATTGTCGGCCAAAATATCCACAGCTTGCAGGCGCTGTGCGGGCTTGTCAGAAGCTAGCTTTACCTTAGCTTGTCCAAAAATGAGCGCCGAGCGCAGCGCATTGGTCAAGGTGATTTGTGATAAGTCACTAGGCCAATCCGCCGTTTCTTTTTTATCAGGATAAGTAAATAGCTGATCATCTTTATTCAGTAAATATGTTTGCCCACCATTACCTTGATATAGCTCATCATTGGCAATGAACTCAACCAGACTATCCAAACTCTCAACGGATCCTGGCCAATCACTTAACATGGCTTGACGCTGGCTAAAATCACCCGCCACAAATTGTTGAATGGCATCGCCTGAACTTGTAGAAGTTACTGTTGAAATATTTGAGGTACCTGAGGTGCTGGCTTGAGTAGAAGTAGATACGTTCGCAGTCGTGATCAATGATGGCTCATTATGAGCAGTATCCGTATCATGGTCATGTGGTTGACCGTCATGGTCAGCATGCGCAGAGGTGGTGAAAATTGTTATGAATAATGCAGTCAGAGCAAGTAGCCGCATAGGTATAGATATTGAAAAAATCGCAGCGTGCCTCATGAACTTGCTTGTTGGTGCTTGCTGATCATTACCATTCTTAGATGATATTTGCCCTGAAATGGGGCATAAAGTGTGACGCTGCATATGCGGCTCCCTGTGTTCCACGGTCAACAAATTCTTGACTCTACTGCTTAGCGTACTAAGCAATAGAGGTATAGATATATAACGTGTTGAAAATAAATGTGGAGAGTAGGTACTGGGTCATCGATTCATGCACCTGTCAGCACAAATTTATCCATTGGACAGCCTATTTAGGAATGTACTCGCTCCAAGGCTGAGCTTGAATGACCTCTGGCGTCTTAAAAATCGTGTCAAACTGTCCATCCGCACGAATTTGACCAATCATCACAGGCTTCCATAAATGATGATTGGTGTCATCCATTTTTAATGTGTAACCAGAAGGCGCATCGAACGTCTGACCAGCCATGCTGATACGTACTTTATCGACGTCAGTAGTGCCTGCTTTTTCAACGGCTTGTTTCCACATATTGATACCGACATAGGTGGCTTCCATTGGATCATTGGTCACGACTTTTTCAGCATTTGGTAGGTTTTGGTCTAATGCATATTGCTTATAGCGTTTGGTAAATTCGCTGTTGGTTGGGTTTTTGATCGACATAAAGTAGTTCCATGCCGCCAAGTGACCTTGCAGTAGACTGGTGTCGATACCACGCAGTTCTTCTTCACCTACTGAGAATGCCATGACTGGAATTTCTGACGCCTTGATACCTTGGTTGGCCAGTTCACGATAAAACGGAACGTTTGAATCGCCGTTGATAGTAGAAATTACCGCTGTCTTTTTACCCGTTGAGAACTTTTTGACGTTAGATACGATGGTTTGATAATTGCTGAAACCAAATGGTGTGTACTCTTCCATGATGTCTGCATCAGCCACACCTTTTGACTTCAAAAATGCCTTTAAAATCTGGTTGGTGGTGCGTGGATAGACGTAATCAGTACCCAGCAATACAAAGCGCTCTGCACCGCCGCCTTCTTCACTCATTAAATACTCTACCGCTGGAATGGCTTGCTGATTTGGCGCAGCACCAGTGTAAAAAATATTTTCTGATTGCTCTTGTCCTTCGTACTGCACTGGGTAAAACATCAATCCGTTTAACTCTTCAACCACGGGTAATACCGATTTGCGCGATACGGAAGTCCAACCGCCAAAGATGACATCTACTTTATCTTGAGTTAATAGCTGACGGGCTTTTTCGGCAAACAATGGCCAATCAGAGGCAGGGTCAACGACCACAGGCTCTAGCTGCTTGCCCAGTACACCGCCATTCGCATTGATTTCATCAATGGTCATTAATGCGGTATCTTTTAGAGAGGTTTCGGAGATGGCCATGGTGCCAGACAATGAATGCAAGATACCTACTTTGATGGTATCGCCATCAGCGGCAGGCTCAGTCGTTGTTTCTGTGGTCGTTTCAGCTGTAGTTTCTGTCGATGTCGCAGTTTCTGCAGGTTTTTGACAGGCAGCGAGACTCAAACTACTGATGACGGCTATCGCCAATAGTGAAACGCGTGATTTGAGTTTGCTAGGAATATTCGACTCAACAAACTGAGGGTTGGCTAAAATTGGTAACGAAAACATGGACATCTCCTAAGTAAATACAAAAAATAAAATATTGTTACTTAACAGTGATTAATAGTTCAAATTCCGTGCCAAGTTAAAAAGGCCATTATTTGGGAAACAACAGTACAATAATTAAAAATTGTGGCGTTTTTTCATTAATCTAGTGCATAGATTTTGGTAGGTTGCACCATAAAAGGGAATAAGTAGAAAACCGTGCGCAATATAAAAATATGACGTTAGCTTTGATAGAGACATTTGTTGCTAAAAAGTGTCAAAAACGCTACGGTTATATCTTTGAAAGATACTATTTTTGATAGAAATTGTCTTGCGTGCTTATATGATGGCAAGTCTGATAGTAAAAGCAGCGCTGCTGCCATAATGGATTTTACTTCTAAGGAATGATGTATGAACGCTCATGTAATACAGGCGTCTGTTTCAACAGACCATGGCAGCGCATTACTGCCGCTTAATAAAATGACTAGATGTTTGGTTTTGCCGCTTATGTTTGGTGGTAGTACCGTATTGGGATTGTCTTCGGCGCAAGCGGCAACGAGCAACGTTGAACAAGTCACTATTTATCAAGGTTTGGCAAGCGTGACACGGGCGCTGCCCATTGTAGGTAATGGTGAGCAAACTGTTGTATTTTCATGCTTGTCACCTCATATGGATAAAGAGAGCTTGAGTGTACAGGCGGTGGGTAACGTCAACGTCGGTGAAATCAGTATTGAAGAGCTGACAGGGGAGCAAGCAGCGCAATGCCAATATCAAGGTGATGCTAAGGTGCAGACTCAGCAAAACACTTTAGCCAATATCAATGCAGAATTGGAAGCAGCACGCTTAGCAAAAGCATATTTACAGAATTTGACCAAAGCCACTCAGGTCAATACGGATAGTACGATTGCTAATAATGCGCGTGATATAGAAACTCAAGCGACAAGTATTAACCAAAGAATTTTAGAGATTCAACAGCGTCAGGCGCGTGCTCAAGATGCACTTAATCAGCTTATGTCAGGCAGCGCGACATCAACCTTTAATAATGTGACACAGGTGAGTGTACGCACGGCTAGCCGTTCGCCAAGTACCCTTAAATTGCACTACCAAGTACGCGGCGCAGGTTGGGAACCTGCGTATCAAGCTCGCCTAAATACAACTAGTGAGCAGTTAAGTATCACAGCCTCTGCGATTATCGCCCAGCAGACGGGTGAGAATTGGACAAACGTACCTGTGACACTCAGTACCGTTAATCCCAATCAGAGTACGACGGGACAACTGCCGTATGTGCAGCGTTTGTCATTATATGAAGAGAATCAAGATGCGAGTGTTAGGCGTGAGTCACCTATGATGGATGCTGCTCCTGTGATGATGGCAGAAGCGGCTTACACCAAAGGAGCAGCAGCACCTATGGCACCGCTACCTAATTTTACCGTCAGTAGTCAAAATAAAAATGGCATCATCGAGTATCGCTTACCGCAGCCGGTCAGTATTCCAAGTGATGGCAGACGGGTACGTACAGTGATTGGAAAGCAATCTGGTAACAGTAAGCTATGGATTCGCAGCACACCAAGCGTTGAGACTGCCGCCTACTGGTATGCATCAGCGCCATTTTTGACACCAGACTGGGTCGATGGTTCGCTACAGCTGTACCGTGATGACAATTATGTAGGTCAGTCACGTTATAGCTACCAAATGCTAAAAGAGCAAGGCATTGGCTTTGGTAGTGATCCAAATATGATGGTCAAAGAGCTGACCAATGAAGACAAGCAAGGCGAGAAAGGCGTGCTGAACCGTACGCAAACCATAACGACCACCAACGCCTATCAGTTTACCAATCAGCATAATCGCAGTGTACGCTTGCAGGTATTGGGCAGTGAGCCTATCAGTCGCGATGACAGTCTGAAGGTTACGGTCACTAATACGCCGCCTGTAACCGAACGAGATTGGAATGACAATCAAGGCATAGTAGCATGGGAGTTTGACTTACCAAGCAAGCAGTCACAAGTGATACGCTCAACGTCTCAGGTTAGCTATCCCGCCAATAAAATGCTAGCTGGCAATCAATAAGTAAAACCTTAAACGATGCTCTTTATTTTTGCTAAAAAGCGTTGGTATAACAGATTATTATAAAAGGAATGCTATGTGTATCGTCGCCATTGCTTGGCAGTTATTTGATGAGCTGCCATTGGTATTATTGTCCAATCGTGATGAGTTTCTGGAGCGTCCAACTGAGTCGCTACATCAATGGTCTGATCAACCTATTTATGCTGGGCGTGATAAGCAAAGCGGTGGCACGTGGCTAGGTATTCATCAAGAAAAAAAGACAGGTTTTTTTGAGCAGAATGGTCGTTGGGCTGCGGTACTAAACTTTCGTGATGGCGTGCAGGCAGGAACAGACGAACGTTCGCGCGGTGCGCTCGTAACTGACTTTTTGACAAGTACTATTAGCCCAATGGATTTTGCCCGAAATATTACTTTGCAAGATTATGCTGGCTTTAATCTTATTATTGGTGATACAGCACAAGCCGTCATTGTCAATAATCGCGGTCATGCGCCAACGCCATTATATGCAGGTTTGCATGTGCTTTCTAACGGTCAGCCAGAGGACAGCTGGTTTAAGACGGAAAAACTGCGAGGACGATTGCGCCAAGAGGTATTGCCGCTCATTGCTGAAAATAGTGCACCAGAGTACTGGCAAGAGGCCGCCTTTGACGTATTATCTGATAGTACACCCGCACCAGCAGATAAGTTGCCTGATACTGGTGTGGCGTTTGAGGTGGAGCAGATGCTGTCTTCTGTTTATATTGAACCAGTGGCTTTTGGTAATACAGAAAACAATGTACCTACTTATGGGACTCGTACCCAAAGTATTTTGACGTTGCGCAAAGAGGGCGATATGGGCAAAAAATTCACCGCGAATATTACCAGTCGAGAGTTTGATCATCATCCAAAGTGACTGCATTCGATAGCTGAACAACAATAAAAAACACCCTTGGTAATGGCTAGAATCTTAGCCATTACCAAGGGTGTTTTTTATTACATTATAAATTGAGTGATTTATTACACTATTAAATGATTTTCTTGTTCAGGAATAATCAGTTCTTGCTTTAAGGGAAGCTCGCGTACCAGTTCTTGCAAGGCACGGCGATAAACGCCTCGTTTAAAATGAATCACTTGTCCGAGTGGATACCAGTAGCTGACCCATTGCCAATGGTCAAATTCCGGCTTCCCTTCATCGAAGCGGATATGTTGAGTATTTGCCTCATCTAAGCGCAGCAAAAACCATTTTTGTTTTTGCCCAATACACAAAGGGTGTTGTCCATGCCGCACATAGCGTTTTGGCAGACGATAACGCAACCAATCTTGCGTCACTGCCAACAAGTCTACATGACGCGGATGTAGGCCGACCTCTTCCCAGAGCTCGCGATACATCGCATCCATCGGCGTCTCTCCGCGGTCGATACCACCTTGCGGAAACTGCCAAGCGTTGTGACCAATACGTTTTGCCCACAGAACCTGCCCTTGTGTATTTGCCAAGATGATGCCGACATTGGCGCGAAAGCCGTCTGCATCTATCATGACTAAACCTTTTTAATTTATTTAAAATAGCTTATCTCAACCTAAAACCATGACAAAAATCATAATTATTATAAGGTGATTGTTATCGATATTAGGTCAAAATAAGATTCATTACCGTTATTAAACCAAGAAACAAGCAAAATGTGTAACAGTATTTTGCTATAAAATGTTTCACGAGTTTAGCTGTTTAAAATCAAGTAGTTATAAATAGACTTTTGTAAGTTTATTTGAGAGATATTACAGCGAGGGCAAGTTTCAGTAATGGCGGTGGGATAAGTGTATTAGTACTCAGCTATGATTTGAAAACGATCATTATAAATAAATCATGAATCAAAGAAGCTAGGCTAGCTGAATGTAACTAGAGTCATGATAATAGCCAACGACAGTTAACGACAATGGGGATATAAAATCTCGCTTTGGCTTATGCTACACTAGCAACGTGATATAACTACCAGTACGGTATTAAGGCAACAGGTATTATTAAAAATAAAAAGCAGAGAACCTGCTAATTGAAATCTAATAATTGAAATAAGGAATAGGCAAAATGTCAGAGTCAAAAGCAAGTGTTACGTGGCAAGAAAACAAAGCATTTATGGGCGTGTCACCGTCAGGACACAACGTACAGATCGATGCAGACAAAGAAAAAGGCGCCAGTCCAATGGAGCTGATTTTATTAGGGCTGGGTGGTTGCGCTAGCTATGATGTGGTAGAGATTTTACAGAAATCACGTCAAGCAGTGACAGATGTACGTTGTGAATTGACCGCACAGCGTGCTGAAACCGTACCAGCGGTATATACCGATATTCATATGCATTTCGTGGTGACGGGTCAAGATGTCAAAGAAAAACAAGTCGAAAAAGCCATTCATTTATCAGCAGAAAAATACTGCTCAGCCAGTAGAATGTTGGTACAAGGCGGCGTGAACGTCACTCATGATTTTGAAGTTATAGCAGGGTAGAGGCGAATATATTAATGAATGCACTTTTGGAGTTGGTCTCTAATACCGCAGCATCTGCCATTTCGGCAATGGTGGTGGCAAGCTTACTACCATGGTTAGTATCAATCGTTGCAAAAGCATCTGGCGGCTTTAAGCTCAGAAATAATGCGCATCCTCGCGATTTTTTTCAGCATGCGACAGGGGTTGCAGCACGTGCCAATGCAGCACAGCAAAACAGCTATGAGACGTTGCCTATATTTTTGGCGGCTGTCCTAACGGCGATGTTATTCTTCGTTCCACAGGCAATTATCAATGTATTGGCTTGGCTATATGTGCTGATTCGTATTGGTTTTTGTGTGGCTTACATCACCAATTTGTCGGCTTTTCGCTCGATACTTTGGGCGTTATCAATGGCTTGTTCTTTGATGCTATTTTATTTAGCGATTCGAGTGAGTGTATAACGCTTGAGAGCTGATTTTTATAGCGGCTAGATCAACCAGATATGAGTAGGTGATTATTGTTGTATGCTAGATTGTAGCGCACTGATAATCACTGCTTTATTTTTTTCTCGTTTGATACTATTCCATAATATCTGCGCCTCAGCATAGCCTTTGATGAGCATCGCGAGCCACTGCTTATAGCGACCGACCAATATCACTTCAGTTTTAGCCTGACCTTCCAAAAATTTTATCTGATGGGTGACCATCGCTTTCCACGACAACGTTGCCGCACTTAGCATGGCATCATCTGAACTGCAATCCACACGAGCAACCAAATCTGGACGGGTAACCGCGCCGCGACCTAACATCAAATGTTCTGTATCAGCTTGCGCCATGCAGTTCTGTGCATGTTCTGCGTTCCATATCTCACCATTGGCAATCACTGGAATATCGAGCGCATTAAAACTTTGAATCTTGTCCCAGTAGGCGGGCGGCTTATAGCCTTGGGTTTTGGTTCGTGCATGAATGGTCAGCCAATCAGTACCACTGTCATTAATCGCGCTACGAATATCATCCATTCTACTGGTATCGGTATAGCCCAAACGAATCTTGGCAGATACAGGAATATTATCAGGCACTGCCTGACGCACTGCACTGATAATCTGATACATGGTTTCGGGTTCATCCAGTAATACTGAACCACCACGATGGCTGTTTACCGTTTTAGCAGGGCAACCAAAATTGATATCAATGGCAGGTGCACCAAGCTCGGCAGCATATGCTGCGTTGTCTGCCATAAGTTGCGCTTCGCTGCCTAAAAGTTGCAAATGAATCGGTGTGCCACATGCAGTTTTGGCATCATGATGCAGCTCAGGAACGTATTTATAAAACACATGCGCGGGTAAAACGTGCTGAGTCACACGAATAAACTCGCTAACCGACCAGTCATAGGGACGACCTAAATCTGCCGCAATCTGCGTGAGGATTTGCCGCATCAATGGATCGGTTAAGCCTTCCATTGGCGCAAGGAGGCGGACAGGATTGGCAAATAACTGACGGATGGTGTTTTGACGTGCTTGAAGTTGCTGACTATTATTCATGCTTGTTGTTCACTGCTAAAAGGTTGCTATAACGAAAGATAGAATGAAGCTCGAGATTGGCAGAGATGGAGGATAATTAAGTCTTACCAAAAATCACTTTTTTACCTGTCTGCAATCCTGATATCAAGTCTTTAATATTATGAATGTCTAAGTTGGTCTGGGCACGCGTGCAAGCGACATATAGTAAGCGCAACTCTTCTGGACTTATCTTGACCGCATTGGTGGTGACATCATAATAAAAGTCATCGTCCAACTGCACCTTTCCCCATTCAAGCCCCTTGGCTTTGTGAGCAGTTGAGATGACATAGTCGGCATTTTCGATACTGGTCAAGCTATTAACCGCTTGACTCAATACGTTGGTGCCATGATCATCGACCAATTTCACCAGAGTTTTGAGATCACTGCCTTCATTGGTTTCGGCGTATTCTTGCACATCGCCCCAATTATAAAAGTATGCCAGTTCAGGCACACCATAAGCAGACTTACCATTTTTTAAATTTTCGGCGGCCTGACAGAATTTGAGCATACGGTCAGTGTCTGCTTGTAATGCTACACGGTGCCCAAGCTTGAGACCGGTCAATAGTTGCGACATCGCAGCGGCATTGGTACGACATAGAATGGCGTCTTTTTTGCTGTGTACCATACCTTTTTCAGTAGAGGATTGTTTATTAGGATTGCCCTTAAGCGGTACGTCTTCTTGCAGTGCTTTCAGCAGTGTATTGGCAACTTCTGCAATTGGCTCACCAAAGCGAAAAGACTGCGTCAACAAGGTTTGCGGCAGCGGCAGTTTTTTCATTGCATTGACCGCACCACGCCACTCGTAAATCTGCTGATGCGCATCGCCTACATAGATAACCTGTCTCGGTTGCTGAGTCAAAATCCCCATCATCAGCGGATCTGCATCTTGCGCTTCATCAAACAAAATGAAATCTGCTGGAATGCTCGGCTTAGACAATGCCCAAAGTTTCAGATAAATATCATGCCCGATGCCAGCAGGATGACGCGCATCAATCGACTGTAACCAGCGTTGTTCTACGGCAGGGTAGAGCATCTCACGTAATTGCTCTGCATCTGACTCATCGAGCCAACTTGGAAACAATATATGTCTGGGTGCAGGATAGCTGGCGTGCGTACTACAAAAATTGCTCACGGCATCACTGACGAAACGTGATAATCGAGCCGGCGTGAGCGTAATATATTTGTTTATGCCATCCATTTGCCGACGCACTTGGACGGGCTGCAGGCCCAAATCATCACCAAGACGCTTGGGTGAGAAGCGCGGCAAGGATAGTTTGGCCGTGATATCACGTGCAACATGACGATAGGCAAGCGAATGAAAGGTACGACATTCCACATGTGATGGAAATTTTGAACGAGCATCATTGGCAATCGTTTTATTAAAAGCTAAATATAAGCCGCGTCCGCGCAGGCGCTCACCGATTAATTTTAGCGTTGTGGTTTTACCGGCACCCGCATAAGCCACCACTTTGAATGACTTGTGATCCATCGCCATATTGAGCGCATTCAATTGCTCGTCAGTGGGATCGCTCATATAAGCTGGCATAGATGCGGACATAACAAAGTTACCTAAAAGAATAAAACATGGTCAAAAATGATGGGGGTAAAAAAAGCCACTGCATAGACAATGGCTGATTAGTGACAATATAGTCAAAAGATGTATCGACGATTACTTGAGGCTTAAGTAGCCATATTAACAGATTAGCGCGTTGGCCTGTTTTGAATTAACTGGTAAGTTCATTCTTTGTGCGAGGCCGTCTTAGCAGCTAGAGCAGCGCTGGGTTCTTCTTTGATCAAGATTTTGGCTAAAAACAAACCAAGCTCAAACAACAACCACATCGGAATGGCAAGCATCAGCATCGATACCCCATCGGGTGGTGTGACGACTGCCGCCACGGCAAAGCAGCCGACAATGATATAGCGGCGCTTATCTTCTAGACTTTGAATGGAGACAATGCCAGTCAATATCAATAGCAAGGTGACGACTGGAATCTCAAAAGTTAAGCCAAATACCATAAACAGTTTGAGTGCAAAGCTCAGGTAACTGTCGATATCTGTCATTGGTAGGACGTTTTGCGGGGCAAACATGATAAAGAACTTTAGCACCCCTTTGAGTACGATAAAGTAAGCAAACGCTACGCCAGAATAAAATAAGAATATCGAAGATAGTAGTACTGGAATAGCAATTTTCTTTTCTTTTTTATATAAGCCTGGCGCGACAAACGACCAAATTTGATACAGAATATAAGGCATGGCAAAGAATGCAGCGACAAAGACAGTCAGGCGTATCGGAGCCATAAAGTTGGAGGTGATGTCTGTCGCAATCATGGTTGAATTGGCTGGCAGTTGTGCAACCAAGGGGTCAGACAACAAGTTATATAGCTCGCGTGAAAATCCAACTAACGCTAAAAACATAACCAGTACGGCAACACATATTTTGATTAAGTGTCTACGTAGCTCAATCAAATGCTCTGTGATAGGCATATCAGCCACAGCGCTTAACGCATCTGTAGACTCATTTTTATCTATCGCATCGGTAGTTGCTTCTTTGTCTGAACTAGCGACTTTTTCTTGGCGGCTTTCTTTGCGTTTGAATAATCCCATCAATCAGAATCCTGTTTATTGTCAGAAGTCTGCATGCTTACAGGACTGTTTAATAAAACATCGGCTTTATAATTTGGTAAGTAGGGAGGCATAGGTAGACGGCGAGCTTTGTCATAAGCACCAAGACGGAACCACATGTTTTCCCAAGGTTTGGTTGTGATGTTTTGAACCACTTGATGAGTACTATCTTGGGGTGTCCTGCCTGTGGAGGGGCCGTGTAAACTGTCGTCTGCTTCTAATGGCTGTTTAGTATCTGCTAGGGTCGTATCTTGCCCATAGGCGTAATCGAATTCTTTAGGCGTAACTGACTGACTTTTTTGTTCACTACTATTTTGCTCACCATTATTTTCATCAGCCTTGCCATGTGCAGCCTTACCGACAGTATCATGCGCTGCATTAAATTGTTGGTTTTGAGCGTTTTCAAACTCTTTCATATTGCCACGCATTTCTGCTAGCTCGCGTTTCATATCCGACTCAGTCTGGCGAATTTTGGCCAGCTCTTTTTGCATTTGCTGCCGTGTTTCAGCCAAGTCTAATTCAGCCTCTATTTCAGACTGTAAGGTAGATACCGTGCGGCGAATTTTGGCATACCATTGCCCAGCAGTACGCGCTGCCTGAGGCAGTTTTTCTGGACCTAGGACTATCAAGGCGATTATGCCAAAGAGGAGTAATTCAGAAAACCCAATATCAAACATAATGGTTGAGTGTCACTATCTAGGAACTACAGGCTGGCGAAGTGCTATAAGCATTATACGTTGTGCTTATCGTCAGTAGGGGCGGTATTGATATCGCTATTATTGACGTTGTCAGTAGTTGAGCGATCTGTAGTACGTGAATTGCTATCGTGATCAAGGACGGCGTGCTTTTTAGCATGCTCTGTATTTTCATCTTTGACCGCTTCTTTAAAGCCCTTAACCGCACCGCCCAAATCTTTGCCTGCATTTCTCAGTTTAGAGGTGCCAAATACGACGACCACAACGACCAATAGTATTAGCCAATGCGTAATAGAAAAACTGCCCATAAAGCTATCCTCATGTCTTGGTTTTCAGTCTGTATATGCATACTTTACGTTTATAGCTTTGCGTTTATCACATAGCAATATAGTACACAAAAAGTATCGACATATAATGCGACGTTAAAAGAGCTATATTATAACCTGCAGTTGTGACAAAAGGGTGAAATCGCAAAATAATCAAACAGAGAAGCTGATTATTTTACGATTTCACAAGCTGTCTTCACGAGATTGACTTTACAACATCACAAGTTATCGTGACGCCTTTTCATCAATGCCCGAGAGTCCAAAGCGACGACCTAGCTCATTTAGCACAGCATCCGACTCTATATCAAACCATGCCAGTCCAACCAATGTATGAAACCAGACATCAGCCACTTCATAAATGAGCTCATGACGTGCCTCATCATATTGCGCTTTGTCTAGGCTTTCATCGCAACTGGCAAAGTCTTTGGCAGCGATGATGCTTTCGGTACTTTCTTCACCGATTTTTTCTAATATTTTATTTAACCCTTTAGCATACAAGCTGGCCACATAAGAGCTATCGGCGTCAGCGTTTTTGCGTTCAGCCAATACATTATCAAGCTGCTGCAAAATAGAGGCGTTCTCTGTTTGATTAGACTCAGCGTTAGTGTCATCTTTAGCAGTGGTGTTATTGGGTTGCAGATTGGTTTGTAGACTGCTATCCGCCGTCTCAGTTGATGCATAAATATCCGCAGGGTCTTTTAGTACTTTATCAACGGTTTCCCACTCAGGCGTTTGTCCAGATAAATCTAAACGCTGATAAAAACAAGACTCTCGGCCAGTGTGGCAAGCAATACCACCAGCTTGGGTGACGTTCAGTACAATCACATCTGCATCACAGTCCAAGCGAATATCGTGCACGGTTTGCGTATGACCTGACGACTCGCCTTTGTGCCATAATTTGGCACGTGAGCGCGAAAAATAAACGGCTGTCTGCGTTTGTGCAGTCAGTTGGAGCGCTTCCGCATTCATCCATGCCATCATCAAAATACGCCCAGACTTATGGTCTTGGGCAATCGCAGGAATCAAACCATCATCATTAAATTTTATGGCAGCCAGCCAAGTAGGTAAAGTCATAATATATCTGTCATCTTATAAGTATGAAGTAAGAAATGTTCAATGCATCAAGCGTGCTCACTCTCTTGATATGGTGAGTGAAGAAGAAGCTGCTTAAGCAAAGACAGTATTTTAAGAAAAACAATGTTAAATATTAACTAAGTGTGGGTATAGCGCTTCTTTTAAAGTGTTATTGAGCGCAGTCACTTTATTTAGCCGGAAGTCGTAACTGAGAAAATGCAGCCGTGCTTTCGCCACTGTTTCACCCGTATGCATCCGAGTGGCTTTTATAACCATATTGCCGCCGTTATCATACAACGGCTCAACGCCTATCTCAAACAGGAGTTGGTCACGCAATCGTACACGACTATCGATGTTTAACTGTAACTCATCAATAATTAAGCCCTGATAGTCGGCATTGATCTCTTTAATACCTTTGGAGTGCAAGAATCGCGCGCGCGCTTCAGTCACCAATGCTGTCAATGATTCAAGTGTCAGATGCTGGCCTATATCTACCTCAGTATGACGTACACGCATGACTGTTTCAAAGACAAATAAATCGTTATCAAAGTCCAACTCTTTTCTTGGCACATTATTTCCTAGGTTGACGGCAGGTGATGAGTTCTGCTGAGCTTGATATAGATTGGTAACATCGTAACGATGCCGACCGTATGATATACGGCTAATAAGTGTGATAAGCAGTCTTTTATTATTAGTGCCTAAACTATACCAATACTCACTCTCTACTTAAGCACAGCTTAAGCTGACATTCAATCTATTTGCAGAGGATTTTCCTGTTTTATTGGTGTTTTTATGAGAAAGGCTAGCAGTCGGTTCATACTCGTTATCTACTATGATGGTTTACTGGGGCAAGATTAAAACTTTCCTTGGCAAAACAGCGTGCTATCTGCTAAAATACCGCCTCCCACCTCGAGGCAAATAGAGGTTTAGTGGTTGTTTTTAAAGCCACTATTCGTTATGTACTATTTGACGACCAGGTTCTATCAAAGACAAAGAGGCAAATCATCATGAAAGTTAAGATGAAAACCAGAAGCGGTGCAGCTAAACGCTTCAAAAAAACAGCAAACGGCTTCAAGCGTAAGCAAGCAAACAAAAGCCATATCTTGACCAAGAAATCAGCTAAGCGTATTCGCCAGTTGCGCGGTCTTAAGATGGTGGACAAGTCTGACGAAGCAGCAGTTCGTCGTATGTGCCCATACATCTAATAGCCTATCGTCATATACATTTAATCAAGCGCTATTTAATTAATAGCCACTTAATTAAAAATATTTGACCTTGCAATCTGATAACGATGTCTACTATTTGATGACATCGTGATTCGTTTAATAATGATTAAAAATATCTTGGAGTAATTTATGGCCCGTGTAAAACGTGGTGTACAGGCGAATCGTCGTCACAAAAAAATCCTAAAACGCGCAAAAGGCTACTACGGTGCCCGTTCACGTGTTTATCGTGTAGCGGTACAAGCAGTGACCAAAGCTGGTCAATATGCTTATCGTGACCGTCGCAACAAAAAACGTACCTTCCGTCGTCTTTGGATTGCACGTATCAATGCTGGTGCACGCTTAAACGGTTTGAGCTATAGCCGCTTTATCAATGGCATGAAAAAAGCTAACATCGCAAT
The DNA here is from genome assembly GCF_904845995.1 of Psychrobacter fjordensis. NCBI lineage: Bacteria > Pseudomonadati > Pseudomonadota > Gammaproteobacteria > Moraxellales > Moraxellaceae > Psychrobacter > Psychrobacter fjordensis. The sequence continues at coordinate 1,268,327 of NZ_CAJGYP010000001.1, forward strand.
CGATCGTCGCGTACTTGCTGACATCGCTATGCATGATGCAGCGACTTTCACTGCATTGGTTGAAAAAGCAAAAGCGGAACTAGCATAAATATTAGCCTATTTAAATGAATAGAACTAATATTGATTAATAGTACGATATTAATAAAAGCTACCGCTGGTCGGTGGCTTTTTTTATATTAAAATATTTTAGAGCTGACTCTATTTGCACTATCCGAATTCAGAAAAATTTCGTTTGATGTGCAATTAAATTTTTCGTTGTCTAAATATTCAAGCCATTCATATTATTAGCCTTTATTTTAAAATGAATGGGTAAATGGTTTGCAATATTTGGTCAAACCCCTACAATTACCAATCACTATTATTAATAGTCCGTTTAAATCAGGAATAATGCGTCTTATGACTACCCCTGCTGCTATCAACGATTTGTCGGCGCTACCGACCTTATCCTCAGAGCTCAGTGAGCTGAATGAAGCTCAACTGACTGAGTTTGCGAGTGCTGCTGAAGCATTGGTTTTACAGATTACTGATGCGCGTGAGTTGCAAGATTTGCGTGTGCAATTGACAGGTAAAAAGAGCCCATTAACTGGCTGGTCAAAGCAAATGGGTAAACTCAGTGCTGATGACAAAAAAACCTACGGTGGCTGGTTACATCAAGTCCGTAGCCGTATTCAGCAAGCATTGACTGATCAGCAACAACAGTTGGAAGTGGCCGCATTAAATGCCAAGCTTGAAGCAGAAAGTATCGATATTACGTTGCCTGCTCGTGGTGGTCAAAAAGGTCATTTGCATCCAGTAACGATGATTACTCAGCGCATGCAGCAGTATTTTATTCAAGCAGGCTTCAATGTCGCGACTGGCCCTGAAGTCGAGAGTGATTACTATAATTTTGAAGCATTGAATATTCCGTCGCATCATCCAGCACGTGCGATGCATGATACATTCTATTTTGATGCGCATTACTTACTGCGTACGCATACCAGTCCTGTGCAGATTCGCACGATGGAAAAGAATGAACCGCCTATTCGTATCATTTGCCCAGGTCGCGTCTATCGCAATGATTCAGATCAAACCCACTCGCCGATGTTTCATCAGTTAGAGGGGCTTATGGTTACTGAGTCGAGCACTTTTGCTGAGCTAAAAGGCTTGATTAGCGAGTTTTTAGAAGCATTCTTTGCCAAAGAACTGACCGTTCGTTTCCGCCCATCATTCTTCCCGTTTACTGAGCCTTCTGCAGAAGTAGATATCTTAGATGACAATGGCAAATGGCTTGAGGTCATGGGCTGCGGTATGGTGCATCCACAAGTGCTGACCAATTGCGGCATTGATGCTGAAAAATACACTGGCTTTGCATTTGGCATGGGTATTGAGCGCTTTGCGATGCTGTATTACGGTATTGACGATTTACGTCTGTTTTTCCAAAATGACGTACGCTTCTTAAAGCAATTTGGCTAGAGTTTTCCTTATGCTTATATAGTTAGTTCAAGATAACTTAGATAAAAGGAAGGTGAGTGAACGTGCTACAAATTGTAGACTGAGCGAGCCTGATGCTGTATCTAGTTTATATAGGATTTACTATAGCAAGTTAATTCGCCAAGCTTTACTCTAACACTTTATTATAAAATTCTGATCCGAGATATTTATGAAAATTAGCGAACAGTGGCTACGTCAATGGGTGAATCCCACGAATACCAGCGAACAGTTGGCCGAACAGTTAACCATGGCAGGACTAGAGATTGATGATCGCTATGCGGTTGCTCGTGCTTTTAGTGGTGTGGTCATCGGTGAAGTCGTCAGCGTTGAGCAACATCCAGACGCTGATAAACTGCGAGTCACGCAGGTAAACATCGGTGAAGCTGAGCTGCTACAAATCGTATGCGGCGCACCTAATGTCACCGTTGGTATGAAAGTACCTGTTGCCACCGTTGGGGCAGTACTGCCAAGCGATGACAAGAAAGGCTTTAAAATTAAAAACGGTAACCTACGCGGCGTGGCCTCTAACGGTATGCTTTGTGGTGCTTCCGAAATTGATTTAACAGATAGCATAGACGGTTTGCTTGAATTACCTGCAGATGCACCGATCGGTACAGACATCCGTGAATATCTAGGCTTAGACAATCAGATATTGGATATCTCTATCACGCCAAACCGTGGTGATTGCTTTAGTGTACGTGGTATTGCACGTGAAATATCAGTCATCAACGATTTGCCAATACAAATGCCAACCATCGCTGAAAACATCACCATTACTGAAAACGGTGCAACGCCAAGCATCACAGTAAATGCAGTTGAAGCATGTCCACGCTACTTATTACAATCGATTAGCAATATTGATCGTAGTATTGAGACACCAAAGTGGATGCAAGATGCCCTCGTTCAATCAGGACTACGCTCACACAACTTCTTGGTTGATGTGACCAACTATGTATTGATGGAGTTGGGTCAGCCGCTACATGCTTTTGATGCAGATACCATCGTTGGTGATATCGTTGTTCGTTTGGCAGAGCCTGCTGAAACCATTACTTTACTCAATGAGCAGACGGTTACTCTAACGGGTGATGAGCTCGTGATTGCCGATGATAAAGGCGCATTGGCACTTGCTGGTATTATGGGTGGCCAGCGTAGTAGCGTTACGGATAGCACGACCAATATCGTTGTAGAAAGTGCTTTCTTTGGTCAGCTTGCTATCGCCGCTCGCGCACGCCGCTTTGGTCTACATACTGATGCGTCGCAACGTTTTGAGCGTGGAGTAGATTTTGAGTTACCAGAGCTCGCATTGGCACGTGCTTGTGATTTGATTATTAGCGTCACTGGCGGTCAAGCGGGCCCTATCGTAAAAGCTGAGAGTAGTGAGCATTTACCAGCACGTGCGCCAATTACTTTGCCAATCGCGAAAGTACGTGATGTTATTGGGATCGATATTGAGCCGCTAGAAATGGTACGTATCTTAACTCAGTTAGGGTTTGAGGTTGAGCAGCAAGCAGACACGCTAATTTGTAAGCCACCGTCTTATCGCTTTGATATGAGTATCAAGGAAGATCTCATCGAAGAGATAGCCCGTATTTATGGCTATGACAATATCCCAAGCGTCCTGCCGCACTTGCAAGTCAGCATGGATTATGATGATACCGCAGACTTGACTCATGAGATGAAGCTAGCGTTGGTCGATACCGGTTATATGGAAGCCATTAGCTTTAGCTTTAGTGATGCAAAAATAGAAGCATTACTTGATGATGAAGCACTAGGAGAGGTATTAGCACTGGCCAATCCTATCTCTAGTGATTTAGCCGTTATGCGCCGTACCTTACTGTCAAGCTTGTTGCCATGTGTGCAATATAACTTGAACCGTCAGCAACCACGCGTACGTTTCTTTGAAACAGGCCTTAGCTTTGTCGGCCAGAGTATCAGCGAATTAGTACAGACCCCAAGTATTGCTTTGGTCGCAGTCGGTAATGTGTGGGATGAGCAAGCCTATCAAAATCGTGCTTTAGATTTTTATGACCTCAAACATGATATCGAGCAGTTATTACCTGCGCAAATAGAGGGTGCTCGTATCCGTTATGAGCGCAGTGGACTAAACTTTTTGCATCCTGGTCAAAGCGCTAAATTATATATCGATGATCAATACGTTGGTTGGCTTGGCCAGTTGCATCCTAATACCGCAAAACAGTTAGACCTACCAGCTACTTGGGTTGCACAGCTGTCACTTGCACCATTACTGACTGTCGCTCGTGAGCAGCATGCCATCAGCACGCCTAGCAAGTTCCCACAAGTACGCCGCGATATTGCCATTCTAGTCGATAGCGATATTAGTTTGCAGACACTAGAAACCACGATTCGTGCTGCTGCAGGTGAGCTATTGACGGATCTTTGGTTATTTGATGTATATCAAGGCGATAAAGTACCGACGGGTCAGCGCTCACTGGCATTTGCACTAGTATGGCAAGACAGTACGCAAACGTTATCTGATGACGTGATAAAAACGGCTACTGATAAGGTTGTGCAAGCGCTAACAGCACAGCACTCTGCGCAGTTACGCGATAGCTAATATTTAATATAGACAATAAACAATGCTCTGTAGCTTTTCTACTTATAAGGCTACGGGGCATTGCTATTAATAAAAAGCCCTAAAATACGTTAAGTGGTTATTAATAAAGGACTTTCATACGCTTTTTATTAAAAAAACGTCCAAAAACCTTTATAATAGCTAACATTAACCCTCATACCGCTAAACCATGATATTCGACATCACGACATAGCATAGGAGTTGTACTGTGAGCACCTTAACCAAATCTGACATGATCGAGCATTTGATGAGTCACCTTAACCTAACACGCCAAGAAGGTCGCTGTTTGGTTGAGAACTTTTTTGATGAGTTGTCAGAGAGTTTGATTGATGGCAAAGAGGTCAAGCTTTCAGGCTTTGGCAATTTTGAGCTTAAAGATAAAAACAGCCGACCAGGCCGTAATCCAAAAACAGGGGAGCCCGTTGCGGTATCAGCACGCCGTGTGGTTACCTTTAAGACAGGACAGAAATTTCGCCAGCAGGTTGATGAGCGTCTATTTGATGCCTAATCTAGATATTTGTACTGATGATGACGGCTTAAGTTTTGATATTTAGGTCGTTGATTGACACTTGTTATATAGTCTAGGTATGTCAGCTATAAGCTAAGCATGTTGATGTGCTTAAACTATATATGAGTACCAATATCAGTGAACATTACAGTATTAGCTTGTTATACATCATAAATAACAGGCACAAAAAAAGAGAGCTAATGCTCTCTTTTTTTACTACAGTATATTCATCGTATAAACGATAAAATTACTGAGCTGGTTCTTCAACAACAACTTCGTCAGCAGCGTCAACAGCTGGAGTTTCGCTAGCTACATCCATGCTAGTAGTTGCTTCGCCGTCTACAGGAACTTCAGCGTCCATTTCGTCAGTAGCAGTTGCAGCTTGAGCATCAGCGATGTCAGCTTCAGCGCCAGCAACAGCAGCGTCAGCATCAGCAGTTACTTCGCCTTCAGCAGCAGCTTCGTCTAGTTCTGCAGAAGCGTCTTGCACTTCTTCTGATGCGTCAGATAAATCTTCAGCAGCGTTTTCTTTGCTGCTGTCACAGGCAGTTAGGCCCATAGTTGCAGTCATGATACCAGCTAGAGCAAGTAATTTAAGTTTCATAGTGTTTTCTCCGGAAAAATGAAATGATCAATAGCAGCAACATGGGTTGAAATCCGAGATTTCTCAGTATTCAACGACTTCCAGTTACAGCTACTCAGCTTGCACGCATTCTATATGTTTTCTATCTAAATGGAAATAGTCCGTACAATTAAGTAACAATAAAATTGTAAGTTTAATTTTACTTCGTATATTGATTATAATTTTTAACACCCTGTTGGATATTAAAAGAAATATAATCAATGACATCAGATTGTTTTTAAAGAATTTTTTTCGTTATTAACTTCTAAATTTACTTGCAATAATTTACTTCTTTCACGATGATTAATCAGTAAATAAATGTAACGTTTGATGTAATGTGAGTAAATTAGAGAGGTGTTATCTATCGAAAGGCCTATTCAGGCTATTATTTTTAATATAATAGGCTAAAACACCAAGCTAAAAAGTAGTATTGGCCGTAATATCATATAAATAACTATCAATACGAGCAGTAGTACCTATCGTATGTTTGAGGAATAAAATTATGAAATGGCAAGGTCGACGTGGTAGTTCAAACGTACGCACCAGTAGTGGTGGCGGTGGAAAGATGGTCGGTGGTGGTATCGGTGGTATTATCATTGCTGGTATCTTATGGCTAGTATTTGGGGTAAATCCCATGACCGCTTTGCAGACAGGTCAAGCCGTTACTGGCGGTGGAAGTAGTGATACCTCTACTGAGGTTGCAACCAGCACGGATCGGGATACGCAGTTTGTAAAAGTAGTACTGGCCGACACAGAAGAAGTGTGGCATCAAATATTCAATGAAGCAGGTAGTACCTATAAAGAGCCTTCATTGATTTTGTTCAATGGTCAAGTGAGCTCAGCATGCGGTAGCGCTAGCTCTGCGACAGGTCCGTTTTATTGCCCAGCAGATCAGACTGTTTATTTAGATAAATCATTTTTTGTAGAAATGAGTCAAAATCTTGGTATTACAGGTGATAAGCAAGGCTCTAGCGACGAAGGTAACGAAGGCAAAGCGGGTGATTTTGCTCAAGCTTATGTCATCGCGCATGAGGTTGGTCACCATGTACAGACGTTGCTAGGTATTAGTCAGCAAGTCAACGAAGCCAGTCGTCAAGTCACGCGCGCAGAAGCCAATAAGCTGTCAGTGCTACAAGAGTTGCAGGCAGATTGTTTCGCAGGTGTTTGGGCGCAGCGTAACCAAGAGCGCGTACAGTTTTTGGAAGCGGGCGATATCGATGAAGCCATCAATGCAGCCAGTCAAATCGGTGATGATCGTTTAGCGAAGGCCAGTGGCGGAGCAGTTGTACCTGATAACTTTACTCATGGTACCAGTCAGCAGCGCGTGCAATGGTTTACTCGTGGTTTAGAGAGTGGTAGCGTACAGTCTTGTGATACGTTTAGCGGAGCGCTATAAGTGTATTAGGTATCACTATAAGTGTATGGTAGATTACGACAAGCGGATTTACTTTCAACTCATGAGTTAGACACAAAAAAGCCTGCAATTGATTGCAGGCTTTTTTGTGTCAGCTAAGATTCTATCAAGGTAATATTAATATTCAGCCTTGACAAGATCAATTAGCGAGTTTGGTCAAGAATATAAGCACCAGCACCACCTACAGCAGCACCACCAAGTGCGCCACGAGCGATATCTTTGCTGTCGCCGTTACTTTTAAGAACTGCACCTGCAGCAGCGCCAACAGCAGCACCTTTAGCAGTGTTGCTCAAGCCACTGCTATATCCGTTAGTTGCACAGCCGCCCATGATAAGAGCAGAGCTAGTAAGGGCAGTCATCGCAATAGTTTTAGCAAATTTCATAATATCACCTGTTAGGTTATCAAGTTGGTTGATCATAATCAAAACACGATATTTGCATTGTCCAAGTATTTTGATGCTGATATAAAGTATCAAGATACTTGGGCAATAGTCTTAAAATAACCTATCGTGTTACCGCAAGACATATCGTGGTCTGTATTAATAAAGACTGCATTAAATGTATCAAAAATTGATAATGCTGTCGATTTGTGTAGCAGAGTATGCCTATACTAACCCAACTAATAATTTATGCGCGTAGTAAAAGCGCTATTCTTTGCAAATATCCTGTAAAGGATGTTTCTCCACTGTGTCCTTGACGGATATTTTTCAGGAAGTTATTGCACTTGTATAGATAGTAGGTCAGTTGAGATTGGTAATTACAACTTTCAGTCTTAAAAATAGAAAAGACCGCTCGAAAGCGGTCTTTTCTATTTTTAAGCTAAATGTTTGCCTATTATGCTAAAGCAACTCAGCGCTAGCATTAGTTTTGTGATTTACGTTTCATCTGCTCAAAGAATTCGTCATTAGTTTTCGCTTCTTTTAAGCGATCCAACAAGAACTCAGTTGCTTGTACGCCATCCATTGGCTGTAGTAACTTACGTAAAATCCAAACTTTACGCAATTTATCTTCATCAAGCAGGCGCTCTTCGCGGCGAGTACCAGATTTTTTGATATTAATCGCAGGGAAGACACGTTTTTCAGCCAAATCACGCTCAAGCGTAATCTCTTGGTTACCTGTACCTTTGAATTCTTCAAAGATAACGCTGTCCATCTTACTACCAGTATCGATAAGAGCACTGGCAATAATCGTCAAGCTACCACCTTCTTCAACATTACGTGCAGCACCAAAGAAGCGTTTTGGACGCTCTAGCGCATTGGCATCCAAACCACCTGTCAGTACTTTGCCAGATGAAGGAATGACGGTGTTGTAAGCACGAGCAAGACGAGTAATTGAGTCAAGTAAGATAACCACATCTTGCTTATGCTCGACCAAACGCTTGGCTTTTTCGATGACCATTTCAGCCACTTGTACATGGCGCTGTGGTGGCTCATCAAAAGTAGAGGCAACCACTTCACCGCGTACCGTACGTACCATCTCAGTGACTTCTTCTGGGCGCTCATCGATCAATAGTACGATGAGGTAACACTCAGGGTTGTTACGGGTAATTGACTGTGCGATGGTCTGTAGCAGCATCGTTTTACCGGCTTTTGGCGGTGCAACGATAATAGAGCGCTGACCTTTACCAATCGGTGCGATCAAGTCGATGATACGACCAGTCAAATCTTCGGTTGTACCATTACCCAGCTCAAGCTTTAAATGCTCAGTTGGGAATAGTGGGGTCAAGTTCTCAAAGATAAGTTTATGACGTGAGCGGTCTGGCGTATCAAAGTTGATTTCGCCGACTTTTAATAGCGCAAAATAGCGCTCAGAATCTTTTGGTGGACGAATCGTACCAGCGATACTATCACCCGTCTTTAGGCTAAAGCGACGAATTTGGCTAGGGCTGACGTAGATATCATCAGGACCCGCTAAATAAGAGCCTTCTGATGAGCGTAAAAAGCCAAAACCATCCGGAAGAACCTCAAGGACGCCGTCACCATAGATGGCTTCACCGTTACGGGCATGGGTTTTTAGGATAGCAAAGATAATGTCTTGTTTACGGCTACGTGCCATATTATCAAGACCCATTTCTTTTGCGATAGCCAATAGCTCAGCGATTGATTTTTTCTTTAATTCAGTAAGATTCATAGATAGGTCATTAGCAAGTGATCAGATGAGAGATGCCATTAGCAGCACAAGTCACGACATTGATTAAAACAACGATAATATAGCGATAGAGGGTGCGTGCACAGAGCTAGGATTTATGTAGTTTGGGTGTTACATGTCAGCTTATGTACGAATTGCAGTCATTTGGTGCAAGGTAATAAGAAATAAATATAAAGAAGGCTACATAAGAGTCTGCGTCAAAAACTCAATATCAGTAATTGTGTTTAGTCATTTCGTTCAGCAATGGTGTTTATAACGACGATTGTGTTTTTGTTGATAAACACGAGGAGGATAGCGATAAGGCACTTATGAAAACAATTAGTTTTCTGTTGTCAGCAGACTATACGGTCTTCACAATAGCATTGTCAATAAATTTTGCCAAAAAAGTCGTATAATCGAGTTTTTTGCATAAAAAATAAGCAAAAAAGCCACTATCTCAGTGAGATAGTGGCTTCTTCTATTACATTGCGATTTCTAACATATGCTTAGCTATCACAAGCTTATAAATGCTTGTCTAATACTTTTGCCAATTCAGCTTTTGGCTGTAGACCCATTACTGAATCAACTTTTTCGCCACCTTTAAATACAAACAGGGTTGGGATGTTACGAATACCAAAACGGCTAGCCGCTTGGGGGTTGCTATCAACATCTACCTTAACAATTTTGATTTTGCCTTGATAGTCAGCGGCTAAATCTTCTAAAATGGGAGCGATGGCTTTACAAGGACCACACCAAGCGGCCCAAAAGTCTACTAATACTGGTACGTCTGACTCTAGTACGTCTTTATCAAAGTCTGCATCGGTGGTATGGAAAATAAGATCTGACATAGTTTTCTCTCTTGTTTTATTATTTCTATCGTCATGCATCATATTATATCTTGGTTAGATAGTAGCGTGATGAGTGACCAAAGAATCGTTTAGAAGTGGTGAAAATGTGCCATTATATTAACATGTTTGCTCAAACTTGACAGATGCAGGCTGGTTAAATTGTTTAACAATTGCCATTAGCACAATAAATCGACATAGGGCAATATGAATTATATTCTGTCTGCCAGTTGATTCTGCTATCTGCGTTTTTGATAGAATGGTTGCGACTGTTTAATCCATCTGACGCATCTCTTTACGCTTGAAATTGCCGCTTGCCTCACATTTTATTCCATAAGTAAGTCTGTTTTTTACCTTTACGCCCTAATATAAGTAGCCCATTTTTATGCTTTTTACTGATGAAGAAGTCAATGCCCTTAATGCTCAAGAAAATGCCCGTCTGCTTGAATTTTTTCAAGCATTTGCACGAGACGTTACGGTCTATGAGGACGACGATATTTGGGTGGTTGATAAACCCGCAGGGCTATTAAGTGTCAATGGTAAAACGCTAAATGTGAGTTTGCTAGCAAGGCTTGAGCGCGTCAATCCAGCGGTCAAATTGATTCATCGTCTTGATATGGATACCTCAGGTTTGCTCATTTTTGCAAAAAACGCAGCAGCACAAACTCATATCAGTAAGCAGTTTATTGAGCGTTTACCGCAAAAAAAATACCAAGCCCGTGTCTTTGGCCAGTGGGAGAGTGTTGGTGCAACTGGCAAAATATCAGTGCCAGTACGCTACGAGCCTGCGACCAAACCGCGCCATATCGTCGACCACGATTGGTCAAAGCATGCGTTAACCATGTATGAAATATTGGCTCATGAGGAGTGCAATGGTCATGCAGTGACACGAGTGATGCTAAAGCCGGTTACCGGTCGTAGCCATCAACTACGTGTACATATGGTGCATGTTGATCATGTGATGATTGGTGACCCTATTTATGCTGAAGGGACTGCGTTAGAGATCGCATCAAGGCTCAATCTGCATGCACAGCATCTACGTCTAAAGCATCCTGTATTGGGTGCGTGGATGGACTGGGAAAGTCCAAGTCCTTTTTAACCAAGTTTTTTAGATAAATCATGCAAAAACAAGGACGGTATTATGCTTGATATCATAGTAGCAAAGCAGGCGGCAAGGCAGGCAGTGAAGAGATGCTTTCAATCTAAAAAGGCGCGCTTAGACATGCCAGTAGATTATGAAGTACTTATCATCGGCGCAGGAATTGCCGGTATAGGTATGGCTTGCCGATTGCAGCAGCAGAAACACAAAGGAATGTTTGATCATAAAAGCCCAAATCAACGTAAACGTCAATCATCAAAACAGCAGCAGAAAAGCTCGCAGCGGTTTGCGGTTTTAGAAAAACGTGCAGATTTGGGTGGTACATGGGATTTATTTACTTACCCCGGCATTCGCTCTGACTCTGACGCGTTGACGTTTGGCTACAGTTTTAGGCCGTGGTTGAACCATAGGATTTTGGCAAAAGGTGGGGATATTAAGCGTTATATTGCTGATACGGCGCAGGAGTTTGGTATCACTGAGCATATTCGTTATCAGCATGAGGTGCAGCAGCTTTCTTGGTCAAGTAGCAGCCAACGATGGACGGCCATGGTAAAAAACCATGTTAGCGGTGAAGTGTTTACTCTAACAGCCAAGTTCGTCGTTGGTGCCACTGGTTATTACGATTATGAGCAAGGTTATAAGCCTCATTTTGATCAAGAAGAAGCGTTTGAAGGCCGGATAGTCCATCCGCAGCATTGGCATAATGTGGACTATCAAGATAAAAAGATAGTCATTATCGGGAGTGGTGCGACGGCGATGACGTTGCTGCCAGCGTTAGTAGATGAAGAAGCTGAGCAATGCGCGCAACACGTCACTATGCTGCAGCGTTCACCCACTTATGTGGCGAGCGTGCCAGGCGATGATTATGCGCTTGATTGGCTATCCGGCAAGTTTTCACCTTTATCAAAAGAGCAGGCTTATACGGTATTGCGTACCCGCAATGTACTCATACAGCAAGGTACTTACCGAGCGGCTATAGTAGCCCCCAAATTTATGAAAGCGCTATTAAAGCGCGGCGTCAAAACAGAACTAAAAGGCAGCGATGTCGATGTGGCGCATTTTGTACCCGATTATAATCCTTGGGACCAACGGATATGCGCAGTACCAGATAGTGATTTATTTAAAGCATTACAGGGTAAACGCGCAACAGTAGTGACTGATCAAATAAGCCATTTCACGAAGACAGGTATTATGCTCAACTCTGGCAAACACCTCGATGCAGATATTATCGTGACAGCGACAGGGCTAAAGATACAAATGCTGGGTGGTGCAAAAGTATATATCGATGGAGAGGCAGTAGATATCGGTACACGCATGACATATAAAGCAGTCATGGTTGAAAATGTGCCCAATATGGCAGTGCTGTTCGGCTACACCAACGCCTCATGGACGCTAAAGATTGATTTGGCCTGTCAGTATGTGATGCGGCTGCTTGGGTATATGGATAAGCATGGTTATCAAGTGGTATTAGCAACAGCGCAGAGTGAGCATGGCACGGCCCATAGCCAATCAGAGACTGTGATGGGCGCGCTATCATCAGGATATGTTAAGCGCGCTCAACACGAGCTACCCAAGCAAGGAGATATCTATCCTTGGCGGGTCACAAACAACTATCTCAGCGACCGAATAGTGCTCAAATACCGTAAAATAAAAGATGATTGGCTACGATTCAGTCGTTAGATTTGATGAGTGGTTGTCCTTTAATGCGTACTGATAAAATCAGCGACTTGTTTGCTTAGCATCTGCCACAGTGTCTCTTGTGCGCTTTTACTGCCCCAAGCGTTATGCGGGCTAAAGATGACACGTGGATGGTTCTTTAAGCTCAATAGCGGATCATTATTAGCAATAGGTTCCTGCTCAAACACATCACTGGCATAACCAATGATTTGCTCTTTATTAATCGCATTGGTCAGCGCTTGGCTATCGACGATACCACCACGAGCGACATTGACGATGAGCGGCTGTTTGGCCATTTTTGCTAAAGTATCTGCATTAATAAGGTGCTGAGTTTGTGCATTTAATGGGCAATGTAAGCTCAGAACATCAGACTGAGCAAGTACGTCCTCAAATGCTGTATAGTCGTCATTGCGCGGTGCACGTCCTTGTTGCTCCGCCCACAATACAGTCATACCAAAGGCACGCGCGATTTCGGTGACGCGTTTACCGATGGTGCCAACCCCGATAATACCTAACGTTTTATCTTCCAAATCTATTAGCGGAATATCAAGCAGGCAAAAATCCCCCTTTGCTTGCCACGTGCCATCAGAGACTTTTTGATGATAATGAATGCCTGCGCGCATTGCATTTAGCATAAGCATAAATGTGTGTTCGGGCACGCTTTTGACTGCATAACCAGCAACATTGAACAGCGCAACATCGTGCTCATTGCAAGCGTCTTGATCGACATTGTTCATACCAGTGGCAGTCAGTTGAATGAGTTTAAGCTTGGGCAGCTTGCTTATTACTTCAGCGTTAATCTGAACTTTATTGGTAATGATAATATCGGCGTCTTTACAGCGCTCTAAAATAACGGCAGTATCTTTTGGAGTGTCGTTATAAGTGACGTAGTCGCTGATGCCTGTTGGGGCAGGTAAGTCGATGCCCTCAGAAAAAGTACCTTTGTCTAAAAAAACCGCTTGCATGGTTATTCCTTATCGAATGGGTGTTTTAAAGTTTGTTTTAATGATTATCGAGGTAATGTAGCATGTTGCCTTGGTCAATCAAAAGCGGTTGATTAAAAACATGGTATTAAAGCGACGATCAGAAGCAGTAATCAAAAATAATGCGTGGAAAGTTGAAGCTGACCTACTGAGCGACTATGAGTCAAAAACTGCGAGGTATCAGTTATAGATGAGGTGTCTGGTGCTTAACGTTTTTAATATGAGAGATAAAATGATAAAAAACCCTTACGCCATAATTGATGTAAAGGTTTTTTATAAGGGTTTCGCCGTGGCTGTTTTTTATAAATAACAGGCTATAGCGAAAAACGCTTGCGCAATTTACCAATAAAACTACGCACTCGATTGCTTAAATCAATACGAATATCATTTTCAGGGTCGTGCTCTACTTCGTGACGTTTGACCAAATCAGGGCTGGCTTTGAGATTGCTATGATGGCGGAACGCGCGGTTGACGCTAATTTCTAGCAAGCTGGCACGCATTGGTTTTGGTAAGCAGCGATATACCTGACCTTTGTTAATAAGATCGATCAATAAACTGGCATCTTGGAACTGTGTTTGTACTAACACCACTAGGTGCGGTGCATCTTGCTTTAAGGTGAAGATAATAGGCGCGATATTCTCACCAGCAACATTAATATCTGTGATACAAACTCCAATATCATAGTTCGCAAGATAATCGTAGGCAGTTTCTAAACTGGTTGCATGTAGTACTTTATAGCTGTTTGAAAATTGCTTGCGAATTTGCTCAATCAGCTCGTCGTTCTCATCTATGACCAACAGTGTTTGCTTATTATCTGAGCTGTCGATTTGATCTGCATTTTCATCAGGATTGTACGTCAAAGCAATTTCGGTAGCACGGCCAACAACTGATTGAAGCTCTTCAGATTTACACGGTTTGGTCAAATAACGATAAATTTCACCATCGTTGATAGAGCCAATAATAGCATTCAGATCGGCATATCCAGTAAGCAGAATACGCATGGTCGATGGTGAAACTTCTTTGACTTCTCGTAATATGTCAACACCAACACGCTCAGGCATACGTTGGTCACTGACGGCCACATGCACGTGGTTGTTTTTGATGTAATCAATATATTCGTTGGGGTCAGTGGTGATGAAAACATCATGACTTTTGCGAAAGAGCAGTTTCATCGAGCGCAAAATGCGTTTTTCATCATCGATAAACGCAATTTTTGGTTTAGGTTCAGTACTTAGAGCAGATGGCTGTATATTGTCTTCAATCTCATTCATGTTCGTATCCTTACGATGAATAGTAGGGGCTAAATTATAGGTATTGTTCCTTTTATCAGTGCAGCTCGGTTATGCGCTGCACTGACAATATAATTAACGTTTCGCTTATGCTTACATATTTTGTTCTGTTAAATTATTATCGATGGGCAAGGTTAGGGTAAATACCGTGCCAACGCCTTCGGTTGAGGTGGCTTGAATCGCACCATTATGTTGTTCCATAATTTGCTGACTGATAGCCATGCCGAGGCCAGTACCTTCACCTGCTGCTTTTGTGGTAAAGAACGGCTCAAAGATTTGATCCAATACGGACTGGCTCATGCCTTTACCGTTATCACTGACTTCAATATAAACGTTGATATCATCAGCGTAGGTACGCACTTCGATTTTGTCATCAGGATTGCCATCCATGGCTTGCGAGGCATTGTTCAATAGGTTGACCAGCACCTGATTGATTTGCGATGGTGAGCATTTGATTTCAGGCGTTGTGCCAAAGTTGGTGACAATCTCTTGATGTCTAATAGAATTACCAGCGATTTTTAGCGAAGATTCTATACATTCGCGAACATCTATCGTTTTGACTTTTGACTCATCAAGACGTGCAAAATTACGCAAGTTGAGTACCATCTCGGTAATCTGTTCTACACCAAATAAGGAATCTTTGATCAGCTCTTTGAGCTCATCTGATAAGTCATCTTCTTCGATTTCATCAGAGGCACGAACGATATCTGCCAATAATTTCTCGATTTCAGTGGTAGGCACTGCTTCATTAGTATTAAGTGACTTCAACCCTTGCACCAAAGCAATCAAATCTTCATATTGTGCTGTCAATTGCCCGATGATTTCGAGGTTATTCTGTACATAGGATAAAGGTGTGTTTACTTCATGAGCAACACCTGCAACCATCTGACCGAGCGTGGCCATTTTTTCAGAACGTATCAATTGCAATTGTGAGTTTTTTAGCTCTTTTAAGGTGTCTTGCAACTCAGCGGTACGCTCTTCAACTTTCACTTCTAGCTGTTGATTGATATTGGCAAGCTTACCTTCATTAGACTGAATGCGATGAAGTAGCTCATTAATAGAATGGTTAACTAGACCAATCTCGTTACGTCCACCCGCAAATTTGACCTCGCTGAGCTTATTGTATTGCTTATCATCAATTAGTTTTTCAGCGAGAGAGATTTTGTCTGTGGTCTCTTTCAATGGTTTAAATGCCAAGAATGTCAGCATGAAATAGATCAGCACAACGGTGATAAGTAGCGCTAACATGATTGATCTGATCAAGTTTTTGCTTAAGTTATCTGCAATGGCATTGACGGCAGAGTCGGGCTGTACCACGATGAGTTTCCAGTAGGTTTCAGGAATCTGGAAAACATACGCCTGACTACCATTATAATAGTTGTCATTGGTTAACTCGAAATTTTGCAATAGGCGACTGTCCATCGTACTTTGATGGTTTTCACTGGCATTCACATAAGCCGAATAGTTGATAAGCTCAGAGCTACTAACAGCAGTTGCTTCTGTTTTATTAAGTGTTGCAATGATTTGCTGAGCTTCTGGAGAGATTTTCGCCGCAACTTGTTTGATGATATCGCTATGCTGAGTATCTAAAAAATCTAAGATAGGTTGCCAAGCAGGGTCTGAGTCAATCACTTGCTTAATATCAAGCGGTGTACCAGTGTCTTCATCGATGTAGTTTAGGCTTTCTGGGTTGGATGAGGCGATGACCTTATTACTATTATCAAGCAATAAAATATAACCTGAACCAGAGCTTTCACTCAGATTGACGATGTTTTCTTGTAATTGATTAAGTGTAAAGTTTACTGTGCTCACACCCCAAAATTGATTGTCACGCTCGATAGCCACGCCGCAGCTCATAGCAAGCTCGCCTTTGGTCTGAGTGGGGCTCACATCAGCCCAAATACAACCGTCAGGATTGAGGGCTCTTACCTTATTAAACCAGTCTTGTTTATAGTAAGGATTAGTAGGATTTGGATCGGTTAGGATGGCTCGGTAATCACCATCTTGGCGTACCATCAAGAATGGATGAGTAGCTGCGCCATCACCAAGCGCACCAATATCAGGCCAAATACCACCACTGCCTAGCAAGCTATAGTCTCGCTTATCAAAAGCATTGGCAGTACTGGCTTGCAAAATACTTTCTTGTAGTGGTAGTGTCTGGGCACTTTGCTGTAACTGCAACGCACTACGCATCACACGATTGACATCTGAGGAGATACTATTGACTGCCGTATTACCTCGTTGAGCCACTAATTTTCCGGACTCAAGTCGAATTTTTTCATAACCTTCTTTTTCGACAATATAGACGACAACGGCAAGAACAACGGCAAAAGCAAGAAACAAAATAACGGTCACTTGGGTACTGACTTGGTTGAGCAAGCCAACTTTTTTGGAGGCACTCATAAATGTATTCATCCTTGAATTATATAAAGTACGAAAAATACCATCAGCAGTATTTTTTGGTAGAAAAAGAGCCGTGATTATTAAAGCGTGTCCTCAATCTGAATATCAAAGGGGCTAAAAGAAAAGGTCAAGCGAATAGCTTTAAGGCCTAACTGTTATGTTTATCTACAGGTTAAGTGCCTATAAAAGCAGCGATATTCGTACAGTTTTGAACAAAACTAGTTTTAGATATTAGGTCACTAGATATTTTTATTAATAATAAATATGAATAATCAACGTAACAAAAAAGACATCTATTTTCATAAAGTAACAGTATAGAAACAATTTTATGATGTAAATGTTTTTTATATACTTGCGAGTCGTTATCTTATTGTTTTATAAGACCAACTTATGCTTAGCATTGACATAATCTTGCATGAATCTGCTCTTGAAAAGTCAACTTAACGCACTCATCTACCCGCTAACGTTATATAATGGTCGGCTAAACGGCTGGCTTGATTAATGTTGTGGCACTTCGTTTATGTCTTTTTGACATTTTACGGTGTGAATAACCTTATTTAGCGGTCATTAGCCGCCATTGCTGTTTTTCTAAGCTATCTATCTAATTTCTTACTACCTGAGTACAAAAGACATCGCCCTATGACTATCTCTATCGCTTCATTGCACAGTACTGAATTCGCCGTTGGTCAACGTTATTTATCTGATACGGAGTCTGAGCTTGGCTTAGGTGTGGTCATCGATGTTGACGACCGATGTGTGCATATCTTATTCCCGCAAAGCGAAGAGACGCGCGTCTATGCCAAAAACTCTGCGCCACTATCGCGCGTGGTGTTCAAAGCTGGTGACAGCATTTATGACCAAGACGGCAAATGCTACACGGTCAATGCTGTCGATGAAGTGATGGGCGTGCTCAAATATAGTGTCGATGAACACGAGCGCGGCATCATGGAAACTCGTCTCGCTGCCAACATCACGCTTGCCAAGCCGCTTGAGCGCCTGCTCGCTGGCCGTATCGAACGTGGCGATTGGTATGAGCTGCGTCAAGATATCTTGCGTATGCAATCAGCGCTGGCTGGTCATCCACTCAAAGGTCTGATGGGTGCGCGTGTCGATATCATTGAGCATCAGCTCTATATCGCTCATGAAGTCGGTAAACGTATTGCACCGCGTGTCTTACTCGCTGATGAAGTGGGACTGGGTAAAACCATTGAAGCCGGCTTGATTATTCATCAGCAGCTATTGACTGGCAAGGCTGAGCGCGTGCTCATTCTAGTGCCAGATAGTCTGCAATATCAGTGGATGATTGAGCTGCGTCGCCGTTTTAATCTAAATTTTGCCTTGTTTGACTTGGTACGTACAGCAGCGATTAAAGAGCATGATCCTGAGCAGAACGTCTTTGCGACCGAGCAATGTATCATCGCTGGTATGGATCTATTGCTTGACCATCCTGACTTGTATGACCAAGCGATGGATGCAGGGTTTGATTTATTGGTCGTCGATGAGGCGCATCATTTGCATTGGGATGAGGCACAGGGCGGCAACGATAAATATGACTTGATTGCTGACTTTGCAGAAGAGACGGCAGGCGTCATGCTGTTGACGGCGACACCTGAGCAGCTTGGTGCACAGAGTCACTTTGCGCGTTTGCGCTTGCTCGATCCGGATCGTTTTGATGATTTAGATGAGTTTATCGATGGTCAAGCCGCTTTTGCTGAGACGGCAACGGTTGCTGGTGTACTGATAGAAGATAAGCCATTAAGTGAAGGGCAAATCGCTGCTTTGAGTAGCTTGCTTACGCTCGGTGCTGATGAGTTGGCAGGGATCAATGACGACGAAAAACTGCGTACCTATGCACTTAACGAGCTGTTAGATCGTCATGGTACTGGGCGTATTTTATTCCGTAATACCCGTGAGAGTGTCAAAGGGTTTTATGGTCGTAGTAGCCAGCCTTATCCGCTGCCATTACCTGATGCATGGGTAAACAGCTATCAAACCAATGGTAAATTGCGTGAGCAGCTATGGGGCGAAGAGAATCAACCTGATGGTGGCTGGCTAGAAGATGATCCACGTGTATCTTGGTTGGTTGATATTCTGCGCGGCGAACTTAAACATCAAAAAGTCCTGTTAATTGCCCGTAGTGGCGCGACGGTAGAGAGTTTGGAAGCGGTATTACGTCTGCATGCAGGCATTAAGACAGCTATCTTTACCGAGCAGATGACATTGCTTGAGCGTGACCAAGCAGCCGCATTCTTCGCAGACAGCGAAGGCGCGCAGATATTATTGTGCTCAGAGATTGGTTCAGAAGGCCGTAATTTCCAGTTTGCGAGTCAGTTAATCCTGTGGGATTTGCCTGCGAATCCAGATACTTTGGAGCAGCGCATTGGTCGTCTAGATCGTATCGGTCAGACGCAACAAATCATGCTGCATGTGCCTTATGTACAGGGCACGGCGCAAGAGCGTCTGTATCAGTGGTATAACGATGCGCTCAATATGTTCAATCAGATTTCACCGACAGCGCAGAGCGTGCAAGAGCAGTACATTCAAGATCTAAAGCCAATGCTTGAAGGTGCAGATACGGCCGAAAACAAAGTCATCTTACAAGGTGTTATCGCAGAAGCGCTACAGACACGATTGGGACTAGAAGCACAGCTACAAGCTGGTCGCGATCGTCTGCTAGAATATAACTCGTGCCGCCCACGTGTCGCTGGGCGTATCGCTGACGCCATGCGTGACTTTGATAGTCACAACCTATTGCCGCAATTTATTGAGCGTTTCTTTGCTTCGGCCAATATCGATCATAATATTCAGCGTGATGGCTCATGGGTTATCGCACCGATTGATAGCACTGAAATTAGTGACTATATCGATGGCTTGCCACTTGGTGACGAAGACGGCATGACGTTGACATTCGAGCGTGATCAAGCGCTACAGCGTGAAGATATCGAATTCATCACTCATGAGCATCCATTGATGCGTGCTATCTATGAGCTAGCGAGTACCAGTACCTTTGGTAATACGACAGTTGCGATGTTGAAAAGCGCTGCTGTACCGCAAGGTATGGTATTGCTAGAAGTGAATTTCCGTGTAGAAGCGATAGCACCAAAACTGCTGAATTTACCAGCGACATTGACCACGCAAAATATCCGTGTCTTTATCAGTGAGCAGGGCAGTGATTTATCAGCACGTATCAGCGCTGAGATGATCATGCCGCACATTGAGCGTTTGGATAAAAACCGTGCACGCCAAGTGATTAAAGTACGTGGTGATGTGATTGAGCAGCGTTATTATGAAGCTGAGGATATTGCCCGTCAGCAGCTGGCTGAGATTGGTGAGCAAGCAAGCGCGCGCTTTAGCCAACAGTGGTCACGTGAAATCAAACGTCTACAACATCTCCAAACCATCAACCCTAACGTGCGCCCTGCAGAGATTGAGCGTTTAGAGCAACTAAAAGCGCAAGGCGAGCAAGCACTAAGCAACTTGTCATTAGTACCTGACTCTATCCGTGTGCTAGTAGCTGTGAAGCCATAAGTTTAAAATAAACAGTAAAACGAGGCGTTATAACGCGCCTCGTTTTACTGTTTAAGTTGAATAAACGAATGGATACTCGCGAGTGGCCTGTCAGTCGCTAGCCAAAGCCACTGATATTGGGTAAGATGTTTATCGCTTTCTATTTATAATAAATACTAGTGCTGCTATGGCCGTATTTTCGTTCTAAAATTTCTCTTGTTTACATTCAGCAAGTGATTTCATATTATTTTAACTTCAAGTACAAATACAAAGGACCTGTCGATATAGCCTATTGATATCGTGAGGTGCTGTGCGTTTTTGATGAAAATAAGGAAACATATTGTCATGCCCGATTATTTGCAACTGATTGATGAGTTATTGGCTACTGTGGCACTTATCGAAGTTACCCCCGATGTCTTCGAGGGTAAGAGCCATGACTATGTGGGCAGTCGTATTTTTGGTGGGCAAGTATTGGCACAAGCCATCATGGCGGCAGCGCATACGCTCGAACAAGACAAACCTTGTCACTCATTGCATGGGTATTTTTTGCGCGGCGGCGATATCAACCAACCAGTGATTTATCAGGTGCGTCGATTGCGCGATGGCCGTAGTCTGTCTGCACGTGAAGTGACCGCAATTCAGTACAAAGAAGTGCGTGGTAAGCCACCGGTTGAGCAAGTCATATTTTCGATGATTGCCTCGTTTTCACCGATGGAGGAGGGGCTTGAATATCAAGAAGATATGCCGGTCTATCCGCCACCAGAAGATCTGCTGACTGAGCAAGATTTAAAAGAAGAAAATGTGGGCAAAGTACCAGAAGCCTTAAAATCAAGATTTATGCGTCGCCGTCATGTAGAGATTAAACCGGTCAAACCCCGTAACCCGATCAGCCCAGAACCTATGAAACCCAAGCAGGCGAACTGGCTACGTATCCGCGAGTTGGGAAATCAACCGGTGGCGATTCAGCAAGCATTATTGGCGTTCTCGTCTGACTTTTACTTGGTTGGCACGGGACTCATGTCGCATGGCGTCAGCTTTATGACCAGTGGTCTACAAGCGGCGAGCATCGATCATTCAATGCATTTTCACCGTGATTTTGATTTGAACGACTGGATGCTGTACGACATGTGGAGTGACACGACATCCAATGCGAAAGGGCTAAACCACGGACAGTTTTGGCAAGATGGTAAGCTGGTCGCCACGGTACAACAAGAAGGCTTAATGCGCTTACGTGTGCCGAAGTCTTAGCGCTAACTATATTATAAAGACTAAAGAAAAAGCGACTCACTATTGATAGTGAGTCGCTTTTTTTATGGCATGCAAGACGAGCTTTGAGTATTTGGTTCAAGCATGATTGGTGTGGAGGCATGGATTATATGGTTATTCTAAAATCTTAACCATCGCCCGTGGCAATCCAAGGGTTGCCTGAGCATCATCAGCGTTCAACCAGTTAATATTAATGTCGGCAGCTTGCAGTGCTTTGGTGATTTCGGCAGTTTGCTTAGTATTTAGAGTTACTGATTGCGGCGTCAGACACCAATGAAAATGTGTTAATGAGTGCTTAATAGGCGCTTCATCAAGCAAGGTATTACTAACTGATTTTGCCACCAGTTCATTTTTTATAAGCCACTCATTGATGATTTGCTCAGCGGTGGTAAATTCTGCCTCATATACTTTTTCATTACTACGTACGTCATTTGGCACATCTGATGGTTTATCATCGCTAGCGTCTACTTTTTTAGCAGTGTTGCCACTCGCTTTGCCCTCAATTTTCTCTACGAACTGCAAAGGTAAGCTCCAGAGTCCACCCCAAATGCCATTGTCAGGGCGCTGTAGCCATAGTATGTCACCGTCGACACTTTCGATTAGCAATGCATTACTAAATTTACTGGGTTTGGGTTGTTTTTTTGCCTTGACTGGATAATCAGTCTCGCGACCTTGCGAGTGTGCTAGGCAATCTTCTTTCAGTGGACATAATAGGCAGGCAGGTTTGCTACGGGTACATAATGTCGCGCCCATATCCATTGTCGCTTGTGCAAATAATCCGGAATGCTTGCTAGGCGTTAATCGTTCCGCCAATGCCCACAGTTCTTTAGTCGTAGCAGACTTGGTAATGTCGCCGTCAATCGCTGCCCAACGCGTGATGACTCGTTTGACGTTACCATCACAAATGACGCCATAATGGTGCAAGCCCATTGCCATGATTGCGCCAGCAGTCGACGGCCCGACCCCTGAAATCGCTTCCCATCCTGCGAGCGTCTGCGGAAACTCGCCCGTCTCAGCTATTACTTCGACCAATTGCTTGGCACCTTTATGTAAATTACGCGCACGCGCATAGTATCCAAGCCCTGCCCAATGTTCTGCTACAGTATCCCAGTCTGCTGCTGCCAAATCCTGCACGGTCGGAAACGACGTCATAAAACGTGCAAAGTAGGGTAGCACAGTGGTCACTTGTGTTTGCTGGAGCATGACTTCTGATAACCAAACAATATAAGGGTTGGGCGTGTCGGTCTGGTGCTGTTGCCAAGGTAAATCATGGCGACCATTTTCGGCAAACCAATCGAGTAGGCGTGGGGCGAAGGAATTGAGGTTAGTATCGGCATGGATAAAATTAATAACTGTCATAGGCAATGGGCGAACAATTCAAAAGTAAGAAGTTTATATGAGGGTCGCATTTTGGGATTAAAGGCGTTAGCGATAAACACTATCTAAAGTTTCACCTGATTCATTTTTCCATACCAACCAACCGTTAGCATTACGTCCAGTAACTATCTGAGCTGCGCCACTCGGTGTTTTAAAGAGATAATCTTCTTTGAGTTTATAAGACTTATTATCATATTCAACTAAAAGATTACTAACTATCATCTCTTTTTGTTTACGAGCTCCCCATTTCCCTACTGAATTTATTTGCTTTTTACGTAACAATGAACCTGCTAATACTACAAAGCCATCATTGTTATAATAGCCTTGCGCCTCGGCATCTATTGCTTTGCAATAAAATAATATGGGATCAGGATAATGAGAGATTTTGTCAGTCTGCTTTGCCACTTGATTAACATGAGAGGCATCAGCAGTTATGTTTTCATTGTTAAAAAAATTGATACTCAAAGACTCAAAAACAGGTTGCCCTAATGTTGATAATAAAACATCAAGAGTGTGAAATAGTTCTTCGCAGTCAGCTTTTAATGGATCAGGCGTATGCGGTCGATTACCACTATTTCCATTTTTAATTTTATAGCGTCCAACTTGAGTAGCAGTTGCTATAGCCTTATGTTCCATGTACAGCGCATGGGTTTGGGTCATGGAATTGTTGGTCGATAGCATGACAAAAGCCCGTGTCCAAAAATCCTTATCATCGTGTTGATTGAGACGCCTTTTAAGGTCACCAGTTTGCCCAACATAAAGCAAAGGTTTTTCTGTGCTTTCTGTTTCACCAATTAAGAAATACAAGCCCACTTGATTAGCATCGGGCATCGCAAAAAAGTCATCAATGTGAATGCGTGGAATCTCAATAAGACGCACGGTACGCGTAGTCATCTCTGCCAAGCGCAACCCGCGAGGATTGCCTTTTGGTAGATAGATTTGAATGGTTTTAGCAGAGGGTATTAATGGGTTCATGGTAGCCGATATTTTTTATGAGATTTATTTACGATTCTTTCTAGTTTTCAAACGACGTAAGCGTTTCTCTTCTTCTTTGGCTTTTTTCTTTTCTTCAGCTGTGACACGCTGTTTAGCGACCACTATTTCTTCAGCTTCCGTCATGGCTGGTGTCTCAAGCGTAATACGCCCAAGCTTGGCACTACGTAGCTCGTTAACTAGAATCTCAGACATGCGGTACGTATCGACTTGGTTGCCTGAACGTACACAGCCGCGATTGCGTCCAGCGACTTCAAAAAACTGCCAATCGGTCTTTGGTAGTTCTTCAATTTTATAGCGGGTTTTTAGCAGCTCAGGATAAGCATGCATTAAATACTCAGCGGTATAACTCGCCACATCAGCGAAATCAAAAGCCGTATCACGAATACCACCAGTTGCTGCCAGACGATAGCCAGAGTTTTCGTTTTCAACTTTTGGCCATAGCATACCAGGCGTGTCATAGAGCATGATGTCATCGTCTAGCTTGATTAGCTGCTGCGATTTGGTCACGGCAGGTTCATCACCGGTTCTTGCGACAGCGCGCCCTGCTAAGGTGTTAATCAACGTTGATTTACCAACGTTTGGAATACCCATAATCATGGCTTTGATTTGACGACCCGTACCGACTTTGTTAGGAACGAGCTGTTTACAAATGGCGATGATGCGTTTTACGTCGTTGGCTTTTTCGGTATCGCAAGCAATGGCTCTGACACCGCTTTGTTGCTCGAGATAATCCATCCATATTTGGGTCAACTCTGGATCGGCAAGATCAGCTTTGTTCAGGATTTTGATGACTGGTTTTTCACCGCGTAGTGCCGCGACCATTGGGTTTTCACTACTATAAGGGATACGTGCATCGATGACCTCGATGACCAAATCCATCTGCGGCATGATTTCTTTGATTTCGTTACGGGCTTTGTTCATATGCCCAGGGAACCACTGAATACTTGCTCTCTTATCCATCTGCTTTCATAACCTTTTATAAAAAATGCTAAAAGTAAAACAATCAACGTTTACTTTCTAATGGTGCTCAGTTTACTACAGAACCACATTGCTCACGCCACAATTTCACTCAACCATCATGTGAGGTCGTGATCAGGTTATGGTTACGTCTTATCCGTTATTTCATCGTGCGAGGGTGGTAGTGGTGCCAAATAACCAATGAGCAGAATCAAACTACCCGCGCCAAGGAAAGATATCACTCGCCAAATGGCCTCGGTCTGTGACAGGTCGACCAAGACCAGTTTGAGGACGACGACACCCAACAGCCCGATACCCATAAACCAAAGCGCACGCTGCCAGTAGCGGCTAGCGATGATAGTGGCGACCAAGGCAAGGAGCGTCCACAACATGGTTAGTCCAGTCTGCACTTGCTCACTTTGCCAAGCACCTGCATACCATAATGGTGTGTCAATAAAGGCATGAAGCGTTCTGATGAGGATGCTAGATATCAGCCAAAAGCCAACAAGTCCTAAAATAATCAGTAAATTATGAGCGGTAAATACTTTCTGAATATTCTTTTGGATGACTGCGTTTTCTTGGTCTGGCTGTTCGTTATTATACTGCTGATTCAGGTAATAAATACTAAAGCCAACCAATAGTGCTAGCCCTGAGGTCATGTCATATAAATTCAGTATTGGGAAATATGACAAGTCCCAAATTACACCATCGTAAGACCAATTAGTAAGAACAACCCACACTAAAGCAATCGGCGCAAAGATAGTGGCGCAGCTTAATAATGCTTGTTGCCAATCAAACCAGTACAGCAATCCATGCGCTGAAGTTTCACTGATTGATGTGTCTGTCTGACGATAGTTGCCATAACGATAACCACACCACAATCCTGCTAGTATTAAAATGGTTGGAATCAAAATAGCCATTACGCCAGCAGAGGCGGGCAGACCATAATGTGCCACCGCCGCAATGACTAAAATGCCAGCGCCCAGCCAACTCGTACCATCATAGCGCGATAGACTGGCATCGTCGTGCCAGACCTTTAACCACAGTTGTCCAACCGTGAGCCAACCAACGAGTAAACTGGCAAACACCAGCCATTCTGCTGATGACCATAATAAATTCAGCTCAAACTTCTGCGGTAGTTGCAGTACTAGCATCAGATAAAACAATAATAGCAACCCATGACTCAGCTGTTTGGTTTCTGCCCATGGCTGATAGCGGTTGATACTCCAATAGATAGCAAGACTCACCAGTGCAGCCAATGCAATCGTCATCGTATCGAGCTGCCAAATCTCAAACCAATGACTCAAATCCAGTACTAAAACTTGCAGCATCCATACCACAGCCGTCAAGGTCAGACACCATATCAATCTAGGGCTGCGCCAAACGAGGCCAAACACTTTGCTTTGGCTATTGACCGAAGTCAGCCACTGCTGCGCGGCTTGGTCACTGATACCCAATGCACTGGCGTATGTCGTGATTGAGTCTGATGTGGTGTTTTGCTCTTTAAAATGTGCTAGAGAACTGTCTGAGTTTGCGTTTAAGCCGGCATCCAAGTGGTCGTTCAACATCGCTGGCGAGTTGCTGGCGCGCAAGATAAATACCGTGGCTAGATAAGCAATCGCTGAAATACTCAAGGCCAAAATCGGATAATCATTGCTAGAGAATACGATGGTAGCCATCAACATGACGATACTAATGAGCTGTAATAACACACCGAATAATACCGACCATGCGCGCAGTGAGCGTCGTCCAAACCATGCCAAGGCCAATCCTTGTACGGACCAGCCAAAGGCAATCCATTCTGCATCGAGTGCCAACGGAATCACTAAGGCCAAAAATCCAAACCCTAACGCCAGCATACCTTCAGTGATTAATGCATATCGCTGGCTACGTTGGATAAATAGCCAACCTAAACCAAGGTAAACCGCGCCTAAAACCGCACTAACGATAGTTAAAGCATGAGGAATATCCTCTAATAGAGCAGAAAATAAACCAAAAGCCAGTAGCGGTACTGAAAACAGTAAGCCGGTATCAATGGGAAATAGATACGTGCTACTGCCCACATGGACTTCGTTTAAATGCTCTATGTCATCTGCGCTATCGGTATGGCTGAGATCTTTTTCATTGAGCGTGTTATAGGCAATGATTTGTTGTGCATAGCGAATCACGACAAAGAGATACAACATTAAATGTAAAGCAACCAGCAATACCAATGGCCGACGCTGTATCTCAATGATGGCAGTTAAGTTCTCACTTATGCCCCAGTAGTAGGCCAAGCCAAAGGTTACCGTCACACCGAATAAGTTCAATATTTTCCACGGGCGATAATGAGCGATGACGGCAATCGTGACGTTCAATAATAGATAATAGCTGAACAAGGCCACCAAGCTGCCAGTATCATCACTGGTCAAAATCGGTGCGAAAAAGCCACCAGATAATGACAGTAAGGCTAAAGGAAAAGCGTTCTGACGGACGGCGAGCGCAATGGTGATAGCGGACAATAACCCAAGTCCGATAAAGCTCGGTAAACTCGGAATGATTTCATAAACGCTGTATGCAAAAAAGGTGCTCAAATATGCAATGGCTAAACCTGCGCCTTGTAAAGTAATACCATAAGAAAAGCGTTTGGCGGTTAATTTCAGCCCCAATCCCGCCAATCCTAACCCTACGCCACCGATTGCCAT
The DNA here is from genome assembly GCF_904845995.1 of Psychrobacter fjordensis. Lineage (NCBI taxonomy): Bacteria > Pseudomonadati > Pseudomonadota > Gammaproteobacteria > Moraxellales > Moraxellaceae > Psychrobacter > Psychrobacter fjordensis. The sequence continues at coordinate 1,296,144 of NZ_CAJGYP010000001.1, forward strand.
CAGCTTGAAGGCAATCGGAATCTCAATATAATCACTCAGTAAGCGCAGTAATAGTACGACGCCCACCAGTAGTACCAATACACCGACCCGTACCACTAGATTACCACCGAAGAACCAGTTCTTGACCGAGTGGAATAGCGAGGTGACGATCGGCAAGGAGCTTTCGTCCGGCTGAATAGCGGCAGTTGGCGTTTTACTTTTTATGACGCTCAACGTTTCGTTCATGCCAGTAGTAGAAGTGCTGGATACTGCATTGTCTTGTAGGCTAGATTGAGGCGTCGTTGGGCGTGATGGTGGCCATGCATGCACGGTGGTATTTGTGTCATTGGTTGTATTCAGTTTAGCAGTGTCAACAGCGCTGTCTGCTATTACATGATTATTACTAGAGATAAAGTTGTCAGTTGGTTGAACAGATGAGCGTCTGGCATTACTGTTTCTTTGGTTTCTAAGCTGAATTTGTAGTTTGCCCACATCACGGCGTAGTTGTCCAATCTGTCGATTTATTCTGACATAGAGTACAACCACAACGATTAATAACGCGGTAAAAGCCAGCCAGCCCAACTGGTTCAATATATAAAACATCTTTATCACTTAATACAATTTATAATGCAGTGATAATGACGTTATTTATCTATAAGTACAAGACTCTCCTTGCGCATCAATCAAAATGTTATTGATGAACGGTTGTTTATAAATAAAGAAGAGCCGCTTAAATACTAAGCGGCCCTTCTTTTTCTTTTATTTGCTAGTTAGTTTTTACCGATATACAGAGAGATTTTAGGCTTCTCCGTTATTGCAACTTATGCCAAGTTAGCTTTCATAAACTCAAGCATGTTCTCCCAGCTCTGCTTTGCAGCAGCTTCGTTATAGCCAAGATCTACTTCATTTTTGGCAGCACGCTCATCAGCATGCGGGTTGGTAAACCCATGCTTAGCGTTGTCATAGACATCGATAGTATAGTCAACATCGGCTGCGTCTAGCTCTGATTTTAGACCTTCGATGGCATCCATTGAGACCATCGAATCATCACGGCCGTGGGCGACCAAAACTTTTGCAGTGAAGTTTTTGTCTGCTGGCTGTTTCGCTGACGGATTACCATGGAACGTGGCAACCGCTTTTAATGGCATGCCTTCACGTGCCATATCTAGGACTATTTTACCGCCGAAGCAATAACCAATCGCTGCTAAGTTGTCACCATCGACAGCTAGTTGATCACTGAAGTCGTTAAGAATCAAACGGCAGCGTGCCATCAGCATGTCTTGATCAGCAAGTACTTGCTCCATCCACATATTGGCTTGCGCTGCATCGGTGGTCAATTTACCTTCACCATAGATATCCATTGCTACTGCTGCATAACCTGCTTTTGCCAAGCGTTCAACCACTGATTTTGGATGTTCGACCACGCCCCACCATTCTGGTGCGACTAAAATACCTGGCACTGAATTATCGTCTGATGCGTTTTCTGGCAATGCCACATAGCTAATAAGTTCGATGCCATTTTCGGTAGTGCTGATTAATTCAAATGTTTTAATTGACATGTTATTGTCCTTTTTTATGTTGTGAGTTTTATTTATTTATCATTGTAATAGTTCGTTTTTCTAACTTGTACTACCTTAACGCCCATAATCAGCAAAAACAGCTATAATAGTGTAACGCTCTTTATCAAAATGCTACTGCGACGCTATGACTATAAATTTGTTGACCAAATCCGCTGATAACTTACCTGGTATTACTGTTTCGCAGGTGCAATCAGAACCAAAACCAATCGTGAGCTTGTTTTCTGACAGCGAATCAAATGAAGCATCTGAGACATTGCGCCCACAGTTTTGGGAACGCTTTAAGCTAGATGAATTGAACCATAGCGAATGGGAAGCGTTATGTGATGGCTGTGGTAGTTGCTGTTTAATTAAGTACATCGATGAAGATGAGAATGGTGATGTCGATGAAGAGCTAGTCGAATATACCGATGTCACTTGTCAGCTGATGGACTGTGCGACAGGATACTGTGGTCACTATGCGACACGTCAAGAGCACGTGCCAGATTGTATTCAATTGACCATGGATAACTTGCCGCAGATGATGTGGCTACCATCGCACTGCGCTTACAAGCGATTGTATAAAGGGCAAAACTTGCCAAGCTGGCATTTATTACTGACCCAAGATGCGGTGGCCACGCAACAACAAATGCGCGCTGTTAATGTCGGTGTGGCGGGGCGCTGTATCTCTGAAACAGGCATGTCTGATGAAGAAATGGAAGATCGGGTGGTTAATTGGGTAAACCCTTAGCCAATCTTCGTCAACCCTGTATAAATGCCGGATTTTTTTATTTAGAAGCCTGAGCCGTAGACTTGGCTTTTGCTTCCGCGCTATCTTGTGAGTCGGCCAGTGGCGGGATAGGAATGTCTTGACGAATCTGCTCAGAGAACTCGCGACCATTAAGGCCAGACGCTAGATTCACTTGATTATCAAACCCTTTAACCTTTGGGTTGATATAGGTATGCTCGTACCACGTATCCATTGACCACGGCTGACCACTGCTTTCTGGGTCGGCATCTAACATGCCGACATTATATAGATAGTTCGGTAGCCAGCCAGAGACCCAAATTCGATAATCCCACGGTAGACGATCCCCACTAACAATACGCGCCATATAAAAAATAATATTGGTACAGTTGCTGACTAACGTATTGTACCAAGCAGGCTTTGCATTCAGCTCATCGGCAGCAGTCAAGTAAGACTCAAACAGTGATTTAACCTCGTGTTGCTGCAAGCTGCTAACAGGAAATAGATAAACTTGCTCGCCGCGCGCGTTGCTACGTGTGTAGATAATATCGCGTTCTTCTGCAGCAATCAGGCTGAGCTCGTAGCGTCTAAAAAACCCAGCTAGGGCAGAAAATGACTCACCCTTTTCTTTACGAATCTCAAATGAAAAAGACAGTGGTCGATCATCTTCAAAGCGAAAACTGACCAACGTATGAGCAATCAATGGCCCCATCCAATAAGAGTTGATGACATCGACGCCAGAGAGTTTAGACATATCGATCGTGCGCGTATCCCAATGCTCGGTGGCCTCCTCGGCAGTATGCCAATCAAAGTTACGAATATTGGTCAGGGTAATCAAATCAGGATTGGTCGCATCGCGTTCATAAGAGACGCGCTGGCTGACCTCGGGCATCCAGTCATGCTCTTGCTGCGGTTCAATAGAAAAAAACCAGCCAATGCCAAAAAACCAAATCGCAGCATATAAAGCGGTCAGTCGTTTAGTAATGGTTTTGCTGCTAGTTTTTGCTTTAGTCGTTAAGGGCTGTTTATCTGATTGCTTAGTACTTTTCGGCCAGTAGCGGCTTTTGAGCAATGCGGTCAGCACACCAACGATCATTATCCCTGCTAGCCAAGTGATGGCCGAGCGCTCGCCAAACTGATACCAAATAGCAAGCAGCAACCAAATGGCTGATAGTAATAAAGTGATGATGATTAGACACTGTACAATATAATGTCGCCACGTAGGCTTTGACGGAGTGCCATTCACAGGGCTGCTGTCTACGTTATGCATATTTAAGTTGCTGTTATCTACATTAGGATCATCTAGGCCGCTATGATTTACGCCACCACGAGCCATGTCGTTATCTGAACGATGATGATTGGAGCGGGGTGAAAGCAGGCGAGAAAAAACAGAACGTAGCGACATAGCGTTTTTCTTAGTGGATTGAGGCTTTGACCATAGCAAAATTCATAACACACTGACAATACAATTTGAGTGAATTTATCGTTGAATGTCGGTGAGTCATAAGATAAAGTGAAGCTAATTTTTCGTGGTTTGTTTATGATTTAATACTGGATTAATGATACGTGACCTATTTTGTTTATAGTTTTTATCCCCATCTACGTTTTACCTGTTGTTTGTTCTTACTTTGATTTTTATTAACTAAATTTTTATTAACTAAAGAGGTTAAATCACACCACCATGTCTGACGACACTCCCAGCCCGAGTAGTTGGTCGATGCGCGGCTTAAAACGCTGGCTATCGACCGCCCCTGAAACCCGTGATGAATTGATTCGTTTGGTACAAGACTCGCGTCAATTCTTAGAGCCTGATACTGTCGATATGTTAGAAGGCGTGCTTGATTTGCCTGCGACACAAGTGCGTGAAATCATGACACCGCGCCCGCAAGTGGTTGGTCTGCATGAGAGCACCAGTCTTGCCGAAGTGATGGATATCATTCTTGAGACCACACACTCGCGCTATCCTGTATTTGACAGTCAAGATGATGATGCCGTTATTGGTATCCTCTTGGCAAAAGATCTGATACCTATTCTCGTCCATATGGTGCGTGACCAAGAAGATAAAATAGACAGTAAACGTCTCAGAGATTTGGTGCGTCAGCCGCTATATATTAGCGAGACTGCGCGTTCTGACACCTTGTTACGTTCACTACAGCGTACGCAGGTGCATATGGCCATTGTCGTCGATGAGTTTGGTAACTTTGGCGGTGTGGTCACTATGGAAGATTTGCTCGAGGAAATCGTTGGTGATATCGTCGATGAGCATGATGACTTCGATGAAGACAGTGATATCAATAATATTATCGCCGATCCTGAAAAGCCAAATACGTGGCGTGTTCAGGCGTCTACAGTGATAGAAGACTGTAATGATGAGCTTGGCTGTCATTTTGATGATACCGATGTCGATACGATGGGCGGTCTGGTCATGCAGGCACTTGGCTTCGTGGGTGATCTAGAAGGTGAGAGCGTCATAATAGATGATTGGAAAATCACGATTACTGATGTCGAAGGACGCTTTATCCAAAACTTAGAGTTGACCAAAACAGATGTTAATCAGCAAGTTTTGATAGGCAGTCATTGATCTTGTGCTAGGGCGTGTCCTCAATTCAATCGATAGTTATCTAAATGGGTTAAAAATGGCTAAATCTTGCCAAACGGCGTCAAATAGCTGACTAATATCTCGATATTATCTGCGCTATTTTCCTTGTTTGACTGCGATTTATCTCATTTTTATCACCATTTTTAAAATGAGGACACGCCCTAGTCATCTAAAAGCTTATCGAGAAATATAAGAAAAACACGATTGCGGTCGTGTTTTTTTTGGTCTGCTATTAGGGTTTGCTACGCAATGTTACCTATTAATAGGTTGAGACTGGTATCATGGGCAGGTTTAATTTTTAGATACGGTATGGAATATTATACGGTCAGTTTCAGCTTGGTTTTTACCTGAATGCTGACGCTTAAAATTTTGAAAAATATGGTTTTGGATACCTGCTATGCGTCTGTCTACTGTTGATTTGCAAAAACGCCTGAACCCCGAGAAGCCAAAGGGCTTACCTCTAGCATTGACCGTGCTAATTGCCTTGCTGGCAGGTGCGGTGTTTATCTTTGCACTCGCGCCCTATGGTGTGTGGCCTGTAGCATTGGTGTCGCCTGCTATTTTATATGCATTATTGATGCCTGATATGAGCGGCAAGCGTGCTTTTCTTATCGGTCAAGCCTATGGCACAGGGCTTTTTTGTGTAGGCGCGTTTTGGCTTTATACTTCCATTCATACGTATGGTGCCATTCCAGTATGGCTTGCGCTACTTATGATTGCCATCATGGGGCTAGGCATGGGCTTGTTCCATGGCTTTTTGGCACTGGTTTTCAATCGAGTGGTCGGCCGTCAGCCGCTATCTTTTGCTGCGCTTTGGATATTACAAGAGTGGATGAAGACATGGTTGCTCACTGGATTTCCGTGGCTGTTCGTTGGCTATGCCTTTACAGAGCAAGCTTGGCTGTCATCGCTCGCGCCAGTCGCTGGGGTGTTTGCTATCTCGTTCGTTGCCGTATTATTGGCAGCCAGCGTGGTCGAGATGTTGCGTCGCCGTGGCGGTTATATGATTCCTTCGCTCGCTTTGTTAGTCATTAGCAGCGCGTTATGGCTGATAAATCCGCAATGGACCAAGCCAAAAGGTACGCCTGATCTATCTGTATCGTTGATTCAAGGTAATATCCCTCAAGACCTAAAATGGTTGAATGAATATCAACTCGAAACCCTTAACATCTATGCAACGTTAACGAGCACAGAGTGGGGAAGTGATCTTGTGTTATGGCCTGAATCCTCCATTCCTATGTCTCAGCTAGCCGCAGCTGATTTTATCAATGAAATGGCAAAGCTGGCCAATGAGACTGATACGACATGGGTGACGGGCATACCTTATGTGGATGAAGCCGCCTACGATGCCAGTACCGATAAGTATGCACCGTTTTATAATAGTGTGATTGCATTGGGCGCAGAGGGAGAAGGGCTGTATAAAAAGCAGCGTCTGGTACCGTTTGGTGAGTACATTCCGTTTCAGGGATTACTAGATGTTTTGCCTGATCTGGCTGGCAGTCAAGATATCATGAGCTATAGCCGTGGCAGTGACGAGCAGTCACCACTGCGTGTACGTGGTCATAACTTAGGTACGGCAATATGCTATGAAGTGGCCTATCCTGATACCACCCGTAGGAATGCGGTCGGTACGGACTTTTTATTGACGATCTCAAACGATGCATGGTTTGGCAAGTCGGCAGGTCCATTGCAACATTTACAGATGGTACAGATGCGTGCGTTAGAGAATGGTCGTTGGTTTATGCGTGCGACCAACACGGGGGTCACGGCTATTATCGATCACAAAGGCCATATCGTTGAGCGTGCCCCGCAGTTTGAGCGCACTGTATTACGAGGTAATGTCCAAGCACGCGTTGGCAGTACGCCTTATATGCGCTTCGGTAATTATCCTATTTTGTTCATTATGGCGCTGCTATTGCTATTAAGCTATTTTGGCAAGCGTGGGGTCGCTCAACTTCGTTTGGGTGCGTCACGCAAATAAGAGATGGTGCTCGACTATAAAAGAGACTGGCAAAATTTGTCGATAATAAATCCTTTAAATACTTAAGGGTTTTAACAAATCGGTACAAATTGCGATATAATAGGCCAATATTTCAAATATTTTGTGCAAGGTGGATCAGGTATGTCAGAAGGTATCGTCAATAACAATCCAAAAAAAGAGCTGTTATACACTTTAGGTGGCATTGCCTTGTTTTTAGGTATTGTCTTACTTATTGGTGTTTCTGGATTTTTACGTCCAGCAGGACAGCACATTACTGTTCAGACTGCTGAGGAATTAGCCGCTGCGGATGAAGCAGAAGCGACTGCCGCTGAAGAAGATGCTGCGCTAGCTGATGAAACGGCATCGGCAGAAACTGACACTGCAGCAGATGCAACTGTCACGCCAGCCACAGATGCTGGAGATTCTACTGCTGAAGGTTCTACTGACAGCGCAGTAGTGACTGCCGAAGCAGGTACCGCGACTGCCTCTGGCACCGTAAGTCAAACCGCTGTGGCTGATGCTGACTTGACTGCAGAGCAAGCAGATGGTGATTTAGAAGCTGGCGACGCAGCTGATGATACGGCAGCGGCACAGTAGTCTGTAGTATGGTCATTTTGACCTAATAGTGCTACTTAGCTATCAAGTGATAGGTATTCAAGTAACAGATATTCAAGTGACAGCATTATGAAGTCTCTATCAACAGTGCTATAAGTATAATAGTAGTGTCCTCGAGACTAAGAAAAAAAGCCCGTTCTCAACTATTGAGAACGGGCTTTTTTTTATGGGTAATTGTGTAATTTTTAACCAACTTTTTCTTTACTTGAATATAACCAAGTGCAACAATACTTCGCCTATATGACCGCTCATCGGAATAAATAGGGGCTTGGTCATTACCAATATGATCTTTAAAGGAATAAAGTTATGGGCACAGAAACACGATCGGGGGCTCATGCTGCTGAATTAGACGCACTAGATACTGGCTTTATGGGGCATCCCACGCCGCTACGTCCATTGTTTTTTACTGAGATGTGGGAGCGGTTTTCTTATTATAGTATTCGCCCGCTACTGGTCTTATTTATGGTGGCGACGGTAGGTAGTGGTGGTTTTGGCTTTGACGAGGTCACCGCTTCTGCTATCTACGGTATTTTCGCAGGTTCATTGTACTTGGCAGCTGTACCTGGGGGCTGGCTAGCAGATAACTGGCTAGGTCAGGAGAGAGCACTGTGGTGGGGCAGTATTATCATTGCCCTTGGCCATTTGTGTATTGCACTCTCTGCTATGTTTGGCATGACACTGTTCTTTGTCGGTTTAATCTGTATTGTCTTGGGCTCAGGGTTATTTAAGACCTGTATCTCAGTGATGGTTGGAGCTCTATACCTGAAAGGTGACTCTCGCCGTGATGGCGGTTTTACTTTATTTTATATGGGTATTAACATCGGCGCGTTATTGGCTGCGCTGATCGTTGGCGTATTCAAAGAAAAAGGTATGTGGCATGTCGGCTTTGGCGTTGGCGGTTTGGGTATGCTGGTCTCATTGCTCATCTATCGTTTCGTCGCGCAAAAGAATTTAACAAAATATGCTCGAGCTAAAGGCATCTCTGCCGAGTGGGAAAAATCTAATGATCAATACAAAAATGTCGGTCGTTGGGTTGGTGGTTTTGTAGCGTTATTAGTAGCCGTAGTGCTATTGGTTTCTACAGGAATGATATCGTTCAATCCTGAGATGGTTGCAGAGTATATGACTTATATCATTGCTGCGGTGGTCATCCTATACTTCGCTATTATGTTCATTTCACCTAAGCTGGATAAGACAGACAAGCTGCGTTTGTTGATTTGTTTTATCTTAATTATTGGTTCGACGCTGTTTTGGTCGAGTTTTGAGCAGCAGCCAACGTCTTTTAACTTGTTTGCTGATCGTTATACCGATCTCAACGTTTTAGGGTTTGAAGTACCGAGCATTTGGTTCCAGTCATTGAACCCTTTATTTATTTTAATATTGGCACCTATCATCAGTATCATTTGGGTCAAGCTTGGTAACCGAGGACTTGAGCCGAGCAGTATGGCTAAGTTTGCAATGGGTATGCTACTCGCAGCGGCAGGTTTTGCATTGATGATTTTTGCCTCAAAAAGCATCTTAGCGCCTGGTGCTGGCTTGGCATCACCACTATGGTTGGTAGGCAGTCTGTTGCTATTAACGTTGGGTGAGTTAGCACTAAGCCCCGTTGGTTTGTCTGCAATGACGAAGTTGGCGCCAGAGGGTATGCAAGGTCAAATGATGGGGCTGTTCTTTGCTTCTATTGCCATGGGTAACTTGGTTGCGGCCTTCTTTGGTGGTCATGTATCTGCTGACAAAATCGAAGGATTGCCAGGTCTATTTACAACCATGACAATATTCTTGGTGGTCACTGCCATATTCTTGCTGATATTAGCAAAACCTATCAATAAAATGCTTAAAGATAGTGAGGGTGAGAAACAATTAGCCAAGCAATAAGGTATAGTCTGCCCACTATAAAACCGCTACAGCGTCAACCTCGCTAACCATACGAATGTATAGCTTGCACTCGGTTTTCTTGTATCGATATTATTGTGAATTAACTATAGGCTGATATACATTTGTGAATAACAACAGTACAAGTGACGTATGATGAGACGTGTTACCATTATTGGTAGCACGTTTTATTGTTTCAATTGGTGAGATATTTCTCTTGCGCCATTGAAACCCTGCTATCTGCCCAAACATCTAATGGTGTTCTGCTGTCATACTATTCTGCTTTAATCATAGGTAGTTTCGTTTACTTGGTTATTTGCAAACCTTTAACTCTTAAACGATTGAATGTAACTGACTCTAATTCTAATAATAATCGGTCAATGAATGCTTAAAATGTTTCCGCTCGAATAAGACGACTATCTATAGTCGCCGCACAGCAATAATTTTCTAAATCTAATTTCTTCCAAATTAATTGCTCTATCTCTAATAAGGACACTTTTAATGAATAAACAAACCATCCACGATCGTATCGATAGTCTGCGTCAGACCATAGCAGTACAAGACCTGACGGCAATCATCGTACCGTCTGCTGATCCACATTTATCTGAGTACTTGCCTGAATATTGGCAAGCACGCTTATGGCTGTCAGGATTCACAGGTTCGGTCGGTACGCTCGTCGTGACTGCTGACTTTGCTGGTCTATGGACAGACAGTCGTTATTGGGTACACGCTGCTGATCAGTTAGAAGGCACGGGTATTACTTTAGAGAAGCTGGCTCCAGGTCAGCCGAATCATATCGATTGGCTCGCCGAGCATTTACAAGAAGGCGATAGTGTCGCAGTCGATGGCAATGTGCTGTCTATCGCTGAGCAGGATCGATTGTTGAATGCATTTGATGCCAATGACATTACTTTAATCACTGAGCGTGACGTGTTGACAGAGATATGGTCAGATCGTCCAGCGCTACCAGCTGCCAAGTTATATGCTCACGATGAACAATTTCTTGCTCAGTCTGCCACCTCAAAGCTTGCCGCTGTGCGTGCAGGTATGGCAGAGGCAGGAGCGACGCATCACTTACTCTCAAGTTTAGATGACATCGCATGGTTGACCAACTTACGCGGTGCGGATGTTGATTATAACCCTGTATTTTTGTCACACATGCTTATCAGTGAAAATGACGCGACGTTGTTTATCGATAACAATAAAGTCAGTGCTGATATCGCCACAGCCCTAAAAGATAGCGGTATCACGCTTGCTGATTATGATGCAGTACAAGAAGCATTGAGTGCGTTGACGCCAGAAGACTTATTGTTATTAGATCCAAGCAAGGTTGCAGTCGGTACGCTATCGAAGATGGCAGACGGTATCGGCTTTATTGAGCAAATGGCGCCAAGTACGTTACTCAAATCTGTTAAAGCTGATGCTGATATCGATCATGTGCGTGAAGCCATGCGTCAAGATGGTGCTGCCTTAGCTGAGTTTTTTGCGACATTTGAGCAGCGCCTAGCAAACGGTGAGCGTTTAAGTGAGTTAGACGTGGATAGCATGCTAATCGATGTACGTAGTCAGCAGCCACACTATGTATCGCCAAGCTTTCCAACGATTGCAGGTTTTAATGAAAACGGTGCGTTGCCACATTACCGCGCAACACCAGAAAAATTCAGCTACCTTGATGTGGCCGAGGGCGAGGGTGGATTACTACTGATTGACTCAGGCGCGCAATATCAGAATGGCACGACTGATATCACTCGTGTGGTCGGTATCGGGCAAGTCAATTCTGAGCATAAACGTGACTTTACCACAGTGCTAAAAGCCCATATTGCATTGGCAAAAGCACATTTTCCTGACGGTATCGCTTCACCATTAATCGATGCTATTTGCCGTGCACCTCTATGGCAGGCACAGATGGACTATGGTCATGGCACCGGTCATGGGGTTGGTTACTTCTTAAACGTCCATGAAGGTCCACAAGTCATTGCTTATAGTGCCAGTACGCCAAAAGAGCGTGCGATGAAAGAAGGTATGATTTCAAGTAATGAGCCAGGTCTATACCGTGAAGGAAAGTGGGGCATTCGCATAGAAAACCTAATGGTTAATACGCGGGTGGCAAGCCCTACCGAGACAGAGTTTGGTAAATTCTTAAACTTTGAAACCGTTACTTACTGCCCGATAGATACTCGTTTGATTGAGTCGTCATTGTTGAATCAAGTAGAGATTGACTGGCTCAACGATTATCACAGCCAAGTGTATGCAGAGCTAAAAGACCGTGTCGACGGCGCAGCACTTGAGTGGCTAACTGAGCGTACGCAGGCTATTTAAAGTAAAGGCCTATATCTGCGAATCTAAAATAGAAAAAGCCCCGTATATTATTTACGGGGCTTTTTCGTTACTGGAACGCAGCATTTAGCTTCGTTATGATTCTTTATTGGTCTGTGATTTATCTTGATCGCTTAGATTTTGGATGACTTCAGCATGTAACCAAGACTTTAAGTTTTCAGACATCAGCATCATTTGCTCACTGAGATAGTCATCAATTTGTACCTCAAGTTCACGAATCAGTTCTTGATGCGTGGTACTCAGTTTGGCGTCTTTTAATGCCAACTTGATGGCATTACTGGCTTTATCGTTGATGGCTTTAATAGTACTATCATTTTTAACGCTGTTATCATTATCAACCGTATTGTCTTCAACAGCGTTCGCATGTTCGCTGATGGTTTTATGGTTCACCATATGATTTTCAGTAGCCACACTTTGGGTATTATTTTTTTCAGAGTTATCAGTGGTACTACTATTACTATCTGCTTTGTCTGCAGTTTTCATCTCAATCGCTACTGGCTTGTCATCATTTCGCTTATCAGCGGCTAACGTTGCATTCTTTTCTTGTTCTTTTTGTGCGGCCTCTGCTTCTTCACGCAGCTTGGCCTCTTCTTTTAATTTAGCTTCTTCTTTGAGCTTGGCATCCTCTGCCGCTTTTATTTTCTGTGCTTCTTCGATACGTTGTTGTTCAGCGGCTGCGCGTGCTTGCTCTTGTTTATCAGCAATGGCCTTTGCAATGGCTTGCTCGGCTTCGTGGTTTTCGTAGAGCTCATCGATATGAGCATCCAAATCATGGGTTTGAAATTCAAAGCTCTCAAAGGGTGTATCGCTTTGCAGTAAAGTGGTGATGTCTTTTAGCTCTTGGGTAATAGCTGCGCGGATGGGTTCAGGCGCACACGTCCAGCGTTGATAAAACTGATGGGAAAATGAGTAGCTTGACATGGTATCTTCCATAAATGTTCCAAAAATTACCCCTTATCATACGCAAGTAAGATAAGGGGCTGCAAGTGGACAAACGTAGTAAATCTGACACCAAGGTTACAACGCATCTCATTATGCGCTTTTATGCCCTAGTCATTGTTAGGCCAACGTGCAAAGACTAGTGAGCCATTGGTGCCACCAAAACCAAAGCTGTTCGAGACAGCGTACTGTAGGTTTTCAACTTTACGAGATTGGTTGGCAACATAGTCAAGGTTGCAATTGTCTTCGAGATTATCTAAGTTAATGGTAGGTGGTACATGCTGATGCTGAAGCGCCATAACAGTGAAAATAGCTTCAATACCGCCTGCAGCGCCAAGCAAATGGCCTGTCATAGACTTGGTTGAGCTGACTAGAATACTGTCTTTTACTGGGGCAAATACGGTTTCAATGGCGATAGATTCAGCGACATCACCAGCAGGCGTACTGGTACCATGAGCATTGACATAACCAACTACAGAAGGCTCGATACCGGCATCATGAATCGCGTTTTGCATGGCACGTGCAGCACCGCTACCATCTTCTGGAGGTGAGGTAATGTGGCTAGCATCATCACTCATACCAAACCCAACCAGTTCTGCTAATATCGTTGCACCACGTGCTTTAGCGTGAGCAAGGCTTTCTAATACCATTACACCAGCACCATCACCGAGTACAAAACCATCACGGTCTTTATCAAATGGACGTGAGGCTTTGGTTGGTTCATCATTGCGTGTTGATAACGCATGCATCGCGGCAAAACCAGACATACCTAAAGGACTAGAGCCTTTTTCGCTACCACCTGCCAGCATGACATCGGCATCACCATGTGCAATCAATCGCGCCGCTAAACCAATGGCGTGTGTTGAGGTTGTACAGGCTGTTGATGTGGCAAGGTTAGGACCTTTCAACGTGTGTCTAATCGCTACAAGACCTGCTGCCATATTCACAATAGAACCAGGAATAATAAAAGGTGATACTTTTTTTGGCCCGTGAGCATTGAGCGTCGCACAGCTGTTTTCGATGGTTTGAATACCGCCAATACCTGACCCAATAATCACGCCAAAACGTTCTTGATCGACATTTTTAACGGGCGTATCAGCTGCACCAATCTCATCGATGAAGCCAGCATCATGTAATGCCATGGTAGTTGCGCCGATGGCATAATGCATAAACTCATCATAGCGGCGCGCATCTTTTGCATTCATATATTGCTTGGCATCGAAGTCTTTGACCACACCGGCAATTTGAGCGCGGTACTCTGTGGCATCAAAGTGAGTGATGGGTACGATACCACTTTCGCCATTCAGAAGTTTTGTCCATGTGCTTTCAATATCTAGGCCCAGTGGGGTGATAGCTCCCATGCCGGTAACGACCACTCGAGTGTCATCATCGCGCTCATAATGAGGCTTTTTTGGACGGCGTTTTATGCCAGTCGTCGTCGGTGATGTGGCTGTATTGATGTCTTGGCTCATGCTATATGTCCTGTACTTGCGTTCCTAAAAGGATGATTTTTTCTGATATTATTTGATTGTGCTGTCGTCATATCGTTTGTTACTGTCGCGTTATACTATTTATAGCGTCATACATGCATTTTTACAACCATTATAAAACACTGAAGTGTACATATGTAAACTTAAATGAGCTTGCGAAGCCTAACGAGTGTAGCAAAGGCTACCTGTTATTTTAGCTACCTGCTGTTTTAGGTATCTATTGCTTTAATAGTATAAAGGTATTGCTGATGACTGCCTATACTTTGACTATGTAGTTTACCCACGATAAGGCCGTTACTATCCACGGTAAAGACATCGTATTGTCGTCTCGCTAAATATATTCATGTGCAACTTGTACTAGGTTCATTTATATCCATGATTTATGGTACAAGCGATATGGTAATGAGAGCTGCTAAGCAAAACAAACTTGCCCTAACACCACGTTCTTACTTGCGCCCGTGACCGCTGGCAAATTACCCGTTTCGCCCATTAGGGTTTGTCTGGCCAACCATGCAAAAGCAACGGCTTCTACCCATGTTGGCTCCAGTCCTAAGCTCGCAGTCGTTTCTACTGTGCAATGAGGAAGGTGTTCCTGCAATCGCGTCATTAAATAGCTATTTAATGCACCGCCACCGCAGACATATACCGCAGTATTTTTATTAGCATTGATAAATGTATTAATTTGCGCACTCGCACTGATGGCCGTCAGTTCAGTGAGTGTGGCCTGTACATCTGCTGATGAATAACGAATGATAGCAGATGCCTGTTCGAATTTTTGTAGCTCGTTTTGCAGCCATGCTAAGTTAAAGTCTTCACGGCCAGTACTTTTGGGATAAGGTTTTGCAAAAAACGGATGTTCCAACAGTTGGTTGAGCAGCGGCTCAATGACTTGACCAGACTGCGCCCATTTACCGCCTGCATCATAATCTTTATCTGTATGCAACGCAGTCCACGCATCCAATAATAAATTGGCAGGGCCAGTGTCGTAACCCACAACACTATCTACAACATTACCTATGATATTGTCTGGTTGATTTGACGAATTAGTAGAAGCCGCTGGCAAGACAGTGATATTAGCAATACCGCCCAAGTTCAATAACACGCGAGTACTGTCAGGCTTGGCAAACAGTGCTTGATGAAAGGCTGGAACCAACGGTGCACCTTGACCACCAACGGCCATGTCACGGCGACGAAAATCACTGACCACACTGATACCTGTACGTTCAGCGATGATATTGGCATCGAGCAACTGCAAGCTAAAGCCCATCTGCGGACGATGGCGCACAGTCTGTCCATGACAGCCAATGGCTAGCACTAACTCTACATCGGTATCGGCTTGTTTTAATAACGTATTGACCACCTCACTTGCAAACTCACCATACTCGCGGCTCGCCCAGCCGAACCAGTCCAGTTCGCTATTTGGTTCGTCAGCCGTGGGTGTCAATGTCTGAACACCATTGGGCTGACATAATGCCAATAATACTTCACGCAGTCGCGGTGGGAAGTCTTGGCTATAAGAAGCTAACACCCGCATGGACTGCTGCGTTTCTGCTTCATTACCAGTATCTGTACCGAATTGACAAAGAATGGCATCCATACCGTCCAAACTGGTGCCCGACATCATGCCGATATATAAGCCATCATCGAAGTTTTCAAACACAGTCTGCTCAAGTGCCTCAGTAAGTGTGGCATAATTTAAATCGTCAATATTTTCCAAACTATTAACTAAATCACTGTTCATCTCTGAATCTGGATGAATATTGTGATGAGTATCAGCAATCGATGCGGGGTTGGTCATGGCAATTTACCTTAAAAAACGCTAGTATATCCGTCAAATTCTAACATCTTTTGCAGGCTACGAGACCTTAATAGCATTTCCAAAATCAGAGCAGCAAGGAAAACAAGTGTAAGTCCTGCATTTATTACGCTAAACGAGTTTGCCACCGCTCATCGTATTTTTTGGTTTGGTATCATTTAGTATAAATAGCCCAAACGTTTTAACCCTTAATAAAGACAATAAAGAGATCATCATGACCACGCAAACTTACACCCTAGAAGAACAACTTGCCCTTATCCAACGCGGAACACAAGAAATTCTATCTGAAGAGGATTTAGTGGAGAAGCTTAAGCTAAACCGTCCATTGCGTATCAAGGCAGGCTTTGATCCTACCGCACCTGACTTGCATTTAGGTCATACCGTGCTGATTAATAAACTCAAGCACTTTCAAGACTTGGGTCATGAGATTTATTTCTTAATCGGTGATTATACAGCCAAGATTGGTGATCCTTCTGGCAAAAACAGCACGCGTCCGCCATTGACTGATGAGCAAATCAAAGCCAATGCCACGACTTATGCTGAGCAAGTATTTAAAATTTTGGACAAAGAAAAGACTCGCGTGGTCTTTAACTCTGAGTGGTTCAATGACATGAGCGCCGCTGATATGATTCAGCTTGCCAGCCAGCAAACGGTTTCGCGTATGCTTGAGCGTGATGATTTCTCTAAGCGTTATGCCTCACAGACCCCAATCTCTATCCATGAGTTTTTATATCCGCTCGTGCAAGGCTATGATTCTATCGCGCTGAAAGCTGATGTTGAGCTTGGCGGTACCGATCAAACCTTTAACCTATTGATGGGTCGCACGTTGCAAGGCCGCTATGGTCAAGAGCAGCAAGTATGTATCACCGTACCAATTTTGGAAGGGTTAGACGGCGTTAATAAAATGTCTAAGTCTTTAAATAACTACGTGGCCATTTATGATGCGCCGGGCACGATGTACCAAAAAATCTTATCTATGCCAGATACGCTAATTCGTCGATACTTTGAATTTTTAAGCTTTAAACCAATGGATGAAGTCGAAGGTTTATTGGCAGAAATGGAAAATGGTCGCAATCCACAAGAAATCAAACGTATTCTAGCCGAAGAGTTAATCGAGCGTTTCCATGACGCTGATGCTGCTGCTAATGCGCACAAATCAGCCGGTAATGTCTTGGCTGATGGCGAATTGCCAATCGATTTGCCAGAAGTAACATTAGATCTAGAAGGTCAGGATGCACTATTTATCACTCAAGTACTGAACCAATCTGGGCTTGCGAAAAACAGCTCATCTGCCAAAGATATGGTAAAACGTGGCGTAGTAAAAGTAGATGGCGATGTGGTTGATGCAGGTTTCAGCTTAATCTCAGGTCAGACAGTCGTTATCCAAGCAGGCAAAAAGGCTTATGCGAAAGTGACGGTTGCCTAATTACATGTTTCATCAGTTATAGACGGCCATTTTAATTAGCCTAATAATGTTGATTACCTACCTTATTGTATATAGTATAAAAATCTTTTATTGTAAATGTTATTTTGGGGTACAAGGTGATTAAAAAGGATGTTAATAATGGCCACGATGACGATAGTGGTAAGGCTCAGTTCATAAATCTAAAGGCAAAAGAGTCTCAACAGACTATAATCAATTATATCAACTCTCATAATATTTCTAACATTTGCTACGCATATAAATCTAGAGTGAAAACTGAAAGTGGTCTCATTGAGAAAACAGAGAGGAAGAAAACAGAAAAGAAGGAGTATTGTTTAGAAGATATTACGGATGTGATAGGGCTTAGGTTTGTAGTATTATTTAAAAAAGATATAGTTTCCGTCATTAACGAAGTAATCTCTATTCTTGTGAACTCAAAAGAAAGTAATAATCCATTCTTAGGGTGTTCCATTGCTGAAAGTATCTATTATATAGGTGATGTTGCAAGCTCTAATATAACGTCTGATCTTGAAAATAGCTTTCTAAGTATAAATAAAAAAATTAAAGTTCAGGGGATTAAGGAAGGTTATTCTAGTTTTCATATAGTTTGTCTGCTAGATACTAAGCATAGTAGTATCCTTCGTCATGGATACCAACTTCCAGTTGAAATACAAATCCGTACAGTTTTTGAAGATGCTTGGGGCGAAATCGACCATAGGCACAGATATGGTATAACAAAGAGTAAAGATCCTACGACTCACCCTACTTTGAGTAAACATCTGAGTTTATTGAAAAAATTTGTAGATGCATGTGTAGATTATGCAGATATAATCGTTGAAGAGTCTCGGATAGAAATTAACCCTAAAAATTCAGCAAAAATTTTGGATAATCCTAAAGACTTGGACAATCCTAGACTGCTTTTCGGTGAAAATATTGATGATAAAATCCTTGAAACCTATATTAAATTAACTGAGGAAAGAGAGGCGGCAATCCTTCAAGGTGATTCCGTTGAACTTGCAAATTGTGCTCAGAGATTTTTAAATTTGAGGACTGATTATTTAGACAGCAAAAGCTTAGACTCATTTGATAACTTTGCTTTCCATTCTTGCTGTAACGAAGCGCTATGTCATTTATCTATCAATGATGAACTTAACCTTATATCAGCAAAAAATTTGTACTTAGTGCTTCACAAAATGGATAAAAATAATTGTTTGGTTGCAATGAGGTTAGGTCAAGCATTAGGTAAAACTGGAGAAATTGATAGGGGTATTTCATATCTCAAGAACTCATTTGAGCTCGCTCAACTTAATGATTCAGTATTTTCTGTAAAGGATTCGGATATCAGTTATGTACTTGCAAAAACACCAAAAGTTGCAGGCTATTATATCTGGTTGAAGATCGAAAGCCTGCAAGTTGAATCTGATAGCAGTAAAATTATTCCTATGTATCTAGAAGCATATCAACATACTCTGAAAGGTTTGGACTACATTGATCAAAACGGTGACGACTTTATAGATTACACGAATAACTTACTTTTCTATCTTACAAAGCTGTATGAAATAACAGATAGTGTGGAGTATGCAGACTTATTATCAAAAGAGCTTAGAGCGTTAGAAGTTAGTTTCAGTGACTTAGGTGATGCTGATGCTAAAACCCTTGATACCTTTCTTAGAGCATACATAGTACTTAAAGATAAGACTAGTTTTTTGAGTTGCGCACAAATTTTGAATAAGAAAATACGTAGTCGTGATTATGATTTTGATCATGAAACAGCTTTAGGTATAATGGAGCTTATTTCTGAGTATAAAAGCTTTTTTAACGATGTGTAGGTTGACAGTCCAATTAGTATAGTATTACTATAGTGACTCTAAATTAGAATATTATAGTGCTTATTCGACTCAACAGGAGAGTTGCAATGTTACCTAATGGCGATGGCTAAAATTCCTAATAACAAACTATTCAATAAAAAAAGCATCTAATATTAGATGCTTTTTTTATTGATAATAATTGTTAGAATGAGAGTGTTATGAGCCAACCATATGAAATAATTCCCCAAGGCATCTACCGCCACTACAAAGGCAGTCTCTATCAAGTATTGCATACGGCGCAGCATTCAGAAACCGAAGAGTCGCTTGTGGTTTATCGTTGCCTATACGGTGAATATGGCGTGTGGGTTCGTCCATTAGCTATGTTTGCTGAAACGGTTACGATAGAAGGCAAGCAAGTGCCACGCTTTGAATTGATTAAAGACTTAGCTGACTAGTATTAGTTTTTTAGATAATGTGAAAGGCTCAATAAACAAATAAAAAAGCGACTTTTGAAGTCGCTTTTTTACGTCTACTCAAATCAATATCTTAACGGTTAATGATGCAAAAACTGTTTTAACACCTGATAAAAAGCCACAGGCGCATCCATTGGCACCGCATGGCCAGATTTTGGTAAAACCGTTGCAGTGGCATTGGGCAGTAACTCAAGCAACTGTTGTTGCCGTTTCGGATCATACAACTGCGAGCGTCCACCAATTAACAGAGTGGTTGGCGTCGCTACCGTTGGCAACACATCACGATAATCGTAGGGCAACGCAACGTAGGCAGATAGGCAGCGCAATTTGTGTTGCCAAGTTGCATGTTTCATCAATGAGATTTTGTGCGGTGCTCGATAGCTCAAGGTTTTCGTCAATACCTGTGAAGGTTTGGTGCTGACAGAAAGTAGTGAAAATGAGCTCTCTATATCTAGTAAGTCTGCTTTTAATCGATAGGGCAGATGACGGAAATCATCAACGTGCATATATGGCTCAGCATTAGAAATTAATCGCGTAAACTGAGCAAATAATTCTGTCTGACGTGTACCAAATACGCCGCCATCTTGCCAGTCGGGCTGATTATGTATAAGAGGTGCTTGATCAATATTTAGATAGCGGCTGACACTGTCATGACCAAAACGCTTAAAGTATGCCCACATGACCAATGCGCCCATCGATATTCCAGCAACAGGTAAGGCGTCCACAGTTGTCTGTTGACGAATATGCTGTATTACTTGCTGTGTGTCTTCTGCATATTGTTCAATAAAGTCAAACGTTGGCAATGCCAAATCACTGGCCAAACCAAAACCACGAAAATGCGGCAAATAAAAGCAGTATTGTCGGGTCAGGGATAATATAAACGGCAAAAACTGCCGTGGATCCATACCAAAAGCATGCAGTAGCAGTACGGGTTGACCTTTGCCAATCACAGACATGGGTATCAGCGTGCCGTCAGTCGCTGTCACATGAGTGGCCTGTAATTGGTATTGCTCAGGTATTTTGAATGCCATTTTAAATGTCGCTTTGAACATATGGGATTTATATGGATTTGACTATACTACTGCCAGAGTTTGGCGTAGTGGGTATCGCTGATGTTGGCAATATCTAATGTTGCTAACATCTCACGTAGGGCAGTCCAACGTTCAGCATCTGGTTGAATAGGCGCTATCAAGCGTTTCAGCGTATCGTTGATAATGTCATCCATCAATGAAGATGGTGTCTCACCTGTATAGGCGTAATAAATTGTGCGTGCTTGTTCGGGATTGTCGATACACAACTCCGCCATTGCTGTACTGATAGCTACAAACTGTGTCAACGCTTCTGACTTTTCTTCCCAAATACTGTGGGTGGTCATCAGTTCCAATGCCGAAAAGTTAGGATACGGTGATAAGTGTTGATCAATAAAGGTATAGTCAAGCCCTATATGATTGGCCTCAATACCTTCAAAGTTATAAAAGCATAACCATGCGCCATCAAATTCGCCTGCTTCATCACCCTTTTGTAAGTTTTCTAAGTGCTGAAAGTCGGTCTCTACAAAATTGACATTAGCGACATCTAACACAAAACCATTTTTCTTGGCATAACGGCTTAAAATCTCAAAGCCAATTTTATTGGTAATAGGGTTGGCTGCTGGTGTTGTGATACGAATCGGTTGGTTTTGATGTAATTTATCAAGACTGCTTTGTTTGATAAGTACGCCACCATCTGTCACAAAGAAACAGCCCAATGCTTTTAAGTCTTCAAAATAATGCTCGAATAGGTGAATCGGTTCGTTCACGTGTAAATCAATATTGCCTGCTTCTAATTCTGCAAAGCCATCATAATGTTCAGTTGGCTCTATCATATTGATATCAAGCCCTGCCTCGGAGTAAGAACCTGTATGAATACCCGCAATAAAAGGCAGGTGATCTGGATTTAAAAACCATTCTAGCGTCAGAGTGAGCGGCGTATTAGCCATAAAATGTCCTTATAGTTTAATAAATAACAGTATTGATGAGCGATGGCTTTCATGGTTTGGCCTCTCGATGACTGAGAGTGTCAAAGAATAAGAGAGCTGACCATAGCATAAAATAAAAGTGGTTATGACAGTTAATACTTGAGCATATTACGTCTATAGTAGTGATAAAATTCATAATGATAAAGCGGCAAAAAATTAGGCGGCAATACCGTATCTATTATCGATAAAGTATTGCCGCCTAATAGTAAACCTATTACTTACTTGTGTTAACTAGCCATCATTTTTGGCAATGGTTAGGCCATTATAGGTTTGCGCAACTGGCATCACTTCTAAGCGGTTCACGTTGATATGTGCAGGCGACTCAATCAACCATAATAAAATATCGCCAACATCGTCACCAGTCATGGTTTTGAATCCGTCATAAACCTTGGCAGCTTTATCGTCATCGCCATGATAGCGCACGTTTGAAAACTCAGTACCCGCTACATTACCTGGCTCAAGATTGGTCACGCGTACTTGCGTGCCAAGTAAGTCAGCTCGCAAGTTTAGACTGAACTGTTTTACAAATGCTTTAGTCGCGCCATAGACATTACCACCAAAGTACGGCCAGCTACCTGCAATCGAGCCCACATTGATGATATAACCGCTATCACGAGTCACCATCGCTGGCAAGACCGCATGGGTCAGCGCCATTAACCCTTTGATATTGGTATCGGTCATGCGCATCCAGTCATCTAGATTGGACTCTTGTGCTGGCCCAGCACCCAGCGCCAATCCTGCATTGTTCACCAAGACATCGATTTGCTTAAAACCGTCAGGCAAGTCAGCAATGATTTGCGGAATAGAAGCCGTATCGCTCACATCCATGACCACAGGTAAAAATGCCTCGCCCAATTCTGTAGCCAAAGCTTGTAACTTATCGAGGCGTCTAGCACAGCCAATCACGCGATGGCCTTTTGCCACCAAACGCTCAGCCAATGCTTTACCAAAACCTGCGCTAGCGCCTGTAATCAATACGTTCATGTTATATCCTTATCATTGATACTATATGCTTTTGTCATAATACTGATGACGGCTTTATTTACCCTGATGCTACTTATCTATTTGATAGTTGCTTACCAAAGATTTTATCGCCAGCATCACCCAGACCTGGAATGATATAACCATGTTCATCTAAATGGCTGTCTAGTGCCGCAGTGTAGATAGTCACGTCAGGATGCGCTTCATTCACCAAGCGTACGCCTTCAGGTGCAGCGACTAATACCAATGCTTTAATATTGGTACAGCCGTTTTTCTTTAGCATCTCGATGGTCGCGACCATTGAGCCACCTGTGGCTAGCATTGGGTCAATAATAAGTGCTGGGCGTTTGTCCATGTGGCTAACGAATTTTTCAAAGAAAGGTACTGGCTGCAATGTTTCTTCGTCGCGTTGCAGACCGACAACAGAAATCTTGGCAGTAGGAATCAGATCGAGCACGCCATCGAGCATGCCGATACCCGCGCGCAAAATTGGTACGATAGTCGCAGTCTTACCGATGATTTGCTCACCCGTGATCTCGCCACACCAGCCTTGCATTGGAAAAGTCTCAATTTCAAAATCACGGCTCGCTTCATAGGCCATCAAACGTGCAAGCTCTTTGGTCAATGTACGGAACTTATAAGTACTACAGTCTTTTTCACGCATAAGGCTAAGCTTATGACGGACTAGTGGATGATCGATTACCGTAATTTTTAAACCGCTATTTAGGTCGCTCATATAATCTCTCTTGATTTTGGGGCTGATGCTTGCGCAGTCACTGCGGTTGCCATTAGTATAAAAGATACAAACACTTACTTCACTTTAACCGTATTTTTGGCACACAAATAGTAAGCTTAATATATTACTAGTAAAGCCAACTGAATACATTCAATGCTTATATAAGGGTCTTAACCTTAATTAATTTACAGTGATTTTATTCATAACCTACATTTAGGTTCACAATAATTAGATCCAAAGCAATTGAAGCAATCATGATTTAAGCAACTATAATGAAAGCCACAATTATTCGAATCAAACACCGCATCATTCTATATATTTAAGCCATTGACCTCTTAAGCCGACTATATTTCACTATCGCAGCACTATAATAAGTGAAGTAAGGTTTAGGCCTGCTATGATACCAAAAAAACCGCTTTTCTGACGAAGAATCTTATGACTACATACCCATCCCATGCGCGTGAAAATACTAATAAGACCGATAGCAACTCAACATTATCTGAAACGCACGTCGCCGAAATAGAAACACATCCATTTCCGCCTGTTTTACCGCCTAATGCCACTGTCATGATGATGGGAACGTTCCCACCCACTATCGATAAATGGGCCATGAGTTTTCACTATCCCAATTTTTATAATGATATGTGGCGTATCTATGGACTTGTATTTTTTGATGATGCAGATTATTTCAGAGTAGGGGACGAGAAGCGCTTTGATCCTGAACGTATTCGCGCCTTTATGTTTGACCGAGGTATCGCTTCTTGTCCGACGGTAAAACAAGCCATTCGTGAGACGGGCAATGCGTCTGACAAGAACTTAACGGTAGTAACGCCTGTTGATTTAGATGATATCTTGCTACAAGTGCCAAAAGTTAAAACGTTGTTTACCACAGGTGGTAAGGCAACTGAGGTACTACTCAATTTATTAAGCGAGCCACCTACTAAGTCCAAGTATCCTAAGACCAATCAAAGTATGGATTACCCTTATGAATGGCAAAGTACAGGTAAGAAAGCTGATGTGAATAATCTAACCTTATATAGGTTGCCATCAACTTCACGGGCATACCCTTTATCATTAGATAAAAAAGCCGCTGCGTATAGAGTATTTTTTGAAAAAATGGGTAAGTTATAAAAAAGGTCATCCTATATAGAAGAATGTGATTTCAACCGAAAAACTGTTTAAGATAATGAGAAGTTTATTTTCACAGCTAACCTCTTGATAAGTAGCCAGTATTCCTGAGGGACTCTTATAAACTATAGAATAGTTTATAAGAGTCCTTGACCGCGCCCTCAAACCGAGTATAATGCGTCCCAGTCAGAAGGGAAGGGTGTTTAGGAAGTGAGCAATCACTTATTGAATACTTTAAATAAATTAGTTTTAAACTAATAAAAATAACTTCTTGACTTAGCAGAATAAGCGTCTATAATACGCACCTCATTAAGGCAAAGCAGTTAATAAAACAGTGAGCAATCACAGTAAATTAACAAGCTAACTTATTGAAACGAGATAAAAAAAGAAGTTGACAGACTATTAAAAAATGATATGATAGTCAGCTCGCTAAATAGGATAAGCCACATTGGCTATGACTGTTTAGTTAGAATACTAACACTGGACGACAGTGATTAGGCATTATTTAAAAGCATAACTAAAGAACAACTTGTGTGGATTTTTGCTGATTCAGAATGTTAAAAAATAAAGTTGGTTGACTATCTTTTCGATAGAATTCTAACTATAAAAATTATCATTTAAGACAGTAAAAAAACTCAAAGTTAATTCATTACGAACATAATTTTTAGCGATTTTGCCAGATTAGATGAGCCAAGTTTAGAAGTCTCTTTAAAGGACTTCATAGCAAGATTAAACTGAAGAGTTTGATCATGGCTCAGATTGAACGCTGGCGGCAGGCTTAACACATGCAAGTCGAGCGGAAACGATGATAGCTTGCTATCAGGCGTCGAGCGGCGGACGGGTGAGTAATACTTAGGAATCTACCTAGTAGTGGGGGATAGCACGGGGAAACTCGTATTAATACCGCATACGACCTACGGGAGAAAGGGGGCAGTTTACTGCTCTCGCTATTAGATGAGCCTAAGTCGGATTAGCTAGATGGTGGGGTAAAGGCCTACCATGGCGACGATCTGTAGCTGGTCTGAGAGGATGATCAGCCACACCGGGACTGAGACACGGCCCGGACTCCTACGGGAGGCAGCAGTGGGGAATATTGGACAATGGGGGAAACCCTGATCCAGCCATGCCGCGTGTGTGAAGAAGGCCTTTTGGTTGTAAAGCACTTTAAGCAGTGAAGAAGACTCCGTGGTTAATACCCACGGACGATGACATTAGCTGCAGAATAAGCACCGGCTAACTCTGTGCCAGCAGCCGCGGTAATACAGAGGGTGCAAGCGTTAATCGGAATTACTGGGCGTAAAGGGAGCGTAGGTGGCTCTATAAGTCAGATGTGAAATCCCCGGGCTCAACCTGGGAACTGCATCTGAAACTGTAGAGCTAGAGTATGTGAGAGGAAGGTAGAATTCCAGGTGTAGCGGTGAAATGCGTAGAGATCTGGAGGAATACCGATGGCGAAGGCAGCCTTCTGGCATAATACTGACACTGAGGCTCGAAAGCGTGGGTAGCAAACAGGATTAGATACCCTGGTAGTCCACGCCGTAAACGATGTCTACTAGTCGTTGGGTCCCTTGAGGACTTAGTGACGCAGCTAACGCAATAAGTAGACCGCCTGGGGAGTACGGCCGCAAGGTTAAAACTCAAATGAATTGACGGGGGCCCGCACAAGCGGTGGAGCATGTGGTTTAATTCGATGCAACGCGAAGAACCTTACCTGGTCTTGACATATCTAGAATCCTGCAGAGATGCGGGAGTGCCTTCGGGAATTAGAATACAGGTGCTGCATGGCTGTCGTCAGCTCGTGTCGTGAGATGTTGGGTTAAGTCCCGCAACGAGCGCAACCCTTGTCCTTAGTTACCAGCGGGTTAAGCCGGGAACTCTAAGGATACTGCCAGTGACAAACTGGAGGAAGGCGGGGACGACGTCAAGTCATCATGGCCCTTACGACCAGGGCTACACACGTGCTACAATGGTAGGTACAGAGGGCAGCTACACAGCGATGTGATGCGAATCTCAAAAAGCCTATCGTAGTCCAGATTGGAGTCTGCAACTCGACTCCATGAAGTAGGAATCGCTAGTAATCGCGGATCAGAATGCCGCGGTGAATACGTTCCCGGGCCTTGTACACACCGCCCGTCACACCATGGGAGTTGATTGCACCAGAAGTGGATAGCTTAACCTTCGGGGAGGCGTTCACCACGGTGTGGTTGATGACTGGGGTGAAGTCGTAACAAGGTAGCCGTAGGGGAACCTGCGGCTGGATCACCTCCTTATAGATGACATTCGGTCAGCAAGAATTCACAACAAGTTGTTCTTTAGTTTAAGCTAGTATTTATTAGCTTTTGCCTTTGTAGGCATACAAAGGCCTGTAGCTCAGCTGGTTAGAGCACCGTGTTGATAACGCGGGGGTCGGCAGTTCAAGTCTGCCCAGGCCTACCATTATTTACGGGGCCATAGCTCAGTTGGTAGAGCGCCTGCCTTGCACGCAGGAGGTCAACGGTTCGACTCCGTTTGGCTCCACCACTATAAATACGAAACTTTAGATGCTAATAAATAAAATAGGTATTAAATAGAAACAAGTGATTCGCCATTATATTGGCAAGATTACTTCTTTCTGTTTTATACAGAACCTGCTACTCGACGAGAGAGTAGGAACTATTTAAAAACATAGATATGAGTCTGGGTTAGGAAGAGCGTGTTCACGCGCACTTCTTAACCTTAATAACTCACCTCTTAACGACATCAGTTGTTATCCCAGGGGTGAGTTATTAAAAAAGTAATAAGAGAACTGAATCAAGCGTATAAAATTAGGTGATATCGTTATCATAATTAGATTGTATGACACTTAGAAGTCGAGAGACTACTTGGGGTTGTATGGTCAAGTAATGAAGCGCACATGGTGGATGCCTTGGCAGTCAGAGGCGATGAAAGACGTGACAGCCTGCGATAAGCTTCGGGGAGGCGGCAATATCCTGTGATCCGGAGATTTCTGAATGGGGAAACCCACCTACCATAAGGTAGGTATCTTGTACTTGTACAAGAAGCGAACGAGGGGAAGTGAAACATCTCAGTACCCTTAGGAATAGACATCAAATGAGATTCCCCTAGTAGCGGCGAGCGAACGGGGAGAAGCCGATTAATTCTAATGTAGAAGAACAGCGTGGGAAAGCTGACCGTAGTAGGTGATAGTCCTGTATTCGAAACATTAGAGTTAACATATTAAGTAGAGCGGGGCACGAGAAATCCTGTTTGAAGATGGGGGGACCATCCTCCAAGGCTAAATACTCCTGACTGACCGATAGTGAACCAGTACCGTGAGGGAAAGGCGAAAAGAACCCCTGTGAGGGGAGTGAAATAGAACCTGAAACCGTGTGCGTACAAGCAGTAGGAGCTTCAATTTATTGGAGTGACTGCGTACCTTTTGTATAATGGGTCAGCGACTTATATTCTGTAGCAAGGTTAACCGTTTAGGGGAGCCGTAGGGAAACCGAGTCTTAATAGGGCGTTTAGTTGCAGGGTATAGACCCGAAACCGAGTGATCTATCCATGAGCAGGTTGAAAGTGCCGTAACAGGCACCGGAGGACCGAACCCACTGTCGTTGAAAAGCCAGGGGATGACTTGTGGATAGGGGTGAAAGGCTAATCAAACTCGGTGATAGCTGGTTCTCCCCGAAAGCTATTTAGGTAGCGCCTCGGACGAACACCATTGGGGGTAGAGCACTGTTTCGGCTAGGGGGTCATACCGACTTACCAAACCGATGCAAACTCCGAATACCGATGAGTGATATCCGGGAGACACACAGTGGGTGCTAACGTCCATTGTGGAGAGGGAAACAACCCAGACCGCCAGCTAAGGCCCCAAATTCCTAGTTAAGTGGGAAACGAGGTGGGAAGGCATAGACAGCTAGGAGGTTGGCTTAGAAGCAGCCATCCTTTAAAGAAAGCGTAATAGCTCACTAGTCGAGTCGGCCTGCGCGGAAGATGTAACGGGGCTCAAACTAGGAGCCGAAGCTGCGGATTTGAATTTGTTTTCAAGTGGTAGGGGAGCGTTGTGTAAGCCTGTGAAGGTGTGTCGTAAGGCATGCTGGAGGTATCACAAGAGCGAATGCTGACGTGAGTAACGATAATGCGAGTGAAAAGCTCGCACGCCGGAAGATCAAGGGTTCCAGTCCAACGTTAATCGGGGCTGGGTGAGTCGACCCCTAAGGCGAGGCCGAAAGGCGTAGTCGATGGGAAATCAGTTAATATTCTGATACTTGTTTATAATGCGATGGAGGGACGGAGAAGGTTATGTCAGCCTGGCGTTGGTTGTCCAGGTGAAAGGATGTAGGCTTGTGGCTTAGGTAAATCCGGGCTACTACATGGCTGAGATCTGATAGCAAGCTGTACTTGTACAGTGAAGTGGCAAATACCATGCTTCCAGGAAAAGCTTCTAAGCAATAGTTATAAACGAATCGTACCCTAAACCGACACAGGTGATCAGGTAGAGAATACCAAGGCGCTTGAGAGAACTCTGCTGAAGGAACTAGGCAAAATGGTACCGTAACTTCGGGAGAAGGTACGCTGTTGGTGGTGATAGGACACGCTCCTTGAGCTGCTGGCAGTCGCAGATACCAGGCTGCTGCAACTGTTTATTAAAAACACAGCACTCTGCAAACACGAAAGTGGACGTATAGGGTGTGATGTCTGCCCGGTGCTGGAAGGTTAATTGATGGGGTTAGCGTAAGCGAAGCTCTTGATCGAAGCCCCAGTAAACGGCGGCCGTAACTATAACGGTCCTAAGGTAGCGAAATTCCTTGTCGGGTAAGTTCCGACCTGCACGAATGACATAATGATGGCAGCGCTGTCTCCAGCAGAGACTCAGTGAAATCGAAATCGCAGTGAAGATGCTGTGTACCCGCGGCTAGACGGAAAGACCCCGTGAACCTTTACTACAGCTTTACATTGAACTTTGACCTGACTTGTGCAGGATAGGTGGGAGGCTTTGAAGCAGACACGCTAGTGTTTGTGGAGCCAATCTTGAAATACCACCCTGGTCATGTTGGGGTTCTAACTCAGGTATAACAATACCGAGGACAATGTATGGTGGGTAGTTTGACTGGGGCGGTCTCCTCCTAAAGAGTAACGGAGGAGTACGAAGGTGCGCTCAGACCGGTCGGAAATCGGTCGTAGAGTATAAAGGCAAAAGCGCGCTTAACTGCGAGACCCACAAGTCGAGCAGGTACGAAAGTAGGTCTTAGTGATCCGGTGGTTCTGTATGGAAGGGCCATCGCTCAACGGATAAAAGGTACTCTGGGGATAACAGGCTGATACCGCCCAAGAGTTCATATCGACGGCGGTGTTTGGCACCTCGATGTCGGCTCATCTCATCCTAGGGCTGAAGCAGGTCCTAAGGGTATGGCTGTTCGCCATTTAAAGAGGTACGCGAGCTGGGTTTAGAACGTCGTGAGACAGTTCGGTCCCTATCTACCGTGGGCGTTGGAAATTTGAGAGGATCTGCTCCTAGTACGAGAGGACCAGAGTGGACGAACCTCTGGTGTTCGGGTTGTCACGCCAGTGGCATTGCCCGGTAGCTACGTTCGGATGGGATAACCGCTGAAAGCATCTAAGCGGGAAGCCCACCTCAAGATTAGATTTCCCTAAAGAGCCGTTCAAGACTAGGACGTTGATAGGCAGGGTGTGGAAGTGCAGCGATGCATGTAGCTAACCTGTACTAATTGCTCGTTTGGCTTGACCATACAACACCCAAGTGGTTTGTATACAAGTCTAATTAATCTATCTTGTATAAGCTGTAGTGGCTTATAGAATAAAGAGAGAATATTTCGATATCACCTTTAACCTTGATTCAGTTAGGTTATAAGTTGATCGACTAAAAAGTAAAATTTATAGTCAAACAATAAAAACAACAGACTCATATCTAACCCCCTTTGCTGACGACAATAGCGCGATGGCCCCACCTGATCCCTTCCCGAACTCAGAAGTGAAACATCGTTGCGCCAATGGTAGTGTGGATTCGTCCATGTGAGAGTAGGTCATCGTCAGCTCTCTATACTGAAATATCCCCCGACTAGTTATCTAGCCGGGGGTTTTTCTTTGCGTGGGATAAATAGCTACAGGTGTTGAGGCTAATCTTTAATTTAGAGACTAACCTTATTCACACCTCAATAAACATCCATTTGAGTATAGTCAAAACTGCTAAATTTTATCAAATATCTGATGAGTATCTCCATATTATTTGTACTATTTTTCCCTTATTAATACAGTTTATTTCATTTTTATCATGGAGATACGTCCTGTTTTTATAAATTTCAGCCTAGATAGATATATGCACGGTTATTAAATATATTGTATGTTTTGATAATCTAAAATGATTTGACTTATATCATTATAGCTGCTAATTTTAAATGGTATATTTATTACAGATTTATAAAAATAACGTTTTAACTTTGTAGATAACTCGTTATTTTTTTAATTTGAAGTACTGAATATAAGATTTACTCCTACTCTTATAATTATCAAAAGGAATTGATAATGAAATTAGCTCCTCTTTTTTCAATTGGTGCCTTGGCGGCTGCCAGTCTTTTAGGCTGTTCTAACCAATCTGCTGACACAACTGATGGCTCATCAGCCACCTCTCAAGAAACCACTGTACTACGCTTCTCACACTTTTGGCCAGCAACCTCATCTATTAGCACAGAGGTCTTTGAACCTTGGGCTAAAAAAATAGAGGCAGATTCTGATGGTCGTCTAAAAATAGAGTTATATCCTTCTGCTGGTCTTGCCAAAGCAGATGTTACCTATGAGTCTGCTGCTAAAGGCACGATAGATATTGGTTCACAAGCGCACGGCTATACTAACGGTCGTTTCCCATTAACTCAAATTACTGAGCTCCCAGGCTTATCTAATTCAGCAAGTCAAATGGGCTGTATGCTACAGACCCTTTATGACGATGGTACGCTTGTTAGTGAGTACGAAGATACTCATTTACTGTTTATGTACGGTGGAGGGCCTGGTGCGCTTCATACAACAGACAAGTTGATTCGAACGCCTGCAGACATGAAAGGTATGCGTATCCGCCGTCCTTCTGCGGTGGCAGGTGACATCATTGAAAGCGCTGGCGCTTCACCAGTAGGTTTACCTGCGAACGATATGTATACCTCTCTACAGCGCGGTGTCGTTGATGGTTTGAGTTTCCCATGGGAAGCAGTAACGGCATTTAAGATTGACGAGATTACCAAATATCATACCAATATTCCTTTTTATAGTTCGGCGCTGATGGTGACTATGAATAAGGACAAGTACGACACTTTGCCTGATGACTTGAAGAAAGTTTTGGATGAAAACTCAGGAATGGCGCTTGCTAGTAAAGTTGGTGAAGTATTCGATAAGCACGATCAGATGGCCATTCAAGCTGCTAAAGACAAAGGTGATGAAATCATCGAAATTCCTGATCCACTAAGTGATCCGGACTGGAAAGGACCGCTCGAAAAAGGAACGCAAAAATATCTAAGTGATGTTAAAGCTTTGGGTCTAGATGCTGATGGTGTCTACGAAAAAGCAAAAGCCGCCAGTGCAGCCTGTAAGGTCTAATTCATTGGAGGTATCACATGGCATTTTTAGTCAAAATCAGCACCTTTATTTCTAGGCTATGCCAGTTCATCGGTGGCATTAGTCTTATCATTCTTGTTCTTGTAACTATGTTGGATGTGACAGCTCGTTATATTTTCAAGCTCACTGGTGGTGAGTTTGGATTTACGGTCAAAGGTAGCGTGGAAATTGTGTCTTATTTCATGCTATTTGCTTTGCTTGCTGCCTTTGCTGCTTTTGTGGAACGTTCACAAATCATTGTCGATGTCTTCACTCAAAAGATGTCAAAAGCTGTTAAAGGCTACATGATGGGCACTTTTATGATGGGTTTCTTCATCATCGGTATAGTGTTCACATGGGGACTTTATGAGAGTGCTTTTGATGCGATAGAGTATGGCAAAGTCACTCAAGACCTTCGAATATCTATGATGCCCATTTACGCTATCAGTGCCTTTTTAAGCATACTACTTGCCATTCGATCATTAATCGAGTCCATAAATATCTTTAAAACAGGCGAATTCTTTGACGCTGAGGAGACAGGGGCATGAGTCCAGAAATTATTGGTGCCATTGGTTTGTTATGTATGATTGCGATGGTCATGCTGCGTGTTCCTGTTGCGCTCGCTATGTTAGGTGTTGGTTTGGTTGGCTTCGGTGCGGTGACAGCACCGATTGGTGCCGTACAAATGCTTAAGGATTTACCGGTCGATGTTTTAGCAAAATATGATTTTAGTGCCATTCCTTTATTCATACTTATGGGTGTTTTTGCTTCTCATTCGGGCATGGCAGGAAAGTTGTTTGATGCGACTCGCACAATATTTGGTGGTGTGAGGGGTAGTCTAGGTATTGCTGGTATCGGCTCGTCCGGTATCTTTGCTTCAATCTCAGGGTCATCATTGGCGACCGCGTCTACCATGACTAAAGTCGCATTGCCACAAATGGAAAAATACGGTTATCAGCCTGGTTTTGCTTGTGGTATTTTAGCAGCGGGTGGCACATTAGGTATCATGATTCCACCCAGCATTGCGTTACTGGTCTATGCGATCTTAACTCAGCAGTCTGTCGGTGACATGTTTATTGCTGGCTTTTTACCGGGTATGTTAGGGATGGTGATGTACTCAATCACTGTCATGGTTATGGTACGCTGGAAGCCGCATTTAGCGCGTCGCGGCGAGCCTACTTCGTTGAAAGCCAAGTTGCTTTCGCTAACGGGACTCATTCCATTTAGCTTTATTTTTATTGTGATTATCGCTGGTATTTTCTTTGGGTTATTTACCCCAACAGAAGGAGCAGCCGTCGGGGCATTTGTCTCTTGGGCTTATGCTTTTGTCAAAGGTATGCGTTTAGATGGTTTAAAGCAATCATTGATTGAGACGCTCGCATTGTCAGCAGTGGTGTTTTTTATGCTACTGGGTGCAGAAGCCTTGGGTTACTTTATTTCCGTCTCACGCTTGTCCTATACACTAGCAACTTGGATTGGCACGTTAGACGTCAGCCCAATGATCGTACTGATCTGTATCTTAATCATGTACTTCCTCTTAGGGTTGTTCATGGATGCTTTAGCAATGCTGGTCATTACCATTCCAGTGGTATATCCAATTATTGTGGCGTTAGGGTTTGATCCAGTGTGGTTTGGTATCATCGCTGTATTGACAGTAGAGCTTGGACTGATTACGCCACCGATGGGGATGAATATCTTTGTGATTAAGGCAATGGCACCGCATATTAAGCTATCTGATATGTTTCGAGGAGTCGCGCCGTTCATTGTCTCTGATCTGATTCGATTGGTTATCTTGGTCGCTTTTCCAGCGATATCTTTAGTGCTGCTAACGTAAGCTATAGTTATAAAAGTAAGCTTTAAAAAATACAGTTTATAGTTCATCTGCATGTTTTACTAATAAGGCCATATTGTTTTCATAGCAATATGGCTTTTTTATGATCAAAGAAAAAGTTAGCGTAATAATGATATGGTCAAATAATTCCACATAAAGCCACACTAAGAGACGCTTTCTGAGTGGTCATTTTGATTACTTAAAATTTGAATTTTCTATTAGTATAGATTGTACGGGGATAATTTTTCTTATCATTCCAAGGGCTTGTGAATGTAGTAAACTGGTGGGCACTTCTGAATAGATAGTTTTATAAGTAGAGAAAATAATGGCCATCGATTTTAGTAACACACTTATAGTTGCGATTTCTGCAACCGCGCTTTTTGATTTAACGGAATCAGAAAATTATTTATTAGAATTATTAGAGCAGCGCCCGACAAGCGCTATCAAAGAGTTTCGTGACTACATGACCGAGCGTGAAAATGATCCCTTAGATATTGGCGCTGGATATCCACTAATCAAAGCATTGCTGAATCTCAACCATTATTGTAATAATAAAATGCAAGATATAGAGAACGATGCTCCTTTAGTAGAAGTGGTCATTGTCTCAAAAAGTAGTCCAGACACCGGTATTCAGGTACTCAACGCCATTCTTGCAGATGGTATTAATATTTCACGCTCAGCATTTATTTCAGGTAGCCCTGTTGCGCCTTACATAAAAGATTTCAATGTCGATTTATTTCTGACCACTAATCGTGATGATGCGCAGCAAGTTGCCGATGCCAATATTTGTGCTTGTGCGATACTGGATGCGACCCCTGTTAATACTTATGAGTTAGATACTGAGCAATTACGTATTGCCTTCGATGGTGATGCAGTGTTGTTTGATGATTCAGGAGAGTTGCTCTATAAACAAAAAGGCCTGCGTGCTTTTCATGATCGTGAAGCACAGATGCGTGACTTGCCGATTGAAAAAGGGCCTTATGCTGAGCTATTAATCAAGCTATCGAGCTTGCAAGAGCGTCTGCCAGCTGGTCTGAAACTGTCTCCAATAAAGATTGCTTTAGTCACTGCTCGTAATGCACCTGCTGATCTGCGTGCTATCAAGACGCTAAGAGAGTGGGGCGTAAACGTTGATATGGCGTTCTTCTTAGGAGGATTGGAGAAGACTGCAGTCCTGAGAACGTTTGCACCACATATCTTTTTTGATGATTCAATCAAGCATATCGATGCGGCACGTAGCTTCATTCCTACTGCTTTGGTTCCTTACCACTCGACATCACTATTACATGGTGATAGCTACTTAACGGCTGATAAAGATGCTGCATTGTTGTCATTTAAACCAGTAGAGCACCCACTATTTGCTATAAATCCGTAAGAAATGCTTGAATTAATTAACCCAAAGGATAAAAAATAATATGAACTGGCGGCAATTATTTACCTTGTTCGTAGCCCGAATTAAGCAAGTTTTTGGTTTATATGCTTTTGTACTAATACCTATGTGGGGGATGTTTTTTCTGAATGAAGTGGCATTATTTGGACTGTGGAATATTTTTGGTATTGTACCACGTGCCCTAGATGTGGGCAGCATGATAGGCGTTTTTGCGTCATGGACGATGCATGGTAATTATTCACATTTACTTGGCAACACGGTAACGTTATTACAAATTTTATTTTTATTCGGGTTGTTTGAAAAAAACGCCTATCGAACCATACTTAAATTGATAGTGGCTTCTGGGTTAGTTACTTGGGTTATCGGTTCGCCATCCTCCATCCATATTGGTGCATCAGGGTTATGCTTTGCGATGCTCGGTTACATGATAGGAGGGGCTGTATTTGCACGGCGCTGGGGTTATTTGATTGCTTGCATTGTTATGGGGGCGGGGTATTGGCTCACTATCAAAGAAGGTTTGATGCCGCAAGAAGGTATCTCTTTTGCCGCACATTTCGGTGGTTTATGTGCGGGGCTGCTGCTAGGAGCTAATTCTAAGCATACTTATGCGCCAACGTCTCGTCAATGAAAAGCAAAGTAAATAAGGCGGTAATTTAGATTTTTTATTCATCTAAAATACCGCCTTATCATCATATATCTTTTTGAAAAGTTTAATGCTAATGGATTTTCTGTATTAACTCTCTTTTAATTCGTTAGCTCTATTTATCAGTGCAAATTCTGATAAACAATGGATCATCTTTGGCTAAATCTCGCCATGCAGTCGTTTGCTTTACATGTTCGTCAATCGATAGGGTGTTGCCTTTCTCAGGTATAACGTAGTCTGCACGTGCAGGAATACTGCAATCGATAACTTGAGGGACTTTCTCTATACTTCTTCGTCTTTCAAATAAATACAAATTGAATAAATGTATATCTGGGTTATCTATTTGTACACTAGCGTTTCCAATATCGGCAGCGATAAACCGTAATATTTGCGGCTTAGCGTAAGACCATGGACGGAACCACTCCGTGCTTTCTGCTGTTTTGACGACTTCTACGCCTTCTGGTAGCTTTTCAACTTGTTGACCATACCAGCTGTACTCCTGGTTTATCTGAAATGCAAACATACCAATAGCAGCAAATAAGGGAATCAGCCATTTAGGGGCGCGTTTGCCTGCCAGTTTGCTGAGGTGAGTTATGATAAGTGCTATTCCAGCCATACCAAATGCGGCAGCGATGGTAGCGATAAACTCAAAAAGCATAAAATATTCCTTAATGCGTTAGATGTGTTTAATTGAACCTATTGGATAAATTAAAAATCTAGTTATTATAGCTATAGGATAAAAAAATCACCCACAAGCAATTACTGCCTGTGAGTGATATATAGTAACAGAAGATATATCCTCAGTTGTGAGCTTAGTGGTCGACTGCACCGCCAGCGCCACGTGGAGAACGTACGCTCTCAACCAATTCTTGGATATGTGCTGGTGGTGGCGCAGTAGCATAAGATACAGCGAATGCTACGATGAAGTTAAGCAATGCACCAACTGCACCAAATGATAATGGTGAGATACCAAATAACCAGTACTCTTCAGTATCAGGGAAGTTAGCGGTACCGCTGATGAAGAACCAACCTTTGAACATAAAGATATAGACAAGAACGACTATTAAACCAGTCAACATACCTGCAATAGCACCAAGATTGTTGATGCGTTTAGAGAAAATACCCATCATTAATACAGGGAACAATGAAGAGGCAGCAATACCGAAGGCCAGTGCTACAACCTGTGCGGCAAATCCTGGTGGATTCATACCTAAGTAAGTCGCTACTACAATCGCTACACCCATAGTGATACGAGCATACTTCAATTCTTGTGCATCAGTAATATTTGGGTTTAAGTTACCTTTAATCAAGTCATGACTGATGGCTGATGAAATTGCGAGCAGTAGACCTGCAGCTGTTGATAGTGCTGCTGCCAAACCACCTGCAGCGATAAGACCAATAACCCATGGTGGAAGCTGTGCAATCTCTGGATTCGCTAGAACTAAGATATCAGCGTTAACATCAAGCTCGTTACCTGCCCATCCAGCGTCAGCAAAACGACCATCAAGCTCTGCATCATGTGCAATACGAGCGGTTTCTACTGCTGCAGTTGCTGCAGCAACATCGCCACCGTCAGCTTGAGCAGTATTAAGGGCGATCTGAGCGGCACCAAGTCCACTGTCGCTATATAACTGGATACGACCATCATTGTTTAGATCGTTATACTTGATAAGACCTGTTTCTTCCCAAGTTTTCATCCAATCAGGACGATCATCATTAAGAATAGGTTGGTTTTCAACACCTTGTGGATAGATAGTATCTACTAAGTTTAAGCGCGCCATAGCACCTACTGCTGGAGCAGTGAAGTACAATAGTGAGATAAATACTAACGTCCAACCAGCAGTCCAACGAGCATCAGCGACTTTAGGTACAGTGAAAAAGCGAATGATAACGTGTGGTAGACCTGCTGTACCGATCATAAGCGTCAAAGTAAACAGTACCATGTTGAGCTTGTTAGGTACGTCAGCAGTATACGAAGAAAAACCTAAGTCAGTAACGACTTGATTCAGCTTGGTCAAAATAGGCACACCTGATTCAACATGGTTTGAGAACAAACCTAAACCTGGAATCGGGTTACCTGTTAACTCAAGTGAAATAAAGACGGCAGGGATAGTATAGGCAATCATCAGAACCACATACTGTGCAACCTGCGTATAGGTAATCCCTTTCATACCACCAAGTACAGCATAAAAGAAGACAACAATAGCAGCGATAATAAGACCAGTACTACTCTCAACTTCTAAGAAGCGTGAGAATGCAACACCAGCACCGGTCATCTGACCGATAACGTAAGTGGTCGATGCAGTAATCAAACAAACCACAGCAATCATAGCAGCCGTTTTTGAGTAGAAACGATCGCCGATAAAGTCCGGAACCGTGAACTTACCAAATTTACGCAAGTAAGGCGCTAAAAGCATTGCTAGTAGAACGTAACCGCCTGTCCAACCCATCAAATAGGTAGAAGCGCCATAACCACCAGCAGCAATCAGACCTGCCATTGAGATAAATGACGCCGCACTCATCCAGTCAGCAGCGGTTGCCATACCGTTAACGACCGGATGGACACCACCGCCAGCAACATAAAATTCACTGGTCGAACCAGCACGAGCCCAAATCGCGATACCGAAGTACAGTGCGAAAGATAGACCCACAAAAATAAGATTAATTACAAATTGACTCATGGGGCTATTCCTCGTCTACGCCATATTGTTTATCTAACTTATTCATACGCCAAGCGTAAAAGAAAATTAGGATGATAAAAATACCAATAGATCCTTGCTGAGCAAACCAAAAGCCCAGATCAGTACCACCGATTTTGATACCAGCTAACAATGGACGAAACAAGATACCAAAGCCGTACGAGCATAGTACCCAAACGACAAGGCAACCTTGAATGAGACGAATATTGGCTTTCCAATATCCAGATGAATCGCTGTGGTTCTCCATAGGACAACTCCTTTTGTCTTACCTAAAATGTTATTGTCGGTATAATTTTACTAAATCGTGATGGTTTCACATTTATCGATTACCGCGATATTATATCTATGGCAACAATTTGCTTGATAGACTGCAAATCCAAAATTATTTAATAGTGTTACTAAAAAAGTACCAACAACATGAGAAAGGTTTTGGCTATTTTTTATTACTTAAATGGTCATAAAAAATAGATACGTACTGTGCCAAACAGTGGGAAACGCAATACGTAACAGCATATTTTTACTGAAAGCTGATTGCCAAAAGTGATAAATGAATGCTTCAGTATTGCATCGGTCACTTTTATTAAAAATGTTGTATGGGAATAATAGGGCTTATCGAGGAAGAGAGAGAGGGAGTAGGACAATCCACTGTCTTTTTTGCAATCTTGTCTTCCTGACAAGGGCCTGAACATTTTTAATGTTTCAAAAATTCATGTTGACCAGTAAATATTACATCAACATAAATGTCTAAAATGCATTTTGCCTATACTAAATAGAAGTAATGACAATAATTGAGTGTGCATTTCAGCTATCTGTATAGCATCTAATACTATTATATATCCTGTTAACGGTCAAAATCGCAGGAAAATAAAACAATAGTTAATAAGTGCTGTTAAATTGTTACTCAATACATTCTATATTATATCAAGTGTAAGTAACATTTATTTAATAAATATATTATCAGAATTAATAACCAAATGTGATAATTGTTAATCACTCAATACTATATCATGCACATGATATTTTGGTATCGAATATTTTGAACAAGATTTCTAAAGTCTTGCATCAGTCAAAATATGATATCGATACAACTCTTAGAAAAAGTCTATAAAGTATTAATCGTTAATGAGGAGTCCGTATGAATGACGGAATAGCAGGTTGGTTTAATAGCATCGTAAACTATGGTGTCAGTATTATTTGGGGTAACAATGATTGGCTGATTGCCAGTAACCCTTGGTATGGATTGTTAGTGTTCGTACTGATTGGCGCAGGTCTTTACTTTACCATTATTACACGCTTTATTCAGTTTCGTCATTTTGGCCATATGTGGAAGCTATTACGCGTTTCTAATCAAGGGCGTAAAGATGGCGGTATTAGCTCGTTTGAAGCATTGATGACATCATTAGCAGCCCGTGTCGGCACAGGTAACTTGGCAGGGGTAGCCATTGCCATTTACCTTGGTGGTCCAGGTGCTGTGTTTTGGATGTGGATGACTGCAATCGTCGGTATGTCAACGAGCTTCATCGAATCAACGCTGGCTCAAGCATATAAAGTACCGCACACTGACAATGTCTATCGTGGTGGACCGGCTTACTATATTGAAAAAGGTTTGGGTAAGCGTTGGTTGGCGATATTTTTCTCATTATGTTTGCTTGTTGCTTTCGGCTTGGCGTTCAACGGCGTGCAGTCAAATACCATCGCACAGGCAACGCATGAAGCCTTCGGTATTCCAACGTGGATGACAGGCTTGATATTAGTAGTCTTAGTGGCGCCAGTCGTATTCGGTGGCTTGCGTTCGGTTGCTCGTATCGCGGGTAAAATCGTACCAGTCATGGCTATTTTGTATGTATTGTTAGCCTTATATATTATCGTTACCAACTTTAGCCAGTTCCCAGCAGCGATTGCTTTGATTGTAAAATCAGCATTTGGTTTTGAGCAAGCAGCAGGTGGTGTGATTGGTTATGGTATTGCTCAGGCAATGATTAATGGTATCAAACGTGGCTTATTCTCTAACGAAGCAGGTATGGGTTCAGCGCCTAATGCGGCGGCAACTGCAAAAAGCCATCCTGATCATCCCGCAGTGCAAGGCTTCATGCAAATGCTGGGTGTATTTATGGATACGCTCATTATCTGTACAGCAACAGCGTCGATTATTATATTGTCTGGTGTAGTCGATCCAAATGTTGAACAAGAAGGTATTCAGCTGACTCAGCTAGCACTATCACAGTATGTGGGTGACTTAGGTGTGGTGTTCGTTGCCATCGCTATTTTCTTCTTTTCGTTCACTTCTATCATCGCCAACTATAGCTATGGTGAGTCGAATCTTGAGTTTATCTCTGGTGCCAAAAATGCCAAGGTGATGATCATGGTTTTCCGCTTTATGGTATTGGGCATGGTGTTCATTGGTGCGGTTGCCAGCTTACCTGCTATCTGGAATTTCGCTGATTTATCAATGGGTCTGATGGCATTGGTCAACTTGGTAGCTATTGTCATGCTATCTCCAGTTGCACTTAGAATTTTACGTGATTATGAACGTCAAATAAAAGAGGGCAAAACAGGGGATCAAATCAAATTTAACCCTGATGATTTCGTGAAGCTGAAAGATGAAGCCAATCGTGATGCCTGGACAGATTAATTTTGATGATTAAATGAAATCTATAAGTACAAAAAACCGCCCTTTCTATATGAGAAAGGGCGGTTTTTTATTGAGCTACTATTACGTTATAGTCGATTCAATTTAAAAGTAGTACAAGGCAACCGAGTGTAGATGTATATGTGATACTTCAAGCGAGGTTAACGCTGTCATATTTTTATAGTGGAATGACTATATAGGAGCAATAACTGCGCCAATCATAGATTACATATTTGGGTAGTTAGGACCACCGCCACCTTCTGGCGTTACCCAAGTGATGTTTTGCGAAGGATCTTTGATATCACACGTTTTACAATGTACACAGTTTTGTGCATTGATAACAAACTTAGCACCTTCAGCATTTTTAACCACTTCATAAACACCGGCTGGGCAATATAAACGCGCAGGCTCTGCGTATAAAGGTAAGTTAATTGAGACAGGAACCGTTGGATCGGTCAGTTTTAAAT
Organism: Psychrobacter fjordensis; assembly: GCF_904845995.1. Classification (NCBI taxonomy): domain Bacteria; kingdom Pseudomonadati; phylum Pseudomonadota; class Gammaproteobacteria; order Moraxellales; family Moraxellaceae; genus Psychrobacter; species Psychrobacter fjordensis. The sequence continues at coordinate 1,337,885 of NZ_CAJGYP010000001.1, forward strand.
GCGTCGGCTGATCTTCAGCATGGTTGGTATTAGAGATAAATACCGATGACAATTTATCAAAGACCAGTTTGCCATCAGGCTTGAGGTAAGTTGGCTGATAAGCCTGACTAGCACGCTCTAGCTGATCGTAATCTGGTAGGTTGTCATGTAAGGTAAATGGCATTTTACCTTTTAATAGATTGTGCTCAATAAAGGTGAAAGCACCGCCCATAAATAGACCCATGCGATGTATCGCAGGCGAGAAGTTACGTGACTCGTAGTTGTCTTGATACAACCATGACTCTTTATACATTGTTGCATAAGCAACGACTTCATCATGCTGACGGTCAGCTTGTAAGGCTTCAAAGATAGCTTCAGCAGCCAACATACCTGACTTCATCGAAGTATGAGTACCCTTGATTTTGGCAGGGTTCAAGAAGCCAGCATCATCACCGACCAAAACACCACCTGGGAAGGTGAATTTCGGTAGTGAGTTTAGACCGCCTTTAGTCAATGCACGTGCGCCGTAAGAGATGCGTTTGCCGCCTTCTAGTACGTTTTTAATGACTGGATGCGTTTTCAAACGCTGCATCTCATCAAATGGCGACATATATGGGTTGTGATAAGACAAATCAGCGACAAGACCAAAGCTGACTTGGTTGTTTTCATCAAAGTACAACCACCAGCCACCAGTAGAACCCGTTTCGGTTAATGGCCAACCAAGACCGTGCATCACTACACCTTGCTCATGTTTTTCAGGCACAACGTCCCACAGCTCTTTTAAGCCAAGACCGTAATGCTGAGGATCTGAGTCTTTATCAAGATCAAAACGGCTGATCAAGCGTTTGCCTAGGTGACCGCGGCTACCTTCAGCAAAGATAGTATATTTGGCAAGCAGCTCGTAACCAGGCTCAAAGCTTGGCTTGGCTTCGCCATTAGCAGCCACGCCCATATCACCCGTTAAGACACCGCGTACAGAGCCATCGTCATTATATAAGATGTCATCGGCAGGGAAGCCTGGGAACATCATAACTTCTAGCTCTTCTGCTTGTACGGCTAACCAACGAACCACATTACCCAAGGAGACAATATAGTTGCCGTCATTGTGCATCGGCCCTGGAATCAGAGAGTCAGGCACTTTAGTAGAGCGTGTGGCTGAGTTTAGATAGTAGAAGCGATCTTCGGTCGCTGGCACGTTAAGCGGTGCGCCTTTTTCTTTCCAGTCTGGAATTAGCTCGTTCAAAGCACGTGGTTCGATGACAGCACCAGATAAGGTATGCGCGCCAAATTCAGAGCCTTTTTCGACCACACAAACCATAAACTCATCATTACCAGCTGCAATAGCAAGTTGGCGTAGACGAATAGCAGCAGAGAGACCAGCAGGTCCGCCACCAACGATGATGACATCGAACTCCATTGATTCACGTTCGATTTCAGGCTCTGCCGCCACAGGTTCTACGACTGGCTCTGGTGCTTTTTCGATAACAACTTCTTCAGCAAGTTGCTCTTCCACCGCGACTTCTCCGATTGGCACTTCTTCGACTGCCACTTCTTGTGTTGCAACTTCTGGCTCTGCTTTGTTCAGATTTGCTGTTTCTGGCTTATCAGTGTTCACAGTATTACCGTCGATGACTGCTTCTTGATTGTTTGGCTCTTGCATACCTACTCCTAAACTTTTAGTGGCTTATCTCAGGGCATCATTAGCTTAACAATTGAATAATAGAGTTGCGGCGCTAACGTTACTCAGACATATGGCTGCCCGATAAAAACTGTCTTTGCGGCATCAATTGATCACGTTGCTATTGAGATCAATTTACTTAAAGATATCAACACATAACGTAAAATGTGTCATTGACACAATAGCCACTTGATCGTTTCTATAAAAATAAAAAATCGTTACTCATTATAAAAGAAAAGTCCTATAAACACGATACGCATTTATGAGTATAGGTGTTAAGGTAATATCGAGTTAATGAGTGGTTTATGATGACATGGTCTCATCATACCCGAAACTAAAATTTATAGTAATAATAGATTTGCCAAACTTTGAATACTAGGTAAAGGATTATACAATGAATAACGATAATAATAGTGCTGCTAGTAATCGTAAAAATAGCGCTGAAGTCAATAACGACGTGTCACCCGACCTAAATAATATGGATGCGCTTAGCCTATATTTAAAGTCTACTGCAGGGTCACGTAAGGGTCGCGCGATACCACCATTAGAGAACTGGCATCCTGAAAATGTGGCCGATATGGATTTGGTCATAAAGGAAAATGGCGAGTGGTGGCATGAAGGTGGTGAAATGACTAGAGAGTCATTAGTCAGCTTGTTTGCGACTATATTATGGAAAGAAGAAAATGAGGGCATCGTCGAGTACTTTTTGAAAACTCCTGTGCAAAAAATCCGCATTCAAGTTGAAGATGCGCCACTCCTAATCAATGATGTCGGTATCGTCAATGAGGGCAGTGAAAGTTGGTTAGAGTTTACGACCACCACAGGTGATGTGGTACGTTTAGATGATGAGCATCAAATCATATTAAAGGCGTATAATGCTAAAGATCGTAATACAACCGACCATACAACGTCTGATGTAGAAATAGATGCTGATAGTTATCAGGGAAAAATACCTGAAACGCAAATACGTCCTTATATGCCCGTGAGGAACGGTCTGACAGCACTGATCGGCCGCAACACCTTTTATCATTTGACAGAAATCGGTGAACTGAAAGAGCAAGATGGTAAAGTAATATTAACCTTACAAAGTGGTGGCAACTCATATCAATTGTCGATGCCAGCCGATTAACAACACTGGTAAATTACGCTACACTTAGTAGATAGAATGATTTTTATCAACTAAAACACTGATAGCGGTATGATATAGTCGATTCAATTTAAAAGTAGTACAAGGCAACTGATGAGTGTAGATGTATATTTAATACTTCAAGCGAGATTAACGCAGTAATACTTTTATAGTGGAATGACTATATTCAAGTCAATCCGCGATTGAATAAGTAGTATAAAGATGACGATATGTGTATAAAAATGGCAGTAACGTAATCATGGATATTGCCGCAAGTAATACCCCGAATATAATCAAAGTACGCTCAGATGGTCTTAATAGTAACGGCTCTGAATGTATACCTAATGCTGCTGTTATTAAAACTGGCATTAATACCACTGTGCATAATATAAGTCGAAACGCACCAATTGGACTGTTTGATTCTGGTCTCGGGGGACTGTCTGTCTATCTACATTTAGCGAAGCAATTACCTACTGAGCGTTATGTCTATTATGCTGATACGCTGAATGTACCTTATGGTAATCGTGACAGTGCAGATATCGAAGCGCTAACGTTGACGGCAGTAGAGTGGTTGTATCAGCAAGGCTGTAAGCTTATCGTCATTGCGTGCAACAGTGCCTCAGCTTATGCACTTGAGACAGCACGGCGTTATTATCCGCAGTTACCTATCGTTGGTTTAGTCCCTGCCTTGAAGCCCGCAGTGCTCGCGAGTAAAAGTGGTCGCGTTGCAGTATTAGCGACCAAGGCGACTTTGAATGGTACGTTGCTGAATGATGTTATCAATAACGTCGCCAAACCTAATCGTACGATAGTTACCAAGTATTTTGATCCGCAATTGGTCCCTTGGGTAGAGGCTGGGATGCCAGAGGAAAGCGAAACGGCTCTAAATTTGCGCCAGCAGCTACAAGTGTTTGCAAATGATGGTATTGACCAATTGGTACTAGGCTGTACGCATTATCCGTTTTTTAAAGCATTCTTATTAGATGAGATTGCTCAGCAGCAGTTATCGATGCAAGTGGTTGACTCTGGACAAGCAATCGCCGAGCGCGTCAAACAACTATTGGTCGTAAACCAGCTGTCAGCGTCAATTAAGAGTCAGTCAAATGGTCTAGCTGCCATTGGTGGCTCAGATATTAATCTGCGGTCGCCATTGGTTTTTTATGCGACCAAATATGATGACAAACTGGATGTTTTGATCACGCGGTTGCTTGGCAGCGAAGTTGTATTACAATATTATGCTAAGTAAGGGCGACTGATTCTGCTTATATAAAGCCCATAATCATACTTATATCATTAAAATAAATTGAACCCAATTTTTATAAGACTGTGCTAGTCTGTGCAAAACAAGATATTTGTACTCTCTTTTATATCATATTCTTTTATATCATGACCTGATTTTAGAGGTGATTGTGCCAAACCGTCGCTACCATATTCATATCATATGCGCTGATAATGACCAGTTGTTGGTCTTAGACAGCTTAGCGATATTTTTTCAGCCGTTTGCATTTTTGACCTATGATGTGTCGAGCCAATTACCGACAGCCTCTTTATATGGTCGACAATGTATCGATTCCTGCGATTATGTGGCGATGATCATTGGAGACAGCTACGGTACGGTACAAAGAACAGGCGTCAGTCAAATGCATTTGAGCTATTTGAATGCTAAAGCCAAAAGTAAACCCTTATTTGTGTTAGTCAAAAACCATCCTCAAGATGCGCTCATTAGCCGTCAACTACAAGAGTTCATTAAGTTGGTGACTAGGCAAGACAATCAACTATATTATTATGATACAGAAGCTGATGTCGAAAAACTGATCGCAAAAGCTTACGACAATATCATGGTTGATCATAAGGTGACTGGCGGCTGGGTAAGGGCTAATGAGGAAACCATCAAGTTCAGTAACCAATCAGTGGCTGAAAGATTTGCAGATATATTATCTACTAATAAAACTGTTAAGAAAGACAGTCCTGTCGATGAAGCCTTTGCGGCGGATAGTGTGAGCCAACCGATTGTATTGACAGAAGGGATAGAGGTTCGGTATAGCGCCCAAGCTTATGAGGGTGGTAATTTAACAGATGTGACCAGACTGCTGGCATTAACGTGGGAAGAGATACTGGTCTCATTAATGAAAATCCCATCGAACTTTTCTAGCTATGGTCTGCAAAACACCATGAATCGCCTCATAGCATCAAAGGCTGAGCAAGACGTCAAACAAGATATGCCCAATGTTCATGCTGTCTCGCGCTGCCAAATTTCTCAAGATGATTTAAATAAATTGCAGCGTCAACTGGTTGGTGCCAACTGGATACAGCTAACCACATACGGTACTCGAGCTTCACAAGAGCTCTGGAAATTGACCTTTTATGCAAAGAATCTGTGGAAAAACTCGGATTCTCAGTCGCAATGATAAATATACCTTTTTAGTAGCAATTATTATTAGTACTTCTCATATCTCCTCAATTTTAAAATATCTATCATGGTCGATATTGTCAGTAGTACATATGATTCTATGAATACGTTTTGTAATACAAAGCATACGAGCCAATGGTTGTGAATCCGTTCAAGACTGGTGATAATAAGACTGGTTAGATGTTTATGATGAACATATCGCTTATATTAAAATTACAAACGTATAAAACGTACAATAATATTGACCCATTAAGGAGAGCATGTAATGAGTAACGATAAACGTGACGAACTAAGAAATGAATTAGATGGTTTAGAAAAAACGATGCATGACTCTGAACAGTTTCATACATTAGAAGAGCAAGTAGCAGATATGAAACGCCGTGGTATCGATCCAAGCCAAGCTTATAAAGATTTGGATAGAAAAGAACAAGACGAAGATTGGGGTGATGCAACTTGGAAAGAGAATGGCAAGTGGGAATCAAAAACCCCTGCTGATTTAGATGACAAAGCGCGTGAAAACTGGGATGGTGACAACGGTAAGCCAAACCCACCACCTATCGTTTAAGTTGCTATTCTAGCTTTCAAAAAACTATATGACTTTCTGAAAAACCAAAAAAAGCCACGTTAATCATAGTGTGGCTTTTTTATGTGCTGAAGATTAGATTATTTAATCTTACGAACCTTCGTCAACACGGACGAGCTGAATAGTACCATCGGCACTAGTAACGCGGCGATAGCGTGTATTGCCAGACGTCGATGATTGAGCAGCTGGTTGCGCCGAATAATTGCTGTTAGGTGTGGTCGTTTGCTGTTGGATCAGTTGTCCCATACGATCAGCAGGGGCAGGGTTTAAAGGTCTGCTATTTGCAGGTTGGCTATACTGAGTTTGATTTGGCGCTGCATTACCAACGATTGCGCGATAGAATTTCTGTCCTGCGCGGCCATCTGCTGGAAATATACCTTTACTAGATTGGTATTGCTGGATAGCAGTACGAGTGTTATCACCAATGATGCCATCAACACCACCAATATCATAACCAGCATTTAATAGTGCTTGTTGAATGTCTTTTGCTTGTTGGCGGCTGATTCCTGGGTCATCCGTTGGCCACGCTGTGGCAAAGTCGGTTTTGCTGCTGTCTTCGCGGGTGATTAGGTCTGCTAAATGAGCGATTGCCAATGCGTAATTTTCTGAGGCATTGTATGAATAAAACGTATCGAAGTTTTTACCAACCAAAAATGCAGGGCCTTCAATACCAGCAGGTAATAATAGTCCTGCGCTGCTTAAATCAGACGGTAGAGAGCCACCATTCGCGAGTGTTAGGCCTTGACCACGCCAGTGACTAATAGACTTTTTGTTTTTACGGTCAGACGCTGCCCAATAGCCATCAGGCAGTTTGACCTCATAACCCCAAGGCTCGCCTGAGCGGTAGCCGCGCTTACTCAAAAAGTTCGCAGTGGAGGCAAGTGCGTCAGGAACATTGTTAACTAAGTCACGGCGTCCATCACCATCAAAATCAACGGCCAGCTCTAAAAAAGTACTTGGCATAAACTGTGTCTGTCCAAAAGCACCTGCCCATGATCCTGTCATATCACTCGGTGCGATATCACCATTTTGGACGATTTTTAGAGCATTAGCATACTCGCCTTGAAAGTAACTTTGGCGGCGATCAAAGCATGACAGTGTCGCTAAAGACTCAAATAAGGGTTTTTTGCCCAAGGTCTGACCGAAGTTAGATTCAACGCCCCACACCCCTAATACATGCTCAGCTTTTACACCATAACGTGACTCGATTTGGCGTAGTGTATCGCTCCATTGGCGCTTGGCACGGATACCGTCCTCTACGCGCTCTTTGTCTACTAGCGCTGAGAGATAATCCCACACATCTTTTTGAAACTCTGGCTGATAATTGAGTGATTGAATCACGCTAGGATCAGGCTGGGTAGGGCGGTAATTGTTAAAGGTGAAACTGTCGACGCCGCTGAATTTGCTAGAATTTTTTAGCCCGTCTAGACATTGTTGGAATTCAGCATTTGATAAATCTGGGGCATCTGGTCTGGCAGCTTGGGCAGTGCTAGCAAAACTCAGCCCGACAGCAATACTAAGTAGCGATAAGTTAGAAAGTGAAGTCAAACGCATGGAAATATCCTATAAACATCGAAACGGTCATTGAAAAGTAAAACAAAGTAGGTAAAAGCAGTATCCACCTAGAGTAACCAATCTAAACAGTAAAGAAAAGGTATCGAAGGACTAAGATTGTGAATGGTTACTATAAATTGACGGTGGCGCAAGATTAGAAGAGGGTTTCTGATAAAAATATCGAGATGAATAGAGTGATGAAATCAGTACGGCTTCGGTCATTCGCACCCTATTCAAACCTAATTACTTTGAAAGTACACTATCCAACTCTTCAATCAACGCATGAATACGTGCCGCATTTTTACCCAAATCACTTTTACCAACTCGTGATTTACTACGGATATCAACCAAGCGTTCGCTATCGTTGTCAGTCACACGAATGATGATATCATCTTTAAAGCCAAACCAGGCAGTCGTCTCTGTTGCTTCAACGATGCCTTCATTTGCATCAGTATCGACTAGCTCCCAACCTAAATTCTCAACGGCTTGTTTAGATGCCTCAACCAGTTCAGGCTTTGATTGAGAGTAGGTCAATGTCTGTAGGTCAGGATAGGCCGTACGTTGTTGTTCAGCCGCTTCTGCACCTGCGTACTCTACTGGATTTGGCGCATCTGCACGTAGGGGCGCAATCGCGACAAACTCAGGTGGATTCACTACATCGGTTGAAATATCATGAATAGGTGGTACGTTTTTGGCAGTAGTCATCATGCCGAGTGGAAGAGCGATAGCAATCGCAGAAAATATAACGGCTATTGCTGCGCTAGCTATGCTGACCGTTTTACGTTTAAATATAACTTGAATCGCTAATAGTACGAGTGCCGCAATACCAACAACAAGACCAAATTTGAATCCTGTAAAGGCAGTGCCTAACTCTACAACCCCAAATCTATAAAGTGGTGCTGGTAGTGCAACCAGCAAAAATGCGATTAAACTTATCATACTGACTAAAACTTTCATGAGAACGCTCCGTTATTTTTTTAATAGCTGCTTAATCGCTGTGCTTAGCATTTTATTTATTGTTTAACAGCCAGACATGCTCTGTCACCGTCAACTCAGGTGTCGATCCTACAGAAGTAGGTTCGCTAGCGAGTTCGCTGATTTGATAATGCTGGCCGTAATACTGTTGTATTTGTTCATCGTCAATTGAAAAAGGTGGCCCATTTCTTTTACTCTGATCATAATTGAGCGTGATTAATAATTGCGGAGCATATCCTTTACCAGCAGTATCGCTAAGCTGTAGAACTTGCTCGCTATACTTCACACGCATATCGGCTGGCAGGGCAATCAATGCAGCTTTATCATATACGGCATTGATGGTGCCAATATCTTTAGGCGTCAGTGCAAAAATATTAGCGACCCATAAAGTAATGGTTTGTCCCGACAACTGACCGCGATAATATTTGAGAGTGGGGCTAGTTTTATGCTCATGCAGAGTGGGCACGATATTTTGTTCAGCAAAGAATGCCTGTACCGCTGTTTCTACTAATTCAACACCCACCACATCATGGCCTTGCGCTGCTAGCCAAACCATATCTATCGACTTGCCACATAAAGGCACAAAGATACAACCGCCTGCTGGCACGTTTAAATGGCTCAAGTATTTCACTAATAATGGATTCACCACAGACTGGTTAAAGCCAATGCGTTTCTCCTGCCAGCGTGTTTGCCAAAATTCTGGATTCATGATATTAGCCTTTATTTTACGTTTGTTGCTATAGCGATTTAATGGATACTACTGACAACATTAAAAAGCCAAACGCTTGCAATATAGGCGTTTGGCTTTTATCAAATATGGCGCTAAGTATTTATTCTAAACACATAAATGCTAATGCAATTCGCTATTTAGCTTACCATGTACTGACTGAATTCTTTACGTAGTTTCGCAAGCTTTGGCGGGATTGCAAAGTTGCAATAGCCTTGTCCTGGGTTTCTATTAAAGAAGTCTTGATGTGCTTCTTCAGCTTTGTAGAAATCAACGGCAGGATGTACTTCAGTGACCACGCTGACACCCATATCACGCAATTTATTAATGGTACGGTCGACAGTTGGTTTTTGATTTTCATCAGTGTAAAACACAACACTGCGGTACTGGCTACCGACATCATTACCTTGACGATCCATCGTGGTGGGATCATGAGTCGCAAAGAAAGCATCTAAGATAACTTCTAATGGTACGATAGTGTCATCAAACTCGACTTTAATCACTTCAACGTGGCCTGTCGTTCCGCTACAGACATCTTCATAATTGGCAGAGACAGCATCGCCGCCCATATAACCTGATACGACAGATTGAACGCCTTTCACTGATAAAAATATGGATTCGGTACACCAGAAGCAGCCGCCGCCTAATATAATGGTTTGCATAATTTTTCCTATTATTATAGATATGAATTAAGTGCTGTATTTGGTTGTGATGTTTTCACTTTTCAATGTTTCTTTTCAATGTCTCACTACCCTTAGCACTACTTATTCAGCTTAGCAGGCGAGCCAAACGCGATAAGTAACAAACAGTAATGTTATAATGGATTTTTGCTATAGGACATTCACTATAAACAAGTTACAGCATTAACCTCGCTTGCAGTATTGCCTATATATCTGCACTCGGTTGCCTTGTACCTTTGTTAAATTGAATGACCTATACGTTGCTTTGTTCTCACTTCATAATGACGAGCAAAATCGCCAAATATTTCCTAATTTAAGTTCTATTATCAAAAAATGAGTCGCACCATGAGCCAATCCAAGCCTACTATCAAACATGACACCCTATTTGACAAACCGTTTACCACACCGCTGGATAAAGCGTCGCGCTTTTCATTTGATGAGCAGGTAGTGGCTTGTTTTCCCGATATGATACGTCGCAGTGTGCCCGGTTATGGTCAAGTGCTGGCGATGCTTCCTATCTTTGCCCGTCGTCATTGTAAGTATCGTCAGCAAGGTGATAATGGTCAACGTGTCAGCCGCATTTATGATTTGGGTTGCTCACTTGGCGGGGCTACGATGGCGCTAGCAGGCGAATTTGAGGCGCAAGACTTGCAGATTAAGGCGATTGATATCTCACCAGCGATGACGACAGAGGCGACCACGCTGCTAAGTGAAAACTATCCTGAGCACGATATCGAAGTAATCACTGCTGATATCCGCGATATTGAGCTTGAGCCATGCGATATGGTGATTTTGAATTTAACGCTACAGTTTTTACCAGCTGCCGATAGAGTCGCGGTGCTAGAGAAGATTTATGCGGCATTGAGCGAAGGTGGCATATTAGTACTGACTGAAAAAACCCACGCATTTGATGAGCAGTATGATGCGTGGTTGGTTGAGCGTTATTATGACTTTAAACGTGCCAATGGTTATACCGAAATGGAAATTAGCGGCAAGCGCAATGCGTTAGAGAACGTCCTTATCACCGATACTTTGGACGAGCATCATGCACGGTTAAGCGATGTTGGTTTTAAGCGTCATCTGACATGGTTTCAGTTTTTGAACTTTGTGTCTATTGTGGCGTTTAAATAATCCTTACTTTTCACACAGTTATTTCTCAATCAACACGGTAACCTGCTTTTATGCTCAACGACACTATCATCAACGCCGAACGCGAATTGTATTTAACCTTGCTAGAGCTGGCACAGCAGCAGCCGATCGCTTATGAGTGGCTTAAGCAATTACCAACATGGCTAAATGCTATCAAAGACAAAGCCAATTATGCGCACGCGCCTGCCTACCAAGCGTCAGTCGTTCGCTTGCCAACACTAACCGTCAATAATGTCGATCTAAACAGTGATACCTTGACGATTGATGCCAGTCTTAATGAGTCTGAGCGTAAACAAGCAATGGCACTGTTAAAGCAGCTGATGCCATGGCGCAAAGGGCCATTTCAGATCGGCGGTCAAATCGGCAGTCAGATTGGCGATGATGAATCAGGTATTAAGATTGATACCGAGTGGCACAGTGATTGGAAGTGGCAGCGAGTTGCGCCGCATTTGGGTAGTTTAGAAGGTCGCCGCGTGTTAGATGTAGGCGGTGGCTCTGGTTATCACGGCTGGCGTATGGCAGGGGCAGGGGCGGATACGGTCATTATCATTGATCCGTCATGCTTGTTTTATCATCAGTTTATGGCAATTCGTCATTTCGTTGGCGCAGCAGATGCTCATACTTATACTCATGCTAAGGACAGGGGCCGCTACCGTACACATTATATCCCTGTACCGCTGGAAGCCTTGCCTGCACACAGCCAGTTGTTTGACACCGTATTTAGTATGGGCGTGCTTTATCATCGCCAGTCACCTTTTGAGCATTTACAGCAGCTCAGAGGTCAGTTGGTCAAAGGTGGTGAGCTAGTGCTTGAGACGTTAGTTGTTGAAGGCGATGCCAATACCGTACTAGTGCCACACGACCGTTATGCGCAGATGAATAACGTGTACTTTTTGCCATCAGTCGCAGCATTAATTGGTTGGTTAGAAAAAGCTGGGTTCTCAGATGTGCGCTGCGTCGATGTGGCAGTGACTTCGACAGAAGAGCAGCGACAAACCGAATGGATGACTTATCATTCGTTAGCAGACTTTTTGGATCCTAATGACTCGACTAAAACCATGGAAGGCTATCCTGCCCCAATGCGCGCGACATTGATTGCCAAAAGATAGTTTTTTAGGCTAGCAGGGCTACCGTCAGTCAATATAAATAGTCGCTATAACAGACCCTAACACAAGGAAGAAGAATTGTGAAACTAGTAATGGCTTTGATGACGATTGGTTTGTTTTCGCTACCCGCTGTGGCGTCAGATGCGTATGGTGATCCATTTGAAGGTTGGGGCTTTGTTAAAGATGATTGGCAAGTGGTTTGCGACAACACTTTGACTTGCCGAGCAGCAGGTTATGCTGAAGAAGGTGTTGGTAGTGGTCCAGTCTCGATATTAATGGTTGTAGAGCCGAAGAAAGCTTTGCCAAAAGTATATGTAGACTTTATATATTCAGATGATGAGTTTTACCAGTCATCATCTGATGATAGTTTGAATACTGGTAATGAATCTAGCCATACCGAGTTATGGCTAAATGACAAAAGTTACGGCGCTATCAATAGTAGAAGTGATGATGATTCTAGGCATATGCTAGATGAAAATCAAACCAAGCAATTGCTTCGTCACGCTCGCCTGAATGCAAAAATAGAAGTAAGAGTAGGTAGTGATCGCTGGACGATTAGTGACAAAGGTATGGGAGCGGTGTTGCTTAAACTTGATGAGGTACAAGGTAGAGTGGGCACGCCAATAGCATTGGTGAGTAAAAACCATGCTAGTAAGCAAACACCAAAATCTGCTAAACCCATACCTGTGATCAACAAAGCATTTGCTTATTCGGATGAAGACAATAAGACACTATCCGCATCAAAACAGGCTTACTTTCAGGCCAATATAAACAAGTGGGTAAATATTAATGATCCTCTTTTAGTAGGTTCAGAAGAGAAAATGGGAGATTGTGAACTGGTCAACCCGAAAACTGAGGCATATCAACAGATGGCTGAGTATGGTTCTAGTATGCTTGATTGGGAGTTTATACCAGTGGATGCTACTCATACTTTAGCTGTCCATAGCTGTTGGATGGGTGCTTACAACGCAGCTAGTGGATATTGGCTTATAGATAATGCAAAACCTCGTAACCCTCAGCTAATTACCACCGCAGGCAATGATTATTCTGATGGTGAGATTTGGGCAGTACATAAAGATCGAGGATTGGGTGACTGCTGGAATCGTCTAGTTTGGGTTTGGGATGGTCAAACTTTTGCCAAATCAGAAGATTCTAGCTCAGGAATGTGCCGCGGTTTTGCTGGTGGTGCGTGGGATTTACCAAGCTACGTCAGTGAAGTTATAGAATAGGCAATGTTGTACAAAGTGACTAACGCTGATTAGATTAACCACTTTTTGAAAGCAACTTCCATGATAATCTTGATAATGAAGCCAACACAGCCTGCGCCAAGCGCTACGAAAATCCAAAATGTACCGGCGCGTCCAGCTTGAGATTCTTTAGAGATATCCCACATAATAAAAAACAAGAAAGCAATAAAGATTGGCAATAAAAGGTACAATCCCCAACTAGTGACAGTACTGGCGGCAATAGCAAACATGGCATGATCCTATAAGAAAATAGTAACGCCTCTTATATATCTGAGAAGAGTCGTACAAATCACTATTATAACGTGGAAGCAGGCAGGTATAAACGACTGCCCAGTATTGAGCAACAGTAACGCTACAATCAATAGGGCTGGTATCTCAGTGGTAATCCATTAAGTAGTTACTTTGAGTATCGGCTGTTACACGGCTTTCTCATGTTTTATAGTTAGTAAAAGCATAAATTACGTCTTTCATCTCTATCAACTATTAGAGCTGACTGTCTTAACCGTAAGATTTTAGTACTAATTTCGGTGCAAATGGTGCAATAAAGCGTAAAGATTGTTATATTTACAGGTTACTTATCTTTTTGTATTATTTTATCCCCTGCAATGTCGGTCGCTATTATAATAAGCAGTTATTGACTGCTTGCACTCGTCACATTTTCACATCGTTTTTGTTGTTTATTTAATTGAGTTCAAATCCCTATGTCACAAGCCCAAATTGATACACTTGCATCACTATTCAACGATGCTATTTATACCTTACAAGCCGACGGCACACTGCCTACTGACTGGCAAAACAATAGCCAAATCACCCGTACTAAAGACCTTAGTCATGGTGATTTTGCCAGTAATATCGCGCTGACTGCTGCCAAAGCTGCCAAGGCCAACCCACGCCAGCTTGCCGAAAAAATCGTCAATGCGCTACCCGAAAACCAAGACATTCGCCAAGTAGAAATCGCAGGGCCAGGGTTTATCAATGTCTTTTTAAACGCTGAAGCCAAATTTGCGGTATTGGACGATATTTTTACCTTACAAGACCGTTTTGGTTTAAGCGATCAGTTTGAAGGGCAAAAAATCCAAGTTGAGTTCGTCTCTGCCAATCCAACGTCTAGCTTGCACGTCGGTCACGGGCGCGGTGCTGCATTTGGCATGAGCGTGTCTAATCTGTTAGAAGCGATTGGCTATGACGTCACGCGTGAATATTATGTCAATGACGCTGGCCGTCAAATGGATATTCTAGCGACCAGTACGTATCTGCGTTATTTAGAAGCAAATGGCGAGCAAGTGACCTTTCCTGTCAATGCCTATCAAGGCGACTATGTCAGTGATATTGCCCAGACTTTAAAAACGCAACATGCTGATAGCTATGTGCATAGCTTTGCAGACGTTGCCAAAGATGTCGCAGAAGATGCTCAGTTTGAGATCAATGCAGACGGCGAAAAAGTTCTATTGTCAGGCGATAAAGAAGCACACATTGATGGATTGATTGCCAATAGCAAAGCCTTGCTTGGTGATGGCTATGAGCTGTTTTTGAATGCGGCATTGAGCAGTATTTTGGCTGATATCAAAGACGACTTAAATGACTTTGGTGTTAGCTATGAGTGCTGGTTTAGCGAGCGCTCTATCGATAGCGAGATTGAGCCAGTACTACAGATATTAGATGACAAAGGTTACTTGTACGAAAAAGATGGCAATATCTGGTTTAAATCGACCGATTTTGGTGATGAAAAAGACCGTGTGGTACGCCGTGCTAATGGTCAGTCAACGTATTTTGCCTCTGATATTGCGTATCATAAAAACAAGTTCGATCGTGGTTTTGACAAAGTCATTAACGTTTGGGGCGCCGACCATCATGGTTATGTCCCACGTGTAAAAGCAGCGTTAACAGCATTGGGTATCGATGCAGAACGTTTAGATGTAGTGCTCGTACAGTTTGTCGCATTATGGCGCGGCAGTGAAAAAGTACAAATGTCATCGCGCTCTGGTCAGTTCGTCACTTTACGCGAACTGCGTGCAGAAGTTGGCAATGATGCTGCGAGATTCTACTATGTCGCACGTAAGCCTGAAGTGCATGTTGACTTTGACTTAGAGCTTGCCAAATCACAAAGCAAAGACAATCAAGTATATTACATTCAGTATGCGCATGCCCGTGTTTGCCGTGTACTAGAAAAACTGGCAACCTATGATTTGACGGTAGATGATGCCGTTGGTTTGACGCATCAAAATCTGCTTAGTGCACCCAATGAAGATGAGCTGATTAAATTGCTCGCAGGATATCCTGCGACACTGTTACGTGCAGCGACAGGCTATGAGCCGCATGTATTGACCAACTACCTAAAAGAGTTGGCAGCACTGTTTCATGGTTGGTATGACAGCAACCGTATCTTGCCAGTGAGCTTGACCTCAGGTGAGACACCAAGTCAGGAAGAGATGGATTTGATGCAAGCACGTCTGCGTTTGTCTAAAGCCGTGCGACAGGTCTTGTCCAATGGGCTTGGTTTATTAGGATTGTCTGCACCGTCTAGCATGTAGTCGCTTGCTAATAAGTAGTAAGCTTCTAACATGCAGCAACTTTATAATATGTAGTATTATGAGTATAGACGATTGATAACAATAATGTGATTATGATAGATAGATTCAGTAGGGAGAACCAGATCCATGCTAGCCAAAAAACCTAAAGGTGCGACTGAAAAGCGCAAAACAAGTAGCGTATCAGGCTTGTTATGGATGTTTGTCGGAGCAGTACTGACATTGATGATCGGTGTGTTTATATACCTCTCACCATTATTTAACTTCAGTCCTGCTGGTAGCAGTGCCGACAATGATCCCGATCGTCAGGTGCAGCAACGAGTCGAGACTGATACCGATAATAGCGATTATGAGTTTTATGATATTTTACCCAATCAAGAGATGGCGACCATCCCTGATGAAGATTTTGGTGAAATAAATAATGAGAGCATCGGTGGTATCGAAGCCTTTGAGCCTGATATCGTTGTCACTCAGCCTAATGGTGCTTCAGCGACCAGCAATGAAGATACTGGTACTGTTGGCATTACTGAGAATACCGTGATCGAACCTAGCCGTGGTAATGCTGCTAGTGATGATATCGTGATCGTTGAAGAAGATGCGACCTATGATGGCTCAGCACCTACCAATAGCACCAGTAATGCAACCAATCGTGCAAGTGGTGCAGGTACTGCTAGTGTTCAAGCTGCCAAGCCTGCTGCAACTTACATTTTGCAGATAAACAGCTTTGGCGATGCAGATGAAGCGGATCGCCGTCGCGCACAGGTATTGATGGCTGGTGTAGATGCTAGGGTCGCCAAGAGTACAACGGGTAATGGGGAGCCTATCTATCAAGTGATCTCACGGCCGATGAGTAATCGTCAAGCAGTGACGACTGCTCAGCAGCGCCTACAGAATAACGGTATTGATTCTATCATCGTTGAACAACGCCGTTAGATTGAGTTGCTGTATAGGTTTTAATGATTTATTCATAAAAAAGCGTCGTAATGACGCTTTTTTTGTCTCTTATTTTTAGTAACGCTATTTTACTTTGTGGTTTTATTATATCTTATCATTACTTCCTCAACGAGTATGGCTATGACTGTATCGGACTCAATACCTGCATCTACTGGCGTCATTAAATCCTTTTTTCAGAAGTATTTTATCGATGCTTTTACTGGTATGGCTTTAGGTCTCTTTGTCACATTGATAGCGGGCCTTATCATTTCACAAATTGGTGGCTGGCTAGATCTGCCTGCGTTGGTTGCCGTCGGTAAGCTAGCATCGATATTGATGGGGGCTGGTATCGGTGTGGGCATTGCCTACTATCTTAAAGCGCCAACGCTAGTCATGCTAAGTTGCTTGGTGGCAGGTATGCTGGGCGCACATTCTGAAGCTTTGATGGCAGGTACACTTTTTACCCCGCAAGTGGGTGGACCTGCGACATTTGTAGCATTGCCTGGCAATCCGATAGGTGCATATTTGACCTCCGTGTTTGCTTATCGTGCTGGTACTTGGGTCGCTGGCAAGACCAAGCTGGATATCTTGTTAATCCCTTTATTGGTCTGTGCCGTTGCATTAGCCGTTTGTGCGCTACTGAATCCACCTATCGTTGCTGCTGTTGCGGCTATTGGTCAAGGTATCCAAGCAGCCACTGAGTTACAGCCTCTATTAATGGGTATTGTCATCGCAGTCGTGGTCGGTATCTTGCTGACCATGCCCACTTCAAGCGCGGCTATTTGTATTGCTATTGGGCTAGGCGGTGTGGCTGGCGGTGCGGCAGTAGTCGGCTGTGCAGCACATATGATTGGCTTTGCGGTTGCTAGTTTCAAAGACAACGGTGTAAGCGGTGTGATATCTCAGGGTTTGGGTACTAGTATGTTGCAAATTCCTAATGTCCTAAAAAAGCCACTGATTCTACTGCCAGCCGTTGTCGCCAGTGCTATCGTTGGTCCTATCGCAACCGTCGGTTTCGGGCTGGCCTGTACTGCTACAGGGGCAGGTATGGGCACTGCTGGTTTAGTCGGTGTGTTTGGGGTCATTGAAGCGTCACAAGAAATTATGAGCACAGGTCAGTTATGGACAGCAATTATTTTATTGATGTTTGTATTACCTGCTGTCATTGCTGGCATGGTTGCTTACATGATGCGCCGTATGGGTTGGTTGTTAGATGGTGATATGAAATTGCCGTAATGGTATTTTTAGAAGTTAAGATTAGCCACGTTAAAACCGTTTAGAAATATGATTAGAGCTGCTACTGATTAAGTTTGATAAATGCCACCCTCATTTCGAAGTATATTGCGTTGTAGTAAACATAAAAAAAGCGTCTAGCAAAATTTGCCAGACGCTTTTTTGTATTAATGGCTAATTAAGTATAACTAGCGATATTAACTGAACGATACCATACATTAAGAGATTTCAGGCGTTTTACCTTCATTGATGACGTCTGCATCAACCATGACGGTCTTAGCGTTTTCCATAGAAGGCAGCTCATACATGGTTTCAAGCAATGCATTCTCTACGATAGAACGTAGACCACGTGCACCCGTTTTACGCTCCATGGCTTTTTTGGCAATAGCATCAAGTGCTTCTTGAGTAAAGTTAATCTCAGCGCCTTCCATATCGAACAAGTACTTATACTGTTTTACCAGTGCGTTCTTAGGTTCAGTCAGGATTTGTACCAATGCTTCTTCGTCAAGCTCTTGTAGTGCAGCAAGTACAGGTAGACGACCAATCAGCTCAGGGATAAGACCAAATTTGATCAAATCTTCTGGCTCAACTTGCTGTAACAAATCTGAGCTACGACGGCTATCGTCTTTTGAGCTGACATCGGCGTTGAAACCGATACCACCTTTTTCAGTACGCTGCTGAATGACCGCATCAAGACCAGCAAACGCACCACCAACGATGATAAGAATATTGCTGGTATCGACTTGAATCAGTTCTTGCTGTGGATGCTTACGACCACCGTGTGGAGGGATAGCAGCCACGGTACCTTCGATAAGCTTTAGCAATGCTTGCTGCACGCCTTCACCTGACACATCACGGGTAATCGATGGGTTGTCGCCTTTTTTACTGATTTTGTCGATTTCATCGATATAGATGATACCTTGCTCGGCTTTTGCTACATCATAATCAGACGCTTGAAGTAGCTTCTGTACGATGTTTTCAACGTCTTCGCCGACATAACCTGCTTCAGTCAAGGTCGTGGCATCAGCCATGGCAAACGGCACATCAAGTAGACGCGCTAAGGTTTGTGCCAGTAGTGTCTTACCTGAACCTGTTGGGCCTATGAGCAAGATGTTGCTTTTTGCCAGTTCAACCATGGCATCATCAGCACCAATCTTAGATTTTTTGCTGTCATTGGCCAGTGTTTGGCTAACTTTTAGACGCTTATAATGGTTATAAACGGCAACAGCCAATGCTTTTTTGGCAGCGTCTTGACCGATGACATATTCATCAAGCTTGGCACGCAGCTCTTTAGGCGTTGGTAGCTTTTTATTGACCCAAGAGGTATCGATTTCGCTGTCATCATCGCCGTCTTCGGCACTGTCAGCGATTAGATCGGTACATAGCTCAATGCATTCATTACAGATATTGGCATCATCAGCGGCAATCAGCTGCTGCACATCGCTTTTGGCTTTGCCACAAAACGAGCACTGCGGGGTATTGTCTTCTGCCATAAAAGGCGCTCCTAAAATTTTAAAACTTACAAATATTTTGATTGTTTGCATCAATGCCAAAACGCATCGCGCTCAGGTAATTGATGCTTATCAAGGCTGTTATATGCTAATTATAAAGAAGTAGGGCGGCGCTCTAATACTTCGTCAACCAAACCATATTCTTTTGCTTCGTCTGCATCCAACCAATAATCACGCTCAACGTCTTTTTCGATTTTTTCTACTGGTTGACCCGTACGCTCAGCCAATATTTTGTTCAAACGTGCACGAGTTTTCAGGATTTCACGAGCATTAATTTCGATATCTGTTGCTTGACCTTGCGCGCCACCTGAAGGCTGGTGAATCATCACACGAGCATTCGCAAGTGAATAACGCTTGCCTTTTTGGCCAGCTGCCAACAAGAATGAACCCATGCTGTAAGCACCGCCCATACAAATAGTTGATACTTCAGGCTTGATGAAATTCATCGTGTCAAAAATAGCCAAACCAGCACTCACTGAACCGCCTGGTGAGTTGATATATAGGTGGATATCTTTGTCAGGGTTTTCAGCTTCTAAGAATAGTAACTGTGCGACGATGAGATTGGCCATATTGTCTTCGACTTGACCGGTCAAAAAGATAACGCGCTCACGTAATAGACGTGAAAAAATATCAAACGAGCGTTCACCGCGTGATGATTGTTCAACCACCATAGGCACTAATGCAGCTTGAGGTGCACTTTGGGTATATTGCATGTCATTGTGCGCACTCATCAGCATATCAAAATGCGGGTTGGCAGTGATGCGATCATAATCTGTCATAAAGATGTCCTGTTTATAAGTACATAAAATAAAGGGATTGGAATTAGCGAACGGTTAAGATTTTATGGGTGCTTATCATGATAAATACTACCGCTTGTTGTTAACACTGACTAGATGCCATGCTACGATCTAGATGTCGCTAAAAATAATTGAGCTAATGGTAACTTTTTTATCGTGGCAATAGTAACTTTTTAATGTGAAAAATAATAAATGACTCCCTATTAATAAGGTGTTTGTATACATTTATCAAGGGGCTTGCCTATAAACCCTCCATAAAGATAGCAGACAGACTACCTCTGTATGGATTACAGGTGTCTCATTATTTATGAATATGGTGCTACATTAAAAAGAAATATGATGATAAAAAATGGTGCATTTATGATAGCAAATTGTACAATTTTGGTGCAAATTAGAGCATGCCAAAAAAATAAAAATGATTGATATCTATTTGAGACATCGTGAAAATGAGGTGGACAATATAACCAAAAATTTCAGTGTTCAAAAACCAAGCAATATCATTCATTTGCATAGTATCGACTGCTTGCTCTGATAGCCAGTGTCAGTAAGTTGGCATAATGATTGTATATATGGAGTGACGTCGTTGCTGGATGTAGCCAGCTGCATAAGCTTTTGGCATTTTGACTGTTGGCATCGTTGCTTTCTCTTTTATAGTGGAATGACTATACCACCGGGTTTTGTATGATCGGCTGAATGCTCGACCTCTTAGCATCACAATCGTGTGTTATATTTGATGTTCAACACGCCCTAATTAGTAGATGAGTATATAAAATGAGCTGGGCCTCTTCTTTAGCGTTAGATTTTGACAGCGTAAAACGTACGAATACTATTAACGGTGTAGCCACAGCTGAGTCAAAAACTCGGCTTTATCATCGTAAGCATACTGGCGCTTTGATGGTACAGCGCCCTTTATACCCTGAGCCGCGTGTGCAGCAGGGTATCTGTCATATCTTAATGCTATATCCTCCAGCAGGTATCGCAGGTGGTGACACGTTGACCATAAACCTGCGTTTAGATAGCGACAGTCATTCTGTCATTACGACACCAGGGGCGGGTAAATGGTATGGCAAAGACAGTGTCAGCCAAAAAAGCAAAACCTCGCATCGACAGTCGCCTATGCAGAGTGCTTGTGATAAAACCATGCCAGTGAATCAGGATAGTGTGCATAGTGATGATACTAGCCAAGTAAGCTCAGTGCCAAACGACATGGCTGAATACGCTAGCCAAAAGATATACGCCACATTAGATACAGATGCTCGCCTAGAATGGTTGCCGCAAGAGAGTATTATTTATAACGAAGCCAATATGCATGCGACGAGTTGCTTTGATCTAAAGGATTCATCGAGTCTCATGACATGGGAGATTAGTGTTTTCGGACGGCAGGCATATGATGAGCAGTTTTTGCAAGGGTATTACCATACAGGGCTGAATATCTACCGTGAAAGCAAAGTCATCGTTGCTGAACGTGTGGCACAGTCAGCACAAAGCCGCTGGTTTACATCGCGTTTAGGGATAGCAGGGCAGCATATCTATGGGTCGTTTTGGGCGGTGCCAAGTTTAAGTGACGTACATCAAAAGCCTTTACCGTCATCAAAAGCACGAGAAACGACAGAGACTGCGCAAGCGACGACCAAGCAAGCACTAACCCGTTATTTGGACAGTACGATACTGACTTTACGGCAAGCAATCGCTGAAGCGGATCTACCTGTCTATTGCACCCATAATTATCAAGCGATTAATATCCGATATATAGGCACAGATGTGCGTGGCTGTTTTGAAGCGTTTTATCAGCTGAGAGAAGTCTTACGTAAGCACTGGTGGCAGCTTGAACCGTGTCGTCCACGGATTTGGGACACCTGATTTAGTGCTGTATTCTACTTAATTTATTATGACGTTACTCTGATATAAAAAGACACAATCGCCATTTTGGTTAAGGTATTAAACGTTTGAAGTACGCTACTCTGCGACACAGAACATTATAAATACAATAAGGAAGTTCCATGCATTTGACCCCGACAGAAAAAGACAAGCTCATGCTATTCACGGCTGGCATGGTGGCTGAACGCCGTAAAAACCGAGGCGTGAAACTGAATTATCCCGAAGCCATCGCTTATATCAGCATGCTATTGATGGAAGGCGCAAGAGATGGCAAAAGAGTGGCCGAATTAATGAGTGAAGGCGCCACCTATCTGTCTGTTGATGATGTGATGGAAGGTGTGGCAGAGATGGTGGATGAAGTACAAATCGAGGCGACGTTCCCTGATGGTACCAAGCTGGTTACGGTACATAATCCCATCGTGTAGCACGCACATAGTCATTCCACTATAAAATTATTACTGCGTTACCTTCGCTTGAAGTATTAGATATACATCTACGCTCGGTTGCCTTGTACTACTTTTAAATTGAATCGACTATCTTATTAAACTGATAATTATAAAATAAGGCGACTCCCATGCAAGCAGGCGAATACCATATCCAAGATGGCGATATCATCTTAAACCAAGGACGGCAGGTACAATGCATCAGTGTCGCCAATACGGGCGATCGACCTATTCAAATCGGCTCACATTATCACTTCTATGAGGTTAATGATGCCTTGAGTTTTGAGAGAGAGCAGACGCGTGGTTATCGCCTGAATATTATCCCTGGTACAGCAGTGCGATTTGAGCCGGGGCAGTCACGTGAAGTGGAACTGGTCGCTTATGCTGGCAAGCAGGAAGTATATGGCTTCGCTGGGCGTGTAATGGGTGCCGCTAGCTCAGACACAGCATTAGACAATACTGATAATAAAAATCCGCCAGTTACCTCGCAGAAGAAGGTCAGTCGGCATATTTATGCTGAGCATTTTGGCCCGACGACAGGTGACAAGGTTCGCCTAGCCGACACTGAATTGTGGCTACAGGTTGAGGCTGATTTAACCAGTCATAAAGATACTGCTATTGATCAAGCGAATACGTCGCAAAGTGGTGAAAGTAGCAGCAAGCCTATTGAAATCAAAGGCGAGGAAGTTAAGTTTGGTGGCGGTAAAGTCATCCGTGATGGGATGGGTCAAGGACAGTTGCTAGGCACTGATGTTGCTGATACGGTCATTACCAATGCATTGGTTGTGGATTATACGGGTATCTATAAAGCAGATATCGGTATCAAGGATGGTCGCATTAGCGGCATTGGCAAAGCGGGCAACCCTGATATTCAGCCAGCTATCGATATTGCAATTGGTGGTGCTACTGAGATTATAGCTGGTGAAGGAAAAATTCTAACAGCAGGTGGGGTCGATAGCCACATTCACTTCATCGCGCCCCAGCAGTGCGAGACGGCGCTCATGTCAGGGGTTACCACGATGCTTGGTGGCGGGACAGGACCTGCACAAGGTACGCTCGCCACTACCTGTACACCAGGGGCGTATCATATTGCTTCAATGCTAAAGTCTACCGATAGTATTCCCATGAATATCGGATTACTGGGCAAAGGAAATGTGAGTGTACCAGAACCCATCGCAGAACAAATCGAAGCGGGTGCCGTAGGGCTAAAGCTACATGAAGATTGGGGCACGACGCCGCAAGCCATTGATAACTGTTTGAGTGTCGCTGAAGATTATGATGTGCAAGTGGCGATCCATACCGATACCTTAAATGAAAGTGGTTATCTCGAAAGTACGCTGGCAGCATTCAAGAATCGCTGTATCCATACTTTTCATACTGAAGGCGCAGGCGGTGGTCATGCCCCTGATATTCTTAAAGCCATTGGCGAGTCGCATGTTTTGCCATCTTCGACCAATCCAACGCGCCCATATACCGTTAATACCATTGACGAGCATCTCGATATGCTGATGGTGTGCCATCACCTAAGCCCTGCTATTGCTGAAGATGTGGCCTTCGCTGAAAGTCGTATTCGCCAAGAGACCATCGCCGCAGAAGATATCTTGCATGATTTGGGCGCGATTTCGATGATGAGTAGTGATTCGCAAGCCATGGGGCGAGTGGGTGAGGTTGTTATTCGTACGTGGCAGACCGCGCATAAAATGAAAGTCCAACGTGGGCATCTTGCTCCAGATGCGACAGCAGATATAGAGCATCAAGACCAGCGTATCACTTTGACAGACTATGACCGCAGTGAGGACAACGATAACTTTCGTATCAAACGCTATATCGCAAAATACACCATCAATCCTGCAATTACTCATGGTATCAGCGAGATGGTTGGCTCTATCGAAGTGGGGAAATGGGCTGATATGGTGCTATGGTCGCCCAAATTTTTTGGGGTAAAGCCTGAATGCATCATCAAAGGTGGACTCATCGCTGCTGTGCCGATGGGCGATATTAATGCCTCTATTCCCACCCCGCAGCCCGTACATTATCGTCCTATGTTTGCTACTTATCCAAAATCGGTTGCCCAAACCAGCATTACTTTTATGTCGCAAGCGGCTATTGACAAGCAAGTGGATAAGCAGCTCGGATTGACCAAAGTTATCGAGCCAGTACATGGTATTCGTAATATCCGTAAAAGTGACATGCGCTTCAATAGTTACTGCCCTGATATGGACATCAATCCTGAGACTTATGAAGTACGTGCCGATGGCGAGATGCTAACCTGTGAGCCTGTCGATGTATTACCTATGGCGCAGCGTTACTTTTTATTCTAAGCACTTTTTATGCTAAAAACTTTGTTATTCCAAGTGTTTTATTATTCTAAATATTGTGAGTTTTACGCCTTAAAAGTTTGAGCAACAACAGCCAGAGTATAATAATGATGAAGATATTTAATACCCGTTTAAAAGCCCCAAATGACGCTCAAAAAACACAATTAGAAAAACAGCATCAGACTGACGACTACCTACTTTTAGATTTTGATACTCGCCAGCATTCTCGATTTAAAGCCACTACGGTTGCAGGTGAGAGCGTTGGTGTTGACTTGCCTCGAACAGGTACTCTTAAAGGTAATGACGTGCTAATTAATGAGGCAGGTGAGTTGATTCAAGTCATTGCCAAGCCTCAGGTCGTCACTAAAGTTACCGCTGGTGATGTTTTTACGTTGATGAAAGGCGCATATCATTTAGGCAATCGGCACGTGCCACTGATGTTTGACCTTAGTGTTGACCACGGTGATGCAGGCTACGCGTTATATTTTGAAAACGACCATGTGCTTGCGCAAATGTTAGAGCGTCTTGGATTGCGGGTTGAAGATGCTTCGGTACCGTTTGAACCTGAAACAGGGGCATATCAGTCGGGGCAAGGGCATTCACATAGCCATTCTCACTCACATGCGCATGCGGATTCAAGTAGTGACTCGCATAGCCATTCACACAGTCATAAGCATGGTCACGCTCACAACCATAACCATAACCATAACCATCATGATGAGTCTGTAGGGCAGCCAAAGTGATGGTTGATACCAGTGCACAGTCTACTCAGCCGGACCAACTTGGACAGCTGCTGATGCTGGCATCGAGCAACTTACCCATTGGTAGCTATACGTATTCGCAAGGTGTTGAGTCAGCGATTGAGTCAGGCGTGGTCTCTGATGAAGCCAGCACGCTTGTATTCATGCAGGACTATCTAGCGCTTGCTGTTATCGGCTACGAGCTGCCTATATTAGGGCTAATAATGCTCGCACTTGGTCAAGGTAATGACACGCTAGCTGCAAATCTAGCACACGATTATCATGCTGGCTTAGAGAGTAAAGAGTTTGTGCTTGAGTCTCAGCAACTGGCTCAAGCAATGGTATCTTGGCTCAATGAAGTACTTAGCCTCGGTATACCTGCTGAGATACCTGAAGACGGATACTTACCACTTTTTGCTCATATTGCACAGCACTGGCAGCTACCATTGGCACAGTCAATGACCACGTATGGCTTCGCCCAACTAGAAAACATGGTATTGGCTGCGGTCAAGACAGTACCGTTAGGACAGATGGCAGGTCAGCGTATCCTGTGGCAATTACAGAGTGAGTTGGCGGCGCAGATGGATGCCGTTAGCACTAACATACAGCATGCTTTTGATACATTAATGGTATCGTCAGATTCGCTTGAAGAGCAAGACTGTCAGCAACTATGCCAAGACTTCTATGAAATACTCAATATATCGAATAACTTGCCCAATTTGGCTATCCTCTCAAGCATGCATGAGGAGCAATACAGTCGGTTGTTTCGCTCATAACTATACCTTTATTTCAATTTATACTTATTAATATACAAACTGTTTTAGGAATTTAATATGTCTCTAACTCCTCTCAAACCACAAAACTCTAAATCTATATCAAACTTACAGACTGATAACGACCACCAAAATCAGCCATCTGGATTGTCATGCTTACGCCTTGGCATTGGTGGGCCTGTTGGTAGTGGTAAGACTGCATTGACGTTGCGTTTGTGCCAAAACATGCGCGACACGGTTAACATGGCAGTCGTGACCAATGATATCTATACCAAAGAAGATTCAGAGTTTTTGACTCGTAATGATGCCATGCCTGCTGAGCGTATTCGTGGCGTAGAAACAGGTGGCTGTCCGCATACGGCAATCCGCGAAGATGCGTCGATTAATCTGACTGCTATTGCCGAGCTGCAAGCGACCTTTGAAGATTTAGAGATGATTATCATCGAGTCAGGTGGTGATAATTTGGCGGCGACATTTAGCCCAGAGCTGTCTGATTTGACCCTATACGTTATTGATGTTTCAGCAGGCGATAAGATACCTCGTAAAGGTGGGCCGGGAATTACCAAGTCTGACTTATTGATTATTAATAAGACTGATCTTGCGCCTATGGTAGGTGCCTCACTAGAAGTCATGGCAAGAGATGCCAAAAAAATGCGCGGTGACAAACCTTTTATCTTTAGCAACATGAAAACGGGTGATGGGCTAAATGAGATTATCGCCTTTATCAAAGAGCAGGGCATGCTTGCTTAGTTAATAGAAGCTCGCGAACTATGACCTACAAGCTATGAACAACCAAATTATCAATATTAAGGAGCACTCCCATGACAGCCTCTACCAATCAAATAACAACAATAAAAACGCATTTTTCACAGGCTCTATCCGCTCGTAACATAGTGGCTGGCTCAACGGTGATGATGACCTCATTGATGCTACCGTCATTGGCTCAGGCACATGCAGGACATATTCATACAACGACTGCACACACGTCATCGCTGTTAGGCACGTTGCAAGCAGGGCTGATGCATCCGCTGACTGGCTTTGATCATTTGTTTTTAGCAGTCGGTATGGGTATGTTGTTTTATGGATTACAAAAGCAGCGCTTGGGTATGATGTCATTGGCAGGAGGACTATCACTAGGAGCGGTATTAGCGACTGTCGGTGCGTTGGTAGGTGGGGCTGCGTTTGGTTCGGCCGCTGGCATGGTCGAGATGGCGATACTATTGTCAGTTGCAGTATTAGCATTTGTGTTAATGGGACAATGGCGCGGAAAAGCTGCATCATTGAATACATCAGTAGCGAGTACGACAACTAAAAGTGATGTACCGTTACTGAGCATGATTTTCGGCGGCTTGGCAGTATTTCACGGTATGGCACATGCGATGGAATTGCCAGCACAGATCGGCGTATCAGGTCAGTTAGGTTTTTATGCTGGTATGATGATGTCTATGTTAGGACTCTATGCGGTTGGTATGGTGATTAATCAGCAGTTGCAACAGCGTCTCGGCGGTCACTTTTGGTTCCAACGTGGGTTGGTTATGCTAGGTTTAGGGGTAGTGTTCATTCCTGTTTTAACCTAAATATAGTCAATCCTCTATAAAAGAGCTACAGCGTTAACCTCGCTTGAGGTATCACATATACATCTGCACTCGGTTGCCTTGTATCTCTTTTAAATTGAATCAACTATAGAGTATCAGTTTCTATTACATGATTTAGCTATTCACTGAGTTCATTATATTTACCCATAAAAATACGGCCCCAATCGATGATCGGGGCCGTATTTTTATGAGCCAAAAACGTGAGCGCTATCTAATTAAAACAGATAGCGCTCAGTCTAGACTACATGGCTTGCTGCTGTTGTTGCTGAGCAGCTAGCAAGTCTTGGTAGCTAACTTCTTTGTCAGTTACTTTACCTTGCTCGATTAGATAATCAACCACTTGGTCTTCTAGTACAACAGACTCAATGTTAGCGCGCTGTTGCTTATCAGTGGTGTAGTACTCGATCACTTCTGCTGGATCTTCGTAGTTTTCAGCCGCTTCTTTGATGAACGTCTCAACGCGTGCTTGATCTACTTCTAAGCCTTTGGTATCGATAACACGGGCAACGATGATGCCAAGACGGGCAGCACGTAGTGCTTGCTCTTCAAATAGCTCATTTGGCAGCATGTCTTTATCGAAGCTATCAGCATTGGCACCGAACTGCTGAGAAAAACGTTGCATCATCATGTTGCGTTGACGCTCGATTTCTTGCTCTAGCATCGCGTTTGGTACGTCAAACTCATTCTTTTCTAGCAATGCATCAAAAGTTGCTTGCTTAACTTGGCTACGCGCAGCGTTTTTGATTTCGCGTTCCATGTTTTTACGTACGTCGTCTTTTAGTTTTTCAACGCCGCCTTCTTTTACGCCGAATAGCTCAAGGAACGCATCGTCGATTTCAGGTAGCTTAGATTTTTCAACCAGTTTTACGTTGATTTTGAACTGAGCTTCTTTACCCGCTAAGTTTTCAGCTTGGTAATCTTCTGGGAAAGTCACTTCGATGATTTTTTCGTCGCCAGCTTTCATACCTTTGATACCAGCTTCAAAGCCAGGAATCATTTGGTTGCTACCGATGACTAGTTTGAAGTCTTCAGCAGAGCCGCCTTCGAATTTTTCGCCGTCGATAGAACCTTCAAAGTCAAAAGTCACTTGGTTGTCTTTCGCAGCCATGCCTTTTTTCTCAACGAATTCTTCACGTTGCTTTTGTAGGTTTTCGATCATGGTGTCAACGTCAGCTTCATCAACCTTGGCAGTATGACGCTCAACTTCGATTTCATCGATACCTTGTACGTCTACTTCTGGGAAGATTTCAACAGTCGCTTGATAAACCAAGAAATCATCTTCAAGTTTTACGTCGTCGATGTTAGGCATGCCAACAGCGCGGATGTCTTCAGATTTGATCGCTTCAAAAACGGTATCACGGATCACATCGTTGATAACTTCTTGTTGAATGCCAGCACCGTACTGAGAGCGGATGTGTGACATAGGGACGTTACCTTTACGGAAACCGTCAATCTTGGCAGTTTTCGCAACTTGGCGAATACGGCCTTCGACTTTGTTTTGAATTTTTTCGACAGGTACTTTAACTGTCAATTGGGTTTCTTTGTTAGATAGCTTGTTGGTTGTGACTTGTAAATCTGTAGCCATGTTAATTACACCTTTAGGATTAGATAGTACTTAAAATTAAGCAGTACTTAGGATTAAATGGTAATAGACAAACCGAGCCTCAAAATACGGGCGTGTACAACGGATTGCCGTTGGAATAAATAGGGGATAATGATAGCCCGCAACGTCCATATCAGTGTCAGTAGCAATCGCTGCCAGCACAAAATATAAAACTGCTGAGGTTGTAAATGCTATCAAATATCAATAATAAACCGTTAATGCACCGCATAATAACGCTTTTTGGTGAATTATACAGACATATAACGGTTTTCGACAAAATTTTTAAAAGTAGAACAGTATAATCTATCTGATTATTAAAGTAAAAATTATCTGTTTGCCGTTTGTTCGCTCAAAAATTGCCGCATTAGGTTCACTTCACCTACCATTCATACTTATGTGATTGATGCGGTGTTGAGCTTAACTGTATAGAGTCTAACCGTATTGGTTTAAAGTAGACCAAATACAATGCAAGCCCATTTATATATAGTCAGTTCAATATAATTTCGATACAAGGAAACCGAGTGCAAGTTATACATTAGTATGCTTAGCGAGGATGACGATGTAGCGGATTTATATAGACTTGACTATAGTTGCTTATAAAGGCAGTTGCGCCAATAGCTGCTGAATGGCCTGACCACGATGACTGATACTGTTTTTATTAGCAGCGCTCAGACTAGCCGCACTGGCTTGCAAGTCAGGTAACCAAAATAATGGATCATAACCAAAGCCACCATCACCATGCGCTGTCTCTGAAATCTCGCCATGCCACAATCCTTGAGCAATAATCGGTAATGGGTCATCGGCATGACGCACCATCGCCAGTACGCAAACAAACATACCTTTAACAGGAGTATCTGGCTTCGCTTCGCGGATAGGCTGCAAGTCAGCCATGAGCTTGGCATTATTTTTACTATCGTTACCATGCTCACCAGCATAGCGAGCAGAGTAAATCCCCGGTGCGTTACCGAGTGCAGGCACACACAGTCCTGAGTCGTCAGCGATAGCAGGCAGTCCGCTAATACGGCTGGCATGACGCGCTTTAATAATAGCGTTTTCGACGAAGCTCAAGCCATCCTCGATGGCATCTTCGATATCGAGCTGACCTTGCGGGATGATGGTCACTTCTAGATTCGCTTCAGCAAATAGCCGCTTAAACTCAGCCAATTTTCCTTTGTTATTACTGGCGAGTACCCATTCACTATTCGGCGTTGGTTGTGTCGAGTGTAGGGGAGTGTCGATTGTGCTTGTGTTGGTCATAGTGTCTTTCCGTTAGATGGTTATATGAAGTCTGTTTAATCTAGCTTTTATTTTTAGTGTCTTTTACTATGGCTATAAATCTAGCTAACCGTCATATTTGCAGTAGTCATTGATGTCTGTGAGGTAGCTTGGGCTATCGGCTGGGCTATCCGCTAATACATAGCCAATGGCTATACTGATTGTACGATCTATAACATTTGGTAACTGATACTTTTGGTCATTGTTGCTATAATACTCGCCAAGCTACAGCGAGTTATATCCTGTAACTTTTGAATATTTAATTAATAAATGCTTATGAAGTCAAACACTTGGCTTTTAAGCAAAGAATAATAGCAAGCAGCAACCGCTAGGTTCATTTTGGATTCATAATAATACGTGATATTGTATTGAGCAGTACCCTGTATCAAGCAATAATATTCATTTCAAACAATAAACTCAGCCAATTTAGTCCGTTATTTTATAGTGTTTTTTGCGGTGTAAAAATAGCGTAAAATTCAGTTTCTATAATCAGTTTTATAAACTAACGGCTAAACAGCAAGGATAAAATAACTATGTCAAACATTACATTGCCAGAACTACCATACGCAAAAGACGCACTAGAGCCACATATCAGCGCCGAGACGCTAGAGTATCATCACGATAAGCATCACAATGCATACGTGACTAAGCTTAACGAATTGCTACCAGGTTCTGGTCTAGAAGACAAAACGTTGCCAGAAATCATCCTAGCGACTGCTAACGATGACAGCAAGCAAGGTATGTTCAATCAAGCAGCTCAAGTATGGAACCACACGTTCTACTGGAACTGCATGACGCCAACAAACGGCGGCGGCGAACCTACTGGCGATCTAAAAGCGAAAATCGAAGAAGATTTCGGTAGCTATGACAAGTTCCGTGAAGAGTTCAAAAACGCAGCATTGACTCAGTTCGGTTCAGGTTGGGCATGGCTAGTCGCTGATAAAGTCGGTGGCAAACTGTCTATCGCTAAAACCCCTAACGCTGGTACACCACTAGCGAACGGCCAAGTCGCTGTATTGACTTGTGATGTGTGGGAACATGCGTACTATGTTGATTACCGTAACCGTCGTCCTGACTATGTAGATACTTTCCTAGACAAGCTAGTGAACTGGGACTACGCAAACGCAAAATATAAAGGTCAAGATGCTGGCGTTGAAGAGTAATCTTTAACTGCTAAGTATTTGATTGATAAAAAAGGACACCGTGAGGTGTCCTTTTTTTTTGTTTGGTCGTTCTGTTTTTGGTATTAATATACATACCGTCAATACAATAACGCTATTAAGCTATACCGCCGTTAGCACCGATATTTTGCCCAGTGACCCAAGTGGCTTCTTCGCTCACCAAAAATGCCACCACACGGGCGATGTCGACTGGCTCACCGATACGGTTAAACGGTGACATGCTAGCGAGGTTTTCTACCGTGTCATCTGCTTTACCTTCGTGGAACAGCTCAGTATCGGTAGGGCCGGGAGACACTGCATTGACAGTGATTCCTCGCGTGCCAACCTCTTTAGAGAATATTCTGGTTAGCTGATCTACCGCACCTTTGGTCGCGCAATAGGTGCCATAAGTGGGCAGCATCATGCGAGTGGTCGTACTTGAGAGATTGACGATACGACCACCATCATTAAGTTTGGCTGCTGCCTCACGCAATGTATTAAACGTGCCTTTTACATTGATAGCAAATATACGGTCAAAATCCTCATCGGTCGTCTCTGCGATAGGCTTGCAGATAATCACGCCTGCGCTATTGACCAAAATATCTGGCTTGCTAAACGCATCAATAGTGGCATCAAACATTGCTTCGACTTGCTTGGCATTACTAACATCTGCTTGCACAGCGATGGCTTCACCGCCTGCCGATTTAATTTGGTTGACGATATCATTGGCTGCTGCGTCATCATTTGCGTAATTGATAACGGTTTTAGCCCCTGCTGATGCGAGCAATATGGCTATCTGTGCGCCGATGCCTTTTGATGAACCGGTTACAATCGCGACTTTATTATTTAGTGTTGTCATTATTATTCTCTCTATTATGGTGGATAAATATCAGAGTGCTTATATTGCATTTTGACTGATGATTTTTAATTAACGATCCAGACATTACCAGTGTGCAAAGACAATGAGTAGAGCGGTTACGTATAATTATTTTAGGATAAGCTTATCTATTGTGTCTATGCGGATGTAAAGCATAGAGTTTAAGAGGTTGGCGTGGAAAGTTAGTCTCTAGCTATTGAGAGTTTGGAAGAAAAAAGGACACGATGAGGTGTCCTTTTTTGGTTTGATTAATTGTTTATATTATTGTCTAAAGCTTTTTCATCCAGCTTTCTTAAGACAAATTTACCTTGCTCTACTACGTTAGCAGATTTGTCAGCTGCAAATTTTTCTGCAAAAATTCTAGATTGAATGCCTAGTTTCTCAATATTTCTTATAAGAAATTCTGCTGAAACTTGTCTTACAATAGGAGAGCGATCAGCAGCTGCTCTATTTAATAGTTCCAGAAAAGGCGGTTGCACGTCAATTTTCCTTTCAGCAATAATGGGTATCAGCTTTCTTTTACCATATGCTTTATCAATCCATTGCCATTCTCGTCCTTTAACCCACGTCATACGACTTTCAAATAGGCTGCGATACGCTTTTGATCTAACGTAAGGTTGGACAGCATCGCTAGCAACTTCGTCGAGATAGTTATCGAGAATATCTGCACGACCAATTTGTGAAAGTAACGATGGCATTGGTCCTGATGTAGAGGATATTAAATGAGATTTAAGCAGTAGGGCCATTTCCTCTGTGGCAATCATATCTAAAAATATTTGATTGTCAGCTTCTTCAATTTTGCCCCACGAATGCCAATTAAGTAGAAGCATGCACAGTACTTCAGCAACGTATTCAGGTTTCGTACTTCTGAGCAATGACGGAAGTATCTTAATTGCAGCTTTACGAACTTGTGGTACCCAGTCATTTAACCTGCGCACAACTAAAGCAAAAAAGAAAGCATTTGGTGCGCCACCTGATAGCGCGAGTAAACTCTTTTCTCGCTTATATCCATCTCCATTAACGATACCTAACCAAGTTAATTTCACGTTTGGTTTAAACCAAAGCTGCCATTTTGAACGAGTAGCAAAGTGCAAATTGGTATCAAGTTCGCTACGAATGAGCCGCTCCCAATAATCTAAATTTATCAACTTCAGATTTGAAGTTACTTGAATCAGTGAGGACATATCTCCTCTATAATCGTTGCTAGAATCGATCGATCGAGTGAACTGCTTGATAGCTGATACGATGTCGTTCGTTGTATTTTGAAGTTCTTGCATAATGGGTACCTCTATTGGCTATAACACTTCAAGATTATGCGTGACTGGAGCCACACACGACATCGCAACACTGTGATAAGTATGTGTTCTAGTGGTGGTTTAAAGTTTTAAAATCGATAACTTATTTTTGCTTATCTCTTTGCTTAATATGTTCCTGAGTATCAGGGGGAATTAGGTCTGCATATAAACTATCTAGCTCTCTTGGTTTTGTAATTAATTCATAAGCAATATAATTTAAAATATCGAATAACTTGCGAGCGATCTCAATATTATCATCTAAATCTATCTGACCAGGATGAACTGCATTATTACCCACGACTCTTAATAAATCTAAAGCTTGTTGCATTTGAATGCTTAAATTATCAGCTACCAAATCCTTAATATCTTTATTAATATTTTTTCCACTTCCACCTATTTGCTTAAGAAGTTTTTGAAGGGCTAATCGCAAGAGAGCAGTAGAACCTTTTGGTGAATCTATTAAGATATTGGAAGCTTCAATATAAAGAGCTTTGATATCTTCATCTAAATCTTCGTTAGGTAATGGAACTGTGGTTTTCTTAGGATAGATAATTTCTTCATTTACCCATAATGTAAATTCTTCACATGAAGAACAGCTTGCCACTGAAAAGCCTTTAGGACAAAATTGATAAAGGTTTTTTTGCAGTTCATTATCAATCACATTTAAAAATTGAATAATGGGTTTTTGATAAAAACTCTCAATACTTGATCTGTAGTTAAGATACAGATGATTAATAATATTGATCGTTGTACTTCCAACGTCATCAGCATCAAACCATTCTTGAGTCGCAACAGTATTGCAATGAGGGCACTGAAACTTACTATCTCTGTAATTTGGTATCATATGTTGCTCCATAGTTCATTCATGTATAAATTCATACTCTACAGAAAATTATACTCTGTTCTACAGAACCTCAAATCTAAATTTTCCTAATGCCTTTCTAGGGATCGTATGTAATAAGCATGTGTTTTATTCTTAGTCATCACTAATCCTCATCAACTAAAATCCAGCCACCATCTTTATCCACAACCGACTCGTCAAATACTCTCACAAACCCCTGTTTCACTAATTCAATACGCGATACTTCAGCTTCACCACCAACTTTGATAATGGGTGCGTCTATAGGCGTAATCGATTGCCATGGTGACGCTTGATGCATCTTATTGGCCAATACAAAACTAAAGAACGCCGTGTCGCCTGCCATCATACGTAGATCATCAACGACCAGCTGGACGTCTTGTTTGTTCGGTTCAACAGAATTATCAAGCATCGTTTGAGTTCGGTAGCCTGTCCAATCACCAGAGAACCAGTCTAGCCTATGTGCATAGGGCTGGCTCGCTGTTGGTAAGTTTGCGCGTAGCGTCTGCGAGTTGTCATACTGCGTCAGATAGCGATACTCAGGTAAGCGACTGTCTAAAACGCTACCGCGTATTTCAATCAATCTATTTTGATCGTCTTCAGCGACCGTACGCCACATCAGGATAGTCGGTAGCACAGGCATGGTTTTGATACGGGCTATATTGTTTATTTTGGCAGCCGCTAACGTTTGCTCAGCTTTGTCTTGCGCGTAATATTTTAGCCCTAACGACATCATCAAATACCCACTACTGATAACCAGCGTCCAAATGGCAAGCCGTTGACAGTGGGCTAATACGCCAGTTTTGAAAACACCAAGCTTGCGTCCTTGTGTTAGCCCTACGATCATGGCGATGAGCAGTGGCAACGTATATAGCGGATCGATGATGAACATCGAGGCAATGCTAAAAGGCGTCAGCGATAAAGACTCTTGTAGCGGCCACAACAATTGAGTGCCATAGACCGTGAAGCTGTCTAAAATTGGATGGGTCGTGAGCGCCAGTGTCATGGCCGTTGCCAAGCGCGTCGTAGAGTAAGGCAGTGGCATGTTGCGCCATGCATGATAGCGGCTAATCAGCAAAGCGCCTACGATGCCGACTGCCGTCAGGACAATCAATGAATGACTAAAACCACGGTGATAAGTCATATTGCTGATGGGATCAGGATAATTTATTAAGACATCCAAATCGGGCAATGTGCCTAGCATTGCCCCATATAGATAGGCTTTGCGTCCTTGGTATTTACCCAGTATCGCACCTTGTACACTAGCGCCTAAAACAATCTGACTAAGTGAATCCATGGTTATCTACTTATATGGTTTTTTATTTGCTTTCTTATTTGAGTGTGAGTAATGACTGACTATCAAATTAGACAGTTTTTGGTTTAAAAAATTTCAAAATGGTGAGCGGATAAAGCCTCACGTAACATCGCAATATTATAATACGCATGTGCTTTAGTAGTGTTTTGAAAGAAGATATATAACGTATCAAAGTGCTGACGCTGATTGGCAATCGCTTGCGCCCAGTCTCGCATCTCAGCCTCGCTATAACGATAGTCATGACGGTCAGCTGCGCTCATCGCATCCCACCAGTTTAGATTATTGCCGTGCATACGCAGATAGCCAGTGCGTTCGGTAAATATCAACCGTGACGGTGGCAATCCGCTAACCTTTGGGTAATCAACGCTACACCAAATGAGACCTTGCTGCCGAAAGCTATCGACCACTTGCGGCGTGTGCCAAGCGTTATGGCGAAACTCAATGGTTAAGGGATAATCTTGAAACCAACTAACGAGGTTTGCTAAATAGAGTCGATGCTCGCGAGTACGATCAAAGCCATGCGGAAACTGGAGTAATAATGGCGCTAAAGCATTTGCTTCGATAAGTGGAGATAAGGCGTTTAGAAATGCTTGTGCATGCTCGGCAGTGCCTTTGCGAGCGTGGGTAAAGTCTTGGTGCAGTTTGACGGCGAACTTTAACTGACTGTCCGTTTGCACGTAGGCTTTATCGAGCATCCCTGCAAAGGCTTTTTGCCCAATAGGTGCGTAAAAGCTGCTATTAATCTCTACAGCACCGTATTGCTTGGCATACTCACGTAAGAAATCTGTCTTTTTGGTGCCAGTAGGATACAGCGTACCGAGCAAGTCGGTATCGCTATAGCCACCAGTGCCAAGATAAATACGCGGGGTAGGGGAACTGTCCATGTTGACCACTCACTGCCGTTTGGGTAATAAGGTTTGCTACGATATCTTTTGTCTTCGGTTATTCACTAAACTATTTCTTACGCGACCAGAGCCATTCAATCAATGCCAATAGCGCGTCGTTGTCTGTGTCAATGTTGTCGGTGCTACTACTCATTTCGCGAATAATGGCAGCACGTCCGTCATTGAATAGCGACTGTGCATAGTCAGTCGCTTGATCCACACCCATGAATTTCACATAGGTAGACTTGTCCAGTTTTTCATCGCTGCCGGCAGGTTTGCCCAGCGTATCGGTGCTAGTCGTCACATCTAAAATATCGTCTTGAACTTGAAAGGCCAGACCGATGTGTTGGGCACATTCTTGTAGTGCCATGCGCTGAGGAGCGGTTGCACCAGCACAGATACCGCCCATGAGCATAGCCGCTTCAATCAATGCGCCCGTTTTGTCACGGTGGATGGCTTCCAAATCGGTTTGTGTGATGCTGTCACTGGCTTCGGCATTGAGATCCAGCATCTGACCGGAGACCATACGTCTGGCACGCGGCGCAAATATAGCCATGAGCTGGCTTGCAATATTTGAGTCATAAGGCGCAAAAGTAGGCAGCTCCGCGGTCAATACTTCAAAAGCGAGTGTTTGTAGCACATCCCCTGCTAGCAGGGCTGTCGCTTCGTCAAAGACGATATGAGCCGTCGGCTGACCACGGCGCAGCTCATCATCGTCCA
Source organism: Psychrobacter fjordensis (assembly GCF_904845995.1). Lineage (NCBI taxonomy): Bacteria > Pseudomonadati > Pseudomonadota > Gammaproteobacteria > Moraxellales > Moraxellaceae > Psychrobacter > Psychrobacter fjordensis. The sequence goes on from NZ_CAJGYP010000001.1 coordinate 1,375,836, forward strand.
TACAGGGCAAATCATCATGTACCAACGAATAGGTATGCAGTAGCTCCACTGCCAACGCTGCACGGCGCGCCATATCATAATCTGAGTCATTTTCTAATAGTGATGCTAAGTCATCGCTGACTGCCGTGTCTTTATCAAACTTATTATTAATATTCTTATTATTAATATTCTTATTATTAATATTCTTATTATTATCATTCACGTTAGCGAAAGCACTGGCGACCAACAGTGGACGCACCAGTTTACCTTGTCCCGTCATGACATAACGGCAGGCATCGACTAGTGGGCTAGGGAGCTTGGCATAAGCAAACAGCACGTCGATATCTTGCGCCAATTGCGCGCGCACCGTGCTATGAAATTGTTCGTTATTATCAAACGATATAAAGCCAAAAGGAGTAGGGTTTAGCGTAGAAGAAACAGTCATAGTCCAACCATTTATAGGGATACAGTTTATAGGAATGCAGTAAAAATTATTAGGGATAAGATAAAAACGACATTAGTGTAGCATGATAGAGCGTATGGCTTGTGTGTGACAAAGTATCAATCGATTGTTTTTCGCGACTGTTTTCGCGACCATAATATTCTAACAATCTCTCGTTACGTATCATTGATTTCACTGATGGATTGAATGTGTTGTGATAAAGGCGTATGTTTGATGGTTGCTGCTATTATTTATGCGCTGCAAGACAATATTTACTCAAAGCCTGACAGTGCCACGCTTGATTTGAGTATACAATCATTCACTAAAGCACTTTGCGCATAAGGTAAATGCTTACAGGTGATTTAAGAGTGACTTGCGAGTATGGTATTAGCTTGTGACAGTGAGGGTCATAATCCCCTACACTAATTGGCGTAGAGATAGTCTGATGATGAAAACATGGGTTTTATACCTGTATCTAAACTAAGTGGATAACTCATATAAAGCCAAATCTCAGTCAGTATTTATAACATCAATACTTGCAGCAGTAGCACCTTGAAAGAAATTATATAAATGAAGCGCCGTATTTATTTGTGTTAAAGAAACAATATAGCCATAAATACATAATGATAAGCGCTAGATAATAAAGACATCTTCACTGGTTAATCTGCCATGCTTTTTGTCATGATGACGTTATTTTTGTTTGTCATGATGAGAGTACAGACCAATCAGTGCTATTACTTACTTTACTAACAATAACCGGCTATTTTTTACAGTCTAAAAAGTAGCTTTATAAGTCATAAATTTTATTACATCGTTTTTATTACAATAGAAAGGAGTTCCACATGGTATACCAAGGAAATCGCATCACGGTGACAATGCTAGAGGATGGCATCGCCAATATGCAGTACAACGCTGAAAATGAGAGCGTGAATAAATTTGATGCTGAGACCAACAAGCAGTTTGGTGAAGCAGTTAGTGCGCTAGAAAAAGCGGACGACGTAAAAGGTCTTATCGTTACTTCAGCCAAAGGCGTGTTTATCGCTGGTGCTGACATCACAGAATTCGTTGGTTCTTTTAAGAAGTCGGAAAGTGAGATCAAAGAGTGGGTCGTTCATGTCAATGACGCTTTCAATCGTTTTGAAGACCTGCCATTCCCTAAAGTGGCTGCTATTAATGGTGCTGCAATGGGCGGCGGTTGTGAGATGACCTTGGTTTGTGAATACCGTGTCATGAGCGACAAAGCGATTATCGGTCTACCAGAAACTCAATTGGGTATCTTCCCAGGTTTTGGTGGTACGGTTCGTAGTACACGTATCATTGGTATCGACAATGCACTTGAGCTTATCGCTACTGGCGCTCCTAAAAAAGCACTAGCAGCACTAAAGCTAGGCTTGGTTGATGCGACCGTTCCAGCTGATGACTTGCAAGATGCAGCGATTGACTTGGTCAAAAAATGTATCTCAGGCGAGCTTGATTGGAAAGCAAAACGTGAAGAAAAACTGGTTCCTGTTAGGCTAAATCAGCTTGAGCAAGCCATGGCATTCAACAGTGCCAAAGGTATGATCTTTGCCAAAGCCAATCCTAAGCAATACCCAGCACCAGCGCTAGCGATCGAAGCCATTGAAAAACACGTGAATTTACCACGTGACAAAGCAATCGAAGTCGAAGCGGCTGGTTTTGCAAAAGCGGCTAAAACGCCACAAGCAGAGAGCTTGGTTGGTCTGTTCTTAAACGATCAATTGGTTAAAAAGTTAGCAAAACAGCACAGCAAAAAAGCACATGAAATCAATGAAGCAGCCGTACTAGGCGCTGGTATCATGGGTGGCGGTATTGCCTATCAAGCAGCCAGCAAAGGCTTGCCAATCATCATGAAAGACATCAAGTCTGAGCAATTAGACCTTGGTATGGGCGAAGCCAGTAAGTTACTTGGTAAAATGGTCGATCGCGGCAAAATGACCCCAGCAAAAATGGGTGAAACGTTAAGCCGTATCCGTCCAACGCTTAACTACGGCGATTTTGCTGAAACTGACATCGTTATCGAAGCGGTAGTCGAAAATCCAAACGTGAAGCGTGCGGTACTAAAAGAAGTAGAAGGTCTAGTAAAAGACGATTGTATCCTAGCGTCAAACACCTCAACCATCTCTATTACTTTCTTGGCTGAAGCGCTTGAGCGTCCAGAAAACTTCGTCGGTATGCATTTTTTCAACCCAGTACACCGTATGCCATTGGTCGAAGTTATCCGCGGTGAAAAATCATCTGAAGAGGCCGTTGCGACTACCGTTGCACTAGCGTCTAAAATGGGTAAAGTGCCAGTAGTGGTGAATGACTGCCCAGGTTTCTTGGTTAACCGTGTTCTGTTCCCATACTTTGGCGCGTTTGACTTGCTACTTAAGCAAGGTGCTGACTTTGCTCATGTCGATAAAGTTATGGAAAAATTCGGCTGGCCTATGGGTCCTGCATATCTAATCGATGTCGTCGGTTTAGACACTGGTGTTCATGGCGCAGAAGTCATGGCAGAAGGTTTCCCTGATCGCATGAAGCCTGATTATAAAGGGGCTATTGAGCTTTTATATGAAAACAAACGCCTAGGTCAGAAAAACGGTGTTGGTTTTTATAAGTATGAAATGGACAAACGCGGCAAGCCAAAGAAAGTCGCTGACGAAGCCACTTATGAGCTGCTAAAAACCACGACTGATAGCGAAAAGCAAGAATTTGACGATCAAGCCATCATTGATCGCACCATGATTGCATTCTGTAATGAAACAGTACGTTGCTTAGAAGATAACATCGTGAGCACGCCAAGCGAGGCAGACATGGCCATGATTATGGGCGTAGGTTTCCCGCCATTCCGCGGTGGCCCTTGCCGCTATGTCGACCAAATGGGTCTAGAGAACTACTTGGCACTGTGTGAAAAATACGCATATCTAGGCAAAGCTTATGAAGCCCCGCAAAAGATTCGCGACATGGCAGCAGCGGGCGAGACCTTTTACGCAACAGCGTAATAGGCAGTCACTACTAGGATGAAGTGCCGTACGTTTGCTATCTTTGCATAAAAGCAATAGAGACATGAATCGTCTCCAATAGTGAACGTACGATTATAGTTGGTTCAACTTAATGCTAGTACAAGGAAATCGAGCGCAAATGTACCTATTGTACTTTAAGCGAGATTGACGAGTTAATAGTAGTAAATTGAGCTGACTACACTGACAATAAAAATTGAAAAGGAAGATAGTATGACAATTTTAAGTCCAAAAGACGTGGTCATCGTAGATGGCGTACGCTCAGCGATGGGTAAAACGAAAAACGGTATGTTCCGCCACGTTCGCGCTGATAGCATGTCTGCTGAATTGGTACGTGCATTGGTTGAGCGTAATGACTTTGACCCACGTGACGTTGAAGACATCATCTGGGGTTGTGTCAACCAAACGCTAGAGCAAGGCCTAAACATCGGTCGTAACATCGGTCTGCTAGCTGGTATTCCAAAAACTGCTGGTGGCCAAACAGTCAACCGTCTATGTGGTTCTTCTATGCAGGCGCTTCATACCGCCGCTGCTCAAATCATGACCAATCAAGGTGATGTATTCATCATCGGTGGTGTTGAGCATATGGGTCACGTCGGCATGATGCATGGTGTTGATCTAAACCCTGCTGCTTCTAAGCATTATGCAAAAGCCTCAAACATGATGGGCTTGACCGCTGAGATGCTGGGCCGTATGAATGGTATCACTCGCGAAGAGCAAGACGCGTTTGGTCTTGAGTCACATCGCCGTGCATGGGCTGCGACTACCGAAGGTCGTTTTGATAATGAAATCATCGGCATCGAAGGTCATGATGCTGCGGGTCGCCTGCAACTATGTACTGTTGATGAAGTGATTTGTCCAGATGCGACCATGGAGCAAATGCAAAAGCTACGTCCAGCGTTTGATCCTAAAGGTGGTACAGTAACGGCTGCAACGTCATCTGCATTGTCTGACGGTGCGTCTGCAATGCTAGTGATGAGCGCACAAAAAGCCAAAGAGCTAGGTCTAAAACCACGTGCTCGTATCCGTAGTATGGCAGTGGCTGGTTGTGATGCTGCTATTATGGGTTATGGTCCTGTACCTGCGACTCAAAAAGCACTTAAGCGTGCTGGCATGAGCATCGATGATATGCAAACCATCGAGCTAAACGAAGCATTTGCTGCTCAAGGATTATCAGTACTTAAAGCATTGAACTTGACGGACAAGCAAGACATCGTCAACATCAATGGTGGCGCGATTGCATTAGGTCATCCACTAGGATGTTCAGGTGCTCGCATCACGGTTACCTTGCTAAACGCAATGGAGCAGTCAGATACTGAAATCGGTCTAGCGACGATGTGTATCGGTCTTGGCCAAGGTATTGCTACTATCATTGAGCGTGTGTAATTGTTGATTTATTGAATTGATTCTAATAAAAGCTCTGCACTCGTGCAGAGTTTTTTTTATTGAGATCAAAATCGATTAATTAGTTTTTAATCATATTATTATAACTTTTTAGAGTGAATATGAAAAATTTATTGGGAATGGGGTTATTATCTTTGGGTATACTTGTAGTAGCTGGATGTGCTACCACAAGCAGTAACTGTCAGCCAACGGACAGTATTTATATGAAAAATTATCAGCAAGCATTGGATAATGGTAATAGTGAAAGTACTGCATCGCGAATGGCGAAATACAGCTGCCAAGCACATAACTTAGGGAAATGGGCTGAAGGTAGCAAAGACTCTGGAAACACACCAAAAGAGTAAGTTCTACTTGATGCCAACTGCACCAAATTAGACACACAAAAGCAAAATAGCGATAAACTTTCACATTTATGGTCTTAATCGCTATAAAAAAACCTTAGCTTTTAGAGCTAAGGTTTTTTTATAGCGATTATTTAAGTTTATCTCCATTGACGCATTCATAAAACTGTGACTAAATAAGAGTTGGTTCAACAATGATAAAACTAAAACGGATTTGAATTATAAACGTCAGTTGTACAAGGAGTGTGCTATGTCTACTATGATTACCGATCGTACTTATCGAATCGCTCGCGAAAACACGCAAGCCATGATTATTGATGTGCAAGAGCGTCTTACCCCGCATATTTATGACCACGAGAATATCGTCAAAAAAACCGTGACGCTTATCAAAGGTCTCCAAGCGCTGAATGTTCCTATTATGCTCAATGAGCAGTATAAAAAAGGTCTAGGCGATACATTGCCGGAGATACGTGAAATATTAGAAGGCACTAATGCCAAAAGCTTTGAGAAAGTCACGTTTAGCGCTTGCGACAATAATGACTCATGGCACTATCTAGCACAGCAGAATCGCAGCATTGTTTTATTGTTTGGGGTAGAGGCGCATGTCTGTGTACTACAAACCGCACTGGATTTACTTGATAACGGTATGCAACCCGTCATTATTGGGGATGCGGTTGGGTCACGCTTTCCTTATGATAAAAAGCAAGCCATTCGCCGTATTCGCCGGGCAGGTGGTGTGATTACCACAGTCGAAACCATTCTGTTTGAACTGTGCCGTAGCAGCGAAGACCCTGCCTTTAAGACGATTAGCAATTTGATTAAATAGCTTTTGGCATGACGTATAGTTAAGCCGTTAGTATCATGCCTACACTTATAAGTTAGATATATTTGAATAGTTTTTATAAAAATAGCGCTTGATAGAATCAGCGCTATTTTTATTTTTGATAAACCTTAATATAAGCAAGATAAAGCGAAATCAATCCATAGAAAAATTAGAGAAAAGTATGTCAGTAGTTAATCCAGCAGTATCCACCAAATCTATCTTATTAGCCGATTCAACGCACACTGCAGACATCGATATAAATGACGTCACCCATTTTTTACTAGAGTTGGATGCGTTAAAACGAGTCAATCGCCGCAGCTATGTGACGGGTACCACGCGCTTAGAAAACTCTGCTGAGCACTCTTGGCATTTGGCCATGGCATGTTGGTCCATCGCTGAGCAGTTTGAGTTAGATGTCAATCATGAAAAGTTATTGAAGTTAGCATTGGTACATGATTTGGGTGAGATTGATGCGGGCGATACGTTTTTGTATGCCAGTACTCGTAGTACTGCACACGTAGAAGAGCGTGAAGGTATTGCTCGGTTACAAGCTGAACGTGGTAATGGTATTGCGAATTTAAGTGAAGTTTGGGAAGCGCAAGAGACGGGCGATAGTAAAGAAACTCAACTGCTAAAAGTGATTGATCGTTTACTGCCTTTTTTACTCAATCTAAATACCGAAGGAAAAACATGGATTGAGCTGGGTGTCACTCGCTCGCAAGTGAGCGGTGCACATGCATTTATCAAAGACAGCTTTCCTAGCATTCATGACTGGCTATCAGAAAATATCAAATACGCGACTCAGCAAGGGTGGTTGATTGATTTGTAAAGGGACAGGATGATTGTTTAAACATTTTGCAACTTAGCTATCATTTGCACGTGCTACAGTATTGGTGATTGGTTCAACCAAAAAGAGATTGTTAAATGAGATTATCTGTAACTTATAGAACATTATGTACATCGCTGGTCTTGGTCAGTGTATTAGGCTTGGCACAAATGGCTCAAGCCGCGACCTCCATCAGTAGTGGTAATAAATTGGCGCACGATGCCAAAAAGCAAATTGGGGTTACCACCAGTTATGATCCCGCTTATCGTAAATTAGAGTTTCCGCGTGGTGATGTGCCGATAGAAAGCGGCGTTTGCACTGATGTCATCATCAGAGCGTATCGTCTGCAAAACATTGATCTACAGCAATTGGTCAATCATGACATGAAGTCCAACTGGTCAAGCTATCCAAAAAATTGGGGACTGAAATCGACGGACAAAAATATTGACCATCGTCGTGTGCCCAATCTGGAAGCATTCTTTGAGCGTCAAGGCCAGACATTATCAATTGCGGATAAAGACAGCTTTCAAGCGGGAGATATCGTGTCATGGCGTTTGCCAAAAAGTAACTTGCCGCATATAGGCATTGTCTCGGACAAAGTAGCCGCGGATGGCACACCGTTGATTATTCATAATATCGGCAGTGGTACGCAAGAGGAAGATATCCTATTTGCTTATCCTATCCATAAGCACTTTCGATATTAAGGTACTTTGAATATCTTTCAATATTGAAGTGCTTTCGCGATGAGTCGTTACTTTTAATAATTAGTAAAAAGTAATCAATAAAAAGCCCCGTTAAGCGTTATGATTTACGCTTAACGGGGCTTTTATTTTTCGCGGCTCTTATTTTGTGAGTCGGTAGTACATTTATTTGGTATCGGTAATGCCCAATAACTGTCCCATTTGTACAACACTATTGGCTTTCATACTGTCTTGCCAAGCAGCTTTGGCAGCTTTTGGTAGCACGACAATGGCAGTTGAGCCTAAGTAAAAACGGCCCAGCTCATCGCCTTTCTCAAAGCTCATGTCATGGTCGGCTTCTTGGATATCATCCGTACGTGAGATTTTACCTGTCGCTACCGTTTCGATACCAGCGACAATCATCGCTCCGACCATCACTACGGCTGCTTTGCCATACTTAGTATCAAACATACAAACCAAACGCTCATTACGTGCAAATAAGTCAGGCACGTTATCGGCAGTCGTATTATTGACCGAAAACAGCGTACCCGGTACGTAACGCGTCTTGGTTAAAGTACCATCGAACGGCATATGGACGCGGTGATAATTACTAGGTGCTAGATAAACGGTTGCAAAGCTACCATCAGCAAAATAATGGCCGTCTTCGCTATCAGCAAGTAGCTGCCCGACATCGTAGTAGCGACCTTTGGCTTGGAGCAATTTATGGTCTTCGATCTGACCCAACTGCGAGATAACACCATCCGCAGGGCTGACAATACCGTCAGCAGTCGTATCGATAGGGCGAGCATCGTCTTTTAGTTCACGAGTAAAAAAATCATTGAAACTTTCATAGGCATTAAAGCTCTGGCGCTCATACTCGTCCAAACTGACATGATAAGCTTTAGCAAAGCTACGGATAAATGCGCGTTTGACGTAAGGGTGGCGACTTGCGGCTAGACGGCCTGCAACTTTACTTAGCTGCTGCTGCGGGACAAGCTGTTGCAAGGTGGTGAATAAATTCATAATGAGGTTACCAAAGTAAAGTTCAATGTAATAATTAATGGGCAAGTGAATGGCTGCATTTTATCATGGACAGCATGTTATTGTATGAGCATAATCTGTAAGGAGTCAGTAAATGAAAGCGCTTATACAACGAGTGAAGGGTGCGAGTGTCACCATTGATGAACAGTGTGTCGGTACTATTGAGCAAGGTGTGTTGGCATATATTGGTTTGGGTCACGATGATACGCTACAAAGCGCGCAGAGAATGGTCGATAAAATCTTGACTTATCGCATCTTTGAAAATGATGATGATCCTGCCAAATATGGTAAATTAGATAAAAACGTCCAGCAAGTAGCCGGCGGATTACTATTGGTATCACAGTTCACTTTGATGGCAAAAACCGATAAAGGCCGTCGCCCTGACTTCGGTGGTGCAATGGCACCCGATATGGCACAGGCATTGTTCGCACAATTGGTTGCTTATGCCAAAACCCAGCATGCCAATGTGGCCACTGGTCAGTTTGGCGCTGATATGCAGGTCTCAAGTATTAATGATGGGCCGCTGAATTTCTTATTAGAGGTAAAGTAAACAATCGGATTCAATATTAAGGATAAGGCATTTCAAACAAATGTCATTAAGCTGTCATAATTAATCCGTTTAATAGATAAAATATAGCGAGCACCTATCGCCTTTTTTATAAGTTGAGTTTTGTCATCTAACGCTGAGAATACCGTATGTATAATGAGCAAATTTTGATTGTTGAAGATGAACCTGCGATTCGTGAGATGATCGTAATGACACTAGAAATGGCTGGATTTGATAGCTTACAGGCAGCCGATGTGTCAGAGGCGCATCAGCAAGTCGTCGATCATAGGCCTGCGCTTATTTTATTAGATTGGATGCTGCCCGGAGATAAAAGCGGTGTTGATTTTTGCCGTATGCTCAAAAATGATGAGATATTGTCCGAAATCCCCGTCATTATGCTGACGGCCAAAGGTGAAGAAGATAGTAAGGTTCACGGCCTTGATGCGGGTGCTGATGACTATATGACCAAGCCCTTTTCGACACGTGAATTGATATCAAGAATCAAAGCAGTGTTGCGCCGTAGTAGTGCGCTCAGTAGTGATAAGCCTATCGAAATAGGCAATCTAAGCCTAGATACAAAGAGCCAGCGTGTGACAGCCACAGGCAAAGTCATCGAGGTTGGCCCCACTGAGTATCGATTATTAGCATTCTTTATGAGTCACCCAGAGCGTGCTTATACGCGGACCCAACTGCTAGATCAAGTATGGGGTGGCAACGTCTATATTGAAGATAGAACCATTGATGTACATATCAAACGTCTGCGTACATTACTGCGCCCACATGACTGTGATAAGTTGATACAGACGGTTCGTGGTACAGGCTATCGGTTTTCTAGCTTTATTGAACCCAGTTAGTTGACCCTAAAAGTGCCTTGGCAATCGTGGCCCAATATAGCGAATAGTGGTAAGGATAATAAATGAGCAATACTATGCCAATAGACAATAACCAGCAGGGCACGTTAAAGCCAACCTCTCAGAAGCATGCAACGGATCAACTTAAAAAAATCAGCAGCGCCGTACAAGCATTAAAAGATGCGGTGATTTTAATCAATGATGATGATGGTTTGGAGTGGTGGAATCAAGCGGCAGAGGATTTGCTGCTATTGCAAGTAACGGATAAAGGTCAAAGTATTTTTGACTTCATCAGTGCCCCTGAATTCCGTCAATATTATCAGTCTACGACGATACCTAACGATGGTGTTCATATAGAATCATGGCGAGATGCTAAGCGCTATCTAAAGTGTGAAATTACACCGTTTGGTGATGAAAAGCTGCTCATTATTTATGACGTGACACGATTGCATAATTTAGAAGAAATGCGCCGCGATTTTGTCGGGAATGTCTCGCATGAATTGCGGACGCCATTGACCGTAATGATGGGGTATTTAGAAAACTTCTCACATCAGCCAGATATGCCGCCGCATTGGCGTCGTGGTTTTGAGTTGATGACTCAGCAAACAGCTCGCATGAATAGAATTGTAAATGACTTGCTCCTGTTATCTCGCATTGAAATCGAAGAAGCTCATGAGCTGACTTATATTGATATGACCAAGCTGTTGACTCATGTCTATGATGATGCGCAAGCTTACAATCAATCGTATGGTCATACCATTCATTTGCAGATAGATACTTATGACGGGCTACAAGGTTCAGAGATGTACCTAAATAGTGCATTGTCGAATTTGGTGATAAATGCTATTAAATATACCCCAAAAGGTGGCGATATATCCATCAGCTGGACCAAGACATCAGAAGGCTGCAAGTTCGCTGTTGAGGACAATGGCATTGGCATTGCACCGCAGCATATTGAGCGTTTGACGGAGCGTTTTTATCGTATTGATAAAGGCCGTAGTCGTGCCACAGGTGGTACAGGTTTGGGCCTCGCGATTGTAAAACATGTCCTATATCAACATGAGGCAAAATTACAAATTGACTCGGTAGAAGGGGTCGGCTCCACCTTTAGCATGGTATTCCCAGCAGCTTATGTTCGATCTGCTCCTCCGAGTTAAGACCGAAAATATTACTAATTTATAGACGGATAATATGCCCTAATTCTTTTGCAAAAATGGATACGGGTTCACAGCGCTACCATTGATGTATATCCCATAATGGACATGGGGCGGTGTCCCTTTTGCATTGCCACTATCACCAACGTAACCAATGATATCACCAGCATTCACCCAGTTGTTGGGAGCAATATCGGCATAATCTTCTAAATGCGCATAGTAGTGTCCTGCGCCGCCAGGTCCAACGATGACCACCACGCGACCACCCAAATTATTTTCACCTACTTTGCGGACGATACCTTGCGTTGTCGACTGTATCGGTGTGCCTCGCGCTGCAAAAATATCAATACCTTCATGCGAGCGGCCTTGACTACGCGCAGCACCCCAAGTATCCGTTAGATTCTGCTCTGGTAACGGCGAGGGTAGGCTGTCTTCTGTGGGCAGTGCTTGCTGCAATAGACTCAACTGTTGCCATTTTGATACAACGAATGACTGTGTTTGTTGGCTGATACTTGGCAGTAGTTTGTCTAATATAAACAATAGCATCACCAACACAGCAGCTCTAATGAGTACGCTTAGTACACGGCGTAAAAATGTGGGTTTGGCTCGCTGATGTTCATCGACAGGTAGCATAGGTCTCTCTTAAATTTTCTATATTATTGAATACTATATTGTAGAAGTTCTATCCTTTACTTTCTGTATGAGCTTGTTATATTTGGTTTTTATCCCAATAACTATAAATGTAGCAAGCATGTTTTTATTCACTATAACGCTTCTGTTAGGCTATTTCAGCCACTATTGATGATCCATATTCTATGACTGATTTCGACACTGCACTGATTATCGACACCGAAACAGATCAAGGCCGTGATCCACGACCTATTCAAGTTGCGACTATTAATGTGGCGACAGGGTTTGAGTGGATGAAATACTTTAACAGTGGTCGCGCCATATCACCAGTTGTCATCAAGGTACATGGTATTACTGATGAGGATGTGGCTGGACTTGAGCGTTTTGAATTAGACCAATTTGAACTGCCTGAGTATTTGATTGGTCACAACGTACGTTTTGATTGGCGAGTGATTGGTAGCCCCTCTGCCAAGCTGATATGTACGGTGCGGCTGGCGAGGGCAGCCTTTCCAGAATGGAGTGCTTATGGTCAGTCCAAGTGTATCGAGCAGTTATTGGGGAAGTCTGAAGCAAGTAGAATGACGGTGGCTGCTCATGATGCACTAGGTGATGCACGCATGTGTTATTTGCTGTATCAGGCTTGCTGCGAACGTCTAGAGATTGCTCCGACGGATTTTGCAGCGGCGTATGCTATTTCTAATAAAGCGACCCCTGTGAGTAAAATGCCGTTTGGCAAGCATAAGGGCAAGCCCATTAAAGAGGTACCTATCAGCTATGTGAAATGGATGATAGGCAATATTCATAACATGCAGCCGTCGCTTTATTCCGCATTAACCAAGCGTATCAAAGCAGAAGAGAGCGAAAGCTCAGAAAAGTAAATATCCTTCTTAACGTAAATATCCCTCTTAATGCTGCTTACTCAGCCAATCAACTGCCATCTGCCAAAGCTCTGGCGCTTTGGCATTGGTTTTGCTACTAAAATAACGCATGTGACCGATATGATTTAGCCCGAAATCTTTGGGTTCTAAAAAGCGCTTTTCTACTGGCATTTTTGTAAATACGCGAATCATATCATCCATGTTTTTGCTATTGGCAATCTCGTCATCGCTAAAGCCCAACCAAAGCGCTGGCATGCTCAGTTCATCATAGAAATGCGTGTGTATGCTCTTGCCAAAAGCGGTCTTGATATAGCCTGCACCATTACACCAATCACGCCACTGTCGAGCCACACCGCGCGGTAATGGCTCACCCATGCCAATCTTGTCCGATGGTGTGTAGCCTAGCGTCAAGTTAGTGAGTGGGATAAAGGCATCCATAAAGCCCATTGCTTTGAGCTTATATGGCATATTCATGTTTTTGATACGTCCTGATGAGCAGGCAACGTTGAATACGGATTTGATAGCCTTATAATTTGGCATCAAACCAATGAGCTGACCGCCTGCGCTATGACCAATCAGATGATAAGTCGCGTCAGAAAACTCATCTTGTAAAGCATCAAGGACGGCTGGCATGTCATGGCGACCCCAGCTAATCAGAGACGCATCACATTTAGATAACTCAGAAGAAAGCGATTCGCCAATGCCTTCATTCTCAAACGTCAGTACCCCAAAGCCATGCTCTGCTAAGTAGGTCGCAAAGCTATGGTAAAACTGGCGTTTGATACCAGTGGCTGGCGCTATCATAATCGCTGTTTTTATTGTTTCTGCAGGGCGATAAACGGTCGCTACTAATGCCTTATTACGGTCTGTCATGATGCTCAGAGAGTAAACCTCTATTTGAGAGTCAGTATTTATTTGATTATTGATAGGGCTATTTTCCATGGTTTGGCCTTAGGATGTTTTATCGTTTTTATAAGTGCGTTTGATGAGTAAATAAGAGCTAACCGTCTCGGGCATGTAGTCATTGCGTAGTGATAAATCGTTGCTGATATCTGACAGGGTTGCTTATGTTAAAATAAATCTTAGTGAGGAAGGCACTCGAAGATGACTTCCAAGTTCTATTTTTTTTATTTTAAATGCTATTATCTATCAAGGTTTTCATACAAATCTATTTTTGACTTGAGGGTATGCCCCAGTATACATACACTTTTTAATAACTAAATTTTTAATCAATAGACATTCAATAAAAACAATCGATGTAACATTAAGGAAGCTATATGCAAATGAAGATTAACAACGATACGTATGAAGTTATCACTAGCCAAGACATCACTAACATTGAGCAAGCAGTGAATAAATCAGCATTGACGATGCCATTAGTGGCAGTGTATTGCGGTTCGCGTCTCGGTAATAAAGAAGTTTACGAGCAAGCAGCACGCGAGCTGGGTCGTGCGTTAGCAGATAACGGTATGGGTTTGGTCTACGGTGGCGCTAGTATCGGGCTGATGGGTGCCGTTGCAGATGAAGTGATCAAGGGCGGTGCACAAGCGATTGGAGTGATTCCAACCTTTATGCTCAAACATGAGATTGCTCATGAACAGCTAACTTGTCTACACTTGACCGATACCATGCACACCCGAAAAACAGTGATGGCAGAGTATGCGGATGCATTTATCACACTGCCTGGTGGTCTTGGTACATTAGAAGAAATCATGGAGATTGCTACTTGGCGTCAGCTATATCAGCATGAAAAGCCGATGATCATCCTCAATATCAATGGTTTTTATGATCGTATGATTGAACATTTAAAATATACTACTGACCAAGGTTTTATGAAGCAAGAAGATCTTGAGCGTTTGGTGGTGTGCAATACCATTGATGAAGCCATTGACCTATTAAAAACCGTAGTAACCATCGATAGTGCTGTCGATACAGAAAAAATGGCTGGTAATTAAGTTCGAGCCTATGCGGTATTTAGCTTGTAATCGATTCAAGTTATAAATAGCACAAAGCAATCAAGCGTAGATGCATAAAAAAAGAGAGAGTGGCTAATAATATGCCACTCTCTCTTTTTTTACTCAATTTTTAAATAGCCAATGATAAAGCTTAAGATAAGCCTGATACCATATCTCATTTATATGTATATGAGATTGACTATACCGTATCTAAGTCCTTCTTAGGAATACTATGGTTCACGCCCGCCATCGCTATGGGAAAGCCACGTTCTTCAGCCAAACTACGAGCGACTCTATCAATAGTCATACTATCGTTATGTACTAAATAAGACCACTCATGAGCATCACGGTTTCGATTCGCAGGCGTATCAGAATTAACCAAGCCAAGTTTGGTCAGCTCGTCAACGATTTGATCAGCAGCGATTAGAGTCGATGACGCTTTGACGTTTTCAGCACGCGCATAACGTATATTGGAATACAGGCTCACATCAGCGACTCGCAAGGTGTCATCTTGCCCGGGTATTTGCTGACCACCATATAGCGCATTACCAACTGTACGCGCGCTATGAAATGTCGGTACAAACTCAGCCACATAATCAATCGATTGCTGACTGCGTGCTTGTAGCGGTGCCTTGTCCCAGCCATCTTCGATATAGTGCACATATTGTGGTGGCAATTTGGGTTGGGCGCTGTCTTTGCTAGAAGCGACCAATCCGTCGTCAAACAAAGTAATGAATTTACTCATGCCATGTATTTGAAAGTAGCCACCTGGATAAGGGGTCAGCTGTGCCATGCCTTCTGGTGTACCTCGATTACCATAGACGATAATCTCTGGTATCTGTCCACCAGCATTGTCCCAATGCGTAATATAAGAGGATTTAAACTCGACCATGCGAGTCACTTTGACACCGACCATATCGTCGATTACACCAGTACGAAAGCCACAAGCATTGATCAAGTAATCCACTTCGATAGACTCAGTTTGAGGCCTTGATTCAAGGGCTGATTCGAGATTTGATTCGTAACCAGCCGCTTGTTGATAGTCGATACGCCATTTGGTGACATGATGATCCGCGTTTGAGCAGTTTTCGCAGTCGACAGGCATGACTTGCTGTACTTGAGTATCGGTAAAGACATGGGCATGGTCATAATCTGCTAGTGCCAATTGTGCAGAGGCCGCTAAGCGAAATATATTCCAGCCGTACTCTTGTACGACGATTAATGGAAATTTGACTTTGTTCAGATCCAGATATTTAGCGACTGGTATCATCCATTCGTCAACGGTCGTTGGTACAGCAACTTGCTCACGCTCGGACAGCTCAATCAATTGCTCATGGCTATAGAGCTGATAGTAGTCTTCTGGCTCACCCAGTACTTTATTATTGTCATCCTGAGCGATAAGCTCCCGATAGGCATCGGTCAATATATCGAGGCGTGGGAGTAAGTCTTCGGGCAGGCCACCATCTCTTGTCGGCACGGCAAATACGGTTGGACGTACGTCGATGGTGTAAGGATAAAGACGCAAAATATCGATGCATTGTTTTAGTAGGGCGACACAATCCTCGTCAGGTATCTCGCGATATAGATTGCCCCCTGCATGTAGATGACACATCGGCGGGCCATCAATCAGTGATTTGTTTTTTTCAAATAAATACGTCTCAAGTCCTAACGCTGCAAGGCGAATAGCAATAGTTGCTCCGGCCGTACCACCACCTAGAATACCGACGCGTTTGGTAGGATGCGTTTGATTTTTGATAACAGATTGAGTCATTGTCGTTGTTGTATCCTTAATAGCATTCACAGCAAATAGTGCTCGATGTATTCATTAACTATCTTGTGTCTAAATAACTTATAACTGTTGATATGCGTGCAAAGTTGCCAAGTTCAATATGTATATTGGACCGCAATGGTAATATTTTCTATTGTTTAGTAACTCTTAAACTCTATAGCGTTATTTTACGAAAAACTACAACTGATATGATGGCAAATAAGTAAGTGAATACATGAGTTTTGTCAACGAGTAGGTAGGACTGTCTGTCCAGTGCGATGGATTTGTTGGCTTGTTCCGTAGGATATAAGCAGTTTTGTAAAGACCACTCTGTATAAAAACAACTGTCTATATGCCCATGCTATATTGAATAGCTTGAAGTCAGGATTGGGTCATTTTTGCTTTTACTTAAATCACATGTAATCAAAGCACATGTACTCAAGTCGTATGATCGTAAGCAAACTCTAAATAAAATTAACCATGACAATAACAAGGACGTTATCATGAAACGTATGCTCATATTATCGGCGTTGACAGGTGTTTTGACGCTCACTGGTTGTTCAACTTTAAACAATGTAATGGGGAAAGATGGTTCTGGCATGCATGAAGTGCAGGCTACTAATAATAATACGGCACCTATTACGAGCAAAAACGGTATGTTGGTCGATGCGAACAATCACATGACCTTATATACTTTTGATAAAGATGCTATGGGGAAATCAGAATGTGGCGCTGCGTGTTTGTTAGTATGGCCAGCATTTTTAGCACCTGATAATGCGAAAGCCTCAGGTCAGTTTGCTGCATTTCAGCGCGAAGATGGTAAGTATCAATGGTCCATGAATGGTAAGCCTTTGTATTTCTATGCCAATGACACTAAGGTGGGCGACAAAGATGGCGATAACAAGTTAGGTGTTTGGCACATTGTTGAAATGAAATAAACACACTTAACCTTAAGTCAAAAAAAGCAGCCATCATCGTGGCTGCTTTTTTGTTTGCTAATACTTGCTGAGAGTTAGTGAGTCTGCTTATCACACACTTACTAGAGATTCAGTGCCTTCAACTTCCAATACCGTTTCTTTGGTTGGCTCTTTTCTATACAAAGGGAAAAAATCTGAGCTTAAATCGTTTTCAGTAAACCAATTATTCGCAATCAACGCGGCATATTTGGATGAATTGACAACGAGTCTATAGGTTTTAAACAACAGCTCTTGTGAGCTAAATCCTTTTTTGTATTCATATAACGAATCTAGATTGGAGCCTAGGCCACCACCAAGATGGAGTAAGTTATAATTATTTTCTCTACCCCAATTACGAGCAACATGGGTAATAAGTTTAGACGGTTGTAGATGTATATATGCGTTAAGCGTGCCACCGAGATGGAACTGCATAATACCTGACTCTCTACAGATTGTGTATATCGATGAACCAATGGCTTTGCCGTCTTGATAAGCGGTTATTAGTAGTATTCTGTCTTGAAGGTTTTCAAATAAATTGAAAAAATAGTTGTCATCAAAAAAGTAATACTGGCTAGCGTTAACATGTTCCATCGTTTCTTTATAAATGTTTGAGAACACCATGGCGCTTTCTTTGGTTAGGGACTCAATTTTTGTGACAACCTCCATTTTCATGGCTTTTTTAATGCCTCGACGATGACGGTTTTGAGTCTCGCTCCAGTGTTCTTCTTCTGATTTTGTTAAGTCAGACATTAATGTCAGGCCGTGAGTAAGCGCTTTTCCAACGGTAGGCAGCCATTCTTTATTGATGATTGGATGCAGTCGCATGAATAATGACACACAACCTTTTTCAAAGAGAAAAGCTCTTATGCCTTCTAGTATGAGATCGAGCTGGGCATCGGTTAGCGTCTTGTCCATCACAGGACCGCCGTAGCCGTACGTAGAGGTAGCATCCCAATGCTCTGAGTCTATCTCTCGTATGATAATAGGTAAAAACACTTTCTTATCTTTATAGTGAGCGACTATACCTTGAGGCATGCCTTTATCGACGACGGCTGATGCCGCAATCCAGCCAGATAAATGGTATACGTCAAAATGATAGTCTGATATTTGCTTATCCCATTCTTTATCTATATCTATAAAATCAACTTTTATTGTATCCATTTTTCTGCTTCCTCAGTGTTATGTACTATATTCGTAAATTCACATATATGAATATAACAATAAATTTCGAGGTTAACAAGCCTATCAAAAGCTTTTATGCGTTTTATTGAATATATAGTCCAACAATAAAGCCGTTATTTTTATATCAATAAAAAAAGCAGCCATCGAGTGGCTGCTTTTAGCTATTTTGGTAATAGTCTTGGTGCTTATTTTAGTATGCAGATTTAAGTCTAAATCTCATTTTTTGATAGTTTGTGAGTGATAGGTTTTGGTTGAGGATGCTTTAAATTCAATAAACCATACAAGAGTAGTGTGCCCATTGTCACGACCGCTGCTGATAGATATAGACCAGGGTCATAACTTCCATAAATTTTAACAATATAACCGGTACAGACGGGTGCAATGATTTGAGCTGCACCATACGATAACGTCATTGTTCCCATGAATTTAGCAGGATCACTGGGGAAGAATTTACCAGCCATCGTCAATACTAAACTCACACAAGCAATGAAAGTACCGCCAAATAACACTGCACTGATTATGACCGTCGGTAAGCTGTTATTGAGGGCAGGCAATATGATGCCGATTATTTGCACAAGATAAGCGGCGATTAGTGTCCTAAGATAACCAAACCTCCGAGCAATACGATCCCATACAAGTGCAGCTGGGGTAGCAGCTAAACCAATCAATAAAAAGACAAAACCTCCTTGTCCTTGTAAGCCTTTTGTACTCTCTACGATATCGACGATAAAGGTAGAGCTGACTGCATAACCATAACCTGCACAAAAATAAGCCAGCATCATTAATGATTTGAAAGTCTTGCTTGGTGGATTGTCCTTAATCACTTCTTGATTCTTACTGTCGATGGAAGGGTGTGGCATCCATAACCATGCAGGCACAGCAAAAATGATCGCTAACACAGAGAGTGCTAACCACTGCTGTTGCCAATCTGCTGATAGGGCTTGCATTGCCTCAAACAATAACGACGTAATCACAATGCTCAAGCCTGCACCTGCGAAATGAATCCCGAGCTCAGCACGGTGGTTATTCTTTACCAGCCATTTCAATATCAATCCTGAAGCAATAATAAATCCGCCTGAAGCACAGACGCCAGCGAGGAACCTTAATATCGCCCAAGTGGTTATATCTGTGGTCAGAACCATAGCTGCAGAGGTGACTACACTTAAAACAAGGTAAACACGATGTAAGTTATATTTGTAATTCAGATTATGCATGCTCGCAGCAATCAAAACGCCAAACATATAACCCATAAAGTTCGTGCTGGCTAACCACCCGCCACCTAACTCTGTCAAGCCAGCGCCTTCTTGCATGACTGGTAGCAATAGACTATACGAAAATCGAGCAACCCCTACGGTCACTATCAAGCTGCAAATTCCAGCCATGTATACACGGACTTTCGTGAGTTCTATAGACATTTTTATTACTTCATATCGGAAAGTTATTAACAAAGAATACGTGACTCTGTTAATCTTAAAAATTGAATTATCTAGAACAAAGTATTCTCATTATAAGAACTGTTTAATAAGTGAATAAGGATTTTCACATGGAGATTTTGACGTTAAAGACGTTTAAAGCGGTTGTTGATGAAAACGGTATTAAAGGGGCTGCTGAAAAACTGCATACCGTTCAGTCAAATATTACCAACCGTATCAAAAAACTCGAAAGGGAGTTGGATACCAAATTATTCAATATCATTGGTCGAAAGCTGCAATTAACCCCGAGTGGGCGACAGCTGTGCGATTATGCTGATCAAATTTTACAACTAGAGTATCAAGCCACATCGGCTATGCTGCGAAATAAAGACAGTTATGAATTAATAATCGGTATGCCTGAGACATTTGCTGCTGTCCATATGCCATTGGCACTGAAGCAACTGAAGTTAAACCACTCTGAAATCCGTGCCAAAATCTATACAGATACCAGTGATAGGTTGGTCTTGGCGGTTTTAAATAATAAAGTAGACTGTGCGGCAATTGGCAATGCACCCAAACATCAAGATCTGGTGGTGATTCCTGTTGTCAGAGAAGAGCTGATGATGGTGACGCCATTAGATAGTGAGCATGACCCTGTCTTATTCGTACGCGATGAAGGTTGTGGTTACAGGACACAGGCCATTATTTGGCAACAAGAAGCAGGCAGAGGGTGTGATGAGCTAATGCTGATGAGCAGCGCTGACGGTGTATTGGGGTGTGTCGCTGCGGGATTAGGCTACACCATCATTGGTAAAAATATGGTAGTCGGTAGTCGATATGAAAAATCATTGGTCATGACGCCACTCAATCATGGGTCAAAGCAAGTTCAGCTATCGATTGTTTATCGTAAAGACAGCCCTTTGGCATCAGGCGTATTGACGCTAGCCAAATTGCTAACGGAATAATATGGCATGCTATGGTCTATTCACTATATAACTATGATGCAACTACTACGATATTCATCTCACTCACTACTCTAGGGTATCGACTGCTACCGCTTTTACTACCATTGACACACTATCCTTTGGTGTTCTAGAACTAATTGGTCTTTATCAAGATTGTATTGGCATATCATTACAGTCTTAGCGCCCGACTAACTTGCATCGGACGTCGAAAACCGTTAAAATCGCGGTTTGATTTTCCCGCTGGGGAAAGGCTAAGTGAGCAGAGGAATGGTGTTGGGTGCTGGAATAAGCCAGTGATGCAGCTGCCATACTTATAAATGTCCTTAGTGCCTCAGTTACGTATGCCATTGTTGATTTGGCACATCATTTAAGATGTTGCTCAAAAGCACTATACATACATCGGACATAGAGAGTTTATTATGCGTAAAGATATCCATCCTAATTACCAAGAAGTTTTATTCCACGACACTAACGCTGACGTTTTCTTTTTGACTCGTTCAACTGCTAAAACCAAAGCTACTCGTGAATACGAAGGTACAGAATATCCATACTACCCACTTGATATCTCAAGTGCGTCGCATCCATTCTATACTGGCGAACAACGCAAAACTTCTACTGAAGGCCGTGTTGCTAGCTTCAACAAACGCTTTGGTGCGTTTGGTGGCCGTAAGAAAGCTGCTGATACTGACGCTGCAGAATAATTTACACTTATTGTGTAAATATATTTCGCAAAGCAATAAAAAACCGCTGAATATTCAGCGGTTTTTTTTGTTTGAATTTTAGAGTAGTGTTTTTGAAAGGTGAAATTAAGGCAAGCCCTAAGCAGTCGGCGTGTCTAGGACCTGTACTATCAGCTCTGACAACTGCTGTGCCCAATAGCCATACATGAGGCTGCTAGGGTGAAAGCCATCACTGGCAAACATCACGGCGATATCGACAGGTTTGCCATTAAAGTGCTCTTCTATCATCTTTGCAAAGTCAGTGTCCATATAAGTGACACTGTCATGCTCGGCACAGACTTGCTGCAGTATCCTATCCAAAGTAGATGCTTTGGCACCAATAAAATTATTGAGCGGGGTAGGTATTGCAGGCATTTGTGCCATTGGTGGTAGACTTGAAAAAATCAATTCTCGCACACCAAATTTACGCTGAGCAATAGCAATAATCTCTTCAATCTGCTGCTGCCATTTACGCACAGAGACATTGGCAGTGGTGTCATTGACCCCAACACTTAGCACCATGACATCAATCGCTTGGCTAGGAGTGGGTAGGATATAAAGCCGACGCAAGATATCAAAGCTAGTGTGACCCGTAGTTGCTTGCAATGACCATGTCAGCTCATCAAACTGAGTATGAATAGCAGACTGCTGCTGCAGAGCAGGGATCAGCTTGCCTACTAATGCTTCTTGCTGCGTTTGACTACCAACACCAGCGGCGGCCGAGTCACCAACCACCATGACATTTAGCGTTTTTTGGATGCCATCTTTTTGTGTATTAGCAGACAGGGTATTAGTAGATTGGTTTAATTGAACATGACCATATCTCTCACCATGTGGCTCAGGCAAGCGAACCGTGTCACGCTTAATCCTACGACCTTGATAAAGATAAACAGGGGCAAGGAGGACATCTCTTGCCACTGTCGCCATTTTATTACTATTTATCATATTGCTACCATCCAGCACGCTCTCGAATAGTCGTTAGGTTATCTTCAATTAGCAATTGACCATCGACATAAACGTCACGCAACAGGTTTTCTGCATCAGCAGATAAGTCATCGGCTTTGATGGTTTTAAGCTGTCCGTTGCTGTCTTTGACCAAAGCCAATCGACCTTTTTTTGAGCGTTTCGAGCGGCTAGTAATGGGATCTTTATAGATATCTTTCCATGCACCATCGATAGAGATAGAACTGGCTTTCATCGCCCAGCTCATGGTGTCACGGTTGACTTGCTGTAGTAAGCCACCGCCCATACCAAAGGTTACGTTTTCAGCGCTGAAGCCTGCTTTTAGTATGACATCAATAATCTTGGTTAGGCTTTGTGGGCTGATACCATCACCTTGGATGACTCGTACATAATCTGGTAATACCTTATAGCCTTTACTATTGAGGGTCGTACCGAATTTCACTGCCAAGCGCTCTAATGCTTCGCGGACAACTTTGGTAGGCTCGCCACTGTCTGGTCTAATGACCAATGTGCCGCCCATATTTTTTACGTCGTCTTTTAGGCTGCCACCCCAAATATTATCAATGGCATTCCATAAGTCATAACTGTCTGAGACCACTGAAAAGCTTTTACCTTCGCCACCAAACTGTTCAATCATATTGGCAAAGGCTGCTGTCTCACCGTCACGGCCCCATGCAGTCATTGTACTGTGTTCAGCTGCAGGGATAGAAAACGCTGGCATGTCTTTATCCATTTGATACCAGCGACTGGCAGCTACTAGTGCCGTCATTGAGTCAGTGCCCGCAAAGTTCACCAAATGTGCCAAGCTGCCGAGCGCCACAGATTCCTGACTAGATGCACCGCGTGAGCCAAAATCATGCAGTCTGAACGTAAGCGATTCGGTGTTGTCTGCTGATTTTTCTAGCGCTTTACGAATGATGTCTTTGCAATAATGCGAGACACTGGCGACCGTTGATGGATACCAAATAGCACGTAATAGTGCAGTTTCGATATAGCTTGGTAGCCAGTAAAATTCAGGATCGGTATTGATGACTTGGCAGACGACGTTGGACACGGGCACGATGCTGCCTTCGGGTACGGCTTGGATACGTAATGGTAGATAACCATTGTGTTTGTCCACCAAATGCTCCCAACCAGCACGATTGAAAGTCAAGCCGTGCGCTTGAACGACCATTTCGGCTTCGTCGATATCTTGGTGGGTAATAGGGGTGCTCAGGTATTCTTTGATAAAGGCTTGCAGACCAAAAAATACCACATCATAGTCGCCTTTACGCGCTTCAATGTAGCTTGACAGATACTCACTACCGCTTGGGTATTGCACCCAATGTGAGGTTTTATAGCTGTCGCTGTTAAGAATTAAATTATTTAGATTACTGGTATACATCACAGAACTCCTCTGCTTTGAAATGCTGCAGCTGCTTTTATGAAAGAGCAGTTGCAGCGGTGGACCCTTGCCGTCTATCGACTCGGGCGGTGAAAGCTGTTGTACAGAAACGTGTGCAAAAATGATAAATTAGGTTTAAAAATAAAAAACTAAGAAAATAAATTATATAGACTATAGTCGATTATAAGGTTGTAAATCATGTACTAGTCGGTCAACGTTATGTAAATTTACAATCCAACCATCTTGGTAATAATCGCATAGTGGTCTTCGAACATCATGGTGGCATCAAGCTCTGCCAGCGGTAACCAAAAAGCTTTGGCTGCGTCATCGCCACCTTTTACTTTTGGTAGACCTTTTGGGTCATTTTTAAGCTGAAAGTAAAACGCTTGGGTAATCGTACGACCACGTGCCGAGCGATATGGGTCATCAAAGGTATGCTGACTGTGACAAGAGCCACGCAATACTGGCTCAGGAACTTTGAGACGTGTTTCTTCACGCAGCTCACGAATACAAGCATCAAATAAGGTCTCTTTCGGATTTAAGAACCCACCTGGGAGTGCCCACAATCCACGCCCTGGCATACTACGGCGCTCTACCAACAAGATATGTCCAGACTGTACAATCAAAGCATCAGCCGTCATAAATGTAGGCGGATAGGGGGCGGATTCCCACTGTCTTTTATACTTATCAATGAAATCTGCTTCTTCATGCAGTTGATGATAGTCGTCAGTTTTTTTGAAGTCATTCAGCACTTTACGGGTTGATTCAGGCGTGCGCTCGGGTGTCGGCGTGGCACCCATTAGATAGCTATCTCTAATAGGTGTGGCTGACAGATTGTGATAATTGGGTACTGAGACCGAGTCCCAGTTGGGGAATAGCGATAAGTAATACGATGAGCTGTCTTTTGAGTGACCAATCAACCCAATATCGCTCTGCAAGTCACCAGTGACAGACTTGACGCCTGCTTGCACATACTGTAGCCAGCGGGTGTCGTTGTAGAGTGCATCGTCTAGACCCACGCAGTGAATACGTGCTGCTTCCTCTGCTGAGTAGGCGTCTTTAATCATGGCCGCACGCTCAGCGACGCTGAATGGATTGCGTAAGCTACGTGGCAGGTTGGCTGAGCCAATGAGCATAATCACATCATCCGAGCGCTTTAATGCTTCGTCGATGACGGCTTTATGTCCACGATGGAACGGCTGAAAACGCCCAATGAAAACCAAATAACGATAGTGTTTACTGCTTTTCTGATCAGGGGTTTGTATGTCTGAACTTTGCTCTGATAATTCACTCATAGACGCCAATTTCCTACGACTTATATTTCATTGGTAAAAAATTAATAATGCCAATACTGACACAGCCGATGACTCGCTGACAAGTGGAAAGATGTTTGGGATAGTATAACGGTCAATGATGATGTGACGAGTCCAGATAAATACACCCATAATTTTAATGGGAGTGCTTTTCAATCCAAGCAGTCACTGTTGGCTAGATTTCTTTGGCAGCGTTACGGCTAATCATAATGCAGCCATGAGTATAGTCGTCTAAATCACCATGGCTGAGCGCGTATTCACAAAAGACATTGGCAGGATTTTTAAAGTTACTAGGGCGTGTCATCAATTAGCACATTAATACATTTAGTGGCCTTAAAATGGCTAAATTTTGCTAAACATCGTCAGTAATTTTGTCAATATGTTCATATTAACGGCAATTTCTTCCTTGTTTATCTACAATTTTTCTCATTTTAAGCCTCAAAATCTAATTGATGACACACCCTAGCTTGAGTGCTATATCACAAAATTTTTGGCTACATCTCTATACGGACAGCAGCCACGGTTTTATGGTTTAGCATGTTCTCAAGATTTATCCAAACGGCATGATAGCCAAATCCACCAGCGACCATCTCTTGCTTAGCGTGTTCAATAGACCATTCTTGTTCAATGATTCTATACATAGCGATAATCAGTCCCGTACGGTCAGCACCATGATAGCAATGTACCAGTACGTTCTTATTTTGTGCCTGTAAATCTTTTATCGTATTTAAGGCTTTAGCGATTTCTTTTGGAGTAACATACCACGATTTAAGCGGTTGATTATATAAGTCTAAGGACGTCTCATTAACAATATCAGCTAGTAATTTTTCATCATCATTTCGATCAAAAAAGCGTAAATTAAGGATAGCGTCAATACGATTGGCTTTAAGTAAAGGGATATCAGCTGCACGTAACTGCTCACTTCGAAACAGTAGCTTATCAACTTGATATAAATTGGTCGCCTTATTAATCAAGACTGCATTTTGCGGTAAGGATGGGGGAGCCTTAAGTTGCGTAGCAGCAGTTGACTGGCAGCCGATCATCAGGCTAGTTAGACTCATAGAGCCTGCGACTAATATTGACTTGTAACGCTGTTGCCAGCGATGGTTATGGTCTAAGACAGCTTTGTTCGACCTAGTGCTCAAAAGCTGGTTCATAAGCATAATTCTCATACCATTAGTTTTGATTGGTTATCATTCTACCGCTACAGACTATTTGATAGCCATTATCAGCCATAATAGTTTCAACCCTTGCAGTTGTTGTACATAATAAAGCGCTCATTATAGTAAGTGGCTAAGTGGCATAGCAACTATTGAGTATGACGCTCAATCCAGTCGGTCACCGTTGGCCAAATCTCTTTTGCAGCGTTACGGCTGATCATAATGCGGCTATGATTATAGTCGTCTAAATCACCATGGCTGAGCGCGTATTCGCGAAAGACATTGGCAGGGTTTTTAAAATTATCAAAGAGCATCTGACAACCATGGGTAGGGGAGATAAAGTTGTCCCCTCTAGCACTGATGGCATAGACGGGTATCGTAATATTCGGCATCTGTTGTCGATAGTCTAAAGGCTCGTTGTCAGTGGCAGTTGTATCAGTGCTCGCTTGATTAACAATACTTACATTAAATGCACTTTCATTAAACGTGCTTTGTTTTATGAAACTACTTTTAAAGTTTTTTTGTAGATTCCAGTCGTACCACTGATTCATCGTATAGTAACTTTCGTCACAAGCGCCCATCTTTAATTTTCTGGCCGGAATACTGCCAAGCATTCGCGTGAGTATCTTGGCTGCAATAATTTTCGCATGACTGATAGGCTTTGACGCTGCACCATAAGCTTGGCAGGCGAACATACTGATGCTGTTTATTTTATCGATATAGCGTGGGTTTTGAACTAAAAACATAATTAATCCAATACCGCCGCCACTGTGAGTAATACAATGCACATTATCGAATGTTAATTCGTCAAAAAAATAGCGGAAAGTCGCTTCATAGTCATAAGTAGCCACCGTCTCGAAATTGAATTTTTTTTTTGGCATTGAGCTGTCACCATGACCGCGCCACTCCATGATATAGCAGTGATGTCCAAGGTCAGCTAGATATTCAGCAATTTTTAAGCAAGTTTGTTTGTCCGAAAAGGTCCCGTGAGTCAAAAATATATTTTGAGGTTTTATAATAGGCAAGCTATTTTCTAACGGGTTGGCTATCGTACTGTTTTCTAGAGTATCAACTACTTTCCAAACGGCAATTTTCTCATCATCCTTGGTAGTTATTAGGTGCAACGTCCGTGTCATCATAAAAATAATCCTATCCGAAATATACGTAATATTTGTACAAGGCAATCAAAAGCTACCATGCTCATAAAGCCAGTGCACAAAGTTATTCAAACTATCAATACTACGTCAAAACTAAATGACTTGCTCAGACGAGATGTGAACGGTATCGCATAGCGAAAATGCTGAGTATGCTTGATAAATGGTATAGCTGTCTTTATATAGAGAATAGCTTGGCAGCCAACACAACTATTAAACATGTTTATTTTTCATTGTCTGAATATTGAGTTACTTTGCCAGTAGGTAGCATCATTAAAAAAACCAATGACAACCATTTGCAGCGGCCACCGTTCAATTCACAGTAGCGTGGTCGGAATTGATGCTTGATTCAGGTATAATGAGTGCTATAGATGAATTAAACTTTATACTCATGGCGGGCAGCGTCATACAATAATAAATCTCAAATATTGCTAGCCTGCATATTTTATACAAGCCGTAAAAATTTTAAACATTCAAATTCACGACACAGTAGCCATAATAGATATAGCGTTTGTGTCATAACGCATAGGAAACATTATGAGTGAGCATGACCAAGTTGATAGCCCAGTAGCGCCATCAGCAGACTATGAATCAGCGCTAGATACTGATCAGACTGAAGCAAAAAGCAATATTACGATCACTGAGTCAGCCCAAGGGTACTTAGCGGATTTGTTATCTAAGCAAGATACAGATGGTATCGGTGTACGTATTTTCGTTGAGCATCCAGGTACACCACGTGCAGAGTGCTGTATGGCGTACAACCAGCCAGGCGAAGAAGACAGCGCTGATCTACGTTTTACGTATGACAGCTTCTCTGCATTTATCGAAGCGGCGTCAGTACCTTATTTAGAAGATGCAGTCATCGATTATAATAAAGACCGTTTCGGTGGTCAGCTGACTTTCCGTGCACCAAACTCTAAAGTACCAAAGGTAGGTGCGGATGCCAGTGTGGAAGAGCGCATCAACTACGTATTGCAGTCAGAGATTAATCCAGGTCTAGCAGCGCATGGCGGTGACGTACAGTTGCTGGAGCTGATTGACGAAGAAGGCGTTGGTCTTACAGCCGTATTGAAATTTGGTGGTGGTTGCCAAGGGTGCTCAGCTGTTGATATGACTTTGCGTCAAGGTGTTGAAGTGCAGCTTAAGCAGCAAATACCAGAATTAACCCAAGTCATTGATGAGACAGATCATACTCGTACTGAAAACGCTTATTACAAATAAAAGTCTAGCTGCAAGTTGTAGACTTAAGTGCTAGCGAAGAGTTATTTTAATTAAAAAGCCAAGTTTTGATGAACTTGGCTTTTTTTATTGCTATGATTTGGTAGATTGTTTTTTAGCTGAATTTTCAGTGGTAGATTGTTGATTAATAATTTGTTGATTAGTCATTTATTGATTAATAGCTTTTATCGAAATAAAGGAATATATAATGAGTGACGGACAAGCAGACCAGCAAACAGCACAAAAATCAGAGACCCCTCAACGTCTTGAAACTTTAGCAATTCATGCGGGTTATAGCGTTGAGCCAACGACCAAAGCGGTCGCAGTACCTATCTATCACACCAGCTCGTATGCCTTTGATAATACTCAGCATGGCGCAGACTTGTTTGATTTAAAGGTCGCAGGTAATATTTATACCCGTATCATGAACCCGACCAATGCAGTTTTAGAGGAGCGCGTCGCAGCGCTAGAAGGTGGTATCGGTGCACTTGCCGTCGCATCTGGTATGGCTGCCATCACTTATGCAATTCAGACCATCTGTGAAGCGGGTGACAATATCGTTGCTGTGTCGACCTTATATGGTGGTACTTATAATTTATTTGCCCATGCATTGCCGCGTCAAGGTATCGAAGTACGCTTCTTTGACCACAAAAACCCTGAAGCGATTCGTGATTTAATTGATGATAAAACTAAGATGGTCTTCGCAGAAAGTATCGGTAATCCATTGGGTAACATCGTGGATATTCAAGCACTAAGTGATATTGCTCACGAATACGGCGTACCAGTCGTGATTGATAGTACAGTTGCGACACCTGCGCTATGTCGTCCTTTTGAGTTTGGTGCAGATATCGTCATTCATTCGTTGACCAAATACATGAGCGGTACAGGTACTTCGATTGGTGGCGCAATTGTCGATAGTGGTAAATTCGCATGGGGTGATTATCCTGAGCGTTTTCCATTATTAAACACACCAGATCATAGCTATCACGGTGTGAACTTTGTCAAAGACGTGGGCGCAGCGGCATTTATCGCTCGTGCTCGTGTGGCACCGCTGCGTAATACTGGCGCGGCACTTAGCCCATTGAATGCTTTTAGTATTTTACAAGGCTTGCAGACACTGGGTTTACGTATGGAGCGACATGTACAGAACGCCCAAGCCGTTGCGGAATATCTAAGTGACCATGAGAAAGTTGCCTGGGTGAAATATGCGGGTTTACCGGATCACCCTGAGCATGAGCTTGCTAAAAAGTATATGAAAGGCACGCCATCTGCTATTTTGACCTTTGGGGTTAAAGGTGGTTTGGAAGCAGGTGCGCGCTTTATCGATGCGCTGCAACTGATTACGCGTTTGGTCAATATCGGTGATGCCAAATCACTAGCCTGCCATCCAGCGACGACCACGCATCGCCAGTTGAATGAGCAAGAGTTAGAGAATGCTGGTGTCAGTACTGATATGGTACGACTGTCGATTGGTATCGAACACATTGAAGATATCAAAGCAGATTTAGAGCAGGCACTAGCTTCAGCTTAATACTCTAAGACTCTCATTGAACTGAGTAACTTGCTTATTGAGTGACAAACAAAAAGCCCATAGCGAATTCGCTATGGGCTTTTCTTATTAGCATCAAAAACGTCTATTTATATCACGCTGATAATACACGCTGAGCAATATCTCTATAATCTTGTGAATCTAATCTTGGTCCAAATTGCTGGATAACTTGTGCTGATATTTCGCTGGCAAGTCGACCACATTCTGGCAAGCTATAATGCTGCGATAATGCATACAAGAATGCACCTGAATAGTTATCACCTGCACCATTGGTATCTATAACGTTTGCTACCACAGGTGTAGCAACTTCATAAATTTCAATCTCTGATTTGTCGTCAAGTTTATGGGCGATAGTCGCACCATTAGGGCCATCTGTCACTACTGCTGTGTGACAGTACTCAAGTAGCGCACGTGCGGCGGCTTTGACTTGTTTTTTATCCGTAAATAGCTTGGCTTCTTCGCTATTACAGAATATTACTCCAACTTTATTGCCTAGCATATTGAGTAAGCCGTCTTTGGCAAATTGCACCACCGCAGGATCAGCAAAGCTCACCGCGATTTTCGCATTATGAATACCAGCTTGTTGACGTAATTGAGTCATCGCGGGTTGGATGCTCTCAGACATCGCCAGATATCCTTCTAGATATAGCCAGTCTGCTTGCGTCAACGCATCAAAATCGACATTGTCGGCGACAATCTCACTTGAGGTGCCAAGATAAGTCTGCATGGTACGCTCGCCATCTTCGGTGACGGCAACCACACATGTGCCGGTCACACCGCCTGCATGGATAGATTTATCAGAGGTTGCGACACCTGCTTCGTGCAAGTCTCTGAGGTAAAACGCTCCTTGATCATCATCACCGACACGGCACGCATAAAAAGGCTTACCACCTAGACTGGCAAAGGTATACATCGCATTAGCAGCTGAGCCACCGCCTGCTTGTTTTGACGGGTCAATGTTAGCAAGTTTAAAATACGCGAGTAATTGTTGTTGTTCTTCGATACCAGCCAGCGTCATATGACCTTTGGTCAGTTCTGTCTCATCTAATGCTGCATCAGACAGCACATATTCGTGATCAACCAACGCATTCCCTATCGCCATTACATCGTACATTGCTTACTTCTCCTCAATTAAGTGATAAACGCACATTTTTATATTTAAAAGCTATTCAGCCTGTAGTTCAAGTAGGCGTTGATATAGCGCATTCTTTTTGACGCCTGTGATATCAGCGCCTAATGCCGCGGCTTTTTTGACCGATAAATCCTCTAACAGTCTTTGCAATAATTTGTCATGGATAATGATATCGTCTGAATCCTGAGCGACATTCACGCCGGCGACCACTACGACTATTTCACCGCGTTGTTGATTGTCATCTGCTTTGACAAACTCCACCAACTCGCCAAGTGTACTCTTACGTACTGTCTCAAAGGTTTTGGTTAATTCACGGCAAAACGCGACTTCGCGATCTGCACCAAATATCGTTGCCATATCTTCTAAGCTAGTGATAATACGATGCGGTGCTTCATAAAATATCAACGTCTCAGTACGTGAGTTTAGGGTAGCGAGCTGTTTTTGACGACCATGTGTTTTTGCTGGCAAAAAACCAATAAAGCTAAAGCGATCTGATGGCAATCCTGCGACTGACAGTGCAGCGATGGCAGCAGAGGCACCAACGATAGGGGATACGGCGACGCCAGCAGCATGTGCTGCTTGTACCAATTGATAACCTGGGTCGCTGACTAATGGCGTGCCAGCATCGCTAATCAAAGCGACCGAATAACCTTGCTCAATCATCTCAATAATCTTTGGTGTTTGAATCGCGCTATTGTGCTCATGATATGCCCACAGTTTATTGTGGCCTTTTTGCTTTGAGGTGGTATCCGTATCGTCTACAGCGCTGTTTTCATTATGATTAGGAAATGCTGTTTTTGCATCGTCGGTTTTGCTGCCTTTGGTATCAATACCAAAGTGTGACAGCAGCTTACCTGAGGTACGGGTGTCTTCACAGGCAATGATGGCGACTTGCTTTAGGACATCAATTGCATGCGGCGTCATATCGCTCATATTACCAATCGGCGTGGCAACGATATATAGACAAGCTGGCATCGCGGTAGGGCTAGACATGAAAACCTCGGAGTATTAAAAGCGGGAATGAAAATATAATGTGGCACGGTTGCCCATATCATCATCTATTGTATTTTTCAGTCAAATAATGAGTGAGTAAATATCTATCAATGACATAGCTAGGGCGTGCGAAAGTGGTTAGTTTAGCATGATGTGCTATGATAATTCTGAAATGTTAACCAGACCAATCGACATCATGGCGAACCATAAACCTTTGACACTCACTTCACCAAAACAGCGCCAAGGCAGCCTGTTTGAGCAGCACGCGTGTGAGTTTTTACTGGCACAAGGATTAAGGCTGATTACGCAAAATTGGCAGCAGCCAAAAGTGGGCGAGCTAGATTTGGTCATGATGGAAATAGGACAGGCGTGGTCAACGTTGGTATTCATCGAAGTTCGCCAACGCAAGCAGTCAGAATTTGGCGATGCAGCCATTAGCGTGACAGCGAGTAAGCAACGCAAAGTTATCAATACCGCTCGCTATTTTTTGCAGCAGCATCCTGAATATAGCGATTATGAATGCCGGTTTGATGTGATTGCTTATAATACGGCTAGCAATGTAAGCCAAACAAGCCAGCAGGTAGACATTCAACCAGAATGGTTTCAGGGTGCCTTTGTGGCAGATGCATGGTGACAATATATAGAAGCGGTAGGGCATCAGACTATCGTTACTAAAAACATAACCGCCACCAGCAAAAATTCAGTAAAGTAGCTATGTTATAAGTAGCTGTATTACAAGTTGTTATAAGCAGCTATGTTAAAAGCCGCTAGATAAAAATCGCTCAACCCATTAAATTTATATAATTGTCACAATCATGTTCTAAGAGGTAAATCATGACACGGATGCATCTGCGCACTGCTATTTTTGGCTCATCACATCGTACAGCGATTGGCATGATATTGCTGTCGAGTATCGCTGTTACTGGCTGCACGACCAACTACCTGACCAATAGCACAGAAGGCACGTATGGCGTGCCGATGACAGAGCGCACTATTCCGCAGCGTCTGCTTGATCGCAGTATCGAACACACTGCCAAAATCAACGTCTATGGCTTACAAGAAAATCTACAACAAACCAGCCGTATGGACATTGATAGCTTCAACAGTGAAGTGCTATTGACAGGTGAAGTACCTACTGAAGCCATCAAAACAGAAATAGAAAAAGTCGTCAGCTCTATGCCTGATGTACGCCGCGTTTATAACGAATTGAACGTCAGTGCCTCAAAAGGTTATAGCTCTACCGTGCAGGATGGTTATATCACTTCCAAACTGTTAGCAAAAGTGGCCGCTAGTGATGGTGTTAGTTCTTCACAGATTAAGGCAGTGAGCGATAACGGTGTGGTTTATATTATGGGACGTATGACCCCCACTCAACAGAGTAATCTCATTGATATTGCCAACACTACGGTCGGTGTGACGGAACTGGTATTGCTTACGACGGTTGTAGACGATAGAGGGGTGAAGATAAACGAAGACGACATTATGACTGACAACAATTTGGGCAATGCTGATTCAGTGCCAGTCGTTGAAGGCGCTGTTGCTAACATTGATAGTACTCGTACAGCAACGCCAGTTATAGTGACAGAAGAGGGCACAACAGGTGAGCAGCCACAGTCTAGTCCTTATATCGATCTGTATCAGGGACAGTAGTAGCCATCGCCATTATTTACGAATCAGAATTTATGAATCAGATAGATAAGTGATGGCTGTTAAGTGATTGGATTTTAATGACAAGAAGACTAAACAGTACTAACAGGAAAAACACGATAAATCCTTAGTGAACCAGTAATATATAGACAGTCAGCAATATAACAGCCCGCCAAATAATAAATGGTACTCTTAATAAATAATGGTAATTTTAGTGAATGATATTTTATAAAGAGGCTGTGATAGTGCTCATCATTGTTTATAAATATAAGAGGGATACTGGTAAATGAAGAATTTAGAGAAACACGCACAACAGAGCGCAAACAGCCATAGCAATACATTCAATGAACAAGCCTCTAATAGCAAAGCGTCTTATAAAAAGCCACGCACGCTCAAATTTACAGGTGCGGGATTAACCGCAGTGCTAGCAATAGGTGGTATCACGCTAGCATCACAGAGTGCACAAGCTGTATCCCCGCTAGCTATCGTCAATGGCATTACATCGAGTGGTGGTGTTGGCGTTAGTAAAGACATCCTCTACGGTGATGAGCCCTCACAAGATTTAGATATTTATTATCCCAAGCCTTTGGCACAAGCAATGAAAGCCCAGACCGCGATTAACGATACTTATCCGATGGTCGTGTTCGTCTATGGTGGATCATGGGAAAACGGTACCAAAGAAGACTATGCTTTCGTTGGTAAGAGTCTGGCGCGAGCAGGCTACGTGACCGCAGTGATTAACTATCGGAAGGCACCCGAACACCCATATCCTGATTATGTAAAAGATACGGCAAAAGCGATTGCATGGAGCTATGACAATGCCAAAAGCCTGCATGCAGATCCTCAGCGTATGGCTGTCATGGGACAATCGGCTGGTGCGTTTAATGCTGTAGCAGCAGTGTCTAATGAAGACTTTTTAGCACCTTATGGTATCAAACCAAAAGATATCAAAGCAGTTGTTGGCATCGCAGGTCCTTATAGTTATGATTTTAGGAAGTTTGATAGCGCCACTGCTTTTCCTGCTGATGCTACTCCTGACCAAGTCATGCCCGACAGACAGTTAAAAGGTGAGCAGCCACCTTATCTATTATTGACTGCTGAAAATGACAAGATTGTCTATGATACCAATACCATTAATATGACCAAAGCACTTAAAAATTATGGCGCAAGAGTTGAAAACGGTGTTATCGAAGGCGCAAGCCATGCCACTAGTATCGGTGCGATGGCACCACCATTGCGTTGGTTGAACGATGTGCGCTCGCAAGTGCTGACATATTTGGATAAAGAGCTGAAATAGCTCATTCTCTGACTATAACTCTACAAAAGGTTAGTATCACTATTTACAAGTACCACTGTTTATAAGTGACATTGCTTAAGTATCAAAAAATAAATCCTCAACTGGCATAGCGCTCGTTGGGGATTTTTATTGTGTAGGGCGTGTCATCAATTAGCACATTAATACATTTAGTGGTCTTAAAACGGTTGAATTTATTAATACTATAATAAAACCTGTCAATTCAATGCGCTATTCCCTTATGATAGAAAACAGACATTATCGAATATATAGTAAAAACGAAAAGTTCTAAGACAACGTTTAAAGCGGTGAAACACCCACTGAACCCAAAGGACGATTATCATGACTATATTTATGCGACCACTCAAGATTGCACTACTAAGCTTAACGTTAGCAGTACCTTCATTAGCATTTGCCATCGGTGGCAATGATCCTGTTCCAGGAATTGATATTATCATTAAAAAAAATCCTGGCTCAAAACCTATTGCTAATATATCGTTAACTGATTCAGAGATGAGTCAATACAATGCGCTCAAAGAGAGTGATCGTCCTGTTTATTTAAGCAAGGTTATAGTGCCAAAGTTAGAGCAGGTCAATAAAAAATACAATTATGATATTAAATGGGATGACATTATCGAAAAAGGTGTTAATCAAGATTGGTGCACACCAGAACGATGCAATATGAAGACGAGAGTCGTCATACAGCTTGAGATTCCAAAGAGCTTGAGTCAATCTGATGTTAAGTTTAGCTTGGCGAGTCAGTCAGATACCCTGATAGAAAAACGTACCATAAGGCGAGTTACTCAAATGGAAAGACGTTAAAATTTTGGTATATCATTTAGCCTCTTTTATCGTCCAAGCAACCATTACGATGACTGTTTGGGCAGTGCTATTTATAGTCAGTGCTTATAGCCGATGCGCGACAGCAGGCTGAAAGCGCCTGATATTGTATCCAGTCTATGTAAAATTGATGATATGTATATGTCATGTGCGCTTATACACAGACAGTGCTGTAAGATGTTCAAACTCTTGTTATAATGTTGCCATTCAAATAATACCCATTTATATAAGACAGGATATTTTATGAGCATGAACGCTGACGATTTGATTGCATTTTTACAGACTCACTTTCCAGACGCTTTTATTCAAGCAGCCAATCAAGGCAATAAGTTTGATGTGCGTGTGGTTGATGCCAGTTTTGAGGGCAAGCGTGCCGTTCAACGTCAACAAGCAATTTATGCATTGGTCAATGATAAGATTGCGAATGGCGATATTCATGCGCTCAATATTCAAGCATTAACGCCTGCTGAATGGGATATCCAGTCAAAAGGCTAAACCATTATATATATGATTGAACATTTTAAACTAACCATTTAGGTGGTTGGTTATAAGTTCAATTTTCACCATTTTTTACACTCATCGCTAGGTTGTCACTTCTATGGATCAATTTTTAATCACTGGTAGTAGTCGTATCGCAGGGGAAGTTACTATCTCAGGCGCCAAAAATGCCGCGTTGCCGTTACTTGCGGCTATGATATTAGCCGAGACTCCAACGACATTACACAATGTGCCATCGCTACAAGATGTGCGCACATTGATTGAATTGATTGGCGGCATGGGTATCAAAATCCAAAAACAGGGCGATACTGTTACGTGCGATACCAAAGATATCGATAATTTTTATGCACCGTATGATTTGGTTAAAACCATGCGTGCCTCAATTTTGGTATTAGGCCCATTGCTGGCACGTTTTGGTGAAGCAGAAGTGTCATTGCCAGGCGGTTGTGCCATTGGTTCACGCCCTGTCGATCAGCATCTAAAAGCTTTTGAGGCGATGGGTGCTACGATTAGCGTAGAGAATGGTTATGTCATAGCACAGGCACCAAAAGGTGGCAGGCTAATAGGTTGTAACTTCTCATTTGATATGATTACCGTAGGCGGTACTGAAAACGTAATCATGGCAGCAGCACTTGCCAAAGGGACGACCGTTTTAGGTAATTGTGCTCTAGAGCCAGAAGTGGTTGATTTGGCCAATATGCTGGTCGCGATGGGCGCTAAAATAAGCGGTATAGGTACATCAGTCATGACCATTGAAGGTGTCGAACGCTTACATGGTTGTGAGTATTCAGTTGTACCAGATCGTATCGAGACAGGTTCTTACCTTGCTGGCGCGTTGATGACTCGCGGTGATGTATTGACCAAAAATACATCTGCATTACTATTAACACCAGTGTTAGAAAAATTTGAAGCCATGGGCGCCGTGATTACTACTGGTGATGATTGGATTCGTGCGCAGATGATGGGTCGTCCAAAGGCTGTTGATATTCGCACCCAACCACATCCAGGTTTTCCGACTGATATGCAGGCGCAATTGATGGCAATTAGCTGTCTTGCGGATGGCACGAGTACTTTTATCGAAAATATCTTTGAAAATCGCTATATGCATGTTCCTGAGCTTAATCGTTTAGGCGCCTCTATTCAGGTTGATGGTCATACCGCTGTGGTAAAAGGTGTTGAAAAATTTACTGCTGCACCAGTAATGGCGACTGATTTGCGTGCTTCTATGTCATTGGTCATGGCGGCGGCGACTGCTGAAGGCGAAAGCTTAATCGACCGTATTTACCATATTGATCGTGGCTACGAAGACGTTGAAAATAAATTGCGCGCGCTAGGTGTGAATATCGAACGTACTAATACTAACGATTAATATTAACTGGCTTATCCAGCATCAGTCCATCCATTACGGATGTGATTGGTGTTAGCACGAAAAGCTTAGTAATATATAACTAAAAGTCCCTTTCAGTGGGGCTGTCAACTGTACATGGATACGATGTCATTATGACTGAAGCAACCAAAGCCTTACCAATCAGCGATGTATTAAACGAAGTAAACGATGAGTTTTCAGGCTTAACATTGGCGTTATCAAAAGGCCGTATTCTAGAAGAAACCATGCCACTGCTACGCGCAGCTGGTGTTGAGTTGTTAGAAGACCCTGAAGCCTCACGCAAGCTTATTTTCCCAACCTCAAATCCTAATGTACGTGTATTGATTTTGCGTGCCAGCGATGTGCCGACTTATGTAGAACACGGTGCAGCTGATTTTGGTGTGGCAGGTAAAGACGTCTTGCTTGAGCATGGTGCCAATCATGTTTATGAGTTGTTGGATTTGCAAATTGCTCAATGTAAGCTGATGACCGCTGGCGTAAAAGACGCGCCACTGCCAAATCGCCGCCTACGTATCGCCACCAAATACGTCAATGTGGCACGTGCCTACTTTGCAAGCCAAGGTCAGCAAGTCGATGTGATTAAGCTATATGGCTCGATGGAACTTGCCCCATTGGTCGGCCTAGGCGATTTGATTGTGGATGTGGTCGATACTGGCAATACCTTACGTGCGAATGGGCTTGAAGCTCGTGATCACATTTGTGATGTCTCATCTCGTCTTATCGTCAATCAAGTCAGCTATAAGCGTAAATTCGCGCTACTTGAGCCGATTTTAGATAGCTTTAAAAACAGTATTGCTAGTGCATCGTAAGCCACTGGCAATCATTGGTAATATAAAGCATGGTTATGCAAATTTTTAAACCAGTTTAGTGCTCTATGATAGATATAGCGTGCTAAACTGGTTTTTTCATCTTTGCTTGTCAGAGAATAAAAGCCCAGTATAATCTGATGTATAAGTCATCAAATTATTGTTAATATTTAATACACGCTACCATTACATTATTAATTTCAGCCATAGGATTAGGTCATGCGCCAACTAAGTACTCAAGATGCCGATTTTGACAGTCAATTAACAGAGCTGCTTGCTTTTGAAACCGTTAATGATGCCGACTTGTTGAAGACCGTTGATGACATCATCGCGCAAGTACGCCATGAGGGCGATAGTGTGGTGCTAGCCTTGACTCAGCAATTTGATCAGCATCCAGCGACGACGATGCAAGAGCTAGAGCTATCCAAAGAATCACTTGCTGAGGCATTTGCCAATCTTGATGAGACCGTCAAGACGGCATTGACGACAGCGGCCACACGGGTACAGACATTTCATGAACGCCAAGTACAAGAGACGTGGCAATATGAAGATGAGCTAGGCAATCGTCTAGGCCAAAAAGTCACACCGCTTGATCGTGTGGGTATCTATGTCCCTGGTGGACTTGCCTCTTATCCATCGTCAGTACTGATGAACGCCATTCCTGCCAAAGTAGCAGGCGTCGCCGAAGTCATCATGGTCGTGCCAGCACCCAAAGGTGTACTAAACCCATTGGTATTGGCAGCAGCGCATTTGGCACAGGTTGATCGTGTCTTTACTATTGGTGGCGCACAAGCTGTGGCCGCATTGGCCTATGGCACCGCGACGATTCCAGCAGTGGATAAAATTACGGGGCCGGGCAATAAGTATGTGGCAGCCGCCAAACGTGCAGTATTCGGTCAAGTCGGCATCGATATGATTGCGGGTCCCTCTGAAGTATTGGTTTATGCAGAGGGTGAAGCGCAAGATCGTGCAGATTGGTTGGCGATGGATTTATTGTCACAAGCTGAGCATGACCGTATTGCCCAAGCTATTTTTGTGACGACCAGTGAAGAGCAGCTAGCTGAAGTTGCGGCTGAGATCGAAAAAGCATTGGCAGAATTACCAAAAGCTGATATCGCTCGTGATTCATTGCAAAACCGTGGCGCGCTTATCTTAGTTAAAGACCGTCAGGAAGGTATTGCCGTGATTAATCGGGTGGCACCTGAGCATTTAGAGTTGTCAGTAGATAATCCTGATGAGCTGCTCAATGACATTCGTCACGCTGGCGCGATCTTTATGGGTCGTCATACTCCTGAAGCGATTGGTGACTACTGTGCAGGTCCTAACCATGTGTTACCAACTTCAGGCACGGCTCGCTTTTCTTCACCGCTGGGTGTCTATGACTTCCAAAAGAAATCATCTATTATTTATTGTAGTGAAGCAGGCAGTAAGCCGTTGGCCGAAACAGCAGATATTTTAGCGCAGCGTGAGGACTTAGATGCCCATGCGCGCTCAGCTCGTTATCGTTATCAGTAATATATTTTGAATACTGTAAAATTTAATTTTGTCATCTTTTTTAATAATTTTTGTGGCTAATAGTAGGATAACTTATGAGTGAATTAAAGATAGACACGAGACTTTGGTCATCTAAAGCACGAAATTTGTCACCTTATACACCAGGTGAGCAGCCGCAACACGACAATTTATGCAAATTAAACACCAATGAAAACCCATTTCCACCTTCTCCAAAAGTAGGGGAAGCCATCGCTAAAGTGTTGGAGCGTCAAGCAGATGATTTGCGCTTGTATCCAGCACCTGAGTCTGATGAGTTACGTAGTGCATTGGCAGGATTATATAACCTCGATGTCAATCAAGTATTCGTCGGTAATGGCTCAGATGAAGTATTGGCATTGGTGTTTGCCAGCTTTTTCCTAAAAGAGCGTCCTGTTTTAGCACCTGATATTAGTTATAGTTTCTATCCGGTATACGCGCATACCTTTGGTATCGAGCTGGTACAAATCGCCTTAGATGCTGATTTTAGTATCAGCCCAGATGCGTATCGTCAGCCCTGTAGCGGTATCATTATCGCCAATCCTAATGCCCCAACTGGATTGCTACTATCACTTGCGGATATCAGCAAATTAGCGAGTGAGCATTCTAATTCAGTGATCGTGATTGATGAAGCTTATATTGACTTTGCACAGATAGAAGCGGATAGCTCAGATACTACTGTCTCAGCCATAAGCTTAATCAATGATTATGACAATATTCTTGTGACGCAGACTTTTTCAAAGTCTCGCTCGCTCGCTGGATTGCGTGTCGGTATGGCCTTCGGTAATGCCTCATTGATTGAAGCATTGACCCGTATGAAAAACAGCTTTAATAGCTATCCATTAGACAAGTTAGCGCAAGCGGGTGCGACTGCCAGTGTTTTAGATGTTGAATATTTTGAGCAAACGCGTCAGCAGGTTATTGACCTGCGTGAGTCAATCACAGCAGATCTAGTAGCCTTGGATTATAAAGTGCTGCCGTCACATGCCAACTTTGTATTTGTGCGTCCAAAAGAGGGCAACGCGAGTGCTGTGGCCAGTGCGTTACGTGAGCAAGGCATTATTGTTCGTCATTTTGACAAACCGCGCATCAATGATTATTTGCGTATTACGGTTGGTACTGCAGAGCAGAATGAGCGTTTGATCAATGCATTAACTACGCTGCGAGCGATGAGCATATAGATGAAAAATCTGAATGTGATTCGTAATCGACCATTGATTTGTACTATTGATCACGTTTTCAATGAGCTGGAATGTGAGAAACTCATTGAAAAAAGTGAAGTGCAGCAGTATGAACAGGCACAAATTACGGTCGGCAACGATCAGTTTCGAACAGATACGAGTGTCCGAAATAATGACCGTATCATATTTGATGATGCTGACTTAGCAAAAGAACTCTTTGACCAAGTAGCGTGTTATTTGCCAAAAACATGGGATGAAGGTTTATGGGAGTTGTCGGGGCTGAATGAGCGTTTTCGTTATTATCGTTATGGCGAAGGCCAAACGTTCAAACCACACTTTGATGGTGCTTATGAGCAAGGTAAGTTTCATAAAAGCTTCTTAACGCTATTGTTTTATTTGAATGACGACTTCGAAGGTGGCGAGACAAAATTTTATCAATGGCAAGGTGGTTGGTATAATAATGATACGCCAACTTATATTGTTACACCGAAAAAAGGCCAAGCATTATTGTTTGCACATCTACAGCTTCATGAAGGTGCACCAGTGATATCAGGTGTTAAATATGTGTTACGAACGGATGTCATGTATCGAGCAATATGTCTTTAATAAATGATTTAATAACATTACATGCTGATACTGAAGTTGCTGTGGATTGACTAATCGTCCCTGTTGTATTAATACCGAATAATAAAAGTAAAGCCTGCCAACATTGTGTTGAGCAGTCTTTATTTTTTACTTCTTAAAACAATATCTATAGTCAAAGAAGTCTAAAGTGGATACAAGGCAGCCGACCGAAGATTGTACAAGTAGTACATTTAGGGAGGGTAACGCTGGAGCCATTTAGTGGTTTTCTGACTATCATTCTATTTTCTCAGATTCTCTTGGGCAAGAACTGATAGCAAATTACCCACTTTATCCAAACATTCTTGGTATTCAGCATCGCAGTCAGAAGCGATAGTAATACCACCTCCAGCCCATAAGCTGATGTGTTTTTCTCTATTCAAATCGTTATGTGATGAAGCGTTGGCTTGCAGCGTACGAATCAGTACATTCCATTGACCACTGCCATCAAAATTCATATAGCCCATGGTGCCACAATACGCGCCACGCGGTGTTGTCTCTAATTCAGCGATAATCTCAACAGCACGTTTTTTTGGTGTGCCAGTGATGGAACCTGCGGGCAAACTGCCAAACAATACTGCCAACGGATGGGTATTTTCTTTGAGCTCAGCAGTGATAGTGCTGACCATGTGATGTACATTGCTAAAGCTTTCTATTGCAAATAACTGTGGTACTTTTACGCTACCAATTTTGGCATATTTGCCCAAATCGTTACGCAATAAATCGACAATCATGACATTTTCAGCACGATCTTTTTCACTATCACTGAGTTGGTTTTTATAGCGGTTGTCTTGTTCGCTCGTTGCACCACGCGGCATCGTACCTTTGATAGGTTTAGTAATGATGTGATGTTTGCCAGTGTTGGTATTTTTTTTGAAGGTAAAAAACAGTTCAGGTGAGCAGCTTAATAATTCAAACGAATTCGTAAGTATATCAGGAGCGTTTAGACTGTCATTCATGCTATTAACTGACAAGTATCCTGCAAAGGGCGCCTGAGTATTACGATATAGCATAGGCAAATAATCAATCAAA
Source organism: Psychrobacter fjordensis (assembly GCF_904845995.1). Lineage (NCBI taxonomy): Bacteria > Pseudomonadati > Pseudomonadota > Gammaproteobacteria > Moraxellales > Moraxellaceae > Psychrobacter > Psychrobacter fjordensis. The sequence goes on from NZ_CAJGYP010000001.1 coordinate 1,419,111, forward strand.
TTAGATGTCGATTGGACATTGCTTGCCTTATGAGAGAGCTGACCATGCCATTCTTGCGTCAGATTGATTTGATAGCAGTCGCCTTGTTTCAGATAGTCCTGAGTGCGGTCAAATGCTTGCTGATAATCATGCTTGCCCCATCGTGCTTGCAATATTAAAGGAGCAGGTTTTGATGATTCAAGGTATTTTTGACTCAGACATGTGTCAGACAACGTTTTATCTAGTCTGTCTAGATATGAGATAAGCGCTACGACAGCTTTATCGCTCAACTCATCATCAATAGTTTTATCTGAGCTGTTAGATGTTGTATTAACAGTTAACTGCCAACCAGTTTTGCTATTTTCTTTAGGTGACAGATAAATATCGTAATGACCCAATACCGCACAAGGCTGTGCTGCCAGTTCAATATTGGCAGCTGGACTTAGCTCATGAGCCGCAATGTCATAACCGATAAAACCTATTAGGCCATGATGGTACTTAGGGTTTTCATGGATATCAGTTGTCGATGTTCTGTCATAATCATTAGTCTCATAAGCTTGACTATAAGTCGTTAAGCTGTTTTGCCATTCCGCATAGCTCATATAGGCCGTTGTTGTGGCATTACTATTATCAGCATCGTTAGTCGTTTCAATATCACGGCACTGTCGAATAACTTTATAAGTAGCCAGTGGCGTATCAGGTAATTGATTATTAGTAGTATTAAAATAGACAGACCAGCTCATTTTAGGAAGTAAGCCAATAACAGGCCGTCCATCGTTATTTAGCCAAACCAGCTGCCAATTTGCTTTAGCATCTTGTGCTAGCAGATAACGCTGTAAATGCGGCATTAATTCTGCGGCAGGCAGCTCACCAAAACGCCAGCTAGGATTAGTAGCTGGCGATAGGGCAGAATCAGTCTTCTCAGTAGTCTTGTGATTTTTTTCGTGCATCGGTTACGCGTCGAACTTTTTGATGATTAGCGTTGCGTTCGTACCACCAAAGCCAAAGCTGTTACTCATAAGTGTCTCAAGTTTCGTTTCACGCATTTGGGCGACGATATCAAAGCCTTCAGCAGCAGGGTCTAATTCTTCGATATTGATACTTGGTGCGATAAAGCCTTCTTGTAGCATCAGTAAGCAGTAGATTAACTCTTGTGCGCCAACTGCACCTAAGCTATGACCAGTCATCGATTTGGTTGAGCTGATAGCAGGGACTTTACTGACATCACCACCGAACACTTTAGCAATTGCTTTAAGCTCAGTGATGTCACCTAAAGGCGTGCTGGTACCATGAGTGTTGATATAGTCGACGCTCTCTAATCCAGCCTCGGCTAATGCTTGCTGCATACAACGTACGGCGCCTTCACCGCTTGGCGCAACCATTTCAGCACCATCAGAGCTAGCACCATAGCCAACAATTTCAGCCAAGATATTAGCACCGCGCGCTTGTGCATGCTCTAAACTTTCTACGACGACCATCGCGCCACCCGCTGCAATCACAAAGCCATCACGGTCTTTGTCATACGCGCGCGAGGATTGTTTAGGCGTGTCATTATATTGAGTACTCATCGCACCCATTGCATCAAACATACAAGACTGGGTCCAATGCTCAGCTTCACTACCACCTGCTAGGACGACATCGGCTTTGCCTAGTTGAATAAGCTCAGCAGCATGACCGATACAATGCGTAGAAGTCGCACAAGCAGAGGAGATAGAGTAGGAGATACCGTGGATTTTTAGACCTGTTGCGAGCGCTGCTGATACTGAGCTGCCCATAGTCTTAGGTACTGCCATTGCACCAACACCGCGCAGACCTTTTTCACGCATGGCGTCGACAGCAGCGACTACATTTTCTGTTGAAGCGCCACCAGAGCTGGCAACCACACCAACGCGTGGGTTTTGGCTAATAACATCAAGTGACAATCCAGATTGTTTGATGGCATCTAACGCACTAACATAAGCATAGAGACTGGCATCACTAAAAAACCTTTTAAGCTTACGGTCGATAGCAGACGTGTCCAGTACTGATTTATCAATACTACCACTTACCTGTGACTTAAACTCATGCTCAGCATAAGAGTCATTGAACGTAATACCAGACTGTCCTTGCTTAAGAGCAGCAGTAACAGTGGCTAAATCATGTCCGATACAAGAGACAATCCCTGCTCCAGTGATAACAACGCGGCGCATATTCTATTCCTTATAAATAACGATTTTTTGATAATTACTGTTAATAAATTATTTCTAATAACCGTTTTTAATATCTACTTCTATTATTTGATCTCAAACGTACCACTCTCTTATAACCACAATGTGTCAAAATAGTGTGTTAAAGAATATGTTAAAGAAAGCGTATTTTTGACTATCAAATGCTTTTGTTGCAGCTATAATTGCTGTCATAATTAAATGATGTATGGTCTACCTATACTGTCTAGATGTACTGTATAAAGGGTATTTTATAAATCCGAGTACAACTGTACTGTGAATTATGGCATATGATAACGTATCAGGCGTCCAAAATCTTTGTACAAGTGCAAAATAACGACAAAATAGCACTTAAGGTTAGTGGTTATCCAAAAACTAAATACATAAAAGGTAGTATGAATAGGGCAGTCGTCGATACATCGACCAGAGACATATGAGGCTGTGCTTGAATATAACTGAACAAATAAACTTTAACATAGCATCAACTATCGATTAAGTTATACTTTTAGATACAAAGTTTGTAATGGCGATAACATTGTTCGCACTGACACTGAATATAGTCATTCGATAAGATAGCATATCAATTATAAGTAAAAATCTATTACTATAAAATCAATCACCACATTAAGGACATCACGATGGCAAAGCGTAGCATTCTTTCTAAAAGCATTAAAACAGTTGGCTCTCTGACCCGTAATAATCTAGAGCGCATGGGTGCAATCATTGACGGTGTCAACGCCAAGACAAGCAAGCCGCGTCAATACAAAGCGGTCAATTTGGGCGACGAAGATTATCAGCAAGACTTGTTTCGTGAGCAAACACTTAAAGCAACTCAGCAATTGCTAGGGCCACGTTTTGCTACTTATGGCAAATATGCCAAAAAAGTAGTGCCAAACAGTTTTTTTCAGACAACCGTTGATGGTGCTTTTGCGCAAATAGCAAAGCTTGCGTCTAACTGGAGTCAGATTGATTTGCCTAGTGAGCATCGTTTTGCCAATATCGCTAGTTTAGATGACGAAGAGCGTTACGCATTAGCTACTGATATCGCCAATCAAAACCGCGCACTTGCGACAATAGGTGGTTTGACAGGTTTAGCAGGTCTGCCCGGATTGCTAGCTGATACGTTGTGGTTGTTACTAGTATCATTACGTACCGTCTATCAATTGGCGGCAGTTTACAACAAACCACTGACAGGCAGCCAAGGTATTAAGATGGCTTATGAATTGCTATCAAATGCTGACCTAAGCAAGATGCAAGAAAAACAAGCATTGCTTGCTGGTATTGGTATCGGCAAAGGCTTGCTTGATAATGCACAAAATAGTGGTTTGCATAACGAGCTCAAAAACCTAGGCCTAAAAAACAAAAACGTTAATTTTTATGCAGAACAAGTTGATAATATCGCCAGTCAGGTTGGCATTGATTTGGATCAAATCAACTTATCATGGGTACGCCGTTTCTTACCAGCCACAGCGGTCGTCATTGGCATGCACTATAACAGCCAGTTAATTGATGAAGTAATCGGCGTGGCTCAAGCGACTTTCGCACCAGAAGCGAAGCTGGCAAATCGTGCAATTACGGATGATAGCAGTAGCGAAGCAAAAGTAGATAAGTCTGCTAGTAGCGATGATCAAGAAGGTACTGATAACCATACCAAAGATAGCACTACTGAAGATAAGGATGGCACAGATGAGAAGGATGAATCATCTAATAGCTCGTCAAGCGCCGCAACAGATAAGTCTGCTGATAAGCAAAGTAAATAAAGACAATTTGAACATCTCTCTATTTTTTAGTTTTCTATATAAGGTTGCGTTTATAAGTCATTATAGGCCAATCGCTAATTATTAATATTGGTGGTATTATATTTTGACTCTTGAAAATTTAGATAATATCGCCATTTACTTACCATAGATGTCCATTTATCATCAAACATCTTATTCAGACCACATGTGATATTGTTTTTATGCCACGTTTAGTGACTTATTTTCTAGTTGGCTTTTAATTAAAGGCAGCTAAGTGGGTACAGCAACAGGCTGAATGCATATCTATCAAATGTTGTAAAGTACAATCACTCATAAGTGGTTGAAATAGCAGCAACAACTCTTTATAATACACTGTCCTAAAAATGGGTGCTCCGAAAATCTGTCATTAACGTCAGATGGATGGTGCGTTACCCCATTTTTTTGTTTTATACCAAACGGGAGAAGGATGCCTCATGGCAACAACTAACCAATTGATTCGTAAAGGTCGCAAAACCATCAAGGAAAAGTCAAAAGTTCCTGCGTTGGAAGCGTGCCCACAGCGTCGCGGCGTATGCACTCGTGTATATACTACGACTCCTAAAAAACCCAACTCAGCCATGCGTAAAGTATGTCGTGTACGTTTGACTTCAGGCTATGAAGTATCAAGCTACATCGGCGGCGAAGGTCATAACCTACAAGAGCACAGTGTTGTTCTTATCCGTGGTGGTCGTGTAAAAGATCTACCAGGTGTACGTTATCACACCGTTCGTGGTGCATTGGATTGCGCAGGCGTTAAAGACCGTAAGCAAGGTCGTTCTAAATATGGTGCTAAGAAGCCTAAAGTTTAATAACTAATCGTTATTAGATAAGATTTTTTATACCAAACATTAACTGTGCATGGGTCTGGTGTTGACAGTATTATTAAATTAGTAATTCACTGTTAAAACATACCGCCGTGCAGTAAGGCTGACTGACAACTCGATATAACGCCACCTGATTAATAACTGGTGCGAGATTGTGAATGTCAGACACTCCTGAAGACAAGGAAATTTATTATGCCAAGACGTCGCGTCGTTGCTACCCGTGAGATCCTACCGGATCCTAAGTTTGGTAGCCAAACTGTTGCAAAATTCATCAACCATGTAATGAGTCATGGTAAAAAATCTACTGCTGAGCGTATCGTTTATGGTGCACTTGAAACAGTAAGCGAAAAACGTAAAATCGAAGATCCAGTATCTTTCTTCGAAGACGTTTTAGAAAATGTACGTCCAATGGTAGAAGTAAAAGCTCGCCGTGTTGGTGGTGCAACCTACCAAGTACCAATGGAAGTACGCCCCTCCCGTCGTACTGCATTGGCTATGCGTTGGATAGCTGAAGCTGCTGCTAAGCGTTCTGAGAAATCAATGGCTTTGCGTTTAGCAGGCGAATTGAATGATGCTGCTGATGGCAAAGGCGCTGCTATGAAAAAGCGTGACGAAGTTCACCGCATGGCAGATGCTAACAAAGCATTCTCTCATTACCGCTTCTAAGCTACTGTTTACTAGTAGCTTTAGACTGGTCGGCTAAAGTCAGCCAGTCTTACACTGTTATTTATTCTATTGATTGCCGCCATCATTTATTTAGTTGCCAATAGTCAAAAGCTATTTACGACTAAGATGGCGGACATCTATCAAGATGCTTCTCTAAAAAGACACTATTTAACTATTAACTAGGTTTAACGAGAGAGTATCCCAAATTTGATACCACACTATTCTTAGTATTTGCTCTTTTTTTGTCCGTATTAGGCTTAATAATCAGTAAGTAATATTACGAAGCTGTCCGCTTTGTCATAGAGTATGAGGTAGAGACACAATACATTATTATATACACGACTTTTCCTAGGAAAACACTATGGCTCGTAAAACTCCCCTAAAACGCTATCGCAATATTGGTATCTCAGCGCACATCGATGCTGGTAAGACAACCACTACCGAACGTGTTTTATTCTATACCGGTGTTAGCCACAAAATTGGCGAAGTACATGATGGCGCAGCCACCATGGACTGGATGGAGCAAGAACAAGAGCGTGGTATTACTATCACCTCAGCGGCAACTACTTGCTTTTGGTCAGGTATGGCAAAACAGTTTGATGAACATCGTATCAATATCATTGACACCCCAGGTCACGTTGACTTCACGATTGAAGTTGAACGTTCTATGCGTGTACTTGATGGCGCTTGCATGGTTTACTGTGCAGTAGGCGGCGTTCAGCCACAGTCTGAGACTGTTTGGCGTCAGGCGAACAAATATAAAGTTCCACGTCTTGCATTCGTAAACAAAATGGATCGCGTTGGTGCTGATTTCTATCGTGTAATCGAGCAAATCAAAACTCGTCTTGGCGGCAAGCCAGTACCATTGGTTATCCCAATTGGTAAAGAAGAAGATTTTGAAGGTGTTATCGATCTAGTAACCATGAAAGCTATCTATTGGGACGAAGCGTCTCAAGGCATGGAATACGACGAGCGCGATATTCCAACTGAACTACAAGACAAAGCCGCAGAATATCGCGAGTATCTAGTAGAAAGTGCTGCTGAAGCAAACGAAGAGCTCATGAATGAGTATCTAGAAAACGGTGAATTGACTGTAGATCAAATTAACAGCGCTATCCGTGATTTGACTATTGACAACCAAATCATCCCATTGCTTTGTGGTACTGCCTTTAAGAACAAAGGTGTACAGAAGATGTTGGATGCGGTTATTCAGTATCTTCCAGCACCAATGGATGTACCTGCTATCCGCGGTATCCTTGATGACAAAGATGAGTCAGAAGGCTTCCGTGAAGCATCTGATGATGTACCGTTCTCAGCTTTAGCATTCAAAATCATGAATGACAAATTCGTTGGTAACTTAACCTTCGTTCGTGTTTATTCAGGTGTTTTGACTCAGGGCAGCAGTGTATATAACCCAGTTAAGATGAAGCGTGAGCGCGTTGGCCGTATCGTACAGATGATGGCTAACTCTCAAGAAGAGTTACAAGAAATTCGTACTGGTGATATCGCTGCATTGGTTGGTATGAAAGACGTAACTACTGGTGATACGCTATGTGATGAGCAAAATGTTATCACGCTTGAGCGCATGGAATTCCCAGATCCAGTTATCAGCCTAGCGGTTGAACCTAAGACCAAAGCTGACCAAGAAAGAATGTCAATTGCTCTAGGTCGTTTGGCTAAAGAAGATCCATCGTTCCGTGTACACACTGACGAAGAATCTGGTCAGACAATCATCAGTGGTATGGGTGAGCTGCATTTAGAAATTCTTGTTGACCGTATGAAGCGTGAATTCAACGTTGAAGCTAACATCGGTGCACCACAGGTTGCTTATCGTGAAACGATTCGTAACACTGTTGAACAAGAAGGCAAATTCGTACGTCAAACAGGTGGTCGTGGTAAGTTCGGTCATGTTTGGTTACGTCTTGAGCCACTTGATCCAGCTGGCGATACTGAGTATGAATTCGCTGAAGAAGTTGTTGGTGGTACTGTACCAAAAGAATTCCATGGTGCCGTTGATAAAGGTATCCAAGAGCGCATGAAAAACGGCGTACTTGCTGGTTACCCAGTAGTTGGCGTAAAAGCGACTTTGTATGATGGTTCTTATCATGATGTCGATTCTGATGAATTGTCATTCAAGATGGCTGGTTCTATGGCCTTCAGAAAAGGTTTCATGGCAGCTGACCCAGCACTACTTGAGCCAGTAATGAAAGTAGAAGTTGAAACGCCTGAAGATTATATGGGCGACATCATGGGCGATCTTAGCCGTCGTCGTGGTTTAGTACAGGGTATGGAAGACTTACCTGGCGGTACTAAACAGATTCGTGCTGAAGTACCATTAGCGGAAATGTTTGGTTATGCCACGCAAATGCGCTCAATGTCACAAGGCCGTGCTACTTATTCAATGGAATTCCAAAAGTACGCTGAGATTCCAAAATCAGTTGCTGCTGAAATCATCTCTAAGTTCAACAATAAAGATGATGACGAGTAAGTAAAAATTTATTAAAGATGGCAATATAGCTAATATCATTATATCGTCATCGAAAAATACGCCAATAACTTGTTAAAAGACTTGTTATTGGCTGTTATTTTCTTATAATATCTGCACATTAGTATGTGTGATTTTTTAACAATTATCTTAATGAGGTCAAGATTGCCTTAGTTGTCGTATTTATACGAGCCAAGCATTTGATCCCAAAAAAAGAGGAAATACCCATGGCAAAGGCCAAGTTTGAACGTCTAAAACCGCATGTCAACGTTGGTACCATCGGACACGTTGACCACGGTAAAACAACCCTAACAGCTGCTATCGCAACTGTAGCTGCAATCACTTCAGGTGGCGAAGCCAAAGACTACGCGTCTATTGACTCAGCCCCAGAAGAAAAAGCACGTGGTATCACCATCAACACCTCACACGTAGAATATGACACAGATGCACGTCACTATGCTCACGTAGATTGCCCAGGTCACGCCGATTATGTTAAAAACATGATCACTGGTGCTGCCCAGATGGACGGCGCAATCCTAGTAGTATCTGCAACTGACGGCCCTATGCCACAAACACGTGAGCACATCTTGCTTTCACGTCAGGTTGGCGTACCGTACATCATCGTATTCATGAACAAATGTGATGTTGTTGATGACGAAGAATTGCTAGAACTAGTAGAAATGGAAGTACGTGAATTACTTTCTGACTACGACTTCCCAGGTGATGACACTCCAATCATCCATGGTTCAGCGACTGAAGCCCTAAAAGGCTCACAAGAAAAATATGGCCAACCAGCTGTCGTAGAACTATTGAAAGTTCTAGACACCTACATCCCAGAGCCAGAGCGTGACGTTGACAAAGCATTCCTAATGCCAATCGAAGACGTATTCTCAATCTCAGGTCGTGGTACCGTTGTAACTGGCCGTGTTGAGTCTGGTATCGTACGCGTTGGCGACGAAATCGAAATCGTTGGTATCCGTGACACTCAAAAAACCACCTGTACTGGTGTAGAGATGTTCCGTAAACTGCTTGACGAAGGTCGTGCAGGCGAAAACTGTGGCGTACTACTACGTGGTACTAAGCGTGAAGACGTACAACGTGGCCAAGTACTTGCTAAGCCAGGTTCAATCACTCCTCACACCAAGTTTGACGCTGAAGTATATGTGTTGAGCAAAGAAGAGGGTGGTCGTCACACACCATTCCTAAACGGCTATCGTCCACAGTTCTACTTCCGTACTACTGACGTAACTGGCGCAATCCAATTACAAGACGGTACTGAAATGGTAATGCCTGGTGATAACGTTGAGATGGGCGTAGAGCTTATCCACCCAATCGCTATGGACAAAGGTCTTCGCTTCGCTATTCGTGAAGGCGGCCGTACTGTAGGCGCTGGTGTTGTTGCTAACGTTAACGTTTAATACTGATCCTAGTATTTAACGCGTTAGTCAAAAGCCGTTCTCTTTATTGAGAACGGCTTTTTTTATGGGGGTTTATAACTCAAGAAAAGTTATGGATTTAGCTATATATAGACATACTCATTATAGTATTAAGATCCTAAATAAAGCCTATTGCTTACAGGGTCAATTTATTTCTATTCTAGACTATTGTAATCTGCAGTATAGCTTGATATATTAACGCAGCTTCTTATCAGGTACTCAGATTATCAGCCTAATTAAACGGTCAGTTAATGGAGTAGTTATACTGAATAAGAGAAAACTAGGTAAAAGTAACAATTTTACCGCTAAAGGCTTGCATTTTATGCTCAATATTGTATAATGCTGTCCTTTACACCCATAGGCGATTGGCTCAATTGGTAGAGCATCGGTCTCCAAAACCGAGGGTTGTAGGTTCGAGTCCTACATCGCCTGCCATCTTCTTATCACATCTTTGTTGTACCCCACCATCTCCGAAGCGAGTTCTTTATGAGCAATAATCAAGATAACCTCGAGACTAAGTTATCTGATGCCAAGGCGGTTGCTGGTGGAATGCTGTCTAAAGATAAGCACATCTCAGCGGTCAATACTTCTGCTGTTGAAGTTGCTAAGACTGGCTCAATCAAAGATTTGATCTTGTGGCTATTTGCTGCAGCAGTTTTAATTAGCGCGACTCTAGTCAACCAGTATTTACCTGGCTATTGGCAACCTGCCAATGATGTTTGGGTACGTATTAGTATCATTGTCGCTCTTATTGTATTTGCATTAGTATGCTTGGCATTAACGCATCAAGGCCGCGCTTTTAAAATATTATTAAAAGATGCCGCTGTTGAGCTACGCCGAGTAACATGGCCAGGTAAAGACGAAACCTTTCAATACACATGGCAAGTTATTGTCGTGATTGGTATTGCTGGGCTTTTTGTTTGGCTGTTAGATAATTTTTTCAATTGGTTCGTTGGCATATTTATCGGTTAAATGTTTGAAGTTGAGCAGACTATCGTGTATTACGATTCGCTCTAACTTAAATATTGTAACTCAACATTTTACTTATAACGATTAGGAGCGTGACATGCGTTGGTATATTGTCCAAGCGTTTTCAGGATATGAAAAGCAAGTACAGCGTTCATTAACTGATCGTATCAATCGTAGTGACTTCGCTGAATCATTCGGTGACGTATTGGTTCCTACTGAAGAAGTCGTCGAAATGAAAGACGGCAAAAAGCGTAAGAGTGAGCGTAAATTCTTTCCAGGATATGTTTTGATCCAAATGGAAATGAATGACAATACTTGGCACATCGTTAAAGAGTGTCCACGTATTATGGGTTTCATCGGCGGTACGCCTGAAACACCAGCGCCGATTACGCAAGTAGAAGCAGATCGTATCTTAAATCGTTTGAATCAGACTGAAACCGATCCACGTCCTAAAACGCTATTTGAGCCGGGCGAAGAGTTATTGGTTATCGATGGTCCATTCACTGACTTTAAAGGTATGGTGGAAAAAGTCGATTACGAAAAGTCTAAACTACATTTGACAGTAAACGTATTTAATCGACCGACTCAGGTTGAGCTTGAGTTTAGTAAAGTTGAGAAGCTAGACTAAACCCACAAAAATTCATCAACCGGGGAGCTTTTAGTCAATAAGCTTATATAGCATATTGATTTAGCGTTATTACCCATTTAGGAGAGTATCATGGCTAAGAAGATTGATGGTTACATCAAACTGCAAGTGCCTGCAGGCAAAGCAAATCCTTCACCACCGATTGGTCCAGCATTGGGTCAAAAAGGCGTGAACATCATGGCGTTCTGTAAAGAATTTAACGCTGCGACCTCAAACCAAGAGCCGGGTCTACCGATTCCTACTGAGATCACTGTATACAGCGATAAGTCTTTTACCTTCATCATGAAGTCACCACCAGCTTCATACTTACTACGTAAGGCTGCTGGTGTTGCTAAAGGTTCAGGTACACCTAACACTGCTAAAGTCGGTAAAGTTGACCGTGCACAGTTAGAAGAAATCGTTAAGACCAAAGATAAAGATCTAACTGCAGCTGACCTTGACGCTGCTGTTCGTACCATCGCTGGTACTGCACGTTCAATGGGTATTACCGTGGAGGGTGTGTAAATGAGCAAGCTAACCAAACGTCAAAAAGAAATTCAAAGCCGTGTTGATAACGAAAAACAATACACTATGGAAGAAGCCGTTCAAATCTTAAATGATTTGCCTGCGCTAAAATTCAAAGAGTCTATTGATATCGCAGTAAACTTGGGCGTTGACCCACGTAAATCTGATCAAGTGGTTCGTGGCGCTACCAACCTACCTGCTGGTACTGGTAAAACCAAACGCGTTGCTGTATTCGCTCAAGGCGCTGCTGCTGAAGCCGCTAAAGAAGCTGGTGCTGACATCGTTGGTTTTGAAGACCTAGCAGAATCAATCAAAGCCGGTAACATGGACTTTGATATCGTTATTGCTGCTCCTGATGCAATGCGTGTTGTTGGTCAATTAGGTACTATCCTAGGTCCACGTGGCCTAATGCCTAACCCGAAAGTTGGTACAGTAACGCCAAACGTTGCTGAAGCTGTGAAAAATGCTAAAGCTGGTCAAGCACAGTATCGTGTAGACAAAGCAGGTATTATTCATACTACTATTGGTCAAGTTGGTTTCACTGCTGAGCAAGTTATTCAAAATGCTGAAGCACTAATCACAGATCTAAAACGTGCTAAGCCTGCTACTTCTAAAGGTACTTTCATTAAGAAAATCACCTTGTCTAGTACTATGGGTCCAGGTATCACTATTGATGCTGTTCCTTATCGCACTGCTAAATAATTAAGTATTCACTCTTCAAATATTATTGAATAATGAGTACAAACAAATTCTAAAAAATTAGGTCAGCGTAGCATATGCTACGCTGTCTAAGACCGTAGGTAGAGAGTGGTTTAGCGTCATAGATAGCAATTTTCGAATGGTTAAATATGATAACAAGCTGCTTTTTTTAATCGGCTACAGATGAAAATCTCAGTTGTCCTACGCAGACGGTGATCCACCCAGTTGTTGATAAGAGCCGATAGTTCAATCTATCACTTGATGTCATTCTGATAACGGTGCCGTAATCAGTCGTTACTAATAAAATCTATTGCTATAGAGTTTAGAAGTAACGTGTCGTATCAAGTCAGTCTAATTTAGTCGTTTAATAATTGAAAACTTCGGTTTTTAAGAATTAAAATACTGAGCAGATTGATAAGATTAAAGGAGTCAACTTATGGCATTAACGCTAGAGCAAAAACAACAAGTTGTGGCTGAAGTGTCTGAAGTTGCTGCTAATGCTTACTCAGCAGTAGCTGCCGAATATCATGGTATTGGTGTTGCAAAGCTTACTAAGCTACGCGAACAAGCCCGTGAAAAAGGCGTTGTTTTGAAAGTGGTAAAAAATACACTAGCAAGACGCGCTTTTGAAGGCACTAAGTTTGAGAGCATGTCAGACCGTATGACTGGTCCACTACTTTTGGCTTTCTCTATGGAAGACTTGGGTTCTGCTGCTAGAGTCGTTTTCGACTTCAGCAAAGAAAACAAAGCTTTAGAGACCAAATTGGTATCAGTTGGTGGTGTTGTTTATGGTCCAGAAGAGCTAGAGCGCGTATCGAAGCTACCAACTCGCGACGAAGCACTCTCTATCTTGATGGCTACTATGAATGCACCAGTGACCAAGCTTGTCCAGACTATGAACGCAGTTCCTGGCAAGTTCGTTCGCACTGTCGCAGCAATCAAAGACGCAAAAGAAGCTGCTTAATTGCTTGTTTTAACGTAACTTTGACATCGTTGATTGCACTATATTGCCAACACTATTTGAAAATTTGGCAAGCAATCCAAGCGATATTAAAATCAATTAATTTTTATCAGATAACGGAGAGTTCTCATGGCACTATCTAAAGATGATGTGTTAAACGCAATCGCTGAAATGTCAGTAATGGATATCGTTGAATTAATCAGCGCTATGGAAGAAAAATTCGGCGTAACAGCTGCTGTTGCTGCTGCACCTGCTGCTGCTGGCCCTGCTGCTGCTGCTGCTGAAGAAAAAGACGAGTTTGACGTAGTTCTTGCCAGCTTTGGCGAGAAGAAAGTTGGCGTAATTAAAGCCGTACGTGAAGCTACTGGTCTTGGCCTGAAAGAAGCGAAAGATTTGGTTGAAAGCGCTCCAGCTCCAATCAAAGAAGGCGTTAACAAAGCTGAAGCTGAAGAGTTGAAAAAGAAACTTGAAGAAGCTGGCGCAACTGTTGAACTAAAATAAGTTTAACAGCTGTACGAAAAAAAGCTGGTAATGCCTTGCATTGCCAGCTTTTTTTTACTATAATTCGTAGCTTGACCTTTTGTGTCTGCCAACATACGTATGCAACAACACGGTGGATACCCATCAAAAGGACAGACGATATACATGCAAGCACACATGCCAGTTATTAAAATCAGTTAATATGAGCTAAACGTCCGTAGATGTTTGGCATTTTTTTGTGTCTGCATGCTTTCCTATTAACACTATAGTTTATACTGATTCTGAAAGTTATAGTTACCCCGATTATTGTTATTTCTGAAAAGCTATTGATCTTAGGTTATCCATATAGAATGATTTTACTGTCAGTATGTAGGCTCGTAGACGGTATATATCAGCGACGATAACAGTTTTGATGATGAATTTTAAACCGCAGTACAAGATATTTTAAATGTATTTGTAAATTGAGCCATAAGGGCAATGTATTGTAGATTATATGATATTGAAATTGTCAGTTTGAGTAGGCATATAGACTGACCTAGATACCAATTCCAAGATTGAATGAAGTGTGCTAAATAAGTATTGATTAGTAAAGTAGTAGTTGACCAAAAGACATGAACTGAACACGAACACCCGTTTTATATTATCGTTTACGTCGCCAAGATACATAATATCTATGCATCATGGCCTCGATTTTAATTTGTTTCCACGTTTACTGTAAGGACTCTCGATGGCATATTCTTATACTGAAAAAAAGCGTATTCGCAAAAGTTTTGCTGAATTGCCCACTGTGATGGACATTCCCTACTTATTGTCTATTCAAGTAGATTCTTACGAGCAATTTTTGCAAGAGCACAAAAAGCCAAAAGCTCGTGAGAATACTGGTTTGCAAGCTGCGTATTCCTCTATTTTCCCAATTGAGAGTCACTCTGGTAATGCTGAGTTACAATTTGTTGAGTACTATTTAGGCACGCCTGAATTTGATGAGCGTGAGTGTATCTTACGTGGTTCAACATTTGCTGCGCCGATGCGTGTCAAAATTCGTTTGATCATCAAAGACAAAGATAGCAAAGATAAAGACAGCAAAGCTGCGATCAAAGATATCCGTGAGCAAAGCGTCTATATGGGCGAAATGCCATTAATGACTGCTAACGGTACCTTTATTATCAATGGTACAGAGCGTGTTATCGTATCACAGCTACATCGCTCACCTGGTGTATTCTTTGACCATGATAAAGGTAAGTCGCATTCAAGTGGTAAAGTGCTTTACAACGCACGTATCATTCCTTACCGTGGTTCATGGTTAGATTTTGAATTTGATGCAAAAGATTTAGTATTTGCTCGTATTGACCGTCGTCGTAAGCTACTTGCTTCAATCATTCTACGTGCACTAGGTCTGACCACTTCTGAAATCTTAGATCTTTTCTTTGATAAAGTAGCTGTGTATAAAGGCGAAGAGACGTTTGAGATTGATCTGGTTGCTGATCGCTTGCGCGGTGAGATGGCTCAGTTTGATATCGTGTCGCCTGAAGGTGACGTTATCGTAGAGCAGGGCAAACGTATCAATGCACGTCGTATCCGTCAGCTAGAAGAAGCTGGTATGACGAAAATTGCTGTGCCTGATGAATATTTATATGAGCGTATCTTAGCTGAAGATATCGTGGTTAATGATGAAGTTATCGCTCGTGCTAACACCTTAATTGATCATGAATTATTGGTTAAATTGAGTGCATTTGAAGCCAGCGAATCTATCAAAGAATTCAGCATTCTGTTCACTAACGATATCGATCAGGGTAGTTATATTGCTGACACGCTACGTGCTGATAGCACATCAAGCCGTGAAGAAGCATTGATCGAAATCTATAAAGTGATGCGTCCAGGTGAGCCACCAACGGTCGAAACTGCTGAAAAACTGTTCGAAAGCATGTTCTTCAATGCAGATCGTTATGACTTGTCAAACGTCGGCCGCATGAAGTTTAACCGTCGTCTAGGGTTAGATTTTGATAATACAGATGATCCAGATATTCAGCGCGCACGTAGTGTCCTGACCAATGCTGACATCGTGAATGTATTAAAAGAATTGATTGAGATTCGTAACGGTCGCGGTGAAGTCGATGATATCGATCACTTAGGTAACCGTCGTATTCGTTCTGTAGGCGAAATGGCAGAAAACCAGTTCCGTGTTGGTCTAGTACGTGTTGAGCGTGCGGTCAAAGAGCGTTTGAGCTCAGCGGAATCTGATAACTTGTCACCACAAGATTTGATTAACTCAAAGCCTGTTGCGGCTGCGGTTAAAGAATTCTTTGGTTCAAGCCAGTTGTCACAATTTATGGATCAGAACAACCCGTTGTCTGAAGTTACCCATAAACGCCGTGTATCAGCACTAGGACCTGGTGGTCTGACTCGTGAACGTGCAGGCTTTGAAGTACGTGACGTACATGATACCCATTATGGCCGTGTATGCCCGATTGAGACTCCTGAAGGTCCAAACATTGGTCTTATTAACTCATTGGCAACTTTTGCTAAAACCAACAGCTTTGGCTTCTTAGAAACGCCATATCGCCGTGTGGTTGACGGCAAAGTAACGGATATCATTGAATATCTATCAGCCATTGAAGAAGTCGGTACTGTCATTGCACAGGCTGACTCACCATTGACTGAAGATGGTGCACTAAGTGACGAGATGGTCAGTGTACGTAGCTATGGTGAATTCGTCCGTATGCCGCCAGAAAAAGTGACGCATATGGATGTGTCGCCAAGTCAGGTAGTATCGGTCGCAGCAGGTTTGATTCCGTTCCTAGAGCATGATGATGCTAACCGTGCCTTGATGGGCTCGAACATGCAGCGTCAGGCTGTTCCTACGCTACGTGCTGATAAGCCGTTAGTAGGTACTGGCATGGAGCGCTATGTTGCTCGTGATTCTGGTGTTTGTGTGATCGCTAAGCGTGGCGGTGTGATTGAAGATGTTGATGCATCACGTATCGTTGTTCGTGTAAACGAAGACGAGATGACTGCTGGTGAAGCGGGTATCGATATTTATAACTTAGTCAAATACACGCGCTCTAACCAAAACACTTGTATCAACCAACGTATCATCGTTAACCAAGGTGACGAGATTGCTTTGGGTGATATCTTGGCTGATGGTCCGTCAACGGATCTTGGTGAGCTAGCACTAGGTCAGAACATCCGCATCGCATTTATGCCGTGGAATGGTTACAACTTCGAAGATTCGATCTTGCTATCTGAGAAAGTGGTTAAAGAAGATCGTTTTACCACCATTCATATTCAAGAATTGACTTGTGTGGCGCGTGATACCAAATTGGGTACAGAAGAGATTACTGCTGATATTCCAAACGTTGGTGAAGCGGCATTATCAAGTCTTGACGAAGCAGGTATCGTCTATATCGGTGCTGAAGTTGACGCTGGTGATATCTTAGTTGGTAAAGTGACGCCAAAAGGTGAAACGCAACTAACGCCAGAAGAGAAATTGCTCCGGGCTATCTTTGGTGAAAAAGCAGCTGATGTAAAAGACACGTCTTTACGTGTTCCTACATCAAGCAAAGGTACGGTTATCGACGTACAAGTCTTTACTCGTGATGGTGTCGAGAAAGATGCACGTGCAAAAGCGATTGAAAAATCACAGCTTGATAGCTATCGTAAAGATTTAAAAGAAGAGCTACGTATCTTCGAAGAAGCAGCACGTGGTCGTATTGGTAATCTATTAGATGGCCAAAAAGTCAGTGGTGGTTCTGGTCTAAAAGCCGGTACGGTTATGGCCTTGGCTGATATGAAAGATATGAGCCTTGAGACCTTGCTTGATATTCAGCCAGTTGAAGAAGAAATCTCTGAGCGTCTAACGCAAATCGCTGAGTACTTAGTTGATAAGCAAAAAGACATCGATGTTAAATTTGCTGAGAAAAAACGCAAATTGACCGCTGGTGATGATTTACAACATGGTGTTCAAAAAATCGTTAAAGTTTATCTAGCGGTTAAGCGTCGTATTCAGCCTGGCGATAAAATGGCTGGTCGTCATGGTAACAAAGGTGTGGTATCACGCATCATGCCAGTCGAAGATATGCCTTATGATGAACATGGTAATACCGTTGACATCGTATTGAACCCGCTTGGTGTACCATCTCGTATGAACATCGGTCAGGTTCTAGAGACACATTTGGGTATGGCAGCCAAAGGTTTGGGCGAGAAAATCGATGGTATGCTCAAATCGCAAGCAGCGATCAAAGAGCTACGTGGTTTCTTGGACAAAATCTATAACCAAGTAGGCGGCGAGCAAGTTGATCTTGATAGCTTGAGTGATGATGACATCATGGCATTATCAGATAATCTACGCGGCGGTGTACCAATGGGTACTGCAGTGTTTGATGGTGCAAGAGAAAGCCAAGTCAAAGACTTGCTAGAGCTTGCTGGTATGGACCGTGATGGTCAGCAGACATTGTATGATGGTCGTACTGGTCAGAAGTTTGACCGTAAAGTGACCGTTGGTTATATGTACATGCTCAAACTTAACCATTTGGTTGATGACAAAATGCATGCACGTTCTACCGGTTCTTACTCACTAGTTACGCAGCAGCCATTGGGCGGTAAAGCTCAGTTTGGTGGTCAGCGCTTCGGTGAGATGGAAGTCTGGGCACTAGAAGCTTATGGCGCGACTTACACGTTGCAGGAAATGCTGACTGTGAAGTCGGATGACGTTGAAGGCCGTACACGTATGTATAAAAACATCGTTGATGGTGAGCAGTATATGGATCCAGGTATGCCTGAATCGTTCAACGTACTGACCAAAGAAATCAAATCATTGGGTATTAATATTGAGTTAAAGCAAACCCATTAAGCACGGCTGACTGAGGCTACCTTTAACATAGCTTCAGTTAATTATTATCCTTAGTGGTCAATCTAAAAGCAGTACGCGCATAGCTGCTGCTTTTAGTGATTTGTCTCAACCCTATTCATTGCCTTCATTCATCTTATTTGCGTCAACTATACGCTATCAGATGATTATAAAGATAACGGAGAAGCAACTTGAAAGATTTACTCGATATCATGCAAAGCCCTACCGGCAACGGTAACCAAGAGTTTGATAGCATTCAAATTACTTTAGCCTCACCTGACGTCATCAAGTCATGGTCACATGGCGAAGTGAAAAAGCCTGAAACTATTAACTATCGTACGTTCAAGCCTGAACGTGATGGTCTTTTTTGTGCCAAAATCTTTGGCCCAGTAAAAGATTTTGAGTGCTTGTGTGGTAAGTATAAGCGCCGTAAGTTCCAAGGCGTTATCTGTGAAAAATGTGGCGTAGAAGTTACGACTGCTAAAGTTCGTCGTGACCGTATGGGCCACATTGACTTGGCTAGCCCAGTTGCACATATTTGGTTCTTAAAATCATTACCAAGCCGCATCGGTCTATTGTTAGACATGACGCTACGTGATATCGAACGCGTTCTATATTTTGAAAGCTACATCGTCACTGAGCCTGGTCTAACCAGTTTAGAAAGATATCAGTTGCTTGATGATGAAGATTACTTCAAAGCCCTTGAAGAGTTTGGTGACGAGTTCACTGCTAAAATGGGTGCTGAAGCCGTTCAAGACCTATTAAAAGATATCGATTTAGATATCGAGATTGATGAGCTGCGCGAAGCAATTCCGCAAACAGGTTCTGAAACTAAGCTTAAAAAGATGTCTAAGCGTCTTAAGCTATTAGAAGCATTCCGTGATTCTAATAACAAGCCTGAGTGGATGGTAATGAACATCTTGCCAGTACTACCACCAGATTTGCGTCCACTAGTACCACTAGAAGGTGGCCGTTTTGCGACTTCGGATCTAAACGATTTATATCGCCGTGTTATCAACCGTAACAACCGTCTAAAGCGTCTGCTTGAGCTTAGTGCACCTGATATCATCGTACGTAACGAAAAACGTATGTTGCAAGAGTCAGTTGATGCATTGTTAGACAACGGTCGTCGCGGTCGTGCAATCACTGGTAGTAATAAGCGTCCATTGAAATCTTTGGCAGATATGATCAAAGGTAAGCAAGGTCGTTTCCGTCAAAACTTACTTGGTAAGCGTGTCGATTACTCTGGTCGTTCGGTTATCGTTGTAGGTCCAACACTACGTCTACATCAGTGTGGCCTACCGAAGAAAATGGCACTTGAGCTATTCAAGCCATTTACTTATAACAAGCTATTGTCTCATGGTTTGGCAACAACGATTAAAGCTGCCAAAAAGATGGTAGAGCGTGAAGAGCCACAAGTGTGGGATATGCTGGCCATGGTTATCCGTGAGCATCCAGTGCTTCTTAACCGTGCACCAACGCTTCACCGTTTGGGTCTACAGGCATTTGAGCCAGTACTTATCGAAGGTAAAGCAATTCAATTGCATCCGCTCGTTTGTACCGCGTTTAACGCTGATTTTGATGGTGACCAAATGGCCGTTCACGTGCCATTGACGCTAGAAGCACAGTTAGAATCACGTGCACTAATGATGTCTACCAACAACATCTTGTCACCTGCGAACGGTGATCCAATCATCGTACCATCACAGGATGTTGTATTGGGCTTGTATTACATCAGTCGCTCGTCTATTAATGCTAAAGGCGAGAGCATGGTTTTTGCTACCGTCAATGAAGCATTGCGTGCGATTGGTTCAAATGATCTACATGTAAATGCTAAAATCAAAGTGCGTGTCACTGAGACGCATATTGATGAAGAGGGTAACCAAACCAAAGAAATCAGTATTAAAGATACGGTTGCTGGTCGTTTACTTATCTGGAACATCATGCCTAAAGGTATGACGTTTGATGAATGTAACCAAGAAATGACGAAGAAAAACATCTCTCGTCTGATTAACTCTTGCTACCGTAAAGTAGGCGTTAAAGAAAGTGTTATGTTTGCTGACCAATTAATGTATCTTGGTTTTGCTCAAGCGACATTGTCTGGCGTGTCTATTGGTATCGATGACATGGTCATCCCACCATTGAAGAAGCAAATCATCGAAGTAGCAGAAGGCGAAGTTCGCGAAATCGAAGATCAATTCGAGCAAGGCTTTGTAACTGCTGGTGAGCGTTATAACAAAGTAGTTGATATCTGGTCACGTACCAATGACAAAGTCGCTAAGGCGATGATGGATAACTTGGCAACAGATAAGATCTTGAATGCCAAAGGTGAAGAAGAAGAGCAGAAGTCATTCAACTCTATCTTTATCATGTCAGATTCTGGTGCTCGTGGTAGTGCGGCACAGATTCGTCAGTTAGCAGGTATGCGTGGTTTGATGGCTAAGCCAGATGGCTCAATCATCGAAACCCCAATTAAAGCTAACTTCCGTGAAGGTTTGACCGTACTACAGTATTTCATCTCAACTCACGGTGCACGTAAAGGTCTAGCGGATACGGCATTGAAAACGGCTAACTCAGGTTACCTGACTCGTCGTTTGGTTGATGTGGCACAAGATTTAGTTATCACCACTGATGACTGTGGTACTGAGCAAGGCTTGCTCATGAAACCACATATTCAAGGTGGCGAAATCATTGAGAAGTTGGGTGAGCTAGTACTTGGTCGTGTCACTGCACGTGATGTGAATTATAACGATGATGCTGATAAAGTATTGATTCCAGCAGGTACGTTGATCGATGAGCATTGGGTCAATGTGCTTGACGAAAACGCTATCGATGATATCTGGGTACGTTCAGTTATTACTTGTAATGTCGAGCACGGTGTTTGTTCACAGTGTTATGGTCGTGATTTGGCTCGTGGTCATAAAGTGAACATCGGCGAGTCAGTTGGTGTTATGGCTGCTCAGTCTATCGGTGAACCTGGTACTCAGTTAACCATGCGTACATTCCACGTGGGTGGGGCTGCAAGCTCTGCATCTGTGGACAATAGCATCTCTGTACGTAATGCTGGTCAAGCGCATTTCGAAAACATGAAAACCGTTCAACATACAGATGGCCATTTGGTTATCGTATCGCGTTCAGCTGAAATTGCATTGACTGATGATCTTGGCCGTGAGCGTGAACGTTATAAAGTACCTTATGGTTCTAGCGTTCTTGTGAAACACGAAGATCAGGTTGAAGGCGGTCAGACCATCGCTAAATGGGATCCGCACACGCATCCAATTATCACAGAATTTGCTGGTACAGCACGCTTCAGTGACATCACTGATGGTATGACTGCAACAGTGAAAGTTGATGATGCGACTGGTATGAGCTCATTTGAGATTCTAGCTACTCGTGACCGTTCAAGCTCAGCAAAAGACTTACGTCCTGCTATTATCTTGAATACTGATGAAGGTAAAGAAGTCGTTTACTTCCTGCCTGCTGAAACTATCATTCGCGTTAGCGATGGTGAAAAAGTAGCAGCTGGTTCGATCCTAGGTCGTGTGCCACAAGCATCATCAGGAACTAAAGATATTACCGGTGGTCTACCACGTGTTGCGGATCTATTCGAAGCACGTCGTCCAAAAGACCATGCGATCATGGCAGAAATGACAGGTGTCGTAAGCTTTGGTAAAGAGACTAAAGGTAAGAATCGCTTCATCATCACCAATGAAGATGGTGAGATTCATGAAGAGCTAATCCCGAAATGGCGTCAAATCAACGTCTTTGAAAACGAGACAGTAGCACGTGGTGAAGTTATCGCTGATGGTCCACAAAACCCGCACGATATCTTGCGTCTGAAAGGACAAACGGCACTTGCTGATTATATCGTTAACGAAGTACAGGACGTTTATCGTCTGCAGGGTGTAAAAATCAACGATAAGCACATCGAAGTTATCATTCGCCAGATGTTGCGTAAAGTTGAAATCACTGACGGCGGCGATTCAAACCACTTTAAAGGTGATCAAGCAGAGTATGCTGATATCAAAGCATTGAATGAAAAACTGGAAGCGGAAGATAAATTCCCAGTACAGTTTGAGCGTCAATTATTAGGTATTACTAAAGCAAGTCTGGCAACAGAAAGCTTTATCTCAGCTGCGTCATTCCAGGAAACGACACGTGTACTAACTGCGGCTGCCGTTACTGGTAAAGTGGATGAGTTGCGTGGCCTGAAAGAAAACGTCGTTGTTGGTCGCTTGATTCCCGCAGGTACTGGTCTTGCTTATCACAAAGCACGTAAAGAGAAGGCAGATCAAAAGCTACAAGATAAGGATCTTAATGCAGCGTTTGACATGACTGCTAGCACTGATAGTAAAGACTTTGCTAGCTTTGATGAAGCCTTTGCACAAGAGCTGAACCAAGATAACTAGTAGTATTAGACATCTTTGATTCGTTATTAACTTAATAAAAAAGCCAGCCTAAGTTGCTGGCTTTTTTACGTTTATAGATAAGTAAGGCAATGAGAATAATGCGTCTAAGGCTATATCTGGTCAGCTAATAAGTCTTAATATAGCGCCGCTATTTTTTAGCTGATATACTTTCTAGCAAGATTGCTCCAGTTATAGTCGGTGAACTACTAAATCGCTACGGCGTTACCCTCCATAGATGTACTACTTGTACAATCTGCAGTCGGCTGCCTTGTACCCATTTTAGAGTTCTTTGACTATAGTAGTACACTCAAGAAGTCATATCATAAGTGGTGTCTCTTTTCACTGGTCATATTTATGATTAATATAAGGATAAGTAGAAAATGGCAGGTAAAACCCGCGTTGCCAAGTATCAAGCTGATCGAACCAATCAAAAACTTTATTTTTGCCGTCTCTCTTGCCAATCAGCAGGAAGTATCAACGATAAGCAGTTGTATCAAGCACATTGTGAGACTGCTATTTTTCATTTATACGGAGCTTTTCTTGCATTTACTCAAGAGCTTGGTTATTTCTACAGCTTAAATATACCCGCACCAACATTGTTAGATATTGAACAAGCCTTGAGTGAACGTACGCAAGTATCTCCTGAGATTCAGCGTCTCCAGCAGTTACAGCAGCAAGGATTTTTGGCCAATATAGAGCGTGCCTATCAGCGCTGTCTTTATGCGGTACCACCAGATACAGTCGTTGATGAACAATTAAGCAATGACACGAAGCAGTCGTCGGATCTTATTGTTAATGTGGTTACTTTATCGAACCAATGGTTACCAGATGAATCGACAATACGCGAATGGCGTCAGCAGTTTTTAGAGTTGATTGAACAGCTTCGTGCTGGAATGGTTGAGTTTTAGAAAATCTACCAGTAGGGTGGTGTAAGTTTGGTGTTGATAGAAAAGCTGACTGATAAGCTTCGTGAAGTAAGACATCATTGCTATAATTTCCAGACATAAAAAAGCCTGTTTAGAATTGTCTAAACAGGCTTTTTTATGTTCAACACGCCCTAGTATTTTAGATAGTTTACTCTGGCATCGGTGGAAGCGTTTCAACTGGTGTCACCGAGAGAGGGTTTTGCGGTACGACATCATTATTACGGCGATTCTCTGATCTTGAGTTATTTGATTCTGCAGCAGGTTCAGGTGACAATTGCGTCCGCTGTTGTGTTTGCGTAGAAACTGGTTTCTCAGATGTATTGTCGTCTGCCTTACTCGTTCTTGCCGTTTTTTTCTTTTGTCTGGTAGATGTAAAACCTTTATCATTAGGCACCCACTGACGAGGTGTATCTTTAAGCTGGGCTTTCATAAAATCCATCCAAACAGGTAATGCTGCTACACCACCGTATTCGTGACGACCCATAGTCGTTGGTTGATCAAATCCCATCCATACAACCGTTGCATTGGTAGGGTGGAAGCCTGCAAACCAAGCATCTTTAGCATCGTTAGTAGTACCTGTTTTTCCGCCAATATCATCGCGTCCTAGTGCTTTTGCACGTACTGCTGTACCACGCTGAACAACATCACGTAAAATATCTGCCATATCAAAAGCAACTCTTGGTTTCAATATTCGAGGAGCTTGTTTGGCCAATGCATACTGAACCGCAGGTGCTTTTAAGCGATCCGCTTGTGGGCTAGCATCATAGACACTTAAGTCGATGGCTTTATCATTTTGTTCAGTATCTTCTACATCTTGTTCTGCAACAATTACTTCGCTGTTGGCCGCTTTGCTCTCGTCTTCAATCGACTGATTATAATTTTCGATTGACTCTTTATTACGCTTTTCGAGATCTTTATTGAAGCATTTGGCACATGCTTGTTGTGGGTTCGCCTGAAATAATAGGTTATTACTATAATTATAGATTTGTTCGATAAAATAGGGTTGTACACGATGGCCACCATTAGCAAAAGTTGCATAGGCAGTTGCCATCTGTAAGGGTGTTGCTTGCCCTGCACCCAGTGCTAACGATAAAGTGGTTGGGAGTTTCTCTTTATCAAGGCCGAACTGATCTAATAGACTGCGGGTATCTGCGATACCAATGGCTTGTAATAGACGAATAGATACTAAGTTACGAGACAAATAAAGGCCACGGCGTAGAGTGATATCACCTAGGAAGCGTTGATCAGAGTTTTTAGGTTTCCATTCACCGACTTGAATAGGACTATCTGAAACAATAGTATCAGGACGATAGCCTTTTTCTAGAGCCGCTGTATAGACCAGTGGTTTAATCGTTGAGCCTGGTTGACGCCAACCTTGTAAAGCTCGGTTAAACTTGCTGTGATTAAAATCGAAGCCACCCACTAAGGCATTAACAGCACCAGTCGCCGGATTCAATGAAACGAGACTACTTTGTATCTTAGGTACTTGTGCCAGCTGCCAATTGCCATTGCTAGTTGGAATCAGGCGAATAATATCATTCTTACTTACTATTTGGCTGGCATTGCTAGGAGCATAGCCAATACGATTAGCAGAGATGTATTTGCTTGCCCAGCGCATGCCTGACCAGTTAACGGTTACATTCTCACCTGAAGGCATGACGGCATCAAAACTACGAGAGTTTACCTTGGTTACTTTGGCGGGGGACATATTGCTATAGCGACGGAAGTTTTCTAGCGGTTCATCATTCGCTTCAGCACCTCTCCACCCATGGCGATGATCGTAAGCAACGAGACCTTTGAGGACTGCCGCTTCCGCATCTGTTTGTGCTTTACTATCAACCGTAAGACGCACACGCCAGCCACTTTGCATGACTTGTTTACCATAGCGCTGAACTAAAGTAGAGCGCGTCATTTCTGCCAAATAGGGCATATTGACGTCCAGCTTCTCTTTATAAAGGTTAATACCGATAGGCGAGGCGACTGCTTCATCACGCTGTGCTTTAGTAATATAACCTAACTCATGCATGCGCCCGATAATCCAGTTACGGCGAGTTAATGCACGTTCAGGATTGGCCACAGGGTTGTATTTAGAAGGTGCTTTTGGCAGACCAGCTAACATTGCCGTCTCAGCAATAGTGAGATTATCTAGTGATTTACTATAATATTTTTTGGCAGCGGCACGGACACCGTAGGAACCCTCACCTAAATAAATTTTGTTGACATAAAGTGTCAGAATGTCATTTTTGCTTAGCTCGTCTTCAATCTTACGCGCTAAGAACAGTTCAGTTAACTTACGATTTAAGGTGCGCTCTGAACTTAAAAAATAGTTTTTGGCAACCTGCATCGTGATGGTAGAACCACCTGTTTGACTATTATCATCTGTGACTGCTTCAGTTACAGCACGGCCTAAACCTTTGATGCTAATACCACTATGTTGAAAAAAAGAGGCATCTTCTGCTGCTAGAAAGGCATGAGTAAGGTCTTCAGGAATATCTTCAAAAGTAATCGGTAGTGATAAGCGATTGCCATACTGACCAATTAGTTTGTCATCACTACTATATATTTGTAGTGGCATTTCTAACTTCGCCGTCTTAATCTCTTGAGTGCTAGGCAACGTTGGCGATAAATACATCGCCATACCGTAAAAACCGATAGGCACAGCAAGGGCTAAGATAACTGCTAATGCTAAACAGGCGACAAAAAGCCCTACCAAAAAATGAATGAGTCGGGCGGTAGCATTTTTTTTGATCATAAGAAGACTTATCAATTAAAATTTGCAACAGATAATGTATTATACCTTGAACAAAATAGGCAGGTCATAATAAATGTGTAAGTTAGACTGAATAACTTATTTAAATGCTTGAATCTATCTATTAAGTAAAGTATTGTATTCAATTATTACAAATAACTATCAGATTGTACACTTAATATAAGGTATAGAGTTTGTGAGGCTATTTACTTCCAAAAGTCAACATTTGATTGGTGTGGATATCTGTGCCACTTCAGTGAAGTTGGTTGACATACAGCGCCAACAAGGCATGTTTCATCTAAAATCTTATGGCATTGAGAGACTGCCGGAAGGTGTAGTCGTCGATAAACTTCTCTTAGATACGGAAGCGGTTGGTAATACGATTACCAGCTTAGCTAAACGTTGCCATGTTACTGGTGCTGACGCTGCTACTGCGGTCTCAGGATCAGCTGTGATTACCAAAATCATTGACATGGATGCCACGTTAAACGATGTTGAGCGTGAAGCTCAAATACGTTTAGATGCTGATCAATACGTGCCTTATCCGTTAGAAGACGTTAACTTGGACTTTGAAGTTTTAGGTCCTTCTTTGGCAAGTGATGAGATGGTGCAAGTGCTACTTGCCGCATCTCGCTCGGAAAATGTTGACCAACGAGTTGACGCATTAACCTTTGGTGGCTTGAAAACTAAGGTTATGGATATCGAGTCTCACGCCATTGAACGTGCTTTTGGGCTTATGGTAGATAACTTACCAAGTAACCCAGAACTGGTTGCATTGGTTGACATTGGGCATAATCAAACGACTCTATATGTCGCTAAAAATGGCGAATTCATATACAGTCGTGAGCAGTTGTTTGGTGGTGTTCAGTTGACAGAAGCGATACAAAATCGTTATGGACTATCTGCTGAAGAAGCCGCGATTAGTAAGCGTGAGCGTACATTACCTGACGATTACTACCTCGATGTGCTGACGCCTTTTATGGAAAATACCATTCAGCAAATCACTCGCTCATTACAGTTTTATTTCTCCTCAAGTCAATATAGTAGTATTGATCATGTAGTGTTAGCTGGTGGCAGCAGCTCTATCGCTGGTCTTGCAGGTATGGCACAACAAAAACTGGGTGTGACGGTTAGTATTGCTAATCCTTTTGCCAATATGACTATTGCGCCAAATATTGACAATGAGCAATTAACAATTGATGCACCAAGCTTAATGGCCGCGTGCGGTCTTGCGTTAAGGAGCTTCGACTAATGGCTCGTATTAACCTCTTACCCTGGCGACAAGAAGAACGCGAACGTCGCAACAAAGAATTTATAACGTTGGTAGTTGCGGTAATTTTGCTTAGCCTATTGGCTGCATTTGCTTCATGGAGCTACTTTAACAATGCACTTGCTGAGCAGCGTGATGCGAATGCCTTGATAGAACAAGAAAACGTTCTTTTGGATACGGCATTGGTTGAAATTGATAGCTTAGAACAGCGCCGTGAAGATATCATCTCACGTATGCAGGTTATTCAGGACTTACAAGGACGACGTCCTGTACCTGTACGTCTATGGGACGATCTTGCTAAAGCTATGCCGCCTGCGCTTTATTTAAACAATCTAAAACGTGAAGGTGACACACTTACTTTAACAGGTCGTGCTGATAACCCTTATGTTGTGTCAAGATTGATTCTAAATCTTGATAATAGTAAGTGGATGGGTGATTCTGCAGTGAGCAACATTCAACAGAATATTAGCGCTTATGAATCCGCACCAGTGCTTAACAATACAGTCGCTAGTGGTGAGAGCTCTCGTCCTGTTTATCCTGAAGACAGCTATGTTCAGTTTGTGGTAACGACTAAAGTTCAGTCGGAGACCGCCGCACCTGATGATGCCAGTACTGGGCCTGGAGGTGAGTTATGAAACTTAGCCGTAAAAAAAGCCTAATCAAAACCAAAAAAACTGCCTCGAAATCAAAGAAACAGTTTGATTTACAGGAGTTTCGTCGCAGTTTCGAATCGTTAGATTCAGACAACTACGGCAGCTGGCCGCTACCCGTAAAAGTCACGGTAATTGGTCTTATCATTACGCTTATAGCAGCATTGTCATGGTCGCTACCGATTAGTAGCAAAATTGATGAGATAACCGCTGCTGAAAGCCAACAAAATACGTTGCTTGAGAGCTACCGTGAAAAAGAATCACGTGCGCGTCATTTAGAAGCGTATAAAGCACAAGTTGTTCAAATGGAAACAGAATTCAATACTTTATTGGACCAATTACCAAAAGATACTCGTGTGTCAGAGTTGGTAGAGGGTATCAATATGACGGGTGTTGGCAGCAATATACGCTTCCAAGATATTTCTGTAGAACCTGAAATTGAGAATGAATTCTTTATTGAGCAGCCTATTCGTATTGCAGCTTTAGGTGAGTTTCATCAGTTTGGTAGCTTTATCAGTGGTCTTGCAGCGCTACCACGAATCATTACGATGCACGATTTCGAAGTCAGCAATCCGAAGCCAACCTTAGATGTCTTACCAGAACTTAATTTGGTACTGAACACAAAGACGTATCGCTCGAAAGAAGCTGATCCTGAGGCTGTTGATCCTGTCGCTACTACTGATAATGCTGGAGGCAACTAATGATTATTCAAAAACTGCCTATGCTACTGGCTTTAGGCGTTACTGTTCTATTAATGACAGGATGTGCTGATCGTATTGGTATGGCAGAGCAGGCAATGGCGGACATCCGTAATCAGCCCGCAAAGCCCATCGATCCACCGCCTAAAGCTGAGCTTGTAGAAGATTTTGTCTATAGCGCCAGTGCACAGCGTAGCCCATTTTTGCCACCTAGTCTGGTCAATACACAAGGTCCTAGCACTTCTATCGATGGTGTTCGTCCTGATATTACCAGAGTAAAAGAGCCACTTGAGCAATATGAATTGTCACAACTGGTCTTTCGCGGCGTCGTTGTTTCACCTGAAGGTCAGCGATATGCGTTAATACAACGCCCTGATGGTTCAGTAGCGAGCGTTAAAGTAGGTGATTATCTTGGAGTAAATGACGGCCGTATTGTTGAAATCACGCCGACTCAGATTAACTTGATTGAAATTGTGCCAGACAGCCGCGCAGGGTTTGTTGAAAAACCCCAGTCGCTGGTTTCCCCTATAAGCTAAGTCGGCAGATTTTTGAGGAATAAATAATGACAGTACGCAATAACAAGGTAATGATGATGAGCAACCGCGTAACTTCTGCTTTTGCCATTTCAGCATTGGCAATCAGCATGGTAGCAGTGAGTAACAGTGCCTATGCTGCACAGCGCATTAATAATGTCTCTGTGGTACAAACTGCTCCAGCAGTGACGCAAATACGTTTAGGCTTTGCAGGTGTGCCAGTATTGCCTGCAGCCTATCAGCTTGATGATCCTAGCCGCTTGGTACTAGATTTTGAACAAGTGCAAAATGGACTTGCAAGCCGCTTTAGCGAATATAATATCGGTATGGTAAATGATGTCACTACCTTAAGTAGTGACAGTACCACGCGCCTTATTATAGGTCTAAAACAGACAGGCACTTATACGACGACGATTGACGGTAATGATTTAGTATTGACCATTACTGATCCTAGCCGTTCGGTGAGGACCAATGACCCTGTTCAAGACGTACTTAATAATACAATCACCACGACACCGATTGTAGAAACGAGTAGCGCATATACCTCTGTTGATACAACTAATAAGACTGTGGCTAAAAATCAAGTACCAGCCGATACGATGGTTGTTAGAGTTAATCCACTGCTAAGTCCACAACTTGCTGCTTCGCAAGTAAGAACGCAATATAGCTATGATGGTTTGAGTGCGGTTGATTTTGCAGCAGGAAAGGATGGTGGTGGTAACATCAGTATCGCCCTGACTAATGAGGCCATTCCAGTTGATGTACAGCGCCAAGGCAATAAATTGGTAGTAAACCTAACTGGTAGTACAGTGCCTAGAAACTTATTACGCCGTTTAAATATTAATAGCGGTCTTGTTAATAGTATTGATACTAGGAATCAAGGTCAAAATGGTGTCATTACCATTAATATGATTGAAGATTATGAGTATCAAGCCTATCAGTCGGGCAATCAATTAAATATTAGCATCAATAAGCCTGCGCTGTTACGTGAGCCGACGCTTGAAGAGCGAGTATATAGTGGTGAACCTTTGTCTATGGAGTTCCAAGACGTTGAGATTCGCAGTGTCTTAGATATCCTAGCTCAGTTTACTGAAATGAACATTGTGGCTAATGATTCAGTCTCTGGCAATATCACTTTGCGCCTTATCAACGTACCGTGGGATCAAGCGCTTGATATCATCTTAAAAAGTAAGAATCTAGGTAAGCGTGAAAATGGCAATGTCATCTTGGTAGCGCCTGCCACTGAACTGGCTGAGCAAGAAGCGAAAGAGCTTGAAGCACAGCAAGCGGTTGAGTCATATTCGCCACTGCGTACTGAATACATTCGTTTAAGCTATGCCAAAGCGCAAGACGTTTTGACGCTGATCTCTCAAGGTAGTGGCTCATCAGGTGGTAGCAATACTGGCAACTCTAGTGATAGTAATAGTCTATTGTCTAACCGTGGCACAGTAACGGTTGATAGCCGTACCAATACTTTAATTATCAAAGATGTGGCTGATAGTATTGAAAACATTCATAAACTGATTGCAAAGATTGATGTTCCAGTTCGTCAAGTCATGATTGAAGCGCGTATTGTCAGTGCTTCGGATAGTTTCAGTAAAGAGATTGGTGTAAGTTGGGGTATCTTGTCTGATGGTGCCGCTAATAACAGCAGCTTATTGGTTGGTGGTAGCGATCAAACCTTATGGGACCTCAGAGATTTTGATACAGATAGCGACACTGGTGGGGTAACATACGATATCACTCGCCCTGATAACTTGAACGTTGATCTTGGGGTTTCCAACCCTGCTGGTAGTATTGCGTTTGGTCTTCTTGGTTTATCAGGCTATACGCTTGATCTTGAACTATCAGCCATGCAAGCAGATAATCGTGGTGAAGTGATTTCTACACCTAAGATTTTGACCGCAGACAAGCAAACGGCCAAAATCTCTTCTGGTACGCAAATTGCCTATCAAGAAGCATCGGCAAGTGGTGCGACCACAACTAGCTTTATAGAAGCTGCACTTAGTTTAGAGGCGACACCGAACATCACACCTGATGGCAAAATCAGTCTAAACTTAAACATCAAAAATGGCTCGCCAACGGTTTATAATGGCGCCGTGGCCATTTCTGAAGATTCTATCACGACCAATATCATCGTAGAAGATGGTCAAACAGTTGTACTTGGTGGTGTCTTCAAAAACCGTATCGCTGACGGTGTGGAAAAAGTACCATTCTTAGGTGATCTACCTTATGTTGGTCGTTTATTCCGCAAAGATACCCGTAGTAACGAAAAAGAAGAATTACTGATTTTCATCACGACTAAACTGATTAATGATGGTGTTAGTCGTTTAGATTAATGATAATATTAGATGTGTAAAGCAAAATTAATACTGTGTTATCTCACAAAAGAAAAAAGCAAGCCTAAGAGCTTGCTTTTTTCTTGCCCTATTTTTACTATTAGCCAAGTTTGACTGGTAATAATAAAGCCTCATTACTAGCCAGAATATCGATGACGTTGTATGATAGCTAATTTAACTGAGTAAGTATTATGGTTGAGGAATTGCCATCGGTGTTTTTAGTAGGACCGATGGGAGCAGGTAAGACGACTATCGGTAAATTGCTTGCTAAGCAGTTAGGTCGCACCTTTGTAGATAGTGATTGGTATGTTGAATCGCAAACAGGCGCTGATATTGCTTGGATATTTGCTAAAGAAGGTGAGGCAGGCTTTCGTGAGCGTGAGACACGGGCTATCGATGAGCTGACCCAAAAAAACCAAATCGTATTAGCGACTGGTGGCGGTGCCGTTATGTGTGCTGAAAATAGAGCGTTTTTACAGCAACGCGGTATTGTGGTTTATTTAAATGCGCCCGTTGATGTGCAGATGGCTCGTACTGCTAAAGATAAATCACGCCCATTACTACAGCAGCCTAATCCTAGAAAAATACTGCAAGACTTATATAGCAAACGCGATCCACTATATCGTCAAGTCGCCCATATTATTATGCCAACCGGACATACTTATCCCCGTCATATGGTCAGTCAGCTCTTACAGCAATTAGCGTCGTTTAATAACTCTGCGACGATAACGCCAGAACATAACGAAAATGAATCATAAGTCATAAGAAACCAATAGCACCTAAATTATGATTACTCACATTTAGCGATTTTCATCTCATTAACAATGCTTAAGGAGTGTTGGCAATGCCACTGTTTCATAATGGTTTGACCGTTCATACGCAAAGTCATGACTATCCAATTGTCATTACTGAAAACACTGCGATAGATAATAGCAGCATGGCAAAACAGGTAGCGCCATATATTAGTGGCCGCCAAGTACTGATTGTCACCAATGAGACGGTGGCGCCTTTGTATCTAAGTGCGTTAGAAGAAGCGTTGACAGAGCAGTTTAAGGTTAGAGTCTGTGTACTGCCAGATGGTGAGCAATATAAAAATCAAGCCAGTATCAACCAAATTTATGATGCATTGATGGCAGAGCATTTCAATCGAGACGTCACGCTTATTGCGTTGGGTGGTGGCGTCGTTGGTGACATGACAGGTTTTGCTGCAGCAAGCTTTATGCGTGGGGTGAATTTCATCCAGATTCCAACGACGCTTTTGTCGCAAGTGGATTCAAGTGTGGGTGGCAAGACGGGTATCAATCATCCTCAGGGTAAGAATATGATTGGCGCTTTTTGGCAGCCACAAATGGTGCTTGCTGATATGAGTACGCTCAAAACTTTGCCTGCTCGTGAGCTATCAGCAGGGTTGGCTGAGGTCATCAAATATGCACTCATTATGGATGAGACATTTTTGACCTGGCTTGAGGAAAACTTACCTGCAATGATGGCATTAGATTTGGCTGTACTTGGCGAGGCGGTCAAGCGTTGTTGTCAGTATAAAGCGGACGTGGTTGCACAAGATGAGAGAGAGTCCGGTGTGCGTGCGTTGTTGAACTTTGGTCATACCTTTGGTCATGTGATTGAAACGCATCAAGGCTATGGTAATTGGTTGCATGGTGAGGCTGTTGCTGCAGGTATGTTACAAGCTGCCGAGCTGTCACAAAAAATTGGCTGGTTAACGGTCGAGGAAGTCGCTCGTATTAAACGTATTTTAACATTGGCAAATTTACCCACTACCGCACCACCTATTGATACACAGACTGCTTTAAATCTGATGGGGCATGATAAAAAAGTGAAACAAGGACAAATTCGCCTTATTTTGTTAAAATCACTGGGTAAGGCTGTATTGACCGATGATTTTGATGCCCAGCTTCTGACAGAAGTGTTATCGCAATCGAGCGTATAATGTATCAAAAAATCAGCTTTCATAAGTGCATACTGAAATTAAGCGCTTATAAGAGCTGATTCACAGTAATACTAATGACCTGTGCATCTATTTAATGCAGTCAATTTTATTTTTACCAAGGATATTCCCATGGCAGCATCAAGACCGACGCCGCGTAGCGCTAGCCAATCTTATCGACGTCAAGCATTGATCTGGCTTGTAGTCACTTTGTTATTAGGCGTGCTAACGGCTCTGATTTGGATGTTTAGTCAAACGCCAGCGATGGGTGCCAAAATTGAAAATGCTCCAATATCCGCACCAGAAACACTGAGTACTGAGCTTGAGCAACCTTTAAAAATTGAATCGTTGCATGAGCTAGATACGGATGTACAGCCACTCAGTTTTGATGCAGCGATTCAAGACTTGCGTAATTATCCCGATGAATTCAAAGACAAGGGGTATTTGCTGGCCAATAAAGGTAAATGGACTGTGCAGGTGATGAATGTCGCTGAAAATGATGTGATTATTAGTTATCTAGAAGGTCGCAAAGACCGTAGTAAATTCGCTTATTTCCGTTATCTCGATGATGAAAAGCAAATGCGTTATATGCTGACTTATGGACTGATGAGCAGCCCGCAGGAAGCGGTTGGAGCAGCCAAGCTTATCGACTTTAGATTGCCTGCTGATGTGCGTGTGTTACCAGAAGAAATCAATCGATATGTTGGTATTATCGATAACTACACGCGTGCTGATCCAATGAAAGATTTGAGCACCAAACGCACCCGCTCTATTGATTTAGAACCGACTAAGCGTGAAGTACCAGTGCGTCAGAAAAAACCAGTTGCTGAGACCGCAGAAAGCAACACAAATGGCAATGAAAGCATTCGTCAGTCAGCGGATACTTCTGACACCTTGTCTGTTAATGAGCAGCGTACTGTGGTGAACGAAGAGCAATCATCGTCTGTTACGACGACGAAAGATGATGGTGCTACTAGCAAAGCTGAGCAGGATAACAAAAAGCCTGCATCAGGTGCTGACGCCACTCCTCCAAAACCTCCAGTAGTGCCAACACCGAAACCACCAACTGCTACGCCAAAGTCACCAGTAGTACCAGCAGCTAAGACGCCGAGTACGGCTAATAGCGCAAATTCTAGTAACACAACTGCTAATGCCAACACTCCTAAAAATGGTAATGACAGCATAAAGGCACTGATAGAAGCCAAAAGTAATTAATATTTTATTATCCTTATAATTTAAAAACCCACTAACGAATAATTAGTGGGTTTTTTATGGCGCGCCATATAGCATTTTATTAACATCAAAAAGAAGGGTTTTGATGGGATAAGCTCAAATTAATTATTTCAGCCAAACATGGTAATAGCTACTTTACATTAAGTTTTGCACACGGTTTTTAGTTGTCTTATAACCAATAGTAATAAGTTCTCTTACAAAATATGGTTGATGAATCCGTAGAAAAGACTAGATTTTTTGGTCATCATTAACTAATATAACTGTGGGCGACGTTCTGTATAGTTATCGTAAAAACTACTTATTTAACAGTCAATTAGTAAAATCCCACTATTTATAAAATAGGTTACTAATTATTTTGGCTCAAGCGCTGCTACTTGTTATGCATATTCAAGCGATCACAAGTGTAGCAACCTCTCTTATTGTCACCCTTTATTAGGGTTGATAACGCGCTTGAATACAGAGCGTCAGATATTCAAGATTAATCAAATGCATTGTTATTAACTATTCAGCTAATTGGTTTTAAGTGCTGGACGGGGTTTAATAACAAGCGATACTCAAGATAACGATATGACGTTATTGGTAACTAGGTAATTGGTATACAGGGCAGTACTTTCTCTCGCTGCCAACGGCAATTACTTACTATCTATTAAGACGCTAATTATTTATTGAGACAGATGCTATCCGTTAAAAGAGTCGAAGGTTTGACACTCTTAACGCATTATGTCTATGAGCGTTGCATCATTTATTGAATCCGATATACGAATATTAACTATCAGCCCGTTCTGCTTACGGGGACTAGCTTATGTGCCGCATTGGATGTATAGGCAACCCGTTTACTCAAAAGGACCAGCTATGTCAATGATCTCCTCGCAAACTCACCTGGCTACGCCAGATGACTTTTCTGATAACTGTGGTTTTGGTTTGATTGCTCATATTGAAGGGCAAGCCAGTCATGATTTGGTAAAAACAGCTATTCATAGTCTAAGCTGTATGACGCACCGTGGCGGTGTTGCTGCTGATGGTAAAACTGGTGATGGTTGTGGTTTATTACTGGCCACGCCTACTGAGTTTTTTAGAAAGATTGCTGCTGAGCAACAATTAGCAATCACCGAAAACTTTGCCGTTGGTATGGTATTCGTCAATTTAGATGAGGCTAAAGCCAAGCATAGCCAGCAAGTGCTAAGTGATGAGATTGCA
Organism: Psychrobacter fjordensis; assembly: GCF_904845995.1. Taxonomy (NCBI): domain Bacteria; kingdom Pseudomonadati; phylum Pseudomonadota; class Gammaproteobacteria; order Moraxellales; family Moraxellaceae; genus Psychrobacter; species Psychrobacter fjordensis. Next base: position 1,455,534 of record NZ_CAJGYP010000001.1, read on the forward strand.
GCACAAGGATTAGAGGTGGCTGGCTGGCGCGATGTGCCGCTTGACCTTAGTATCGTTGGTGAGATTGGCCGTGAGACATTACCGGATTTCAAGCAGATATTCGTCAATGCCCCTGATGATTTGGCTGCGGATGACTTTAACCGTAAGCTGTTTGTGGCACGTAAAAAAGCAGAACAGCAACTGATTGATGACGAATTATTCTATGTTTGTTCATTGAGCTGTCAGACTATTATCTATAAAGGTTTGGTGATGCCATCAGACTTGCCAGCGTTCTTTTTAGATTTGCAAGATGCACGTTTGGCGTCACATATTGTGGTGTTCCATCAACGTTTTTCGACCAATACTTTACCGCGTTGGCCATTAGCACAACCATTCCGTTATCTCGCTCACAATGGTGAATTGAATACCATCACCGGTAACCGTAACTGGTCTGAAGCCCGTACGCCAAAGTTAAAATCAGACAAACTGCCTAACTTGAATGAATTGACACCGTTGGTAAATAGCAGTGGTTCTGATTCATCAAGTTTAGATAACATGCTTGAAGTGCTTATGTCAGGTGGCATGAACTTGTTCCATGCGATGTCGATACTTGTACCGCCAGCGTGGCAGAACGTCGATAGCATGGATATGGACTTGCGCGCCTTTTATGAGTTCTATTCGCAGCATATGGAAGCGTGGGATGGCCCTGCTGGTCTGGTTATTCAAGATGGACGCTATGCCGTCTGTATGCTTGATAGAAACGGCCTACGTCCGTCACGTTGGGTAACGACTAAAAATGGCTATATCACTGTCGCCTCTGAAGTTGGCGTTTGGGATTATGACCCTAAAGATGTGCTAGCAAAAGGGCGCGTTGGCCCAGGTCAGATGTTGGTCATTGATACGCTAACAGGTCAGATTTTAGATACTAGAGCCATTGCTACCTTGCTCAAAAAAGCGCATCCATATCGTAAATGGTTACGCGAAGAAGCGACTCGTATCCGTGATGACGAACGCCTAGAAGAAGAGTTAGCAGCGCAATCATGTCGTGGTGATCAGCTAAAAATATTGCAAAAGATGTATCACATCACCAATGAAGAGCGTACTGAAATCATTCGTCCCAACGCCGAAAATGGTCAAGAGCCAGTTGGTTCGATGGGTGATGATACGCCAATGGCAGTGCTCTCACAGCAGATTCGTCATGTCGGTGACTTTTTCCGTCAGCAGTTCGCGCAGGTGACCAATCCACCCATTGATCCATTACGTGAATCCATTGTCATGTCGCTACAGACTTGTTTGGGTGCTGAGACCAATGTGTTTGCACCATCAGCGCGAGATGCTCATCGCATTATCTTATCATCGCCAGTACTGTCAGCCAGCAAGATGCAGCAGCTTGAAACCTTGGATGACCCAGCGTTCAAGATGGCTCGTATTGATCTAAACTACGATCGCACTCTAGAGTTATCAGAAGCCATCACCGCTATTTGTGAGCAAGTGGCAACTACTATTCGTGCTGGTAATACTTTAATCGTGTTGTCTGACAGAGACATCGATGCGGATAAAGTACCAGCCAATGCCATCATGGTAACGGGTGCCGTGCATCATTATCTCATTGGTCAAGGTATCCGTACCGATGCTAACTTAATCATTGAAACAGGTCTGGCTCGTGACTCGCATCAAGTAGCAGTATTAATCGGCTTTGGTGCGACCTGCGTGTATCCATACTTGGCTTATGATGTCATCGATGATTTGGTGGCAACTGGTGAGCTGCTCGGCGATCCGATTCAGGCACGGGTTAATTTCCGTAAAGGCTTGGATAAGGGATTGCTAAAAATCTTATCAAAAATGGGTATCTCTACCATTGTTTCTTACCGTGCTGCTCAGTTGTTTGAAGCAGTTGGACTCTCTGAAGAAGTCGTCAGCTTATGTTTCAAAGGTGTGCAAAGCCGTATTAAAGGCGCTACTTTTGCTGACTTGGCCGCGGATCAAGCACAATTAGCAGCCAATGCCTTTAAGCGTCGTGCACCGCTCGATCAAGGTGGTTTGCTCAAGTTTGTCTTTAATAAAGAGTACCATGCCTTTAATCCAGACGTGATCAACAGTCTACATACAGCGGTACGCACTGGTGACTACGAAAACTACCGCCGCTATGCGGATTTGGTCAATAGCCGTCCAGTCGCCACTTTACGTGATTTATTAAAGTTAAAAACTGACAATTCTATCGATGTAAATGATGTCGAAGATATCTCCAAAATCCTGACGCGTTTTGACTCCGCTGGCATGTCACTAGGAGCGTTGTCACCTGAAGCGCATGAATCAATTGCCATGGCAATGAATACCATCGGTGGTCGCTCAAATTCTGGTGAGGGTGGTGAAGACCCAGTACGTTACGGCACGTTGCGTAACTCAAAAATCAAGCAAATCGCTTCTGGTCGTTTTGGGGTAACACCTGCGTATCTACGCTCAGCAGAAGTCATGCAGATTAAAGTCGCTCAGGGTGCTAAGCCGGGCGAGGGTGGTCAGCTACCTGGTGGTAAAGTTAACGCCTTGATTGCACGCTTGCGTTATTCAGTGCCGGGCGTCACATTGATTTCACCGCCGCCGCATCATGATATTTATTCTATCGAAGATTTGGCGCAGCTGATTTTTGATTTGAAACAAGTCAATCCTGATGCCTTGGTCTCTGTGAAGCTGGTATCCCGTCCGGGCGTTGGAACTATCGCCACAGGCGTGGCAAAAGCCTATGCTGACCTAATTACCATCTCAGGCTATGATGGCGGCACAGCAGCCTCTCCGCTGTCCTCTATCCATCATGCAGGCTCACCATGGGAGCTAGGTCTGGCAGAGACTCACCAGTCGCTACGGGTCAATGGACTACGAGATAAAGTACGTGTGCAAACCGATGGTGGTCTAAAGACAGGACTTGATGTGGTCAAAGCAGCCATTCTTGGCGCAGAAAGCTTTGGGTTTGGTACTACGCCGATGATTGCGGTTGGTTGTAAGTATCTACGTATCTGTCACCTGAACAACTGCCCAACAGGTGTTGCTACTCAAAAAGCCAAGTTACGCGATGAGCATTTCATTGGTGAAGCTGAGATGTTGATTAACTTCTTCAAATTTGTGGCGACCGAAACTCGTGAGTGGTTAGCGGCACTTGGTGTCAGTAGTATGGAAGAGTTGGTCGGGCGTACTGACTTACTTGAAGTGCTAGAAGGCAATACTGACAAGCAGCGCCATCTTGATTTGACACCGTTATTGTTTAGCCATCCAGCGAGTGCTGGTAAAGCACAAACCTGTCAAGTAGAGCGCAACGAGCCATTTGATAAAGGTTTGCTAGCTGAACAAATGGTTAGCGATATGCTACTCAATATTCGTCAAGGAATAGGCGGTGATTATAGCTATTATGTTGGTAACTGTGATCGCTCTATCGGTGCCCGTATTTCTGGTGAAATTGCACAGGTATGGGGTAATCTCGGCATGAGTGACATGCCAGTGAGATTGCATCTGACTGGTACTGCAGGGCAGAGTTTGGGTGTTTGGAACGCAGGTGGTCTAAATATTGAGCTCGAAGGCGATGCCAATGACTATGTCGGTAAAGGCATGGCAGGCGGTGAGATTGTCATTTATCCACCAAAAGACTCAGTCTTTACAGCGCAAGATACCGCCATCATTGGTAATACCTGTCTATATGGTGCAACAGGTGGTAAGTTGTATGCAGCGGGTACGGCAGGCGAGCGCTTTGGTGTTCGTAACTCTGGCGCGCATGCTGTCATCGAAGGCACTGGCGATCATTGCTGTGAATATATGACAGGTGGCATTGTCACCATCCTTGGACGTACAGGCCTTAACTTTGGGGCTGGTATGACGGGCGGTTTTGCTTATGTACTAGATATGGATGGCGATTTCTTTGACCGCTGCAACCATGAGCTGATCGATCTTAACCGTATTTCGAGTGAGCAAACTGAGGAACATCGCATCCACTTGCAACAAGTGATTGAAACGCATGTAGCTAAAACAGGCAGTGCATGGGGTCAGACGATATTAGATGACTTTGAACACTATGTTCGTAAGTTTTACTTGGTAAAACCAAAAGCGGCGAACATTGCAAGCCTTCTTAAAACGACAATGGCTGATCCGCAATAGTGTGATTGCCGATATATTTTAAGATACGTTTTAACTCATAAGTTTTAAGCAGGTAAGTGACAGCAATGATATTCATATCTTATATGTCAAATGAATCAGTCATCAAAGGCTGTCACCGCCCACTATAGAGAGATAGCATCATGGCAAAACGCTTAGAAAATAGTTTTCAGTTTTTAGATGTACCACGTCTTGAGCCAACCAAAAAAGACATCGCAACCCGTTCGACAGAGTTTGTCGAAATTTATAAACCATTTGAAAATGAAGCGGTGGCACAGCAGTCGCATCGTTGTCTTGAGTGCGGAAACCCGTACTGTGAATGGAAATGCCCAGTACATAATTATATTCCTAACTGGCTGAAACTGGCGACGGAAGGGCAGATATTTCAAGCTGCTGAGTTATGTCACCGTACCAACACGTTGCCTGAGGTATGTGGACGCGTCTGTCCACAGGATCGCTTGTGTGAAGGTGCCTGTACCTTGAACGATGGCTTTGGGGCTGTGACGATTGGCAATGTAGAAAAATACATCAATGACACAGCGTTTGCCCTTGGCTGGCGTCCAGATATGTCTGATGTGGTTTGGACAGACAAAAAAGTCGCGATCATTGGTGCAGGGCCAGCGGGTCTCGGTTGTGCAGATATCCTAGTAAGAAACGGTGTGAAGCCAGTTGTATTCGATAAGCGTCCTGAAATTGGTGGCTTGCTTACCTTTGGTATTCCAGAATTTAAAATGGAAAAAGATGTCATGCGCAATCGCCGCGTCATCTTTGAAGGCATGGGGATGGAGTTCCGTCTTGAGACAGAAATCGGTACTGATATCAGCATTGACGAGCTATTAAGCGAATACGATGCCGTGTTTATGGGTATGGGCACTTATACTTATATGCGTGGCGGTTTTGCGGGTGAAGAGCTAGAAGGCGTATATGATGCGCTAGATTACCTGATTGCCAATGTGAATCGCTGTAATGATTGGGAAAAGAACCCTGAAGAGTATATCGATTTTAAAGGCAAAAAAGTGGTCGTGCTAGGCGGCGGAGATACAGCGATGGACTGTAACCGTACCAGTATTCGTCAAGGTGCTGAAAAAGTGGTTTGTGCGTATCGCCGTGATGAAGAAAATATGCCAGGCTCACGCCGTGAAGTGGTCAACGCTCGTGAAGAAGGCGTTGAGTTCTTATTTAACCGTCAGCCAACTGAAATTATTGGCTTGAACGGTAAAGTCAACGGGGTGAAGGTCGTTACTACGCATCTGGGTGCACCAGACAACCGTGGTCGTCAACGTCCTGAACCGATTCCTAATTCAGAAGAAATCATCCCTTGTGATGCGGTTATTATGGCATTCGGCTTCCGTCCTAGCCCTGCTGATTGGTTTGAAACGCAGCAAGTCTCAATGGATAGCTCAGGTCGAGTATTGGCAGCAGAAAAGCAAACCTTTAAATTCCAAACCAACAATCCTAAAATATTTGCAGGTGGTGATATGGTGCGCGGTTCTGACCTAGTCGTGACCGCTATTTGGGAAGGTCGTGAGGCTGCTGAAGGTATATTGGATTTCTTGGAAGTCTAGGACACATCTTAACTGGCTTTATCTAAATTCAGTTAGATATCAGTAAACTCTGAACGTGAACGTCTTTTGTCTTTCGATAGGCAAGAGGCGTTTTTTTGATTATTACTTTGTAAATAGAGTCGCGGCTGCTAGCATGTCCGTTAGTAACTTATGGTTTTTATCATTTGTCTTGTCTATCCACTAAAAAGAGTAACCTTGCGTGAAATCAATCCTTTGGCAGCGTGTGTCTGCTCCGTTTGTTGAGCCTTACGTCCGTTATCAATATGCAGATATTTTGCATGCCATACGCTTAGGTGTGGCTGTAATATTGGCTTTACTAGTCAATGTTCTTACTGGTTTTCCCCATGGTGAATGGACGACCATCACCGTATTCATCATTTTAGGTCTATTGCAGTATCAAGGTGCTATTTATACCAAGGCTAAAGAGCGGATACTTGGTACGCTATTGGGTATTGTCGCCGCTTTTAGTATTCTGTGGTTTAGCGACAGTGTGAATGCATGGACATGGGTTTACTATGCACTGATTGGTTTAGTGAGTGGCTTCATCGGTTATTTAGCAGTCAGAAAGCTTGGTTATACAGGTCTGCTGACTGGTATCACGATGTTGATGATTGTCTCAAATTTGGGACAAAGTAATATGAGTCAAGACGGAATTTATCGTGCGCTGAATATCTTATTAGGTACGGGCGTTTCGGTAGCCGTGACACTTATCTTGCCACTGAAATCGACGTTGATGTGGCGATTTCTATTGAGCAGTAACCTCGATGCCTGTAGCAACTTGTATGCTGGTGTGGGCAAGCATATTGATGACGCGACTGAGGACACGCCAGACAACGTGAATATAAAGCCTAACTCCGTTGTCTTTCCTGATGACGGTGTACCTGTAAATCAGACGTTGGTCAACGCGTTACAACAGATTAATAAGCGTCTGTTAGCTGTTCGCCCGCATATCGCGGCGACTGCCAGTGAGTCAGGCATTAACAAGACAACGCTGGAGACCATTCAACGTACTCACCGTAATATCATCGGCACCATTGATTTGTTGTTGAGTGCCGCTCCACGTTTGGCAAACATTGAAATCGATGATGACAATCATATCTTATTGATACATTATCAGAGTGAACTGACACAAGCCATGCAGCACATAGCAGCAGTATTGCGTAGTCCCAGTGATGAAGTGTTCCGACCCATTACTCGTATTGCCGTTTCAGAATATCCAAGTGTCAAGCATCTAGCGTTTGAATGGCAAGGGTACTTTTGGTTGACTCAAACGTTACAGACTCAACTACAGCAGATGAGTGAGTTGTTACAAACAACTAAGCCACAATGGTATGCAGCATCTGGGCTTGGCTATCAACGCCGTGAGCAGCGTAGAATGAAAGAGCAGGGCGGCGAGGGAGACCTGCATTTATAACGCAAAAAAACGCTGACTATCTAAAGTCAGCGTTTTTTTGTCTTATTTATCTTTTCGATCTTCAGAACGAAATCGCGACTAACGTCCCGTTTTTAGCTTATCCCAATACTGCTGATAAAGCTGCAAGGCATCATCACCGACATCTTCTTGAAACTCAGCTTTGGCCAGTACTTCTTGAGGAGGGTAGATAGTAGGGTTGTTCTTCACATCATCTGGCATCATTTCACGTGCTGCAATATTTGGTGAAGCATAACCAATCTCTTCGCTGACGATTTTAGAGTTTTCAGGGCGTAATAGGTAGTCGATGAATTTATGCGCGGCATCAACGTGTTTGGCATTTTTTGGAATGACAAAGTTGTCCATCCATAAGATTGCGCCTTCGCTAGGATATTTATAAACCAAGCTGGTTAGACCTTCGTCATTGGCGATTACCGCTTCGCCATTCCAAGTCATACCCACTGAGGTTTCACCCTCCATATATGGCATACGTGAGGCATCTGAGTTAAAGGTTTTCACATTTGGCATTATGGTCGTGAGCTTATTATAAGCTGCTTCAATCTCTTTAGGATCGGTGCTGTTGCCCGAGTAGCCAAGCGTGAGTAGTGCCATACCAAACACTTCGCGCATGTCATTCATCAGCATGACTTGACCTTTGAACTCAGGACGCCATAAGTCATTCCAACTATTTACAGTAGCAGGATCGACGCTATCACCATTAATCGCTAGACCAGTGCTGCCCCACATATAAGGGATAGAGTACTTGTTCTCTGGGTCTACTTTGGTATTGGTAAATGACGTATCTAGATTTTTAAAGTTGCTCAATTTAGATTTATCGAGCTCTTGTAATAGCCCTTCTTTTGCCATTTTTTCGACATAATACGTCGATGGAATAGCCAAATCATATTGGCTAGAGTCATCGAGAAGTTTCAGCTTGGCATACATCGCTTCGTTAGAATCAAAAGTGGTGTAATTTACCGAAATGCCAGTCTCTTCTTCAAAACCATCAAGAATTTCTTGTGGCATATACTCTGACCAGTTGTATAAGTTAAGCGTCTCATTGCTCGCAGCGGTACTGCCATCAGCAGCGGCATTGTCAGAGTTGCTACAGCTAGCAAGTACAAAGCCAACAGCCATGGTTAATAGTGCTTTTGGTACGATACGGCCAATACGAGCCGACATGCTCGATGACGAACGGGGTGATGAACAGGTCAAAATATCTCTCCTAAACAAAGAATGATGCCAATCAGTGAAAAGTACTGATTGATAAATGCTACTTAATATAGATAGTTACACTATTATGGCTATTTGTTTCAGTGATTTAAAGGGCAATTAAGGCAATCGATGCGAGTCGCTGTGATGAAGTGCTAATTTTCCGTCAATAATAGAGGCTTGATACGAGATATAGGGTTAGGTTTGCTCAGCCTAATGACGATATATAATCATGCTATGATAAGTGCGAATTTGTAATGACTGTGCCATAAAACCTCTTCTCATGGCGCGCTACATAATAATAAAGGATGTAACCTCATGACTCAGAACCACTCAGCAGATGCAGCGATTCCAATGCTTCTCAAAGACAAAGTTGCTATTGTCACAGGTGCTAGCCGTGGTCTTGGCGCACAAATCGCTAAACAGATGGCCGCAGCAGGGGCCAATGTGTGTGTCAATTACCTGAATAGTAAAGATGCTGCCGAAGCAGTAGTGGCTGATATTAGGGCCAAAGGCGGGCAAGCTTTTGCTTATCAAGGGGATGTGACTGACGCAATCCAAATGCAAGCAATGGCAGCGGCAGTGATTGGGCATTTCGGTGCGATTGATATATTGGTGAATAATGCCTTACCGAGTTACCAGTTCAATCCAAGCGCTGCGTACACCAGTATAGAAACGGTGAACTGGTCGCACTTCTCTCAGCAGATGGATGGCATCGTTAAGGGTGCAGTCAATACGGTGCAAGCGGTATTGCCACAGATGAAAGCGCAGAAAATGGGCAAGATTATCAATATTTCAACCAACCTTGTCTATAATCCGGTGGTTACTTATTACGACTATACCACTGCTAAATCAGCGATAATCGGGCTGACACGTAACTTAGCATCTGAACTGGGGCAGTATGGTATCCGTGTCAATCTGCTGGCAGGCGGACTCTTAAAGACGACTGATGCGAGTAGCTTGACCACAGAAGAGGTATTTGATTATATTGCAACGACTACACCATTACGTCAAGCGACCTCAGTAGCTGACTTTGCCAATTCTGTACTGCTAATGGCGTCTGACTTGAGTGCAGCCATCACAGGGCAATCCATCGCTGTTGACGGTGGCTTGACGATGCCTTAACGTTTAATTAGATTTTTAGAAGGGACAAAATGAATATTCGTCAAGGTGTTGGAGTCGTCACTGCTACGCTAGTTATAGTTGCATTTATGACGTTTCTCAACTCTGGCTCACCGACATCTATGATGTATTGGCCTGTTGAGACTTATATGGGTCTGACATTTACGATTGGCTGGTTGAGTGGTGTACCCAACTGGCTAGCTTACGTGCTAGCAGCAGTAGTGCTTATTCTTATCGTTGTAGGGTTTTATAAAATTGGTAGCTGGGTTTATGGTTTGGTAGCAGGTAAGCAGTAGATGTTCTAAAAGCCTTTCGCAAAAGAACGTCATTAAAAAACCCTTGTCAGTATCTGGCAAGGGTCTTTTAATGATTCTAGAAAGTATTCTTACGACGCTGTTTTCAACTGATCAAGTACCGTTTGTATGCCGTATTCTTCAATCGTTCCAGTGACGAAATCAGCACGTTCTATCAGCGCGGGTTGCGCATCGCCCATCGCCACGGCAAACCCGACCAGATCAAACATCTCTAGGTCGTTCATACCATCACCAAATGCCATGCACTCGCTTGTATCTACATCATAGTATTTGCACACATCTTTAATACCTCGTGCTTTGGATGCTTCTATTGGCAATATATCGGCGCCAATATGATGCCAATGTACCAGTTTTAAATCGTATTGAGCAAAGTCAATGTCTTGCATTTTGTCTTCTTGACTATTAAAGAAAACAGAACATTGATACACCGTATTTGATTTATAGTAATCAGGGGCAACGATAGAGTTGGGCGTGATGGCATTGAACTCACGCAAACGCTCGTTTTCACCTGACCAAGCGATATGAGTCGCTGAGTCAAATTTATGAATAAAGTCACCCTTTAGACACAGGTTTGCAATTTTATCCGTTTGTTCTGCGGACAGCGGGTAATGGCTAATTCGGCCACTATTGTCGAAGCTATATTGTCCATTCATACAAATAATGGCATCCAACACATTTGACTCTAGCAACGCTAAGATATCATCTGGCAATATTGCTTTGGAGCGCCCCGTTGATATCACTAGCTTGATATCAGTCTCAGCAAGCTGCTTCAACGTCGCTTGGTTATGCTCAGCGATAATACCGTTGCGGCTGAGCGTATCATCGATATCAAAAAATATGATTTTGGGCATAGGTATGGGGGTGCTCTGAGCCATAATTTCTGTGGCCGTTTTATCTTCAACAAACATGATGATCCTATTATTTTTTATTCAGGGGTCAGTGACCTAAATACTACTATAACCACGTGAAGGAAGACCATAGCTATAAGGTAACGTACCCATAGATGATCTTGCTTGGTGAGCTGAGATAGGTCTACTATTCTGAATCTTATTTCTTTTTAATTCAAAGGATTAACAAAACTCTTTAAAAGATACAATCAACTTAACAATAATTATCTATTATAAAGTTATCATTAATTATGTTTTACAGGTTTTATGATTGATCAAAGAATGACATTTCTTGTCTGCGCTAATACACCAACTGTCTAAAGGAATGCTTATGAAAGTTTTTACCTTAAAAAAAGTGGTCGCCCTAAGTGCACTCGCTTTGTCTACCAGTACCTTTGCGATGGATGTCACGTTCAATGATAAGACGTGGAATGCTGATCACATACCTGAAGGTCAACAGTGCCTAGATTACGGTGGCAAAAGCCCAGCCACGCCGAGTATGACGGTCTCAAACATTCCTGATGGAGCTGATAGCTTAGTCTTTGTCTACAACGACGTGAGTAACAAACGTATGCAAAAGGGCGGGCATGGAATTGTCAGCTACGCATTGTCAGAGGGCAAAACCAGTGTCGAGGTGCCACGCGTGTTTGGTCACACTTATGAAGTGCCAGTTGGTGTAGAGATGGTGGCTGAATACCGTAGCCGTCAGGGCGATATCCGCGGCGCATACAAGCCACCCTGTTCAGGCGGTAAAGATCATTTGTATACGATAGATGTGCAGTCATGGCAGGGCGATATGATGACTGCTGAGACGACAATTGAGATGGGTCGGTATTAGTCGATTGGGCACTTTAGTCAGCGTAAAAAGCCGTCTAAGTAGTGTGTAGGCGGCTTTTTCATGGTAGTAAGCTAAGCGCCATCTATCTATAAGATGTGCTAGCTTAGTGAATAGGCGACGATTGGCCTGATACTTGCAGCATTTGACGCAATCCATAAGTGTGGGTCAGTCGTATGTTAGGGTAGGGGCAGGACTATAGGAAAATACAGATTAGACATTATAGTTATTAGAATAATGATATTGCACTGGTTGTGTCTAGTTTTATAGTACAATTGTACTCTGATAGATGCCGGTATATTATCTCACTAAAATCTCATGTCATCACAGAACCAAGTTATCACAGAACCAAGTCATGGTAGATTATAAAGAGTCATTGGAAGCTAAAAATATTATTGATTGTATTTTATTTTAAAGTATCTCTCAATTTGGATTAATTTTTTATAAATGGATTTTCTTATGCATATAACGACAAGCCAACCTCCAGAAAATAGAAAAAGACATGGCGAGCATATTCTTATCCATATGACATATATCGCCAAAAATGTCGACCTAGATTCGGGAATTGAGCTGACTCGCGCACTTGAGTATTGGCGCAGATATTTTGAAGAAAATAATATAGTTTCAGCCTTAGTTATTAGTGAAGGTTATTTCGTTCAAAGTTTTCAAGGAACAAGGCCTGCTATCAATACTGCTTTAGAAAAAATACTTGACGAGCATTCAAGCATCTTTCCTAATATTGTTAATATAGAGGAAATAGAATCGCGTCAATGGAATGGGTTTTTAGTCAAACATCTAACATCAAGCATTGAAGATGAAGAGTATGCTCTAAAAAGCTTCTCGGCAGGTTCTGACTACAATCCCTATCTCATGAAAAGTACTCAGATTGAAAGCTTTTTGAAGGCAGTGTTTGAAGATGCTGAATCCAATAAATTTTAAATGCGTTGCATTTGCTTCCTAGATATTTATTTCTTAAGTATTGATCTCTTAGGACAGTCACTTATTATAGCTATACTAAAAAAGCCGTCTATATATGTGTGTAGGCGGCTTTTTAGTGATTCCTATTTTTGTCGTATCATTTTAAGGTGTAGACGATAAGAAACGGGTCAATTACCAAGAGTTTTATTGATTACACCTTATAATAGAGTGTATATTAATTTATATAACTATTATATAAATGGATTTTCTTATGCACATAACGACAAGTCAAACTTCAGAAAATAGAAAAAGACATGGCGAGCATGTTCTGATTAGCCTAACGTATATCGGTAAAAACATCGAAATGAAAACAGGTATAGAATTGACTCGTGCTCTTGAGCAGTGGCGAAGATACTTTGAGGAAAGTGGGTTAGTTGCAGCGCTTGTGATCAATGACGGTTATTTTGTTCAAAATATTCAAGGTTCAAGACCGGCCGTCAATACTGCTCTAGCGAAGATAATTGATGAGCATTTCAAGATTCTCCCTAATATTGTTAAGCTGGAGGAAATAGAAGCGCTTCGGTGGGATGGGTTTGTAACCAAACACCTGACGGAAAGTGTCGAAGATGAGGAATATGCCCTAAAAAGCTTTTCAGCGGGTTCTGACTTCAATCCTTATCTAATGAAAAGCACTCAGATTGAAAGCTTTTTGAAGGTGATTTTTGAAGACAGTTAATTCAGAAAATTGTAAGCGCGTAGCATGCGCTCAGTATAAAGGCCATCTGCTCTAACCAGCATAAAAAAGCCGCCTATAAAGTGTCTTTTGATTTAGATAAATTTTTTATAAATAAGGTTTCTTATGCATATCGCTACTAGCCAACCTTCAGAAAATAGAAAAAGACATGGCGAGCATATTATTCTCAGCCTAACGTATATTGGCAAAAATAGTGACAGTAATAATGGAATAGAATTGGCTCGCCTTCTTGAGCAATGGCGAAGAAACAATGAAAAAAGTGGTGTAACCTCAGCGCTTGTGGTTAATGACAATTACTTCATTCAAAATATCGAAGGTCCAAGACCTCTTATCAATGAAATATTAGTAAAATTGATCAATGAATATTCTCACCTAGGACCTCATCTCAGTATGGTTGAAGAAGTAGAAGTACGTAGATGGGACGGGTTTTTATTAAAATATTTAACATCAAGCGTAGAAGACGAAGAATATACCCTAAAAAGCTTCTCAGCAGGTGCTGACTTCAATCCTTATCTAATGAAAAGTACTCAGATTACAAGTTTTTTGAAAGCGATCTTTGCGGATACCTAATCCAATAAGTCTTAGATGATTTATCTATTCTGATTAGCGTAAAAAAGCCACCTATACATTACATTGTATAGGCGGCTTTTTTTGTTTTCGATATCTCATATTTATAGATTTTAAAATTAAATATTTTAATTCTACATATGTTGTGTATTATCATCTGAGGCATTTGCTATTTGAATAACTTAAACGGATTGTATTTATGAAAAAACTGTCTCTATTGCTAATAACGCTTTTAGGATCATCAATCGTATTAAATGGTTGCGCGACTACTGCTCTTTCAGATTATACTAAAAGTGACAACACGAAAGATCACAAAAAAAACATCTTATCTGAGAGTGTTATTGCAGTGGGATATCCTAATAAGCCAATACAGGGCTATGAGGACGCTATGATTTTGGCAGGTAAAAACTATAGCTTTTTAGTGCAACCTGTAGTCTCTGTTGACACCTCGTCAGATCTATTTAAGAGAATTTTCACACAAGTGGATTTAGGCTCATTATATATCGATACTAATCCCTCATATTCAAATCAAGATGTGCAGAAAAAGACACAGGCTGACTCTAATAAGTTAGTTCTCGATGTAAAAAGCGATGAATCAAATCAGATTAAAAACGTACCAGCAAATATCGGCTTAATCTATGCTAAGCCAATTAATGTGCTAAAGCTTAACGAGCAATCACAATTAGAACGTTTCGGTTTTGAATGCAAAACGGCCATTGTCGCTGAACAACCAAATTTAATTTGTCAGCGTGCAGTAAACATTAAATTGACGGTAGCTTCTGCAGTACAGAATATTAACGAAGTGAATTATAAGCTAAAGCAGCCTTTGAATATTCAGCTGAATTATAAGTGGAAAACCAGTAGCAATGCTAATAAGTTTGGCGTAGTACTTTTACCTGTTGCCATGGCAGTAGATATAGTGACGTTTCCTGTTCAACTGTTAGGTGCTGGCATTGCTGTTGGAGCGATAGCAGCAGCATATAGTCAATGCGATAGTAGTTGCTTTTAGTCAGTATTGAGATAGGATTGATATGAAGATACTGAGCCCAGCAATTTTTAAACAGGTAGTATTAATTTACTATGATAGTTACTTGTTCTAACTCTCATCAAAAAGCCGTCTATACGTTTGTGTAGACGGTTTTTTAGTAAGGAGAGTTGTAGGGTGCGTTCCACGCATCTTTTTGAATTTTGTTTGTATAATCAGTACGTGAAACTTATCCTACATTAGCTAACCAGCCCTACGTACTAAAAGCATAGCTATGTTTGTTGCTATAATTTAACCAACTACTTTACCCAATTCGTAAATAGGTAGATAAAGAGCAACAATGGTCAAAGGAATAAGAATAATAGCCAAAAATAAGAGAAAAAATACGATGATAGCTTGCCATCTTTTTGACTGTTCCGACAAGTAAACCAAGGGTATTGGGATCAAAGATAATCCTAGCCAGTATTTATGAGTACTTAATACTATTTTAGTAAAGACTGGTATATCAACACCAAAGCTTCTATATAATTCTTCAAAAGTGGGGATGACGAAAATTCCTGCAAGTGCACAGAATAAAAATAAAAAAGATACAACTATCGCTAAAAATTTCATATAGTCACTAATAATTTAAGTCGTAGGTCGCGTCCAGTGTGCAATTTTTTTAATGTTAATCTTATCAGTGCGTGGAAAGCACCCTACGCGCTTATTTTACCCCGAAAAAACCGACTTCATATCCTGCTTGACGCAAAACTTTCGTACCTTTTACGCTTAAGACAATAAGTGTAATAAGGTTGATGAATGGAACAAATAAAAGTACGACGACTAAAACCTTGATACCGACAGAATAATCCAGCCCTGTACAAAGACGATAAGCACCGTAAATTGCAGCAGCAGTTACCAGCAGAGAGAACACAATGACGATAACACCAAGTTCAGGCGTACTGCGTTGTGACACACCTACCAAAAAATTGGCTACAATCGAATAAATAACAATTTTTTGTCCAGAAGCGATATCTTCTACGTTCATAGTATAGGCCTACACCGTTCAATAACCCAAATTATTAGCGAACTATTGTAGCCTAGTACAAGATGATGTTTATATTATTTTCACCAATAGTTAGCGTTAGCCCTCTCAAAATACCTATCCGATTAATTCACGATAACAGAGTGGTTATTGTTACCGTGAGTCATATCAGACAAATCAGTAACGCTACCCAACCTCAACACTCGTCACATTCTGAAAGCCTCTTGGCAATTGACCACCGCGATTGCCGCGCACACCCGTATAGTTAGCCAAGTCATTTGGTTTTAGCGTCACATGTCGCTTGCCAGCGGTGATGACTAAACTGTCTTGCTGACTGAGTGGCGTGACTGTAAGCACTTCTTCGCCCTCTTTTAACTTGATAAGTTTGTTACCTTTACCGCGCGCCTGTTCAGGCAAATCATCAAGAGCAAATATCAGTAAATATCCCGCATTGGTGGTGACGGCGACGTGATCAGGTGCCACACTTGTATTGCTATTTTCACCATCAGTATTAGCGGTCGAATCTACTGGCGCATCGATACGCGCAACAGGGAGCAAGCGACTATCAGCTGCTAGGTTAATGATGTTTTTACCCGCTTTTTGATTGCTATCAAGATTACCAACGGTATTGATAAAACCATAACCTGCGGAACTGGCGAGTATAATACGTTGATCGTCAGCACCCGTTAATAGCTGCTCAAAGCTGGCACCTGCTGGCGGTTTTAGCACACTGGTCAGCGGGTCGCCTTGACCACGCGCCGATGCGAGATTGTGCGCGTCAATGCTATAGCTGCGACCAGTGCTGTCGAGCACGTAGATTTTTTCATTGGATTTACCGCGCACGTGCGCTTGATAGCTATCACCTGAGCGATAACTCATACCAGCAGCATCGACATCATGACCTTTGGCAGCACGAATCCAGCCCGCTTTCGATAGAATAGCGGTGACAGGCTCGCTTGGTACGAGGTCAGACTCTTTTAGTGCTTGCGCTTCTTCGCGTTCTGCCAATGGTGATACGCGCTCATTGCCGTGCTCTTTCATATCGGCTGTGAGCTCATCGATCATCAGATTGGTTAGACTGTCTGGATTGTCTAAGTATTCTTGAATGATGGCACGTTCGGCAGCCAGTTCATCCTGCTCGCGGCGCAGCTCAATCTCTTCTAACTTCGCCAATTGGCGCAGACGAATATCCAAGATAGCATTGGCTTGAATGTCCGTTAGATCATAGTCCTGCATCAACGTCGCTTTTGGATCTTCCTCTTCACGAATGATGCGAATCACTTCATCAATATTAAGATAAGCAATCAGCAAGCCTGCCAAGATATGTAAGCGCTTATCGATTTTATCGAGGCGATATTGCAAGCGGCGTGTGACCACTGAACGGCGACAGATGAGCCATTCTTCTAATATTTCTTTTAGGTTTTTGACCTGTGGTTTACCGTTTAGGCCAATCATATTCATATTGACGCGGTAATTACTCTCAAGCTCCGTACTAGCAAACAGATGGCTCATGACGCGAGCAACATCGACTCGGGTTGATTTTAGCTCAAGCACGATACGACAGGCATTTTCGTGATCTGACTCATCATGAATATCGGTAATCCAAGGCAGCTTTTTATCGGTCATGAGCTTGGCGATTTGCTCTTGGATTTTGTTGCCTGAAACTTGATAAGGCAGTGCATCGATGATGACGAGGTTTTTCTCTTTAGGATCGACGTGGAAGGTCGCGCGCATCTTATAGCTACCGCGGCCCGTTTCATACATCGCTTGCAAGTCTTTTTTGCTGGTAATGATTTCAGCAGGGGTTGGTAGATCAGGTGCTGGTATTGACTGGGTAAGCTGCTTGACCGACAGTTCAGGATTTTTGAGCAATCGAATAGCCGCACGTACGACTTCATTAAGGTTATGCGGTGGAATGTCTGTTGCCATACCGACTGCGATACCTGTTGTACCGTTTAATAGTATGTTAGGCAGGCGGGCAGGTAGGGTGGTTGGCTCTTGCATCGTACCGTCAAAGTTATCTTGCCAATCGACTGTACCTTGACCTAACTCTGCCAGTAACGTATTGGCATAAGCAGACATTTTGGCTTCGGTATAACGCATCGCCGCAAAGGATTTTGGATCATCAGGGCTACCCCAGTTACCTTGGCCTGTGATGAGCGGATAGCGATAGCTGAACGGCTGCGCCATGAGCACCATCGCTTCATAACAAGCGCTGTCACCATGTGGATGGTATTTACCCAAGACGTCACCGACTGTACGTGCCGATTTTTTGGCTTTGGCAGTAGATTTTAGCCCCAACTCGCTCATGGCATAGACGATGCGGCGCTGTACTGGTTTAAGTCCATCAGCGATATTTGGCAGTGCCCGATCCATGATGACGTACATCGCATAGTTGAGATAGGCTTGCTCAGTGAACTCTGCGACTGAGCGAGTATCCATCGGTTCAGTGGGAATGATTGGGGCAATCGTATTATCAATAACATCAGACATAAAATAGGATTCACTTATCAGTTTTAATAGGTATAGATAATTGGTTCAAGCGTACAAATAGGATAGTGCTATCGTAAAGGAAATTGGCAGAATTAAAAAGGTATAAGTCAGAATAGACGACAGGTCGTGACGCGCTTCATTGGGTTTCTGTATAGCATTTTGGTTGATAGCTTTTACAAAACAGGTGAAGTATAGTTAATTCAACTTTTGATCACTGTGTTGTCTTTGAAAATTTTGTCATCTGTCTATTATACGGAGTAGTTACTATGTTATCTGCGTCATCTGTCTATCCATCAAGTGCGTTATCGCGTGCGTGCACTTATCATTTAACCAAGCACACGCTGCTGTTGGGTATTATCGCCAGTGTTGGATTGAGTGCTTGTAGCTCACAGCAGACAGTATCTAAGCAGATAGCACCCAAGCCGATGGTAGAAACCTCAAGTAGTACTACGATGAAAAAACCACGCCTTGCAGTTGCGACATCAAATACGTCACTAGTCTCTGAGATGAGAGCTCCTGACCCTTTCCTAATACTGAGAAGCACAGCATCACCATCACCATCTTCAATATCACCACCTATGGTCAGACCTGAACCCATCAGCGCCGAACCAGAGGCAAATGATAATTATCAAAAGAACGATGCAAATCCTGTACATCGCACGACGGATATGGCGGTCTCTACTTTGTCTATCGATACCGATACGGGCAGCTATGCCAATGTGCGCCGCTATCTAAATGAAGGGCAGTTGCCACCCGTTGATGCGGTACGGGTAGAAGAGTTGATTAACTATTTTAATTATCAATTTGATGATGGTAAACGCCTCGGTAATGCGCCATTTGTGGTCGCAACTGAAGTGGTGGATTCGCCTTGGGATAGAGCAGATCAAGATAATAAGATTGTCAAAGTAGGCATTAAAGCTGTGGAGAACAGCTGGTCTAATAAAAGTGCCAATCAAATTATGCCTGCAGCTAACCTAGTGATTTTGGTAGATGTATCAGGCTCTATGTCATCGCGTGATAAGCTGCCGTTGGTACAGTCATCGCTTAAACTATTGATGGAGCAAATGCGCGCTCAAGACAGCATCAGTATCGTTACTTATTCGGGCAGCACCAGTGTGGCATTGCCTGCGACCAGTGGTGATCAAAAAGCAAAAATACTCGCCGCGATTGAGAGCTTGAGTGCCTCAGGTTCCACTAACGGAGAAGACGCGTTAAAACTGGCTTATCGCCAAGCTGAGCAAGCGATGAAGAAAGACGGTATCAATCGTATCATGATGCTGACCGATGGCGATTTTAATGTCGGTATCAGCGATGTCGATGATATGCTGGATTTGGTCAAATCCAATCGTGAGCGTGGTATCTCACTCTCTACGGTTGGTTTTGGTCGTGGTAATCTTAATGACCATATGATGGAGCAAATGGCGGACAACGGCAATGGTAATTACAGCTATATCGACAGTCTGACTGAGGCCAAAAAAGTTTTTGGTGATGAGTTGGCTGCGACCTTTAATATGGTCGCCAAAGATGTAAAAGTACAAGTCGAGTTCAACCCTGATGTCGTGAGTGAATGGCGTTTGATTGGCTATGAAAACCGTGTGCTTAACGAGCAAGACTTTAATAATGATAAAGTCGATGCAGGCGAGCTAGGTGCAGGTAAAGCGGTTATCGCACTATTTGAAGTCACGCCTAAAGGACAAAAAGGTCTATACAGTGATCGTCGTTATACTGACAGCAATGCCACTGTCAAGGTAAACAGCAAACAGCAAGCCAATGAGCTTGGTTATCTAAAAATTCGTTATAAAGCGCCTACAGGTGATACGTCTAAACTGCTTAGTCAACCAATTAATAATGACAGTCACTCTCTGGACAAAGCCAACGCTGATACTCAGTTTGCAATGGCGGTGGCAGGTTTTGGTCAACGCTTAACTCAAAGTGAGTACATTAATGAGTGGCAATATAATGACAGCAGCAAGCTGGCGACAAGCAGTTTTGCCCGTCAGCTAAGCAGTGATAAGGACGGCACTCGCCGTAACTTTGTGACTTTAACAGAACTGGCTAGCGCCCTTGACAGTACAAAGTAATGAACGGGTAACAAACCATAGGGTTTCTATGGATGAATGTTCGCCAATAGAATGCTAAAAACTGATTGGTTTTAAAAGTTAAATAATTGATATAAAACATTTTATTTTCCGTCAAGCCTGTTTGCGAACTCAAGCACCAATCTTTTGTATTGAGTAGTTTGTACAAAGTGTGTATGTTAATAAACAAAGGGCTATTTACCGCTATATTGTTTGCTCAGCACTGTACGATTACGCCGTAGCCTTTGCTTACCACCGTAATGGTCAGCAAAGGCTTGGCATTTCGTATGTTTATCACACTGTGATTAGTATACGCTGACGGTAATGTACTATTACTAGGAGAAAAAAGATTATGGAAAATCAAGTAAATTTTACCCGTCGTGATGATAAAGTTTGGCTAAAAACATATGAAGAGCTTGGGCTGAATTACAACATTGAAATGCCAGCTGACGATACCTCACTCATTGATGTTTTTGAAAAAAGCTTTGCGGATAATAGTGACAAGACTGCCTATATTTGCATGGGTTCATCATTAAGTTTTAAAGAAGTGGATCTATACAGTCGCCAGATGGCTGCCTATCTACAGTCGTTAGGACTGGTCAAAGGTGACAAAGTTGCGGTCATGATGCCCAATATTTTGCAATTGCCAATTTCTGTCATTGCAGTACTGCGTGCAGGTTTCACCCTAGTCAACGTCAACCCGTTATATACCACCAGAGAGCTTGAGCATCAACTGACCGATTCAGACGCCAAAGTGCTGATCATGGTCGAAAACTTTGCCAAAACCTATCAAGACATCGGCCGTAGTCTAGTCGACAAGGTCGTGATTACAGGTATGGGCGATTTGATGGGTACGCTCAAAGGATTCATGGTCAATACGGTCGTTCGCCATGTGAAAAAAATGGTGCCTGCCTATAGTATTAGCAACAGCATCACCTTCAAAAGTGCGCTGAGTCATAGCGCTGCGAGTAAATATAAACGCCCAAGCAATATCACGCTCGATGACATCGCCGTCCTACAATATACCGGTGGTACGACCGGTGTGGCAAAAGGCGCGATGCTAACGCACAAAAACTTAGTGGCAAATTTAATTCAGTCCAATACCTTTTTGGGCACTGCTTTTGATGATTTCGATCAAAGAGGTGAGCAGCCTGTCATTATGACAGCATTGCCGATGTATCATATTTTCTCATTTACTGTGTGCGGTATGTTTGGTCTATATCGCGGTTGTGTGGTGCTATTAGTACCAAACCCACGTGATCTTGATAGCTTATTAAAAGCATATAAAGCCAATCCACCAGCCTTCTTCCCAGCAGTCAACACGTTGTTCAACGCGCTTGCCAATAACGAAGAATTTATCGCGATGGATCATAGCAAGCTGCGTCAATCAATGGGCGGCGGCATGGCAGTACTGAGTCCAACCGCTGAAAAATGGCGCCAAGTAACGGGTAATATCATTATCCAAGGTTATGGATTGTCTGAAACAGCACCGGTAGCGACTTCTAATCCTAGCAATAGCAAAACATTCACAGGTACTATTGGTGTACCGATGCCAGCGACTGATGTTGCCATCTTAGATGATGCTGGTAATGAAGTAGAGCTTGGTGAGCGCGGTGAGATTAGTGTTCGTGGCCCACAGGTTATGAAAGGCTACTGGAATCGCGAAGATGCTACCGCCGAAGTGATGACCGCAGACGGATTCTTCCGTACGGGCGACATTGGTATCATGGCTGACAATGGATATGTGACCATCGTTGATCGTAAAAAAGACATGATTTTGGTTTCTGGTTTTAACGTTTATCCTAACGAAGTTGAAGAAGTTATGGCGGGTCACCCTAAAATTCTAGAGTGCGGTGTCATTGGTATCAGTGATGAAAAGAGCGGCGAGACTCCTAAGATTTATGTCGTGCGCAACGATCCTAGCCTGACCGCTGAAGAAGTACTGGCTTATGGTAAAGAAAACCTAACTGGTTACAAGCGTCCTCGTCATGTTGAGTTTATCGATGAATTGCCAAAATCTAACGTGGGTAAAATCCTACGTAAAGATTTGCGATTGCTTGAAGAAAAGAACCATGGCTAATTGATTGATACTCAATACTCGAAAGCTAGTTATGAGTGCTTGCAAAGACTCAATGCTCACACAGACTTAGTGTTCATAACTAATCGTAATACAGAGTAGGGTCACCACTAAAAATGATAAGATTGCGTATATGCTATCTTGTCATTTTTTTACGTCTATTTTGTCTTTAAGATGTCGCTGGGGTGAGTCTTCATTGCAAAGCAGTAATCAAATAATAGATATTAAAGTCAAAATAAAACAATGACGCCGACAATATCGAGATATTCATCAGCTATTCGATACGGTTTGGCGAAACCTAGCCACCATTAGCCTAGTCATCGTTAGACTGGATAGATAGTCATCGATTGAGTTGAGAGCAGGACTTAGTATAGATAGAGAATTTTTGGCAAAACTGCTATAGTGCTCATCAGCGTATAGTTATATTTAACTATAATACGATATGATTTTTGCTCTATATTCCTTGTAAAATCAATATTGTAGGTGTGAATGTTAATTTATCCTTGTTGAGTTATTACACCACTTATCATGGACCTAATACTGCGCTTTGATTTACAAATCTTGTGAATAACGAATGCTATTACCTTATCATCGTTTCTTATTCACAAGTTTTGCTGTCATTGATCAACCACAAAATAATGGTGTTTCCATTAGATTATTCTACGTTTTTAACGGCAACATTTAGGAAAAGTTATGACCGACAGTACCAATAAAAAGACCACAAACAATAATGCTGCGACTAATAATAACGACAGCGCATTTCCTACTATGCCGATGATACCGAGTGATAGTCCATGGTTAGGTACTTATGAGCGCTATGGTATTGCGGCTACTATCGATATGCCGGATGATAATACTTCTTTACTAGAGGTGTTCGAGCGTAATTTTAGCCGTTACGGCCAAAAGCCTGCTTATATCTGTATGGGTGCATCGATTACCTTTAAGCAATTGGATTTGTTTAGTCGTCAAATTGCCAGCTACTTACAGTCGTTAGGATTGGTCAAGGGTGACAAAGTTGGGGTGATGATGCCTAACCTCCTGCAGTATCCAGTGGTTGCATTGGGTATCATCCGTGCAGGTATGGTGCTGGTCAACGTCAACCCTTTATACACGAGCCGCGAGTTATCACATCAGCTGCATGATAGTGGTACGAAAGCTTTGTTCATCGTAGAGAATTTTGCAAAAACGTATCAAGAAGCAGAAGATAAAGGTCAAGTCGAGCACGTCATCGTTTGTAAGATTGGCGATATGCTAGGCACGATCAAAGGAGCAGTGGTCAACCTCGTTGCGCGCCATATCAAAAAAATGATTCCTGCTTATAGCTTGCCAGAGAGTGTGAGCTTCAAGCATGCATTAAATGCTGTTTCTGCTAGTAAATATAAACGTCCTGATTTGAATTTAGGTGACGTGGCATTGTTGCAATATACGGGTGGGACTACAGGTGTGGCTAAAGGGGCGATGCTGTCACATGGTAACTTAGTGGCTAACATGCTACAGATTAGTGCGTTGATGAACAGTGCATTTGACGATGATGCTGATGCCGACGAGGTTATCTTGACGGCGTTACCGCTCTATCATGTGTTCTCATTTATGGTTTGCGGTATGTATGGCATGTACCAAGGCTATGCGGGTTTGCTTATCCCGAACCCACGTGATCTCGATGGCTTGATCAAAGAGATGGGCAAATATAAACCCTCATTTATCCCTGCGGTAAATACGTTATTCAACGGCTTGGTGCACAAAGACAGCTTTGCGGATTTAGACTTTTCTAATCTAAAGGCCTCTATCGGTGGTGGTATGTCGGTACTGCCAAGCGTGGCAAAAGAGTGGCATAAAATCACAGGTTTGCCTATCGTCGAGGGTTATGGTCTGTCTGAAACCTCGCCAGTGGTTGCTTTTAACCCAATGACCATTGCTGAATTCACAGGCAAGATTGGTATTCCTGCTTCTAGCACAGATGTCATACTGATTGACGATGATGAAAAAGAAGTCGCTCTGGGTGACCGTGGCGAGATTTGTGTCAAAGGCCCGCAGGTGATGATTGGGTATCAAAACCGTCCAGACGAAACAGCGGAAACCTTTACTGCCAATGGTTATCTAAAAACCGGTGATATCGGTATCATGGATGAAAAAGGCTTTATTAAAATTGTTGACCGCAAAAAAGATATGATTTTGGTCTCTGGTTTTAACGTCTACCCGAATGAGATCGAAGAAGCCATGAGCGAGCATCCAGCAGTGGTTGAGTGCGGTGCGATTGGTGTTCCTAACGAAAATCGCGGTGAAGAGCCAAAGTTATTTGTGGTCAAAAAAGGTGAAGTGACAGAGCAAGAGTTACTCGATTTTGGCAAAAAGCAACTGACTGGCTACAAGCGTCCGCGTAGCATCCAGTTCGTTGATGAATTACCAAAATCAAACGTGGGTAAAATCCTGCGTAAAGAATTGCGTAAGATAGAAGGTTTAGAATAAATTTAACACCAAACTTTACTGAAGCAGCGGCGTAATAGCGTGAGTGAATCTTGCTATTGCGCCGCTGTCACGTTAGGATATCTCCATATTTGCGTCTACTAAGGCACGTAGTCGCTATTTGTATTCGAGTTATATTCCTGTATGTCAATTTTTATGAATTTTTATGAATTGATATGCAATTAATAAATATACGATAATAAATACTGCTCTGCCATGTAGCAACAACCTTTTATTTTATGACCATTTTTATCACCCTGCTTTTCAAACATTGTACTAGGAATTTTTATGCGTAATGACAATCGTGAGCTTGACCAACTTCGCTCTATCAGCTTTGAGCGCCATTATACTAAGCATGCCGAAGGGTCAGTGTTAGTGAGCTTTGGCGATACCAAAGTACTATGTACTGCTAGCGTCGAATCTGGCGTACCACGCTGGTTGAAAGGCAAAGGCAAAGGCTGGATTACCGCTGAATATGGTATGTTGCCACGTGCGACCAATACCCGTAATCAACGTGAAGCGGCACGCGGCAAGCAGTCAGGTCGTACCCAAGAGATTCAGCGTTTAATCGGTCGTAGCTTACGTGCGATGATTGACTTGAGTAAGTTGGGTGAAAACACCATTTATCTTGACTGTGACGTACTGCAAGCTGATGGTGGTACTCGTACCGCTAGCGTGACTGGTGCAGCGATTGCCCTTATTGACGCATTAGAGACCGTTCAAAAAGCCAAAAAACTAAAAGCAGATCCATTGATTGGTTTAGTTGCTGCTGTGTCTGTCGGTATGAAAGATGGGGAAGCGTATCTAGATTTGAATTATGAAGAAGACTCTAGCTGCGATACCGATTTGAACGTCGTTATGACTCAAAAAGGCGAGTTTATCGAGCTGCAAGGTACTGCGGAAGAGAAACCATTCACTCGCGCTCAAGCTGATGACATGCTGATTCTTGCCGAAAAAGGTATTGCCGAATTGATTAAAATGCAGCAAACCGCTTTAGGCTGGTAGTCTGCTTTTGATCTATTATAAACGGTGCTAATTTTTTAACACTACGACGAGCTCTGACAGATAGTTGGTTTTTAATAGCCCGCTATCTGTTGCCAAATAGATATCTCGCAACAGGTAATGATGTATGCTTAAGTTGACCGAAGATGGCGCCAAAATCACCTTACAAGGTCAGTCCCAAACGACTGATAACGGTATGTTTTGGTTTGGCTCTTCCTTATTGGTCGGGGCAGTGGCGGTCGCCTTTGCAATGAGTGTGCTACCTGAGCGCTTGGCTATCGGTGCTTTGGCGTTATTGATTATTGGCAGTTTTATTTTTAACCGCCAACGGCAAAAACAAAAAAAGTCCGTCGCTAGTGTTATCAGTGGCGGCACACTGTGGGTGCGTGCGGGTGAGTTGGTACATGACAATAATGGTAAGCGTGAGCATATCCACTTGGTCGATGGTGATACAGCAAAACTCGTTGGCGAACAGTTACAGATAGTTGATTCTAGCGATGCCTGTAAATACCATATTAATGGCTTTGATAGTGTCCAAGAAGCGACTGCTGCCAAAGCCATTTTGCAAGGGCAAGCGTTGTCCAAGCGCCATGTTAATATTAAGATGAGTGATAATTAGTACATATAGTCAAAGAAACATAAAACCGATACGATTATATTATGGTGCTACTGGTACAAATTTTACTTGCTTGCTGTATTCACAGAGGCTGCGAAAAATTTATCCCAGCAGCACTGTAGCGATTTAAAAATACTTTGACTATAGCTATAATTTTAAAAACAAGACACGCACTAGAGTAGCCAACCTTATCGAGGAGGTGAGACCCTACGGCCTTGTTTATTAATAAACCATGTTTGGTCGCCTTTTTTGACCGCTGCGACACCATCATGGAAATCCTCTGCCTTGTCATAGATGTTTTTGATTACTAGCTTTCCTGAGATATCAATATAACCCCATTTATCCTCTTTTTCGACCGCTGATAGACCATCACTGAATGGTGATATGTTCTTATACACTATAGCAGTTATTAGCTGTTTTTCTTTGTTGGCTAGGCCTTGCAGACGATCATGCTCAACTAACAATAGTCCGTTGGGTGACATCCCTACATAAGTATAATTTTCAGATAAATATATCTCACCAGATGAGTCAATAACGCCTTCATGGCCATCTTTTACTATAAAGCCAAAGCCATTTGAAGAACAGCAGCCGAGTGCTTCATATTCAGGCTTTATCAAGATATTTCCTTGACGGTCTATCAGTCCATATTTATCATTCTTTTTGATCTCTCTGACGCCTGATTCGTTATATGGAGAGCCGAGTTCGTCGTATTCTGCCGCTAATACGACTTCTCCTTGACTATTGATGAGGCCTAGTTTTTGGTTTTTTTCGACCTCTATCAATCCTTGTTCATCACTCCAACCAATTGCGTCGTATGTGACAGGTGTGATTATCTTACCTGCTGCATTAGCAAGACCATAAAGATTGTCGTTTCTCAATTCATAAGTGTCTTCATTGAAAGTATCGATGTCGTCATAATTAGCAGATAGAACGACAGTCCCTTTGTTATTCAAAAAGCCATACTTGCCGTCTTTTTTAAATTGTTGAAGTCCTGTCTCATCTTTATAAAATCTAGGTAACTTATCAAACTCAAAAGGCTTTAGAACCTTACCCGTTGCATCCATCAAGCCCCATTTATCTTGTTTTTTTACCTTTAGTACCGTAGGGTTGTATGAAAACATCTTAATATCTTGATATTCAACTGGAGTTAATAACCTTCCCGAAGCGCTGGTTAGTCCATAGCGATTGCCTATAGCGACTTTTCCATAATTAGAATTATCACAACAAAATAACCTGTCATATTTTGCAGGCAAAATGATATTTCCTTCATTGTCTATCAAGCCTTTTTTTTGCTGCTTTGCCATCAATACCTGATTTTGATCATCATCTAGACTGCCGATCCAATCATATTCTACTGGTAATACAACTTTTCCTGAAATATCAGCGACACCATATTTGTTACCTTGCTTAAGACGAAAGTATTGGTTGGGATAAAACTGAAGGTTGTCATAAATCATGGGCAACACTTGTTTGCCTTGTATAGTAATGGCACCTACCTTATCGGCATGAGCCACAGCGATTAGATCATCGTTTATAGAACGCATTCTATCAAACGTATAATCCGTTAGCGCTCTCCCTTCTGCGTCTACCAATGCCCATAAGGCATTATCGAGTGTCGCAATTGCTATATTACTCGCTGTTAAACAGGTTACCTGTATGGTATTGGCAACCTGAGGCTTAATACATTCATCATTGGCATAAGTCATCGATGATGCTATCAAAAGTCCAACGACAATTGGTGTCTTAATAGTGAACATCAGTATTTCCAAATTTTTATTTATTTGAAAAGATAATAACCCAACTTAATTTGAATAGTAAGTAGTGAGTCAAAACTTCTTATGTCGTGTTTAATATTTAAATATTTCGAATGATACTTGCAACTTTTCGTCTAAATAGTTTATAAGTAGGGTTGGAAATTCATCCACTACTATTTTTATGCTGTCATTTATATTTTATTGACAAGGAGTTAGTCATGTCGCGTTTGCCTATGTCTATGTCGTCGTCGGTTACAGCGTCGTGCAGTCTTTTATTATTGACCTTTGGTTTGGTTGGCCCAGCTCACGCAGATAGTATGAGCACACTGATCGCTCAAAAATCTACTCAATCAACGAGTAATACTTCTTATCGCTATCCAGATGTATCTCGTCAAACGCCTACAGT
This sequence comes from Psychrobacter fjordensis, assembly GCF_904845995.1. NCBI lineage: Bacteria > Pseudomonadati > Pseudomonadota > Gammaproteobacteria > Moraxellales > Moraxellaceae > Psychrobacter > Psychrobacter fjordensis. Next base: position 1,484,133 of record NZ_CAJGYP010000001.1, read on the forward strand.
ACTACCTGCATTTTTATCTGGTGATTATGACAATATCGATAGTGAGTATTTACCGCTATTGAGTAGTGCGGAGACCCAAAGTAGTCTGGCCGCACGTGAAGTAGTCAGTACTGCACGCAAGATGGCCCTAAACGAGCGTACTATCATTCAAGGTGGCTGCTGGGACTACTTAAATGCTGTATTTAATCGGGCAGGGGTGACGCGCGATACCATTCACAAAGGCACTTATGGTCAAGGCCCTTATGCCAATAGTGGAGAGATTGAGGTTGGAGATTGGCTCTATTATATCAATCATGGCTATAATAACGTTGAGCACAGTGGACTGTTCGTGGGCTGGGTCGATGAGCGTGCCAAGCAAGCGCTAATATTAAGTTATGCGGGAGAAAACCGCCGTGAGCCAGCTCGTTACCGTGTTTATGACTTGAGTAATGTTTATCAAATCATGCGCCCTAGTGTTTAATATTTAACGTTTGATACCAACTTCAGAAATAGGGTCAGCGGTTTCAGAGTTGTTCAAGCTACTAGAGATAATAGGTCAAAAAAAGCGTCCGTCACTGATAAAGTGGCGGACGCTTTTAGTTTGTGGGTATCAATTATTCTGCTAGTGTCGGCGCTAATTTCAGAAAGGTTTTACCACAACTAAGATGACGATAAATATCAACGCAAACACTGGTATTTCATTAAACCAGCGCCAAAACTTATGAGATTTATAATGTGGGTTATCAATCAGTTTTTTGCGATATAGCCCGCATGCACCATGATAGCCAGATAGTAATACCACTAGCAAGAGCTTAACGTGCAGCCAACCTTGAGTTTTATACACGTCCCAACCCAGACCTAACATCCATAGACCAAAGACCCATGTCGCTATCATCGATGGCGTCATAATGCCACGATACAGCTTACGCTCCATAATGGTAAAGCGTTCTTGGCTGATAGTGTCATCACTCATCGCATGATAGACAAACAGGCGCGGCAAGTAGAAAATTGCCGCAAACCAGCAAACCATAGAAATAATATGTGCCGCTTTAATCCAGTTAAAATAATCTGCCATTACTTAATCTCTTGTTATCAGCCATTTGAAATGAGGACACACCCTAGGCTTATTTTCATATGCTTGTTATAAGGGCTAATGGATGACACAGCCCAAACGCAAGTGCAATGCAGATTATTGATGAACACTAACTGCACACCTTCAAACTAGTCAGCCAATACGACTTGTGTTTGATGACCATTCATCGCGTCCATTACAGGCAATACTTTAGGAGCTCTTGGTGCAGCAAACTGCTTTGTTAGGCCAAGTTCACGCATGAGTCTGTCATCGCCTGATTGACTGGCATTTCCAGTTGTCAGCAGTTTATCGCCATAAAAGAACGAGTTGGCACCTGCCATAAAGGCCAAGGCTTGTTCAGAGTCAGAGAGGCTTTCGCGGCCAGCAGATAGACGCACATAGCTGGTCGGGCAGCAAATACGCGCCACGGCAATGGTACGAATCCATTCAAGTACAGACAGCTGACCTTCGGCAAGTACTTTGTCGCCGATGGGTGTGCCGGCGATAGGTACGAGCAAGTTGACTGGGATTGACTCTGGCGCTTTTGGCATTTTTAGCAGTTCGTGTACCCAATCGATACGGTCATCACGGCTCTCGCCCATACCAACGATATTACCGCTACAGACATTGATGCCTGAGTTGCGCACATTGTCTATCGTATTTAATCGCTCGTCATAGCTGCGCGTGCTGACGACTTGTTCATAATAGCTGCGTGAGGTATCTAGATTATGATTATAGTAGTCTAATCCGGCATCCGCCAACTGCGTTGCTTGATTGGTATCTAACATACCAAGCGTCATACAGGTCTCAAGCCCCAATGCCTTAACTTCTTTAACTAACTCAACCACGTAAGGCATGTCTTTTGCACTTGGGTGTTTCCATGCCGCACCCATGCAGAAGCGTGACGAGCCACTGTTTTTAGCACGTTTAGCAGCAGCAATGACTTTGTCCACTTCTATGCGTTTCTCTGCTTGTAGTTTGGTGGTATCGCGATGATGACCTGATTGTGAGCAGTAGCCGCAATCTTCAGGGCAGTTACCTGTTTTGATAGAGAGCAAGGTGCTGATTTGTACTTCATTGGCAGTAAAGTTCGCCCGATGTATCGTTTGTGCTTGCAACAACAAATCCATCAAAGGCAAATCAAACAGTGCGGCGATTTCTTCGCGGCTATGCTTATGTGGCGTTGGTTGGTTGGCATCGGTGGCTAAACTGGCCAAAAAATCATCGCTACTGTTTTGATGATTGAGTGTCTCAGTGTGGCTATCGGCATTGGGTTCTGAGATGTTAAGTAATCCTGCCATGAGATAAATCCTTTTATAACGGTATTGGGTACATCTAAATGTTTTTGTATTTTTAAAATAATAAAAAAGGCTGCGATATAGTATACCGTAACCTTTTTAGAAAATCAGAGTGCTGCTAAATAGTATTTATATTGAATACAATAAAGTAGGTCAATAGTAACTATTTGATGATCAGTTTGCTATTTAACGTTCTAATTATTTGTATCTGGTTATTTACCCAGTTTGTGCTTGGCAACACCAATCCAATGGTTTGCAAAGTTTTGTGCTTTATAAGCGTAAGGCTTTGCTTTGTCCAGATAAGGTTTGCACTCTTCTGGCACCGCTGGAACGATATGCTTGGCAAGCTTATTAAACCACATCATGAGGCTGTAGTCGCCCTCGATGCTTAAATTTCCTTCTTGAACCGCTGTCATAAAGGCTGGAAGGTTACCTTTGGTCAATAGCTTAACACCAGTCATAGAGTCTTTAAAGTTGATAGTCAGGTCTGCTGCTTTTGCATGACCACTATATTGGTTGAAGCTCCCATTATCAAAGACAAAATAACGGGCGATGTCCGCTTCGGTGCTGGCAAGCTCAATCGTGACATTACGATCAGCGAATAGCTTTTGGACAGCGTCATCGTCGCTATCAGCTAGCATAGATAAACGGTAACCGATCACAGCCAATAACACGTCTAAAGGATCAGACTTAATATCTAGAACAGGAATAGTAAACATAATCGAACTCCTAAAAATGAGACGCAAAATAATGCGTACTTTATAACAATTTTTGCGACAAATATATAATTACATTATAAACGATGGATAGGTTGTTATTCTTTAGGAGTTACGTAGAGAGCGTTAAGTATCTTGTAACATTCGATGACGTCAGCATGATTGATACAGGATTGTCTGCATTAGTGAAAGCGCGGTTGGTAGTCATCATCGTAGACAGGCGTATGTTCGATATAACGTGCAGCCTCTAACTCACGTTGTAGCTGAACCGATTGACTGACATCCTCATAACGTAGCGCCCGATACAAGACCCAAGCCGCTAAAGGCAGCCAGCTGATACCCATGGCGATGATATAGCTGTGCCAGTCTGATAATTCTGACAGCATCAGCCAACTTGATAGTATGCTGTGAATGACTTCTACGCCTAGCCAATATGCCATACCGCCAAATAGATATAATAGCAGCCAGCGCTGTGACGAGAAGGCGAGTGCCGCTATTATCACTGCCAATAAGCCGTAACCAAGTAAAGCCGCATTGCTCCATGCCGCTATGTCGATAAAAGAAAATATAGTTAGTAACATCATTCATCTCGCTATTCATAAGGTGAATTCCAATAAGACCATTATGAAAGTTTGCGAGGCAAAGCTAAAGAGGGTAAAGGCGAGTTTGCGACAACCGATGACGTTTGGTTTTTTAGCATATTTTGATGATTTTCTATTGCAGATTTTGAGAGTAAGCGCCGTAAGGATCGGCGCTTATTCTTAGAGAGGAATAAGAGGTTTTTTAATTAATAGCGACTAAACGTTGTTATTAATGATGGTTGTTACGCTTGCCCCACCACGATAATAATGACACTAACACAGCACCTAATAACATCAATCCTAAGGTACTTATCCAGTGAGGACCAGTAGGGTAGTGCCATGGCATGACGTTGTTTATTGCTTCGTTATCTAGGGTGTTCAAGATATCTACTTTCCACGGCCATATCTTCATCAAAGAGCCAGCGATAAAGCCGGTGAGCAATGCTAGCGTTGCTTGATAGTAGCGAGCCAATAGCCATTTTAATGCGTGAGTGAACAGTAAAAGTCCAGTGACCATACCCGCCATAAGCGTAAAAATAACCGTAAAGTTCAGGGTATGCACGGCTTCTAATACCGTGTCATAAGCACCCAATAATAATAGGATAAAGGAGCCTGATATACCCGGTAATATCATGGCGCAAATCGCGATTGCCCCTGCAAAAAACAAATAAGGCAAGCTTGGCGTGGTGGTGAGTAATGGCAAACTGCTGATAACCATGGCACTGACGAGACCGACGCCAAATAAGACAATACGTCCTATATTCCAACGCTTAATTTCAGTTAATAATATAAATATGGTTGCAACGACCAATCCAAAGAAGAACGACCAAATCAGCAGTGGTTGATTGTCTAGCAAGTACTTAATCATGCCAGCCAAAGTAGCAAAGCTGGTGGCGATACCTAATAACAGGAATAATAAAAATGTCGCATCGACCTGTCGCCACACCGCAAGCAAACCTTTGATACCACCTTCCTTTCGGAATGTCTGCCAGAGCTTGGGGCCAATACTGCCAAGCGCATTAATCAATCGCTCATAAATACCAGCAATCAGCGCAATAGTACCACCAGAGACGCCAGGTACGATATCGGCTGCACCCATCGCCATTCCTTTGATATAAACGCCTAACAGCTGTTTTGGGTTGTCAGTAGTAACACTGCCATCTAATGGTTGCGGTGCTGACGACTCGCTTGGTTTGGATGATTGGGGTGCCGTCATGGACAGTCCTTGATTGATTTAAAATAAGCGTTGAAAGTGAGTGATAGTAGTTAGACTAAAGTGTCGTTAGACTAAAATATAGTTAGACCAAAGTAATGCTCAGGCAGTAATATTCAAATGGTTTTATTAAAATAGCACTATGACCAGTGGCAACAAAATATAAAAGCTAGAAGTATAAAAGCCAGATCAATGACAAAGACATTAACCTAGCTTTTTATACGATTGCGAGCATTTAGCATTTATTTAGTAGGGGCAAGTGCTGGATAACCAAGGGCATAAAGCGTGCCTTCAAGACCGGTCACATTTACTGCGGCATCAGCACGTGCTTGGACGATAGGTTTTGCGTGATAGGCAACCCCTAGATCAGCGATGGCCATCATCGGCAAATCATTAGCACCGTCACCAATACAGACCACTTGTGACATATCGATGCTTAAGCGCTCTGCCGTGTGTTCGACGATGGCGGCTTTTTTGGCACCATTGACGATAGGTAATTGCACGTGGCCCGTCACCATGCCTTCGTCAATATCTAAAAAGTTGGCGTGAACTTCGTCAATACCCAACTGCTCTGCGATATAGCGAGCAAAATAGGTAAATCCGCCTGATACCAATACGGTGTGATAACCCAATGCTTTGAGCGCACTGATCGTGGTGCGTGCGCCTACCGATAAGGTTAAGCGGCTACAAATATCATCCAGTACGTCAATTGGAATGTCTTTTAATAGTGCCACACGCTTGGCAAAAGATTCGTCAAAATCGATCTCACCGCGCATCGCCGATTCAGTGATGGCGGCAACTTCTTCACCGATACCTGCTGTTTTGGCAAGCTCGACGATGACTTCTTGCTCGATTAAGGTGGAGTCCATATCGAAGCAGGCAAGTTTATGAGTACGCAGCATATGACCGACAGATAAAATATGGCAATCAACGACATTCAAATTATCCGTACTGTCAGCACTGCTCGTACTCTTATACGCTTCAGCCAAATCATGGCGCAAGCGTCTGGTCAGCTGCTCATCAATGATGTGAGCGGCAGCGGTTTTTTTGGCGGGATGCATGAGCGTATCGGTGACCGGCACCAGCAGATAGCGGAATACTTGTGTCTGTGTAAAAGGAAGGCGCTGTGCATTTCCATCTGTTGGTTCTGTATCAGAGACAGTGATATTCACAAAACTTGCATCGGTATCTTCAGCGACAGTGACCAGATGCCAGTTCGGCTGCTCATCGACCCAAGACTGCACATATTGATGAATATCAAGGGTTGATACTTTGGTCGGTAGCACCACAATTAGTGCAAAAACGGGTAGGGACTGTAGCGCGTCAAAATCCTGTATATCAGTACCATCAGGTAGGAGCGAGGCAATTGAGTCAACGGCTTGTTGCCATGCTTTGCTGTCTTTTGGTAACGAATAAGATGTATTGTTTGGCATGGCTTAATTGTCCCTTGTATGCTCGTATAAGATTGGGAATAATAGCAGCTTTCCTCGGCAGCGCCTATAGATGACATGCAAAGTATCACGGTTAACTAAAAAGGGCTGTACCAGACAGAAAAGCGTTTGAAATTGAATGTTATTATTATGACAAATTTATAAAGCTGCTAACGCTATAAGGTTTATTATGGTGATATAGTAGATAGGATAAGCGAGCTGTATTTATGATAATGTGTTTAGTCATAAAAAGTCTACTATGCGGTCGTTTATCCTATAGTCCTTCCACTATAAAAGTATGACAGCGTTAACCTCGATTGAAGTATCGCATATACATCTACACTCGGTTGACTCGTACTTCTTTTAAATTGAATCGACTATAAGTGATGGTTTACCCAGATATACGTTATAAAGACACGCGTTACAAAAAGATGCCTGCATTACCGTTTTTTAAAATAGCCAAAAAATGAGCAATAGCCTTGTTTTTTAATTTCTTTTATCCAAAAAAGTTTAACATATCATGACGTATTTAGCGCCGCGGCAAGGGTTGTTTGCCATTATTCTTCTGGTTAGTTTTTGTTTGCAGACTCTATTGTTGGTTATCAGCACCGATCAACAGTTGAGCAACAGTCGTGCGTTAAAAGGCGAGCAGATGGTTGCTCAGCTGATTGATGAGGCAAGGTTGTCTTTAGAAAATAAAGACCGTGTCAGTCTAAGCGTGATTGCCAATCGCTATACCAGCGAGCAAGACGTGACGAAGATCTTGATTACAGACAATAACGACGATATCTTGGTGCCAGTCGGCAATGCGCCTATGCAGCAAGGTGATACGATTCGTCAAATTGCTACCAACGGCGATGCTGTGATTGGTAGTGTGGCACTGACATTAAAGGACATTAGCAAAGGTGAGATTATCGCCATGCAATGGCCATTTGTCATCGGTACTATGTTATTGCACTTATTGCTTTGGTTAATTTACGGCTATCTTGCCCGTCCTACCAAAGAGCAAATCAACGCCCTCAGTCGTGATATCCAAGATTTGCACCGTGAGCAGTATATGCAAATTGATCAGCGCAGCCGTAACCACGAGCGCCGCTCAGCTGACCGTCAAACAAACGATCTCCAAGAAAATAACTCTCAAACAATGGGCAGCTTGGGTGAAGACGGCGCAGAGCATAAGCCAGCTGACCTTCGTAAGTTTGATATAAACAGTGAAGTTAACCAGTATTTAAGAACACAACAGAATCAAAGTGCGGCGAGCGATACCGCTCATTCTAGTACGACTATTGATGATGCGGCAGATGACCAAGTAGCAAATCTAGCAGCGGAAAGCACGCAAGATGAAATGAGCGGCAGTAGTACGCATAAATCTAATAGCGCTTCACGATTGTCTGCCACACGAGCATTTGACAGCGTGAGAGTACAGATTGTATTCCATGACGAGTTCAATATGCTTGAGCGTCTTGCACCTGCCCAGCGCTTGCCTTATTTGGCATTATGCACTCAGCTGTTGAACCAAGCAGCGACTGAGCTACTCAAACAGCCATTGTTGCTAGGTGTCAGCATGATAAATGAGCCTAAGTTCGATGACAGCGGTGCGAGTGTGCTATTAAAGGCTGATAACAGCCATGCCAAAGTGGCGTTAGCAGGCGTGATGCTTGGTAAGCTATATTTAATGCTTAATAAGATTATCCATGACAAGCATATTGAGCTGTCGCGCTTTGCATTACCTGCCAAAGCGGGTGTCAGTGATGATGCACAAAGTGATGCAATGACGCAATTGCTGCACAGCGTTGGCAAAAAAGAGCAGATGCTGATCTTGTTACCGAATGCTGGACTCAAGCAAATCAGCCATCATGTACAAGTACAGAGTATCATGCGCCCAACCACCGTTTATGAGCGTGAATGTGCCGTATTCGATGGTGGGAATGATTCAATGATTCAACGCTTGGCTGACGTCCGAAATTCGGTACTGATGATTGAAAATGAAGACGAATCACATACTTAATAGTATCTGTGTAATGATGTTTCATTAGCGGCAATTGTTTTTGTTTTTATGTACACAATTGTCTGTTATATTGACTGCGTCATTATCTTGGTATTATAGGCGAAATAGGCCATAGTGATAAAAAGCATTGACAACGTTCAGTAGAGACTTTATAAGGCATATATATATTAATGTATTCTTAATACCTTTGCCAAAAATGATAGGAGTTTGTCATGAGTGACGCTGATATTGACAACGATTTTGATGATGATTTCATCGATGATGATGATGCAAAGATGGTGGAAGAGGCTGAGACGAGTGTACGTACGCGCTTAAGCAGTCTTGAAAAACGTCGTCTAATCGATAATTTGTTAGAAGAAAAACGGTTGGCTAAAGAGCTAAAAGACGATTTAGATGACATCGATAACTTCGATGAAGATGGCGATGACTGGGATGATGACGACTTTTAAATTTTAGAATAAAGGTCTCACACAATATAAGAAAATTCAGTCGTTTAAGCCGACTAAAGCCACGTAATAATGGCTCATTGCCTAATAGTATTAGGTTGATGATATCTTATTTATTACTTTTCTATAGTAGCTAGCAGTCTATTCTATGCAGTAATTCTGACTTTATAATGGTTGTTTGAATGTTTATTCGAATGACCTTTATCCTCAAATTATCACTGATTTTGCACGTAACTGAACGTTTATTGCGCATTTATTAAGACTGTCGCAATCCACCTTTCAAGGACAATTACACCATGAGTAACCAATTAAGTTTTGACGAATTACTAGACTATATGGACAATCAAGAGAGCCAGTTTGTGCTCGACAGTGTCGCTGCGCATGGTTTTTTGACGGCGACAGTCATTGGTCGTCCATTGCCTAACTGGATGGATGCATTGTTTGAAGGCCACACTAGTGAGATTCCAGAAAACGTGATCGATGGCATCACACGCTGGCGTGATTCGATCATCGCTGAGTTAAAAAACGAGACGCCTATCGAGCTACCGTTTGGTGAAGACGCTGGTGATGAAGAAGTAGCCGTTGACTTTTCAGATGACTCAGATATCGTTGCTTGGTCAATCGGCTTTGTCGATGCGATGTATGGTGATGAAGCCAGTGATTGGTTTGAAGATGAAGAAACCGCGGAAGACGTAGCGGTTTTGACCTTACCAATGATCGTATTGAGCGGTATTGATGACGAAGATCCAGAGCTTGCTGAGATGCGTAAAGATGAAGATAAGCTGGTGCAAATGGCCAATAGCATTGAAGGCAATTTGACTGAGCTGTTTTTGTTGTTTCATACCAACGATTAATATTTTTGTATTTAATAAGCAGTACTATCAATAGCGCTGCTTATTATATTCCATGCAGTTTTATACCTCTTTAACTCACTGATAAGGTCGTAACATGACTGTACAGCTCTCTAATCTTGAACACTTACCTAATTATCAAATCACCGAGCGTTTAGATGTGGTGTACGGCAGTACGGTACGCTCAAAGCACGTCGGTAAAGACTTGTTTGCTGGACTAAAAAACATCGTCGGTGGTGAGCTGACAGCTTATACCGAGCTGTTAGAAGAGTCGCGTCAAGAAGCGATAGACCGCATGATTGTTAAGGCAGAATCTTTGGGTGCTGATGCAGTCGTTGGTTTGCGTTTTTCGACCTCTAGCATCGCGCAGGGAGCTTCTGAGCTATTTGTTTATGGTACTGCTGTCAAAGCAATACCGATGCCGCAGCAATCACCTCAAAACCCGCCAAGCGATTCTCATTATCAAACGGGTCAATCGCATCACTCAGGTCAACACCCAAGCACGCAAACCCCACCATCAGAACCTACTGATGAGTTGCCACGTTTCAATCCTTTTGGTTAGATAACCGAATCTTAAAGCATTGATGCTTTTGTATGATAAGAGACGTGCCATGAACAACTCCCTTACCCAATTCCTCATCAACTATGCACCGTTTGTTCTGTTATTCGCGGCTGGTTGGTTTTTTGGCACGCGTCACGAGCGTCAGCATTTGGCACAATTGAGCATCGATGAGCAAGCACTGAGTCATATCATTGTGTCAAGCGAACGCTTTTATCGTCCTAATATTGCGGCTAATAGTCAGGGTGAGTTGGTACTGGGTAGTGTGGTGATTGGTCAAGATTACTTCAAAATGATTATCGCCCGTGTCTTAAGTATCTTTGGTAAAAACCTGACCACCTACGAGACGTTATTAGATCGCGCCCGTCGTGAGGCTATCGTACGGATGCGTACCGAGGCCAATGCTAAAGGTTGTAATCATATTTATGGTCTACGCCTTGAGGTGACTAACGTCAATCAACTAGGCAGCATGGTAGAAGCCATCGCCTATGGTACGGCAGTCATCAGTACTGACCGTCACTAAAGCCCTGCCAATCTAAGATATATTCTTAATCTTACCTTCCTTTTTATCCCCAAAATAATCACTTGTCTTAGGGTGTGTCCTCATTTTAAAAATGATGATCAAAATAAGGTAAATTGCAGTCAAACGAGGAAAATAGCACAGATAATATCGGGATATTAACCAGATATTTGACGATGTTTGGCAAAATTTAGCTATTTTTAGCCCATTTAGAGGGCACTCGTTTGAATTGAGGACACACCCTAGTTATCCTTGCGTTGCTATCAATGTCTAACAAGAAATCATAGAGGGTCGACTATATTATGCTTGAACTTTTCTTCTGGGGCTTCCTGCTACTTTTACAGATTGTTTTTGGGCTATTGATATTTTATGGTGTGTTTAAAGTGATGCTCTGGTCTAGTCGTACAAAGCTTTCAAAGCGTACTTCAAGCTCATCTGCTGGAGATGACATCAACAACAGTAACAGTAATCATAGCGGATATAGCAGCAATGATTCTTGTGGTGACAGCGGTGGCGATGGCGGCGGGTGTGATTGATTCTTTTCTTAGCGGCAAATCTGCTCGTTTTAAGCCTAACAATATAAATAAGGCTATACCTTAAAGTTTTCCTATACTTTTATATGGCGAATATCCTACGTTTGAATACTGACTGGTGAGTAGTTGAATAAAATAGATAAAGCTGCCTTTACAACGATATACTTTATGTTACCGCTCTATTACGATTACTGAATATATGTGAAAGATGGCATGGAATGCTGTCAAGTAATGTTGTCATACAAAACATTGATAACGTCGATGGCTTTTACCCAAAATCTCAGCAGGATTGGCTGATTAAGCATCACAAAGTTGTCATAAAACTGCCTATGTAAGGGCTCTATCTACAAGGATGTAGTTATGGAAGGTGTGGAGTTAGTCACGTTTGTAAATTCAAAAGTCATTCCCATTGGTATCTTTTTGATCATGATGGGGATGGGTCTATCCTTAGTTACCAATGACTTTAAAAGAGTCGTCAAATACCCCAAAGCAGTCGCAATAGGACTCACTAATCAGCTGATCTTCTTACCATTGGTTGGTTTTGCTTTGGCAACCTCGATGTCCCTAGAACCTGAATATGCCGTTGGGGTTATGTTACTGGTGCTTTGTCCTGGCGGCACCACATCCAACCTATTCACTTATCTGGCCAAAGGTGACGTCGCACTGTCGGTCACCATGACCGCTATTGCAAGCGTCATTACCGTGTTTACCATTCCTATCGTCCTCAGTTTTTCGCTCGTGTACTTCATGGGCGCGGGTAGTGAGTTTCAGTTGCCAGTGGTTAAAACCATGGTCAGCTTGATTGCTCTAACTATCTTACCTGTGAGCGTTGGTATGCTGATCAAACGCTATGCGCCTACGGTTGCAGATAAAACACAGGTCATGGTTTCTCGTTTTGGCGTGATATTCCTGAGCTTCTTGGTTCTATTCTTAAGCTATGTGCAAAAAGACATCATCGTAGAAGCCTTGATAGCCACTGGCCCTGTATCATTGATATTGAACGTGTCAACGATGGCGCTTGGTTATTACACCAGTAAATGGTTTGGTCTGAATCCAGCACAAAGAAGATCGATTACCATGGAAGTCGGTCTGCAGAACAGTACGCTTTCGATGTTTATGGCATTGACACTATTGGCCAATTACAAAATGTCGCTGACGCCAGCTATTTATACGCTAATCATGTTCTTAACCGCAGGTATTATGGTGAGAGTATTCAGTGCGCAACACAATAAGGCGAAGCAAACTGAAATAGACAGTAGTGTGATGGCAGCACGCAGACTTTAAACTTAAGACTATAAATCACTCAATCGTCTTTTAATTGACTGAACCCCATAACTGGCTTGATGTTTCAACGCTTGTTATGGGGTTTTTGCATTTATGGCGACTATATTTCATTACATACAATCTATAGAACATAGCGCAAGACAGGGTTAATAATAGAGCTTAACGATGACGTATATCTACTCTTTCTTTAGCATTGGCTGTCTGCTCTTTTACTTTTTCAATTTCAAACAAGAACGTGCGGTTTTTCAGTACTGCGACAAACACCACGCCACCGACCGTATTGCCCACCAGTACCACTGCCAAGAAGACTAAATAGCGCCATAGGCTGACGGTATTGCCGTACAGTAACGCTGAAAATACTTCGATATTACCTACGATACTGTGATGTAAACCCAAAAATCCGATACTGCCCGTAATGATGGTAACTAAGACAATGCGGCTCAGTGTATCGCGTGCCGAGGTCACAAGCCATGCCGTCACGCCCATCATCCAACCTGCCAATACTGCACTACCAAATATCACCCACCATTCAAATCCTAAGACATGCTTGGCATACGCGTCAATGTCGCTGACGCTGAACAACTGCATGTTCAAACCGAGGCCAATCATTAACGCAGCAAATAAACAACCACCAACGACGTTACCAGCGATCACGATGCCCCATAGACGTAGCAACTTAGTTAACGGTTCAATACCGTTGAGTACTGGTAGACTTAAGAGGGATGTTTGTTCGGTAAACAATAGTGACTGACCAATGACAACGATAATAAAGCCGATGGGGTAAAGTAACGAGGCGAGTACGAGGGCGTATTCACTGGGTAGTACTCTGCTAAGGAGCGCAAAAGCCGATAAAATCATAAAGAAGCTAATACCAATCTCAAGCCCAGCGGTAAAAGCACTGGTGAATAGTGAGCCAAGCGAGCGCTCAAAGGTTTCTTTGGCATCCATGACTTGCTCAACTAAGATACTGGCATAGCTTTTTGCATGACTCAAATTGTCATCATTGGCGACTTTTTTGATGGTTTCTTTGTCTTCGTCACTGATTTCTTCTGGCAGATCATTATCTTTGAGGTCTTCAGTGACGTTTGTCTCATTGGTGTTCTCATTATTATTGTCATTAGCTTTGCCATTGGGACTGCTTTCTTGAGATTCTTTTTGACTATTTTCTTGATGGTCTTCTTTATGACTGTCATCAGCCAAGTGCTCATAATCTGTAGATGAGGTCTGCAAGTCTTTCTGATGTTCAGTATGACTATCAATATCTTGGGGCACGGTAAACTCACTGGTTAGAAGATAATAGTTTTGCTATATAAGAGGTATCGAACGTAGAGGCAGAAACTATATTGAGACAGAAGCTATATTCTATCGTACGACGATCGCTGATTATGTTTAGCATTGAGCCGATTGCTGTTGTTAATTGTTTAATAATTTGCTCAAAAACTGTCTTCAGGCTTTATAAATTGCCTTACCATCTAACAAAATCTGCCTATCTGCGTTAAAATCACTCTATTCATGATTTTCCTAATTTTTATATTCGCTTTAATTCAATTAACTTTGATCACATTCAATCAATAAAAGATAATGCCATTATGAGTAACCACAACCTAACCGCCTCTATCCAAGCGGCCTTAAGCCAACTTGAAAACGCCTATAACCCTGCGGAAGTCGAAGCAGGCATGTATCAGGGCTGGGAAGAAAGCGGCTATTTTCAGCCGACTTTTGACAAAGACGAGTCATTTTCTATCGCGTTGCCGCCACCAAACGTCACTGGCTCACTACACATGGGTCATGGTTTTAACAACGCGATCATGGATGCGCTCACGCGTTATCACCGCATGGATGGTGACAATACGCTGTGGCAGCCAGGTACGGATCATGCTGGTATCGCCACCCAAATGGTCGTTGAGCGTCGTTTAGAGGCGCAAGGTATCAAGCGCCGTGATATGACGCGTGAAGACTTCATCGATAAAGTATGGGAATGGAAAGAAGAGTCGGGCGGCAATATCACCAGCCAAATTCGCCGTTTGGGCAGCTCGGTTGATTGGTCGCGTGAGCGCTTTACCATGGATGATGGCCTGTCCAATGCGGTAAAAGAAGTGTTCGTACGCCTGTTCGACGATGGACTTATCTATCGTGGTAAGCGTTTGGTCAACTGGGATCCAAAATTCCAAACCGCATTATCTGATTTAGAAGTAGAAAACCACGATGAAAAAGGCAGCTTGTGGCATTTCCGCTATCATTTCACGGATAAAGATTTAACGACCCAAGATGGTAAAAACTATCTGGTCGTCGCCACCACACGTCCTGAGACTTTACTCGGTGATACGGCTGTCGCAGTCAATCCTAGCGATGAGCGTTATGCACACCTAGTTGGCAAAACCATTACTTTGCCAATCACGGGTCGCGTCGTGCCTATCGTCGCTGATGATTATGTCGAAAAAGACTTCGGTACAGGTTGTGTCAAAATCACCCCAGCGCATGATTTTAACGATTATGAATTGGGTCGTCGTCACAGCTTGCCATTGATTAATATTCTCGATGAGCGCGCCAATATCCTACCAGCGATGGAAGTCTATCCTGATCTGCAGACGCGTGAGCCAGAGCTAGAAACCACGCCAAGCGAGTACGCAGGACTTGAGCGTTTTGCCGCTCGTAAGTTCCTTGTAGCGCAAGCAGGCGAGCAGGGCTGGCTAGAAGACATCGAAGACTACGCACTAAAAGCTCCGCGTGCTGAGCGTGGCGGCACGATCGTTGAGCCGTGGTTGACCGATCAATGGTATGTCGCTGTTAAAGAGCTTGCCAAGCCTGCGATTGACGCGGTAGAAGACGGCAGCATTGAGTTCGTCCCTGCGCAGTACAAAAACATGTATATGTCATGGATGACCGATCTGCAAGATTGGTGTATCAGCCGTCAGCTCTGGTGGGGACATCGTATCCCTGCATGGTATGACGATGCGACGGGTGAAATCTATGTCGCCCGTGACGAAGCCGAAGTACGTAGCAAGTATAGTCTCAGCGATGATGTCGTGTTACGCCAAGACAATGACGTGCTCGATACATGGTTCAGCTCTGGTCTATGGACGTTCAGTACGCTTGACTGGGCAGACGTTAACGCTGATCCACGCGTGATGGACACCTTTCACCCAACCAGCGTGCTCGTGACAGGTTTTGACATTATCTTCTTTTGGGTGGCTCGCATGATCATGATGACCATGCACTTCGTGAAAAACGAAGACGGCACGCCGCAAGTACCGTTTAAGACCGTCTATGTGCATGGTCTGGTACGTGATGGCAATGGTCAAAAAATGTCAAAATCGAAAGGTAACGTTTTAGATCCAATTGACCTGATCGACGGTATTGATCTAGAAGCATTGGTAGAAAAGCGCACCAGCAATATGATGAATCCAAAAGATGCGGCCAAAATCGAAAAACAAACGCGTAAAGAATTCCCAGAAGGCATCCCAGCCTTTGGTACGGATGCATTGCGCTTTACCTTTACATCCTTAGCTAGTACCGGTCGCGATATTAACTTTGATCTAAAGCGTGTCGAGGGCTATCGTAATTTCTGTAATAAAATTTGGAACGCCAGCCGTTTCGTACTCATGAACTGTGTTGATAGCGAAGGCAATGCCAAGCCTATCGACCAAGCGGCGAATCCTGAGGTTTGGGAGTTGCCAGAAAAATGGATCATGAGTCGTCTGAACTCTACCGTTGCTGATATCCATCAGCATTTCGCTCAGTATCGTCTCGATATGGTCAGCCAAGATATCTATGAGTTCATCTGGAATGAGTACTGTGATTGGTACGTTGAGCTTGCCAAAGCCAGTCTAAACGATGACTCGGTATCGGACGAACGTAAAGCGCAAATCCGCTATGTACTGCTGCACGTGCTAGAGACGGCGTTACGCTTTAGCCATCCAATCATGCCGTATCTGACCGAGCAAATCTGGCAGACGGTTGCACCGCTACTGGGTCGTAAAAACACGGACAGCATCGTGGTCGCTGACTATCCAAAAACGGATGATGCACAAATCAGTGAGCAGGTAGAAGCGGATATGGCGTGGCTACAGGAGCTAATTGCTAGCGTCCGTAACATCCGTGGTGAGATGAAACTGGGCAATGCGGTACGTCTGCCAGTGCTACTACAAAATATCTCCGCTGATGAAGATGCGCGTCTGTCACGTATCAAAAACCAGTTCAAAGCGCTTGCCAAAGTCGAGAGCTTAGAGATCGTCAAAGAAGGCGATGAAGTACCGTTGTCATCATCAAGTATGGTCGGTCAGCTACGGGTACTCGTACCGATGAAAGGTCTGATTGATCCTACGGCTGAGCTAGCACGCTTAGGTAAGTCGTATGATAAGTTGAAAGGTCAATCTGAAGGTATCGCTCGTAAGCTTGGTAATGAAGGTTTTGTCAGTAAAGCACCTATAGAAGTAGTCGATGCGGAAAAGGCGAAACTGGCTGAGCTAGAAGGGCAGTTGACCGCGATGACGGCACAGATGGAAGAGTTAAAGAACCTGTAATTGCTATGACAATAGCTGTATGAATAAAAAACGCCATCACAACTGTGATGGCGTTTTTTATTGTCAGGATGACGGCCAGTAAGATGTCTACTTGATGGACGTAAGATATAGTCAAAGAAATCTAAAACAGCTACAAGGCAGCCGACCGCAGATTATACATATAGTACCTCTAGGGAGGGTAACACCGTAGCGGTTTAGTAGTTCGCTGACTATATCTGAAATCAACTAACGTCGTCCAAACGTACACTGTTAAAGAGTAGTAATACGTTAGTAGCCAAATAGGAATGACTACTCAGCGTTAAGGGGTGTATATTGCATGCTGTTTTTTTATTTTTGAGTTCACTTTACCCATTTGATTTATTTGAAACATTATTTTGAGGGATATTATGTTAGCTGCTTATCGAGATGATACGTTTTTTCTTAGTCGAGCGTTACCTGTACTGGTTGCTTTAGCGGCTATTTATGGACTGTTGTCGCTGCTGTCTATTCCGATCAATGCTGTGGTGTTGGCCATTGTACTCATGGTTGTATTCTGTCTTATCAAGATTCCTGTTGCGGTTTCTTTGGTATCAGCGGCTTTGCTAGGTGGTCTGCATGCACAAATGGCGTTTCCAGATATCTTGCAAGTATTGAATGACAACTTACTCAGTGGTGCGCAGGTAGGTATGACTTATATCATGGTCGGTGCATTTGCCGTTGCACTGTCGAGGAGTGGTGTGCTTGATTGGGTGGCGCAGAAAATGGCTCGTAGCCTAAATCGTGAAGGTGCTCATGTACGCAAACAGGTTAAATGGATGCTGTTTATACTGTTCATTGTCGCCTCATTACTCTCACAAAACTTGATTCCAGTACATATTGCTTTTATTCCAGTACTTATCCCGCCATTACTTGGATTGATGAATCGTCTGCAAATTGACCGTCGTGCCATCGCTTGTATTCTGGCTTGTGGTATCAGTGCGTCTTATCTATTATTACCGTTTGGCTTTGGTGCGATTTATCTCAATGAAATTTTATTAGAAAATTTTAATACGGTGGGTGCAGCATCTGGGTTTGTTGCCACAACGAGTATGGCGCCTAAAGCGATGTTTTTTCCAGTGATGGGTATTTTGGCTGGCATGCTGGTTGCTGTCTTTATCACGTATCGTAAGCCACGCGCTTATATCGAATCACAAAAACAAGAAATATCAGCATTTACCGATCAAGAAAAAATAGAAATAGGGTTACAGCCTTTGCTATTTACCGCATTGGCAGTGATAGTGGTATTACTGTTCCAAATGTATTTTGACTCATTGTTTATTGGCGCAATGATAGGATTTATGATTCTTGGCTTCTCTGGTATTTATCGTTGGCGGGCTCAGGATGATGTATTTACTCAAGGCGTTCGATTAATGGCTGAAATCGCCGTGATTATTACTGTTGCCTCCAGTTTCGGTGCGGTATTAACGGCCACAGGTGACATCGATCCATTAGTTGCTTCTGCTACTCAGATTTTAGGTGACAATAAGCTGTTCGGTGCTGCAATGATGCTAATCGTGGGTTTATTTATCACTATTGGTTTTGGTGATTCATTTGCCTCTGTACCGATTTTGGCGCCGATTTATATTCCATTATGCGTAGCGCTTGGTTTTTCTCCATTAGCGACACTGGCTATGCTTGGTGCGTCTGCGGCATTGGGTGATGCGGGTTCGCCTGCGTCTACACTTACGCTTGGTGCGACTGCTGGTTTAAATGCTGATGGACAGCATGACCATATTAAAGACAGTGTGATTCCGACTTTCTTCCATGCCAATATTGGTATGCTGCTATTTACTTTGGTCGCTGTGGTATGGCTGTTAGGCTAAACTGGCTGAGTGTGAAGGGCAGTTGATGGCAATGACGGCGCAGACGGAGCAGTTGAAAGCGTTGTAATTAGTATAAAAGTATCTGTATAAATAAAAAACGCCGTCACAATTGTGATGGCGTTTTTTATTGTCTATTAGGTAATTATCAGACAAGATAGACTATAAGCATTCCACTATAGAAGTATGACAGCGTTAACCTCGCTTGAAGTATTTGATATACATCTGCACTCGGTTGCCTTGTACTACTTTCAAATTGAATCGACTATACTATTTCTAAAGTCATAGAATAATTTTTATTTGGGGGTTAGTTTAGTGAATAAACATATTAAAAGCTATTTAAAAGAATTTATAACAATGGATAAACCTCAGTACGCCGTAATGTTGAAAGGCGATTGGGGTTCAGGTAAAACACATTTTATTAAAAATTTTATTGAAAATGATAAGAACAACAAATATGTATATGTGAGTCTTTTTGGCTTGAAAAGTACAGAAGCTATTGATGAGGCAATATTTGATGAGCTACATCCTGTGCTGAGCTCTGCACCAGTTAAAGTTTTAAATACTGTCTTTAAAAGTGCACTGAAACTTGGGTTGAAAGTTGACGTAGATTCAGAAAATACGAAATTAAACTCAGTAAATGCTAATATAAATTTGGATGGAGTCTTAGATTATTTCTCAAAAAAGAACAGTAAGAAAAATATTATTTTCGTTTTTGATGACTTGGAGAGGACTCTACTAGACTATACGGAGGTCTTGGGTTATATAAATAGTATGGTAGAGACTTCAGGTTTAACCGTAATTATTATCGCTAACGAAGATAAGATAACCGATAGTGTGTTTAGTGACTTCAAAGAAAAAACTATAAACAAAACGTATAAGCTAGTTGCAAATAATAATGAGGTTTTTTCAGAAATAGTTAATAGATATAGTATTTTAAATAATCATGTAGAAGGTATTAGAAATATCTTTGATAAATCAGGTAATAATAATTTTAGAGTTTTAACTCAGGTGATTGACAATTATAAGTATTTTGTAAAATATATTCCGCCTAGATTCAAAAAAATTCAGTTTTTATGGAGAATCTAGTTCATCAGTATTTCATATATTCTTTTACATATAAGATAGCTGGTAATTTAGAAAATATTTCAGATATATTAAAGTCTTTTTATAATAAATATCAATTATTCAAATCTGAAACTTGGAAAGATATCGTAGAGAATAATATAATAAATAAAGATGAATTGATAAAAACTATTCAGGAATTATATTTTTTTAAGAAGGAAGTGGTTAAGCCCTCTTGGAGGGAACTTTGGGATTATGATCATCTTAATAAAAACACTTTCTATAAAAATCTAGAATCTATGCAGACAGATTTTTTAAATTTTAAATATAATAATCCACTTATTCTACTACATGTTGTTAGTTTGCTTATAACCTTCTCAAAAGTGGGTATTAAAACAGTTATCAGTGTTGAGGAAGTTAGAGACATAACGTGTGAGTATATAAAAAGCCATACTAATGAAGAATGGAATAGAAAGAATAGAGAAGACCGGATTTTTAACTCTACAGGCTTAGCATACATAAATGATGATGACACTGATTTTAAGGATGTTTCAAGACTAGTAAATAGCAAAATAGATGAGATTGTTGCGGAATATAAAGTATATGCAGAGAGGGAAGATAGAGAGGATTTAGTCAACATGATAGAATCTGGAGATTTTTTGAATTTAATAAATATTATTGACAAAAAATATTCTACTGTAGCCTGTTTTCATAATTTCGATCCTGAGGTGATATTCCAAAAATTAATAGAAGATGATAGTAGGATTTTTGGTTTTTCTATGGTAATAAATCATCGATATCCTGATAACCATACTATGAATGGTAGACCTATATCATTTTATAGATTAGAGGAGTTGTTTTTTTTACAAGCTTTATCTACACATATCCAAGATTATCTTAAAAAGGATGACAGAGATGATTTTATAGCATTGAAGCTGAAAACATTAATCGATCTACTAGAGAAGAAAATGAAATATTTAGAAGAAATTAAAAGGAAATATACTAATTGAGGTATTAGTAATCATTATAGAAATAAGTGTTTTTTATTATTTGATGGTTGTTAGTTTGTAACTATTAAAATTGGATTGTATAAATCCCCTCTACCAAAAATAATAAAAAACCGTTATCGCTACATGCTGTTAGCGGTTTTTTAATATCAGTAATTAGTCTATTATTTCTAAAGGAATAAAAATATAACGTAAGGAACACTATGAATCATCTTACCGTCGGACAACGTGCGCCTTTAAGTAACCTTGCTATTGACGATACCGTACCAATCACGCTCAAATTCACTCGCCAAAGTCCAATAGAGATGGACATCAGCTGCTTTGCCTTAGATGCAGCGGGCAAACTGATCAATGATGATTACATGGTGTTTTATAATCAGCCGACCTCACCATGCGGGCAAATCAAGCTCACCCATTACGAGTCGCAGCCAACAGCGAGTAAAGGCATTCAAGCCGAATTTGAAGTGAATTTATCCAAACTGGCTGCGAATATAGACAGCTTGTTTTTTGTGTTATCAGCCGACACGCCGCTCAATCAAATTCAATCGTTAGAGATTGGCATTTGGCAGCAGTCACAAAAGGTACAGGCAGAGTATCAAGCAGCAGACTTTGCCCAGCAGCAGGCCAGTATGTTGATGCAACTTTACCGTAAAGGTGGGGTTTGGCGAGTATCTAACGTCGCACAAGGCTTTAATGGTGGACTTGCTGCCATCGTGCAGCATTTCGGTGGCGATGTAGAAGAGAGTAGCCCGCAAGCAGCAGCCGTAACCGCAGCGCCAGTTCAAGCAAAACCATCGTTAGAAAAGGTCATGCTAGACAAAGCCCCAAAACTCGTCAATCTGGCCAAAAAAGCCACCATATCGCTTGAGAAACGCCAATTGCAGCAATTAACCGCAAAGGTAGCGTTGGTGTTAGACGCCTCAGGCTCAATGAACAGACAGTACAAAAAAGGCCGCGTGCAAGAAGTGGTCAACCGCATATTGCCATTGGCAGTGAGCTTCGATGACGACCAAGCGCTAGATTGCTGGGCGTTTGCCCGAGATCCGCAGTATTTGGGCGAGATTGGGCTGAGTAACTATGACGGTTTTATTGACAACGCTCATGGCGGCTGGCGCAAATGGGCACTTGGTCCACGTGTGAATAACGAAGCAGAGGTCATGAAAGCCGTGACGGAGTTTTATCAAAAGGATGGCTTGGATGTGCCTGTCTACGTGTTATTTATCAGTGATGGCGGGGTGAATGACAATCGCGGTATCACGAGAGTCATGACGGAAGCCGCGAAACTACCGATATTTTGGCAGTTCGTGGGCTTGGGTGGTCGTGGTTATGGCATCCTAAAAAAACTAGATGACATGGCAGGGCGCGTGATTGATAATTGCGACTTTTTTGAACTAGATGATTTGGATGACATTAGCGAAGAAGCCTTATATGAAAATATGCTAGAAGAGTTTCCAAGCTGGCTAAAAGAAGCCAAGCAGCTTGGGATAGTGACGAGCGGTAACTAATAATCAGTCGATAAACACCTAGAACTAATAAACAGTCGATAAATACCTAGATAGGTATCCATAAAGGTAACGCAAGAGATAGGTTTGGTCGTTTATTTACCCATCATTAACCAAACCTACCTATTTATAGCAAAAACCTCGCAAAAATAGTCTTGTATCGCTTTCGGTGGTATTGCATGCTTACTTACTTACCTATATAGGTAGCTATCTTATAAATAAGTAGCTGCTTGCCTTTATCGCCGTATCGTCTAAAAACATGACTTCTATGACTCAATCAAAAAAAACGTTTTATCACCGTCCCAAGACCAATCAATCGAAGAGCCCCACCGTACGTTGGCTTTTTTTGACGTTAGGCTGGCTATTTTTTGTGTTGGGAATAGTGGGGGCGTTACTACCAGTGATGCCCACCGCGCCGTTTATATTGCTGGCGGCAGGGTGCTGGGCACGTAGCTCAAGGCGTTTTCATTTTTGGCTGATCAATCATAAGTTCTTTGGGAAGTTTGTCCGTGATTGGGAAAATAATCATGCAGTGCCTTACTATGCCAAGTGGTTAGCGACGATAATGATGGCAATATCGACGTCTATGTTATTTTATCGTTTGCCTGCCGATATGATGTGGATGGCATGGGCGGTAGCGGTGGTCTGTAGTGGGGTAGCGGTGTATTTGTTCCGTTTACCAAATGCCTAAAAAACAGTGAAAATAGGTCAAAAAACAGCGAAAAAAGGCCTCCAGTTACACGAAATCTCAGATAAGACTTGCGAAATCAGGATGTTCCCCTTATAATACGCCCAAGCTTAAGAGCAGTTCTGCACCAAATCATTACCTCGTAGTATTAGTTATAATCCTTCGTTTTAATATTTATCGTTCAGTAGCTATTTGCAAGCGTTACCGGTCACTAGGCCATTAATAAATTAAAAAGTAGGATTATCAATATGTCAGATACTCAAAAAGGTACAGTTAAGTGGTTCAACGAAGCTAAAGGCTTTGGTTTTATCGCTCCAGAAACTGGCGCAGACGTTTTTGCTCATTACAGCGAAATCACTGGTTCAGGCTTCAAAACTTTAGCTGAAGGCCAAGAAGTTGAGTTCACTGTAACTCAAGGTCAAAAAGGCCCACAAGCACATAACATCGTTGCTATCTAATTTGTCTTTATAGACAGATAGATGAATAGATGTAAAAAAAGCGAACCTTCGGGTTCGTTTTTTTACGTCTGTCATTTGATATGAGCCGTTAAATTTCACATGGCTTTGAATTCAAAGTATAGAATCAAAAATGCCTACATACTATTTCGATAGTTGTAGGCATTTTTGTTTTTATGGAGTGTGCTGAATTATGAGTTATCAGGGCGAGAGAAAAGAGGCTATTAAATAGAGCTAATACCAATATTAATCAGACCACCGCCAATGATTAACCAAGCAAACATAATAGCCCCCAAGATGAGTGGTTTAACGCCAGCTTGTTTAATCGCGCTCAGATGAGTCGTCAACCCCAGTGCAAACATCGCCATCGTCAGCAAAACATCATCAAACTTGACCATACTTCGCTCAAAGCTGTCAGACATCGGTACCCATGTGTGCAATACAACGATAAGAATAAAAATAAAGGCGAACCATGGCACATTGACTTGTTTGATGCGGTCTACAAATGACAATGTCTCGCCATGACTATCATTGTCACCCTTGGTTAAAGCAAAAGATAAAATCAGTAGAAAAGGGGCGAGCATCATGACGCGTATCATTTTGGTCACGACAGCTGTATTACCGACATCAGGATTGATCGTGTTACCTGCGACCACGACTTGTGCCACTTCGTGTATGGTCGAGCCAGTATAAATGCCGTATTGCTGAGCATTTAGCCAAGGCTGCAACCAGCCAAGATGATATAAAAATGGATATAGCAGCATCGCAATAGTACCGAAGACGACGACGGTTGCCACAGCGATAGTGACTTTATGTGCTTCTGCTTTGACCACTGGCTCTGCGGCAATGACTGCGGCGGCTCCGCAAATGCTCGCGCCTGAACCAATCAATAAAGTCGTTTTTTTATCGACTTTTAGCCATCTCGTACCCAGCCAATAGGTCAATAAAAAGGTCGATGTCAGTACCAAAGCATCTGTCATAATCGCCGGCATACCCACGCTAGCTACTTGTGTCATCGTCAGCTTAAACCCATAAAATATAATGGCTAAGCGCAAGATTTGACCTTTGGCAAAGCATACACCAGCATTTAGCTGCTCGGCGAAATTAGGATATACAGTATTGCCCAACAGCATACCGAGCAAAATCGCTAATGTTAAAGAGGACAATCCGACGATGCGCCCGTTCGACCAAGTGTCTAGACCAGTATTGAGCCATAAACAAAATAAGCTACCGACCAGCACCACGACCAATCCTGCTAAGTGCCGATTGCTTGGGAAATAGTTGGTCACTGTTTTGGTTAAGGCATTCATGACAGGTTGTCCTATTGTCATTAATCAAAATAAGCATAAGCTTATGAATGGACAGTATAAGATAAGCTGATTTATAATAAAAACAGATTAATAAGATATAAACTATCGATTTTTTAGGTTAATGCTAATGGTTCAAGATTGATAGTAAAAATATTGAGATTGAAACAAGATGGGTATAGCGAATAAAACAGGCTAAAAACTGACATAAGGCATCATGAACTAATGAAAAAAGCGATGCAGACGCTACCGAAGATTACGCTAAAGCAATTGGCGGTATTTGTGAGTATTTATCAGACAGGCAGCACCAGCCGTGCCGGTGAAGAGCTGCATTTATCACAGTCAGCGGTCAGTAGCGCGCTGACTGAGCTGGAGTCTAGACTACAGATGCCGCTATTTGAGCGCGTTGGACGTCGGCTCAATCAGCATCCCAATGCTCATCCCATTTATGTGCAAGCGCAAGCGATATTGGGACAGTCATTGACGCTTGAGCATTATCATAAGCACCAAGCAGGGCAAATTCATATTGGCGCGAGTACCACCATAGGCAACTATGTATTGCCACCGCTGCTGGCTAAGTTATACAAAGCATTGCCAGATGCGAGTGTGAACACTTATATTGCCAATACTCAAGAAGTGGTCGCTGAGGTTGAGCAACTCAACATTGATATTGCCTTAGTAGAAGGGATGCCGCGTCCGACAGATATGAAGGCCATTGAGCAGCGAGAATGGCGAACGGATACGTTAATGATCTTTGCCAAGCGTGACAGTCAGTGGCTGATAGATATCGCGGCCTATAATGATGCGGATAACTGTTACGAGCTTAGTATCGAACAACTGGCACGATTACCATTATTGGTGCGAGAGGCAGGCTCAGGTACGCGGCAGATCATCGATGAGAAGTTGCTAAAGCATTTACCCGATGCGGAGGTGATTATGGCGATTCAACAGTCAGAAGCCATCAAAAACATGGTCAGTGCCGATATTGGACTGGGTTGTCTGTCGCAGCATGTGATTGAGACGGAGCTGGCGGCGGGTACATTAGTACAAGTGACTGTGGCAGGAATTGATCTGTCGCGGACATGGTGGCTAGTCTGGCACAAAGCTCGCCATCAAAGCCCTATTTGGCAGACTTTCATTGATATTTTGACATCAGAGTAAGGGTCAAAGCGTTAAAGACAGACAATAAAAAGCGTTCCATAGTAATTTTCTATGAAACGCTTTATTAGAGGCTATTTTGATACAAGTTATCTAACTTAGTTCTCGTCACTTGATCTTTGTCATATAAGTTATTTTGTGACAGGCTTATCCAGTCTGACCACCAAGCTATCACAAGGCACGTTCGGTAGGATATTATCTGCCGTAGCGCCACTTAACCAAGCGACAATGCCATGGCGTTCGTGACGACCAATGACCAATAAATCCACATCGTGTTTATGGCAGTAATTGACGATACCTTCGCTGTTTGAGATAGCAGTGGTTACCTCAGAATTGACGGCATTTAACTGGTTGCGTTCCAAAAATTCTGCCAATTTAGCGCGGGCTTCTTGGCAACGTTCGTCATCAATCTCATCATATAAGCTTGAGGCGGGCACCAGCTCATAGCCAAAACCAACCATCGTATCTTTGACAATATGCAATACCGATAACTTAGAGCCAGGACGATTATCGACGATACGTTTGGCCTTTTGGGCGACCACGTCAGCATCAGATAATAAGTCGGTAACCAGTAATATATGTTGATAACTCATGAGATTTTCCTCGTAGCAGATAGTCTTAACTATAGCACTACCCATGCCCGCTGTTAAGTAAGCGTTGGCTATCTTTTTCTGAATAATCGATTACTGTGTTACAGGCTGGTCAAGCTTCACCACTAGGCTGTCGCAAGGCACGTTTGGTAGTATGTTGTCTGCAGTCGCCCCGACTAACCAAGCGGCAATACCACGTCGCTCGTGGCGTCCGATAATGAGTAAATCGACAGCTTTTTCTTGGCAGTAATTGACAATGCCTTTGCTATTGGATATAGCGGCAGTTACCTCAGCGTCGACTGCACTCAGCTCATTGCGCTCCAAGAACTGTGCTAGATTTGCTCGAGCTTCTTGCCAGTGTTCGCCATCGACATCACCTGACAGACTAGAGGCAGGAACCAACTCAAACCCAAAGCGTACCATATCATCCTCAACGATATGTAAGACTGTCAGTTTGGCTTCAGGAGAGCCTGCAAGGATGCGTTTGGCTTTTAGGGCAACCTTATCAGCATCGGACAATAAGTCTGTGACCAATAAAACATGTTGGTAGCTCATTAGATGTTCCTATTAATAGTTAACTTCATAGTAACAGTGGCGACTGGCTTTGTTAAGGGTTAAATCCATTATTTAATTGTGGTAATGATTGAGTGCTGTTGTATGATTTTAACCACAAAGGTTTTAACCATAAAAGTCTGAGGCAAAAAGGTTTGAGCCAAAAAGGCTTTAATAGAAAAGAGAGCTAAGCCAACCGAGTGCCAATTTATATGGAATACTCTGAGCAAGGTTAATGCTGTCACTAGTCTATAGAGAATTGACTGTATTATTGCCAGATGTATGGCTTGACTTATGACAGTGCAAACCCCATCTACTTCCGTTAGGCAAATTCTTTTTAATTTATACAGGCGTATCGCTGTCATTTGAGATGATGTATTGATACCTGCCATTAAATTTGAATATTACTCATAGGTTAATCACAATAATACTCACAATATTTTATATGAATAGCATATAAAAACGACCCTACGATAAGTATGACATTCACTAGTTATCTATTGTTTACCCTGATTTTATTTATCGCTACTGGCTAGATTTGGTCATAAATAGCATATTATTCTAAATAAAATAGGGCAATCCATAAGGAAAATTATGACCGACACGTTATTTAATGCTGACCTAACTTTGCATCCTGCATTTGAGCTGCTAGAGCATCGCCATATTGATGCGCTCTCGATGGACGTATTGATAAGCCAACACGTCAAAACAGGCGCCATGCATTATCACTTGGCGCATCCTAGTGACGAAAATGCCTTTTTGGTTGGTTTTCGCACACAGCCGATGGATTCAAAAGGGGAAGCCCATGTGTTAGAGCACGTGGCGCTATGTGGCTCTGAAAAATTTCCTGTCCGTGATCCTTTTTTCTCAATGATTAAACGTTCGCTCAATACCTTTATGAATGCGATGACCGCCGCTGATTGGACGGCTTATCCGTATGCAACGCAAAACAAAAACGACTATTTCAACTTGCTTGCTGTCTATCTTGATGCCTCGTTTTTTCCTAATATTCATCCGCTCGACTTTGCTCAAGAAGGCATTCGTGTTGAGTTAGATGAAAATGACAAGCCGCAGTTCAAAGGTATTGTCTTTAACGAGATGAAGGGCGCAATGAGCGGTGAGATTGACCAGTTATATCATACGGTCGCTCATCATTTGTTCCCAACGACGACGTATCACTATAATTCAGGCGGTGATCCTGCTGATATTCCTGATTTGACGCACACTGAGCTGGTTGAGTTTCATCAAAGTCATTATCACCCATCAAACAGCGTGATTATGAGCTTTGGTAATATTCCAGTTGCTGAAACGCAAGCTAAAATTCATGACGATGCCTTAACTCAGTTTGAAGCGGGCAAAAAGCACGTATCACGTCCAGAGCAGCGTTTGTCTGCACCTGTTAGTGCGGTAGATACTTATACGGCTGACGAAGCAGGCCCTGATCAAACCCATCATGTCGTGGCGTGGTTATTACCATCGATTACTGATCCCAAGCAGCGTTTGGCATTACGTCTATTAGAAGGCGTATTGGTTGAGCATGCTGGCTCGCTGCTGCGTGCCTATCTTGACAGCCATCCACTGGGTAAAGCGCCAAGTCCACTATTGGGACTCGATGACAGTCATTACGAGATGGTCTTTTATACAGGTTTACGCGGTTCAAACCCTGAACATGCAGAAGCAGTAGAACAGGGCATTCTTGATTTGCTCACAGAAGTGGCCAGCTCGCCAGTCGATGACGAAACCATCGAAACTATTTTGCACCAGATCGAGATTGATCAGCGTCATATCGGCGGTGATAGCATTCCTTACGGTCTGAACTTGATGCTAGAAGGTTTTAGTACGGCCATTCATGATGGTAATCCTATTGATGTGTGGGAAGTTGATGAGCATTTGCAGTGGCTGCGTGAGCAAGTAAAAGATGCGCAATGGCTACCGAATTTAATCAAAACCCATCTGTTAGACAATCAGCATCGTGTCCGCGTCACACTGACACCGGATAGTGAAAAGACCGCCCGTCTTGCTGCCGCTGAACAGACGCGTCTAGACACTATCGCGATGGATCTGACCGCTGATGATAAAGCTATTTTAAAGCAACAAGCCTTAGATTTGGCCGCACGTCAAGCCGCGCCAGATGATTTAAGCTTATTGCCAAAGGTAGGTCTAGAAGACGTACCAACGGATATCAGCTTTAAAGAAGGCGTCCAAAAACAGGTGCGCTTGAGCGGGCAAGATAGCACTTTATTTGAATATGAAGCAGGTACTAACGGCATCTATTACTATCAAGTCATCATCCCGTTGACCGATGCGATTGGTAATGCGAATGCAGATGAGCTGCCAGTCAATGACGTGATTAATCATCCATTACTGCCTATCTATTTAAGTCTGTTGTCAGAGTTAGGGACGGACACGCTCAGTGCTCATGAAATGCAAGCCAAGCAGGCAGCGCATTCTTCTGGTGTGACCGCTCGTATTAGCCAACGTACCAATGTTGATGATAGCCAAGCGATTAGCAGTTATTTTGTTGTGGCAACGCGTGCGCTGAATCGTAAGCCTGAAGCGATTGATTTGCTCAAAGAAGTGATGGAGCACAGTATCTTCTCTGAGCATGACCGTATCAAAGAAATCTTGCAGCAGCGTCAAGCAGGTTGGCAGTCAAACCTAGCAGGATCTGGTCATTCATACGCTATGCAAACGGCCAGTCGTGGTATGAGTCGCCAAGCGCAGTTGGAATATGTGCGCAGCGGTCTGCCAGCATTGAATGCGCTAAAGGACTTCTTAACGCATGCCAGTACGGATGATGCACAGTGGGATAAATTGGCAACTAGCTTGATGGATTTACATCAACGTCTCATCAGCTTGCCTAAGCACGCCGTTATCATCTGTGAAGCTGAGCAAAGCGAACGCTTAAGCGGCTTGATTGTCGATAGTTGGAAAGACAGCCAAGCGCCAAAGATTGCCGAGCAGATCCGCAGTTCTGAGAATAGCATTGAAGACAGTATCCCGAGCGAGTTTGCAGACTTGCAACTTGATACAGCGCTGAACGGTGAGAAAGACACAGCCAAAGCACTAGAAAGTGGCGACGATGTGAAAAACGACGTGCTCGATGTTGAGGATTTGGCTTGGCTAGTACCAACCAACGTCTATCATAATGCCAGTGCTTATACCGTTCCAGCAGCCGACCATCCTGACACGGCAGCATTGATGGTATTGGCGCCTTATTTACGCAACGGCTATCTACACAGTGCCATTCGTGAGCGCGGTGGTGCTTATGGTGGTGGTGCTGGTTATGATGCCAATGCGTGTGCGTTTAAATTCTTTAGCTACCGTGATCCGCAGTGTGCTGAGACCTTTGCTCATTTTGATGCCAGTATCGAATGGCTATTAAATGAACCTCAGACCGACGAGCAGTTAGAAGAAGCCATCTTGGGTATTATCTCAGGTATGGATAAGCCAGGCTCTCCAGCTGGTGAGGCTGTCAAAGCCTGCTTTGCTGACTTACATCATCGCGGTGTCGATTGGCAGCGTAAAATGCGTGCGTCAATATTGGCAGTGACGGTTGCTGATTTACAGCGCGTTGCCAAGCAATATCTGCAAGGCCAGGAGCATGTACGTGCAGTATTAGCGCCTTATGATAAAGAAGAAGCTGTTAAAAATCTTGGCTTTAACGTTTGTAAAATAAAGAGCTAATATCGCTTTTTATATAAGAAATCTTTAAATAAAAGCCAAATTTCGGAATTAAGTATTAAATAAGCAGACAATACTAAATTATTGTCTGCTTTTATTTTGTCTGCAAATAATTTAAGATGGAGAAATTTTGTATTAGCAGTTAATTAATAGGAATCGACTTGGCAAATAAACCCATCATAGAAGTGACTGAGTACACTAACTCTTATAAAAGCTTGTTAGGGTATGCTGTTTTTTATGCACTGAGCTATGTGCTGTTGACGTATGTCTTAAATCAACTCAACTTTATAGTGGGCGGTGTGCTTTTAACCGTTGCTATCATTGCTGTGCTAAATATGGCAGTGACGTTTTTATTTCGTAAGCATCAACATCGAGGGTTGGACAAGGCTGAATGTGGTCGTATAGCCGTTCTCTCTGTGCTGATGATTACCGCTGTATCAGTGGTTATGTTTGTACTAAATATGAATGTACTTATAACAAGTATGGACATCAATATCACATGGGTAGACATTCATAATAGTGGTATGCATAAAGTGATGGCAGTGGTGGGAATTGTTACCTTAATTATTCATTATGCCGTCATCTTTTATAGTTTGTGGTACATGCAAAGGTTTTGGAAGACATGATAAGTTTTGCAAGGCGATTAAAATGTTAGGCAATAAAAAGCCGCTATTTCTATTCGAGATAGCGGTTTTTTTAACAGATAGATTGGTCGTTGAGCCGACGTTTAAAAACGTTTGATACTTTGATCTTTGCCGATATGATCTTGATGTACAGGAAAGTCAGCATGATCATCGAAATTTTTACGGTCTTCAAAATAGCTTTTTAGAGTGCGACGTATGGCTTCAAAAGCGATCTCATCCCATGGAATATCTTCTTCAGCAAACAAAGCAGAGTCGAGACTTTCAGATCCAATCCCATAAGCACCATCTTTGAGGTCAGCTAAATAAATAGAGTATATTTGCCCGATATCAGGAATATCATATAGGCAATATAAGTGTGGATTGATAACGACCGCTTCAGCCTCTTCATAGCTCTCACGTGCAGCACCCTCTGCCATGGTCTCCCCATTTTCCATAAAACCTGCCGGTAAAGTCCATAAGCCGTATTGAGGCTCAATGGCACGGCGACATAGCAACACTCGGTTTTTATGTACGACAAGTGAACCACAAATAACCTTTGGGTTTTCGTAATGAATATAGTTGCAGTTTGGGCATACCAAGCGCGGTATATTATCTGTGGGTGGTATCTTTCGTTCTGCTTTATGACCGCATTGGAGACAATAGCTCATATCAACTGCCTTGTATAATGATAGTAGGAATAAAAAAATAGATAAGAAAAAGATGTCATTATTTTAAGAATTATCATTCTTATTGTAGGCTGATAGCCTATCTTGTTTTCATTTATGGCCAATCCGTTTATGGTTAAACCATTTATAGCCAAACTGTTTTACATTGGCTAGATCATCGAGTTCACCACTATTAGCATTCGGCTGTCTTCTATTTAAACTGTTTAGACGTGTTTATAGTCGCCGTGCTTCAGTCTAAGATAACACAAATTTTGTCGTACGAGCAGTGCTCGTAAAAACAGCCCGTTTAGAGCTGATTAATTTTGATACGCTTACTCTGTACTTGCGAGTGCACTAGATAAGGAGTCGCGGTCACATAAAGCATGTGCAGTGATAGGGTATACTGCGCTAATATCGTAAAAGAGATAACCTTCTTGTAATGATTATGAATACTGATAAAAATATAGGGCGATTACAATGTTACTTCCCCCACAGTCTGTGAGTTTGGATGAATTTTCAGTCGCTGTGCCAACCTTTATTCGTTATCCCACGCTCAGAAAGCTGGCTGAGCGGGTGCAACGTGAAACTTTAAATACCGTTACTAGTGCAACAATGCCTGACTCTTATCAGGGTTCTCACAGTGCTCGTCTTTTAGACAGTTTGTATCAAACACCGATTGCAGATGCCTCAGTATTGGTAGCCATTACTCATGAGCGTCACCCTAAGTTGCTACTGACGCTTCGGGCTGCGCACATGAACAGTCATGCGGGTGAGGTGTCTTGTGTGGGCGGTAAACATGATCAGGGCGATGGCAATAATGTGATCACAGCTTTACGTGAAGCCTGTGAAGAGACGGCACTACCGTCTAATAAAGTCCAGCTGATCGGCCAACTGCCTATCCAGATCTCTAAAAGTGGCATGAGTGTCAGGCCTATCGTTGCGCTCATTGCGCCCGATCTGATATTAGTACCAGAACCTGGCGAAATCTCACGCATTTTTTGGGCGGATTTTGAGTCGTTAGTCACTCAGCCTACTGTAGAGTATGCTGTGGAATATGCGATGCAAGATGAAAAAGCGACCATCCTCACGCCCAGCTGGCAAGTGGATGGTGAGACGGTATGGGGTCTCACAGGTCGAGTGATTGCTAGCTTATTAGAGACGGGCTTTGATCGACAGCTTGAATGGTATTACCGTATACAAGACACGCGGTTATAGTCAACCTTCTATAAATTGGCTACGGTGTCAGTCTGACTTAGTCTACTAGCTGTAGTACTTTCACTCGGCTTACTTATATCCAAATTATATTGAACCGATTATTTACTTATAGTAGTCATCATTTTTCTTTAGCCACCAATTCATATTATCTTGGCGCTTGAATCGGAAGGCTTCTAGTTTTTTAGCAATGGTTTGATTGTGCTGCCGTGCTGTATCTAGTGCAAATAAAATAGGTACTGAAGACAAGATGCCAAAACGTATCTTAGATTTCGGTAAATCTAGCCCATCACCAATATCATCGCCAACCAACGTACGTGTCACGCTGGCATTGACCATTTCAACGAAGCGTCCACGTCTATTGTCCTCACCCATAAGCTGGCGTGGTAAGTCATGTAGCGCTTTTGCCAGTGGCTGTCCCATCTTAAAATCAAGCTGTTGTATAGAGAGATAGGTATAGAGCCACTCCCAACAGGCGGCCTCATCTTTTGGCAAGCGATCCAAATCAACGCCCATCCAGTAGCTGGCCAGATTCCATAAATGTAAAATCCCTTCTGCTTCTTCGGTGCTGATACGCGCGCCCAACAGTCGCAGCCCGCGCATAATCAATAATGAGAACTGCAAATGGGTGGCAATCATATCGGTTTGATTGATAGGGATGCCCCAATAGTCAGTATTCCAACTGCCATCAGGATTACGGTGCTGATCTACTTCTGCTATGACGCCATTGGCAGCATTGCCTTTACCTTTCAGCAGGTTTTGACGTACTAAGGTATGAATTTGACGCACCTTGATAGACTGTCGCCAGCCTTCAGAGCCAATAGCTAATACTTCATCAATAGGTTTCTGGTCATTGCTCATGCTTGACTGTGGATGTTCAGAGACAGCCAGTATGTAGGCATAGGTGCGCATCAAACGTGGTAGGGCATCGTGCATCAATGCGCCAGTCTGAATCAGTGGTAAAGACAGAGCAGGGATGCTATAGCCTGCCATCAATGCGACATTACGTAATAGCCAAATGAGCATGAGTGGATAACGGCGATAGGCGACTGCACCGATTTGCGCCAACTTGGGATCGAACCAATCAGGATGGCTGCCAAACTGCGCCGTTAACGTATTGAATGCTGGGTTCTGTGTGAGGTCA
This sequence comes from Psychrobacter fjordensis, assembly GCF_904845995.1. Classification (NCBI taxonomy): domain Bacteria; kingdom Pseudomonadati; phylum Pseudomonadota; class Gammaproteobacteria; order Moraxellales; family Moraxellaceae; genus Psychrobacter; species Psychrobacter fjordensis. Next base: position 1,518,636 of record NZ_CAJGYP010000001.1, read on the forward strand.
CTATCTGCTTTTTCGTCGATAATGAGTTGCTGCAACGGCTTCGCAAAACGAATACCATCAGTAGCCAACGCATCTGCTAGCGGGTCGCCAATATCATAGCCTGCGACTATTTCATCTAATAGGTCTTGCGAGATGACGAAGTTTTTGGGTAATAAATAACGTTTGACGCGCTTTAGGACTTGTAGGTCGCTGTGGTCATCAATAGCGGTGGTACGCCCATGACGTAGATAAGATTTCGCTGAAGGCTGCTTATGAGGTGAGGTGCTATCAGTCGCTGTTTTATTTATATCGATTGAATCCATATTCATCAAGTGCCGTTATAGTTAGACTTTCTCATTATGCCCTAATGTCTATTCATCTGATTTAATGAGTCTAGTTGCATTTGCGTGTTATCGATACGGCGTTTGGTTTGGCGTCGCTCATCAGCGAGCAATAGTAAACGTGCGCGCGCCTCTTTTTCGTTGGCAAAGCCTAGCATTGCACCACCTTCCAACTTATCGAATTCTTCTTGGTACTCTTCTAACAGTCTCTTGTCATTGTCTAGTTGATTCTCTAGATTATAGTAATCTAAACCGCGCTGATTGGCTTGTTGTAGATTGCTCGCTATGGCGACTGGACAGACATTATTGAGCTTACGCCCACGTCTACCAAGGTTATAGGCGTTATCAGTGATGCAGTATTGTTTGAGCCCTAACTGGCGACCGCGCTCCCATGCTTGATAGTCAGGAGCCACGCTGGCCTTGGCACAGGCTTTGGCATGTGATGCTAAGCGGTCCGATTGATAACCTGCAACACCATCATTATAGCCAATAGCCTGCCAGTCGCCGATGAGGCATTCTTGTTTAGAGAGAGTGGCACATCCTGATAGTAAGGAAATACTACCAATGATAGCTATACTTGACGAGAGTCGCTGTATAAATCGTCGCATCCTTGTCTCCTATAGCGATGAGCCTGAATGAAAACATCCTGAAGTCAGAATGTTTTTAAGCAGAAAATCCTTAAGCCAAAAAACTCTTAAGCCAAAAAACTCTTAAGCCAAAATACCTTGAAGGCTTGGGTAATGAGCCACTTATTCGCTGTATCGCTCTTAAGTGGCTTACCTTATCATCAATGCGGACGAGTCAAATCAACTGACGTACCACTTACATTGTCTTTCAAGCTGACTTTGAGCATGATGTAACCGGCAATACCTGAAACGATTGAACCCATGATAATACCTAAGCGCTCATCGAACATGGCAGTGTCGCCAGCGAATGCTAAGCCACCGATGAATAAACTCATGGTAAAGCCCACACCGCATAGTAAAGCAGCGCCGTAAACTTGCTTATAGTTCATGCCTCTAGGCATCGTTGAGATACCAAGTTTAAAGATTAACCAGCACATGACCATCACACCAACTTGCTTACCGATGAATAGACCAGCAGCGATACCCAGCGGGACAGAGTGGAACAATTCCGCCAATCCTGCACCTTTGAGTGATATGCCTGAGTTGGCAAATGCAAATAATGGCAAGATACCAAAGGCAACGGTATTATGTAGATCGTGCTCTAACTCCTCAAGCGGAGAATGCTCAGGATCAGTACGGTCAAACATAGGAATAAATAGTGCTAAGACCACACCAGCCAAGGTGGCATGAATACCAGACTTGAGTACTGCGACCCACATAATCACACCGATGAGTAGATAAGGCGTGATACTAGTGACATTGCGGCGATTAAGAATATATAAGAAAGGCAGACATAACGCTGCTAATGCCAATGACTGTAATGACAAATCACTAGTATAAAATAAAGCGATAATCAAAATCGCACCGATATCATCAAAGATAGCAATCGATACTAAGAATACTTTTAGGGAGTTGGGTACACGGTTACCTAGCAAGCTCAAGATACCAAGCGCAAACGCAATATCTGTGGCCGCAGGGATCGCCCATCCTTTCCAAAACTCAGGCTCATTATAGTTAAAGAGTAAGTAAACGATGGCAGGGGCAATCATGCCGCCCAATGCCGCACCAGCGGGTAGTATGATTTGTTTGACGTTGGATAGCTCACCAATTAAGACTTCGCGTTTGAGCTCAAGGCCGACTAAGAAAAAGAAAATCGCCATCAGACCATCGTTGATCCAGTGATGCGCGTCTTTAGCGATAGCAAATTCACCGATTTGGATAGCAACAGGGGCATGGATAAAGCCTTCATACCACGTATTAAGAGGGGAGTTAGCAATAATCATTGCAGCAATCGCAGCCAATGCTAAGACGATACCGCCTGCCGCCTCAAACTCAAAAAACGCCTTAATCCTTCGTATTGCCATATCATCCTCATTTGCTAAATACAATTTACTAAATAGTTCAATAACTTCAAATATCTATACTACTGCTCTCAACGATATAGTAGCCAGACAAGAACAGTTTCTCATACTCTTATTAATATACACAACAAAATACGTCAATCAAAAACTATTAGCTCAGCATATTAGTAATAGCGATGCGACAAAGTTGAGGTCATAGATAAAAATACAGCCAGTCGATACAATCTTTAGTCAGACTGTTTTTATCTTGTGTATTTGGTAAGTGGTTAGACAAATTTAACAGACTTTGCCATGTTTTTGGTTTTTTTTAGCCCTTTATCTCTATAATGGGCGACATTAGCAAAATCAATAGCTACCCTAAAAGCTACTTCAACAGCAACTTTAATAACAGTATCAATAACAATATTAATAGAAATGCTAATAGCAGTATTTTAAATCTAATTCCCAGAGCCGATTTGTAGGGCTTTCTTTTTTATTATAAATTTTGCAGGTCAGAGTCATGGACTTATCACTTTCATTAGAAGTCATTTTAATGCTTACGGCTGTGGCAGCGTTGGCAGGGTTTATTGATGCCATCGCGGGCGGCGGCGGTTTACTGACCATACCAGCCATGTTACTTGCTAATATCCCGCCAGTACTCACGCTAGGCACCAATAAGCTGCAGGCTGCATCAGGTGCGCTTGCAGCGTCTATTACGATGATTCGAAAAGGTGTCGTAAAGCCGCAACGTATAAAAGTAGGTATTATTGCTGCTTTTATTGGTTCCGTTATCGGTACGATTGCCGTTCAGATGTCGCCACCGGATTTGCTCGAAAAGCTGATTCCGTTTTTGATTGCCGCTATTGGTATCTATACATTGTTTGCACCTAGACTGGGTGAGGTAGAAGCGGCACCGCGTATATCCGAAAGTAAATGGCAAAAAGTCGTTGCACCAATCATTGGTTTTTATGATGGCTATATTGGGCCAGGCACTGGTATGTTTTTTGCGCTTGGTAATGTGGCATTGCGCGGTCGCCAGATTATAGAAGCGACAGGTGCCGCAAAAGTATTGAACCTATCCACCAATGTAGGCTCGCTAATCTTCTTTATCATAGGCGGTAATGTCTTGTGGAAAGTAGGGCTGGCGATGATGGTTGGACAAACGATAGGAGCGTACTTTGGCTCTCACATGGTGGTCAAGGGCGGTAGCAAGCTGATTCGTCCGATGATCGTGGTGGTGTGTTTGGCGATGATTACTAAATACGTATTTGGCTAATTAGTTGTTGGTTTTACTGATTATTGATTATAAAAAAACCTCAGCCAATTTTGACTGAGGTTTTTATTTTATGGACGTCTCTTTAGCAAGCGTGGTTAGCTGCGACGATCGACATCATCGTACTCGCTACCCATGATGCCATCACTAAAGACTTCTGAGAATTCGCGCTCATTGTCTTCATCAATATGACCGTCAAATACGTCTTTGGCACCAGCATTAGGGTCGTTATAAATGGCTACATCCATTTTACCTTCTGATTTTGCTACGATAGCTGTCACAGCAGCATCACCACCAACGTTCACAGCAGTACGTAGCATGTCTAGGATACGATCCACACCTAAGATTAAGCCAATACCTTCGATAGGTAAGCCAACTTGTGCAAATACCATCGATAGCATGATCAGACCAACACCCGGTACACCAGCGGTACCGACAGAGGCCAATACGGACATTAAGATAACAGTTAAGTATTCGGTCACACCCAAATCAATACCATAAATATTGGCAATGAAAATGGTCGCTGTACCCTGCATGATTGCCGTACCATCCATGTTGATGGTGGCACCAAAAGGAACGGTAAACGAGGCAACAGAGTTATTGACACCCATACGCTTAGTAACGGTACGTAAGGTAATAGGAATCGTTGCGTTCGAGCTTGAGGTGCTGAATGCAAAAATCTGTACTTCACGCATTTTTGCCAAAAAGGTTTTGATTGATAAGCCTGAAGCGACTTTTAGGACAATCATCATGGTGATAAAGAAATGGAACGCCAATGAGCCGATCAATACAGCCACATAACCAAGCAATGACCAAATCAAATCTAAGCCAAGCTCTGCCATGGCTTTAGTCAATAGTGCAAAGACACCATAAGGTGCTAGGTTCATAATGATAGTCACCATCTTTAAGATGACTTCATTGATGAGCTCTAAACTTTTAACCAAGCCTTTGGCAGGCTTGCCAACCATCAAGATACTGACACCAATCAAAATCGCAAAGAAAATGATGGATAACATATCGCCATTGGCCATCGCGCTGATGGGGTTTGATGGAATAATATTAGAGAATACATCAAGCAAAGGTGGCGCTGATGCGGCTTCAAAGGTAGCATCTGTACCAATGTCCATACCTTTACCAATACCAAACAGGATGCCAAGTCCAATCGCCGTTGCAATAGCAAGTGCGGTGGTGAACATGTAGATCATAAAGGTTTTGGTACCAATACGACCAAGCAGACGAATATCACCAATACCGCACACACCGCAAATCAATGAGATAAGTACTAGCGGTACAACCAACATTTTGAGTGAGTTAACAAATAGCTTGCCAATAATAGCGAGAAAGCCGTTTGTAATGTAGGTATTAACAAAACCGCCTTCAGCGTTTAGTCCTGAATAGTTTATAAACAAACCCAGTATGATACCGAGCGCCATGGCAACCATGATCTTGCCCGTCAGTCCCATATTTTTCCACATAACCTCTATCCTTTTGTGTACAACGTCCAATAGCAGGTATGATAATAAATCAATGCGTAAATGATTGCTATTTCTACACCCGATCTTGCTACGTCTATAAATTTTGATTGGTCATTTTATGTCAGGCTCTCAAACAATATAAAATAATTGTTAAGGTTACTGCAACATTTTTTTATGATTCAGCCGAGATAAACCCAATGGTAAAGCTGCTTATAAGGCTACCCACGATTTGAAGTGAGCAGATAATACTGCTTTTTTCCACTAATGATAAGCAAAAGTTTTTGTTTGTAACCAAAAAAAAGACTGCCCAAATTGGACAGTCTTTTTAAATCAAACAATAGTTATGTGGTATTTAATATTTCTACGTCTTGAACGCGGTCACATTTATATATTGCTGTGTTTATACATTATCGCTTTCATCACGACGCAGACCATCTCGCCACTTGCTCTCGGATGTAGATGGTTCCTCCACACTATCTTCTACCTGTGAGTTTTCAGTGCTATCCAGATTATTGGATTTTTGTACGTTGTCATTCGCGATTTCTAAATGGTCAGATTTGTCATCGCTATCTAAGTTGTCAGAATTTTCAGCATTGTATTTATTGAGACGATGGTTATTACTCATGCGTTCGCTTAAATGCGATTCTGCATCACGGTATCGAGGATCCAGTGCTTCTGTCTCAGGGTCAGAGTCTTCAAAGTCGGTTTGTGCTTGTACTTCTTCCACAGTATCTTGCTCAGCAACCATCTCGACATCACCGTCAATCTCATAGCCATGATCAGGGTTGGCATCCCCTGTTGGTTTATCGGTACTGGTAGAAATATCGGTATCAGCAGAAGTGTTTAAGTCATCATCTAGAACATCGTTATCAGTCGCAATGCCATTTCTGGCTTGTGCTGCACTTTTTAGTTGTGCATAGTCAGTCAGTTGCTGTACAGCGTTGTCGAGGCTATGTGGATTGGCACGTTCTTGCACATTTGATAGATCTTCATCGAACACATCGGTCAACAACGAGTCGAAGCGTATGGCATTGTATTGAATGAGCACTTCAGCTTCTTCTTCAGTGATGTCCTCATTTTGACTGGCATGCACAACATGATCTTCAAAGGTAAGACCTTCAAAACTGTCTTTGTGTTCTGCCTTTTTAAACTTCTGCCATAACGGTTCGATGCTGGTCAAGGTCTGATACGCATGCTCCATACGCCCAGTCACATCGTCTTCTTCGGTCGTGTAGTAGACCATGGTTTTTAGATAATCACGGAAAGGGTTGGCCTCAAAGTCATCCATAAAGACATCACCCAACTGGCGTTTGAGTTCATCACTTGGCGGCGTAAAAATACGACCAGTTGGGAAAGTCACAAAGCTGACCAATTTGGCTGCCATACGATTTGGAAAATTATCAAAGAATGATAAAAAGGCTTCTTGAATAGTGTATAGGCTATTTTGCAAGGCAACTTCAGCATGTAAGCGCTCAGACTTTGATTTGGTGCCATGTTCATAAAACTGCAAAATAGCCGTTGCGATAAATAAATGACTATGAATATCAGCCAAGCGACCAGAGAGCATTTCTTTGCGTTTTAAGTCACCAGCCAACAATCCCAACGCCATATCGGCCGTTAAGGCAAAGCCCGCGCTTAGGCGGTTAATATGTTTGTAGTAGGGACGGGTAAAGCTGTCTGCAAAATTTGGGGCATTATTGCTACCCCCGACATAACCTGCGACGAAGGCTTTTGCGCCACGATTGAAGGTATAACCCAAATGTCTAAAGAAAAGCGTATCGAATTTTCGAGTCGCCCCTTCTTTATCTTTGCTTTGTAGCAGTTGTAACTCATCAAATAGATACGGATGGCAGCGCATGGCACCTTGACCAAAGATCATCAATGAGCGGGTCAATATGTTTGCACCCTCAACCGTGATAGAGACCGGAATAGCCTGATACGGCGTCGCCAAAAAGTTACGTGGCCCCATCTGTACCGCGCGTCCACCAACGACATCCATACCGTCGTTGATCACACTGCGCATGGTTTCGGTGGCGTAGTATTTCGCCATGGCCGTCATGACTGACGGCGTACCACCTTGATTCAATCCGCATGTAACGAGATGGCGAAACGCTTCTAGCATATAAGTATTGCTGGCCATACGGCTGGTGGCGTCTTGTACGCCTTCGAACTTACCGACAGAGATTTTAAACTGCTCACGAACCTTGGCAAAAGCACCAACAGACAGATACGTCATCTCACTGGCTGAGGTTGATAATGCAGGGAGAGAGATGCCTCGACCAACGCCCAAGCATTCCATCAGCATGCGCCAACCGCGACCAGCGTTTTCGACACCGCCGATGATGTAATCTAATGGGATGAAGACATCTTTGCCATCGACTGTACCATTCATAAATGGCGAGCCGATTGGGTTATGACGTGGCCCTGTGATGACGCCTTGATGGCTGGCAGGAATGAGTGCACAGGTAATACCGTAATCGGTTTTTTCAGAATCTCCGAGCAGGCCTTCTGGGTCATGCATTTTGAATGCTAAGCCCACAACTGTGGCGATAGGTGCCAACGTAATCCAACGCTTTGAGAAATTCATCCGTAGGCCGAGTACTTGCTCACCTTCATGCATGCCGTAGCAGACTACACCTGTATCAGGAATAGCACCTGCATCTGAGCCCGCTTCAGGACCCGTTAGACCAAAGCAAGGTACTTCCTCACCTTTGGCAAGACCGGGTAACCAGCGTTGTTTTTGCTCATCCGTACCATAATGCATCAACAGCTCACCAGGGCCGAGCGAGTTTGGCACCATACAGGTTACAGCGGCTGTAGGAGAGCGAGAGGCGATTTTGCTCATGATACGGCTTTGCGCATACGAGCTAAAGTCTAGACCACCAAATTCTTTAGGAATAATCAGACCTAAGAAGCCATTGGCTTTAATAAATTGCCACGCCTCAGGCGACAGGTCTTTATCTTCATGCTGAATTTTCCACTCATCAAGCATGGCACACAGCACTTCTACTTCATTGTCTATAAAGCTTTGTTCTTCTTCTGACAGTTCTGGATACGGATAATTGGCAAAAGCATCCCAGTTAGGCGCACCCATAAATAGCTCTTTTTCCCACCAGCTTGTGCCTGCATCAAGTGCCTCACGTTCGGTATCACTCATGCTCGGCATCGCGCCGCCCAATGCTTTATAGACAGGCTTGGTAATCAGTGACTGACGAAGAGGAGCAACGAGTAATATTAAGCATAGCAGTGCTATCGGCACACCTAATATAAGTGACCATGGACTGATAACGGCAGTAACGATAACGGTAACAAGGGCAGTAACGCTGCCAGTAACACGTGACAGGGACAACAAAAAGATGGCCAAAACCATGGCTAATTGAATGATGATTGCCAAAATAAATAAGCCAATTGCCATGACTGTCTCCTTTGTAACGCTGAACCAAAAGCGTGAGAAATGTAGGTATAAAAATAGTCGAATCTATATAGTTGTTATTTTTCGGACGTTTAGTGGTCTTATAGCTAGGTTAAGCCAGCTACCAATAATTGGCTTTGAAGTCCAATTAGGAAAAGACAAATAAAAGATAAAGATAGCCCTCAATATGAAACAGTTGTAGGCGACTATCAACGGTTAAAATGCTACGCTGTGTCGATAATATGTATCAAGCTGCATAAAGTATATAGCTAGTGCGACCAAAGACCAAATAAGTCAGATAAAACTACCCAAAAGGCGCCAAACAGCTTTCGGCATAGGATAGAGTATCGTTACGTCCGACGATAATATGATCGATTAAAGATATGTCTAATAAATCACAGGCTTTTTTTAGCTCATAGGTGAGTAAGTTATCAGCTGTCGATGGCTTGGAGTCGGTATGAGGATGATTGTGTGCGATGATTAATTGGCTGGCTGCATGACTCAACGCGTGGCGTAGTACGTGCTTCATGCAGACGGAGCACGATGAGATGCCGCCTGTGAATAGTATCTCAAAATTTAACAGGTTGAGTGCATTGTCCAAACAAAGAACGGCAAAAACTTCACGATGCTCACCGCGTAATTGGGTGCTGATATAATCTTTGACTGCTTGAGAGCGCCCGAGTGCTTGGCCAGTTTTGAGTTGGCTGTCCAAATAGCGCGTACCCATCTCAAGCGAGGCTAATATCTGTGAGTATTTTGCAGGGCCGATACCATGACAGGCTAGGACGATGTCTTGCGGGGCTGCCAAGAGTTCTGCTAAGCTACCAAACTGCTCGATTAAATGACGAGCCAGCTCAATCGCTGACTGTGATTGAGTGCCTGTACGTAGAAATATGGCTAATATCTCTGCATCGGACAAATGAGCCGCACCAAACTTCAACAACTTCTCACGTGGTCTGTCATCTTCATGCCAGTCTTTAATCGCCATTATCACTCCTTGAAAATGGATTGCTGCTAAAGATATTTGGTAAATATCGAAATTCTTACCCAACTTATCTCATAATTGTTACTATAAGCGCAATTTTATCTTTCAACTTTTTTATTGTTGCCATGCTTATGTCTAATATTGTGCTTGCTATCACTGGCGGTATCGCCGCTTATAAATCTGCTATATTTGCTCGCTTATTAATCAAAGCGGGCTTTAATGTGCGCGTCATTATGACCACAGGTGCACAGGCCTTTATCACACCGCTGACACTGCAGGCCTTGACTGGTAATGAGGTGCATATCTCACTACTGGATGAGCAAGCAGAAGCAGGGATGGGGCATATTGAATTGGCTAAATGGGCAGATTTAATCGTCATTGCACCAGCCTCGGCCAATACGCTCGCACGTCTTGCGATGGGTATGGCGGATGATCTGCTGACCACAGTTTGTCTTGCTACTACCGCACCTGTCATTGTCGCCCCTGCGATGAATCAGCAGATGTGGGCGCATCCAGCGGTAAACCTCAATGTGCAAACGCTGGGCGACATGAATTATCATGTGATACAGCCTGCAAGCGGTGAACAGGCTTGTGGTGATGTGGGCGCAGGGCGACTACCTGAGCCTGAGGAGCTATTGGCCGAAGTATTATTATTCAATGCCATGCAAACGACACCGCAACTACTTGCAGGCAAGCGAGTGGTGATTACCGCTGGACCGACAGTAGAAGCAATCGATCCGGTTCGCTATTTGTCCAATCACTCTACCGGAAAAATGGGTTTTGCTTTGGCGCGTGCTTGTGTGGCTGCCGGTGCCGAGGTGATTTTGATTACAGGTGGTAAAGTAGCACTGCCTACACCGCTTAAAGTCACGCGTATAGATGTTTTATCTGCGCAAGAGATGCTGACTGCCGCGCAACAATGTGTGGATGGTACACATAGCGAGCTACAATACATATCTGAAGACGAGCATGACCACGACCATGATCATCATGACCACTCACATTCACATGACCACCACGGTGATTGCGATTGTGGGGACGAGCAGGATGTTGTCACGACTAGCACCGATGATAATGTAAGAGTCGCTGATATCTTTATTGCGACGGCTGCTGTTGCTGATTATCGTACGGAAGAGGCAGCTCCGCAAAAAATCAAAAAAACGCAAGATGCAATGATGCTAAATCTGGTTAAAAATCCTGATATTTTGGCGACTATTTCTCTTGCTCATCCAGAATTGTTTGTCGTTGGTTTTGCCGCAGAGACCCAAGATGTCGAGCACTATGCTCGTGGTAAACTTATTTCCAAAAACTTAGATTTGATTGCTTGCAATGATGTCTCACGGGCTGATATTGGCTTTGCTAGTGACGATAATGCTATGCAGGTGTTCTTTTCAGAGCGTTATGAGAATGATAGCGTCATGCTTGAAAAAGCAAGCAAAGATAAGATTGCTGAGCAATTGGCTAGCATCATCGGTGAAACAGTGTGGCAGCGCCATAATAGCTAAGATATGCGTTCAATCTGAATAAGACAGTATGTGATGCACCAAAACAAAACTGGCTAAGTCCACATCGAATGGCATTAAGGACAGGTAATATGAAAATATTATCTGTCCTTAGTTGCTTTACTTGACTAAGTTTTATTGCTTTTTTATCGCCATTATTGAAATTAGGGCAGGCCTTAGTGCTGTCGCTATAAATGTAAATATAAAGCCGCGAGTGGTATGACATATGATGGAAATGGCGGGTAACGATAGCACGCAGATGCTAATACTGACTTTGATTTTTGCAATGGCATCGCTGCTGCATGGTATTAGCGGGCTAGGCGTAACGTTGGTGACGACCACAGCTCTTGCGAGCATTTACCCGTTACCACACGCAATTGTGTTGGTTATTTTCCCCTCTATACTACTCAATGCGATGACTTGGTTGTCTGGTGGTGGTCGTACAATTTGGCAAAACTTTACTTATTATGGCAGGCGTTATTGGCTGCTGGCATTGACTAGCTTACTTGGCAGTATATTGGGTGCCAAGTTATTGCTATGGATAGATAGTGCTTATATTCTATTGACACTGGCAGCGGTTATTGCCTTCTATGTCATCAGTAGTTTACTTGGCAAACAAATACGTCTACCAGATACTAAGCCTGTGCTGATTATGGTTGGTTTTAGCGCCGGCGTTATTGGCGGTGCGACCAATGCCATGTCGACCATCTTGATGATGTACCTGCTGTCTGCTAGCGATGATAAAAACACCATCGCGAAAGTTGGTAATATGTGTTATTTCTTAGGTAAAGTTGCCCAAATTATCGTACTGCGTGAACCAATTATGGCGTTGAGTAGTGGGGAGTGGCAGCTGATTACTTTGCTTAGTGTAATATCTATCGTCACTCTTTTGGTTGGTATTCGCCTGCGTCGTTACTTACCGCAAGCTCGTTTTCGTCAGCTTATTTTATTGATTGTCACGGTGCTTGGTATTCGTGTGGGCTGGCAGGGTATTACGGCACTTTTGTAGTAGCCAACTCTTTAAGTTGGCATAGGTGCGGTTTACTTACCAAAGAATATCTGCTGCGCCAGACGGAAAGTATTGCAGTGCGCTTCAACCACATCTCCGATATCTTCTGAATAGCCGCCACCCATCACGATAGCAACAGGGATGTTGGCGGTTTTTGCTTGCTGCAACACATATTCATCACGCGCTTTGCAACCCTCCATCGTCAAGCCAAGTTTGCCCAACTTATCGGTAGCGAGCACATCGACAGCAGACTGATAGAAAATCATGTCGGGTGCAAACTCTTTTATCAAGCGCGGTAGCGTATCCTTTAATATCTGTAAATACTCGGCATCACCTGTATCGTTATCTAGCTCAATATCTAAGTCTGATACTTGCTTGCGAAAAGGATAGTTCTTTGCACCATGCATACTGAACACAAAAACGCGTGGCTCGTCTGCCATGATGCTAGCGTTACCATTACCTTGGTGCACGTCTAAATCAACCACCAAAACCTTTTGTGCCAATCCGCGATCTAATAATAAATTGCTAGCAATACAGACATCGTTAAAGACACAAAACCCTTCACCATGATCGGCAAACGCATGATGCGTGCCACCTGCGACATTCATGGCCACGCCAAATTGCTGTGCATATAATGCGCATTCATAGGTCGCATGGGCAATATAACGACCACGCTCTACCAGCTCGGGTGTCATGTCAAAGCCGATAGCACGTGCTTCTTTTCGTGGTAACGTTTGCGTTTTCAGTTGATACCAGTAGTCATACGTATGGGTGGTCAAAATCTCGTCTTCACTTAAGCGTGCAGGCGCAAAAAAATTATCGGTCGTGATAGTCCCTTCGGCCACTAAGCGCTCAGGAATCATGGTGTACTTCTGCATAGGGAAGCGATGCTTTTCAGGCACTGAGTAACGAAAGATATCAGAGTAGGCAATTTTTAGCATAGGACAATGGTTTTCTAAACGGGTGAGTGGACAGTTAGGTAAATAGCTACGGGTTCATTGCACAAACTGCGTGGGCAAAAAGAACGTGCGAGCGTCTGCTTGTTGGTGTAGCTCTGCAAGTAACGTTTGCATATCCTCTGCAGGATCTTGATTATTGATCAAATCACTAAACAACTCATGAGCGACAGTGGTCATAGCAACCACGCTTTGTAGTAAGTGTTCGATCAGTGCTTTGTCGATATCAACTGCTTCGACATCGATGGCGGTTTTATAGCGTATTTCTCCGTCATTGACATCCATCTCCAAGTTACCAATCATCATATTGTAATTGATTTGTGTGATTAGTAGCATCGCAGCGCTTTGGTGGCTCTCTGGGATTGAAAATGGCAAAATACCATAGATCGCCAGCAGCTTGTTTTTCTCCTGCCAGCGAAACAGATAAGCACAGATTAGTTGTTTGTGACGCATCGAAAAAGACAAATGATGTGATTGCTGGTCATCATTGGCTTTCGGGCGGTGATAAGTATAGTGCCATTTTTTGGTATTAAGATACTGTTTCAGACAGTCGATAATAAGTATGTCAGATTGCTCGGGTTGCTCTTTATCTAAGCTTAAAGCATCAGTTTGTATATGCTCACTTTCATTTTCAGTGGGAGAGTCAGAGTTGCTCTTATTCTCATTATGATTATGCGAGTCACTATGGTCATGTAAGCCACTAGTCTCTCTGCTACTTATATCATCATTGCGCACATCAGTATCAGCAACAGCCTGCGGTGCAGCAGCAGTCAATAACTGTTTGAGTTTTTGCCATAAGCTGCGTTTAGTCGTTTGGCTCATAATGTATGTTGCTGATCAATAAGTGAATGATAATGGTGTCCGCTGTATAACCCAAAATGTTGAGTTACTCGTTATTGAGTGCCAACCCTTCTTTGATATGCGATTGTGCATAAAACGCTTCTAACATCTGACGAATATGTGCCACAAACCATGGACTATCAAGCGCATCGTGTACGACAGGCAGTAGCATCGTACTAAACTGTGTCATGGCTTGCTCATCAATATGCAAACTGGCTGCAACGGTCGCAATTGTGTCTGTTTGATGATTGTCATACCAAGTATCGATGCTTGCTGCTGCTAGTGTATGCAAATAAGGCGACACGCGCAGGCGGTTATAGCTTTGCTGAATACTGGCTTCGATATGATCAATACTACTGTTGTCAGGCTCGTCACGTAGATAAGTTTGCAAATGACTGACAGGCTGCTCTTTGATGCGCGCCCAACCAGTGACTAATAGCCTTGCCACTTCTTCATTTGACAGATGTGCTTGTGCATTGGCTTCTGCGCGACGTGTTAAATCCTTAATATTGCGGTGTAAATAGGCTTGCAGTTTTTCGTCAAGATTTCTGTTGGTCGCTTTTTCAAAAGAGCTGCGTCCCAGTTTCATCAACTTACCCACACCACCCGCTTTATCTAGCGTGCTTTCCATAAAGTCGTTAATCGCGTGATATAGCGTTTGGGTCAGTAAATCTGCAAAGGTTTCATTGCCAACTAGCGTGTGAATGAGGATATTGCGCTGCTGCTCATGGCTGCCTACATAGGTGGCTAGCGTCTCAACCTGTGTATCATCTACTAGCTCAGATAATGGCACGTTATCATTGACTGGATGATAAATAACCGTGTGCAAGATGTCACGGATATCCTTACGCATCACCGCCGTCATGGGCTGACTCAGTAGCCAGTCACTCATCAAATGCTGCAAGTTATCACGGCTGATGTATTTGTTAAGTGGTTGTGCGCCAAACCATTGCCAAGCTTCCATACTCAGTGGCTCAGCCTGCTGGCGTAACCATTGCTGCATAAAATCAACTTGGGCGTCGATTAAGCTATTAATGGTAAACGTCGACGTGTTTGTTTCTAAGTCTAGGTTTTGGTTATCTTTTGAAGTCTGCATAGGTTTTGAGGTCATAGTAATCGACAATTTGTTATACTGAGTGTTTGTGGTAAGCATAAAGTATTATGCCATGAACATCGTATTGGTTTGTGATGAATATTAATGGCTGCTAGATAAATAACGAGAGGTTTTGATGACAGCTTTGGATACGCCTTTACTGGTGCTTGATGGCTTGACGGTCCAGCGCGGTGAAATACCTTTGTGTGAAGCCGTCTCTCTCAATTTATCTGCTGGTAGCATCTGTCATTTAGTTGGTGCGAACGGTACAGGTAAAACAACGTTACTGATGCAGCTGGCTGGATTATTGCCAGTGATTACTGGTGAGGTTGTTTATCAGGGAGCTGTGACTCTGCCTATTCAACCTCTATATGTCTCGCACCAGCTGGGTATTCATCCAAATCTCACCGTCGCGCAAAATCTAACATTTCTACTGAATTTATATGGTATCACACCAAGTGTCACTGATATCGATGATGCGCTCGCTTGGGTAGGATTACAAGGGTTTGAGACCGTTAGCTCAAGTCATTTATCTGCTGGGCAGACCCGCCGTATTACCCTCGCAAGATTATATCTATTAACACCTGATATCACACCTTTGTGGTTACTTGATGAGCCTTTTACTGCGCTTGATGTCGATATGGTGGTACGAATGGAAGACAGGTTAAGTGACTTTGCCAATGCTGGCGGCTCAATATTAATGACCAGTCATCAGGCCGTTGGTGTTGCCAACCAAGTGCTTGATTTGTCAGATTATATGGTATGAATACGATAGCTATAACAAGTGTGATAGCTCCAATAAGTGCGGTAACTATAAGTAGTGTAAGTAAAAGGACGGATAATGACAGACAGTCCCGTACAAACAACAGATAAAGGCTCGAACGTTATCGCATCTGCTGTGCGCGGCATCAGTTTTATGCAGTTATGGCGTCGTGAATGGCAAGTGAAGCAGCAAGGAGCAGTGCAGTGGTTGTATCCTTTAGTACTGTTTCTGGTCATTATTACGTTGTTTCCGCTAGCAGTAGGTAGCGAGCCTGCGTTATTGCAGCGCCTCGGTGTGTCTGCCGTATGGATTGCCGCTCTGTTGTCATTAGTAATGGGCGTTGATGGATTATTTAAGCCTGCGCTTGATAATGGCACGCTTGCACAGTTGGTCGTCGCCAACGCTTCATTGCCACTATGGGTATTGATACGTTTGGTGATTCATTGGATTTTTAGTAGTGGCATTGTGGCGGCGCTCAGCTTGCTTGCCGTACCATTGTTTCAGCTCAGTTGGTTTGAGGCGTGGATACTAATGGCCTCTATTGTGACGGGTAGCCCCATGCTGTTGATGCTGTCAGCAGTTGCCAGTAGTTTGACTCTATCATTGAAAAATGGCGCGGTGCTCGTGCCATTAATCGCCTTGCCGATGCAGTTGCCGGTATTGATTTTTGCGACTGGTGCCGTTGATTTATTCGCTTCTGGTTTGAATGGCTTGCCTATTTTAGCGTTGTTATTAGCAGGCAGTATTATTTCGGTTTTGATTATGCCGTGGGTAATTGCGATGACCTTAAAAATGGCGTGGCTTAATTAAAAGTCAAGTAGGATGCATCAACAGTCCTCATAAAAAACCTTTATATTAACAGCCTGTTGAAAACGGGTAATTTTGCTATAATAGCCAACTTAATACGCAAACAATCACTTGTAGATTCTATCCAGTGTTTAACGCCAGCAGGTTCATAGATAATAGCGCCCATAGTGTGCTGTGTCCGTTATGACCAAAGAGCTGCGCAAATAGGTTTATCCCCATGCCCAACCTGAATAACGTCTCATCTCCTAGCCTGTGGCAGCGCATTTGGCAAGGCTTTTTGACCACTGTGGGTACCAAGGAGTTTTTCCGTATCTTTGGACCTTGGGTTAAGTGGTTGGCCATATTAGCCAGTATTTGCCTGCTGATAGGTAGTGTTTGGGGGCTTGCTTTTGCACCACCTGACTATTTGCAGGGCAATAGCTACCGCATTATCTTTATCCACGTACCAGCTGCTGGTCTTGCGATTTCTATTTATTTTGCGCTCGCTATATTGGGGGCAATATACTTAGTCTGGAAGATTAAGACGGCCAGTTTGGTGGCTCAGGCGATTGCTCCCATAGGCTTCTTGCTCTGTATTATTAGCTTGATTACAGGCTCTATTTGGGCAAAACCCACTTGGGGTACTTATTGGGTCTGGGATGCACGCTTAACGTCTATGCTGATTTTAGCATTCCTATATGCTGGTGTCATGGCACTGTTTGCAGCCTTTGAGCATACTGCCAATCGCGGCAAAGCGGCAGCCATTTTATCGATTGTTGGTGCCGTGAACTTACCGATTATCAAGTACTCAGTACAGTGGTGGAATACATTGCATCAGGGTTCAACTTTTAGTTTGACCTCAGCGCCAAAGATGTCGGCGGATATGTGGATGCCATTGCTATTGATGGTAATTGGTAGCTATTTACTGGTGGCAACGTTAGCGATTTATCGTACCAATACTTTGATATTGTATCGTGACCAAGGCAAAGCATGGGTGAAAGAATACATCCGTGGTCAACATAAATAACGGCTAGGAAACGATTATGCAGCCCTATTTTTATAGCGTATCTGAGTTCATTGCCATGGGTAAGCATGGTGTTTTTGTTTGGTCATGTTGGGCTATTACGGTTGGCGCGATGCTGATTTTTATTGCTTATAGTCGCCGCCAGAGACAAGCCCTTATCAAGCAGCTGACAATTCAGCAAGCACGTCAGGCACAGCGTACGACTAAAGCAACACCATCTGCAACCAAGCAATCTCGTTAAAAAACATTTCGATATCATGACTTTAGTGCATAAATGGTCAGTGAGCCATTTATCAATGGGTAACATCATACCTCACTATAAGGCCTATTGATTTGTCCGAAAAATGCTACCATATAGCCGTTAGAAGAGTACGATTAGAAAGACATTTTTAGAAAGTTTTTCTAATGGTAGTTTCTTCAAATTTTTCTGTTTTATAGATTGATTATGGTTTGTAAAACAGCGACTCATCAATGAGGTAGTGGTATGAATGCAGTTCGTCGCAAAAAACTGATGTGGGTTATGTTTACGCTTGCAGGAGCCGCAATAGCCGTGGTGCTGGTGCTGTATGCTATTGGGCAACAGACGGACTACTACTTTGATGCGACCGCCATAGCGAAAGGTGAGGCGCCACAAGATAAGCGCATTCGTGCGGGCGGTATGGTGGTCGCAGGTAGCGTACAGCGTGCAGCAGACAATCCACTGAATGTTGAGTTTGCGATTACTGATTTTGAATCAACCGTTCCAGTGACTTATCAAGGTATTTTGCCAGATTTATTCGCTGAAAACTCAGGTGTGGTTGCCACTGGCAAAATGCAAGGCGATACTTTTGTGGCTGGTGAAGTATTGGCAAAGCATGATGAAAATTATATGCCTCCAGAAGTGGCCAAATCAATGAAAGAGAACAATCGTAGCGGTGCCGTACCATCTTCTGAGCAATACAATCCTGCTGAAAAGATTCATGAGACTAATACGCTGCAGCAGTAATACAGTTATTCCACTATAAAAGTATTACTGCGTTAACCTCGCTTGAAGTATTTGATATACATCTACGCTCGGTTGCCTTGTACTACTTTTAAATTGAATCGGCTATATTTGAACAAATTTAATCAAAAAAAAGAGCCGCTAAAATCAATTAGCGGCTCTTTTTTTATACGGGTTTTAGAGTATATCCTGATTAAGTATTTGCTCGTTTAAATTTAGAATACGCTCTAATATGACGAAATATTAGTCATCCCATACAGGGCTATAGTCAGGATGTTCGATTTTGCGACCATCGCTACTAGCTAAGTTGCCAATCTTTTCTAATTCTTCAGCACTCAATTGCACATTGAGGGCATCTAAGTTGCCTTGTAAATGGTCAGGGTTTGCAGTCTTCGGAATGGCGACACGATGCTTATCTGACAAAATCCAAGCCAATGATATCTGCGCTGGTGTCACATTATGCTTATCTGCAATTTCTTTGATGGTATCGTTATCAAATACATCACCACGCGCGAGCGGTGAGTAGGCTTCTAATAAAATATGGTGATTGTTCAAAAAAGTCTGCAAAGTGTTTTGCTTGATGAACGGATGAAACTCAACCTGATTGACCACAATTGGTACGTCAGCATACTTTTTAGCTTCAATAATGTTAGCGATATTAAAGTTAGATACACCGATGTGACGCGTTAAGCCGTGTTTCTGTAGTTCACACAATGCAGGAATGGTTTCAGACAGTGGTACACGATCATCAGGCCAGTGTAACAGCAGTAAATCGACGTAATCAGTATCCAAATCTTCTAAAGAGCGCTTAGCCGCTGCGATTAGTTTTTCTGGTTGAAACTTCATATCGTCAGGAAATATCTTCGTGGTCAAAAAGAACTTATCGCGAGCCACACCAGATTGTTTGATACCTTGTCCAACTTCTTTTTCATTGCCGTAAGCCTGAGCAGTATCAATATGCTCGTAACCCATCTCTAACGCTTGTTTGACGACGTCGATGCAATCTTGTCCGGTTGATTGCCATGTGCCAAGACCGAGTACAGGAATGTTTGCTTGTCCAGCGGTACGAATTTTATAATTTTTAACGCTCATATTATTATCCTTATAGTTTATTATTTAATTTATCAGTAATAGTTATATTTAATTTTGCCTAGTAACTATTAAGCTTATCTACTATAAGAAAAATTTGTGTGAAGTGAAAGAGCGAGTGACGGTTTCCTACAAAGGACTAACAGGTTGTAACGTCATTTTCACTATATAGGTCATTCTGCTATAAAAGTATTACTGCGTTAATCTTGTTTAATCTCCCACTTCTAGTACTTTCACTGGGCTTCGTTATATCCAAATTATGTTGGATAGACTACGAGTAATTGTTTGCCGTTCATAAAATTGAGACCAAAAAAAGCCCATCATTCGTGAATAATGGGCTTTTACTACTTAAGCTTAAAAATGGTTTATTTAGAGCAACCATTTTTGAGTGTTAGTCTACTTACTGAGCAGCTGCTTCAGCTTCAGCAGGTGCAGCGGCGTCAGTGTGCGCACCATGATCAGCGCCCCAGATTTTTGGATATTTATAACCTGGGAAAGTGTCATGAGCGTACTTTTTGAAAGCTTCTGAATTATAAGCGTTGGTTACGTCTTCAACCCATTTTTTGCCAGTATCAGCAGACTTAATCGCTGACCAGTTGACATAAGAGAAGCTTGGCTCTTGGAATAGAGCTTCAGTTAGCTTGATACCCGCATCCGTTGCATAGTTACCGTTAATAACGGCAAAGTCAACTTCATCACGGGCGCGTGGCAACTGAGCTGCTTCTAATTCAATGATATCGATATCGTATTTACTGTTATCAGCGATATCAGCTTTTGATGCAGTCAATGGATCGATGTTGTCTTTTAGGGTAATCCAACCAAGATCATTCATCATAACCAAAGCACGTGCAAAGTTACTTGGATCGTTTGGTGCAGAGACACTCATGCCTTTGAAAGCAGCGTCAAGCGTGTTCTTTTTACCTGAGTAAATACCAAGCGGAGCCGTTGGTACTTGGAATGCTTCTACTAGATCAAGATTGTTTTCTTTTTTGAAATTATCAAGATAAGGCTTGTGCTGGAAAATATTGATATCCAAATCACCTTCAGCCAATGCAAGGTTAGGGCGTACATAGTCAGTAAAGGCAATCAGTTCAACTTCATAGCCTTGAGCTTCAAGTGAGCCTTTTACTTGGTTACGTACCATATCGGCAAAGTCACCTTCAGTAGTACCGATAATGATTTTTGTATGCTCAGGATCGATATCACTAGCAGCAGTTTCTGCAGTTGATCCTTCAGTCACAGGCTCTTGGGTCGCTTCTGGTGCTGATGAATTGCTACAGCCAACTAACACTAGGCCTGATACACCAACAGCGGCAAATGCAGTCGCCAACTGACGGCTGATATCTGTTAATTTCATGGAACTTCCTTAATAAGAGGTATGGGATAAAGGGTTAAGTAATGACCATTAAAAAAGCAACATTATCAATAGTAATGCTGCTGAGTTAACGACTGTTAATTTAGTAACAAAATTAAAGGGTCTCAGTAACAAAGTCAAGCGTTTTGCTTAGTATGAATCGGCATCAAGCCTTGAGTATTATTCATATAAGCATTGTCTTACTTGGTTTTGTTTTTTATTGGAACCGTTTCTAGCGTTTATCCAAGCGAGTGGCCAACCAGTTACCAGAGGCCTGAATCGAGATGACCATTATCGACAATACGATAACGATAAAAATCATCACTTCAGTTTGATAACGATAATAGCCATAACGAATGGCCAAATCACCCAGACCGCCACCACCAATCATACCTGCAGCTGCTGAATAAGAGAGCAGGCTAATACAAAGTATAGTCACGGACAATACCAGTCCTGATCGTGCTTCATTGAGCAAAACTTTGATGATGGTCAGAGGACGTGCGCCCATCGATTCAGTGGCTTCAATAATACCGCGCGGCACTTCACGTAAGTTTTGCTCGACCAAACGGGCAAAGTAAAACGAACCCGCGATAGCGAGTACTAATGATGCGGCAATAGGGCCAATACCAGTACCTACAATGGCTTTGGTAAAAGGGCTCATGGCAATCATTAGAATCACAAAAGGGAAAGCGCGCATAAAGTTGGTGATACCACCAAGCACACCATACAATGTCTTATTTTGCAAAAACTGTCGATCACTGGACAAAAATAAGAATATGCCAAACAGACCACCAATGACAATGGCGACTGTTGTAGAAATACCAAGCATAATAAAGGTATCGATAAAGGCACTTATAATTTCTTTGCGTAGTACCAACAATTTATCTATCGAGGCGGATAATTCACTACCAGTTAACATGTTTTTTCTCCTGCCTCATTAGTCTTCGTGCACTAAGCCTTGGCCAATAGGGGTGGTTGCCTGAATCAGACCGTCTTTGACATCTGCAACTTCTAGTAGTTGTCCTTGATGTAGCAATGCGGCGCGATCGCAGAGTCTACGAATGACACTCATCTCATGAGTCACAATGACAATGGTGACACCAAGTTGCTCATTGATATCACGTAAGCATGTCAGCAAACTACGGGTCGTCGCAGGATCTAGCGCACTGGTTGGTTCATCGGCCAACAGTACTTTTGGACTGGGTGCGATTGCGCGGGCGATACCAACACGCTGCTTTTGTCCACCTGATAGCTGGGCAGGGTAGTGGCCAGCACGATCGGTTAAGTCAACGATTGCTAGACAATCCATAACGCGTTTATGAATGTCTCGACTTGGATAACCAGAGATTTTTAAGTTAAATGCCACGTTATCAAAAACAGTTTGATTAGACATCAGGTTAAACTGCTGAAAAATCATACCAATATTATGACGTGCGATACGCAGCTCACTGGCAGATAACGTTGTTAAGTCAGTACCATCGATGATGACTTGACCAGAATCTGGGCGTTCCAGCATATTAATCAGACGCAATAAGGTTGATTTACCGGCAC
Organism: Psychrobacter fjordensis; assembly: GCF_904845995.1. Classification (NCBI taxonomy): domain Bacteria; kingdom Pseudomonadati; phylum Pseudomonadota; class Gammaproteobacteria; order Moraxellales; family Moraxellaceae; genus Psychrobacter; species Psychrobacter fjordensis. The sequence continues at coordinate 1,541,016 of NZ_CAJGYP010000001.1, forward strand.
CGGAGTATCCCATTAGGCCGAATATTTCGCCTTGTTGGATAGTGAGAGATGTCGGCTCAACGGCAGTAAACCAATGCGGTTTGCCGTTTTTGTCCTTGATTGATCGGTCGCTTAAGAAGCTTTTGGTCACATCGTTTAAGACAATCATGTCATTCATGGAGGGCTCAAAATTCAATAATATTTTAATAGTCATGAACGTGTTGTTTCGCTTCCACTACTGTGTAAGAAGCCAATTAAAAAACAACCGTTAACAACCCTATAATAAGGGGCGCTAATATAGCATATTATCAAGCACTTTGGATATGCACATCCGTGACAGGCTTATGACTAATAGCTATTAGTAGTGAGAACTTTGAGGAAATGAGAGAGTAGTGAAGGCGTGATAGGAAATGTGCATCTGATAGCACGATTAACTAATCATGCTGGTGGTAATGCGGATCATGCTCGACTGGTATGATGACTAAAAACCGAGTATGGCCATTCAGGGTATCAGTGAGAATACGGCCTTGGTGGGCAGTGACAATTTGCGACACTAGAGACAAGCCTAGTCCAGAGCCTTTGTTTTTTTGCTGCAAACGTACAAACGGACTGAATACTTCTTCACGTTTGTCTTCAGGAATACCTGTACCTTCGTCAATCACTGCCAGCACTGCATATTTCGGTAATGGGCGTACAGGTTCCGCTTTGGCTTTCTTTATATGCTTGGCAAATAGACTTTCTTTGCGTGGTGAACTCTGAGTTTCAACGGCATTTTGATCATTATCTTTAGAGTCATTCTGCATGCTAGTTTTGGTGTTATTTTTCGAGATGCCAGAATCAATAGATGCCTTATTCGTTTTTTGACCGTCTTTTGCATGAATACTTGTATCGCTATCAGTAGACACCTCAGTATCGGGGACGATTCTCCAAATAACTTTTTTGATTCTGTCGGTCAAATCATTGGTAAAGCTATAATAGTCGGCAATCAATGAAGATTCGCTGCTGGTCTCAACTGTGTCGCTGAGATTTGTTGAATTTTTAGTAATATCAGCATCAGTCTGTTTACCGTTAACATTGTCTTCTATAAGAGTAACACTAGCCTCTAGGTTTTCGTCATCAGTATCTGGCGTAATGCTTGTACCATTTTTATAGATAGGCGGTGCTGGTAATATATCTTTGGTATCTGTTATTTCCGACTTGCTCTTATCGATAGTATTCAACGAATCATCTAAATCTGAAGCGTTGTGAGCGCCATTTTCGCTGACATCGATGGGTGCATCATAAGATTCGAAATCAGAGCTACCATAATCAGCAAAGCTGTTGCATAACACGGTTTGTAGTAGATAGTCAGGAACGTTATCAGCTTCATCGATCGTTTGAACACCGTACAGCAATACAGTCACTGGCGGTTTGCCATGTAACATTGCATTGGTTAGTAAGTTGCGGATTAAGTGAGTCAACATCGATGACTGGCCATCAATGACGATGTGCTCACCAATTAGAGTGGCTTCAGGATAATGCTGGCGTTCTTGATTGACTAAGTCGTATAAATCTAAATGCTCAACTTGTTGCAGGGCATGACCAGCATCTAAACGGCTGACTAGTAATATACTCTCTACTAAATCATTAAGTCCTGATAAGTCGCGATTGATTGCATGAGCACGCTTATCAAATTTTGCTTTGGTATCGGTTGGTAGCGCACCAGTCAGCATGTCCATCATTTCGATTTGCAGGCGAATACGCGTAATGGGCGTACGTAGCTCATGAGAGGCATGTGCCAATAGTAAATTATTAGCATCGATAAGATGTTCGATTTTTTGTGCAGCTTGGTTAAATCCGCGTGCCAATGAAGCAATCTCATCGTTACCACGAGCATTCACTCGTACCGTAAAGTCACCATCACCCAATTGAGTCATCTGTTGGCTCATCTGATTGATACGCCAAGTAATGGTTCGAGCAATCCACCATAAGACACCTGCCATAATGAATAGCAGCAATAGCGTGCCTGTGAATAAATTCAGGGCAGCAGAGAGTACGGGTTTTTTTGGTGGCAAGCGTGATTCATATAACAGTGTATAGCCAGTAGCGCTATAGACTTGAGCTTGCTTGGTAGGAGACGTTTCTGCAAATGAAGGGAAAACACGAGATAACAAAGAAGGCGGTTCTGGCAGCTCTAGCGGTAGGTCACTGTTGTCTGTCTGCATGAGCAACCGACCTTGGCTGTCATATAGGCCCATCTTAGCTTGCAACGACTCATCAAAGATATCGAAGCTTTTTTTGACCACTGCCAACATAAAGCGAGACTGTAAGCGATTATCTCGGCTGATGGAAGTATTTAGTTCGTGCAGGAACGGGTCTATCTGTCCCAAAATTTGTGTGGCGAGTACTTCTGAGCGAATACCTGCATCTTTATCATGCACAAGTTGCGTCAACAGCACCATAGCCACTGCAAATAAGATAAGTGCCATCATGACACTAGCAAACAACTTGGCAAATACGGAACGAAAACCCAACTGCTGCATTAAACCATCTCTATTATTGGACGCTTATATCGATGCATCCTGTTGATTTTGTAAAACTGAATCAACAGGATGGTTGTTTTCTCGATCCGTCAGCTGTTTTCTATGATCAAACCTGATCAGTGGCAAATTGATAACCAACACCGCGTACCGTGATGATACGTTTTGGCTGGCGTGGATTGTCTTCAATTAGAGCTCTCAAGCGTGAGATATGAACGTCAATGGCACGATCGATATTGTCTGAGCTATCATCGTTTGGCATGGCTTGCCAAAGCTGCTCACGATTCAGTACTTTACCAGAATGTGTGGCAAAATAATGCAACAATTGGAACTGATGCGTCGTCAAACGTACAGCTTCATCATCGATAGTTACTTCATGGCTATCAGGGAATACGCTCAAACGGCCAAAAGTCAAACTGTCTGACTGGCTATCTGCTTGATTCGGTTGCTCGTGACGACGAATGACAGCACGAATACGTGCTAGCAGTTCACGCGGTTCAAAAGGCTTAGAGATATAGTCATCAGCACCCATCTCAAGACCTAACACGCGATCGGTTGTATCACCTTTCGCTGTCAGCATGATGATTGGCACTTTGTTGGTCATGTTGTTTTTGTTGCCGCGAATTTTTTGACATACCTGCATACCATCCATATCGGGTAGCATCAAATCAAGAACAACCAAGTCAATATCACGCTCTTTGGTGTCTAATAATTCAAGACCTTCTTGACCAAGACCTGCATGATGCACATCATAATAGTTCATGGTTAAATAATCGCTGATCAATTCAGCTAAATCAGGATCATCTTCAATCAATAAAATTTGCTTACTCATGGGTTATCCTCTAGTTGTTGTTATGGTTTATCAAAAGTTTAATCTGCTTTGATATTTTAATCATGACAAATACATCAATGATTTTAATTTCTAAAGCATTCAAACCATTAAGCCTCTAAGGTTTCAAAATTTCTTTCAGAAGTAATTGCTTTAAGAAGTAAAAAGTATCTAGCCAATAATTATTAGCGATTTATAATACTATCTATAGTACCGCTATATTGCCTAATTAGGCTGTTACAAAACAAGAGAGGCTTTGTTAATATTTCTACACAATGTAACTGTCGGTATGAATGACTACGAAACATTGACCTTTTTACCGTCAGAATCAAGCGGCAAATCAGCCAAACAAATCAGACTGTCATTGCTAATACCTGCAATCAAATATTGTTCTGTCGAGGGGTTGTACTCGACTACCTCAATAGGATATCGCTTTAAATGCTGATCTTGTCCGATAATCCAGACATTAGCCGTCAGTGGCTTGAGTGGTTTATATGGTGGCGATTGCAACTCTGTCAAGTCGACATCGTGTAGCGCGCGCTTCGGCACAATAGTACCTACATCTATCTGACCATAATTGACTCGCCCGGTTACTTGCATATTTGGTAATAACTGCTTACGACTGACCTCATTGTCAATAACATCAACATTGACCATAAGTCTTTTCGGTTGACTGGTCGCAGTCAGCTTACTGATTTGTCCCGTAAATTTTTCTAAGATATTTTCAGCAGTAAAATTGACAGTCTGACCTACCGACAGTTGGGGTTCAGCTTGAATAGGTAGCATAGCAGTAAAGTGTAATTTAGTCTCATCACTAAATTTCAGGAGTGGCATTCGAGCTTCTAACTTTTGACCCGCTTTTGCATACAGGTTTTCTACACGTCCTGAAAAGCTTGCACGGATAGTAATCAGTTTATATTGAGGCTTTGAACTCTCTATACCCTTACTACTATTAACCTCATCATCACTTGAGCTAGCTATAGCTGTATTTGTCGTCAATGGATCTGTGCCATCAGATAAAGCCTTCTTAATGGTTGTATCATTGTTTACTGCAGGTTGATTGGGTTTAGCGTTTGCGCTGGCATCTTGAGCATTAGTCTGTTTGGCAACATCAGTACCAATTTGCACCTCAGTGTCTTGATCAGGCTTACCTGAATCTGCCGCTGTATCGTCTGATGTATTAGATGAGTTGACCGTTTTACTTTCTGTTTCCAATCGTCTGACAATGAGTAGTGGTGTGCCTTTTTCTACCCATTGGCCTTTAGTAATCAAGAACTCTTCTACATTGATAGGATGTACTGTCACAAATTGGGTCTGCTTAATAGGTTCAATATTGCCTTGTAAACCAAGGCTAGGCTGGTAACGTGAAGGTTTTATACTCAATATATGATCAGGTGTAATGGTTACACTATCATCGGTAATGACAACGGGAGTATCTATTGCCGGATTGTTTTCAGTGGCCACTGGATCATCGGTAGGCGCTGGCGGCTGACAGGCAGCAATGAGTAAAGCACTCAATACATAGCTGCTGTTTTTTAAAATTTTGGAAACTGTCATCGCGTTCACCATAGTAGTTATCATTTTATTATATAGTGAATTACAGTGCGGTGAAACGGCTGCTAAACACTTACCTCATTTTATAAATATGCGATGACCAGACCTAATAATGTTAAAAATAGCAAATATAGCTAGCAAAAAAATGCTCTACATTACTGGTCAGTTTGTATATTGACTCGATTATGACTAGAAAAGGATCGATAATTGTGCTAAAAACGAATCTGATAAAGCATATTGATACATTTATAGAACAAAGGAAGATTATTCAGCAATATTTCCATCGTTTCTATATAATGTAGAAATATCATAAAGTTGTCGACTATTTTGATTTGAACTATCTCTATTTAGATAACAATTCAAACGGTTAGTGAGGAAGTGCTTTACATGATACAAAAAGAGCCCTACTTTAATTAGTGATAATGAAAGTTGTATGGTTCACCTAAAAAGCTTATTTTTTGGCTCATTTTTTTAAGTTTATTAATAAAAAAGTGCGTATAGTAACTCATGTTGACAGCATGTTTGATAGGCCGATACTGACAGATAGTAGGTTCGCTGTCATAACACATGGTAATACAAATTTAGCTGTTCGTATCAATCCGATAATAAGTGATATGACACGTTGAAATTTTGTATTGATCGATAGAATTACGAACAAATAGTCGTTTATAGGACAGTGATAATGGAAAATGATTTTAATGGTTTGAAAGTAATGGTTATTGATGATTCAAAAACCATTCGTCGTACCGCCGAAACCTTACTTCAAAAAGCGGGCTGCGAAGTCGTGACTGCTATTGACGGCTTTGATGCTTTAGCAAAGATTGTTGATAATAACCCAGATATTATTTTTGTCGATATTATGATGCCACGTTTAGATGGTTATCAGACTTGTGCTTTGATAAAAAACAACCCTGACTACGCTAATAAACCAGTCATTATGCTGTCTTCCAAAGACGGCTTATTTGATAAAGCACGTGGTCGTATTGTTGGTTCTGATGAGTATCTGACTAAGCCGTTTAGTAAAGATGAGCTGTTTGAGGCAATCAACCAGTACCGCTAAAACAGTAAGTGTCAGTGTCAGTAATAAAGTATGTACATCTGCAAATATAAAGTTTCGTCTAGGCTTATTGTTGGTATGATTTATGCATGTTTTTGTAGGTTGGGTTATAAAGTCAAAATACTTAACATGAGTGACAATTAATAATAATTGCTCAATATTTCACAACAACTGCTAAAAAAGTGATTTTGCCACTTATCTCTGGCAAATGACTTTTACTCTAGTTGTCTCAATAATATAACAACATATCCTCTTGGATATTTTCGAAAATAAAGGAAATTCCCATGACTACCGTTTTAGTCATTGACGACTCGCCATCTGAGATGGCGAAATTTCGCGATATGCTTGCTAGACATAACTTTCAAGTATTAGAGGCGACAAATGGTGAGCAAGGCTGTCAAATGGCAGTTGATCACTTACCAGATGTCATCTTGATGGATGTAGTGATGCCTGAGATGAATGGCTTCCAAGCCACTCGAAAAATTACTCGTGGTAAAACGACTGCTCATATCCCTGTAATTATGATCAGTACTAAAAATCAAGAAACAGATAGAGTTTGGGGAAAGCGTCAAGGCGCTAAAGAGTATATAGCCAAACCAGTTGATGAAAATAGCTTGGTTAATATCATTCGCAAAGTAATGGAGTAGCTTGTGGCTTCCAAAGGGTTTATTGAGCTTCTGCGTTTAGCAGATTTGGCACGCGCGCGCAAAAGTGGTCGCCGCGGTGGACAAGAGTATGATTGGCAAGGTGTGGTGTTTGAGATTGGTGGACAGCGTTTGGTTGCACCGATGGGTCAGGTATCAGAAGTATTAGCCATGCCAGAGTATACCAGCTTGCCTTTAGTAAAACCTTGGATGCTGGGCATCGCTAATATTCGTGGACGTCTACTACCAATAACTGATTTGTCTCGGTTTCTACAGGTTCCTAGTGGCTTAACACAAATGAGCCAACGTAAAGTTATTGTCATTGATCATGACAATCTCTTTTCAGGACTGGTAGTAGACCAAGTTATTGGTATCGAACAATTTACGCATGACCAGTACCGTGCAGAGGCAATTGAATCTAGTTCGCCTTTTGCACCGTATAATCATGGTAAGTTCTTTAAAAATGAACAAGATTGGTATGTCTTTATGCCCAGTTTACTCGCACAAGACTTACAATATACCGATGCTGCAATATAGCTATCGATAACAGATATTTGACTGTTAAGGCTATGATCAAGTAATAGCGCACGACACAGTTAGATATCAGCATTCACACAGGCTTTGTTAATCACTATTGTTTTATAACAATAAGATTGTCAAAGTCAGTCACGATAAGACTTTGATGATTGTTTTAAAGGAATACGCACGATGAGTGATGTTATAAATAAACCTGTAGCTGGTACATCCAATGCAACAGCGGGTGGTGCAAACGCTAATAGTGAGTGGAAACTATTATTAGTGCTTTTTGTTTCGATAAGTGTGGCTTGTCTGATTTGGTTGGTAAACTCCTTATCATCAGTGAGTCAGTATTTTTCTGACTTTACTCAGTCAGTTGTTTTGCCTGTCGTCGTGTTCGTGATAGGGGTGTTAGGGATAATTTTTGCTCTGTACCAATTACTTAAACATCGTGGTGGCTCGGAAAGATTACTTATCGAAAAAGAAACATTACGTCGTCGCCAAGAAGCAGAAGCAGAGTCTGAGCGCGCGCGTCAAATCCAAGAAGAAAACGAGCGTAACCAGGTTGCTATTCTGCGTTTACTTGATGAGTTGGGTGATTTGGCAGAAGGTGATTTGACGGTCAATGCAACCGTATCAGAAGATTTTACTGGCGCAATTGCTGACTCAGTAAACTTTGCAATTGACCAACTTCGTCAGTTAGTACTGGTTATTAACAACACTGCTGATCGTGTCTCGCAATCTTCAGATCAAACGCAGATGAATGCAGTTGAGCTTGCTGAGGCATCTGAACATCAAGCACAAGAAATTGCTGGTGTGTCAGCGGCCATTAATGAGATGACAATCTCGATTGACCAAGTTTCAAATAACGCTTCAGAATCTGCGACTGTTGCTCAGCGCTCAGTTGCCATTGCTTATAATGGGGCAGAAGTTGTACAGCGCTCTATTGAGGGTATGAACGTTATTCGTGATCAGATTCAAGAGACGTCAAAACGTATCAAACGTCTTGGTGAATCTTCGCAAGAGATTGGTGATATCGTTAGTTTGATTAATGATATTGCTGACCAAACCAACGTTTTGGCATTGAACGCCGCTATTCAGGCATCGATGGCTGGTGAAGCAGGTCGAGGCTTTGCGGTTGTTGCTGATGAGGTACAGCGTCTTGCTGAGCGTTCAGCTAATGCAACCAAACAGATTGAAACACTGGTAAAAACCATTCAGGCAGATACCAACGAAGCTGTTGTGTCGATGGAGTCGACAACCTCTGAAGTTGTACGCGGTGCGCGATTGGCAAAAGATGCTGGTGAAGCACTAGAAGAAGTCCAGAGCGTTTCTAACACGTTGGCTGATTTGATTCAAAACATCTCAAATGCTGCAATACAGCAGGCTGAGTCTGCTGGGCATATCTCTCATACCATGAATATCATTCAAGATATTACTTCACAAACCTCCTCTGGTACGATGGCAACTGCACGATCTATTGGTGAGCTGAGTGAAATGGCTGCAGCACTACAAGAATCAGTAACAGGTTTTAAAGTACTAAGTGATGATGAGTTATTAGATAACGAGCAAGCATTATCAGAAAATGTATGATGATAAGTTTGAACACTATAAGTTAAGCCTTAGGGGCTTTACAGTATTTTTATTAATATGTTAATTATATTGCTATGCAGATAATAATGGTTTGCAGCAGCAATTATAGCGGGTGACATGAATAAATTTATTCAGATAGACAGCCATGCTAACAAGCACATTAAGCCAATACTAGTTGAGGCCTCTTCGCAGAACAATAGCTTTGATGTGCAGCAATGGCGACGATACATAGAACAAGAAATTGGTTTTGTGCTACCAGATGTTCAGTTGCAGTGGTTAATCAATGCGATTGACCACACTGCATCGTCGTATGGGTTGACTGCTAAAACTCTATGGCATCGGCTGCCAACAAATAATGAGATGCGTCAACAGCTATTAGATAACGTACTGATTCATGAAAGTCGATTTTTTCGTTATATACCTTCTATCAATTTCGTCACAGAGTATGCGGTACAGCATCAGCGAGCACAGTTAACTGCTACCAATACTGATAATAGTGCTGAACGTAATTCTGATGAGTTATTTCGCATTTGGAGTGTTGGCTGTGCAAGTGGGCAAGAAGTTTGGTCCTTAGCAATGAGCTTAACCTCAGAGAAGTTGGAAAATTATACGATACTGGGTACAGACATTAGTCATCAAGCCATTAAGCGAGCGCAGTCAGGACAGTATGATCAGCGGCAGAAGTCGTTAATCCCAGACAGTTGCCAGCAGTTTATCCAGCCATTGTGTGCTAATAGTGCGATTAGAAAACCAAATTTTTGTGATTCAACTATCACTAAAGAAATGATAGCAAGCAATCAAGCACACTGGCAAATAGTGCCGAGCTTAGAACAATATGCTAGCTTTGCTTTACATAATATTATCAAACAAAAACCACCCACTCCACATCTCCAAAATGTAATCATTTGCCAGAATATGTTGCTGTACTTCCGCAAGTTTGATCAGCGCGATATTTTAGCAAGGTTATCAGAGCAGTGTGCATTGGGTGGTTATATTATATTGGCTCCAGGTGAGGCGCTATTTTGGCGTCCTTCAAATATGCGCCGTATTGCGCACCCACAGGTTAATGTGTGGCAAAAAATTAATGCCTAAATTAGTGCTTAGACGAGTTAGGATGACCCTATGAAAAACCAGCCCAATGACATAGTGACGCTCGAGTGGTTATTGCCGCTATTTAATCAGCAACTATCACAGATATCTGATGGCTGGCAACTAGTCGATGACAGTATTAATCACGAGCAGATGGTGAAAAACTACCATCAAGTTGGCGGCGCGCTAACAATGATTCGCCTACCTCTGTTAGCAGATCTTGCCAATAAGCTGAGTTTATTGGTAGAGGCAAGTGGTCACGATGGTATTTCTATTAATAACAGTCGTATCGGTCAGTTTGCTCATAGATTATTAGAGCGTGAGCTGAATCAGTATATGCGTACTACTAGTCACAACACGACGCTGATTAATAATGCTGATAATAACCTTACACGCGCACTATCAGAGCTAGGCATAGCGACAGAGTCCCTAGAGATGCTTGCAGCTAGCCAGAATGAAGGCTTAGGCAGTCATACTACCGATGAAAATATCATTAATAATATTAAAGTGGTATTTCCAGAAAGTAGAATGACCACAAATCTAGAAAATCATCATTACCAACAGTTATTATTGGTTTGGCGACAGCAAGTACAAGCGTTATTGGTGGCCAATACCAATGAATCTCCTTTATTAAAAGTATTAGGCAGAGTTAGTCAATATTTATGGCAAACCTCTCAGCATGAAGATGAGCAACGTCTTTGGTATCTAACAGACTTATGGCTCAACGATCTTGTAAATAATGAGACATCACTACCTGAAAACTATGCTCCACTGTTGGGTCAGTTGGATCAAGTGATAGAATTTTATGCGGAGCAAACCGAACTCTCGTCGAACGCTATTAGAAGCTTGATTATCAGAGTATATATCGAATTAAGCAATCTTACACAAAATAGCAAAAGCACTCAGTCCATACTAAATAATTTGCCGCACAGTGCGGTTACTGTATCGCATTTTTTACCGCGCATACTCAATGAGCTTGAAACACTTATTTTTAATCTGGATAACCCAGACACAATTTTAGACCCTCTACAAAAAATACAGCATCAACTCGAGAGTCGAGGTTGGATATATTATGTCGCACAAGTAGAGTCTATTCTGGTAAATCTAGAGCACGCACTGTCATCCGAAACAGGGTTTGCACAAGAGCAATGGCAAATCGAGCGTCAGCTTCAAGAACTATATAATGCGCTCTATAATACCGAACAGACGATATCTCTAAAAATCGGAGATGCCGCCACTTTTGTCACTATACCTGATGATATCGATACACAAGCTGAAAATAATCAGGTTGTGAATGCTACCGATGGTAACTTGCGTGAGCTTCGCATTGCAGTAGAAGATGTCAAGCAAAGCTTTCATGAATATGTACAACGTCAAGATATTCATTTGCTGCCTACGGCTACTGATTTTTCTAAGATTGGTGATGCTTTTGTTGATATGGGTTTGCCAGAAATTCGTGAAACCATCAATGCGCTATCCAACGTGTTTACACAGTTGGCAGCTCATGAAATTGCAACGCTTAGTTGGGACGTCACTCAGGCATTGGCTGAGGGATTGACATCTATTGAGCTACTACTAGACTATCTTGCGCAGCAGGTTTTTGATCAAAAGTTATTGACTCAGGCATATGAGTACACTCTTAAAGCCACAGGTCTGCTTAATGACTATATTGCCGCACCAAGCACCGTCAAAGAGACTTTTCTTACTCGAAAGCAAGCCGCAACTAATGTAATTCGTTACGATGATAGTGGTGAGTTGGCTCCTACTACTGCTAAGTCTATTCATGCTGAATCTTTGACTGATACCAGTGTTGATGATGTTCTTTTGCAAGAGAAAGATGGTGTCGAGAGTAATAGTCTAGAGAGTGAGTTATTAACGAAAGCTCGCACGCAAGTTCAGCCCGATAACTTCGAGATGGATGCGGATATTCGTGACATCTTCATTGAAGAGGCGATTGAAGTCATCGCTGATTTAGATGACTTTCTACCTATTTGGCAGCAGGATGCACAAGATTTAACACCACTAACTGAAGTGCGTAGGGGTTTCCATACTTTAAAAGGCTCAGGCCGTATGGTAGGTGCTTTTAGTATCAGTGAGATGGCTTGGTCAATCGAAAAATTGCTCAATCGTCTTTTAGATAAGACACTGCCTGTCACTGATAATGTTGTAGATTTAGTCATTGAAACAGCAAAAAAATTGCCTGCATTAGTCACAGATTTTGAAGCACAGAAATCACCGAGTTTTGACCCTGCTGTTACTGTTCTACAGAGTCATAATTTAATGGCGCAGCAACCCATGAATGCTGGGTTAAGCATGTCTGAGCCTGTTGAAGCCGAGTTGATAGTTACTCCCGATACGATTTGTGACTCTCAAACGACAGATGATAAAGATGAAAGCGGACATATAGCTGCTTCATTATCTGATATCGAGATTCCTGCAGTACTCGTACCATTCATGCAAGCTCCAGATCAGCTCGCAGCTGATGCTAACGATGCAGACCCTGATATTAAAGAGATATTTATAGAAGAAGCCAATGAAGTGCTGGCTGAAATTGTACCTTTATATGAAAATTGGCGTCTATCACAAAGTGACTTAAGCGGGTTGACAGATATTCGTCGCGGTTTCCATACCTTAAAAGGCTCAGGCCGCATGGTAGGTGCCAATTATACTGCTGAGTTGGCTTGGGCAATAGAAAACATGCTCAATCGAATCTTAGATAACAGTATTGCCATTTCAGAAGATATGAGTCAGCTTATTGCAGATGTGTTAGCTGCTTATCCTTCAATGCTAATCGTGTTTGAAAATGACAGTCAAGATTACCCAGCGACGTTACCACTTTGGATTGCTTGCGCCAATGCTTATAGTAAGCAGCATGGTGATGAGTTCAGCTATTCTGCTTTACATCAGAATGACATAGTATCTAATGGGTCCGATCTTGAAAGTACTCAAGCATCACTGTTGTCGTCTGAGCTAGGTGAGGCCAATCTTGTCCATGATAATAGCAACAAAGAAATGGATGCTACGCTGCAAACGATTAACTCTGTTAATGAAATGATAGCAGAAGCATCTATTATCATCGTGCCTCAAAGCGATGAAGAGAAAGAGTTTTTTGAGATTTTTATCGACGAAGCAGAAGAGTTATTACAGGAAATAGATCAATTCGTTGATGAGCATCAAGATGAGCCTCATATTGAAGTCACGGATGATATTGTACGTGCATTCCATACTCTGAGAGGTGCTTCTGGCTCTAGTGCTCTTGCGGCTATTAGTGAAGTAAGTGCGACCATAGAGCATAGTTTAGAGTTGTTACAGCAAAAAGATAAAGCCATGAATGCTCAGCATTTAGAGGCATTAGCAAAGTCATCTACGCTCATGGATGGTTATTTGAACAGTTACAAGCAAAATGTTCAACCAAAAAACATATTAATAGAAGACGTACAAAGCCAACAAGATCTAGCCTCATTACAGGCGATGCTTGGTAAACAACATGTCGCTAGTGATACTGAGTTGATGTCTGATAATAAACCGACGATAGAGCAATTATTAGATGATAATATTGATGAATTGTTAGATGCTCAGTGGGAGTTAGATGATGCGCTGAACCAAGCTGAAACAGCCAATATTCAGAAATATATAGATCAGCAAGTCTCACAAATAAAATATTTAACCAATAAAGCACAACCATTTCCCAAGTTCATCTCAATTCTTGATGAGTTGGGTAACACTTATAGCTATCTAAACGATAATCCTGAAAAAGCAAGAGATAAGGACATTCAAGCTATTTTGCATACTGGTCATGCTCAGTTGGTTGGTTTGTTTGATGCACTAGCGGGTAGTACCTCGTTGAAGGTAGACCAGAAAGTTCTGGCTAATCTACAAAGTATCTACCACGCGGATAACGGCAGTGAAGATGAGGATGTTTTCGCGGTTCGAGCCATCTCGTCATCTGATCTAGAACTTGAGTCTATCGATACTGATGCTGAGCTATTAGAAATATTTTTAGAAGAAGCGCAAGAGCTAGACGCTGCTTTAGATGAGAGCTTTAACAAGTGGCGAGCAGATATTAGCAATGTCAATGCTCTAAAAGTTTTGCAACGTCATCTGCACACTATTAAAGGTGGGGCACGGATGGCGGGCATTCGCAGTATTGGTGATCTGACCCACGAAGCTGAAAGTGTTTATGAAGCATTTGTAGAAAACAGACGAGTACCGACAGCTCAATGGCTCGACATTATGCAAATGGTGCAGGACACAATGTCATTGCAAGTCATGCATATCGTGAGCTATAAAAAATCATTTTTTGCATCAGAGCTTATTGAGCAGTTACAACAGCTTCTAAAAGCACGAGTCTTGCCAGAAATGGTAGAGTTAATCATACCTGTACCAAAAAATCATTTTGAACCTGAGGCGCAAAGTAAGGTTGTCAGCAGTACGCATAGTAAAGATGATGTACTAGATAGCTCAAGCTTAGATAGAATGATTAAACAGTCATGGGCTAATGGTTTACCAGACCCTGATATATTAGCGGTATTTTTAGAAGAAGCAGAAGCCCTTACCAATCGCAATAAGTATCTGCAATTATTTTTAGAAAACACGGACAATAGAACAGCATTACAAGCGTTACAGCGTGACTTGCATACTATCAAAGGTGGTGCACGAATGGTCACTGCTACTGGTATTGCAGATTTGTCTCATGAGATGGAGTCTGTCTATCAAGACTTTATAGACAACCGCCGCCCTGCCACCAAAAAAGTATTGGAATTACTAGTTGCCAGCCATGATTGGCTGGCTGATGCGGTGTCTATTCTTAGACATCATGTCAATCCGCCAACGCCTGCGTTACTCATTGAGGCATTACAGCAATTTAGCAAAAATCCTGATAGTTTAAAGCAAGTACCTAAAGAGTCTCTACAGTCTCAACGTGAAGCAATCTTGATCGCTAAAGAAAATCGAGATTCACAATATTTGGCAAAAGATATTAGTGAAATGCCATCTATGATCCTCAGTACAAGCGAAGAAGATCAGAGTGCCAGCAACAATGAAATGATTCGTATCTCAGGTGGTTTGATTGAGCATATGATTAACTTGTCTGGTGAGTCAGCCATTAACCGTGCTCGTATCGACATGGGCATGAGTAGCTTGACTAACAGCATCGAAGATATGGGTATTACGGTGCAGCGATTGGCTGATCAGTTACGCCGAATGGAAATCGAACTTGAAGCACAAATTTTATCTCAAATAGATGATGAGTTGATTCAAAACGAAGACTTTGATCCTCTTGAGATGGATCAGTACTCTTCTCTAAATCAATTATCAAAATCTTTGACAGAGTCAGCGTCGGATTTAATTGATATTAATCATACGTTATTAGAAAAGACACGTGATAGCGAAAGCCTACTATTGCAATTATCACGGACACAAACTGAACTACAAGACGGTCTTATGAACTCGCGTATGGTGCCATTTACGCATCTGACACCACGTCTTGAACGTATTGTACGCCAAACTGCGAATGAGCTTAATAAATCTGTTGAGCTAACGATCATTAATGCTGATGATGAGATGGATAGAACCATCCTCGAGCGTATGACTTCACCACTTGAGCATATGCTACGTAATGCTGTCGATCATGGTATCGAAAATACCTCGACACGTCTCAGAGCAGGTAAGGAACGTAGTGGGCATATTACTCTCGAAGTCAGTCGAGAAGGCGGTGAAATTGTCATTCAGTTAACGGATGATGGTCGCGGAATCGACGTAGAAGCCGTTCGTAATAAAGCTATTTCTCAAGGGCTCATTGATGCTGGTGATACCAGTCTAACCGACCTTGATATCATGCAATACATCTTTAATGCTGGATTAAGTACCAGTAAACAAGTGACGCAGATTTCTGGACGCGGCGTAGGCATGGATGTAGTGATTAGTGAAATCCGTCAGTTAGGCGGTTCTGTGTCAGTTGTCTCAGAGCTCGGTAAAGGGTCTCGTTTTACGATGCGCCTACCGCTTACGGTTGCTGTATCTGATGCTTTGGTTGTGCGTGCAGCAGATCGTTATTATGCGATACCACTGGTACAGATTGAGCGCGTGGTTCGCGTTAATCCAGAAAAGCTGTACGACTACTACCAATCTGGTGATTCAACGTTAAATTTTGAAAATGTTGACTATCGGGTACGCTACTTGAATGAGATTTTGTCGGGCAATAAACTGAACGAGTTGGTTGTCAATACCAATACAAGTTTACCACTCATTATTATTAAGAACCGTACTGGACAGAATATCGCGTTGCAAGTTGATCAGATTGCAGGATCACGTATTGAGGTAGTCGTAAAACCTTTAGGGCAACAACTATCACATCTATCAGGTATCTCAGCTGCTACTATTATGGGTGATGGCTCGGTGATGTTAATTTTGGATCTGATCGCTTTAATGCGAAATGCACAGATGACTCAAAATATACCGCAACCTATCGACTTTAAACGAAGTGGTTTAGAGGCTAAGTCTACTATCTTAGTAGTCGATGACTCAGTCACCGTACGCAAAGTAACATCACGCTTCTTAGAACGTCAAGGATTCAATGTAGCGCTTGCGAAAGATGGTGTTGATGCGATTGAGATATTACAAGATATGATACCAGACATGATATTGTTAGATATTGAGATGCCACGTATGGATGGGTTTGAGGTGGCTACCCAAGTCAGATATAGCAAGCGCTTACAGCATATCCCAATTATTATGATTACCTCGCGTACTGGTGAAAAGCATCGCGAGCGTGCACTAGAGATTGGTGTGAATGATTACATGGGTAAGCCTTTCCAAGAACAAGTACTACTCAATAAAATCCAGCACATACTGGGTCAGAGGGTCAGTCTAACTCATGAAGGATAATACAGGTGTTTTGGCACTGAGGAATAAAAAAAAGAATGATATTAAGGTGATGGTCGTGGCAGAAGACCATCATCAGCGTATGGCATTTTCGGATACTGTCCGCAGCTGTGGTTTTACTCTAGTTGGGTGTATGTCACGGGCGCAGTTGCAAGCAAAAACTGTACTCTCTGATGTGGTCATTGATATCTGGCTGATAGATAGTGACTACGATGATAATATTGTGACTGCAACGACCGTATCTAAACCTGCTGCAGTACTGGTAGGCTTTAGTCAGGCACCTTATCTCAATGAAGCCACGCAGTATGCAAAATGGCAGCGTAAGCTAAAACGTAAGCTTGCACAAATGCTTGAACTACCTATGCTAATAGATGCACCAGTTCATAAGCATGATAGTACTGATACCGATTGGCATTATGTGGTTTTTTTGGGCGCCTCTATGGGTGGTCCAAGTGCGATCAAAGAGTTTCTAGACAATTTGTCAGCCTCGCTGCCAGTTTGTATCTTATTGGCACATCATTTTAATGTAACCATGATAGATACCTTACCACGCATTCTAAATCGTCATAACGATTGGCAATGTCAGGTCATTACTTCTTCGCAGCGTTTGCGAGCCGGTCAGTGTCTCATAGCACCTATTGATAAACAAATTGTCTGTGACTCGACAGGTCGAGTCATACTGTTAGAGCAAGCTTGGGAAGGTGAGTATAAACCTGCCATCGGTCAAATCCTGAAGAACACCAGTGACGTTTATGGTAGTGATCTTATTAACATCATATTTTCAGGTATGGGTAATGATGGGTCTCAATATCTTGATCTCATTCAAGATAACAATAGCCAACTTTGGGTGCAAGACCCTAGTATGAGTGCCTGTCCTAGTCAGCCTCAGGCCATTATCGATTCAGGATATTGCGGTTTTATTGGTAGTCCGACAGATTTGGCACAAAAACTGACAGACTATATTGGCGAAAGAGCCGTCAAAGCCTCTTCACCCTAACTTATTGTGAGTGATGTATGAAACAAATTTTGAAACATTCGTTTGAAGCTGTGAGCTTGTTGACCACTACCAACGGGATGCTTGACGTTACTATTGTTCCTGCATTCAACCAGCCTGATTGGTTGATTCCAAGTAGTCTGATTTTGAGTGTGGATGAGCATGATGAACGTACATCAATTTATGATTGGCAAGAGCAAGAAGTTGCCGTGTTTCATTTGCTACCACAAGATGAGGCAGTAGATAAAATAATCGTACTAGAAGGTAATACCTCAGAGCATCGTTTAGCGTTGCAAACGGCAGGTGAGCTACACCAATTACAAGTACGTATTTCAGATGTTAAAGATATAGAAGTACCTGAAAATTTCGATAAAACAAACATCAACGAAACAGCAGTACCCTTTAATGAAAACGTTATGCTATCCTACCTTTTTCAGACCGTTATGATTGAGGACAAAGTCTATTTAGTACCAGACTTAGACAAAATTGCTCATCAGTTGGTTGATGTAAGCAGCTAGATTCGCTTCTATTTTTCATTCATTTACTATGAATTGAATGTTTAAATCATCTCAATGGCTTTTGAATGCTAAATGAGTAGCTGTTTTTATCTATATTGCTGATGACAGACAACTAGTAATGAAGGTGATAGGGTAGCTCATGAGTAATACGAATTCGAAGTGGTCAGTCAGTAGTCGAATTTTTCACTGGATCAGTGCAGTTTTATTATTGATTACGTGGATAATGATGCTGTTAAATAATAATCTTGATAGTAATATTTATATTGGGCTGCACAAAGCTTTTGGCGTTAGTTTATTGTTTTGGATGATAGCACGAGTGATTAATCGTGTATTTACTAAAGCACCACCACCTATATCGATGCCAAAATGGCAGTTATTATTGTCTCACTTGTCGCATTTTGGACTATATGCTTTGCTGATAGCAATGCCAACGGTTGGTTTGCTGATGACGGTCTATGGTGGTCGACCTGTTGATATTTTTGGCTTGTTCCAAATCCCTGTATTTGTCACGCCAGACAGAACTTTGGCTCGTTTCTATAACAACCTGCATACGGACGTTATCTGGCAAGCTATTATTGCCTTTACGGCTGTCCATATTAGCGCAGCTTTATATCATCAGTTTGTCAAAAAAGACAATCTTATAGCACGTATGAAATAGTCAATTATAGAATAGCTGTGTGTTAAAAAAAATTCTGTGTGTTATCAAAAGTAATGTCATGACTTAAACCAAAAAAAGCCCTCGGTAATATTACCGAGAGCTTTTTTGAAATCCAGCATAAAAGCATCAATTGAAACTCTCTGCTGTTATATGTCAATTCAATTCAATTTAAAAGTAGTACAAGGTAACCGAGCGTAGATGTATGTTTAATACTTCAAGCGAGGTTAACGCAGTAATATTTTCATAGCGGAATGACGATAGCTTTACTTTTTGTGCTCAGGCAAGCTGATATTCATCTCTAGTACGTCTAGGCTATCTTCAGAACGATGATTGATATTGACATCATCAATCTGCACGCCATTGACATACTTATTAACCACTTCTAAAATTTCACGCTTCATTTTTTCGATACGATCAGCAGTGAGACGGTTATTTAAGCGATTTTCACTAGCAACAATAACCTTAAGGCGTTCAGTCGCCAAATTAGCGCTACCTGCTGTGCCATTGCTGTCATCAGTACCAAATAGGCTACTCCAAAATCCTTTTTTCTTAGTCATCATTAACCCCCAAACCAGCGCTGTAATAAACTTTTCTTCTTCACGTCAAGATGACGGAGTGGACGCTCTTCACCCAAGAAACGGGCGACAATATCATCATAACACTGACCAGCAACCGAGTCAGTATAATGGATGACAGGCTCGCCATGGTTAGATGCTTCAAGCACAGCATGGCTCTCAGGAACAACACCAAGCAAAGGCACTTTTAGAATATCATTAGAAATCGTATCGATATCCATCATCTCATTAGCCGCTGCACGTTCAGGATTATAACGAGTAATAATCAAGTGCTCACGTACAGAGCCTTGGTTTTCCTCAACCTTTTTGGTCTGACTTTGCAAAATACCAATAATACGATCCGAGTCACGTACTGAAGAAATCTCAGGGTTGGTGACGATGATCGCTTCATCAGCATGATACATAGCCAACTGAGCACCGCGTTCAATACCAGCAGGTGAATCGCAAATAATATAGTCGAACTGTTTAGACAGCTCAGCCATGATCTCTGCCACACCTTCATCTGTCAGCGCGTCTTTGTCACGCGTTTGACTGGCAGGTAGGATGAACAGGTTTTCAAGCTGTTTGTCTTTAACCAGCGCTTGAGACAAACGTGCATTGCCGTTAATAACGTCAACAAAGTCATAAACAATTCGGTTCTCACAACCCATGATCAAGTCTAGATTACGTAGACCCACATCAAAATCGATAACGACTGTTTTATAGCCACGCAATGCTAAACCAGCGGCAAAAGAGGCACTTGTTGTGGTTTTGCCCACACCGCCTTTACCTGAAGTGATTACAACTATCTTCGCCACAATGGCACACTCCTATGAATCAATGGGATATCTTTATATAAATAGCGCAATTATATATTACATTTATAGCATATATGCACTACCTGCGAAGCTAGCCTAGCATAAATAAACAAAAATTTATAGCGAGTCTGCACTAAAGCAGGGAAACTGCTCATATATAGGCTACAAGGTAATATTGCCTAAAATTTATTAGCCAATACTGCCTATGATGAATAATAAAATAAACACTCATGAAAGGTACAAATAGTGGCATAGTCAGTGATTCATCATAGAACAGTTTTGTTAAATAAACTTACTATAGTATTTGAGAGTTTATTTAAAAGCTATTCAAATTAGGTATCACTTATCACCGTAAACACCAAGCCTTTACCTTCTACAAATCTTACTTGTACGGCTTTATCAACGACATGGGGCGGTAAGTTATCTCGTAAGCAATAAGTACCTGCAACTGATACCAGTGAAGGATTGAAAACCTGACAAAAAATGCGAGCATCTTTGTCACCCGTAGCACCTGCAACCAAACGCCCTTGAGCACGGCCATAGACATGTAGGCTATTGTCCGTAATCGCTTCAGCACCGCTATTGACACTGTTGGTCAAAATCAAGTCGCCACCGACGTGATTGAGACTTTGTCCTGAGCGTAGCATTTGGTCATAGATTAGGCTAGTGATATGATCATCACTTGCTAGTGACTCTGTTGATGTATCAGATATGGTTGTCTCAGTAATGGGTTCGTTGACAGCAGTCGCAGGGTCATTATTGACTGAGTCTGTTTTACTGTCTTCTGGGGCTTTACTCACTGGAATAGCGGGCTTTTTAGTGGGTACGATACGCTCGATACGTTTGCCGTCGGCTGGGAAAATCGCCAACCGTTGCGCACGCGCTTGAGAATCCATCATACCCGTGACTACGCCGATGGGCTGTAGACCACATGACCACAACAGTTCCACTAATACTGACAAATCTTGTTCGACTTCACTATCAATAAGAATGGGAATGTTGCTAGATTTGTTGCTAAAAGTCTCATTAAGCTGTGATTCAATAGCGCTCAAATCATTTGTATTGAACTGCAAACGTGAAAAGGTCAGCATCTTGCCATAAAATGCCAGTGCTGGCGTTGGTGCGGCGTTCGAGGTCTGGTTGTCACTATCTAAAACTGTCATATATAAATCCTCAAAAATTCATTCTATCGCTGTGTTCACGGTGCTGTTTTTATTATGGAGCCATACTGTTTTGTGCTATGACTTTAATCTATGTTATGACTCTGCCAAACTATTTTATCATCGAAGCATATTATTAGCAGTAGGGCTTATAGGTTAAGCATGTCTTGGTGTTTCCACTGTTGCACTTTCACCTGCGCTTCAAACTCAGTCAAACTGTCTTCAATGATACTCGAAATCAAAGTATCTAGCGCTGTATTATCCGTATTTATTTGTGCAACACCACGGGCAATCGCGACCATTAATGAGTCGAGAAGCTTAGGGTCAAGAAGACGTTGATTCAGTGCGTAAACGACGTTTTCACCTATATTATGCCCAACATGTTGCAACTGCGATTCAATCAAACTGCCAGCGATAGGAATCATGCGTAGATAACGACGTAGTTCAGGCGTATTGGCCAAGCCTTCTTCAATGGCATTTCCTACCTCAGCGGCTAAGATACTGCCACCACCTGATGCTGCCGTCAATTCCTGCAATTTTGGTGTCAGCTCGGTACGTAGTAAAGACAACAACACCGCTTCGATTTCATCACGATTTCGTGAAATCGTCGATTCAATAAATGATTTGTGCGCTTCAGGGTCGGTCAGCTCTTGCCGAAAGTTTTGGATGGTTGTCAAGATGACACGGTCCGATAACTCTTCTAACAGTAAGTCGATATAGAACTTGATGCGATTAATCCACGGCTGCGGCAGCACTTGGTAGCCAAGCTGGTATAAGCGTCGTCCGATGACCACTGCTCGAAACAAACGTAAAGCGCGTAGTTGCGGAAAGCAACCTAATACTTCATACCAGTGTACAAAGGGAAAAAAGAACCAGCGGTAGTAGGCTTTTTCTTTAATAGCAATCATCCAACGCAGGAATAGCTCAACGATTAAGAATATCGTAAAGAACCCACCAGCAGTACGCAAAGGATCATGCAAGGTGGTTTGATACCAACTGAGAGCCTCACCAATGGTCAGCCATCCTGCGATATGAGCACTAAAATTACTCATTAAAATAGCATCAATACTAATCAATAAGAGATCAATGCTGATGATGATCATCATTACGATGTCGTAAGTCAGCTTTAGGCGATTTGGCTTGGGGCGATTTGGTCGTGACGGCTTATTATCCGACTGATTAGGGGATTGGTCCGGTAATGACGCTGAGTCTAGCGGCGGGCTAGTAGTAGGAGAGGCGGGCACAGTCAAACCTTATAAATAATAAATGGCATAAGAAGTAAGCGGCTTAGCGAGGGCGTGTCATCAACTAGATTGTGAAGCTTAAAATGAGAAAAATTGTAGATAAACAAGGAAGAAATTGCCATTAATATGAACATATTGGCAAAATTACTAACGATGTTTATCAAAATTTAGCCATTTTAAGACCACTAAGTGAATTAATGTGCTAATTGATGATACGCCCTAATATAGCGTTATAAAAGTCGCTATTATTTAGAAAGTCATACGCTCATGACTGTTCACATTATCAATGAATAGGGCTAAAAAACAACCCATCTTTGATTATAATTAAGCATTACTATTTAAGAGTTATCATTTAAGGTCAGTGTTTAAAAAAATAGTGATTAATCTTGATACTGATATGCGCTAAATAAGGTTACCGTTTGGTTTTTATTTTCCTAATGGTTTTAAGTATCTTTGATTTTGGGATTGGTGTCGAAATCAGCCAGCATATTGGTAATGAGTTGGTCTTTTTCGTGCCATATCTGCTCAACCCAATCGAACATTTGCGCCTTTACAGCATCATCATTTTCGTAGCCACCGTTTTTGATACCAGCAAATAATGAATCAGGTATCTCGATGTATCTGACATCGACTCCCAAGCGTTTGATATTGCCTTTCCACAGATCACTATAGGTCGGTACACCATCGGGATAAACAATCGTCATATCGAGCATGCCATCGATATCTTCACCCAGTGCGTTAATTGCTAATGATAGGCCACCCGCTCTTGGTTTTAACAGGTGAGTATAGGGTGACTGCTGCTTAGCGTGTTTGGCTTTGGCGAAGCGCGTGCCTTCTAGGTAATTTAATAAGGTAAACGGCTTGTCTTTTAATAGTGCACAGGCGCGTTTGGCCTCTTCGATGTCTTTGCCTTTTAGTGCAGGATTTTTCGCAACAGCCTCTTTGGAATGTCGGCGCATCATTGGAAAATCTAAAAAGTAAAAAGCTTGACCAACAATGGGGATATAGATTAATTCAAACTTGGTAAAGAACCGTGTCAGCGGCAGGCGTTTTTCGCTAATGTACTGCACGATACTGGTATCGACCCAAGACTGATGATTGCTGACCAGTAAATATTTGCCATTGATATGAACATCATCGGGTAAGTTAATACGCCAATCTTTACGCGGCAACATGTTATCGATTAAAGCATTGTTACTACTGATCCAATGAGTGGCAATTTTTATCACGGCTTTATCTGCAATAGAAGCACCAGTAATAATTTTCCCAACGCCCATCAACCATAGAGGAATACTACCACCGAAACTATTGGCTGCGATAACACCAGTTGCCGTCGCAAGTGAGATTGCTTTTGCTAATTTAGGCGTGCGTTTGTGTATTTTTTTAATAGTGGAGGTCAGTCGCATGCTAATCCTTTTAGGTCAGTCTCATTGGTCTATAAGTTGTTCATAGTTTTATTGGTAATACTTTCGTCAGATACGCTTAAAAAGGTAAATAAAGTTAAAAATTTCGACGAATATGGGTGTTTATTTAGCAAGGTTGTTTATATTTTTGGCTCTGAGTATTGCTGCAGCGTAATTCTAGCAGAAACAAATCATAGTGTACGAATACAAACGTGACTTGTGATAACACCTTATAGTCAGTAGCAAAAGGTCTCATGTTGATGGCTAGAATCATGAAAAGTTAGTCTTCACTTCTCGTACATAGTTGTGACAAAATATTACACATAGTTAGACTGCAATTGCCATAATGATGAAGAGTGCATGTAAGTACATAGCGTCAACTAATAAACAATATTTATAAAAAGCACAATTTTTTAAACTTAAGAGGGAATATTATGCGTAATACATTAATGATTGCAGCAGTAGCATCAGGTTTAGTTCTTAGCGGTTGTGTTACTGATCCAACTACTGGGCAACAAAGTTTGAATAAAACAACGCTTGGAGGTTTAGCTGGTGCACTTGGTGGTGCCGCTATCTCTAAAGCGACTGGTGGCGATGAGACTGGTCGTGATGCTGCTATTGGCGCAGCTTTAGGTGCTGGTGTTGGTTACTATATGGATCGTCAAGCCAAGCAGCTTGAGCAGCAAATGGCTGGTACTGGTGTAACTGTTGAACAAAACCCAACAACTGGTAACATCGATCTAGTAATGCCAGGTAGCATCACATTCTCTTTTGACAATTCAACACTAAGCTCATCTTTCAAGCCAACGCTTGATAAGCTTGCTACTACCATGAACCAGTATAATCAAAACACGATTACTATCGCAGGTCACACTGATAGCCAAGGTTCAGATTCTTACAACATGGGTCTATCACGTGATCGTGCTTACTCAGTTGCTAACTATCTAACGGCTCGCGGTGTTGCTTCTAACCGTGTTAATGTTGTTGCTTATGGTGAATCACGTCCAGTAGCTGATAACAGCACTGACTATGGTCGTCAGCAAAACCGCCGTGTTGAGCTAACTGTTAATGCGCCACAGAGCGTAAACTAATTAATAGTTCTATATAACGATTGTTTATATAATCATTATAAGTGCTAACGTTATTCATAAAAAAGATCAGCGATAAGCTGGTCTTTTTTTGTGGATTTAATTTGATGATTTGATGTGTTTTTTAGACTATAAAGTATCGATAGCATGAAACCAGCATAGTAGGTAGGCGCTTAAATAGTGCTTTCAATATGATTACTTTTACAGCTCAAAGGCTAGTGAAAGACCAGTTCAAAATTAAATATTGATAATGATTATCAATACTACTATAATTTGTAAAGTTTTCTTAATGTTTTAATACTATATGTTTTAGTTATGCATAATAAAAAATCTATGCATGGATAAACTAGCTTGCCGTAACATGCACTAATATCATTGATGCTCTTTCATCAAAACCAATTTTTTTGCTATATTCTGAGGATATGTATGACGATTACTACCGTAATGAGCCGCAAGACTTTACCAACTACTTTAGCTGCTGCGCTTGCAGGGTTGTTATTGGTGTCAGGTTGTACCAAGCAAACCGAAGAAAATACTGATACTAGTGCGGATACTCAAACAGAAGTACAAAACGCAGAAGCTACTGACAATACGGATCTATCAGCTGCTGATAAAGCGCACAATGACAGACTGATCAGTAGTTATGCAAATATGGCACACGCTGCGTACAAAGACTCGCTAGATACGGCTAAATTGTTGCAAACTGCAGTAGAAACATACGTAGCAACACCAACTCAAGAAAACCTTGATGCGGCAAAAGCTGCTTATAAAGCCGCTCGCCAACCGTACTCACAAACTGAGATTTTCCGTTTTGACGAAGGTTTTGTGACTGCAAATGACAAACGTGCCATTGGTAGCATCGATGGTTGGGAAGGACAAATGAACGCTTGGCCACTTGACGAAGCATTGATTGATTATGTCAGTGACAGCTATGAAGGCGAGTACAACAGTCAAGATAATATCATCAATAGCGATACTATTACGGTTGGTAGCATCAATCAAGATACCAGCACTATTACGCCTGAGCTGTTAGCAGAGATGAATGAGATTGGTGGTAGTGAAGCCAATGTGACGACTGGCTACCATGCCATCGAATTTATGCTATGGGGTCAAGATACCAATGGCGTTAACGAAGGTGCCGGTAATCGCCCTGTGACTGACTATGCAACAGAAGCAGGTCAATGTACCAGTGGTGATACTGTCAATGATGATGCTAGTATATGTGAGCGTCGCGGCGAGTTTTTGACATCTGCTACGCAGTTGCTAGTAGACGATTTAACCGCGATGGAAGCCGAGTGGCAGCCTGAGAGCGAAAACACCTTGCGTAGCGATCTGATGGCACGTAAATATGACAATGGTCTACGCCAGATTATGTATCAAATGGGCAGCCTAGCATTGGGTGAGCTTGCCTCTGAGCGTATGCAGGTTGCTTTCGTTACTGGCTCTACCGAAGATGAGCATGAGTGCTTCAGTGACTTAACACATCTAAGCTATGCCAATAATGCTCGCGGCATTCAAAATGTCTTTAACGGTAACTACAAGACAGTCGCTGGTAAAACGGTTGGCGGTTATGGCCTAAAAGACTACCTCGTTGATACTGATAACAAAGCGGCTGCTGATCAATTGGTTACAGAATTTGCTAAAGTAGAAGCTGCCTTTAACGTGATTGTTGAAAAAGGCGAAAAAGAAGGTATCAAAATTGATCAAATGATTGCTACTGCAGGTCAAGTAAGCAAGCAAGGTATCTCTGCTGAAGAACAAAACGTTCGCCGTGGATGGGTTGAGGCTGGTATCACTAGTTTACAAGAGCTGACCGTTGGTATCGAAAATGCTGCAAAAGCAGTGGGTATCGATAATTTAGACGCTGATGCAGGTTCGCAATTTTAAGTTGAGGGCTATACATTCTCAGCATGTCAGAAGCCCAACGGTATTTGTTTATAATGCCTGATAAGTCGCTATAAGCTAGGGCATGTCCTCAATTCAATCGATAGTTATCTAAATGGGTTAAAAATGGCTAAATCTTGCCAAACAGCGTCAAATAGCTGACTAATATCTCGATATTATCTGCGCTATTTTCCTTGTTTGACTGCAATTTATCTCATTTTTATTACCATTTTTAAAATGAGGACGCGCCCTAATGAGAATTATTTTCCTAGCAAAATAATTTAGGTATAATACGCACGTTGTCGACCAAGTTGGCAACGTGTTTTTTTGCCGTATTAAAATAGCTTGAGAGGTCGGTGTCTAGCTGTGCCTTATCGACTAAAAGTGAAGAACTTTATAGCCCGCGATTTTAATGGTTCTATGCTAGAACTAAGGTACCTTTTCTATGAACACCGCAAATTCTATGAACACCGCAAATGTCTTAAAAATCAAAAAACCTGCCTCATTTTATTCTTCTTTTATCAATAAAAACGTACCGTCAAAACTGACAATTGGTATTTTCTGTGCGCTGTCTCTCAGTGCTTGTCAGCCGAATGACAGTACGTCTGATGGTTCTGATGAACAAGCTGCAGTAGAAAATGGTGAAAACCAGGCAGTCGCTCCTGAGCGTATTGAGACGATAGAAACGCTCGCTGGCGTGCCAATGCAGCAGTTAGCAAGTTTTGACCCACAAGAGATCAAACAGGGCGGTGATACTGGTATCAGTATTAGTAGTGCAGAGAGTTACTCGAAGCCTTCATCCAATCTGACGGCATCACGTAAAGGCTCGTTTTTTATTGGTAATGCGTTCTTTAAGCAGCCGTGGGTCATCGCACCTGCTAGTACAGACAGTCGTGATGGTCTGGGCGCATTATTTAATGTTGCTGCTTGTCAGTCCTGTCATGTAAAAGACGGGCGTGGTCATGCGCCTATGAACGCCGATGATGATGCCGATAGCTTGCTTATTCGTCTGGCTATGCCTGCGACGACTGATGAGCAGCGTCAACAGTTACGGGATTCTTTGATCGAAAAAGTAGTGCATCCCATGTATGGTGGTCAGCTTCAGGATCGTGGCATCCAAGGTGTGCCTGCTGAAGCTAGGATATCTGTACAGTGGACAGATAAGCCAGTCACTTTCGCTGATGGCTACGTCGAAACGTTACGTGCACCTACTTTTAACCTAACCCAACCTGGTTACGGTAAATTAGATGATGAATTGATGGTATCACCGCGTGTGGCTCTACCTATGATTGGGCTTGGGCTACTGGAGCAGATTCCAGATGAGGCTATCAAGAATCAAGCTATGAAGTCAAAAGGTGATATTAGCGGAAAATTCAACTGGGTTATGGATCCGCAAACGGGTAAAAATGCACTCGGACGTTTTGGTTGGAAAGCGGGACAAACCAAGCTGATTACCCAAAACCAAAGTGCCTTTAATGAAGACATGGGGCTAACGTCAAATATCCGCCCTAATGAGTCTTGTATGCCGACGCAAACCGCTTGTCTGAATGCGACGACGGGTGCTGATGAGCAAGGTAACGGTAAACCACCTGTTGAAGTTAATGATGACGTGGCAAAGTTTGTAGAGTTTTATACTCGTAACCTAGCGGTTCCAAATCGCCGTGATGCGGATATTGAATTGGTCTTGGCTGGCAAAAAACGCTTTTATGACATTGGCTGCCAGAGCTGTCATACACCAAGATATCAGTTGCCAAAAACTGACGATGATCGTCTTGAGCAGCATGGACAAGTGATTTATCCTTATACCGATCTGCTGATACATGATATGGGTGATGATCTTGCTGACCGTACGATTGCTGGCAAGCTACCACCAAAAGAGGCGCAAGTTGAATTTTTGGCCAATTCTTATGAATGGCGTACCCCTGCGTTATGGGGTGTGGGTCTTGCTCAGATTGTGGATCCACAAGCGACGTTTTTGCATGATGGTCGTGCTCGCACCTTGATGGAAGCCGTTCTATGGCATGGTGGAGAGTCTGAAAAACAACAGAAAGAAGTACTTAAACTCGATAAACAAGGGCGTGCTGAATTAAATGCGTTCTTAAAATCATTATAAAAGCGCGGTTGTTTATTTACATTTAATACCTAAATAGGGCAGATATTAATAAAATAATCTGCCCTATTACAGATACAACGATTGAAATAATTACTCATATAAATACCGAGAAACCTATGAAAATAAACCATGCTTTGGCAATGGCGTTATCTGCATTAAGCGCTGGATTGCTAATCAGCTGTGTTAAGCCTGCTGATGACAATAAAGCACCAGAGACGGACAGCCAAGAAGTTGCGCAAGACAGCGCTGCTGCTAGCAGTCCAGCAGAAGAGAATGGTGATATCACTGCTAAGATTAATGCAGTAGACATCAGCACTGATACCGAAACCGCTTATCTGACCCATGTGGTTGATGACATTGTCATTCCAGCATATGCTGATGTGGCCAAGCAAAGCGACCTACTGCATGATTTGGCACAAACGCATTGCCAGTCAGGACCAGTCAGTGGTGAGGAACTACAAGCGCTGCGCGATCAATGGCTTGTTTTAGCACAAGCATGGGCGGGCGCTGAGATGATTAACTTTGGTCCTGCGACTGCCAGCATGAGTAATCTATATATCAATTACTATCCTGACGAACGTGGCTTGGTACATAGTGGCGTTGCAGATCTCATCACTGCCAACCCGCAGCTGACCGCTGAGCAACTCGCTAACGAAAGTGCGATTGTTCAAGGTGTCCCAGGACTAGAAGAAGCACTATATGCGAATGACAGTTTAGACGCTGGTCAATGTGCTTATGTCATCAGTGCAAGCAGTGCGTTGAGCACGCGCCTAAAAGAAATTGAAAAAAACTGGCAGCAGAATTCAACGCAGTTATTGGCAATCGATAAAGTAGCTGACAGTGACCAAGGACTGAACCAATGGTTCAACTCTTTGCTATCGTTGGTCGAAACCATGAAGTCTAACGCCATCGATCAACCATTGGGTCTAACTGGTAAAGCGAAAGGTCATCTACCTGCTGCTACTGCCGCACAAAGTCGCGCGATTATCAATGCGAAGCTTGCGACATTGAATAAAGTGCTGACTGATCCAGTATTGACCGAAATACTAAACAGTAATAACGACAGCGAAGTGGGTAATAATTTATCAACCGAACTGGCTGAAACCACCACGCTACTGGCGCAAATGCCAGAGGATTTGGCGACGGCAGATAAAGACTCGCAGCAAGCGTTGTATGATCATCTAACGACGATAACTCGCCTCATTAAACGTCAATTGATTCCAACACTTGGTATTCGTGTCGGATTTAATAGCACAGATGGTGATTAAGCGATGCAGACACAGGGTGATACAGTAAAAGAAGCTACCGAAATAGACGCTACTGAAATAAACAGTATCAAGCGCTTAAGCCTATTAGATAGATGCTTTAAGCCAGAAGTGCTGAAAACGTCGGCATTGACAGCGCTTAGTACGGCAGCGTTGGTTGGAATACACCATCGCTATCGTAAGCAGCGCTATCCATCTGCGCGTTTGCAAGACTATGTGGTCGGACTAGGTACGCAGTTCCAGTCACTGTCGTTACAGGTGTCATCACAGCTATCATTACTGACGTCACCCCAGTTAGCCGCTACGCAGCACTTATCAAGGCTACAGTACGCCTATCAGCAGACTACCAATGCTTGGCATCAGGCTTATCAAAGCTACCCATCGAGCATGGATTATGATGGCGATAGTTGTGTTGATAGCCAAGTTGATAGTGCTGATGTGGTTGCAGATTTTTCTACAGTTCATACCACCACCATGCTAGCACGCCCCGTATGTTGGGTGAGTGGTGTCGCATCAATGCCACAGTCAGCCGCTTTAACGAGCGATGAGGAAAGCATCGATGGCTATGGGGTAGTCGGCATCGATACAGATCGCCAAATTGTGTGGCAAACGACCATGCCAGAGCGTGTGCACGATATTGTCGTTCAGCCAGTGTTGTCTGACTCTCATAGCCAAGCAACTCGTGATGTCGTCGTCATGGGTCGCCGTCCCAGTGAAAAGTTTTGGGTATTGAATACGGCAAATGGTCAAGTAAAGCATGCTATCGAAGCGTCTGTCGATCGTCATTTTTATGGTCATGCTTGCTACAGTTTGGACGGTACGTTGCTGTATGTCACCGAAAATAATACGGTTGATTTAGCGGGTAAAGTTGGTATTTATGATATCAATCAAGGCTATCAAAAAATTGCAGAGTTTGACTCACATGGCATCGGTCCACATGAGCTAATTATGCATCCAGATGGCGAGACGCTTGTTATCGCGAATGGTGGTATTAAGACTGAGCAAGCCTCTCGTGAAGAGCTAAATTTAGATACCATGCGACCATCGCTGGTGTATCTGAACCGTCATGACGGCACATTGCTTGAACAGGTCCTTCCTGAGCATAATCAGATGAGCGTCCGCCATTTAGCCATGCATGACGATGGTACGGTGATGATTGGTATCCAGTTCCAAGGTGAGAGGCATATTAATGTGCCATTAGTGCTCACACATAAGCGCGGTGATACTGATTTTGAGCCGCTTACGATGCCGAATAATCAATGGCAACGCTTTCATCAGTATATCGCCAGTGTGGCGGTCGATAGTGAGCGCAATCTATTATGCGTAACGACACCTATTGGTGGATGTGCGGCTATTTATGATTTAACGACTCGTGCGCTGATTGATACAGTAAGTTTGCCAGATTGCGCAGGGGCATCGGTATCATCTCGTGATAGTTATAACGAGTCTAACGGGCATAATGCGCAGTTATCAGACAATCAACTACTAGGTTTTATCGTTAGCGATGGTCAAGGGCAGCTGACAACTTTGAATGTGGCTCAAGCGGCAAACCAAGCAGATGAACAATTAGATGAGACAATGGCGTTAGCTGATCGAATTATTCAAGACAGCAAGCGACATAAGATGTCTTTTGATAATCACTTGCAGGCATTGTTGTGATAAATGAGAAAGGCAGGGGATAACGATGGCGCTACAGGATACGACATCGTCATCAATACTCGCCAAGCAACAACTGGCACAAGCAGGCATTGAGCTACAGGTTACTAAAAAACGTGTCAAAAATATTAATTTTCGTCTGAAACCTTACCTATTGATGGTCTCTGTGCCAGTATCTATGAGTGCTGCACAGATTGCACAGGCTGTTGCTCAGCGTGTATCGTGGGCAGTGGCTAACCATGCACAAGTATTGGAACAATATAAGCGTAAACAGCACACCTTAACCGAATCCTCAACTGCCAATAGCCCGCTATTATTATGGGGCATAGCACAGTCCTTTACACTCAGCCCTGATGACACAATCACCTATTATCGGAAACAACTCTCCGACGTTATCCCTTCTTTGTTTGACAAATGGCAACCCATCGTTGGTGCCCGTGCCAATGAAATACGCCTAAAAAAAATGCATACACGCTGGGGCAGCTGCAATACGCGTGTGCGTCGTGTCTGGTTATCTGTCTATCTTCCCGCTTATCCCATTGAATGCACCGAATATGTCATCGTTCACGAGCTATGTCATTTGCATCATGCCAACCATAGTTCTGCATTTTGGCAGACAGTAGCGACAGCGATGCCAGATTATCAACATTGGCATAATATGCTGGCAGGTAAAACGGGACAGCTAGATTAAAGATATACGTCAGAAAATAAATAAGGCTGATATGATAGATGCGAACGGTGCGTTTTATGCCGTTGTAATTGTTTGTGTTTCAATGATTAAACCAAATAGATAAGGATGTCATATGGAGAGTGTCAATCAGGCTGATTTTTGGCAACAGCGTTATGAGCAAGACAGTATCGGTTGGGATATGGGAGAGGTATCACCACCGCTCAAAGCTTATATTGATCAATTACCTGAATCTGCGAAAGGTCAGACGATTTTAGTACCGGGTGCGGGTAATGCATACGAGGTAGGTTATCTACATGAGCAAGGTTTTACCAATGTTACCTTGGTTGATTTTGCACCTGCCCCGATTGAAGCATTTTCTGAGCGTTATCCTGACTTTCCAACTGAGCATTTAATCTGTGCAGACTTCTTTGGTTTATCACCTGAGCAACATCAGTTTGATTGGGTGCTTGAGCAGACGTTTTTTTGTGCGATAAATCCAGCACGCCGAGATGAGTATGTCGAGCAAATGGCTGCGTTGTTAAAGCCTAAAGGTAAGCTGATCGGCTTGCTGTTTGATAGAGATTTTGGGCGACAAGAACCGCCGTTCGGTGGCACAAAAGAAGAATACCAACAGCGTTTTGAAAGTCTTTTCGATATTGAAACGATGAAGCCGAGCTATAACTCGCACCCTGCACGGCAGGGTAGTGAGCTATTCGTTAAGCTGCGAGTGAAGTAGCGAATTAATCTCGCGCTTGATATTATCCCGAGCTTGCGTTTCTGACTGCTCATAGTAATGGTCAGTCAGATAGAGTTTGGGATGCGCTAATAATCCTTTTAAGACTTCCGTTCGTCCAACGCAGTAATCTGCCATTGAAACATGCAAATATTCTTGGCGTACCGCTTTGGCATATTTCTCATATGCCGACCACGAGGCACCCAAAATACTTAAATCCATATCCAATAAATATGCTGCATCGTTATATTGATCATGGTCTACCAAAGCATCGATATTTTCAATCTTATGGCTAGCAGTCATCATAATCAGGGCATATATATGTTGGCATTGTTCAGCATTTAAATAAGGCCTTAACACCTCTACCGCAAATTCTGCACTTTTTAGCTCATTGTCTGAGTGTGTCGGCTCATATATTACATCATGATAATACATTGCCAATGCGATAATATCTGGCTCATTAAGGTGGTGCTTAATTTGTTTGAACTGTCCAAATAACTGCTGAATATGATCGAGCGTATGATAAGCACGCTGGTGTTCGCTATAACGCACAGAGATATCTTGCCAGAGTGCTTGCGCATTTTCTGGCGTGATATCACCACTGATAGCAGATAAATGAAAATAAAAACGATTGCCCAGCTCAGTGTGCATTTGCGACAACTCGTTCATATTTACCCTTCATAATCTACTATTTATGCTTTATTAGCCGCATCTTCAAAAGCTTGCTTGAATACTTTGCCAAGCAGATTGACATCATCGACACGGGCATAATTCAGACGGGTGACAAAGGCAATATGGCGATGAGGGCCTTGCTCAGCTAATGGCACCGCAACGGCATTTTGGTTTTGTAGATGAAGCTGATCTAATGCCATCTCTGGTACCAACGTTGTGCCCATATTGGCAAGTGCCATTTGAATAAGTGTGTTCAAACTGGCATCTGAAAAGCTTGATTTCATCTGTGCACGATCAAAATGACAGACAGAGAGCGTCTGGTCGGTCAAGCAATGCCCTTCGCCAAGCAGCATGAGATTGGCAGTTGCTAGCTCATCTGCATTGATGGTTTCAAGCTTGGCATGCACGTCCTCTTTTGGGAATACGGCAAAGAAATCTTCGCTCCAAAACTCAAAGCTATGTAGCCCGTCTACCGCATAAGGTAATGCAATAATAGCAGTATCGATATGACCGTAACGTACTTGCTCTAGCAAGCGCTCTGTCTGTTGCTCAACGATGGTCATGCGAAACTCTGGATGGTGAGTTCGCAGGGCAGGCAATACTTTCGGTAGCAGGTATGGCGCAATCGTTGGAATGATGCCGACGGTCATCGGATATGCAAGCGGCGATTGATGGCTGTGGGCACGTGTGGTCAAATCACTAACTTCAGAAAATACTCGCTGTGCCCGCGTTAGAATGTCCTCGCCAATAGGAGTAATCAATACTTGCTTATTGTTACGCTCAAAAATCTGTGTATCCAACTGCTTTTCTAACTCGGCAATACCCAAGCTCAGCGCAGACTGAGAGATGTTACAGTCTTCCGCTGCACGTTTAAAATGACGGTGTTTGGCCACTGCTAAGGCAAACTCAAGCTGACGTAAAGTAATCATAAAACCTCTCTATTAATGGGCTTTTAACAGGGTACACTGTGGTGACTTATTTGGTGTATCCGTTCGATATCTGACCTTGGTGTCACCTTAATGTAATCTATGTGTTATATAGTCAATGACGTATCACGCACTGATGATAAAAAATAGAGATAATAGTTTAACAAGTTTAATAAAACAAAACATCACATTAAAAACTTTTAACTGGATTAACGATAGAATTCGCGTATAGTTTGTCAGGTAGCCCAAAGTACTAAAGGCTTAACAGAAACATCCATACCAAAAAATTCCAATTAACTTAACTATAAAGGAGCCAATCATGGCGTCTATCATCAATCAAGAAATCCCAGAATTTTCAGCAGATGCGTATGTAAACGGTGAGTTCAAAACCATCACTTCAGAAGACGTAAAAGGCAGCTGGGCTATTTTCTTATTCTACCCAGCCGACTTTACTTTTGTTTGCCCAACTGAACTTGAAGACATGGCAGCTCATTATGACGAGCTAAAAGGCCTAGGCGTAGAAGTATACTCAGTATCAACTGACACTCATTTCACGCATAAAGCATGGCATGATTCTTCAGACGCGATCGGTAAAGTACAGTATCCAATGATCGGCGATCCTACTGGTAAAATCACTCGTGGCTTCAACGTTATGATCGAAGAAGCTGGTCTAGCTGAACGTGGTACGTTCTTAGTAGATCCAGATGGCTTGATTCAAGTTGCTGAAATCCATGCTGGCGGTATCGGCCGTAGTGCAAAAGACATGTTACGTAAAGTGAAAGCAGCACAGTACGTTCGTGAAAACGACGGCGAAGTTTGCCCAGCAGCTTGGGAAGCTGGTCAAGAAACGCTAAAACCAAGTCTTGATCTTGTTGGTAAAATCTAAGTAATGGCTTAATCAGTCAAATCATTTAGATATTCGTAGTGTTAGATATAGAGTTATTAGCTATATCAATGCTATAAATAAAGACCCCATCAGCATAAGTTGATGGGGTCTTTTTATGTCGTTTACTAATCAGTATTTTTAATGCTTAATCATAAATTAAGCATTAAGCATGAGATTGTAATTTGTTTTTATCGATTATTTTATAAATCTCATCTTTTAGTTGCAGCTTTCGCCGCTTCATTTGTTCTATTTCTTCATCACGGCTAGCATGCTTTACCAAATCTTTTTCCAGATGATTAATCTGTTGATCAAGCTGAGTATGCTCATCAAAAATACTGGCAAAATGGCTGTCTTTTTGCCTAAGTTCAGTAATAACATCTCGGTTGTCTTGCAAAGTATCAGTCTTTCTCATGTGTTCATCCTTGTTATGAAGCGCAAGCTAACAATAAGCATCCGCGCATTGTCGTTATGATTTTGAGACTTGATTTTTATTAAGCCAAAACGCTCACTCAATATTGATAAGGCTTAATACCAGCAGAGAGGCCTCATGGTAAACCTATGAAAAAGCCAATCTGTTACGAGACAAATAAGAATTTTTCTTATCGGCCTTACTTGATTGTAGCGAAAAAACAACCTCTATACTATGATAATTAGTCTGCACGTGAATTAATATTTAATTTTAAATAATGATTTATGATTGGTTTTATAAAACATAAAGTTTGAGTTTCTCAGCTTGCCCAAATCCTCCGAACCTATGATAATAGAGACATCAAAGGGCATAAGCTTATTGCCTATAATATTTTAGACAACATTATTAATACTAAATAATCCATATTTGAACGCGCAATACAACAGTTGCCGTTACATATCCAGTAATGAAGAGGAACAAACATGATAGATCAAGGTTTATTAGACGCGATTAAGAGCTACAGTGAAAACATGACTCGTCCTATTACTTTTGTATTGGGTAGCGGTGAGCATAGTAAGCGTGCCGAGTTGATTGATTTTTTGACTAAAATCGCTGGTACGACGGATAAAATCAATTTTGATGCGACAGCGAATGATGACAGTTTGCCAAGCCCAATCAGTTTTAAAGTAGTCGGTCATATCAATGGCGCACTAACAGATACGGGTATC
Source organism: Psychrobacter fjordensis (assembly GCF_904845995.1). NCBI lineage: Bacteria > Pseudomonadati > Pseudomonadota > Gammaproteobacteria > Moraxellales > Moraxellaceae > Psychrobacter > Psychrobacter fjordensis. The sequence goes on from NZ_CAJGYP010000001.1 coordinate 1,578,057, forward strand.
GTCTTTAGCGGTATCCCAGGCGGTCATGAATTTACCTCATTGATTTTGGCAATTTTGCAAGCGGGTGGTCATACGCTAAAATTGGATGAAGGTATCCAGAAGTTAATCAAGCGTTTTAATAAGCCCTTACAGTTCCAAACCTATGTATCGCTGTCGTGCCATAGCTGCCCAGAAGTGGTCCAAGCGTTAAACCAATTTGCGCTACTGAATGACGATATCAGCAATGAGATGATCGATGGTGCATTGTTCCAAGAGCAGGTAGAAGCGAACAACATCCAAGGTGTACCAGCGGTATTCTTAAACGGTAAGCCGTTTGCTAATGGTTTGATTGACACTGCTAAATTGATCGGAAAATTGCAAGAGCAGTTTCCTGATTTATTGTCAGAAGTAGAAGACGATGCTGATCAGCTAGAGCAGCAAGACGTGACTATCATCGGTGCAGGTCCTGCAGGGGTGGCAGCCGCGATTTACACCGCTCGTAAAGGCCTCAAAGTCACCATGGTTGCTGATCGTATCGGTGGTCAGGTCAAAGACACGCAAGACATCGAAAACTTGATTTCAGTACCATTAACCAACGGTACGGACTTATCAAACAACTTTGTTAAGCATCTGCACGAATACAACATCACGCTAAAAGAACACGTGAGCGTGAAAGAAATCAGTGAAACTGAAGATGAGAACTACCGTATTCATCTGAATACTGGTGAGATGTTTGAGACTCGTAGTATTATCCTAGCGACTGGTGCTCAATGGCGTAAGCTTGGCGTACCGGGCGAAGACGAGAATATCGGTAAAGGCGTAGCGTTCTGTGCTCACTGTGATGGACCTTTCTTCAAAGGTAAAGATGTATCGGTCGTTGGTGGTGGTAACTCTGGTATTGAAGCCGCGATTGATTTATCAGGTATCGTAAAACATGTCACGGTATTTGAGTTTGCTGATGATTTAAAAGCGGATCAGGTGCTCATCAACAAGGCCAAAGAAAAAGCCAATATTGACATCATTACTAGCGCGGCGACTAAAGAGATCAAAGCCACAGACGGTAAAGTTAGCTCTATTGTGTATGAAGACCGTAATTCGGGTGACACCAAAGAATTAGATTTGGCAGCAGTGTTTGTACAAATTGGCCTAGTACCGAATACTGGATTTATCAAAGGTTTTGTTGATTTGAACCGTTTCGGTGAGGTTGAAATTGATGAGCGCTGTCGCACAGATCGCAAAGGTATCTTTGCTTGTGGTGATGTCACAACCGTTCCATTTAAGCAGATCAACATTGCGATGGGTGAGGGTAGTAAAGCAGCACTGTCAGCGTTTGAATATTTGGTCATGCAATAAGCTGTTCAGACCTAAACCGTAAAGTACTAATGTTAGTCTAAGAAGCCACCTCTTTTGAGGTGGTTTTTTGTTATGATATCCAAACAAATATAAGGTTATATGAAGGCACTTAGATAATGGATGACTCCATGCATCAATATACGATAAAAGATTTAGCTGAATTTATGCAGGCTGCCCGAGAGGATAAGGACCAAAAGCCATTTATATTTATTACTGGTGCAGGATGTTCTGTCAAAGCAGGCATACCTTTAGCTGAAAAAATTGTATCAGAATTGAATGAACAGTTTGCTTTGGAATTAAAACCTTTATCTGATGAAGACCGTAGGGATTATGGTAAGTGCATGGGACGTCTTGAGACATCTAAACGTCGTAGATACCTACAAGAATATATTGGGAAAGCAAAAATAAACTGGTCTCATATAGCTTTGGCTTGCTTGATAAAAGAAGGTTATGTTCGTCGTGTACTGACATTTAACTTTGATAATCTATTGGCGCGTAGCTGTGGATTGCTTGGGCAATACCCACCGACTTACGACTTTACTGCTGCTAATCTAAACCTGCACCGTTTGATTGATGATCCTGCTATCGTACATCTTCATGGACAGGGCCACGGATTTGTCCAATTAAATACAGATTCTGAGACAGAAGCACATGCGACACGGCTCAAAGAATTCGTTGGTCATACTTTGAGTGAGTCACCAACATTGTTCATTGGCTATAGTGGTGAGAATGATGCATTTCTACCACAAGTTGAAGAGCAGTTCAGTGATCAGCATCGGCTGTTTTGGGTTGATATGGGTGATCAAGCGCCAGAACATCTGCAACAGAAACTTTTAACTTCTAGCTTGGCGCATTATATGAGCTGCGAAAATGGTGCAGATCTATTTCTTATTCAGTTGGCACAGAAGTTAGGCTGCTTTCCACCTACAATCTTTGCAGATCCTTATCAGCACTTGCTAAATGAGCTAGATGAGATAGCAGATTATCCAATGCCAAAGGAAGATCTGTCAGAAGATAAGAAGGAAAATCGATCAATTCGCTCCAATACTAGTACGCAAGATATTTTACTAGGAACTAAAAATAAGCTTAAAGAAGTGCAGCAGCAGGATAAAGAAGGAGAAACTGACTTTTTGCAAGAGTATTTACAGAATGATTATGAGAAAATTATAAGGAAATTAGAAGATAAAAAATCTTTAAATTTTCAGCAATCACTGTGGTTGGCGCGTGCTTATTTTGGCTCGGCACTACAAGAAACCAGTGCGGAAAAACAAGTTAGTATATATGAAAAATTAATTAGTAGATTTGAAGAAAATACTGAGTTAAACATACGAGAGCAAGTGGCTAAAGCACTTGTAAATAAAGCTCTTGTGCTAGAAGGTATCGATCAATTACATAATGCAATTGAAGTTTATGATGAGGCTATAGCAAAGTTTGGTGAAAGCAATGAGCTTGGTTTGCAAGAATTCATGGCTATAGCATTGGTAAATAAGGGAGTTGCATTAGGAAATCTTAAACAGTCAGAAAATGCAATTAAAGCATATAATGAGGCTATAGAAAAGTTTGGTGAGAGGAATGAAATTAGCTTGCAAGAACCATTGACGATAGCAATTAATAATATAGGCTATTCAAAGCTAATGGTGGCAAAAAAGCAATGGCAAAATACGAGTGTTGCAAGAGAGTATTTACATCAAGCATTAAAAGACTTCTCGAAAGCTTTAATAAAGTCTTCAAGGGATCATCATGCTACGATTTTGGGCAATGTGGCTTACACAGAGTTTTTACAAGGAAACATGGTTGATTCTGAAAGTCATTTACGCGAAGCACTACAGCAGGGCAGGCAGCCTTTCTATGATGAAACAATAAAAGATCTTGCTAAAGATCCTATAGATCTTGATAATGATTTTAAAGATTTGTTAGAAAAAGTCTGGAATGAGATAAACGAATAGAAGTATAAGTATGACGTTCTATACTATTAAAAAACGCCTATCCAATATCTGGACGGGCGTTTTTTTATGTCTACTATAATCAGTTTTTATTCCTAATCAACGCAATAACTGGGAGCGCAATCACATACATTAGCACACCATATACCGCCGCAGGTAACGCGATGGCAGGCAGGCCAACGGCTGTTCCCATAATGATAGGTGCTAAAGTAATCGCAGTCGTACTGTTTTGAATACTCGTCTCTATTGAGATGGTTTTGGTATCAAACCAGCTTAGCTTTAATAATTTAGAGGTCAAAATACTAAATATAAATAAAGCCATAATGATAAGGACAAGCTCAAGTCCCATTGATGTCAACTGTGATTTTAACAACTCCCAGTTAGAAGCGATGGCAGCGAAGACTATCAATACGAAGAAGATACTGGCCAAGCCATTTAGAATGCTACTTCTGCGCACCATAAAATCGGTGAATTTATAGCGAGCGAGCATACCAAGGGTAACCGGTAACGTCGTCAAGAGAAACATGACAGCGCCGATCTTTACTGCGCTAATAGAGCCTGTTTGGTCTTGCATAAAGTGGTTAAAAGCTAAGGTGATTAGAATAGGCAAGGTAATGACAGATAACAGGCTGACCACGCCAGTGAGAGCGACTGACAGCGCGACATTGCCTTTGGCATAATAGGTGAGCATGTTACTAGTGACGCCGCCTGGACAAAAGCTAATCAGCATAATACCAAACGCGATTTCTGGTGGTGGTGCCATTACTAAAATCACTGCTAAAGCAATCAAAGGCACGAATATAACTTGATTGACGAGGCCTACAAAAAAAGCTTTGGGGTAATTGACGATAACCTTAAAGTCACTGGGTTTTAGCCCTGTTCCTAAGGTAAACATAATGTAGGCAAGAGCCAGTGGGAGTAAAGCCAGAGCAGTACCGCTCATAAAACATTCCTTGTTGAATTAAAAGCCATATTAAAATGGCTTTTTAAATAGATCACATTCCTTGTGTCTCTATCATCTTAAGTGTTATTAAAAATTTAGTAAACCTTTCACCTAAAGTTTGATGTGGGTTGGATTCAGTTTTACTCCGCCAATGCCCCAACCAATGAGACTATCTGGCCTGCTTCATCTTCTTCAATGATACGAGTCTCTGTAAGCGCAGCTTTTCGCCATGCTTGTATATGAGGGTTATTTAGCATTGTCTCGCAGTACTGCTTGGTCATTGGTTTTAACTTTACGCTTGAGGCCTCCGCATAAGTCTGCAAGCGTAGAACCACAGGGGCAAAAAACGCATCGGCAGCCGTAAATTGACCAAACAGATAGCTGTCTGTTGAGCGACTTTTTAAACAATCTGCAAAGATATCTTCTATACGAGCGATGTCACTCAAACATGCAGCACTTGGCTGTATTTTCGCAGTGGCTCTGATATTCATCGGCATCTCACTACGAATACCCATCAGCCCTGAATGCATCTCAGCGACGATACTCTGACAATAGGCGCTATTTATTCTGTGGCTATTATCATCAGTAGTGTCAGCGTCAGATTTGCCTAATCCGGTCCAGATATCTATATCTGTCAGGTAATCATTGGCATGAATGGCAATCGCTAAAGTGTCCCAGACCGTCACCTTATCATCACCTTGACCATACACTAAAACGGGCACTTTACCTGTTGGCGCATACTCATTGAGAATAGGTGTCGCGGATGGATGAAGCAACTCAATCAGCTGTTCATCGAAATCAATACCAAAAGCCTGAAGCAATAGCCAAGCCCGTAATGACCACGACGAATAGTTCTTATTACCGATAATGAGTAGAGGTTTTTGCATAATAAAATCCTTTTAAGCAGTATTAAGTAGAGTTTTATTATGTCTTTAATATTGAAAATTGACCAGTCTATCATTCAAGTAATAATTGAAAAAAACGCCCATCCAAATGTTGGACGGGCGTAATTATTAATTATCTGTAATGATTGTCTTAATTCATCAATCAACGAATTAGTCGTCTAACAAATCCATTTGCTTGGCTGCTTCATAAATACCATTTGAGCGGTTACCCGTACGGCAGAATATCAGCATTGGCTGTTCAGCTTGATTAAAAAAGTCAGCAAACGTTTCGACGTGCGTTTGATTTAGCTCATTACCTGCAAAAGAAATTTCTTTATAAGCAAGTCCTGCTTCTTTCGCAGCGGCTTCAATATCAGCGCTGGTCGGTTGATTTGGTTCTTCACCATCTGGACGGTTATTGATGATGGTTTTGAAGCCGTTTTCAGCAATCATCGGTACTTGGTCAGGGGTGATTTGTCCAGTAAAACTAACTTGATGGCTCATAGGAGCTCCTTGTTATTTTTTATATGAAAGAGTGACGTGTTTGGTCTATAACGACTGTACTAAGCCTAAGCTGAATGCGCAAAATTCTAAAGATGAGCTATGTAAACATCGTAACAGTTTTTATAAATACAACGGTTTTTATGAATCCAACAATTCTATAGCAGACCTTGCATTAAGGCACTTTGATACAGCAGTTTGGCGCGCGCACCAGTACCACAGAACATAAGTATAGGTTTGGGCATAGAGTGATAAAAGTCAGCAAACTGTTCGACAGTCAGCATGCTCAAGCGCTCATCATCAAATGGTAGGTGATGATAGGTCAAATTGGCTTGAGCAGTTGCACTGGCAAAGTCACAGCTATTCGGCTGCGTTTCTGTCTCAGCATCAGGACGAATATTGAGCACAGAGCGGTAGCCAAGCTCAGCAATTTTGAGACATTGGCTTGGATAGATTTGCTTATAAATAGTGATGTTATCGGTCATAAGTCGCTTCGGTTACGGATATAAAAAGGCATTTGAAGATAGAGGTATAGCTAGATGCCGCTTCTCTATAGTATGTTTGATGACTAGCATAACACAGCTTTTATCATAGCTATATCTTGCCACAGACAATAATGGCTATTGATTTAGTCTATAAGCGTTGGTTCATATATCCTTTAGCGCATCTACTGCATCCATCGTACTTAAATAAACATGCCCTGAGAGGTCGGTGATCACAGGGGTATTTTCAATGATATCCATGACAGGCCCTTTAATGAAGCTAAAATTTAGGTGCTTATCCTGAATCAGCAGCTCTTTATTTAAGCTGATGAGCATCTCTTGTCCAGTCAAATCAATGTGATTGACGGCTGACATGATAAGGACGATCTCGTACGCTTGCGGGTATTGTTGGGTGGCATGTATCACGCGGCGGTGCACGGATTCACTATTACCAAAAAACAAGCTTTCATCGACACGTAACATCAATAAGTGACTAAATGTCAGCACATCATGACGATTGATATTGCGAAAATGCCCCGTGCCAGCTAGCTGTCCGACGATGGCCACATGTGGTTTGCTCGATTGCCAAATCAGGCTAGCAAAAGACACCATAAGACCAATGACTAGGCCCGTATTTAGCCCAAATATCAGCACGCCTACAAACGCCGCCATAAAGCTAGCAGCATCCAGACGGTCTCGTTGCCATGCTGACTTCAATGTCGTCATATCAATGAGGCCGATAATAGAGGCCATGATGGTTGCGCCTAATATCGCATAGGGCAGTGGCGCTAGCACGTTGCCAAAAGCAATCAAAGCCGCAATCATTACCAGCACCGTTACCAAACTGGCAACAGGCGTTTTGGCCCCTGAGTCAGCATTAATAGCAGTGCGAGAAAATCCGCCAGCGACTGCAAAGCTTTGAAAGAACCCACCTGCAATATTGGCAAAGCCAAGTCCAGTCAGTTCGCGGTTGGCATTGAAGCTCTCACCGCGCAGACGGGCATAATTGCTAGCGACTGAACTGCTTGAGACAAATACAATCAGCGCCATCAGCCCTGCGCTAGGCAGTAGGTTGAGGGCGACATCGAAGTTGGGTACATAAGGAAAGGTAAAGGTCGGTAGCCCTTGCGGAATACTACCAATCGTTGCCACACCGCTTGTGGTCCAATGCAAGCTCATACTCATGACAATCGCAATGCCGAGCAGAATAAGCGGAAATAAGCGCTCTGCCCATTTGGCATAGATAGAGGGCAACCAAGATTTCCATACCCATTGGCTGCCGTAACGATTGGCAACCAAAAGCGCAAAAGCGATCACACCAATGAGTAAGGTGAGCGGATGCAGCTGACGAGCATACAGTTGCATACTGGATAAATAACCGAATAAGCCATTTCCTGCTATGGGAATAGCCGTTAGGTATTTCAGCTGACTGATAAAGATAAGTACCGCGGCACCACTGATAAAGCCAGCAGAAACCCCGCGACTGATAAACTGCATGATCCAGCCAAGCTTTAGCCACCCAGCTAGCGATAACATTGCCCCAACCATCAATGATAGCAAGCTGGCCATCAACACATATTGTTGAGCACCTTCTGCTGCATAAGGATGCAGACTACTGGCGGTCATAATCGCAGTGATAGCGACAGGCCCCACTGCTTGAATATTACTCGAGCCTATCCATGCATAGACCATAACGGGCACGATAGCAGCGTACAGGCCATAAACAGGTGGCAGACCTGCTAGCACCGCATAGCCTAAGCTTTGCGGAATCACGAGCACACCAACGACCAATCCTGCGATGACGTCAGTCGGCAGCGCAGACAGCTTGTATTGACGTAACCAAGCGGGAATTAGACGAGTGGCAATAGAAAGCATAGCAATACGTCATCATAATAAAAAGTTAGGGTGTGTTGAACGTTATTACAGCCGATTATTAAGCGGATAATCTATCCGTCTGTTTTGGCACAAAAGCGTTGGTAAAGGAGATCTAGAACCGCTAAAGCATCGTCACTGGCAATACTATAGTAGATTTGCTTACCTTCACGGCGTGTCGAGACCAGCTCGTCTTTACGTAGGATGCCCAACTGCTGTGACAAGCTTGGTTGTCCAACACCGACTAAGCTTTCAAGTTCACTGACGCAATACTCTCCTTGAGTTAGCTGACATAGCAGTAACAGTCGATCAGGATGCGAGAGTGACTTTAATAGCTGGCTGGCTTGCATCGAAGCTTGTTTCATTTGCTCAGCAAGGTCTTTAGGTGCAGACTCTGTCTCACTAGGTGATATAGGGTCGCTCGGGCTAGTTGTAGATGTGCTCAATGCTGAAGGTTTCAGAGCGAGCTCCTTATATTAAGTATAAATAGTAGGTTATAGCATTTATAGATAAACGTGATTAATTATCAATGATACATGAGTCTTTATCAAGTTATATTTATTTACATTATATAAATTTATAAAATGTATAATAACTGCTATGTTAGTATGCACAGTCAATTGATATGTCGCTGCAGATACGAGCGCATATTATACTTAAGAATTTATTAAAAACTAAAATATTCATAGAAATACAAAGAGGCAGCCATGCAAGTCCATTCATTCTTACATAGCGATACAGAAACCTATACTCACGTACTGGCAGATGTCCAGAAGCAAGTATGTGCCATCGTCGATCCCGTATTAGACTTTGATGCCAAGTCAGGACGTACTGGTACTACGAGTGTCGATGAAGTGATTGAGTTTGTCCGTGAGCATGGCTGGGAGCTGGTCTATATTATAGAGACCCATGCCCATGCAGATCATATCTCAGGAGCCGCACACGTCAAAGAGTTGCTAGGTGGTCAGCTCGTCATAGGGCAGCATATCACCGAAGTACAAAAAACATTCAAGCAAATCTTTAATTTCGATACCAGTTTTCGCACCGATGCCAGTCAGTTTGATATTTTGACAGATGATGGCGAGACTTTGGCGCTTGGCGATATTACTATTACGGTCATGTATGTGCCGGGTCACACGCGAGCTGACATGGCGTATGTTGCTGCTGATGATGAAAAGACAGTGGTCTTCGTCGGAGATACTTTGTTTGCGCCAGATGTGGGTACGGCTCGCTGTGATTTCCCAGGTGGAGATGCCAAAACCTTGTATCATTCAATCAAAAGGCTGCTAGCACTCCCTGAAGATACGATGATGTATCTGTGTCATGATTATCCAAGTAAGGGTCGAAAACACTGTCCAAGCACTACTGTGGCAGCGCAAAAACTGGGTAATATCCACGTAAAAGAGGGGATTAATGAAGCCGAGTTTGTAGAAATGCGTGAGCGCCGTGATGCTACGCTTGATATGCCGCGATTAATTATTCCTTCGGTACAAGTTAATATTGATGCAGGTCATTTTCCAGAGCCGGAAGACAATGGTATCCGTTATCTGAAAGTACCGATTAACGCCCTTGGTAAATAAAAAAACGGTGTAGTAAGTAAAAGTTGTTACCCCGTGCAGCACGATGCAAGTATCGTATGCTAGATATCTATAATAATGTTAATCTGTAGATTGTCCGCTATATAGAAGCTCGGTATAGCTACCTGCAAGCGCTAAGTTCGGCGATAACTGGAGAGAGCAATGAACCCTTATGAACGTTTTTTATTGCCCAAGCTGATCGATGTCGCTTGTAGTGCGGGTAATGTGATGAAAGCGCGGTCTAAAATTGTTCCTCAAGCGATAGGTGAAGTACTCGAAGTTGGAATTGGTAGTGGTTTGAATCTACCGTTTTATGATGCCAAACGAGTCTCTTCTATTGTTGGTATCGACCCAGCGGCTCAGATGCAGACACTCGCACGTAAGCGGGCGAGTGACATTAGCATTCCAGTTGAAGTGATAGCCGTGGATGTCCAAGGCATTCACGCTGATACGGATCGATTTAATACGATTGTGATGACCTTTACCTTATGTAGTATCGACGATCCGGTATCGGCACTTCAAGAAATGGCACGAGTGCTAAAACCTGATGGTCGCTTGCTATTTTGTGAGCATGGCTTAGCACCAGATCTTTCTGTCGAGCGTTGGCAGCATCGATTGACACCTTTTTGGAAACCTATAGCAGGAGGGTGTCATTTAGATCGCGATATTCCAGCACTGATTAGAGCAGGTGGTTTTGCCATCGACGAGTTAAGCGAAGCATACTTGCCAGGTCCACGACCGATGAGCTACGTGTATAGTGGTGTGGCAAAGCAAGTGCTGTAGAGAGTGACTATAAACCATCATCATAAAGTTGTTTGTATAATCTATCCAAGCCGAACTATTAAGACAATAGAATAATTAGAATAGGAATCAAATCATGAATGAGCAAAGTTTTCATCTAGTCTGCCCACATTGCCAAGCAACCAACCGTATCCCTGCTGCACGGCTTAGCGCTGAAGCAAAATGTGGTAAATGTGGTCAGCCACTACTGACGGCAAGCCCTCACGAGTTGAATGCGCAAACGGTCAGCAAGTTCATTCAAAAGAATGAGGTATTGACCATCGTTGATTTTTGGGCGAGTTGGTGCCAGCCTTGTATTATGATGGCACCACAATTCAAAGTGGCTGCCAGTCAGTTGCCGCAAGTAGTTTTTGCAAAGATACAAACGGATAAATACGAGCAAGCATCAGCCCCTTATAACATCCGTAGTTTGCCGACTATGGTTGCCTTTAGAGGCGGTAAAGAAATCGCGCGGCAGTCGGGCGCACTGCCCAGTGACCAAATAATCCAGTGGGTGCGAAGCTTAAGCGTTTAAGCTTCAGAGAAGTTTACAGTCGTGATGATGAGTCATAAAAAAGCCAATACGTTGATTGCGTATTGGCTTTTTTAATCACAATAATCGTCTAACATTATGGGTACTCGAAGCTATCGAATATAGCTCATCTTATTTAAATGCTACTCACCATAAATCTTGATACCGTTGACGAAGCTACAGCGTTGGATACGTGCAGACTGTACGATTGCATCACTCTCGCCATAGAGACGTGATAACTTGGCATCGCGTGCTTGAGTACTGTTGCTTTTGCCAAGACCAAAGCTGATGTTAGGAGAGATACCCCAACGCCCTGCAGAAATTCCAACACCCACACCTGAGGCAGATAAGCTTGACTGCTCATTACGTGCTGCGTCTGCATAGCGATTAACACGAGTATATTCTTGGCTGAGTGCTTGGCAATCATAGCTTTGATAGGTGCTTGGCGGCACATACTGCGGTGTGACATTACCTGTAGAAGCACAGCCTGAGAGCCCCAAAATACCAGCTGTGGCTAGTAACGTCGCTGTAGTAAGAGTTTTCATGATGGCTCCATTAGGCTAAATTATTGTCTTTGTATATATTCAAGATAGCAAAAATAATGTGATTAAGATATTGAAAGTCCCTCGATTATCCAATATTTTGCCTCTGAGTAGTCTTACTATATGTGCAACTTTAGTACGGCAGACGGATTAAAATAAGTTGCCAGGCTTTGTAAAGGCCAGTACCACAATACCAAGATACGCGATACCCGCAATGACAATACCCGCTTTTCTTTGAGCAGGTGTTGCATGATTCTTAAATGCTTTTACACTAGCGCTAATAGCAGTGAAGAGCAAAATTATTTTGGCAAAAGCCCATTGGACAGGGGCATTGACACTCATTAGCTGCATGAGCATCACTGCGCCTGATACGATAATGAGCGCATAGAGAATATGAGATGCTATCTTCACCGCACGTGGCGCTCGTCTATTAGAGCTTAATACCAAATAACTCTGGTATATAAATAGCACAATGATCAGTAATGCCATTAGCATATGTAAATGTTTCATTGAATATGGTTTTCCTTAAATTTGCATTGGTCCGCTTGTTTATAGCATTCAATTATTATATGAAAACATGTGATCTAAACAACAACATTCTAAGCTTTGTTTTGTCCAGCGCATAACGGGCTATCAGGGCTTTGGCCTTGCCACTCGACGGGCGTATAAGCATGAATGGCTAGGGCATGTACTTGACCACCTTGTGAGGTCAGTAGTGCATTAACCAGTCCATATACGAGCTGATGGCGTGCGACCAAGCGTTTGCCTTCAAAAGCATTACTGACAATAGTGAGCTTAAAATGGCTTTCTTTACCATCGAAATAACCAGCATGATTCATTGACTCATTGACCAGTTCTAGATGTTGTGACTGCAGAACTTGTAGCTCTGCATGAAGCGCATCAGCAGTCGGTGTGGTAGTCATAACAATCCTTCCATATGTTTTGCTTAATAATATTTAGCAATGTGTTGATTATATATTGTGCACATTATAGCAGACACAATTATCTAGACTGAGTGCTCTTGAAATGCGTAGACAAATCAATCGTTCTTACTTGCCAAGTATAGGGCGAACAAATATAACTATCAGTAATAACGCGATTAATAGCGATACGCTCAATTACCAAACTCAATAGTTATTATCATTTCTTACTAAAATTGTCATTTCTCACTAAAAATGAAAAGAGCAGAGCACAATACTTCATGTGCACTCTGCTCTTATAATCTATAAATATTGGCTCAAAACGTGACATCTACCAATAAGTTTTGATTAACGGCGGGCTTGTTGATACAGCGGCGTTACTTTAGGCATCAATGCCTGTAATTGAGAAATACGACTGCTACTAGATGGGTGAGTGCTTAAGAATTGTGGTGGCTCGCCTTCGCTTGCCTTCTGCATTTTTTGCCATAAGCTAACGGCTGCCTGTGGATTGTAGCCTGCACGTGCCATCAGCTCAAGACCGATTTGGTCAGCTTCAGACTCTTGAGTACGACTATGAGGTAGGCTCAAACCTAAATTGCCAGCAGTACCTGCTAACTCAGCCTGTCCTTGTGATAAGCCAAATATGCTAGCAGCCACACCGATACTTGTTTGCGTTGCATATTCACGCGACAGACGCTCACGTGAGTGTTCACGTAGCGCATGCGACATCTCATGCCCCATAATCGCTGCAATCTCATCGTCAGTTAGGTTCAAGCGGTCGATAATACCTGAATAAAACATAATCTTACCACCAGGTACAACGAAGGCGTTTAGTTCGTCAGATTGGATAGTATGCACTTCCCAGTCCCACGCTGCCGCATCTGTACGGTAAGTGCCAACCTGACCGATTAAACGATTAGCGATAATCTTTAGGCGATTAAGCTGAGCTGTATTTTTATCCAGTACGCCCTTTGATTTGGCTTCTTTCAGCGTATTCGCGTAGCTTTCCGCTGATAACTGAAGGACTTGCTCACTAGAAACTAATAGCAGCTGCTGACGGTTGACACCAACGGCACCCGTGTTGGTCGTGCTAGTACAGCCTGCTAAAGTCAGTGTGGACAGTGACACTGCCATCACGGTAGTGGTCATTAGCTTTTTCATAAAAAAATCCTCGCTGTAAATGATAAAAGTAAAAGTTGTACAAAGTATATATCTATAAAATAGGTCAAATGATAATTCTTAGCTGATATGTGGACAGCACTTATTACTCTATTTATCTGTCTTAATAGTAAAATTTTACCCGAACCGGCATTGCCCATAAGTATAATAATGTTAATAGGCTAAAACCAATGTAGAAACAGTAACAACACAACGTATGATTGTAAGTGGAATATCATCAAATCTTGATTGCTCTGCTACCATATCGACTTTGCTATACTTATTATCTCTACTTGGTTTATTTGTATCGAACACCTTAAGCTTTGACTGTGGTCATATGCAGTAGAGTGAAATATGTTTTTAAGATTTATTTATAAAAAGTGGCGATGCATTACGAAAATAGAAGTTTGGCTGATGGGCATAGGCGTGATTAAACATAGTTCATGACAACGGCACATAATATTTTCATCACTAGTGAAAATAATGATTACTTCAGTAAATGAGATACTTATTATTAAATCAATTACTTATAGGTAAACTCTCTAGAAATAGAGACTTAAAGTGAAAGTATTGGAAATAAATATGAAAAAAGGTGTTGACACACTCAGGAATTTTGATAGAATAGCCAGCCTATCGAGACGGAGTTGTTGTTAACAACACTACAATTCGATAATCAGCGGGAATAGCTCAGTGGTAGAGCATAACCTTGCCAAGGTTGGGGTCGAGAGTTCGAATCTCTTTTCCCGCTCCAAATATGGCTTGAAAAAGCACTAAATCCTCACTTCTTATCATAAGAAGTGAGGATTTTTTTATGGATAAAATTTGGTCGAGACTAATCAAAGACAACCACTCATTCGCACCCAAAGAGTCTGGCCGATGAACCAATAGAAGTACGGAGTACTAATAAAAAGCTAGCAACCAGTCACGCGCGTGGCCACAGACGAAACCAGTAAACTCTTAAATATCTCAAACCAACCTGCATCATAAGGGCGCATCATGCCTCCAAGAATCCTCACCCATATCTCTCCTCAGCAAGCCTTCATCATATCAGCCATCGTCATCGTCATCATGGGTGTTACCATGATTGGTTTTGGTTGGGTGCCGCATCTCTCCTTGATACTCGCTATCTGTGTCCTACTAGGCATTGGCGCCTTTAAAGGACTGAGCTTTGATGACATGCAAGCACAAATGGCCTCAGGCATCATGCGCGGTATCGGTGCCATCTACCTCTTCTTCTTCATTGGTCTGATGGTCGCCGCACTAATGATGTCAGGTGCCATACCTACTCTTATGTACTTTGGCTTTCAACTCATATCACCAGAGTATTATTACATCTCTGCCTTTGTGTTGACCTCTATTATTGGTATTGCACTGGGTAGTAGTTTGACTACAGCGGCAACGCTTGGTGTGGCGTTTATTGGCATGAGTAATGCCTTTGATGCCAATGTCGCGATTGCGGCTGGTGCCGTCGTCTCAGGAGTGTTCTTTGGCGATAAGATGTCACCTTTATCTGATACTTGTACCATTGCCTCATCCGTTGTCGGTATTGATCTGTTTGAGCATATTCGCAACATGATGTACACCACCGTTCCTGCTTGGATACTCACGGTTATCTTGTTTTGGATGTTCTCAGGTCAGACAGCGGGTTCTGATCTTAGTCAGGTGACTATTCTCCAAGCACAGCTGATCGACAGTGGCTTGGTACAAAACTATGCGGTATTACCGTTTGTGGTGTTGGTCGGACTGGCGGTCTTTCGAGTTAATGCTATCTATACGATTATCTGTACTATTGCTGTGGCGCTCATTATCACTTATATACACAGTAGTCCAAGCTTTGGACAATTAGGTGGATATCTGTTTGCAGGGTATGCACCGGCTGAGTCATTAGAGCTGGGTGAAGTAGGGGGCATGCTGTCACGTGGCGGTGTACAAAGTATGTTCTTTACACAGGCGATTGTGATATTGGCACTCAGTCTTGGCGGGTTACTCACGGCATTGGGTGTGTTACCAGCATTGCTATCAGGTATCAAGGACACATTAACGACGTCAGGACGGGCGATCTTTGCGGCGGCGATGTCAGCACTTAGTATTAATGTGCTTATCGGTGAGCAGTATTTAAGTATTTTACTGTCAGGGACGGCTTTTCGTTCGACGTTTGAGCGTTTGAATTTACATCCAAAGAATCTATCTCGTACGATTGAGGATGCGGGGACGGTGATTAATCCATTGGTGCCTTGGAGTGTGTGTGGGGTGTTTATCAGTCAGGCATTAGGGGTGCCGGTGTTGGATTATCTGCCTTATGCATTTTTCTGTTATTTGTCGTTACTATTAACGCTGCTTTTTGGCTTTACGGGAGTGACTATTAGTCGTCGTTTGGATTAGGTGAGCCATTATTGAATACAACCTTTTTCTAAATGAAAGTATTTCATTCAATTCTTACCAATAGACTTTCAAAGATTGGTAGTAATTCCCTCAAGAGAAGTACTCAAAATATTATCCTTTCTTATTATTGGCATAAATTAACGCATCAATCGTGTTTATGCCAAGCCATAAAGTTGTGACAATCAGGTTTTTCTATTTCTTCTTATTTAAAGACTTTTACTTGGTTGTGAATATTTCTAATAAACGTGCTTTTAGGTTTAATATGTGTGTATAATAAAATCTACTAATTAATGTTAATTTTTGTAATAAGTATGGTGTGTCATTTCTGCTAATAAGAATTAGTTATTGATGTATTACTGCCATAGATGTCTCAAAATTTAATAGTTGCCTTAAAGCAGTCTAACGGCTAAGTTAGTTAACTAGTAATTGGAATTTAGTTTAGTATTGTTAAGTAACGAATGTATTTCATCGATTAAATTACTTTATTGAACCACAACCACATGGATAGGGAAGAATATGTCAAATATTAATGAGTCTTTACAAGAGTTAATGAGCCTTGATGGCGCTATGGGCGGCTGTATCGTCGACTATATGTCAGGCATGGTACTGGGTATGACTGGTGGCGGTGTTGATCTAGAGCTTGCTGCTGCAGGCAACTCACAAGTGGTCAAAGCGAAAGTCGCTACCATGAAGTCACTTGATATCAAAGGTGAGATTGACGATATCTTAATCACGTTAGAGTCACAACTACACATCATCCGTCCTGCCTCTAAGCATGAAGATTTGTTTATCTATTTGGTGCTTGATAAGGCTAAAGCCAATCTTGCATTAGCACGTCGTAAAGTACAGTCAGTGGAAAACAATCTAGAACTATAATTTGGTTGGCAATATTCAACCTAATGAATGCTGATCGATATGTTCTTGTTGCTTTTACTTTATTGAAGATTATGAGCAACAAGATCATATTCGTTATATAAACCTATTGCATAACGAATGTGATCTTTATGTCCGACAATGAGTTAACTGATCCTTAGATGTCTTATTAAATGGTGGTAAAATGAAATGTATTGCATACGTTAGCAGAGCACCTATCAGCAGAGCGTCAATTCGTGAACATAGTGTTCGTATGCCTACAGGGTTATCAGAGATTATTAGTGCCTCTCGTGAGCATAACCCAAAGTCGCAAATCACTGGGATCGTCTCTTATCGTGAAGGTCAGTATTTCCAAGTATTAGAAGGGCCAAATTTTGAAGTAGACAAACTCATGGCCAAAATAGCCGCCGATCCTAGGCACGAAGATATTTGGGCTTTTTTGGACGTAGATATTATTGAACGTAGCTTTCCCAATTGGGGTGTTAGCGTATTCAACTTTGTAGACCAAGGTGTTTTCTTTAGTACCTTTGTAGAGAACCATAGAATCATTTTCAATAACTTTGATGACTATCAAAAAAAACGTATTAAGCCTTTTATTGATATAGATAAAATCGACACAGTTCCTGATGAATACTATCAAGGTAAGAACTTGCGATTATTGTCATGGCCTGATTTGAATAATGAAAGTAATCCTCAAATGATTATGAGTCTATGCATCAAGTTGACCAAAAAACCGTATCCATTTAACTTTTTGGCAGATAGTGGCGAATTTGGCACACCTCAGCAAGTCACACAAATTGTCAGAGAGTTTGAACGATCAGGCATATTAAGCGTCACAGAAGCTGAGCCATTAGTAGAGAAAGTAGTGGTCAGTGAGAAAAAGCCTAATAAATTTTATGGCGCGATCAAAAAATTCTTAGGAATGAGGTAAAAAATTGAACTATCAGAAGCTAGCTATCATTGGTGAAGTGGGTGCCGGAAAAACTCAATTGGTCCAAACACTGAGTGAAATCAGTCCTATCGAGACAGAAGCGAAGTCTAGTATCGATATCGGTAAAGAGTACACCACAGTCGGCATTGATTACGGACGGATCACACTGTCGGATGACATGGCTTTAGGCATCTATGGCGTACCAGGACAAGAACGTTTTTCCTTTTTATGGGAATTCGTCAACCAGTCTCTGTGGGGACTACTCATATTGATTCGCTATGGTGAAACCCCTGATTATGCCAATATGGATAAACTGCTCACCTTCTTCGAACCAGAGAAAAACGAAACCACCTGTGTCATTGCCATCACCCACTGTGAAGATGCTGATAAGGAGAGTCTATCAGCACTTGGTCAAGAAATAAGAATCATGTTGATGCAGCACAATGTAGTGGCCCCCGTGATTAACACCGATCCTAGAAGTAGAGAGTCCGCTGTGTCTCTTTTATCCTTATTCAACACTCTTAATAACCAAGACTGATGTTAGGTATGACTATGTCAAATGAAAAATCACCAGCGAAACTCGCATTACTAAGCCACATCAAAACTTTATGTGATGCTAATAGAGAAATTATATTGGTCAGCCTCTGTACCACAGATGGCTTTCCTATCAGCTGCTTCTCAGTCAGCGAGCTTAGCAACCAAGCGGATAAGTTTGCAGCGATGAGCAGCACACTGTCTTCACTAAGTGATTCGTCTGCAAAGCAAATGAAGCAAGGCGAATGCAATATTGCGATTGTTGAAGCCACTTCTGGGAATATACTATTCGTCAAAACAGACTACATTGGTAAGCCTTGTGTGTTGACGGTGGTTGCCCACAATAAGATGGCATTAGCTGAAGCACGATATAAGACCAAGAAATTGATTGGGGAAATCTCTGCTATTAGAGAGTAGGGTGATTTGTCTGTGAAGACAAATGCGGTCGCATAGCTATTGTAGCTACTCTGGTATTTATCGAATTCAAAGATCAAAATAGAAAGCGCCACTCAACAATCAGTTGAGGGGCGCTTTTTTTATGATTTAGATGTTTAAATTGAAAATCAGAGAATAAACATAAGTCATAAATAATATACTTGAAAAAAGATATTAAAAATATATTCGATAAAGTGAATTAATTAAATGGCTCGATTGAAAGGGAAGTAAAGGAGCATAATAATTAAATAAAACACACTTTTATTGAAAACATAAAATACGATAGATAATAAGATTTTTTTATTATGAATGATTTTTTAAATAGTGATATTGATTATCTTTTAGATTTGAAATGCTATCTATATTAGAGCCCTTGTAACAAGGGTTCATTAGTTTCCATCAATCATAATTAAAAAGATAAGCTATTATTTGTCTAAGGATTCTATTCAATTATTGACTGTGTATTTTTGATTATTTGAATGAAATAATCCAGTGAATCGAAACGTAAATAAGAATTATTTTAAATTAAAAGTTATAAAACCTTTGGGTTTTTTGTTTTTCTTACCCAATGGCAGTTATTTGGTTATGAACGGTTAACTGACTGTGATTTATTTTCTAATATATAGAGTATAATGGAATCTACCAAGTGATATTAGTTTTCTTAATAAATACAGTACATTATCTGTACTAAGAAACACACTTGGTTATTGATGTTCTATTATTATGAACATCTCACAAATTAGCATTACTTTATTGAACCACAACCAAGTAGATAGGAATAAGAATGTCAAATATCAATGAGTCTTTACAAGAATTAATGAGCCTTGATGGCGCTATGGGCGGCTGTATCGTCGACTATATGTCAGGCATGGTACTGGGTATGACTGGTGGCGGTGTTGATCTAGAGCTTGCTGCTGCAGGCAACTCACAAGTGGTCAAAGCGAAAGTCGCTACAATGAAGTCACTTGATATCAAAGGTGAAATCGAGGATATGCTAATTACGTTGGAATCTCAGATACATATCCTTCGTCCTACTCATAATCACGAAGATCTGTTCATTTACTTGGTGCTTGATAAATCAAAAGCCAACCTTGCACTAGCACGTCGTAAAGTGCAAACAGTAGATAAAAATATAGAAATATAATTTGGTTGGCAATATTTAAGCCAACGAATAGTTTATCAAAACACTCTTGTTGCTTTTACTTTATTTAAAAGCATCAGCAACAAGATTATATTCGTTATGTAATCGTCTTACATAACGAATGTGATCTCTGTATACAACAATGATTTCACTAAACTGGATGTCTTATTAAATGGTGGCAAAATGAAATGTATTGCATACGTCAGTAAAGCGCCAGTTCGTGATCATAGTGTTCGTATGCCTACGGGGTTATCAGAGATTATTAGTGCCTCTCGTGAACATAACCCAAAGTCGCAAATCACTGGGATCATCTCTTATCGTGAAGGTCAGTATTTCCAAGTATTAGAAGGTCCGCATCTTGAAGTAGACAAACTCATGGCTAAGATAGCCGCCGATCCTAGGCATGAAGATATTTGGGTTTTTCTGAACGTACGCGTTGCTCAACGTAGTTTTTCCAATTGGGGCGTTAACGTATTTGACTTCGTTGACCAAGGCCCTCTTTTTGATGCTTTTGTTGAAAAAAATAGCCCTACCTTAAATAATTTTGATGACTATCAAAAAAAACGTATTAAGCCTTTCATTGATATAGAAAAATCTGACACAGTTCCTGATGAATACTATCAAGGTAAGAACTTGCGATTATTGTCATGGCCTGATTTGAATAATGAAAGTAATCCTCAAATGATTATGAGTCTATGCATCAAGTTGACCAAAAAACCGTATCCATTTAACTTTTTGGCAGATAGTGGCGAATTTGGCACACCTCAGCAAGTCACACAAATTGTCAGAGAGTTTGAACGATCAGGCATATTAAGCGTCACAGAAGCTGAGCCATTAGTAGAGAAAGTAGTGGTCAGTGAGAAAAAGCCTAATAAATTTTATGGCGCGATCAAAAAATTCTTAGGAATGAGGTAAAAAATTGAACTATCAGAAGCTAGCTATCATTGGTGAAGTGGGTGCCGGAAAAACTCAATTGGTCCAAACACTGAGTGAAATCAGTCCTATCGAGACAGAAGCGAAGTCTAGTATCGATATCGGTAAAGAGTACACCACAGTCGGCATTGATTACGGACGGATCACACTGTCGGATGACATGGCTTTAGGCATCTATGGCGTACCAGGACAAGAACGTTTTTCCTTTTTATGGGAATTCGTCAACCAGTCTCTGTGGGGACTACTCATATTGATTCGCTATGGTGAAACCCCTGATTATGCCAATATGGATAAACTGCTCACCTTCTTCGAACCAGAGAAAAACGAAACCACCTGTGTCATTGCCATCACCCACTGTGAAGATGCTGATAAGGAGAGTCTATCAGCACTTGGTCAAGAAATAAGAATCATGTTGATGCAGCACAATGTAGTGGCCCCCGTGATTAACACCGATCCTAGAAGTAGAGAGTCCGCTGTGTCTCTTTTATCCTTATTCAACACTCTTAATAACCAAGACTGATGTTAGGTATGACTATGTCAAATGAAAAATCACCAGCGAAACTCGCATTACTAAGCCACATCAAAACTTTATGTGATGCTAATAGAGAAATTATATTGGTCAGCCTCTGTACCACAGATGGCTTTCCTATCAGCTGCTTCTCAGTCAGCGAGCTTAGCAACCAAGCGGATAAGTTTGCAGCGATGAGCAGCACACTGTCTTCACTAAGTGATTCGTCTGCAAAGCAAATGAAGCAAGGCGAATGCAATATTGCGATTGTTGAAGCCACTTCTGGGAATATACTATTCGTCAAAACAGACTACATTGGTAAGCCTTGTGTGTTGACGGTGGTTGCCCACAATAAGATGGCATTAGCTGAAGCACGATATAAGACCAAGAAATTGATTGGGGAAATCTCTGCTATTAGAGAGTAGGGTGATTTGTCTGTGAAGACAAATGCGGTCGCATAGCTATTGTAGCTACTCTGGTATTTATCGAATTCAAAGATCAAAATAGAAAGCGCCACTCAACAATCAGTTGAGGGGCGCTTTTTTTTGTGATTTAGATGTTGGTATTAATATATTTTCAAGCAGCATTGTAAATTATAGCTAATAAGTGAACATTACCCTCACTTTAATTTATACCTTGTTTGGAATTATTTCGGCGATGAGATATGTCTAATAATGGATATATAATATTTCTCTGTTTTATATGTCAGACGGCAGTTATTTTGTCATGACTGGTTAGTCCAAAATAATCTCCCTTATAATACATAGAGTATAATGCGAACTACTAAGTTATGTTAGTTTTTTTAATGAATGAGATTCATTATCTTTGCTGAAAGACATACTTCGTTATTGATGTTTCTTGATCAAAAACATCTCACAATTTTAGCGTTACTTTATTGAACCACAACCAAGTAGATAGGAAAAAAATGTCAAATATCAATGAGTCTTTACAAGAGTTAATGAATCTTGATGGTGCTATGGGTGCCTGTGTTGTTGATTACATGTCAGGTATGGTATTAGGTATGACTGGTAATGGTGGCAGTATAGATTTAGAGCTTGCTGCAGCTGGCAATGCACAAGTAGTAAAAGCGAAAGTCGCTACAATGAGATCACTTGGTATCAAAGGTGAAATTGACGATATGTTAATCACGTTAGAGTCTCAAATACATATCATTCGTCCTACACATAACCATGAAGATTTGTTTATTTACTTGGTGCTTGATAAATCAAAAGCCAACCTTGCACTAGCACGTCGTAAAGTACAAGGGATAGAAAGCAAGCTAGAAATATAATTTGATTGGTAGTATTTAAATCGATGCATATTTGGTAGATATCTATTGTGGTCTTATTAAACAGGCTAGCAATAGGACTATGTGTATTACGAGAATTTAGACAGAAAAAGCGCCACTCAACAATCAGTTGGGTGGCGCTTTTTTTATAGCTTTAGATATTGAGATTGAAAACGATGGATCTAGCTAGCTATTCTTACGTTGCATCAAACTATTGGCGACCCATGCTGGCCCAATTAGTAAAAACTGTAAGTCTTTAAAGAATGATGGTTTCTCTCCTTCGATTTTATGGCCGATAAACTGTCCAATCCAAGCGACGATAAAGATACCCGCCCACACTTTAAACCCCCACGGTAAGAACGCCATAACAGACAAGCAAATTAAGATAAATATGCCCATTGCTAAAAACAATGGCGTGGATAAACGTATGTAGAACAATAATACCAAGGCACTAAGTACCAAGGTAAACCATACAGATAGCGACATTCCGACGCCTAGCAGACTGACAAATATAGTAGGGACACACAACCAATGGATTTTTTTGTTGACTAGGTTTTGATGACTAATAGAGTACTCGCTGAGCCACTGCTCAAGTGTGCGTTTCGACATTCTCTGCTGCTTAACACGAGCCATACCAACCTCCTTGTTAGTAATTAATAGGATGAATTGATACTGGCTACCAGTTCAGGTGCCAATAACATTCGTAGTATCAGTTTTAGCATTAATTATGCCAATCTACCATGCTATCCAATAGACGGCACAGTCAGAAATTATGATGCTATAGTCAAATCCTCTATAAATTGGATACGGTGTCAGTCTTGCTTAGTCTACTACTCGTAGCACTTTCATTTACCTTCCTTGTATCCAAATCATATTGAACTGACTCTAGCAACATTGTGATCAATACAGCTGACCATATTCTTTTGCTTTTCATTTTGAATGTCTCAGTGTTAATTCAATGCTGAAAAACTAACCTTGTTCGCTACGATGCCATTCATAGAGACCGATAAAGGCATTTATTTGATAGATCATAGTTTGGATAGCAAAAATATAGTTACCAGACATTAAGTTGACGATGAGCCAGACGAAATTCACGATAATCCATAGCCACCAGTTAAATGAATACCGCAAAATCATCGCGGCTTGTGCAGTAATTGAAAGTACAAAGGCAATAACATTAATCCAAAAGAAAGAAATAAACCCTAGAAACAGGCTGCTATCATCTTCTACCACTGCATAACCATAGCTTGCTAATAAGTTATTTACCGTGGGAAACAGTGCAAGTCCAATGATGATGAAGGCAGCGGTAATCAACCAAACGGCTTTGTTAGCAGCCTTTGGTATCATGTCACCATCAGGATCAGTATGCTTTGACCAATAAAAAATACCGTAGACATGGGTGAAAAAGTTAAAGAGCGGCGCAAGCATTAGACCAACTGCGCCAGACGTTGCTTGTACGACCACTTCGCCCGCAGTCGCTGCCATGCCTAGACCATTACCCATGACGTTTTTTCGGAATGACAGTGAGACAACACAGACCAAACCAACAAAAGACACGCCTAAATAAAACATATCGAGAGAGGCATGGTCTGTGGTGAGCCAAAAGCCAGTGGATAGGGCAACCACTCCGCAAATGAACCAAGTAACAATCCATTGCATTGCCCATTTTCCGGTGATGTTGTCTAATAGCTGAATACGCATAAGGCTTCTTTCCTAAAATGAGAGTTGGTCGCCGCATAGTGATTGATACTGTTACTTTTCATTTTACGGATTTTTACCGTAGATGTATTGATCAATAAATAGCACCGCTTGTTGATAGCGCGCATCGTAGTCTGGCTCATCAATCATATATGGCTTGATATGATGGCGCGCAAATATAACGACCAGTCGTTGCTCAAAACGCCCTCGTGCTTCAGGTGTACCCAAAGAGCGCATACCATCATCAACCCACGGTGTATTATTATCTAGCATGATAGTGTGGTCTAAGCGGAACTCATCGATACAAGCAGCCACAAACGGGTGCGTGCAATTTTCATATTCTTCACAGAACGCCTGTGTGGTGACAAAATCTGTGTCAACGATGGTGATAGGGGCGGTGGCATTCGCTGTCGCCTCTCGGATAGCTTGAGCATGGTGTAGGGCAATGGGTCCGTAATCCTTATATTGCAATCCAACCTCGCTACCTCCCAAATCCGTGCCGACATACAGCCGCCCCATTTCTAATGCAAAACTGGCACCATAATAATTAGCAAGCTTATGTATTAAGGTTGTTTTGCCTGAGCTTTCACCACCGACAATAGCAACGGTCTTAGTATAGTCGCCACGAGCTTGTGGATGAATGGCTGACCAATGCGCTACCGGATCACGAGCAATCGCATAAGAGTCAAATTCAGGCTGTAGTGGCGTAGTGACCACTCGCAAAAGCAGCTGGTCTTGTACATCGCCTTGCGTGAGTGGATGGTTCTCTGCAATGAACAATACAGCATCTGTTGGCAAGTCGAGCACATTAGCCAAACGCTGTAATTTGGCATTGCTAGCTAGGATATCGATAGTGACATCATCATTGGCGCTGACATCTTCATTAGCATTGTAGAGGTGCTCATGCAACGGTAGCTCAATCTCGTGAGTCGTATGGATATGAATAAATGGTAAGTCAGCACATGCCATCTGTAGCCAACGTGCTTTGTCTTGTAAGGTAATCGTGAAATTTGGATGCGGTGATGGGTGTGCCATAATGACGATATGCAACGTCTTTGCCTGTCCTGCCGCATACAAAATACTACGCATCTGCCCCAAATGGAGAGGTTCAAAATGTCCAATCATTAATCCAGTGTCGTACATAGTTATCCTTACCTGTGCCTCATCTTGGCTTTATATTTATTTTGTTTTTATGACTTGTACCGACTGATATAAGTTTGACTATATAAAGGTTTTGGTTGATTTGCAGGTAGGTTATTGTAAACACAAGTTTGATGCAGAATTTTATATAGATTATTCGTCTTTCTAAAAGATAATTAGTGACCAGTTTTTTGCTAAATTAGCTAGGTTTTAATGGTTCTACTACTACATAAATAATGCTTATCTATCTGATAGCATTAAAAAATACTGAGCAGATGAATTATTAGCGTAAGGTTTTAGCAATAAACCTAGCTTTGAAACATTTTGAAATAATTATTTAAAATCAGGGGTTTAGATGCCCTTATGACAGATTAGGGCAAGCTTAGGTAGCATAAACTCACAAAGTACTGCTACATCTTCAACAGATGGGAACTGAATAGTTGATATACTTATTCGTAAGTCAAGAGGGCTAAATAGCACTTTGATTGAATATAGCAAATAAGTATAAAGAAATATAAGAAAACATAAATAATAGAGAGGTATCTGATTTGGCTAAGTTAGCGAAATTACATCGCTCACAGAACAACCGTATGATAGCAGGAGTGATGGGCGGCGTTGCAGAATATGTCGGTTGGTCACCAACTTGGGTGAGAGTGCTATTCGTAATTATTTCATCGTTGAGTGCAGCAGTACCAGGCATCTTAATATATATTATTTTATGGATAATAATGCCCAAAGCAACCAGTGAATCGTATCAGTAAATTATCTTGAAGATTTAAAGCTATACTTTGAAAATCAAAGTTTAACTAAAAAATAAAAAGCCTGATCAATCAGGATACCAAAGACATACTTTTCCTCCTGCCCAGATGCTCGCGCATCTGGGTATTTTTTTATCTATTGCTTTGATGACGCTTATGGCTTCAGTTTGATTATAAATGAGCCATATAATAGGATTTTTATCGCTGAGATATAAATTTAGTTAAGGTAAATATGGATAAAATAGTCAATTTTTAGTAAGGTGAGCAGACAAATAGAGTCGTTGCCGAATAGGCTGTACGAGTGCTATCAACGTTTTATTTATTAATACTAATTCCATAGTGATTTTATTATGACATCCCAAGCGAAAAACTCTCAACCGATGACTTTTCAAGATTTGATTTTAACCTTACAAAACTATTGGGCCGACAAAGGCTGCGTTATCTTGCAGCCTTATGATATGGAAGTTGGCGCAGGTACTTTCCACACGGCGACCTTTTTACGTTCGTTAGGCCCTGAGCGTTGGAATGCTGCCTATGTACAGCCGTCTCGTCGTCCTACTGATGGGCGTTATGGTGACAACCCAAACCGCTTGCAGCATTATTATCAATTTCAAGTCGTGTTAAAGCCGAATCCACCTAATATCCAAGAGCTATATCTAGACTCGCTAAGAGCCATTGGTATCGATCCGTTGGTGCATGATGTGCGTTTCGTCGAAGACAACTGGGAGTCACCAACGCTAGGTGCGTGGGGTCTTGGTTGGGAGATTTGGCTCAACGGTATGGAAGTGACGCAGTTTACCTACTTCCAGCAAGTCGGCGGCATTGAGTGTTTCCCAGTGACTGGCGAAATCACTTATGGTCTTGAGCGCTTGGCGATGTATGTGCAAGGCGTCGATAGCGTATACGACTTGGTGTGGGCAGATGGTGAATTTGGTCGTGTGACTTATGGCGATGTCTTTCATCAAAACGAAGTAGAACAATCTACCTATAACTTTGAGCACGCTGATGTGCCAATGATGGGTCAGATGTTCGATTTCTATGAGCAGCAAGCGGATAAGTTGGTTGCTGAAGGTTTGCCGCTACCAGCCTATGAGATGGTGCTAAAAGCTTCGCATGCCTTTAACTTACTTGATGCTCGTGGTGCCATTTCAGTGACCGAACGTCAGCGCTTTATCTTACGTGTGCGTACGCTTGCTCGTAAGGTTGCCATTGGTTATGTCGAAGCACGTGCGAAATTAGGCTTCCCATTGGCTGATGAAGAACACCGTCAGGCAGCGCTTGATAAGTACTTGCCAAAAGAAGATGTGGCAACTGAAAACACAAATGACAGTCAAACTGCTAATAACAACCAAACTACTAATAACAATAAATAGGAGCATCCCATGAGTACTATTCTATTTGAACTGGGGTGTGAAGAGCTACCTCCAAAAAGCCTAAAGCCACTACGTGACGCGCTACAAGCGAGTGTTATTGAGCAGTTGAACGAAGCAGAAATCAGTTTCGATAGTATTAAAGCCTTTGCCGCGCCGCGCCGTTTAGCGCTTCAAATTCAGGGTATTGGTGATAAGCAGCCGGATCGCAGTGAGCAAAAACGCGGTCCAGCGATTAAAGCTGCCTTTGATGCCGATGGCAATCCAACACGTGCAGCGATGGGTTTTGCCAAAGGTTTGGGTATTGAAGCCAGTGAGCTGATAACGATTAACACCGATAAAGGTGATTATGTCGGTTATGAGCAAACCATTCAGGGTCAAGCGACCACTGAACTGCTGCCAGCTATTTTTCAAACGGCGCTTGATAAGCTACCGATTGCCAAGCGTATGCGCTCAGGCGCTAGCCGTAATGAGTTCGTCCGTCCGGTACAGTGGGCAGTATTGATGCAAGACAGCGCTGTCATCGACGCCACTATCCAAGGTCATCAGACGGGTACGCAAACTCGTGGTCATCGCTTCCACAGCCCTGACTACCATAATATTGCTCATGCCAATGACTATGAAGAATTACTAAGTGGTTTAAAAGTAGTTGCTGATTTTGACAAGCGTCAAATGCTGATCAAAAATCAAGTCAAAGCATTGGCTGATGAAGTCAACTCAGATGCCATCGTACCGCAGGCATTGTTAGATGAAGTCACTGCATTGGTTGATTTCCCTATTGCGCTAAGAGCAAGCTTTGAAGCGCGCTTCTTGCAAGTGCCACAAGAAGCACTTATCTCTACCATGCAAGCTGATCAAAAGTATTTTTGCCTGACGGATAAAACTGGCAAATTGCAGCCTTACTTTATCTTTATTACCAATATTGAGTCAAAAGACCCGAACCAAATCATTGAAGGTAATGAAAAGGTTGTGCGTCCACGTTTGGCTGATGCAGAGTTTTTCTTCTTACAAGATCAAAAGCAGCCGTTATTTGCGTTGACAGAAAGTCTCAAAAACCGTGTATTCCAAGATAAATTGGGTACGATTTGGGAGAAGTCTGAGCGTATAGCCAAGCTTGCTGCATTCATCGCGGCCTTGATGCAACAGCAAGGTCAGCAGATTAGTATCGATGAAACGGTACGGGCAGGTATTTTGTCCAAAGCAGATTTGGCAAGTTCATTGGTTGGTGAGTATCCAGAGTTACAAGGTATCGCTGGTACTTATTATGCGCGCTTAAATAATGAGCCTGAAGCCGTAGCCGCCAGTTTAGAAGAGCAGTATTTGCCTAAATTCAGTGGTGATGTATTGCCACAAACGCCGATTGGTATTTGCTTAGCATTAGCGGATCGTTTGGACACGCTCGTTGGTATTTTTGCGATTGATCAAGCACCAACTGGCTCAAAAGATCCGTTCAGCTTACGTCGCTCAGCCATTGGTATTTTGCGTATTCTCATCGAAAAACAGTTACCGATTAACTTGGTAGCACTCGTTGAGCAGGCAATTAAGAACTACACTACAGAGGAAGGCAGCAAGATTGCCAAAATGGGCGATACCTTTACCCAAGTTATGGCGTTCTTGAACTCGCGCTATCGTGCCATGTATACCGAGCAAGGTGTGAGCGTTGACACCATCCAAGCCGTACAAGCGATTAACCCGCACATGCCGCTAGATTTTGATCAGCGTATTCGTGCAGTGCAAGCATTTAGCGAGTTGTCACAAGCGTCAATGCTAGCCGATTCGAACAAACGCGTTGCTAACATTTTGGCCAAGTCAGAAGTGAGCGTGGCTGATAATGTTGATGAGACGTTATTGTCTGAGCCTGCTGAGCAGAGTCTATATGCGAGTGTGCAGCAAGCACAAACGGCGGTACAACCATTACTCGAGCAGGCTGACTATACGCAAGTATTGCAAACGCTTGCCAGTCTAGACGAGCCATTGACACAGTTCTTTGATAATGTGATGGTCAATAGTGAAGATGTTGCGCTGAAGAACAATCGCTTAGCATTGCTAAAACAGGTTCGCGCCTTGTTTTTAACCGTAGCGGATATCAGCGAGTTGCAGTTATAGTTCTGCTAACACATAATCGTTAATTTTGATGCAAAAACCTGGTCTATCGTGGCCAGGTTTTTCTGTTATAGAACAGCGTCATTAATTGACACGATTATTTAGTGAATTTATTCAGAAATTCAGCGTAATCAGTAATTAAACTGCAAAGGCATTGTGTTATCGCTATTATTGACGGTAAAATTTATATTATTAAAACGTGTTGAATAGTCATTAGCTTATTAGCTCTTTTTATTCCTCGCATGAAACTATATTCGAAGGAGCACTGCCGTGTTTGCCGTTATTATTGTTATCCTCATTATTTGGGCATCGATGTGGGCTTTTTATAGGTTTATGTACCCACGAGCACCCAAAAGCATGATGCCAAAAAAAGGTGACGTCACCACACCGCGCCAGTGTAATTTTTGTGGCAATAGTCTGGCAGAATATCGCGGTGTACTCGAGACCTTTCGGGCTACGCCAAGTTTGGCTGACAATAGCGACAGTGTTATAAAAACCGATCAAGACTTATTTTTTTGCAATTATGAGCATCAAGCCGACTTTCATGCCGGTAAGACTTATGATGCCGATGACTAAATAGATAGATTTTGTTTCAAGCATAAAAAAGCGCTTAGCTTGAGTTGGCTAGGCGCTTATCTTTTTAATAAAGTGCTATTCGCTTACAGAATGGACTGTGCGTCTTTCATGATCTTATTCAGTAGAGCTTCAGATTGCTTGTCTTGTTGTAAGCGGTCTTCGCTAGTTCTCTGATTGGCATGGATTTTCTCGTACAAGCTCAGGCAACACAGTACCAATAGGCTTTCTTGACTAAGACTTGGTGCATCTCTCTTGAGGTCTAGCGCATAGTTGTTAATATAAGAGACGGCTGAATGGAGCTCTTCTTGCTCATGTACAGGGCAGTAGATAGGGTAGTTGACGCCAGCAATGGCAATATCGACCTTTTTGATTTGTGGTTCAGCGACTTTAGGTGCTTTCGCATTAGGCTGAGCAGAGGTATTCGGTATAATTGAAGCCGCTGTGGCGACATTCTTTGGTTGTTGTGCAGTATTCTGCGTTTGGTTATTTGGCAGCTGTTTTTCTATCGGTTTTTTGTGGTCATCGGTCATGATAAATCCTACAATATTTGGTCAGTAAGGTGAGTAATATCAGATATTACTGTTATGAGCTTGGCTTAATTTATAAGAAGCAATGAGTCGTTATTATAAAAAATTTCGCTTAGTTATTAGCCTTCTACTTGGTCAATATGGGTTAAGCGTTTTAGTACTACTTGTGTGCGCTCAGCTGCCAATTGATTCTTTTTCTGTAGTTCACTGTTTTGTTGTTTGATGTCGCTATACTGCTGCTTTAATTCATTATTATGCTGTTGTAGCTCGCTGTTTTGTTGTTGTAATTGGTCGATCTGTTTTTGCAGCTTGTCTTGCTCTTCACCAATCATATGATGCGCTTCTGCAAGGCTTTGGTAGCGTTTGTCGAGATCGCCTAGTTGTTTTTTAGTACCGTCACGTTCTGTATAGCTAGTCTTGAGCTTGGTTCTCAGCACCGTAAGCTCTTGTGGATCAGCAACAGGATGTTGTTTAAGGCTGCTAAGTTCAGCACTGACAAGCTGATACTGTTTTTTTATGTCGAGTACCATTTTTTCTAAGATTCTAAGTTGATCATACATAGTCAGTTTTTATCCTTCACAAGTAAGCGTAAATGAATTTTGTTCTCTGCGTTTAATAATGCCATAGGTGACCGCATAATATCTATATCAACAAAGTAATTACAAGTATTAGGCTTAGTCTTTTTATTTTTTATGGTCCACCGTCGCATCAATGATGTTGCGTGGGGGCTGTTTTTGTATTTTAAGTAATAATCAATCACTAGGACATCTATTATGAATGACAATATCTCTGGCTGGAACACTTGGCTGACCGCTTTTGATGACTGGACTGACGTATCTATCAGCGAAGTACATGGCCTGATGACTGGACTCATGACTGCTTGTAATGCGCCTGATGAAGCTGTATGGGCTCAAGTCTTTGAAGAGTTAAGCTTTGGAGCATTACCAGAGCCTGCATTGACGTTACTAGCCGAAGAAGCGGAAGATATCGTGTTTCAGCTGAAGGATAAAGATGATGCTTACTCTTATATGCCGCTGATACCTGATGATGAACATGACTTGTACGAGCGCGTGATGGCGTTGAAACAGTGGGCCAATGGTTTTATGACTGGCTTTGGTATCACGGATTGCAGTATTAGCGCTGATGAAAACGAGATGCTATCGGATTTGGCGAAGATTGGTGGTATTCGCTTAGAGGAAGACGAAATATTCGAAGGTGGCGAAGAGTCTTATCTGTATATTTATGAGTTTGCCCGTATGGTGCCAGTCAGTTTTGCGACCCGTAAGCGTAAAGCAGTCAAAGACATCGCTTTAATTTCTGGACTTGCTATCGATGCCAAGACGACAAAAGAGCTACAAGCAGAAGGTAAATTACCAAAGCCGATGCCGCCAGTTATTGATATTATGAATCAAAACAACCCTTCATAAGGCGAGTATTGCGTATCATAATAAGGATGTTTTATGAGCATAAATAACCATACGGATAGTGACAGTCAAGCCATAGATACGGTCACTTATCCGGCAAACAGCATTGATTGGCTGACCCGCCTCATTGCTTTTGATACCGTCAGTCGTCACTCAAATTTAGCACTCATTGAAGATGTGCAAGCGTATTGTGAGCAATTAGGTCTGACAGTCGACTTGACCTTTAATGATGCTAAAAACAAAGCCAATCTATTCGTGACAGTACCGGCAGGAGAGAACGCTGACCAACTGAATCATGGTCTCGTGCTCTCTGGTCATACGGATGTTGTCCCAGTCGATGGTCAAGAGTGGACGTCAGACCCATTCACTGCGATGGTACGTGGCGATAAGCTCTATGGACGCGGTGCTTGCGATATGAAAGGATTTATCGGCTGTGTGTTGACGCTCTTACCACAAGCGGTGAAACTGTCTAACACAGGCCAGCTACGTCGTCCCTTGCATTTGGCTGTGTCATTCGATGAAGAGGTCGGCTGTTTGGGCGCACCACTCATATTGGCAGACATAAAAGCCCGTGGTATTACTCCTGATTATTGTATCGTTGGTGAGCCAACCAATATGGCGATGGTCGTCGCGCACAAAGGTATTTCTATTTATCGCTGCCGCGTGCACGGTAAGTCTGCGCATTCGTCATTAACGGCGCAAGGGGTTAATGCCATTAGCTATGCCAGTCGTTTGATTGGTTATGTCGATGAGCTAGCGGAAGAGATAAGTCATCGCGATGATACTCTTAGCGATGGGGACGCGATGTTTGATGTGCCTTATTCGACCTTGTCTGTAGGTACCATACAAGGTGGCACCGCGACCAATATCGTCCCTAATCTGTGTGAGTTTACTTTTGATTATCGTAATCTGCCACACATGACACAGGATGATATCCTGATACCCATTCAAGCAAAGGTCACAGAGCTAAGTGCTCAAATGCAGGCACGAGCACCAGAGACTGGTATTGAGCTAATACAAGCAGTAGGCGTACCAGCAATGACTGACAGTGATAGTGCTGAGCTGCAATCCTTAATCGCTGCGCTGACGAATGATGAGCAACGTCATAAAGTAGCTTACGCGACGGAAGGCGGGCAGTTTACCAATGCTGGCATTCCAACGATTATCTGCGGCCCTGGTAGTATCGAACAGGCGCACAAGGTAGACGAGTATGTTGAGCTGAGCGAGATTGTACGCTGTGATGAGTTTTTGCAAAAGCTGCTAGATAGTTGCACGGTCAATTAGTAGATTGAGAAGCAAGTGACTGTTTTTTTTATCTAACTTTTCATCTAACGTTTTATCTAAGTTGGCATAAAATACACCGTCTTTATGGCGGTGTTCACTTTTTAGCGGTTTCATATTGCTGCGATAAATTTTTTATAAACAATAAAGTAGGGGTCGGTTGATGTCTTGGCATCTGTTTGCGGTATTTTTTGCAAGTACGTTTTTTATATCAGCGACCCCTGGTCCGAACATGCTGCTAGCGTTCCAGTATGGCATGAACTATGGCGTCAAGCGGACATTATGGACGCTAGCAGGGTTAAGCCTTGGGCTATTTATATTACTCCTCTCGACCCTGCTTGGCCTCGATGTGATCAGTCGCCAGTCACCTTGGTTACTGACGGCTATCAAAGCAGTTGGCGCGGCGTATTTAATCTATCTAGGTATCAGCTCATGGCGTGATGCGGGTGATGGTAGTTTAATGAAAGACGCTCGCGAAATGAGTGAAGAAGTCGCTTCGGAATATCCTGCGTCTGAAAGTAACAGTGAAAGCATTGCTAATACACCGCAGCCACGTTCTCTCTCTAGCGCGGCAGTCAAAGTATCTCCAAGCAATACGACCTTATTCCGTACGGGTGTGTGGGTATCGCTATCTAATCCTAAGGCCATCCTGTTCTTTGCGGCATTTTTCCCGAAGTTTATCAATTTTAGTGCGCCACTATGGCCGCAATATATCTTATTAACCATAGGGTTGTTTTTGAGTGAGACAATTTGGCAGATTATTTATACCTTAGGTGGTAAAAAGCTGGCAAGTTGGCTAGATGTCGGTCATCGCTTAGCTTGGCTCAATCGTGGTTGCGGAGTGATATTTATCCTTATTGCCGCTGCTTTATTGGCTGAAGTTATTAGTAGTTTTATGGTATAAATAATTATCCATGATTGTTTTAAATCACTATTTTATTAGGTGGTTTTTTTATTACATTCATTGTTTAGTATTTTTTAAATTAAAAGTTGACATTTATTTTTAAACCGTTATTATTGGCGCATTGATTTATATCGCTTATCTTTTATAAGTGATAAGTCATTCCAATTAACCTGCTATTGTCGCCCTGACATTGGCCATAACCTATGGAGGAATCATCGTGTCCTATTTAACTATCAAGACGTTTTTAAAGATTGAATGTGTAAACTACCTGACAGCAATGACAACTTCGAATAGGTTTGGCTGAATCTATATACAAGCTATTGAGTGATATACTATTTATTGATATCAACGCATAGTCTTCTGTATCTACTTGCGCTATCCCTCTTCTAAGTCTACTGTGCCAAAATCGCTCTGCGATTGTGCTAAGCAATATTGCGCTTGCTGTTATCTGTCTACCTAACATTTTTCTTTACCATTATTGCTAATGAGGCGATTCACGCTGTTGTTTAGTGTATACCTTCCTGCGTGCATAATATTTATGCTCTCAATTTTGGTACGGTAAAACCTTTCTTTAAAACGTCCATCATAAATTAACCATGCATTTTTATTGATTTTTTTAATTAATAAAAAACGGTATTTTATTGTCTTTATTTTATGATTTATTAACCTATGTGCTTATTAAACGTATTGTTTAATGGAGGCGGATAGGTAATTTCTAAAAATTACAATAGTCAAAATAAAAATATTTCGCATGGTTGTTAAAAAAATAAAATGGAAACAACAAGTAATGAGCATTAAATTAATATTAAATGAAAATCGTAAGCACGGCGTACCAGTCAAAATTTATACCTCGGACGTTGAGCAAGGTGCGATGCAGCAACTACGCAACTTAGCCCAGTTAGAGTTTGTGCACTCACATATTGCAGTGATGCCCGATGTGCACGTTGGCAAAGGCGTAACAGTCGGCAGTGTGATTCCGACCAAGTCCGCCATTATTCCTGCCACAGTCGGTGTGGATATTGGCTGCGGTATGAACGCGGTGCGTTTGTCCCTGACGGCGAGTGATTTGCCTGACAGCTTAAAATCACTGCGGTCGATCGTTGAACAGCAAGTACCTGTTGGTTTCAACATGCACAAACAAATCCAAGCCAAGAATTCAACGCTTGATCCACTAGGCAAACGCCTAAAACCGATTACTGATAAGCATCCAGGTTTGCTCAAAATGCTCAGAGGTTTTGAGCGTACATGGGCAAAGCAGTTGGGAACACTCGGCGGTGGCAATCATTTCATTGAGCTGTGCTTGGATGAGAACAATGATGTCTGGGTCATGCTGCATTCTGGCAGCCGCGGCATTGGTAACTGTATCGGCCAGTACTTTATTAACCTTGCCAAAAAAGAACGTCAATCGCGCTTCGGCCATGTGCCAGATCGAGATTTGTCTTACTTTGCCGAAGGGTCTGATAGTTTTGCTGATTATGTCGAAGCAGTGGGCTGGGCGCAGGACTACGCGCTTGAAAACCGTCGTGAGATGATGCGTTTAGTCATTAAGTCATTGCAGTCGCCACAAGCAGGATTGCCACGATTTCAGCTGACCAAAGAAGCCATCAATTGTCATCATAACTATGTCAATGAAGAGGTGCATTTCGGCGAGCAAGTCTATGTGACCCGTAAAGGCGCAATCAGTGCTTATGCAGGTGAGCTTGGGATTATCCCAGGTTCTATGGGCGCAAAATCCTTTATTGTACGTGGTCTGGGCGCAGCGGAGTCGTTTTGCTCATGTTCACATGGGGCAGGGCGACAGATGAGCCGAGGTAAGGCCATGCGAGCGTTCACTATCGATGAGCTAAAAGCGCAGACGGATGGTGTCGAATGTCGCAAAGATAAAGGCGTCATCGATGAAATACCTGGCGCGTATAAAGACATCGATGAAGTAATGGCCAATCAAACGGATTTGGTCGAAGTGGTGCATACGCTGAAACAGGTCATGTGTATTAAAGGTTAGAGAGTCTAACAATGTATGCGTATGAACGCTTTTTAAGCACTATATCAACCTGATAAATTGCAATAGATAGGGGAGGGATTTATGGTAACCGTCCAAATTGAAAGTCACAATAGTTTACCAGCCTTAGAGTTATTAGCTTTATATAAAGGACAGCATATCGATCACTTGGAGGTTCGATGTGATAAGGCAGTCACAACTCAATATACACATTTACTGAAAGAGATAGCATCGATAACGCAATTAACTGTATGGAGCCCTATGACTCGAACGGCTTTGCGTGATTGCTTTTCAATTGGAAGTTTAGAGATATTGAATTTATTTGAGTTAGTGTTGCCAGGTAAGGTCATCGATACTTCTAAAGCAACGAATTTGAGGGTGGTGAATATTAGTTTCCCATCAAAAATTGATATGCGTATTTTTGCAAGATTGCCCAATTTAACTGAAATGATAACGCATGGTACAGATTTCTCAACTGAGCTGTTGGCTCATCTCATTGACAAACCCTTAACAAGGATTGAATTAGAGGGTTCTCATCTTAGCACTGATATGGTGGGTATTATTTCTAGCTCAAAGACTATCACTCATCTAAGTGTAGCGAGTACGGGATTGACAGGTAAAGGATTAGCGCAAATCACCAAAATGTCACAATTAGAGTGGTTGGATATTTGGAATACTAAAGTTCGAGCCGATGATTTGGAAATCTTAACTAAATTACAAAATCTAAGCTACTTATCCATTGGCGGTTATCTTGGACAAAGATACTTAGATATAGAAAAAGCAATTTCAAAGCTAATAAAAATACCAAATTTAACATCTTTATGGATTGATAATATTTTACTAACGGATGAGCAGCTTTCTAGCTTAAAAAAGCATATTAAGCTTGTTTTATATAATTATGAAGATAATTACGTTGAATAGATTATACAAAATGGTAAAGACTAGCAACGGAGTTTTTGAGCAAGTTTTCCATATTTAGGTTTTTAAAAGAACCTCATAAAAAATCAGGAGAGTGAACATGTCAGAAACCAATGTAACAAACAATTTACACAAATTGCAACTTATAATCAGTGAACCAGCATTAAAGAAAATGGCTCACTGCTGACACAAATAATGAGAAAAAATAATGAGTTTAAAACAAACCTTAAAAAAGGCCAAACAGATTGAACGGCAGCTAGAACAAAAAGCTGAAACAGGTACACAGCAATCGCTAGGCACTGTCAAACCACGTAATTATTTAGCACTAGATCCACTGTTAAGAAAAGGCGGCATTCACGAAAAGGAGGATATCGATATCGTCCGAAAAAAACGTCGCCGTGAGACTAAGCAGCAGTTGCGGAAGACAGATTGGTTATCAGAATAATTATGATTAATATTCACGCATAAAAAAGCCGTTCGCTATAATAGCGAACGGCTTTTTTTTATTCTTACTCAAGCTTATAACGTAACGGTTACGCCAATATTTCGATTAGCTCACCTTTCACCATGTGCGGGCTGACAAAATCAGTAATACGCACGCTCACGAGTTTACCCAACATCTCATCCATTTTCTCAACATCATGAGGGAACATAACCGTA
Source organism: Psychrobacter fjordensis (assembly GCF_904845995.1). NCBI lineage: Bacteria > Pseudomonadati > Pseudomonadota > Gammaproteobacteria > Moraxellales > Moraxellaceae > Psychrobacter > Psychrobacter fjordensis. Next base: position 1,615,906 of record NZ_CAJGYP010000001.1, read on the forward strand.
CGGGTATTATCCGCCGTGCCGATTAAGCAATCAGGATGACGGTTGGCAACTTGCTCCACCAACACACGTGTCGTGGTGCCGACCATCTCATGCGTTTTGGCAAGCGTTGAGTCAATGATGACTTTTTGGAATTCAGCCAAGCGTTCTTTTTTAGTTTTAAAACTTACATCATCTGGCAACTCAGCGGCTGGTGTGCCCGGGCGCTTAGAGTAAATAAAGCTGTAAGAATGATCGAAATTCAGTTCTTTTGCCAAGTTCAATGTATCTTGGAAGTCTTGATCGGTCTCACCTGGGAAGCCAATGATAAAGTCACTCGACAAGTGAATATCAGGACGAATGGCTTTTAGCTTATTAATCTGATTGATATACACATCAATCGTGTGATTGCGTTTCATCGCTGCCAAGATAGCGTTTGAGCCACTTTGAACCGGTAGATGTAAGTGTGATACCAGCTCTGGCAATTGTGCATAGGCATCAATGATGTCATCAGTGAACTCTAGCGGATGGCTAGTTGTATAGCGAATACGCTCGACACCATCGACATGCGAGACATAATGCAACAGCTCAGCGAAACGGCAAATGCTGCCATCGTCTTTTTCGCCGCGATAGCCGTTGACGTTTTGACCCAAGAGATTGATTTCACGCACGCCTTGCGCTGCTAAGCTATCAATCTCAGCCAATACGTCATCGAGTGGGCGAGATAATTCTTCACCGCGAGTATAAGGCACCACGCAAAACGAGCAATATTTTGAACAACCTTCCATGATAGAGACAAACGCTTTAAAGCCTTCTACTCTTGGCTCAGGCAAAAAGTCGAACTTTTCGATACTTGGGAAGGATACGTCAACTGTGCCGATACGGTTTTTAGGCGCAATCTCACGCTGTTCATGTGATTGATCATATAGCTCTGGCAGACGGTGTAATGTCTGCGGGCCAAACACCATGTCGACGTAAGGCGCACGTTTTTGAATGTTGTCGCCTTCTTGTGAGGCCACGCAACCACCGACGCCAATGACGAGGTCAGGGCGTTTTTCTTTTAGTTTGCGCCAGCGACCCAATTCTGAAAATACTTTCTCTTGCGCTTTTTCGCGGATAGAGCAGGTATTCATTAACAATACATCGGCTTCGTCGATATCATACGTGACTTCCATACCGTGAGAATCACCGAGCACGTCGAGCATTTTGCCAGAGTCATAGACATTCATCTGGCAGCCTTGAGTGGTGACAAAGACTTTTTTGGTGGCTGGTTTGTTTACAGGAGATTGGGCTGAACTTGCTTCATTGAGTGCAGTGACAGCAGGCGCGGCAGCAGTTGCTTCAGTAACAGCAGCGTCTTTGATGCGGGGGTTGAATACAGTAACACTCATAAGGATAAGTCCATGATTGACTAAAAATATAGCGGGGTAGACGATTAACAGGTGGCGTATTTTATCACAACCCTCTAACAATGTGAAAAATTAGCGTGGGTGATCGTTGGTCATTATTATAAATTATTCATAACGGTATCAATTGTTTACTAGAGTTAGCAGCGCTTTTGATAAAAAATACGACTCGACATCATTTCTATGTTACACCGTACTGTCCTATTTATTAACAAAAGGTAAAGGCTATGGTTGAAAGTGCAGCGAGTATAGTATGATGAATAAAACCACCTTAGCGGTACATTATAAATCGCTGTTTAATTACTTGTAGAGACATAATAAAGAGAGTCAATATGACAGAGTTGCGCGTTGCTCATAGCATCAAGGATAGAGAGTTGGCCAGTCAAAAGCGTAGTTCTGAGCGATCTAGAGCAGGCAGGCTGCGGGTGAGTGCTCTGAGTTTGGCGACGGCAGCGAGTGCGTTAGGGCTATCGCAAGTTGCTTGTGCAGAGCTGACATGGGGTGATAGCGAGAGCTACCAGCAAGAAAATAACTATCAGCAAGACAGCAGTATTGACTCATTTATGTCAGCAGCAAGCGCCGCGGACCGAGGTGATGTCAGTGCCCTTTATGGTTATGAGCAAGCGATGAGTGGTGGTTTGTTTGCGATGTATCCAACGTATTGGCGAATGAATCTAGATCTCAATTCACAAAGTGCAGCTGCGGTGTCACAGTTCGTGCGTCAGTATCCTAATACTGTGATGGCTGAAAAACTGGTTGCGGATTTTGCGGAGACCAAAGCAGGGTCAAATGATTATGCATCAGTACGCCAAGTCGCGAATTTAATTACCAATGCTGATGCCAGTGAGCGCTGTGCGGTTGCGCTTGGTTTTAATAACGGTGGCGACACCATGCGTGCTATGGCAGCGAAGTCTGATGTCTGGCTGAATACCCAAAAGCAGCCAGCACTGTGTGATCAGTTAGCGATGGAAATGAACAATAACGCATTGATTAGTGATCAGGATCGTACCGCTCGTCTTAAGCGCATGCTCCGCAAAGGTAAGACAGGCGATATCATGGCGTTGTCCTCACGCTTAGGCACGCCCATTGCTTATTCAGCATTGAGTGAGATTCAGCTGAGTCCGTCTTCATTCTTTACCAGTTTTGGTAGACAGTCTGCCAGTCAGACCAATCAATATCTCTACCTGTATGCGTTAGGCCGTGTCGCTGACAAGTCTTATCGTGAGGCTGCGCTACAGTTAGATTTTGATATCAAACAAGACAATCAGCGTTCAGTGAAGTTGTTGAATGATGACACCCGTCGCTATGCCTATCGTATCCTCGGCGTACAGCGTATGAACCACAATACTGATGATGGCTTTAATGCTGAGGCCGTTGAATGGTTCCGTAACAGCTTAGATAACGACTTTAATTTTGAAGAAGCCGAAGATTATGCCATGGCAGCCATTCGCTTTAGCCAATGGGATGATGTGGTTGAAGCTATCTCTAGAATGGAGAGCGAAACTCAAAAGAGCAGCCAGTGGCAATATTGGCTAGCACGCGCATATGAGCAATCGAGCGATTCAAACAAACGTAACACTGCTAAAAAAATGTATAAGAATATCGCAAAAAGTAATGAGTATTACGGTTTGATGGCAAAAGATAAAATTGGTCAACGTTTCGATGCTAGCCAGTTCGGTGGTAATAATCTGCCCAACGTGAGTACCTCGGATCGCGCACGTGTTATGCAAGATGGTAACTTTGCTCGTGCTTTTGCCTTATATAACTCTGATGCTAGCCGTGGTTATGCCAACCGTGAGTGGAACTGGGCGGTGAAGCAGGCGCGTGACAAGCGTGATGACAATCTAATCATTGCTGCTGCCCGTCAAGCACATGATATGGGCTGGCTCGATCGTGCGATTTACGCGGTTGATAATACAGATAGAGTTGATAGTCTGGCACTGTCCCATCCAATGCCGCACCAAGATGCCGTTGTTCGCTACAGCCAATCTGCTGGCATCGATCCAGAGTGGGCTTATGGCATTATGCGTCAAGAGAGTCGCTTTGTGACTTCTGCCCGCTCAAACGTTGGGGCAAGTGGACTGATGCAAGTTATGCCTGATACGGCAAAATATATCGCTCGTAATCTAGGTGAAACCTATAGTGCTAGCCGTGCTAATAGTGGTGATACCAATATTCGTTATGGTACGTGGTATATGGGTGATATCTTGAGCAAGTTGAACCGTCAGCCAGTCGTCGCTACAGCAGGTTACAACGCTGGACCTAACAATGCCAAACGCTGGCAGCCAGTGTATGGCTCACTTGCAGCAGATCAATATGTTGAGTCTATCGCATTTCCTGAAACGCGCAATTACGTCAAGCACGTAATGGAGAACGCCACTATCTATAGCAGCTTATTGGGTCGTAGTCAGCCTATTAGCCAGCGCATGGGTACCGTGCCTTCTTCTTTTTAGAGCGCTCATTTACGATTCAAATAAGCCACTGACGAGCAATCGTTAGTGGCTTATTTTTATACATTGATTTTAGTCGTCCTAATCTCATGTTTACGTTTCTGCTATAGATTAAAAAAAACGATTTGTTACCATTGCATTAATCATTGTCTTTAATTGATGTTTATAAATCGCTGTTCATATTTTTTAGCTCTATGTTTAGTGGTATGCGTGTTTGTATGTCAAACGCCATAATCTAAGCGATAGCCTATATTTTATCACTGCTAGATGCCTCCAGCCCTTATGATCAAAAAATACTTTACTCTATGTATGTTATCGAAAGTTAGACGTCAGTCATCTATGCAGGTGTACTCGCCATCTAACCTGACGGCGACCCCGAGTCATTCGAATGTTCATTCAGCGATCAAACCAATCAAAATTTTTAATAAAAGTCACGCAAGTCTAATCAACAAGCATTTCATGAGTAAAATAAATACCACGGTGGGGATTGGTGCATTACTAATATTGCAAGGTATGGTTCTAATGCCAGCACATGCTGCCAGTACCGCGAGGAGTGGCCAACGTGTGTTGATGATCGAAATGACACCTGCCTTATGTAGTATGCAGCCAACCCGTGCCCGTATGCGTCAATGTCTAGAAGGCTATTCGCTCACTGTATCGGGTTTAGATATGGGCTATGGTGAGCGTTGCGGTCGTGGTAGTGAGCCACGTTTAACACCGCTTCAGCTAAAAGTCGTCAACCGTATCATGCCTGATACCACAGTACGCAGCCAAACATGGCAACGTTATGGTGCCTGTAGTCCGTTTAGTGCCAGTAGTTACTTTCGCCAGATTACCAATTACGCTGGCGCATTGAAATTGCCGAAGGAGCTAAATACGGGTAATAGCTATACGGTTTCTAAGTCACGATTTATCAGTCAGATGACTCGCCTTAATAAAGGTATGTCATCGGCTAGTGTCGACCTAATTTGCCAAGCGGGCAGCCGAAAGCAGTCTATCTTGACGGATATTCATGTTTGTTATGAAGGTTCTGAATTTGGCAGTTGTCCTAATGTTGTGGACAGTTGTGGTAGTCGCTTTATCATTTCAGGTGGTGAGTAACTTTCCTCAATGCTATTTGAAAGTCATCATTTAGCATCCTTTTTGATACCCTCTTTGACAGTTTTTAGTCCTAAATTATAGCCTTGTCCTTTTATAATAAGCGTTATATCAAGCGATATAGTGCTAATCCACGTTATCGTCAGCTCCTTTTAGATCTGTCTTAGTGCTTGATTCATAAGCGCTTTACTTGCTTAAAGCCCCTCTCGTATAAAATGTAACAATATAATAGGTCGTAGGCCTCTTATTGTCTCTAGACGATTCGCCGAACGAAGTGCTACACTAACCCTCGGTTTATGGCTGCTGCTATGCAGCAAACAAGTCGATATCTAAAATGATAATCATTCATTAGAGTCATCAATTAGAATCATGAATTATCTAATAATTAATTAGGGAGTATTCAATGTCAATGAAACAGCCTTTACGTGTTGCCGTCACTGGTGCCGCTGGTAATATCAGCTATGCTATGCTATTTCGTATTGCATCTGGCGAGATGTTAGGTAAAGATCAGCCAGTTATTCTACAATTGCTTGAAATCACGCCAGCACTTGACGCCCTAAAGGGTGTGGTCATGGAATTGGAAGATTGTGCATTCCCATTATTGGCTGGCATCGTCCAAACTGATGATGCTAATGTTGCATTCAAAGACATTGATTATGCTTTACTTGTTGGTGCTCGTCCTCGTGGCCCAGGTATGGAACGCAAAGATTTGCTAGAAGCCAATGCTGCGATTTTCTCAGCACAAGGTAAAGCATTGAATGACGTAGCAAGCCGTGACGTAAAAGTATTGGTAGTGGGTAACCCTGCGAACACCAATGCGCTTATCGCTCAACGCAATGCACCAGATCTTGATCCACGTAACTTCACAGCTATGACTCGTTTGGATCACAACCGTGCCATGGCTCAGTTGGCTGGTAAAACTGACAGCACTGTAAATGACGTGAAAAAAATGATCATCTGGGGTAACCACTCATCAACTCAGTATCCAGATCTAACGGCTTGTACTGTAAACGGTAAGCCAGCGCTAGATCTAGTTGATCGTACTTGGTACGAAGGCACTTATATCCCAGAAGTACAACAACGCGGCGCAGCAATTATTAAAGCTCGCGGTGCTTCATCTGCCGCTTCTGCTGCCAATGCTGCCATTGCACATATGCGCACTTGGGCACTTGGTACTGATGAGAACGACTGGGTATCAATGGGCGTTTACTCAAACGGCGAATACGGTATCGCGGAAGGTTTGATCTACTCATTCCCATGCACGTGTACCAACGGCGACTGGTCTATCGTAGACGGCGTTGATGTATCATCTGATTTCTCAAAAGAGAAAATGGCTGCGACTGAGCAAGAGCTTAGCGAAGAGCGTGATGCAGTAGCACATTTACTACCATAAGCAGATATTTTGCTTAAGTGGTAAGACTAAAAGCAGCACACAAAAAGGCCCTCTGAAATATGAGGGCTTTTTTGTGTCTTGGAAAAATAAGCAATGGTTTTAGCTAATTCAAGACACTTAGAGGTAAGTAAGGCAAGCAAAGAAAAATAAGCAAGATACCAAAAATAATAGCCTAACGTCGTATTTGATTTATATAAAATTGGACCGCTGCCATTAATACAATTGATAACGTTAGATAAACGTTGGTTAACAGCTATTAAAATAGAGCCTGCTACAATAAAGTGGTAAACATAAATAATAATCACAGCTAAACCTGCATTATCTAGGGAGAAAAATATGTTGAATGAACCTGAATATAATATAAACGAATTATTTGCGCAGCTAGGACTTGATAGCTCAGATGAGGCAATTGATAGCTTTATTGAAACACATAAACTGGCCAAAGAAGAGAAGCTGATAGAGTCGAGTGTTTGGACTGACAATCAGCGTATGTTTTTGCAAGAGGAATGGGAAAAAGATGCGGAATGGGTAGAAGTTATTGATGATTTGAACGTACGTATGCACCCAGATGCCTAGTTGTAAAAGCAAATTTATAAAAAAGCTGTCTCATAAAAAAACCCACGAACATTCATGCTGTGGGTTTTTTTATGATTTATATATCTGTTCTAACGGATTTGTTGTTTTGCTCGCCACTCAATCAACTCTTTTACATCGTTATGAATGCCAGTCTTTAATGCCTCTAAGCCATCGTAACGTCGTTCACCATGCAGATAATGCAAAAATCGAACCTGTAGAGTCAGGCCATATAAATCAGCTTGCAGCTCTGGGAAATGAACTTCTAGACGCCAATTATGCGCTTTGTCTACCGAAGGTCTAGTACCGACATTGGCTGTACCAAACAAGCTATCAGCACGTAATCCTGCTATACCAGTTTGTCCGTTGACCGCATTTACAGTTAGGCCATTAGGAATTATTTGTCCATTATCATCGAGACTGACCACATCGACACCGAAGATGCCATGCAACGCAGGCTTTAAGCGTTTTAGATCAATATTGGCAGTAGGGAAGTCTATCGTGCGGCCAATTTGATCACCACGGACGACCAGTCCTGTAATGGCATAGTCGCGACCTAGTAAGGTATTGGCGGCATCAATATCACCAGCCAACAGCATATCACGCACACGAGTAGAGCTGATACGTGCCGCATTATCACTACTGTCAGTGACAGTATGTAAGTTGGTCACATCCAGACCATAATCACGCAAAAACTGACTGTCACCAGTACGGTCATGACCAAACTTAAAGTCATCGCCTAGTACTAGAGCTTGTACATTCAAACGCTTGGCCAAAATATCTGCAAATGCTTGTGCGGATAGCGACCGGAAATCTGTATCAAATCCCGCCACAATCAAAGTTTCAACACCATACTCTGCTAGCAAGGCTTGTTTTTCAGCGAGATTGGTTAAGCGAGCAGGCGCAGTGGCTGTCGCAAAAAACTCACGAGGCTGTGGCTCAAATATCATGACAGCAGAGCCAAGATTTTGCGCCTGTGCAATTTCTCTGACTTGTGTAAGCATCGCTTGATGCCCCAAATGTACGCCGTCAAAATTGCCTATAGTGAGCACACAGGGCGCTAAATCTACATGGCTAATATTGGCAGGCAGTGTACTTGGTGACGCAATCAGTTGCTCAAGAAAATAGGTGTTCATAAATTTTCAGCTATGATAGATAAGACCAGATAAAAAAAGAAAAACACACCATACCAAAAATCGATGTGTCTAAAATCAGCCATTATAAAGTAAAATGGCTATACTAACATCCTATAGTCTACTCATTATATAAGTAGGGCGCTGTCAGTTCCGCTATTTTAAAAGAACAGAACCACTTCGCTTATCTTCCTTTGACGACTATCGTTAGCAATCAGCTGTATTTAAAAATTCCTGCGAATCATACGACCAACTAACTATGGAGCTCCTATGTCCGATGTTGCCTTGAATGCTGTGCCATCTACCTTACCCCAACACAATCTCAATGACGATTTTATCGTACAGCGCGCAAGTGAGAGAGACCTGCCAGAGATATTAGCGATTTATAACCAAAGCATTGCAGGTAAGCAAGCAACAGCCAACCTTGTTCCAGTGACCTGTGAAGAGCGTGCAGATTGGTTTGATGAGCATTTAAATAGTGCCACGCGACCTATTTATGTTGTTCGCTCAGTGACAGAAACTACCGAAAGTGGTGAGCAAGCAGAGTCATCATCGATAGTGGCATGGGGCAGTTTTAGTGATCTTTATGCGCGTATGGCATACCATATCAGCACCGAGATTAGTATTTATTTGCACGAAGGGCATCAAGGAAAAGGGCTAGGTAGCTTGCTGACACGCTGGATGCTTACTCAAGCATCAAGCTTAGGGATTCAAAACATCATCGCGCTTATCTTCGCGCACAACCAACCAAGCTTAGGGTTGTTCCGTAAACTTGATTTTGAGCAATGGGGTTATATGCCAAAGGTTTGTGATATGGAGGGTTTTATGGCCGATGTCGTCATGCTTGGAAAAGCGGTGACAGTAGACTAAGGCGTTTCTTCAATTCACGCGATAGTCATCTAAATGGGCTAAAAATGGCTAAATCTTGCCAAACATCGTCAAATAGCTGGTTAATATCCCGATATTATCTGCGCTATTTTTCTTGTTTGACGGCAATTTATCTCATTTTTATCACCATTTTTGAAATGAAGACACGCCCTAGAGCCTGTTAGATAAAAAAAGAATCAAACAGCATCATGCTTGATAGTGTGATGCTTTAGCCTAAGATTTTCCATTGACCGTCTATTTCTTGTAGCTCATAAGTCAAGGGTGCAGGCTCACTCTGTCCTTTTAACATCAGTTCACCAGTGATGGTGGCACGAGTTTTGTCATCGTTGTATTGAGTGTCAGTAATAGTGACACCCTCCACGGTTTGCTGAAAGGCAGACTGAGTTTTCGCTAGCTCTTCTTCAAAGTTTGCCATATCTACTTCATAGTATCCAGTGGCTTGTTTCACATCACCGTAGTACAGGCTATCCAATGCTTTCTTGACCGTATCTTCTGGTGTGCCAACTTCAGTAGGATTGGTGACTAGACTTTTTTGCTGAGCAGCCTCTTTATTACTATCAGCTACTTTGTCATCATCAGCTGTTTTTTCATCATCAGTTGCGCTATGAGAATCGGCCACTTCTACTTTGTGTACCGTTTCTTCTGTATCGACATCATTGCTACAACCACTCAGAAGCAATCCAGTACTCAGTAGACCAGTCGCAAATAAGATTGGCAAGCGTGGAAGTATCAGCTGTTTAGTCATCATAAGACCTCAAAATTTATTTATTAATGCATAAGCTATTATGACAAATATTCGTACCGAACACTGTCAGTTCTCAGGCCAAGCTTGTTTTGGTTTCGTAAGTTAAGGCCTTGTTTGGTATGTTTAGCCATGCTTTAGTTGGCGGGGGCGGAAGCCTGTAGCGAGTAATACCACACCATAAACCAAAGCACCCACGGCACACATAATAATAAGAGCAGCAATACGTCGCCACTGAGCATCATCGGCAGGGAAATAGGGCAACATGAAATACAGCACTGCAATCATCGCGGTTGTAGAAATGGCAAACTGGGCAAATAGTTTTTTCCAATGAGGGCCAAAACGGAAAATATCGCGCTTATGCAAGAAATAATACAATAGCCCTGCGTTTACAAATGCCGCACCTGTAGTTGCCAACGCCAAACCACCGTGTAGTGGAATCTCCAAGAAGTAGAAAATACCAATAAAAATAACACTAAAGACCATATTGGCTATGACGGAGATGATGCCGATTTTTACAGGGGTTCGAGTGTCTTGACGTGCAAAAAATGCAGGGGCAAATATCTTAATCAACATGAATCCTAAAATGCCACCAGCCATACTACGCAATGCCAGCGAGCTCATTTGTGCATCACGTAAGGTAAATTCACCACGTAAAAACAGCGCTTGCATTAATACATCTGCAAGTATAAATAGTGCTGCTGATGCCGGAACACCCACCAATATAATTAAGCGTGCCGCCCAATCAATCGTCTTTTTGAAGCTGACGTCATCTTGCTTTGCTTCACTTTTAGACAAACTTGGCAAAATAACTGTACCAATTGCGACGCCAATCAATCCTAGTGGGAGCTCGCTCATACGCTCAGCCGCATAGAGCCAAGAAACCGACCCACCAATCATTAATGATGCAAAGATGGTGTTTAATAGTAAATTAATCTGAGTGACAGAAACACCAAAAATGGCAGGGAGCATGAGTTTTAAAATACGGCGAACGCCTTCATGCTGAAAGTCAATCTTTGGAGCGACCAGCAGTTTTTGTTGCCATAGCTGTGGCAGCTGTAGCAAAAACTGTAGCAAACCTGCGATAGCGACGGCATAGCCAAGTGCCATGATAGGGGTATCGAACATTGGGGCGAAAATCAGTGCACCACCAATCATGCATAAGTTTAATAACACTGGTGCAAACGCTGGTGCAGCAAATCGTCCGTAGCTTTGCAAAATACCACTGGCAAAAGCCGTCATGGAAATGAATAGCAAATACGGAAAGGTTAGGCGTAGTAATTCAGCAGTGATGGCAAATTTATCGGGTTGATCGGCAAAGCCGGGTGCAAACAACGTCACGACCCAAGGCGCGATTAAGATAACCACGACTGTCAGCATGGATAGAACCATCAACAGAGCACCTGAAGTGCGACTGACTAAAATCTGTACTTGCTGTAGGCTGTACTTTTCTTTGTATTCGGATAGAACAGGTACGAACGCTTGGCTAAAAGCGCCTTCTGCAAATAGACGTCGCAAAAAGTTGGGTATCTTAAAGGCGACCAAAAAGGCATCCATCAGACCACCAGCGCCAAAAACACCTAACAATACGACATCGCGTACTAGGCCTAAAATACGAGACAGCATGGTCATACTGCTGACCACCATGGTTGAACGAAATAACCGACTTTTTGCCATGAGAACCTATCTTGCTAAGTTGTATTGGGTTGTGTGCTGATTTTCTGTGTTGAAAAACTGACGAATTATATCACTTTCATAATCGAGATAAATGGATTGAATGTGGAATATGACATGTGGACAAAATAGGGTGTTTTATTTTAATAGAACGGCAACGTTTTCACGCAGTTTTGTCCATTCAAAATAATCACCAGGATCTGTCTTACGTCCTGGCGCGATATCGCTATGACCTGTCAAGTGACGACGAGTTTTAGGATAAGCTTCATAGATAGCACTGACGACCTGTGCGAGCCTGTCATATTGCATGTCAGTGAAAGGCGTAAAATCTGACCCTTCGAGTTCGATACCAATGCTATAATTGTTACATTCAGGTCGTCCCAAATAGCTTGATCGACCGGCATGCCAAGCACGCTCGTTAAAGTTTACAAACTGAGTGATCGACCCATCACGCTCGATAAATAGATGCGCAGAAACTTCGGCCCCTTCTATGGTTTTAAAGTAGGAATGGGCATTCCAATCTATTTGATTGGTAAACAGCGCCTTAACATAGTGAGTGCCATCAGTGTCGCAAGCGCCGAATTCGTTGGGTGGCAAGCTGATATTATGAATGACGATAGTGTCGATATTCATATCTGCTGGTCGCATATTTTTGTTAGGCGATGCGAGCCATGTGGCTGCAGATAATAAGCCATCTTTAATAGTCATTGAGGATGATTTGGACATAATATTCTCTTTTACTAAAATTTATCAAACACGGCCCAGAGATTTAAACAATCTAGGTCGAAAACGGGTTTTGGATTGTTTTATTTAACATTACATTAGGTATTATTAGTCAGCCCCTAATCACGCTATCAGCGTATGAATAATAACGTGCGAGGTTTTATCTCATGGCTACAAAGCCTATGTCTCTATCAGTCGATAGTACCGTAACAATAACTTGCCAACGAGCCTGTTTGCCACTTGCTATCGCTGGGTTACTACTCTCTGGCCAAGCACAGGCTTTTTTGCCAACGCCAGACTCGCTAGTAACCACAGGTGAATTGGCTAGTGAGCCACAAGCGACGATAGATAGTAATACGGCACATACGGTGGCATATAATATGCCACATGATGGCGTTGCAGAAGAAACTAATAGCACGCAAAGTATGCGAGGCGTACAAGACAGTAGTGCTCAATCGTTATTAGCCACGTGGCGCACACAAGCAAAAACAGAAAATCTGGCACAGCATACAACATGGCGACGATTACTGTATTTCTTTGATGATCAAAAAAACTTAATTGGTAAGAAAAAAAACACCAGTATGGTTGATGACGCTGGCTTCTTTTTAAGTGAAAACGGTCGGAGTGATTCAGGTGCAGAGCTTGATACGCTGCTTGTTGCTCTGGCTGACGAAATAGGTGCCACTACTAACCAAGAAACTGCTAATAAAAATTCTGCCCAAACAAGCGACGGTCATTCTGTCAGTAGTCGTGCTGTCGATAGCAACTCTGTACTATGCCGTTTTCCAGCGCGAGTACAATGGCTGACTGATACGTTGAATATTGACGACACAGCGCTACAAGTCGACTGTCCAAAGCTGGATGAGTGGATGCAAACGATTGCACCTGAGCAGCTGTCTCTCATGTTTGCACAAGAGTATTTGGACAATCCTCTCTCAGCGTTTGCTCATACTCTTCTGCGTATCGACTCAAAAGTAAGTGTCGCTGATCCTAGCCAAATCCATCACGCTCATGCGCTGAATTATACGGTAGATGGCAATCCTGAGGATAGCTTTCCGGTATATTCCGTCAAGTCAATGATTGGTGCTTATGATAGCCTTATTGAGATTGATCCTTATCCTGAAAAGCTCGTTAATTACCTACAGGGAGATGAGCGCGATACCTGGACCTATCAATTGGATCTGACGCCAAGCGAAGTTCAGCAAATCATGTTGCATGTCTGGGAAACCAAGGATTTGAAGTTACCATATTACTTCACCACAGATAACTGCGCATCTGAAGTGTTGCGTCTAATTGATGTGGTGCGCCCGCAGCAGTATTTATTGAGCAGATTGCCTTATGCGGTCATTCCCTCAGATGTCGTGCAATTACTCAATAGTGAAGGTTTGCTTGCCAGCAGTATTTACACCCCAGCTGATAGCACCTTACGCCAATCTCAGTTAAATAAAGTGAAGCAGCAGCGTGAGCAACTTGGCTATCACAACAGCGCCACACAGACGATTGACGAGATTAAATCTGCTCAGCTCAATGCTGTCTCGAGCATGTCAGCTGATAAGCAAACATTATTGCCGACTAGTATCGTTGTATCAGATAACAATCCTGTTGACAGACATCCGCTGACATTGGGGAGCATTGGAATAGGGCAGCGTGGTGACAATAACTATATCGATTTGGGCTTGCGGGCAGGCTTTCATGATACGCTTGACCGCTCTTCAGGATATCCACAGTTTTTTAATTTAGAAGGCATTGCGGCGACCTTACGCTTATATGACACGGATAATGATAAAGGCAATCAGCCAAAAAATGTGGTCTTGCAAAATGCCACGTTAATTCGCGGTCGCTCTTTTAATCCTGTTAATTCTGCAAAAAAAGGTAAAACGTGGGGCGCAAGTATCGAAGCGACGCGCGTGAATGACGGCTCGCAGAAAGACGGTACAGACCATTTAGTGGGGAGCGTGGGCTACGAGACAGGATGGTCTTGGGCATTTGGAACGCCTAATACAGATACTGGCGAGATGCCGCCGCAGTTATGCTACACCTTGTTGTCCGGCACGACCCAAGCAGGTCGCGGTATCAATAAAGGCTTTCGTGTTGGTGCAGGCGTGAATGCGGGCTGTCGTTATCAGATTAACAATCAGTTACGCGCGCAGGCTGAATTGCAACTGCCATATTGGTATCATGGCAGCAGCGATGAGTCGAACATCCGTGGTCACTATTGGCAACCGATATCGACACTAGGTCTGCAATACGATATTGATAAAAAACAAGCACTACGTATCAATGCTAACTATGATTGGCAAGATCGTGTTGATAGCAATGAAGATGTACAGCTGTCATACAGACGCTATTTTTAATTTAATACCTTTTAAACTGAGCACCTTCTAAGTTGGCAGTTTGATACTAGTGTTTTTATATTAGTATTTTTATATCAGTGTCTTGATAGAGTTTTCTTAGAAATTGCTTTTGAGTACGACTGTTGAAGTTGTCTCCGGATATTGTGCTAAATGAAGGATATGTGATGAGTAAGCAAAATTTACTGATTATTGGGCAAGGTGATATTGGATTACCAGTGACCAATAAGCTTGCGCAGGATGGCTTGAATGTCACGGGTCTGGCTCGTGGTGAGCGGTATGATTATGCGTTGGATGATAAAGCCATATTCAAACAAGCCGATGCATTAACGCTGACTGCTCAAGTCTTGCAAGGTTTTACGCACATTGCCATTATCGTGACCCCTGACGAGTATTCAGCCAGCGGCTATCACAACAGTTATCTAGCGATCTGTCAGCACTTGGCAAATCTTGCAGAAAATTTGACCAACCTTGAGCGTATTGTCTTTATCTCATCCACGGGTGTATATGGCCAAGACAATGGCGAGTGGATTGACAAAGATACAACGCCGGCGACTCCCGTACGCGCTGCGTCAAAGGTTATATTGCAGGCGGAACAGTCTTTGCAGCAGGGTTTCAATGATAAAGCCGTGGTCATTCGTCCCAGCGGTATCTATGGGCGTACGCGTCTAATGCGCCTACGTAAAGCCCGCGAGCCGCATAAAGAGCCAGTGGCCGCTAGCCATTGGAGCAATCGAATTATGGATCGTGATTTGGTCAATATTATTGTCAATGTATTGACTATGGAGTCGCCAGAGCCAATATATCTGGCGACTGACTATGCACCAGTGACAACATTGGAGTTGAGTGTTTGGTTAAGTGAGCAAATAGGCGAGATGCCTCCTACTATTGATGACAAAAAAACATTAGTGACAGGAAAATGCTTGCACAGCAATATTCCATTAGCTTGGCTAGATTATCCTGATTGGCAAACAGGTTACCGTGATATTTTGCGCCATCAAAAATAGTACTAGGGCATGTCCTCAATCTGAACATTAAGCTTTAAATGGGCTAAAAATGGTTAAATATTTGCTAAACTGCGTCAAGTAGCTTGCTAATATCTCGATATTATCTGCACTACTTTCCTTATTTGGCTGCCATTTATCTCATTTTTATCACCATTTTCAAAATGAGGACACGCCCTACATCAAAAAAGTAAGTCTAGTCGTGGTTAAACTCATCCAGTGGGTAATGTATAGTACTGGCGTTCGTGTTCCTCGCTACTCTAATTTTTGTGAATGGTATAAGATGACCGTTCGACCTGATTTACCTTATTCGTTTTATATTTTATAGTCTATGGAGCTCTCATGACCCAGCCTTCTACTTCTGATAACCGCTTATCCAGTGCTGACATCACAGCAGCAGGTGGCAAGCGTACAGAAGGCAGTGCTGAGCAGTCGCCTGTTTTTGCTGATAGTACACAACCTGCCATCGTGCATCCTAACTTTGACCCAAAGCAATCTCCACTTGACCCTGCAAGGCCTTTGACTGATATTCCAGAGCCTGCTCGTCGTCTAAATACTCAACTACGTCGTTTATATGGTAACGCTGCCCGTTTTTATCAGCCTAACAAAGACAGCCTATCGAAATGGGCATTGATTGCTTCAGAAGTTTTGGGTGAGCATCTGTCGTTACTGAGTGCGGCAGAGCTTGCTGAGTTTCCAGACAGCTTTTATCATAATAATAGCGAGCAACCATTATTATCAGCATTAACGAATATGACGTTATTAGATATGTCAGACATTCAGCAAGCGCTTCAGGCTTATCCAAAATTACAGCGCTATGGTTTTACGCTTGCTGGCAGTTCGTTAAGCACTGATCTGAATGGTGCTGATGTCGGTAACCGCAATGCCAGTAACAGTAAAGTTGGAGATGCTTCAGCCTCGCTGCGTGCATTGACCAAACGTTATAATCCTGATGAGTTACTCAGCAGTATCTATGCCGATGATTGGCAAGTGATTTTGCAGCCGCAGCAGTTTGAGACGGGCGAGGGTAGTCTGGCCACTGATATCATGGCGTGTAGTGTTGCCGTCCATGCGTTGCAGCAGTGCAGTACGCGCAAAAGTATCAATCATAGCTATAGCGCGGCGCAAATTTGTCAGCATGTACGCAGTTATTTGCTCAGTCAGATCATTTGCGAGCCATCACAGCGTCATGCATACCGTCAGGTGCGTCTATTTACCGGACATATTATTGTTGCTGCTTATCACTTGGGTTGGGAGATACAAGTGAGTCATGACGGTCAGTGCTATTTCAATCTCTCATCACGCAGTGGTCTGTTGACCCGTTATCCTAATATGCAGGATTACGACATCAATGGTTGGTCAAGCTGATCAATAATGCGTACAATAATGCCAATTTTTTGCCCTCATTTTTGTTAATAGGAATGCCTTAATGTCCAATGCTCGTGTACCTAATAATTCAGTACCTAATGCTCAGCCTACTTTCTCATCGCATCAATTCATTCAATTGGCTTTAGATAATCAAGTCCTTAAGTTCGGTGAGTTTGTCCTTAAGTCTGGTCGTATTAGTCCATACTTTTTTAATGCAGGTTTGCTGGCGACAGGTGAGATGTTATCGTTGTTAGCACGTGGTTATGCCGACGCCTTAGCTGAACAGATGGCAGCGACCAATAACGGTACAGATGAGCAAGAGCTGGTCATTTTTGGTGCCGCTTATAAAGGCATTCCATTCGTTGCTGCCACCGCACAAGCATTATGGAACCATCATGGTATCAATGCTAAATGGGGTTACAATCGCAAAGAAGCCAAAACCCATGGTGAAGGTGGTAACTTGGTGGGTGCTGATGTCAATGGCAAAGCGGTTTGGGTATTAGATGATGTCATTACAGCTGGTACAGCCATGCGTGAAGTGGTCGAGATTTTAGAGCAAGCGGGCGCAAGCGTTGCCGGTATTATTGTCGCTCTTGATCGTAAAGAAAAAGGTCAAGCTGAGCATTCTGCTATTCAAGAACTGGCTTCGACCTTAGAGGTCCCTGTGCGCGCACTCATCGATATTGATGATTTAATCAGCTATCTAGCAGATGACAATAGCCAATACAAAGATGCGACTCAGCTTGCAAAAATGCAGCATTATCGCACGCAGTACGGCGTATAATTTGTCGTAGATGGTTTTATGAGCGAGCATCTTTTATGCTGAATAGATGGTATTTACCTATTTAACCGCTCATATCTGCCTATTAACAATATAGTCGAACCACTCTTAAAGTGTTATGGCGTTAGACTCGCTTAGCCTACTACTGTAGTACTTGCGCTCGTCTGCCTTACACCATTTTTAAGATTGATTGACTATACAACGTAAGTGAGTTTTGTTATGAGTCTAGAAAATCAAAAAAAATCGTTAAACATACTCGTTATTATGGATCCTATCGAGCAGGTTAATTATAAAAAAGACACTACCTTAGCCATGATGTGGTCCGCTCAAGACCGTGGGCATCGTCTAGGCTACTGTCAGATTCATGACCTTTGGTTGGATCGTGGGCAATTGATGGTCGATACGCAGCCAGTAACGGTAAAGCGTGATCCTAAAGACTTCTATACATTGGGTGATAAAAGCACTGCGCCGGTTAGTGATTATGACGTGATTTTGATGCGTAAAGATCCACCGTTTGATATGCGTTTTATCTATACGACCTATATGCTCGATCATGCAAAAGCGGCAGGCGTACTCGTGGTCAACGATCCGCAAGCCATCCGTGATTGTAATGAGAAATTGTTTGCCACTTGGTTTAGTGATTATATGAGCCCAACGATTGTGACCAGTAAACAGGCGCACATTCGCAAGTTCATTACTGAGCAGCAAGATGTTATTGTCAAACCCCTAGATGGTATGGGTGGTACAGGTATCTTCCGTCTGACTGCTGATAGCCCAAACATTGGTGTCACACTAGAAGTATTGACAGAGCTAGAGACGCTGCCAATTATGGCACAGCGTTATTTACCAGAGATTGTCGAGGGCGATAAACGCGTATTAATCGTCGATGGTGTGGTGGTAGGTTATAGCTTGGCTCGTATTCCAACCAAAGGCGAGACCCGTGGTAATCTTGCCGCAGGTGGTAGTGGTGTTGCTATGCCGTTGACTGATATCGAACGTCAAGTGGCAGAAGTAGTGGCACCTATTGTGAAAGAAAAAGGTCTCATGTTCGTTGGCTTAGATCTCATCGGCGGTCGTATTACTGAGATTAACGTTACCAGTCCGACTTGTGTACGCGAGATTGACGATCAGTGTGGTACAGACATTGCGACGGACTTTATTATCGCCATTGAAAATAAATTCACGATTTGAGCATCGTAGTAATGATAGAGTGATTTATCATTAAGGTATGTGCACAATGATAAAAAAATAGTTGTGCTAAGCTATAGTCATTCCACTATAAAAGTATGACAGCGTTAACCTTGCTTGAAGTATCACATATACATCTACACTCGGTTGCCTTGTACTACCTTTAAATTGAATCGACTATACCTTGTCGAAACGTGATTGAAAATGTCGATTTTATCGATGTTACAGCGTATTTATTAAAGCCAAGCCGAGGTTGTTCACGGCTTGGATTTTTATTATTAACGACGCATAAAATGCTATATATAAGTCAACGATTTACACTATACTATGCGAGATTTTATAGGGTCGTTATTTGTCGATAACTAAAATCCTGATAGGATGATAGGTCCTTCATATAAATAAAAAGATAGGCAGGCGTTCATGAAAAAACCGCATATATTAATGATGGCTGCTGGTACTGGCGGGCATGTGTTTCCAGCATTGGCAGTGGCTGAGGAATTGACTCAGCGCGGTGCGGTTATTCATTGGTTAGGAACGCCAAATGGCATGGAAAACGGTTTGGTTAAACCAACTGGTTATAGTTTTCATGCCATTGATATGCAAGGGCTGCGTGGTAAAGGAGTAGGGCGCTTGTTAAAGCTACCTGTAACTTTGCTATCAGCGACGATGGCTGCTATAAAAGTCATTCGCAACAATCAGATTGATATTGTCGTAGGCTTCGGTGGTTATGTGACCGCACCGGGCGGCATTGCAGCACGTATGACTAGTACGCCGCTTATTATTCATGAGCAAAATGCAATTGCTGGTATGAGTAATCGCTATCTGTCTAAAATTGCGACCAAGGTATTACAGGCCTTTGAGCACACTTTTGCAAATAGTGAGCTTGATGCAAAGCTAGAGACGGTCGGTAATCCGGTACGTAACGCCATCACTGGTGTCGTGGAGCCGACTGTACGTTACGATTTGAATGATACGTCACCACTTAAGTTACTGGTGGTTGGTGGCTCGCTTGGTGCACAAGTATTAAATGATACCGTGCCAAAAGCGCTGGCGTTGATAGACCGTCCTTTTGAAGTGCGTCATCAATGTGGACGAAACGATGAGGCTGCCACGCAAACTGCTTATGATGGGCAAGATTTGAGCATTCATAAATTTGTGGTACAGCCATTTATTGATGATATGGCCGCTGCTTATAATTGGGCAGACATCATTGTTTGCCGAGCAGGCGCATTGACTGTTACCGAAATTCAAAACGTCGGTATTGCTGCTATTTTTGTACCGCTGCCACATGCAGTTGATGATCATCAAACTGCCAATGCTCGTACGTTAACCTCATATGATGCAGCAATTTTATTACCTCAATCTGAGCTGACGCCGCAGCATTTGAGCAATGAGCTGGCAGCGCTTGATCGAAGTGCTTGCTTAACCATGGCCAAGAAAGGCCATGCACTTGCCAACCGTAGTGCTAGCAAGCAGGTCGCTGATATTATTTGGCAAACCCTGTAGCTTATATTTCTATCAGCTGCTATTTTTATAACTGATTATTCTGATTCACCACATTTTATTCGCCTTTAACCAAGAGAATTGATTATGCCTACCTCTGCGAAAGCGCTACCTAAACGTTTGATTGAAATACCAGAAATGCGTCGTATCCAGCATTTGCATTTTGTGGGTATTGGCGGCTCAGGGATGTGTGGTATCGCTGAGGTGATGAGCAATCAAGGTTATGAGGTAAGTGGTTCTGATATCGCTGAAAGCTTGGTCACTCGACGTTTACAGCAGATTGGTATTGAGATATCGATTGGTCATGACTCTAAAAACATTGCCAATGCAGATGTTATCGTCGTATCGTCAGCGATTGATCGTAGTAATCCTGAGATTAAAGCAGCACTCGAAGCGCGCTTGCCAGTGGTACGCCGTGCAGATATGCTAGGTGAGTTGATGCGTTATCGTCATAGTATCGCTGTTGCGGGTGCTCATGGTAAGACCACAACGACTAGCTTGCTCACTACGATGATGGCAGAAGGTCAGCTCGACCCTACATATGTGATTGGCGGTAAGCTTAATGCCTCTGGGAAAAATGCCGCGCTTGGTAGTAGTCGCTTTTTAGTCGCTGAAGCTGATGAGTCTGATGCATCGTTTTTATCCTTGCATCCGATGGCTGCAATTGTGACGAATATCGATCAAGACCATATGGAAACTTATGAGAACAGCTTCGATAAATTAAAAGCAGCTTATATCCAGTTCTTGCAAAACATGCCATTTTATGGCTTGGCCGTGGTATGCGGTGATGATCCAGAATTGTATGCGATGATTGATGATATTGGTCGCCCTGTACTGACTTTTGGTCTTGAGCCTTTTAATGATGTGCAAGGTGTTGACTTGGTGACTGAAGGCACTAAAACCCACTTTACTGTATTGCGCCGTGACCGTGAACCTTTACGTTTGACGCTCAATATTCCTGGTACTCATAACGTTTATAATGCGCTTGCTGCTATCACGATGGCGACCGATGAAGGCGTGGATGACGAAGCCATTAAGCGTGCCCTGCAAAAATTCGAAGGTGTTGGCCGTCGTTTTGAGCAGCATGCCTCTGTAGATATCGATGATGGCAACGTCCTATTGATTGATGATTATGGTCATCATCCAAAGGAAGTTGATGCAACTATTAAAGCTGCTCGTCAAAGTTTTCCTGATCGCCGTTTAGTCATGCTGTTTCAGCCGCATCGTTATAGCCGTACGCGTGACTGCTATGACGATTTTGTTGAAGTACTGTCAAGCGTAGATGAGCTATTATTATTAGACGTATATTCAGCGGGTGAAACCCCAATTACAGGTGCGGATACCAAGTCATTAGCGCGTAGTATTCGTTTGCGTGGTGAAGTTGAACCTACGATTGTTGATAAAGACAATCTAGCGCCTGTGATGCAGCGTCTATTGAAAGCCAATGACATGCTGATTACTCAAGGCGCTGGTAATGTGGGGCAAATATCCGTTGATTTGGCTGCAAACAACCTTTACATCAAGTAAGCTAAAAGAACTCTAGGAGTTATCCTCATGACGACGAAGAATGATCAAAAACATGCAAAAAATACAGCCATGGATGCCGCTGAGGATAAGACAGCTATTATTAATCCAGAGCCAGCCCTAGCAGCAGTTGCACAAGCAGAGAAAAACAGTATGGAAAATAACCAGTCAGGCCAAGAAGTATCATCAAATGTGGTGCCTAGCAAAGTAAAAGATGCGAGTGAGTTCGGCAAAGTTGCAGTCGTTTATGGCGGTAGTAGCAATGAGCGCAGCGTATCTTTAGACAGTGGCGCGGCTGTATTGCAAGCACTCCAAAACCAAGGCGTTGATGCCACTCATTTCGATCCTAAGCATCAAGACATCACTGAGCTACGCGCGTATGATCGCGTGTTCAATGTGTTGCATGGTCGCGGCGGCGAAGATGGCTTGCTACAAGGCGTATTGCAATGGTTTGATATTCCTCAGACAGGCTCAGGGATTTTGGCATCGGCACTGGGCATGGACAAAGTGCGCACCAAGCAATTATGGCAAGGCTGCGGTGTGGCGACAGCCCCGTTTTCATTGTTGACAGCAGATACCGACTGGCAGCAAGTGGTCAACATGTTAGGTTTGCCACTTATCATCAAACCTGTTCATGAAGGTTCAAGTATTGGCATGACGAAAGTCAACAATCTTGATGAGCTTCCATCTGCCTATGCGACAGCGGTACAGTGTGGCGATGTAGTGATGGCAGAGCGCTGGATTACTGGTCGCGAGTTTACGATTGTTATTATCGATGACGAGGCTTATCCGGTCATTCGTCTTGAGCCTGCAGATATCACCAACTTCTATGATTTTGAAGCCAAGTACAATCGTAATGATACTAGCTACTATATTCCGTGTGGCTTGAGCGATGCTGATGAAAAGCACTTGCAAGATTTAAGTCTGGCAGCATTCCGTGCTGTTGATGCAAAAGGTTGGGGGCGTATCGATGCCATGCAAGATGAAGCAGGCAATTTCTGGTTGCTTGAAATCAATACTGTACCTGGTATGACCAGTCATAGTTTGGTTCCGATGGCTGCCAAGGCTCGAGGCATGGATTTTGATACCTTATGTTGGCATATTTTAGCGCAGACAGTATAGTTAGCTTTAAGTATTGTTATACCTATCCATTCACGCAGCGTCATTCAGAGAACGAGCTGCGTAAGTGAATTGAAAATGTTATCAATGATACTGGTTGCTTCTCATTCATAATGAATAGTTTTTCTTGAAAATAATCGAGTTAATGTATCACTAGAGATGCTATATCACAACTTCATGTAAACTTGTGTAAATTCGCTGTTGCCAGTAAGGGTTAGGCTATTGTTTAACTATGAAATACGTTAATATTACATATTGTGGTTATATCTTGATGATGTTTAAGTTTTTATAAGAAAAAACCATAAGTTATCTATGAATTAAGAAAAATGTTACGTTTGAATAAGCGTAATAGCATCATATAAATTGTTTTAGCCAAAGACTTTGATAATATATCGACTTAATAGACCTCTGCATAATATATGTAGACTGACATCAATGAATAGCATAAGCCGTTTTATGCAAATATAGGGACACAGGTCGTTATGGCTCAAACTGTCAACGAGGTAACTGACTTGATGAGTGATACAGCCCGTCGCCCAAAATCTAAGCTACAAGTACCAAATTCAGTCAAATACTTGTTTATGGCAATGGTATTGGGATTGCTAGTACTGATATTGATTATGGGTGGCAAGGCTCTGCGTGATGCGCCGCCAGCTGCCATCCATGTCAATCATCAAGGTTTGACAGGCGTTCAATATCAGTCATTACAACAAGTCATGGATCAGCAGAAGGTAAGCAGTTTTTTTACCTCTGATTTGCAAGCGTTAAGAGACATTACGATAGGTCTGGCTTGGGTGGATCAAGTAAGTGTTTCTCGTGATTGGCAGCGTGGCATTGTGGTGACTGCACTACCTAAACAGGCCGTTGCCAATTTTGGGACAGAACGTTTGGTTGATGCAAAAGGGACGGTTTTTGTTCCTGCTGATACTAAAGATCTGACGCAAGAAAAATTTGCTACTTTGCAAGGTGAGATAACCCAAGCGCCAGTCATCATGCAACAGATGCAGCAAGTCAACGATTGGTACGCACCATTAGGTATACAGGTTGAAGATATTATCTTGTCACCCAGAATGACATGGTTGATTCGCTTTAATAATGGATTACGCGTCATCGTTGATAACGAAAATACTGCGCAAAAGCTACTGAATCTGAGTCAACTGCTTGGTAATCAACTAAGTGATCGTCGAGACCAGATACAATCGGTAGATTTGCGTTATAAAAATGGCTTTACCATTTCTGGAGATATGGTACAGCCAAAGAATGATGAAGCACCATCATCATAGATAGACAGAAGCAAAAACTGGTTAACATTTTGGCTTTTAGTATGAGCTGTTTTGTTCGAACGGTTTTAATAGTATTTAGCATTGAATACACAATTTTGTAGTGTATTGATAGCGATTTTTTTAATGATCTAATGGAGACGTCATTTGGTCTCCTGTTTAGCGATAATTTGTCTGGTACCATGAAAAATACTGAAAATCTGGTTGTTGTCCATTTAAGTGCCACGGCAGTTTATGTCGTCATTGGCAATGTTGTCTCTGCAAAAGACATTCGCATTTTGGGCGTTGGGCAAGTTAAAAATAGCGATTTTTATCAAGGTCAAATAAAGCATCGTGAGCGTCTGCAAGGTGCTATCAAGCAAGCCATTCAAGAAGCAGAAGATACTGCCAATTGCCGTGTGCATAGTGTGTGGTTGACGTTGGCAACGCCTGAACTGTCTAGCAAAAACAGTACAGGTGATGTGCAAGTGGAAGAGGAGGCTGTACGTGCCAAAGATATGGTACAAGCACTATCTAATGCCAAGTCACGCGATTTGCCACCGGACTATTATTTGATGCATTGCTGTCAGCAAGGTATTTACGTCAACGACCAAGACTTTATGGTTGATGATGCTATCGAAACAATGGCGCATAATATCTCTGTGATGTACCACATGATGATGATGCCAGTGTCTAGCCGCCAAAATATCCAAAAATTACTGCAAAGCTGTGACGTTGGTATTGACCATATTGTCTTCGATGCAGTGACAAGCGCTGAATATAGCTTGATGAGTGATGAGCGTCAACAAGGAGTGTGCTTGGTAGATATTGGTGCGAGTACCACCAGTATTTGTGTTTATAAAGAAAACAAATTGATATTTACCCATTGTATCGCAACGGGAAGCCATGAAGTCACGATGGATATCTCAGCTGACTTTGGCATATCAATGATTGAAGCTGAAAAGCTCAAAAAGACTCACGGTACTGTTGATGTTAATAGTGTCGATCCTAGCTCTTTCTTTATCTTTAAGCCGCAAGGGACAGGCGATGAGATCAATATTGGCATTTATAATCTAGCCCGTATTATTGAAGCTCGCTATGTCCAGATATTTACGGAAGTGGCTCGTCAATTACATGACGCAGACTTGATTGGTTATATAGACAAAGGTATTGTTCTCACTGGTGGTGGCAGCTCGGTTAAAGGTATGATACCTTTTGCAAAAAAATTGCTCAAAATGCCGGTGGTGCTGACCAATATACATCCTGCTATCAGTGCTTATAATCATTTTGATAATGATGAATCGTTCAAGCAACTAAATATCCAGGTAAATGACCGTGCTTATCAAACGGCATTTGGTACATTACTCTACAGTCAGAGTGAACAGTTCCGTCGTAGTGAAAAGAGTGAGCCTGAAGCGATTCAAAAGAATCGAGTCACTGGTGTTTTTCAAAGTGCAGGGCAACGTTTTGCTAGTGTACTGAAAAAGATATTGTAGATTTTTTGGTAAAATATTGAGAATGCTAATATTCTTGTAGAGTTTACCTAAATTATTCAAGCAGAAAACGAAGTAATATAAAAAGTAATACCCTTTGCGATGATGACCTATTGTTATCTATGCTGAAAGATTTAAGCCATAACCCTATTTTATTTAAATACATTTATATATAGTATGTCGATAGTGCGCCATATGAGTGCGTTACCACGTATCAATCATCACGCTATCTGCAACTGGAGAATCCTTTTTATGTCAAAATACACCATGCCAGATGATAACCAGCTTCAAAACAACGGCCAAGCGAGCTTCACTGTATTCGGTGTGGGCGGCGGTGGCGGTAATGCAGTTGAACATATGGTACAACAAGGGATTAGAGGTGTGACATTTGTTTGTGCTAATACAGATAAACAAGCACTTGATCGTCTAACAGCGCCGCATAAACTACAACTGGGTGCAAAGACGAACCGTGGTCTAGGTGCTGGTGCCAATCCAGAAGTCGGACGTGAAGCAGCAGAAAGCGAAGAAGAAGCTATCCGTGCGTTACTTGAACATGCAGATATGGTATTTATTACTGCGGGTATGGGTGGCGGTACAGGTACTGGCGCAGCACCTGTAGTTGCTCGTATTGCTAAAGAAATGGAAGTGTTGACAGTTGCCGTAGTGACCACACCATTTAAGTTTGAAGGTGGCAAACGTATCAAAGCAGCTAAAGCCGGTATTGAGCAGCTAACCAATTTCGTTGACTCTATCATCACTATTCCAAACGACAAGCTGATGAGTGTTTACGGCAATATCTCTATGCAAGATGCTTTCAAAAAAGCAGATGATGTATTGTTACATGCTGTTCAAGGTATTGCTGAAACCATCGCTAGCGAAGGTATGATCAACATCGATTTCAACGATATCCGTACTGCTATGACTGCTAAAGGTCATGCGATGATGGGTATTGGCCGTGCAAGTGGTGATGATCGTGCACGTCAAGCGACTGAAAAAGCCATTAGATCGCCATTACTTGATGATCTACGTTTAGAAAATGCTAAAGGTCTACTGGTCAATGTGATTTCTTCTGAATCACTGTCATTAGATGAGATGAGCAAGATTAGTGTCATCGTTGAAGAAATCACTGATATTGATGATGCTCATATTTTCTATGGTTCAGTTATCGATGAAAAAATGGGTGATGATTTGCATGTGACAGTCATTGCAACGGGTTTGACTCTAGATGAAAATGCTGGCCAAGAACCTGAAGTAGTGGAGCAGCCAGTACCTTCTGTGAACAGCACTCAGCCTGTTGATCCTAATGTACATACCAGTGCTTTGAACAGCCAAAAGCAGTCACAAGCTCAAATGTATCAAGATACCTCTGCCACTGTACGTTCTAATGCGCCTCAAGAACAAGCAAAGACCAAAACCAACAGTATTCAAGACTATCTAAAACGCCAACAAAACAAATAGTGTTTTGAGATATTTTTAAATAGAGTGAAAAAGCCAGCGTTAAATCGCTGGCTTTTTTGTGGCCGTAGATAAAATATATCTGTTTGCAAAGAGGTGATTCTATAATTTTTGATCGATATAAGTAGCACATTAAGAAGAGCTAATCATTAATAAATAGTAGTGTGAGACATTTTTTGATAATAAATATAGACTTCAATATATAGTTGATTCAGTTTAAAAGAGATACAAGGCAACTGAGTGCAGATGTATATGTGATACTTCAAGCGAGGTTAACGCTGTAACTCTTTTATAGAGGATTGACTATAGCTATTTATACAGAGATAGTTATGTCAATAGAGCATAGAAATAGTTTCGGTTTGGTGCGATAAGTGTTATCAATCAAGGAGATAAGGAAAATAGCGAGTTTTAACTGTGGCGAACTAGGGGCCTGTAATGGTACACTATGGCAATTGTAACAAAATATGTGAGAAGACAGTCATGAACCAAAGAACCATAAAAACTGCGATAGCTATTACAGGTACTGGTCTTCATAGTGGTCAGCCTGTTGACTTAGAATTTCATCCGCAACCTGTAAATACAGGTATTGTTTTCGAGCGCTCTGATATCGAAGGCAGTCAGCCAATTCCAGCCAGTGCCTTTTTAGTACAAGACACCATGATGTCATCAAACCTAGTATTCGGTGGTACACGAGTGGGTACAGTTGAGCATCTATTGAGTGCAATTGCTGGACTTGGTGTAGATAACCTTTTAATCCGTGTCTCTGCTTCAGAGATTCCGATTATGGATGGTAGTGCTGCACCTTTTGTTGCATTGCTACTTGATGCAGGGTTTTGTGAACAAGACGCTTTGAAAAAGTTTATTAAGATAATAAGACCTGTACGTGTAAAGGTCGACGATAAATGGGCAGAGCTACGCCCGTATGAAGGATTTGAGTTAAATTTCGAAATTGATTTTGATCACCCTGCTATTGATAAGAATTTTCAGCATGCACAACTGCAGTTTTCAACTCAAAATTTCATTGAGCAATTAAGCTCAGCACGTACTTTCGGATTTTTACGTGATATTGAGGCATTACGCCAGAATAATTTGGCGTTAGGTGGCAGTATGGACAATGCTATCGTCATAGATGAAGCCAATATTCTTAACGAAGAAGGCTTACGTTTCAATGATGAGTTTGTTCGTCATAAAATTTTAGATGCGCTAGGTGATCTATATCTGATTGGTTATCCAATTTTAGGTCGTTTTAACGCTTATAAGTCTGGTCATGCATTAAATAACTTGTTAGTGCGTGAAATACTATCTGATCATGATAACTTTGAAATTGTAACTTTTGATGACAATGTAACCTGTCCTATCGAGTATCTTCCTCTGAAAGGGATGGCTGTTGAAGGGTGAAGAGAGGGATATACACGAAGTATCGAAACATTGACGCAATATTACATAGCTCTACGATAATTACATTCCTATAATATTCTATAATTTAAATATAGGGTCACGATTATTTTGATAATTTCTCTTTAGAGTAGAGAATACAAAAGCTGTAGGTAGTTTTCCAATCATCTGTCGGTGATATTCATATTATGAATAGCGCTGGTAGGTGATTTTTTTTGTTGGCTTCATTACAAAATCTCAGCGTTGTTGGCCAGTTTTTACGTTTTCATTTACATAACTTTACATGTAAGGGTCGGGTTTTTTAAGAATTTATCAAGCGCAAAAGTGCTTTTTTGAGTTTTTCATCAGTGGTGACATGCTCTGCAGCCTGTGATATAGTCCGCTTTATGTTTTGGCTAAGGGCCTGATTTTCATTGGCTTTCTGAGTCTTTGACAAGACTGCAGATGATGTTGACGATTGTTTAGATGAATAATTATCAGCCGATTTGCTAGCTACTACGACGCGGATTTGCTTGAGTTGTCTAAATGTAATGGACTGCTCTGTCAGTACCTGCAAATAAGAACTTTGTAAATACCGTATGTGATTAGCAGCAGTCATCGAGCCAACGCTAAGAATTAGTTGCTCAGAAGTAAAGCCTACGACCCAACAGGTATTGAGGATTTCCTCAGGTAGACAGTCTACCAATAGCTCTTTTACCTCATTGGTCGTTTCTATATATAGTCTCATGTTGTCAGCAAGTGTTTGGGGTAGTGCGCTACCAGCAAAAGCTTGATGATCAATAAGTTGGGCAAGCCGGTTAGGCTGTTTTTTTGACATCGTAATGACTCATCTAATAGGTGACAAAATCGATATTCATAACAGACATGCTAAAGCGATATATGGCAAACGATTTACATGAGAGTTGACTAAATGAATGCTGATAGCAGCATTAGTCACTACAGAAGAAAGAGCAGGCTGTTGTCATAAGGATTTTATCATGTTTGTTTAATGATAATGTCCACTAAATTAATTGATGCTTCGTCAAGGATGACGAGCTGTCTTGCATTAACAATAGGTAGTAAATTTATGAAACAAGCTTTATTAATTTTGTCAGTATTGGGAATGGGTATAGCACAGGCAAGTGGTGCTGTCGAAACAACCTTTCAACCAAATAATACCTTGAGTCATACCACCACAAATATCTCTACTTCTGCAACCTATGGTTCTAGTCGTAATATCTATAGCACGAACAGTGGTGCTCATGTATATAGTAACGATGAGATCAGCCAAGCCATTGATAATCTAAGCGCACATGCTAAGCAAAAAGAATATCAGCTTGCTTCGCTAACCAGTCGCCTATCTTATGAGCAGCGTCAGCAACAAGCAAAATCAATTCCAGATCGTTTTTCTGCCCCTGCTATTGCAGCAGCAAACGCATCACGTGTTGCTTTGTCTAGAAGCTCTGGCTACTGTGCTCGTTATGTACGTAAAGCACTACAATCAGCTGGTTACGAATTCACGCCGAACCCTTCAGCTTATCAATATGCCTCTCGTGGCACGCTAGCCAAAGCAGGCTTTACCAAAATCAGTAATGATATGCAGCCACAAGTTGGTGATGTCGTGGTTTATAACCGTACTTCAAGTCGTCCACATGGTCACATTCAGATCTTTGATGGCAATGACTGGGTATCTGATTTCCGTCAAAACAGCATCAGCCCATATAGTGGTAACTATAGCTACACCACATGGCGCGATTCGCAGTATGTTGATGATGCATCAGACCGTGGCATCTATCTTGCGATGGCTGATAAGTAATCAGTTAAGTACACGCAATCATCTGCTAAGCAAACTGTTTTCTCTAGACTCAGTAATGTTCTTTATGACATTACTGGGTTTTTTTATATTTTAAACATCAAGTTTAAGTGAGAGTAACTTTTAGAAGTTCTTCTATTTGCAGTGTTATTCAAGTAATGCTCTGCATGTGATATGGCTAAAGCTCAAATCTAGACCAGTACTGGCGATTATGAAAATCAGGTGGCGAGGCATGGCTGGTTGCGAAGTATAAAGGCGTCTGGTCCAACCGCAAGATAACGCATGGATGTATGTGATCAATGGTAGTGTTATTGATAGCATATTTCAGATGCGAGTCAGACAGCTGAGCCAATGGTACGTTGAAGCTTCGCTTGTAACTATTAGGTTTGAGTTCAGGTTTAAGTAGAGTGTCTTGCTCTCTAAGTAAATGCATGTTTGCGGACGTACTTTGATGCTTGGGCTTGTTAGTCCAATCAATAGAGGCACGCGTGTGTCCATCGTCTTGGTACAAAGGTGTCGGTGGTAATGTCGCAGGATTGCGGTAACTCTCAAATTGATAGAGTGCGTAACGACCATCTGGGTTGGCATTAACCTCAATATAAGAGGTTGTATAGTCGGCAAAAGCATTAGAGTCGATAGTGCGACCAGTGATAAAACACTCAAGGCAGGTCTCTTCCCATAAGTAATCAGAAAACCTAACCTGTTCAGGTTGCCACATCGGCCAGTCTACTTTATCTGCTAGCATTTGGTTAGGCAAAGTAATGTAGTAAGTCAGCTGTAAACATACCTCAGGATATTGAACAATATTAGCACTTACCTGCACACAGATACGCTTGAGATCATCTATAGTTACGCCAAGTTGTTGTGCATCACTTGCTATCGTTTCGTTTGCGATGTAAAGGTCAAAGGTTTGATTCATAATTTGATAAGACTCAAAAATGATAATGAGAGAAATTAGGGCGTGTTCAACAGGCACTATATTTATAATGTGATTTGATATTATAAAACAGGCAAATTGATGAGAGTAGACAATATAAAAGCCGCGAGCAAGTTGCATCGCGGCTTTTATATTTTACCGTAAGGGTCCGGCTATGATATGAGATTTTACGGTATGATATTTCTTAAACTAAATGTGCCATCACACATTACTGTGCGTGACGTGCTAAGTTAGACAGTTTTGGGTTGGCGTTTGGGTTTTTGCGTAGTAACAGTGCCATACGACCAATTGAATGTACCAAAGATGCTTTAGCAGCAGTTGCAAGCTCAGCGCCAATGACATCACGTTCTTGCTTAGTGCCTGAAGGCAGTTTTACTTTAATAAGTTCATGATCTGTTAGAGCACGATTAATTTCTTCAATGATGGTTGGGGTAATACCTTTGTTGCCAATCATGACGATCGGTTTCAGTTCGTGACCAATGCCTCTTAGGCGTTTGATGGTAGCGTTATCGAGTTGCATAGAATTCCTAAGTGTTGATAAAAATAAATGACAGTGCTATTGAGAGCAGTTGATGACCATTATAAATAATCTGTGGTCAACTTGCATGAGATCAGCAGGATTTTGCACGATTTTACGTGATGAAAATGTTAAACTGAATGTTTAGCCACATTATAAACGCTACTGTCTTATAAAACAGTGTTTTAACCAATAGAATTTGTTCAGTTTAAGACAAGAGAACAAATCAACGGTCTCATTGAGTCCATCTTTACAGCATTTTATAAATGTAGTGGCTATTTCATTAGTATGTATTAGTGTTTTGCAAAGCAATAGGAGCAGGTATTTTGGCCACGCGTATCGAAAATAAAAAATTGTCAAAGAGTAGTAGCGCTTGGATGAAAGAGCACATTGACGATCATTATGTGCAAAAGGCTCATAAAGATGGCTATCGTGCCCGTGCTGCCTATAAATTATTAGAAATAAATGAAAAAACCAGCCTGATTAAGAAAGGCATGACGGTCGTAGATTTGGGTAGTGCTCCTGGTAGTTGGTCACAAGTGGCTGGTCAATTGGTAGGCGAACAAGGCATTTTGATTGCCTCTGATATTTTGGCTATGGATACTTTGCCTGATGTTACCTTTATCCAAGGTGACTTTCGTGAAGCAGAAGTGTTTGATAGTATCATGGCAGAAGTTGGTGACAGGCAAGTCGATGTGGTGTTGTCTGATATGGCACCCAATACGGCAGGTAATAGCGCGATTGATCAGCCGCGTATGATGTACTTATGTGAACTGGCCGTGGATTTTGCTTTGGCAACCTTACCAGAAGGTGGCGCGCTCATTATGAAAGTGTTTCAGGGCGAGGGTACACAGGAATTACGCAAGCAGATGCAGCAGGATTTTAGTAAAATCCGTAGTATCAAACCAGGCGCTTCTAGGCCGCGTTCAAAAGAGATGTTTTGGATAGCGATTAAATAGTTTTAACTTTGATGAGTTATTGCCATTGTAAGCGGGATATTGTGTCACCATTAAGTATATCTATTAAAATATTAAAAACGTTACAATCGTTGATTGAATAATAGCGATACCTGCTTGAATTATGCAGGTTAGTACCACATATCATGGTATATTAACTTTGTTTTAGGCAAAGTCGTCTGACAATAAGCGCTTGATAAGCTCATCTGCGATAGATTCATATATCATTGATATTTATAACTTGTTAAACCTGTTTTATAAGACATTTGACATGTATAAGCCCCAATCAGAAAATTCTGACATTGATAGGTTTATGAAAAATGAGCGATACGTTTATAGACGTCACGTGTTTAATAGACACACCAATAAGTAAGGGATGGGAATAACTAGTGAGCGACATGGTAAAAAATACCTTATTGTGGCTGGTGGTAATCGGCGTTTTAGTGCTGGTGTTTAGCGGCTTCGATCAATCATCTGAGCCGGATAGCCTTAACTACTCTGAGTTTGTGACCGCTGTGTCAGAAAACCAAGTAGCCAGTGTTGAAATTGACGGCGAAGAAATCACCGGCGAGAAGAAAAATGGCTCAGCTTTTGAGACCATTAGACCTGCTGTATCAGATGACGAGCTGATGCCACTGCTACGTGAAAACCAAGTCGAAGTTCAAGGAACTGCACCAAAGCGCCAAAGCGTATTGATGCAATTATTGATCGCCAGCTTCCCAATTCTATTGATTATTGGTCTGTTCTTATTCTTCATGCGTAATATGCAAGGTGGCGCAGGCGGAAAAGGCGGCGGCCCTATGAGCTTTGGTAAATCAAAAGCTAAAATGCTGACCGAAGATCAAATCAACGTCAACTTTGAAGACGTGGCTGGTTGTGAAGAAGCCAAAGAAGAAGTCGTGGAAGTGGTTGAGTTTTTACGTGCTCCAGATAAATTCACGAAGCTAGGCGCGACCATTCCACGTGGTATCTTGATGGTAGGCCCTCCGGGTACTGGTAAGACGCTACTAGCAAGAGCCATTGCTGGTGAAGCTAAAGTACCGTTCTTCTCTATCTCAGGTTCTGATTTCGTTGAGATGTTCGTCGGTGTCGGTGCATCACGTGTACGTGATATGTTCGAACAAGCAAAGAAAAGTGCACCATGTATCATCTTTATTGATGAAATTGATGCAGTCGGTCGTCATCGTGGCTCCGGTATGGGCGGTGGTAATGATGAGCGTGAGCAAACGCTTAACCAATTATTGGTTGAGATGGATGGCTTCGAAGGCAATGAAGGCGTCATTGTTATTGCTGCGACCAACCGTGCTGACGTGCTTGATAAAGCATTATTGCGTCCAGGTCGTTTTGACCGTCAAGTACAAGTAGGCTTGCCAGATATCAAAGGCCGTGAGCAAATCTTAAAAGTTCATTTGAAGAAATTGCCAAACACGATTAGTGTGGATGCAAGTTCTCTCGCTCGTGGTACGCCTGGATTCAGTGGTGCACAGCTTGCCAACCTTGTAAACGAAGCCGCACTATTTGCAGCACGTCGTAACAAGACCAGCGTCGATATGAATGACTTTGAAGATGCAAAAGACAAGCTATATATGGGTCCTGAACGCAAGTCTATGGTGATACGCGAAGAAGAGCGCCGTGCGACTGCATATCATGAAGCAGGTCATGCGTTAGTAGCTGAACTGCTACCGGGTACAGACCCTGTGCATAAAGTGACTATTATGCCGCGTGGTTTTGCCCTTGGTGTGACTTGGCAGTTGCCTGAGCACGATCAGACCAGTATGTATAAATCAAAAATGTTGAGCGACATTGCTATTTTGTTCGGTGGTCGTATTGCCGAAGAAGTCTTTATCAATCAAATGTCGACGGGTGCTTCGAACGACTTTGAACGCGCCACCAAAATGGCACGTGCGATGGTGACGAAGTATGGTATGTCTGATGCACTTGGTATTATGGTGTACGAAGATGATGACAACTCACAAGGATACTTCGGCGGTGGTGGTCGTACGATCTCTGAAGCTACTCAGCAAAAGGTTGATGAAGAAGTACGTCGTATGCTAGAAGAGCAGTACGATATCGCTCGTGAATTGATTGAAGCCAATCAAGACAAAATGCATGCGATGGTTGAGGCTCTCATGAATTGGGAAACCATCGATCGTGACCAACTGCAAGATATCCTAGCAGGTGAAGCACCGCGTCCACCGAGAGTCTATCAGCATAACGAAGTCAATCTGTCAAAGAATGACATCAAAACAACGGGCACAACACCGCCACCATTACCAGCGATGTAGCGTTTGGTTTATAAACTCTCAATAAGAAAGCCCTTTATATAAAGGGCTTTTTTATTGTCATTGTTTTATGAAGGATTTAGGGCCGAGTAAGATTTACTGGTATCATGAGCATAGGCAGTAATAATTAAAATTGTTCTGATGAGAGATAAATGGGTTATGTCATTATTCCAAGCCTTACCTGACTACAATATATCTAGTCGTGATAAAACTTTAGATTTATCAATACCTCATGTTATGGGTATACTTAATGTCACGCCAGATTCATTCTCGGATGGTGGGCAGTTCAATGCAGTGGATAA
The DNA here is from genome assembly GCF_904845995.1 of Psychrobacter fjordensis. Lineage (NCBI taxonomy): Bacteria > Pseudomonadati > Pseudomonadota > Gammaproteobacteria > Moraxellales > Moraxellaceae > Psychrobacter > Psychrobacter fjordensis. The sequence goes on from NZ_CAJGYP010000001.1 coordinate 1,651,188, forward strand.
GGCTATTCAGCATTGTCAGAAAATGATCAATGAAGGCGCGACTATTATTGATATTGGCGGAGAGTCTACTCGCCCAAATGCGGATGCTGTCGTTACGAGTGATGAGATGCATCGCGTCGTACCTGTTGTCCAAGCCATTAGACAATCTTTTGGCGATGATATTTGGCTGTCTATCGATACCAGTAATCCAGCAGTTATGGAAGCCGCATTTGAAGCCGGTGCTGACATATGGAATGACGTACGAGCACTAAAACGTACTGGCGCTGCAGAGCTAGCGGCTAAGCTTGATATACCCGTCATGCTCATGCACATGCGCGGTGAGCCGACGACGATGAATGACTTGGCACAGTATGATAATGTAATAGATGATGTGAGTACCGAGCTAGGAGCCCGTATTGACGAGGTAATTAGTATCGGCGTCAAACGTGAAAAAATTATTATTGATCCAGGCTTTGGATTTGCAAAAAACTACGAGCACCACTGCGCACTATTAAGCCAGCTTCAGCGCTTACAGACACTAGGTTTGCCGATGATGTTTGGCATTTCACGTAAGCGGTTTTTAGCGGAAGTATTGACCAAAAGTGGGGTTCAAGCCGTGAATACGACGCAAGCGGTAGAGCGTGATTCGGCAGGGGCTGCTGCTGGGTTGTTTGCCTTACAGCAAGGAGCAAGTATTATTCGTACACATAATGTGGCGATGATGCAGCAAGCAGTAGCGCTATGGAGTCAGTTGTCTGAGTATGACCGTCACCAATAGACTTTTATACTCGTTTACGCTGTTGTCCAATACTATAAGTGTTTTATGCTTTATTTAAAGAAATAAAAAACGATTTTAGAAAAATCTAAATATACCATTAAAAACTATTTAAATTGACGAAGGTAGCTTTATGACCACCACACAACCAGAACCAACCAATGAGCAGCGCCGTATTATTTATCAAGCCCGCCGTGGACTTAAAGAGTTGGATTTTTATATTGATCCTTATGTAAAAGAACTATATTTGACCGCGTCACCTGAAGAGCAAAATACATTTGCAGAAATGTTGACTCACGAAGACCCTGATTTATTAGATTATTTCACCAATCAAAATCGTCCAGAAAATGAAGACATATGGGCGCTAGTGAATAAAATTAAAACATGGCGTCATACCAAAGATTTGGCTTAATGCTTCATATTGATTGTGGCACTCAAATATGACTATGGCAACTTCATTACGTATTGATACTGCTATTCAGCCTACTAGCTATTTGCGCGTATTGTTTTATATGGGTTTGACGAGTGCTATGGTTATACTCGCATGGCTAGCTTCTCTAAACGTATGGCAGTATGTCATTATCTTAATAGTGGCAGCAGCGGTTACTGGGTATTTGATATTATCACAGCCTGTACTATTGCATATGAGCCAACCGCCCCTGAGTCAGCGTGTTGATAGAGGTTGGCAGCTAATGATTAGGACGAGTCGCGGTGATGAGCTGTGGCAGGCACAAATGGTCAAGGTCCATAATTATCGGTGGGCTATGATCTTTGAGTTCGATATTGTAGAACCCTATCAACGTTCTCTATCAATGACAGTATTCCGTGATCAAGTGAACGCTGAGCAGTGGCGAGAATTGAATATTTTAGCCAATGTGAGCTCTGCTAAAAGCAAGTAGATGGTTGTTATTTCAGTCCTTGAATGGCAGTTTTGGTATTTTAGCTCTTTCAATTTTAGCTTTTTTATAAGGTTGATGAATGACCACAGGTGATAACAAAACAGCTCTCTTGATAATGAAAGCAATTTGTTATTTTGTAAGCATAAAGTACGTAGTTTAAGATATCTGTATAGTCGTCAGATACTGATTAAATTTTAGTATATTAAAAAACATAGTGATTCTTTTAAAATAAATAATATGACAAAAAAGGAGTAGAGTATGAGCTTATTAGGGAATTTAGTGAGCCAAGTTGCCCGTAGTGCGATGAGTCCAGAAAGTACACAGCGTAATCCTACCGACCAAAGCACGAATTCTGGTGGTTTGGGTGGTGTATTGGGCAGTGTATTAGGTGGAAGCAATCAGACCAGTACTAATAATTCACAAAATAATCGTCAGGCCGATAATGGATTTGGTTTGGATGATATTCTGGGTGGTCTGACTGGAAGCACTCAAAGCAGTGGTATGAGCTCAGGTGCTGGTGGCTTAGGAGATATCTTAGGTAGTGTATTGGGTGGCGGTCAAAAACAAAGTGGCGGCTTTGATGGGAAAAGCATGCTAATAGCTGCATTGATGCCAATGGTACTCAGCTGGATCAAGCGTAATGGTGGCTTAAGTGGTGCACTATCGAAAATTACTGCTATGGGTCATGAAAGCAAAGCGCGATCTTGGATGAGTAGTCAAGAAACTAACGATAACCTTGACCCTAATGATATCAATCGCTTGTTTGATGAAAATGAAATTAAACAAGTAGCCGCGCATACTGGTGCCAATGATGCAGAAGTACGTCAGGGTCTCGCTGAACTACTGCCTGAAGTGATGAATCAATTAACACCAAATGGTAACTTAGATACTGAAAATGAAGCCAATGAAGAGATTGAGCAAATCATTAACCAATTATCTAACCGTCTTGGTAATTTCAAATAGTCTCTTATAAAATAAATTTCTATTTGCGAGACTAGTTGGTTCGATAAAAATATAACAAAAAACAGCCCGTCACTAGACGGGCTGTTTTTTTATAGCTTATACATGAATACCATATTTAGCAGAACAGTTGTCACTAACTTGTTTTTTAATCTAAATATATATGTTAAAAACAGTAAACAATAACGTAAGAATTCTATAAATCTTATAAAATAGCTAAGATGACCACTTAAGTGATGACGGTAATACCTGTCACACTAAGAGTATTGAATGAAAGGTATATCCATTTGTTCGTTCAATGATTTTATAAGGATTATTATTTATGCCATTTAAGCCTGTTCAAGCGGCTATCGCTATTTTAGTTGGTTTGGTAATTTGGTTTGTTATCCCAGTGCCGACGGGTGTCACACCAGAAGCGTGGCATATGCTGGCACTATTCATCGCTACCATTGTTGCCATCATAGGAAAGGCATTACCTATTGGTGCTATTGCTATTATTGCCGTGACTTTAGTGGCATTGACAGGCGTCACAAGTGATAGTCCAAAGCAAGCCATTAGCGATGCCTTATCAAGCTATTCAAGCCCTTTGATTTGGCTAATTGGTATTGCAGTCATGATATCGCGTGGGTTGATAAAGACAGGATTGGGTCGCCGTATCGCTTATTATTTCATCTCTATCTTTGGTAAAAAAACCATTGGCGTGGCTTATTCCTTGGCCGCTGCTGAGCTGATGGTCGCACCCATCACACCGTCTAATACGGCACGTGGTGGTGGTATTATTCACCCTATCATGAAGTCCATTGCACAAAGCTTTCATTCGACGCCAGAAGAAGGCACTCAAAATAAAATTGGTCGCTATTTGGCGATGGTGAATTATCACGCCAATCCTATTACTTCTGGTATGTTTATTACTGCGACGGCCCCCAATCCTTTAGTTGTAGAGCTGGTGAATAAAGCGACGGGTGGCGATATTCAGCTGTCATGGACGACATGGGCAGTGGCGATGTTTATCCCTGGTATGCTTTGTCTGATCGTCATGCCATTAGTTATTTACCTGATTTATCCTCCTGATGTCAAAGCAACACCTGATGCCAAAAACTTCGCAAAAGATAATCTAACAGAAATGGGTCAAGTCAGCACCCACGAAAAAATAATGCTCGGTGTATTTGGTCTTATGTTGGTATTGTGGGCTAATATTCCTGCGTTAATTTTGGGTGAGCAGTATAGCGTTGATGCCACGACGACTGCCTTTATTGGCTTGACGACATTGATATTGACTGGTGTATTGACGTGGGATGACATTTTAAAAGAGAAGTCTGCATGGGACACCATTGTTTGGTTCGGTGCACTGATTATGATGGCCGCTTATCTGAACAAGCTTGGTTTGATTAGCTGGTTCGCGGGTAATATTGAGTCTCTTATTGGGACGACTGGGGTAGGTTGGATAGGTGCAGTGACAATTCTGACCTTAGTCTATTTATACATACACTACTTTTTCGCTAGTACCACAGCTCATATTACCGCGCTATTTGCAGCATTCTATGCGGTAGGCCTGACACTAGGCGCACCGCCAATGTTATATGCCTTAATCTTAGCTGCAGCGGGTAATATCATGATGACGTTGACCCATTATGCGACTGGTACGGCACCGGTGATTTTTAACTCTGGCTATGTGACGTTGAAAGAGTGGTGGAGCATTGGTGCGATTATGAGTGTAGTTAACTTAGTCATTTGGATAGGTGCTGGTTTAATTTGGTGGAAAGTACTTGGCTATTATTAATAAGCCATCTAAATCTATAGTCATTCCACTATAAAATTATTGCAGCATTAACTTCGCTTGAAGTATTTAATATACATCTACACTCGGTTGACTTGTACTGCTTTTAAATTGAATCGACTGCATTGTTTTACCTAGGGCGTGTCTTCATTTTAAAAATGGTGATAAAAGTGAGATAAACTGTCGTCAAACAGGAAAAATAGTGTAGATAATATTGGGATATTAACTAGCTATTTGACGCAGTTTGGCAAGATTTAGCTATTTTTAGCCCATTTAGATGAATATCGAGTGAGTTGAAGACACGCCCTAGTCAATATATAGGTGAGTGTTGGCTAAAAACGCTCATCTAACGTGTCTAGCGTATAGTTGAGCGCGGCAAAACATATATCAGTATTGAATCCTCTATATTGTAGAAACCGTAGCTGCTTGGCTTTGTCTTTTTGCTCAACAGGTATATCATCACCGTATTTCTTAGTACGTGCTGTGACAGCTAATTTCAGCCAATCTACACCATCGACCAAGTTGTCATCATTGTCATCTACAAACTCGCTAAATTCCTCTGACTCAGTATTGGCCATATCAATCAGCTCATCGATATTACCAGGCATAGCAATTTTCTTACGATAAAATTCTTGCTTAATACGTCCACGTCCACGGCCTTTACGAATATTTTCACGTATTAGCATCAAAGTAGTGCGGTAATCGCTTTGATAGCCTTTCTCCTCGAATTCATCAAGGAGCGCATCAACTTTCTCTGGATCTTGTTCCTTATCGATAAGTTTCTGCTTCAGCTCAGCTTTGCCATATTCACGGCGCGATAAATAATAAAATGCGAGCCAACGTAAACGGCTTTCGGCTTTAATCGCATCGATCTCTGCTTGTTTCTGTTCAGGTGTACGCAAATAAGCTTTGAGAGCAGCTGGTATATTATCGTTTTGATTGTCTATGTCGTTTTCATCAATAGTCGAAAGCTCAGCTTCATTTTTTGATTTTATCAAAGACGGATCAGTGCTATGACCAGTATCTGCTGCTAAGCTATTATCTATCTCATCTCCATGAATGCTGTGTTTGACCTCAGCCAACATCTCTTTAATACTTTGCGCTTCAGGTGGCAGGTAAGTAGGTACATCACTAGGCTCAGGGCTAAAGTTAGCCGCTGGATGGAAGCGTTTTTCACGTTTCTTACGATTTTTAGGTTTTAATGTTTTTTGATTGATAGAGGAAGAGAAGAGTGGGTCGCTCGAGTCTATGTCAGCAGTAGAATCACTAATTAACGAGTCATTGGCTATAGCGTTATTTTTATTTGAATAGGTAGGTCGCTTGCCATTTTTACGAGGTTTGTGCGGCTCATCTTTGTATGTGTGCTTAGTATATTTTTTTGGTTGGGCATTAGGAGAACTCGCTGAATCGGTGTCCGATTCAGCGAGTATTTCAGCTAAGGTTTTAATTTTCATAATAAATCATGATAATCGATAACAGTTATTGATCGTTCCGTTATTGTACAGGTTCAGCGGCTAGTTTTTCTTTGGCTTCGTCACTCTCTTTATCCTTGGCACTCTTTTTTGACCCAAGTTTTTCGTCGCGAATCTTATCTTCGATTTCTTGAGCAATCACAGGATTCTCTTTTAAGAAAAGCACAGAGTTGGCTTTGCCTTGACCGATTTTTTCGTCGCCATAGCTGTACCAAGAACCTGCTTTACCAACGGCTCCAATCTCAACGCCCAAATCAATGACTTCGGCTAAGTGATTGGTACCTTCGCCGTAAGTGATTTCAAATTCGGCTTGGCGGAATGGTGGTGCCATTTTATTTTTGATGACTTTCACACGGGTCTGGTTACCAATGATTTCATCACCATTTTTGACCGCACCAATACGGCGAATGTCCATACGTACAGAGGCGTAGAACTTCAACGCGTTACCACCAGTTGTGGTCTCAGGGCTACCAAACATAACGCCGATTTTCATACGAATCTGGTTAATAAAGACCACCATACAGTTAGAGCGTTTGGCATTACCTGTAATCTTACGTAGTGCTTGGCTCATGAGACGTGCTTGTAGGCCCATATGAGAGTCACCCATCTCGCCTTCAATTTCAGCACGCGGCGTCAAGGCGGCAACTGAGTCAATAACGATCATGTCGATGGCCCCTGAACGTACCAACATATCGGTGATTTCAAGCGCTTGCTCACCATTATCAGGCTGAGATAGCAATAGCTCATCAGTGTTTACACCCAGTTTGCGAGCATAGACAGGGTCAAGCGCGTGCTCAGCATCGATAAAGGCACAAGTACCACCTTGCTTTTGGCACTCTGCAATGGCTTGCAGAGTCATGGTCGTCTTACCTGAGCTCTCTGGGCCGTAAATCTCAACGATACGGCCTTTTGGTAGGCCACCAATCCCAAGGGCAATATCTAGGCCTAATGAGCCTGTTGAGACCACATCGACATCCATGATGGCTGCGTCATCGCCTAAATGCATGATGGTGTTTTTACCAAATTGCTTTTCAATTTGACCTAACGCCGCTTTGAGGGCTTTGGCTTTATTGTCGTCCATACTAGATTCCTTATTTTCAATCATTAATGTAAAACTATCAATTTCGGTGTTATACGTAATATATTTGTACGATAGAAAGTAGTGGCTCAATAGGGCGGGTTGCCACTTAAATAGGAAGAAGCGTTCAGCATCTACCTAGGATAAATAGGTTGTCATATCGATGATACAGACAGTAATAGTTAATATGTCACCTTACTATACAGTAAAATCAAATCGTGAGATAAGCAAAAATAAGTTCATAATTAGCATCTGTTAGCATCGCTATGAAGCTATGCTGTACCTGAATATCGCGAAATTTTTCTCTTAAGTACTATTGATTGTGTAGAGTGATTATAACAAATTGCAAAGATCATTTAGTGGGTCGAGTGACGGTAGACGACATTAACTGTCGCATGATATATAGATGATAGTTCGTCTAAAATAATGAAAATAGAAACTATTATTTTGGATAATATAATGGTACTGTTTGTCAATAGGCTTAAAGGTTGTCCACAGCAGATAAAGCCTAAAAATTCACGAATTGTGAAACATCGCTAGTGATGAGATTTTATTTTTAAAATATTAAAAATAATTTTAAGTGGTTGTCATATTGGTATAAGTGTATGATTTATAAGTATTTTTTAATTGTACAAAAAATGAACGATTTTACCTTACCCTTTACGTTACCTAGGGAATTTCTTGTCAAGTGGCGACTTATACACAGGGTTATCCACAGCTTATGGGGAGAACTCACCAAACCCTTATAGCATCGATGTTTGCGTAGTTTATTGATATAGAATAATGAAGAATTAATACTATTGTCACAATTGTCAAAATATATATTTAGCCATAAACCACATGCTAATGGCTATGTTTCACGTATTAATATTTTATAAGTTTTTTTTATAAAAATAGTGAAAGCTCCTAAAATAAGGCTTACAGCTGATAATTTATCAAGAATAAACCTGAAAAACAGTAAATGGTCAGTTGTAAAGCAAAAAAAGCGGCTAAATATATTAGCCGCTTTTTTAGATCTATCACAAATATGTTATCAGTATTAATCTTTGATATAGATTAAATCCCATACGCCATGCCCGCGTTCTAGGCCGCGACGCTCAAACTTGGTCATTGGACGAAAGTCAGGACGATCCGTAAAGTTACCCGCACCCGCTTGATTGGTTAACCCTGCAAAACCATCTAATACCTCAACCATCCAAAATGCATAATGCTCCCAGTCAGTCGCCGTATGGAACCAGCCACCTTGTTTTAAGCTGCGAGTGACGATGGTCATACGTTCCGCACTGACAAAGCGACGCTTGTGATGACGCTTCTTTTGCCATGGATCAGGGAAGTAAAGTTGGATACGGTCGACATGATTTTCTGGTAATTGCTTGAGCAACTGAATAGCATCGCCGTTGATGATTTTGACGTTTTTTAAGCCTTCTGTGCCTGCCATATAAGCACATTTACCAATACCAGGCTCATGCACTTCAACGCCAACAAAGTTGCGGCTAGGCTCTGCTGCTGCCATTTCAATAAATGAAACACCCAGTCCAAAACCAATCTCTAACGTAAGTGGCGCTTCACTACCATTAGGGCTATCAGCGAATAATGTGCGCAGATTGTCGATACCCTCTAAATCGCCATCACCAAAACTGTTATTGATCAAATAATCAGCAAATTCTGGAGCGGTCAGTGCCAGTTCGGCATTTTTATTCATGTGCGTACGTCGTTTCATAAACGTATTGACGATACGAATGTGTTTGCTTTCTTCAGGCGCTATCTCATTACCGATACTGTCATCGATGTCAGTATCAATATTGCTCTCAGTGCTGGTGCTAAGGTTTTTTTGTTCATCAGTAGTACTCGTACTATCGATGTTATCGTTAATATCAGGATGTTGACTCATAGGATTGACAAGACTTAATAAAATGGGTGATGTACGCTTATTATAAGTTAAATCTATACAGCTGTGAACGGACAATGCTTTTTTAATACGCTTATGCTCAATCTACCATGAAAGAGTCAAAGCGTTAATCTCGTTTGACGTATTGTAGATATATTCGTAATTGGCTGCCTTGTACTTCCTTTACATTGAATCAACTATATTTATCGGTCGTTTACTATTCTGTACAGCGGTTTTGGCGTTATCATATAACATGCATGGGGTCTGTTGAACATTCAAATATGGTGCTGGCAGCCACTATTTTTTAGACAATACGCAGTGAAATTTTTGATGCCTAGTCGTTCTAGGTTAAATAATTTCGCCATGTATTGGCAGAAAATACTACTGCCCTCCACTCGAGCACAGCTCTTGCCTTGCGAACGGGCAAAGCAGTGCTTTGCTCGATCCGTTCTCAAGGCTGATGCTAAAATCACCCCAAACGTTGTTGCAAACCTAGCTAAGGTCTCGACATTATCGTCGGCTTACGCCTAGTCTGGTGCAATTTTAGCGATCAGCAGCCCTAATATTTGAATGCTCAACAGATCCTAATGAATTTAAATTTTTCTTTATAGTAAATAGGGCACCTCACTATGCTATTTATCGAGACAGATTCGCCGCCTCCGTTTTATCAGGATAAGCTGACTGCTGCGAAGCGTAAACAGCTGGATAAGTGGTTTATCGGTCATCGTAGCCAGCACTATTATCTCAAGCGCTTTGAGCAGTTTGATGAGCAAGGTTATTTGTCACCCAAATGGCACTGGGCGGCATTTTTTGTGACTTTCCCTTGGCTACTTTATCGCAAGCGCTATATGGATGCCATTGTATACAGTGTGGCAGGATGGTCTTTTATTCAGCTAAATGTAGCATTGGTGTTGGTTGCCTTTGAGTTTGTAGCAATGTCATATATTCCTGATGCTTATCAGATGGCTACGCGTATAGGTATTGCTGTAATAATCTGGCTGTTTTGGTCATCTATGGTTGCACGTTGGACGGACGCGTACTATTACCGTATGGCGCGCCGTGAAATTGCCGATGTTGTGGAGGACTATCAGCGCGATGAGAACGCGCAGAAGGCTCACTTGCAGAGGGAAGGTGGGGTGAGTCTATTTGGACTAGGCTTGGGGTTTGGATTGTTTGCGTTTGCTCTAATGGTGATTAAGGTGCAGTTTTTACCGATTATTGCCAAGCCAAAAGCAAATGAAGTGGTGTTTGATGCCTATGATACGGTCAAAACGACACAAAATCGTGTGGCATTACTTTATCAGCAAACAGGACAGTGCCCAACTAATTCGCTTCTAAATACGGCAACAGAGCAAGTAAATATTGATATTAATGACACTGCCGCTGGGGTAGCAGAAACGGACTGTGCGGTGATTGCAACGATTCAGAACATCAAGTTTCCGATACGCTATCTGAATGATCAGACACTGGTTTTTTATCATGTGCCAGACAGCGATAGTTGGAACTGTATGACGTCGCTAAATAAACGGCAAGCGCCACAAAGTTGCTTGCCTGAATAGGGCGTTACGCTATTATTTTTTAGTGTCTGTGACGATATCGTCTTTTTCATCGACTGGCGTCGCTTGGCTCTTTAGCGCTTCATAAAAATCGGTCAAATCCATTTTGCGTGCTTTACCAATGTCTTCATCAAATAAGCTCTCAAGCTCAGCCATTGCTGATTGTGCAGATTCGATCATACTGGCTTCATCATCATAAATAGCTTGCTGACGTTCAATCAAATCATCATCATAATCACGGAAAGTTTGTACCGTCTCACGCGCTTTTTCTGGTGAGATACCGAGAAGCTGTAGCGACTCACGCGACATATCCAAAGACGACAAATAAGTCTCACGCCAGATATGACGGACACCAACCTCACGTAGGCGGTAGTAATGCTGACGATCGCGTGCTCGTGCTAGGACAATCACATCTGGATAGTTTTTGCGCAAATATTGAGCGGTCGTGATGGAGCGCTCTAAGTCATCAATAGCGAGAATAAAGACGCGTGCTTTTTTGATACCGGCGGCGCGTAAGATTTCGGGGTTTTTGGGATCACCATAGTAGACTTGGTTACCGAATTTTCGGACAAAATCTACGCGATTTGCGGAGCGTTCGATGGCGGTAAATTCAATATTGTGCATGCGCAACACACGACCGATAATCTGACCAACACGGCCAAATCCGGCAATGATTACCTGATGCTCATGGTCTGGAATGGAATCGTATTCACGGCTTGGTTTGCTCTTAGCAAATAAAGGCTCACCTATCTTTTCTAATAGTAAAAATGCCAATGGCGTGAGTGCCATAGAGATAGTCACAACAAGGTTCAGTGTATTGGCAAGCTCAGGACGCAGGACGTTCTGTGCGGTAGCGACACTAAATAGTACGAAGGCAAATTCACCACCTTGAGCGAGAGTCACACCAAGTCTGAGACTGGTCGGCCAGCGATTTCCTAGTATTTTTGCAATTGCTGTAATGACACCAAATTTGATAAACATCAAGCCCATTGCACAACCGATGATAAAGATAGGCTCAGCTAATATAAGTTTGACGTCGGTCAGCATCCCAACAGACATAAAGAACAAGCCTAACAGGAGTCCTTTAAAGGGCTCGATACTGGCTTCTAGCTCATGGCGATACTCTGAATCTGCTAGCAATACGCCAGTTAGGAAGGCACCTAGTGCCATCGATAGACCGATTTGCCCCATCAAAATAGACACGCCCATCACGATAAATAGGGCGACTGCAGTCAGTAACTCTGACGCGCCACTTGATGCCACAAATTTAAAAAATGGTCGAACCACATAGCGGCTGGCAAAAATTAGACCTGCAAATACGGCAAACACCTTACCAAAATAAATCAAATCATAGCTTTGCTCGCGCACCCCTGACAAAAACGGAATGACGGCTAGTAAAGGAATAACGGCAATATCTTGGAATAACAAGATAGTGAACGCTTCTCGACCATGGGTACTCGCAAGCTGCTGCTTTTCAGTCAATATCTGTAATACAAACGCAGTAGAAGAGAGAGCAAGGCCAAAGCCTACGATGAAAGCAGTATCCAGTTGCAAGGAGAAAAAATGATGTAAAAGTAACATCAGTAGCGTGCCGGTCAGGCCGACTTGCAAGCCACCAAGTACAAATATGGAGCGCCGTAATGCCCATAGTCGTGAAGGCTGAAGCTCAAGACCGATGATGAATAGCAGCATCACCACGCCAAACTCAGAAAAGTGTAATAAGCTCTCAGCGTCGCCCGCTACATCTAAGCCACTGGGGCCTAATATCAGACCTGTGATGAGATAACCTAAGACCGTCGCAATACCAAATCGTTTACCAAGGGGTACAAAGAGCAGTGCTGCTCCTAAGAAGATTGTAGCTTGTAACATTAAATTTGGTGAGCCGGCGGCGGCAGCAAGCATCTGATATCCTTAAGATATGGTAATAAGACAAACAATATAAAGTGGCTATAGTAAAAATAATATAGCGTCAACGTAGGTTATTTTTTACGGTAAATCTTCCAAATGCCATTATCGGCAAGCGGATTGTTATAAGCGTCATTACGGCGCTTACGTGGGGTCTGTCTGCTATCAACTATTTTGAAGTCGGGTAAAGCATGGACGATGAGTCCAGTACGATAAAATCGTACCCGTTCAGGCTCTAGCATTTCACCTTTATTATCACGGCAAAACACATAAGCGCGCAGATCAATAAACTCACGGTGCGCAACCAAACGAGCTTCATCATCGTTATCGAACACTGTTGACATACGCGCAATTTCATCAGCACTATAATCACCACATTTATCCGTCAGCGCACCCACTGAACCAAAGCTTTTGGATTCTTTAGCACGAGTCTTGGTTAAATGTAGACGCTGAACGTGATAGATAAACTGCGGAATCTCAAGGCTGGCTGGTAGCGGTAGATAGTCGGGCGGTAGATTGGCTGCAGGGTAAAATGCCATCGCGCGCTCAAGTATCGTTTGCCAGTGTTGTTGGTAGGCTTGGACTTCTGCCAAGTTACCTTCATAAATAGGCATGTCACGAATTTGGCGCAAAATATCAGGTGGAAATTGCTCATCACGAAAGCTCGCAATATCTTCTTGCAGCGTTGATAGCAAAACTTTGGCGTGTTTTTTGCCATCTTTTGAAGTGGGATCGTCGATATAGTCAGGGGCGACAAAGGGCGCTGAGCGTCTAGACATAATGGTATATCTTCAATAGATCGTGAATAAGTTTTTTAAGTCTTAAGTATACAGAATTTCTATTAAAAATATGGCAACGAGATTCAATTTTTCATTATTTGTGACATGCCATTACATTGATAGAAACTAGTGTGACATGAATTTGAGGCTTTTTATTTGTTAATATTTACTTATTTTATATTCATTTGCTTGTTATAAATGGATCATAGTCAATGGTTATGTCCAATGTGACTGTTATTATCAGTTGCTTGTTCGGAAATATTGCAGACTAACGCATAGCTATGTGACTTAGTCTGCGGGTGCGATGAGCTTTCGACTTGGATGGTAGCGTGATGTATGCCAAGCGTGAGCAAGCGTTGTTCTAAATTGGCAATCAATAGGCTTGATTCGTGAATATTCATCTCACCATCGACGACAACATGACAAGATAAGGCATTGAGACCACTGGTAATACTCCAAACATGTAGGTCATGGACTTTTTGTACCTGTGGATGGGCAATCAACGTTTGCTCAACGGTTATTAGTAATATCCCTGTTGGCGTACCTTCCATCAAGATATGTACAGAGTCACGAACAACGCGGTAACCACTAAAGAGAATCAGAACGGCAACGATTACTGATGCCACTGCGTCTGCCCATACCCAACCAAAACCCATCATGAGTAGCGCTGCAATAATTGCAGCAACTGAACCCATCAAGTCACTCAATACGTGTAAATAAGCACTTTGCATATTGAGGTTAACGGGTGCTTTATTATCAGATTTTCCCTCTGTTATTTTGGGATTATCTGTTTCATGACTATGACCATGTGGCTCGTCACCTTGACTGCCTCGGTGCATCAGCCATGCTACCAAAATATTCACAAGCATACCGATAGTTGCGATGATGAGCATGCCCTGAGTAGCGATTTCAGGAGGGGCGTTAAAGCGTTTAATCGCTTCATAAAAAATCATTAACGCAATAATAATGAGCGTAGCACCATTGACGGTCGCGACCAATATCTCAAAACGTTTATAGCCAAAAGTCTTTTGATGAGTGGCTGCTCTTTCGCCAATTTTGAATGCCATTAAGGTGGCGCCAAGTGCGATTGCATCACTGAGCATGTGACCCGCATCTGATAATAGTGCCAAACTGCCAGTTAGCCATCCGCCAATGGCCTCAACGAACATGTAGCCAGTGATGATAACGAAGCTAAATAGTAATGTGCGCTGATAGCCTTTGGTATCTTGCGGTGAAGTTGACTGCTCTAAGTGTGAATCATGATCATGAGAGTTTTGCTCAGCATGCTGATGCAGCTCGTGGGGTTTACTAGTCTTTGAATCTTTTATAGTCATAACAACACTCAAATTCTCTGACATTGAATTCGATCGTCAATGTTTGCTCTACATAGTGTAACGATAGGTACTTAAGGTATTTAGGTTACCAACCAACTGGGTCAATGTCTAAGGTAAGCTTGAGATACTTCGCATTTGGCAAGGCAAGTACTGGCTCCCACCATTGATTCAGTACATGGTGTAATTGCCGTCTATCTTTGGCTAAGAGCAGGAGTTGCGCATGGTAACGACTGTTCTTTTTACTCATCGGTGCATCGATAGGACCAAGCACAGCAAGGTTATGTGCGTTCGGTAGAATACTAATGGCATCTTTGAGCGCTTGAGTGGTGGCGGCAAGTGTCTTACCTTCACAGCGTATCAATGCAGCATGAGTATGAGGCGGCAACCCCATCATTTTACGCTCTTGTAGTAGTTCGCGCGCAAATGATAAATATCCATCCTTCACGAGCTTTAATAATAGCTCATTATCTGGTTGCAGTGTTTGAATCAATACCTGTCCAGATTTATCACCGCGTCCAGCGCGCCCAGCCACTTGAATCATGAGCTGTGCAGTGTGCTCAGGTGAGCGAAAATCTGCTGATAAAAAGCCACGATCAGCGTTAGGCAAACAGACCAGTGTGACGTTGGGGAAGTGATGACCTTTTGCGACCATTTGCGTGCCGACTAATATAGCAGGAGTGCCTTCGTTGATACGCTGGTAGATATTTTCCCAGCTGTCTTTACGTCTTGTGGTATCACGGTCTATCTGAATAATGGGGTACAGCTCTTTACTGGTTTGCGGATTGGCAAAAATAGCATGCAGGTTTTCGCTGAGCCTCGTAGTTCCCATACCTTTGGCATCCAAATTTTGACTACCACAATCAGGACATATATTAGGAATATAGGATTGCCAGTCGCAATGGTGACATTTTAAATAAGAGCTGCTGACGTAAGTGTTATGTTGAGACCGGCTATTATAATGAACAGTTAAATGAGCATCACAGCGCGGACAGTCGGCCTGCCAACCACAAGCCTCGCATAATAAAACAGGCGCATAGCCGCGACGGTTTAGGAATATTAATACCTGATTACCCGCTTCTAGTGTTTTTCGTATCGCCCCAATTAATGCATCGGTCAAACCTGTATCGTAGCGCGCACCATCGTCCTGTGCTTGCTGATGGGTGCTTTGCAGGCGTGCATCGATGAGTTGCATGGTGGCAGGCTTGGCATTGCCAGGGCGAGTGAGCAGTTGACACTCTACGAGTTTGCCGTCATCGACCAATTTTAGATGTTCAAGAGAAGGGGTGGCTGTACCTAGCACAACTGGGATGTTGGCTTGTAGCCCGCGGTATAGTGCAACGTCAGCGGCATGATAACGCAGTGTGTCTTGCTGTTTGTAGGAACCATCATGTGCCTCATCGACGACAATCAACCCTAAATTAGCAAAGGGGTATAGTACTGATGAGCGTGTACCAATGATGATTTGTGCATGCCCCGTGCGACAGTCTTGCCACCCTTGTAAACGATGGGTATTGTTCATCCCTGAGTGTAGCAAGACAATATGTGCTGCAAATCGACTGGCGAATCGTGCACGTGTCTGCGGCGTCAATCCAATCTCGGGCACCAAAATCAAGACTTGCTTGCCAGCTTCTAGTACTGCCTGCATCGCTTGTAGATAAACTTCAGTCTTACCGCTACCAGTAATACCGTTTAATAAAAATCCTGTATAGCGCTCAGATTCATGTACAGCGATAATGGCTTCAACAGCAAGCTTTTGCTCATCGTTGAGATCAAGTGGCATTTTTGCAAATTTGACAGGCGCAGGTGCTTGTTTTGGCTCAATATAGCGCTCGATTAGTCCTTTTTCTTCCAATGTTTTTAAGAACGCTCTTTGCATGCCCTCTAACAAAAGTACGTCTTCACTCGCACCGCGCTCGCCATGCAGCTTGAGCATATCAAATTGCTGCTTCTGCTTTTTTGCATTGGTATGAAAGTCATCGTCAGTGATATGGGGCAGAATTCGCCAGTGCGTAATCAGCAGGTCTAACGGCTTACCCTGACGAACGAGGGTTGGTAAGATGACTGCTAGAACGTCCCCGAGAGGATAGTGATAATAACGCGATAGCCAAGAAGCGAGCTTTAGCATTCGCTCATCTAAAATAGGCTCAGCATCTAAGCATTTATTGATAGGCTTGAGCTTATTGAGTGGCACCCTACTATCGGCTTCGGAGATATGAGCAACGACGATACCGATTAGAGTCTGGCGACCGAAAGACACTTCGACGCGGCTACCAATAGACGGTATGGATGTGGGAATTGTATTTGGCAAAGCATGCACATTCGCTGGTAGGCTATAGTCAAATACCCGATAAAGGGGCACGGGCAGAGCAACTTGTACCAACATAAAAGGCTTCGCAATTTGATGAGATTGATGTAAAAAAAAGAGCCAGAGACTAATAAGCTTAGCATGATGCTAAGCTTATGATGGTTCAATATACAATATTTTATTTAAGCAGAGTCACCATTAAAGTTAGTCACTGTCAAAATTAGTCAATATATAGAATAGACTCAATCTCAACCACGCCACCTTTAGGTAATGCTGCTACTTGAACTGCTGCACGGGCAGGGTATGGTTCGCTTAAATTGGCAACGAATACTTCGTTTAGAACAGCAAAATCACTCAAATCAGTTAACGACACGTTGAATTTAACCACGTCATTCAAACTGCCGCCAGCAGCTTCACAGATGGCTTTGATATTTTCGAATACTTGCTCTGCTTGCGCTTTAAAACCTTCTCTTAACTCCATCGTATCAGGATCGAAACCTAACTGACCTGAAATATAGACAGTGTTGCCGACTTTTACGGCTTGTGAGTAAGTACCAACAGCGGCAGGGGCTTTATCAGTTTGGATAGTTTGACGAGTCATATTATGTCCTTTTTATGCTTTTTTGGTTTGGTTAGTAGTGGCGTATCGTCATTTCGTAGATTTCAGTATAAATGACGATAAGCTTTAATTGTAGGTGCTAAAAATCAAGTAAAACAGTTTATCACTATTTGAGATTTTTCTAAAATTGATGAAGAGAATATTCAACACTTTCTTAAGCAAGTTTTAACGATAAGTCATCGCTCTGATGACCAATTCAAGATGACCTATATACGACTTAAAAACAACTCAGACACTATTCTTATAAATAACAAACCCTATATTATAGTTGATATAGGCGTATGATATTAGGAAAGCCAAGTAATGAGCGCAGCTCTCGAATACCCTGTGCTAAATGATTGCGACTACGTACAATAATATGAATGATGGTATCACTGTTACGGACATCGACAGTTTCGATACCCATGTTTAATTGACGTAAATGATAAATGACTTCAGTGATTTGTTCGTCGCTGAGAGCAACGGAGAGCTTCAAATAAGCAGGGAAGCGAATTTTGCCAGTGTTTTTAATATTGTATTCATCTGGATCGCCTTGTTTGACCGCTTTATCATTGCGCCAACGTAGCTGAATTACTTGATAAGGGTTGTCCTTACGGATGTCGTCCAAAGAGAAGCATTTGTGTCGATGTACTACCAGACCATGGCGCGATAAATGGCCAACGATAGGATCGCCATAGATAGGATGACAACAGTTGGCAAAATCAAGCTCAACTCCAGAGGCATTTACTATCAGCTGTTGTGGCTGAGTCATGTCATCGCTATGCTCTCGAGCTTGCAAATCATGAACTTCATCGCTGAATAAGCGGGTCACCACGAGTTGCGGTAGTAGTGTGCCAGAGCTTATCTGTTCAAATAGTGCGTCTTTTTCTGTCAGTCCACGCCATTCAGTGAGGTTTTTCCAATCACTTTCGGTCAAATCATCCAGACTTTTTTGGTAGGTTCTAAGTGCTCTATCTAGTGCTTGCTGACCATGATGCTGCTTGTCTGCGGCGGATAAGTCTTTAAACCAACGCAAAATTTCTTCACGGGCTTTGTTGGTGACCACAAACCCAAGCCATTCTGCTTTCGGCTCTGAGTGACTGTTGACTTCAATTTCAACCAGCTGTCCATTTTTTACCACGGTGCCAAGTTTGGCAGCTTTGCCCTCGATATTGGCACCAACGGCCACATTACCTACCATGGGTCCGACAGCATAAGCAAAGTCTAGCGCCGTTGCCCCTTGTGGGAGCTCATAAGCACGACCTTTCGGGCTATAGCAGATGATTTTACTGGAGTGCAGATAATCCATCAGCTCATTAATCGTAGCGACTGCTGCTGCAAAATCAGGACTGTGTGCATTTAAATTGTCTTCATCGACCAAGTCTTTCATATTGCGCAGTGATGCTTGAATGACCGATTGACTGACATCGGAGGCATGTTCTGCACCGATGACCCCGAGTCTGGCGGCACTTTGCATTTGCTTGGTCAAAATAGTGACTTTGACCACATCGTTATCGCGCTCATAGATAAGCGTGAGCGATTGATTGCCGCCCGGTAGAGGCCGACGAATGTTATCCGCGATATGAGTATCGTCAATTTGATATTTTTTAATCAGATAATAAGCGAGTTTGTCACAGGCTTCGATATTATCGAGAATAATCTCAAACGCATAATGACGTAGTAGCGCATTAATCTCGCCGCGGTTTCGGAAAAATTGTCGGTATATCACCACGCGATTGTCTAGGACAGTGACCAGTCCATTCAGATCCAAGTTGTTGAGTACGATACTCAAATAGCGATGAATGGCTTCTCTCTGAAAGTTACGTCCTAGGCCATGTTGTAGTAACTTATCAGATATCTTGTTATACATATCAGAGTCAAGATTGCGATAACACAGCACCTCGATATAATCAGCAATATCATTGAGACCCATCAGTCGTGCAAATGGTACATAAAAATCTAGGGTTTCTTGTGCCGTCGTGCGTTGCTTTTCAGGACGTACCGCATCAAGCGTAGACATATTGTGCAAGCGGTCGGCAAGCTTAATAATCAACACGCGTGGATCAGCAAGTGTGGCGGTCAAAATCTTATGAAAGGTCGCAGCTTTATTTTGTTGCTTATTATGCGAAGAGGATTTTAGCTTGGTCACACCATCAACCAGTCTTGCCACCACGATGCCATAGCGCTGTTCAACTTGCTCATAGTTCACATCAGTATCTTCGACCGTATCATGCAAAATGGCGGCGATAACGGTATCTCGGTCCAATCGAAAACCTGCCAGTATCTCAGCAACCGCAATCGGGTGGGTGATATAAGGTTCCCCTGATTTGCGCTTGTCTTTGATGTGCGCAATATCACCGAACTCACAGGCATCAACAATATCACGGCGTTCAGCGGCAGTGAGATAACCTACTGAGCGCAGCAAATTATATTGAGCGTCATCGACTAGGTGATGACTGAGTTTGGGTAAGGTTTGACTCATAAAGTAACGATCCTATTTTCCATTACCTATTTGCCTGATTGTCTGTCGAGGTAAATGGTGACTGAGTGAATACTATAAAAATCTTGAGAAAAAGATAAAAATGGGTAGCCCATCCTCTAATTAATCGCAAATCACATTCAATGTCAACTGCTAAGCGAGTCGGCGCTATAAAAAATTAAAAATTATAACCCAATGGTAGGTGTTGACGGATAAATAGGGGTTAAAACAGTCCAGTGGCTATCGTTATAATTTATAATCAAAAAACCACAGCATAAGCTGTGGTTTCTATTATAAGCATGTAGTAGCTACATGCTTATTTTAGCAATCAGTTTACTAAAAACTGTGATCGCCTGATAGTGCTAAATCTAGCGAGCTGGTCGCAAAATTATGCTCTGGTTGATTCAGAATATCGCGAGTGATTTTACCAGCGGCAATTTCACGTAATGCCAATACAGTAGGCTTGTCGTTATCGACATCAACCATAGGCTCAGCGAGACCTTTGGCCAATTGACGTGCGCGCTTACTTGCTACTAAAATTAGTTCAAAGCGATTATCAACATTATCCAAACAATCTTCAATCGTCACTCGTGCCATAAATAGCTACCTCGGTTGTTTTTATTAGTCTCGGACTTTACCGCTACTCAATAAAAATAATATCAAAAATATAAAAGGGGAATAGCTAGACATTATAGCATTTTTTGCCCAGTCGCGTAGTTGCTTTTTGCGTATCTGTTTGTCGCTACTTAATTTATGTGCTACTAGGCAGTTATGGGTGCTTGGTTTATACGTCTACGTTGCTGTTGAGCAAGTTACTAATCGTGCGGTGATAACGCTGCTGCTGGCGAGCGAGAGTCTGTCTGTCTGCCACGATAATCGCCTTTAGTTCAGTCAAGGCGACTTCAAAGTTGTCATTAATGATAACAAAGTCGGCGTTCACATACTGCGACATCTCATTCACCGAACCTGCCAAACGCTGCTCGATGACTTCTATGCTGTCTTGTGCACGAGTCGATAAACGCTGACGTAAGGTGGCAAGGCTGGGCGGCAAGATAAAAACCATCGTCGCTTCAGTGAATATTTTTTTCACTTGCAACGCGCCTTGCCAATCAATCTCTAAGATGACATCAACGCCTGCCTCTAGCTGCGTACGCACGCTTTGCTCTGACGTCCCATAATAGTTACCAAACACTTCTGCGTGTTCTAAAAACTTATTTTCATTGATATCTGCCAAGAAACTATCCACGTCGGTAAAATGATAATGATGACCATCGAGCTCACCAGGACGCGGTGTGCGAGTTGTGTGTGACACACTGACCGTTAAGTCGTTGGTGGTGGCAAGTAACTGCTTAACCAGTGAAGTTTTGCCAGTACCAGAGGCGGCGGTAATAATAAATAATGAACCTGTCATACAATTTGTCCTAATGGAGTGTGTTCTGATAAACAATTAAAGACTGGTAAAAATAAAAATCGCCATCATACAAGGCAATAGAAGCTATGTGAAGTAAGTCATTATAAACTGCTTTTGTGGCTTTTATTTTAATTAAAGCCACTCTTGTCCAGACGCTACTGTTATATCAGTGAGTTGTATCACTCATTGCTATTAGTACATGCTATTTTCAAGAGCAATAAAAGCAAATTATGCTAAAGTAGCAGAATGAATTCATCCCAATATTTGAATTGAAGCTTTTTAAATAAGCTTTAACTATAAATTATCTAATGATAGGCCTTCTTATGCAAATTTATCTTGCCAATCCACGTGGATTTTGTGCTGGTGTGGATCGCGCGATTGCGATTGTGAACGAAGCATTGACACGTTTTGAGCCACCCATTTATGTTCGCCACGAGGTGGTACACAACAAATTTGTCGTTTCTGACTTGGCCAATCGCGGTGCGGTATTCGTCGAAGAGCTTCACGAAGTGCCAGATGGCTCTATTGTTATTTTCTCTGCTCATGGCGTGTCAAAAGCGGTGGAAGATGAAGCGGAGCGTCGTGATTTGACGGTATTTGATGCTACGTGTCCGCTAGTGACCAAAGTCCACATTGAGGTCGCTAAGTTTGCACAAGATGGAATGGATGCGGTATTGATTGGTCATGCCGGACACCCTGAAGTGGAAGGCACGATGGGACGCTTTAACCGTCGCCATGGTGGTCATATTCATTTGGTTGAAGATGAAAGCGATGTCGCAGCATTGACCGTACAAGATGCTGAGCGTCTAGCATTCGTCACTCAAACCACTTTATCTATGGATGACACGGCGCGCGTCATCGATGCGCTGCGTGAGAAGTTCCCTAGTATCCAAGGCCCACGTAAAGATGATATCTGCTATGCCACCCAAAACCGCCAAGATGCGGTAAAAGACTTAGCCAGCCGCTGTGAGGTGGTCTTAGTCGTTGGCTCACCAAACTCATCGAATTCTAATCGTCTGCGTGAATTAGCAGAGCGTATGAATTGCCGTGCTTATTTGATTGATAATGCCAGTGAAATGGACAGAAACTGGTTGGATGGTGTGCAGAGTATAGGTGTGACTGCTGGTGCATCAGCGCCTGAAGTATTGATTCAAGAAGTACTGCAGCAGCTACAAGACTGGGGTGGCGACCTGCCTAGCGAGTTATCAGGTATTGAGGAAAACGTGATATTTAGTTTGCCTAAAGCGCTACGTATTCCGATTACCCAAGTCGGTAAGTAGCGTAAAATCAACTACTATGAAAGTTCACGATTAAAATAACCTACTATGAGCACAGTAGAATGAACAAGCAAAACAATAAATTTGTACTAGCAACTGCCACTCTCTCTGAAGTTAATAAGCAATTAAAAATTAATATGCTGGTGACTGTGGTAGTAGCATTTGTGTTGTTTATGAACATGATGAAATTTATGTCAGAAAAAACATTTTTTTATGCAGCACTCGTCGTGCTGATGATTTTTTTATTATTTTTTATAAGAAAAGCTCGTAATATCCTCATGCTAAGAAAGCAAGAGCTTACTCAATAGAATAAAAAACAAAAAATATAGGACAGTTATGACCGCTTATTATAAGTTTATCAAACGAGAACAGCAGGATGATGGCGTTAGCGTTGCATACTATCAGCCGACCAAGCATGCACAAGGTGCTTGGAATGAGCATGAGCAACACATGGCACCAGCGACAGGCTTGCTTACTGCTGAACTAAAAGGCTATGCACCGCAAGCAGGTACTCGTATTGCCCGTATCAGTCTCGATATTTTAGGGCTAATACCGCTTGATGATTTTACCATTACCACGCGTTGTATTCGTCCGGGCAAGACCATTGAGCTGGTTGAGGCAGTGATGAGCAGTCGCGGTCGTGATGCCATCATTGCACGAGCGTGGCGACTCATGACGCAAGATACCAGTCCTATAGCAGGGCTTGAAGACCAAAAAGCCAAACATAGACCTGAAGATTTACCAGTTTGGGAAGATATGAAAGGCTGGCCGGGTGGTTTTATCGAAAGCGTACGCCTAGTTGCGGAACCTGACCGTCGCCCTGGTAAAGGGATGGTGTGGATTACCAATGATATGGAAATGATCGAAGGCGAACCTACCGATGACATGGTGCACTTGCTAGGCATGGTTGATACTGCCAATGGTGTCGTACCGCGACTTGGTCTTGGGTTGTCAAAGTTAGAATGGATGTTTCCAAACACTGATTTGCAAATTCATATGCACCGTATACCACAAGGTCGTTGGCTCGGTATCGAAGCGGTGCAGCAATACGGCGATGATGGAATAGGGCTGACCAGTGCGGTGTTACATGACGTACAAGGGCCGTTTGGTCGCAGTGAGCAAATTTTAACGATTCGTCCGATGCCGCGCTAAACGTTTAATGATTTTTATTGTTTTAAAAAACAAAACAAAAATATGTATTTAATATATTTTACATAATCATAGTAATCGGTTGTAATGGTGTCTACCAAGACAATATTACTGCACTGAAGGTTACTATGGAAAAGAACAATCGTTTTTCAAAAAAATTAACTACTATTCTGGATATATTGCTAGAAGCTTATTCAGAGTAAGCTGTGCAACTTGAGTTGTTTACTATTGGAAGAAAGCTTTTATGAGTACTGAGCAACAATAAGTACTATCTGAAAACACCGCTTTAGGAAACTAAGGCGGTGTTTTTTATTGAATAACCTATTTACGCTTGAAATTTTCTTCTATGCCCCTATTAGTATAGACAGTTTAACGATATTGCGCACGGCAGGTTTTCTAATATTAGTAGGTCAGCTCTGGCAAATTTATCGTTATCTTATAATAGGTCTTTCATAGAATTTAAAGGAGTTTTTATGAGTGAAGCAACTCAAGCTGAAGGTCTGAATCCAGAATTAAAAAAACATACGTTTGAAGCGGAAGTGGCGCAGTTGCTGCATTTAGTGACGCATTCACTGTATTCTAACGCTGACATCTTTGTCCGTGAGCTAGTATCTAACGCCTCTGATGCTTGTGACAAATTGCGTTTTGAAGGTACCAATGATGATAGCCTTTATGAAGATGATGGCGAGTTAAAAATTCGCATCGCTGTTGATGAAGATGCTAAAACCATTACTTTTACCGATAATGGTATTGGTATGAATGAAGCGGATGCTATCGAAAACTTAGGTACGATTGCCAAATCAGGTACCAAAGCATTTTTAGATAAACTTTCTGAGTCGCAAAAGCAAGAAGGCCAACTAATCGGCCAGTTCGGTGTTGGTTTCTATTCAGGCTTTATCGTGGCAGATACCATCAGTGTTGAATCACGCAAAGCAGGCGAGCCTGCGGATACAGGTGTACGCTGGGTATCAGATGGTACAGGTAGCTTCACAGTTGAGCCTATCACCAAAGCCGCACGCGGCACTGCGATCACTTTGCATTTAAAAGAAGAGTACTCTGAAGGCGAAGACAGCTATTTAGATCGTGGCAAAATCAAGCGCTTGGTGAATAAATATTCTGACCATATCAGCTTACCGATTCAGATGCGTAAAGAGATCTGGCAAGAAGATGTAGCCGAAGACGACAGCACTGATGATCAGGCGCCTGCTGGTGGCGAGATGGTATTGACTGACGAATGGGAAACCATTAACAAGGCCAGTGCACTATGGACACGTTCAGCATCTGAAATTGAAGATGATGAGTATGTTGATTTTTATAAAAACATCTCGTATGACATGGATGCGCCGCTTACGTGGACACATAACCGTGTAGAAGGCCGTGTTCAGTATACGCAGCTTCTGTATATCCCTAAGAAAGCACCAGAAGATTTGTACACTAGAGAGCAGCAACATGGCCTCAAGTTATACGTCAAACGTGTTTTCATTATGGATGAAGCAGAGCAGCTGCTACCGATGTATTTGCGCTTTGTTAAAGGCGTTATCGATTCAGCAGACTTGCCACTAAACGTCAGCCGTGAGCTGTTACAAGAGTCACGTGATGTGAAGTCTATCCGTGATGGTAACGCGCGTCGTATCTTGACGACATTGGCAAGTTTAGGCAATAGCGAAGATAGCGATAAGCAAGAAAAGTTTGCACAGTTCTATGCAGAGTTTGGTGATGTTATCAAAGAAGGTCTTGGCGAAGACATGGGCAATCAAGAACGTATTGCCAAATTGCTTCGTTATGCCACCAGCACGCAAGACGGTCTAAAAACCAGTTTTGAAGATTATAAAGGCCGTATGAAAGAAGGCCAAAAAGCCATCTATTATCTAACAGCTGATAATTTGGCTGCGGCAAAAAATAGTCCGCAACTTGAGCTGTTCAAAAAGAAAGGCATCGAAGTTATTTTGATGACCAGTCGTGTCGATGAGTGGGCGATGAACTTCTTAACCTCATTTGATGAGACACCGCTGCAAAACATCGCGAAAGGCGCAGTAGATTTAGGTGACTTGCAAGATGAAGCAGAGAAAGCGGAAGCGTCAAAAGCAGAAGAAACCTTAAAGCCAGTAGTCGATAAGCTCAAAGCAGCTCTAAGCGAGCGTGCTAAAGACGTTAAAGTGTCTACTCGTTTGGTTGATAGCCCAGCTTGTTTGGTTGTGGGTGAAGGCGAGCTGTCACCGCAGATGATTCAGATGCTTAAGCAGATGGGACAGGACGTACCAGAGAGCAAACCAACGCTTGAGGTAAACCCTGATCATCCATTGATTAAGAAGCTTGAAAGCAGCGAACAGTTTGATGATTTGGCGCAAGTGATTTTTGATCAAGCATTGCTCGCAGATGGTGGTCAATTAGAAGATCCAGCCGCTTATCTAAAACGTGTCAATGAGTTATTGATGAGATAATGACTGGTATTTGATAAAAAAAGAGGTCTTGTACGCAAGGCCTCTTTTTTGTTGGTTTTTCAGCTCAAATATGAGCAAATTTTACAAATCAGCCTTATCCTCTTGACCGACAATCCGTTACAATCGCGATAGATTAGCGAGCTAAACTATTAGGCAGTATTTAATGCCGCTTATAATCATTTCATAGTGAATTAAATATAAAATTGATATTTATATGCCATGCAAAAATGTAAATTAATGGCATTAAATGGCTAACATATCAAAATATAGTCAAAGTATGAGTAGGTTGATACGGTGCTAATCTTGTGTGTGGTACAGCTGTACTATTTACACTCGGTTGCCTTGTACTAACTCTAAATTACCCCGACTATACTTATCATTGACTCACTTTATTTTCTCGGCTGGCTAGAGGTCTAAGTCTTTGTCACTTGCGTCGTTAAAAACCGTATCTCTTCAGCGCTTTTCGCTCAACTTCGCTGCCAATATTATTGCAACCTTATGGATGCTGGTAGGGTCGACGCGTGCGTTTTCTTGGGTCAAGCCCACTTTTATACAGTTTGCCGTGTTTGCGCTATTAGCACTCGGTAGCAATGTCTTGTTTTCTTGGTTGGCTGCCGAAAGTGGCAGTATCTTTAATGAGCAAGGGTTGGTCAGTTATCTAATTTGGCCGATGATTATCCTATTGAGTGGCATTATTCTGGCACGGCGTGCTGGTAATCAAGCGCTGGTTTTTGTGCCCGTGGTGTTGTGGTTGGTTGCTGATACATTGTCAGCGCTATTACAGAGCTTGGTGCAATACTTGAGTAGCTATGGTTGGTTGCCCAATTGGAGTTATTCATTTTTACCCGTCTTATTTTTAGTGCTGTTCTTATGGCAGACGTTAGCGTTGATGTGGATTTTCTTCCATCGCTTGCGTATACCGTGGTGGGAGCGGGTTATCGTACTGGTAGGTGCTGTTGCACTTCTCACGATTTGGCAGCGTAATGTCGCTGACCAACCGATATTTAAGCAGATTCCTGTAGAGCCTGTTTTAGAAGAAGCGGCATTATATGAGCAGCCACGTTTATTACAGCAAGCATTAAACAGCATTGATCCAAGTACGCCAGGTAAGACCGACTGGTACTTTATGGGCGTTGCAGGCTTCTCTGATCAAAACGTTTTCCGTTCTGAGATTAATAAGGTGCGTGAGCTGTTCGATGTGCGTTTTGGCACCAGCGGACACTCACTATCACTGATCAACAACACCTATAGCTGGATGGATGAGCCAATCGCTACCAAGACAAGTATTTTGCGTGGTCTGAAAAGAATCGGTCAACAGATGAATGCCGATGAAGATGTTTTATTTCTCACGCTATCTTCACATGGCAACGAGGACATCGTACAACTGGCAAATCCACCGATTGAGATGGATAATTTAGATGCCGCTTGGCTACGTGAGGCGCTAGATGCGTCAGGTATTCGCTGGCGTGTAATTGTAGTATCCGCTTGTTATTCAGGCTCATTTATTGATGACTTAGCGTCACCGACTACAGTGGTGATTACCGCATCTGCTGCTGATAAAGCCTCATTTGGCTGTACCAATACAGCAGAGATGACTTATTTTGGACAAGCATTTTTTGCTGAGAGTCTGCGAAGTAACACCAGTTTTGAGACAGCATTTAAAGACGCGAGATTGCGTGTTAGTGAACGCGAGAACTTAATGGGCTTTGAGCCATCAGAGCCGCAGATGGTCATCGGCAGCCTCATGGAAACAGCATTGCCTGCATTTGAGCAGGTATTATTTGATAACACACGACCATCCGTCGCTAGTATCACTAACGAGTCTGATACGGCTATTAATATCGTTAATGATAACGATGGTAATCAGCCAGTCGTTGAGACCGCCAGTACTACAAACTAAATATTGTGTATTTTGCTTTGAACAAAAGGAACATCACTCATGAATCATTCTTATAATCACAGTTTATCCGCCAATTCACCGCTGACAAAGAAAAGTGTGAATCGCTGTTTTGATGGCGAGCAACACTATTATAGTCATCAATCAACGTCTACCAAAACGCCAATGACGTTCAGCATCTACCTGCCTGACGAAGCGCTTGCGGGCCGACTTTGCCCAGCGATTCTTTACTTATCAGGTCTTACTTGTAATGCTGACAATGTCACGCACAAAGCGCATTTCCAGCAGAAATGTAGTGAGCTTGGCATGATATTAATCGCGCCTGATACTTCTCCTAGAAGCAGTGAAGGCCATGACGTACCCAATGATGAACGCTATTTTGTGGGTCAAGGGGCTAGCTATTATGTCGATGCTACTCAAGCACCTTGGGCAGACAACTTCAATATGCAAAGCTATATCGTCGATGAGCTATATGACTTGCTGCGCTCAGAGTTCCCAATCCATAGCATTGGTATCACAGGGCACTCAATGGGTGGTCACGGTGCTTTACTACTAGGATTCAAATTCCCAAGTAAGTTTGTCAGTGTTTCTGCACTGTCGCCAGTATGCGCTGCCAGTGAGTCAGCATGGGGTGAGGCTGCTTACACTGAGTATTTTGGTAAGGATGAGTCACTATGGTCGCAAGCAGATGCCTCAAAAATGATCGAAAAAGTCGGTCAGCAGTACTCTAGTATTTTGGTTGATCAAGGCGGGGCTGATAATTTTTTAGCAGAAGGTCAGTTGCAAACTGCTAAGTTACAACAGGCTTGTGAAAAAGCCAAACAGCCTTTAACATTGCGTTATCAGGCGGGTCACGACCACAGTTATTATTTTATTCAGAGCGTTATCAACGACCATATCGAACATCATTGGCGCATGGCACAACTTAGCTAGGCATTGAAGCGGAAATCTTTTCACTAAGCCGCTCAACACGCGCTAATGTTTAAAAGGTAAAATTATGGCAAGTTATCAAGATTTAACAGCATCTAATTCCAATGCGAATTCAATACGTGAGACCCATTCAATACGTAACACCCACTCAGAGTCTAAAAGTGCGCCGTCAGCACTTGCGACTATGCAAGCTGATATGGATGCCGCTCTAAAAAATAAGCAGCATAGCAACAGTGAGCAAGTCTCTAAAGCTAACTCAGATGAGTTTGTCGCAAAAAACATCAATGACGCTGGTGATAGAGTGCTTGATGAGATTCAAATCTCGCGAGTGATAGAGATGGCATGGGAAGACAGGACACCATTTGGCGCTATCGAGCACAGCTATGGTCTCAATGAAGCAGGGGTTATTAAACTCATGCGCCAAGAGCTCAAGCCGTCGTCTTTTCGGTTATGGCGTCAGCGAGTGAGCAACCGCGCTACCAAACATCAAGCGAAACGAGATTTTGGCGTTGGGCGTGCTTATTGTAAAACTCAGTACAAGCAGCGCTAGTCATTTGCACTCAATATCAGTCGCTTGATGCCTGCTATAATAGACACACCAGTTGCAAGTTTCTTTCTATTTTATTAATACTTTATTTATACATCAATTAGGTAGCTCAATTATGATTAGTCCTTCTAAACCATATCTTATTGCACCATCGATACTCTCAGCTGATTTTGCACGTTTAGGCGAAGAAGTTGAAAAGGTATTAGAGTCAGGTGCCGATGTGATTCATTTTGATGTGATGGACAATCATTACGTACCCAATTTGACGTTTGGTAGTATGATCTGTAAGGCACTGCGCGATTATGGTATTGATGCACCTATTGATGTACACCTGATGGTGTCACCTGTCGATAGTATGATTGAGCAGTTCTTGGAAGCGGGTGCGAGCATTATTACTTTTCATCCAGAAGCCAGTGGACACATTGACCGTTCGTTACAGCTCATTAAAGATGGTGGTGCTGAATGTGGTCTGGTATTAAACCCGGCAACGCCATTACATTATTTAGATTATGTCATGGATAAAGTGGATCAAATTCTACTGATGAGTGTCAATCCTGGCTACGGTGGACAGTCGTTTATTGAAGGTACTCTAGACAAGGTACGCCAAGTTCGTCAGCGTATTATCACCAGTGGCCGAGACATTAGATTAGAGGTTGATGGTGGTGTCAAAGCCAGTAATATTCGTGCGATAGCTGAGGCAGGTGCTGATATGTTCGTCGCGGGCTCTGCGATATTTAATCAAGAAGACTATAAGTCTGCTATCGACGCGATGCGTGTAGAGCTTGCATTGGCTAATAACTGTTAATAATTGCCAATAGCTGTCAGTCACTGCCGTATAGTGTGATAGCGAAAATGCCCCAATGCTATTGGCGCAAAAGAGTCTTAAAATATGCTGTATAACTTATAACGATGCCTAACAGCAAGTTACGTAAAGGTAGGTGGAATATGGACATAAAAAATTCAATCAACTCGTCAGTGTCGCCGGAACCAGCAGCAAGCACAGCGCAGCAACGTAGCTTAGTTCCGAAAGGTATCACTATTGGCCTAGCGGTGTTTGCGCTCGTTTTGAGTCTAGCAGGTTATGGTTTTCGTCTAATGGTCGGCGATGATGTCGGAGAAGTATTGCGTCATGCAGCCGTAATCGTGCCCTCATTTGTACTGGGTATTCCCCTGTTGTTCTGGGTAGGATCACGTATTTTTAACAAGGTTAAAGGTATGCATATCGAGAGCTGGAATGCTATTAGTTTGGGCTATTTGACGTCTTGTATTTCGATGCTATGGTTGATGGGTACTTATAGTTAAAGGCTTTAGCAGCAAAGACGATGCTACTTAATACAGGTAGCGTTGTCATATTTTATAAGCTGTTTTCTATACACTTTTTAATCATGAAGTCATGCTATATAAGTATGACTGGGATTTTACATGCGAATTATGCCAGCCAGTATTGCCAGAATTATTTACCCAAAAGATTTACCAAACGGTTTGTTTACGAGCTTAATTATAGCGTGTTTGCTATTGGGCTTGGCTTCGTTACGTAATGGTACGGATTTACAAGGTTGGCTAAATGTCATTGAAAACTGGCTACTCATGCTGTTGATACTGCCTACCGCGACTGCCACTGTTGCACTACCGTTCAAATATCGAGATCGCACGCTTGAGCTAAAGCTTGTTTATTACCTTGGCATGTTTGTGGCCTTCTTATTTACCTTAGGAAAGCTGCGTTACTGGCATTGATTTTATAAGAAACATCTCATTTAAGTGCTCATCTATGTAGAAGACTTATGTGACAGCCCTTGAATTCCAAGGTGAAAGCGTCCATTGTATGAGTAAGACAGTTTTACCCGTATTACTGCAAAACAATAATGTGGCTATATGCGATTTTTTGCCAGTATTGGACGGGATAATAAGGAGCAAATTCATGCCATACGATATCGATAACGATATAGAAGTAGATAACGAGAGTACCGATCAACTTGCAGGATTTGCCAAAGAGACCACACTTGAGCTAGTAGAAGCGGATGATGGTAGGTTGCTTTTGCGTGATGCCGAACAAGATGAAGCACCATTGATGACCATTGATTTTTCTGAAAAACTCAAAGAGCTGCTTGGTAGTGACACTCAAGCGATTGGTCAGCATATGATTCATGCAGCGATTCAGGTCATTATGCAAAAGCAGATGAGCCAATGGCATGCACATGTCTATGACAAAGAGCCAACGCACTACAGCTGATAAGTGATTTGATTAGTCGTCAGTGATGGATAATTAATCAAAACGAAAAAAAGGGTTTATCAATTGATAAACCCTTTTTTTTCAGATAAAACCATTGATAAAAATGGTAATTATTTGATTTTAGCTTCTTTAAAGATTACATGCTGGCGTACTTTTGGATCAAACTTTTTGATTTCCATTTTGCCAGGCATAGTGCGCTTGTTTTTAGTAGTGGTGTAGTAATACCCAGTACCAGCTGTTGATACTAACTTAATTTTATCTCTCATGATAGCTTTCCTGTAAATGAGGGGTCTTCAAACGATAGGTACGGATCTAAAATATTAAGTAGCTACATAAGATGTAGCAGAAAAGCAGCTCAATTGCTGAAAATCATCAACATATCAAGCTGCAAGTCTTAACTTAAACTTTTTGACCTTGTGCGCGCATATCTGCTAACACTTTATCGATACCAAGTTTGTCAATAGTGCGCATACCTTTGGTAGACACACGTAGACGTACAAAACGATTTTCAGACTCTACCCAAAAACGATGGTTATGAAGGTTTGGTAGAAAGCGACGACGGGTTTTGTTGTTTGCGTGCGAAACATTATTACCCACCATAGGGCGCTTTCCAGTCACTTGGCAAACTCGAGACATGGCGAACTCCTAATCTATGAGGTATGAGTTTTTCTCATACCAGTCTGGGCAAGTTGCACGTTTTTGCGGCATGGACACAGCAAGCGGCAGCTTTGCACCAAACAAAACTATATGAATGTTGAGTTGATATTACTGTTATCTAAAGGCAAATAACAAGCATACCAATTCAGAAAATTTTAAAGCCGACATTTATACCATAAAAGAGATGAATACTCAAATATTTTTATGATTATTGTTGGTTTAAAGGGTGGTCATTATACCCTGAAATGAATGGGCTATGTTGTTGATTGTTTAATAGTAAAGATTAATTTTCACTTGAGGTTATTTTGTATCAGTTATTATAAAAAATCATCAACTCAGTCAGCAAAGACTCGCAAAAAAGACTAAAATAGCCAGTTTCCTGTGCTACTAGCATTTGAACCTAGTAGCGAGTTTTATTTTTAATTGGGCTTACTATGTCAGATAATACAAAAACGGTTTCATCATCGAATATACAGTCGAGTACCACTTCTATAAATACAGCCGCTCCAGTTGCTATCGATACCGCGACATTGCTGATTAAATGCAAAGATCAAGCAGGCATCGTACAAGCTGTATCTGAGTTTATACATCGATATGGCGCCAATATCATTACTCTCGATCAGTATTCAACTGCCCATGAAGGCGGTCAGTATTTTATGCGTTTAGAATTTGCCTTAGCAGGACTGAGCGATATTATTGATAATTTTGAAGCCAGTTTTGGTCATACAGTAGCCAAACGCCACAGTATGGAATGGCGACTACACAATAATGCAATTAAAACCAAGGTCGGTATTTTGGTATCGAAGTTTGATCACGCGTTATTAGATTTGTTATGGCGTCATCAGCGCGGTCTTCTTGATTGCGAGATTACCTCTGTCGTCAGCAACCATCCTGACTTACGTCAATCGGTAGAAAACTTTGGTATTACTTTTCATCATGTACCAGTGACTAAGAATAATAAAGCTGAGGCAGAAGAGCAGATTCATAAATTGATGGCAGGCAATGACTTGCTCGTATTGGCGCGTTATATGCAGATATTGTCGTCTGACTTTGTGAAGCGTTGGCCGATGCAAGTTATCAACATTCATCATTCATTTCTACCAGCCTTTGTGGGGGCAGATCCTTATCGTCAAGCCTATGATAAAGGCGTGAAGCTGATTGGTGCAACGGCGCATTATGTTACTGCTGAACTGGATCAAGGGCCTATCATAGAGCAAGACGTGCATCGTGTGACGCATCGTCAAGGTGTGACGGAGCTGCGTGCTATTGGCCGTGATATCGAGCGTAATGTACTGGCGCGCGCTGTGAACTGGCATGTGCAGAACCGTGTGATTGTGGCAGGGAACAAGACCGTAGTTTTTAACTAAGACAAAGCGAATAGAGAACTCATGTAATGTGATGGTGGTCGGCAGTAATAACTATTGCTGTCGACCATGATGCCTTTGCTGATTTTATCTTTTATAGCAGCATCTCTAAAACAAACTTGCTACCGACAAAACCAATGGCCAGTAGAATAAAGGCATAAATGGTAATATTAGCAGCACGCTTACCACGCCACCCTGCGCGCCAACTACCAAATAGTAGTGTGCCAAACAACAACCATGAAAGCAGGCTAAAGACGGTCTTATGGACAATGTGCTGAGCCATCAGGTCTTGCACATAAATAAAACCAATGCCTAGCGCAATACTGAGCAAGACAAAGCCCACCAAAAGCATATCGAACAATAAGCTTTCCATACTTTGTAGTGAAGGGAGTTTGTTGACCCAAAACCGATGAATCGTATGATGCTTAAGCTCGCGGATTTGTAGGCGTAAAAATAGCGCTTGCACCGCTGCCATCAGCAGCACACAATAGGCGGCGAGAGAGAGCAGTATATGAGCCTCAAGCCCGATACTGATATCAGTAATGGGCTGATAAGGGGCACGACCAACATAACCAATGGTCATGCCCATAAGTGCCGTTGGCGAAGCTAAGATGCCAAGGCTAATGATGGGGCGATAGAGACTAAATAGCATATAGAAAAACAAGAAAAACAAACTAATCAGGCTAATGGTATTAAACAGATTAAAATTTAGACCATAAAGAGTTACGACATAGGGATAGAGCAGCACTGCGTGCGCGACCATGCCAGCCGTCAATAGACCCAAGCTGATGTCTTTCCGAATAGGTGTGCTTCGAATCAGCGCCCAACCGATGTAAATGCTGACTAAGATATAAGCTAGGCTAGCAAGTAAGAATGCAAGGTGCACAGACATAAAGCCTCGTCTCATACTGAGTGAAAATAGCCGCTCAGGTGAATGCTAAAGTGGTATTATTGGAATGATTAGAATAATTATCCAATTTATCATAAAATGGCAGCCAATTGAGTACCATCTTGCGTATTCCTTATAAATGTTTAGCCAGAGTAAGTTAAATAGAACAGATAGCTCTAAATGATATATTTAGGAGTGAATGATTTTGCAAAAACCCTATAAGTTTTGCGCCTGCTTGATGCTATAGTATTGATAATACGATTTTTTATAGGGCATTTTTAGAGAATGTGAGCCAATGGCTAACATCTCATAATGCACCCTAATATTATTTATAAGCCATTCAAATGGTTTAACCGAGAATTATTTTAACTGAGAGTTATTTATGTTTGATACCTTAACAGAACGCTTATCGTCTAGCCTGCGTAATATCGTGGGTACTGGACAGCTGACCGAAGACAATATCAAAGACACTATGCGTGAAGTGCGCATGGCGCTACTGGAAGCTGATGTGGCACTACCTGTCACTCGCGACTTTGTTAAGCGTGTTAAAGAGCAAGCACTTGGTGCTGAGGTGCTTAAAGAGCTTGCCCCAGGCCAAGCATTTGTCAAAATCGTCCATGACGAACTGACTGAGATGATGGGCAGTGCCAATCAACAGTTAGAGATGACGGGTAAGCCACCTGTTGTTTATTTGCTTGCAGGTCTGCAAGGTGCGGGTAAAACCACTACTGCAGGTAAGTTGGCTAAGTTTTTACAAGAGCGTCATAAGAAAAAAGTCATGTTGGTTTCAGCTGACGTCTATCGTCCAGCCGCCATCAAGCAGCTTGAGCAAGTAGCAGGTCAGGTCAACGCCAAGTTTGTGAATTCAAGCGCTGACGAAAACCCAATCGATATCGCGCTACGTGCTATCGAAGAAGCAAAAATCCAATATCAAGATATTTTGATTATTGATACGGCTGGTCGTCTACATATCGACGATACAATGATGGATGAGATTAAGGCGCTAACCGCTGCTGTCAATCCGTCTGAGACGCTATTTGTCGTTGATGCAATGACAGGTCAAGATGCTGCCAATACCGCCAAAGCCTTTAATGATGCGCTGCCGTTGACAGGTGTTATTCTGACCAAAACAGATGGTGATGCACGCGGCGGTGCGGCACTTTCTGTACGTGCGATCACAGGTAAGCCGATTAAGTTTTTAGGTCGCGGTGAGAAACTAGATGAGTTAGAGCTGTTCCATCCTGAGCGTATTGCTCAGCGTATTCTTGGTATGGGTGATGTACTGAGTTTGGTGGAAGAAGTCGAGCAAAAAATCGACCGTGATAAAGCCGAAAAAATGGCGAAAAAGATGCAAAAGGGCGGCGAGTTCGACCTTGAGGATCTCTTGACGCAGTTCCAGCAAATGAAAAGCATGGGCGGCATGGCAGGATTTTTAGACAAAATGCCAGGCATGGGCGGCTCTGATATGCAAAAAGCAGTCGAAGATGCCAAGCCAGAAGAAAAAGTGCGTGAAATGGAAGCGTTAATCAATTCTATGACACCATTTGAGCGTAAAAATCCCGATAAGATTAACCCAAGCCGTAAGCGCCGTATTGCTGCGGGCTCTGGTCGTGAGATTCAAGATGTCAATCGCTTGCTCAAGCAACATAAGCAAATGGCAAAAATGATGAAAATGATCTCCAAGCCTGAAGGCATCAGTAAAATGATGAAATCTATGCAAGGACTGATGGGCGGCGGCGGAGCAGGTGGCGGCGGTGGTGGTCCACTATTCGGTGGCGGTGGTCAACAAGGCAGCCCAAAAGATGTGAATCCAGAGCAAATGGCAAAGCAGATGGGCCTTGATCCAAATAACATGCCAAGCACCGAAGAGATGCAAAAGCAGATGCAGGAAATGCAGAATCAAGCGCCAAAGAAGTTTAAAACGCGCTTTTAAACCATAGCTGTCTGTATTGTCTATGACTTTCTGATGGAAGCCTCAAAACTGATATGGTTTTGAGGTTTTTTCTTTTTCTCTAATTCAATTCAGCGCTCATGGATAAAGTATGGAAAACGCAGAAAGTAATAAAATTCGTCAGTCCTAAATGCTATGATAGGCGCTATTTTATGAAGCTAGCACGCTTTTATAATATTCAGTTATCAAGTTACTTTAAAATGCCCAGACTATAAGCCGAGGTTATGATGTTTTTAGCAATGGATACCGTGTTTGATCAGTGCTCAATCGCAATTTTGGATTCGAATGGTCAGGTACTATCGAGTCATACCGAGACTGGTAAACGTCAGCAGACTCAGCAGATTCTGCCAATGATTGATGCGGCTTTATCCGAAGCGCAGTTAAAGCTTGCTGATATACAGGCATTGATATTTAATCGAGGTCCTGGTGCATTTAGTGGTATTAGAATCAATACGGCAGTGGTGCAAGCGCTATCTGTGGCACATGATATCCCATGTGTGGGCATATCTAGCTTGCAAGCAATTGCGCAGAGTGCGTATCAGCAGTATGGTCTGACGCAAGTATATAGCGCGCTTGATGCCCGTATGCAGCAAGTGTATTTTGGACAGTATGCAGTAATTGATAGTGAAGCAGCCATTATGCAGCCAGTGCTGATTGCTGATAGTGATAGCACTGAGCAGCTGTTAGATTATGACAGTCAGACTACGTTCGATATAGCTATTGTTGGTAATGGCTCAGGTCTATTAACGTTGCATGATAATCAGATTTTTCATGAAGACGTGTCGCCGGATGCAGTAGTTATCGGTCAGCTCGGTATTGCCCAGTTTATGGCGGTAGGTGGGACCGAAGCATCGCAAGCTTTACCAAAATACTTACGTAACCAAGCTTGGAAAACCCTTAAAGAGCAAGGTAAAGCGTAGTCAACCCCCATCATTTTTAGCGCTACGTAAAATACAACAACACACTAAAAACTGTACTAACCAATAGGTCTGTATCTAGGAAAGCCACCGTGGATATCATTTTATTAATTCAAGCTGTCATCATGGGTATCGTTGAAGGTATCACTGAATTTTTACCCATTTCTAGCACTGGCTACCTAATTTTATCAGCAGATGTAATGGGATTTTGGACCAAAGAAAAGGTCGATTTGTTTGTCGTCGTCGTCCAATTGGGTGCTATCTTGGCCGTTATCTATGACTATTGGGGCAGACTATGGCAAGCGCTCATGGGTTTGCTAACGGGTAAAGCAGAAGGCATGACCAATCCAAGACAGCTGGGACTTAGCTTAATTGTCGCCACCATTCCTGTGATGATCGTTGGCTTTACCTTCGCTGATGAGATTAAAGCTTATTTATTCAATCCTATCGTCGTTGCGATTATGCTTATCATCGGCGGTCTGCTGATATTTTATGTAGAAAAACGCCCTAAGACGGTCATTGCAGAAGAAGCAGAAGACGTCAGTCTAAAAACTGCGCTGATGATTGGTCTGCTTCAATGTCTAGCTCTCATACCAGGGACCTCACGCTCGGGTGCGACTATTATTGGTGCACTGTGGCTTGGTGTCTCGCGCAAAGCGTCAGCAGAGTTTTCATTCTTTTTAGGTATCCCAGTTATCGTAGGCGCGGCATTATTAGACTTAATCAAACA
This sequence comes from Psychrobacter fjordensis, assembly GCF_904845995.1. NCBI lineage: Bacteria > Pseudomonadati > Pseudomonadota > Gammaproteobacteria > Moraxellales > Moraxellaceae > Psychrobacter > Psychrobacter fjordensis. Next base: position 1,689,362 of record NZ_CAJGYP010000001.1, read on the forward strand.
TGGTGACGTATTGACCAATAGTGAAGACTGGCTAGTACTAGGCGTTGGTACAGTCGTATCATTTATCATCGCTTTACTCTGTATTCGCTTGCTAGTAGCATGGGTGAGCCGTCGTGACTTTACGATCTTTGCTTGGTTACGCATTATCACTGGTATCATTGTATTGGTCGCCGCTTGGGGCTTTGGTTATCAAATGGCAGGTTAAGCCATTATGATGGTTGATGGCCTTATGAGTAGTAAAAAAGAGGGTAGTCATGAGTAGTTTGCCACACGCTTCTAAACAGGCTAATGCCTTTATGCAATGCCAGTTACTCTATGTTAATGAGTCGCAGCAAGACCAAGTAGATAGCTTGCAAGTATTGATAGAGCAGCACCGATTACCCATCGAATTAAATGCTGAGTTGTCTGTCGATAAATTAACGCAAAAACGTCGTCAGCAATTAAGCCAAACAGCCATTCAACCTATCTTGTTATTGGACGATAAAAATAAACTATCATGGCTTAGTGATGGGTTAAGTGTCGCACCAGAGTGGGACAAACTGCAACGTCGTGTGGTGAGTGCAGGACGAAAGTCTGAATTGCTATTACAAGCTACCAAGCTCACATCGGATAGCTGCATCATTGATGCGACGGCGGGTTTTGGGCATGATAGCTTGATATTGGGTAGTACGGGCGCCCAAGTCATCATGCTTGAGCAGCAGCCTTTGATGGCATTGCTCTTACTTGTAGAGCAACAGCGCATGAGTACGTTGCCGAATTGGCAAAAGCTGATGTCACGTTTACATATCATAAATACGGATGCGCTTAGTTATTTTGAAGGACTAGACGTTGAGTCAGATGCTAGCGAGAGTAACGTCATCGATGTCGTCTATCTGGACCCTATGTTTCCAGAGGATAGCTATCAAGATAGCAAGACAGGCAAGGGCGCTAAAGTTGGTAAGCACATGCAAGCATTGCATCAGTTGGCAAGCCCTCCAACATTGGACGAAGAATGCCAGCTGCTAGCATCCGCAAAAGCTATTGTCAGTAATAAACCTGCACAGCACTCTGGGCGCGTTATCGTAAAACGACCTCAGCATGCACCATTGTTAGCAAGCCAACAACCCGATGAAAGCTGGCATAATGAAGCAGTTCGTTTTGACGGTTATTTTGTTTAGAATGCTTTAAATGTGGTATTTGGTGATAAGGACGAGCCTTAGTTAGCAGGTTTATAATCATTAAGTTTAAAAAAATGGATTTAGGAGCAAGGAATGTCAACGCTAATTATTTGGGCCATGGGTGCAGTGCTATTATTGATCAATATCATTTTGCGTACCCGAATCCTTCGGCTTGAAGCGCGTCTAAAAGAGCTGAGCAATCCACAAGAGCAATTGGCATTTTTGCGTCAGCAAGCAGCAAAGAAAAATAAGATTCCGGCGATTAAAGCGTTACGCAAACAGTATCCTGAGCTGTCACTGGTCGAAGCCAATCGATTATGGCAACAAGTTCAGTAGCCAGCAGTCAGTTCATTAAGCAGTCATTCTAGGCGCTCTTAGCAAAGTCTATAAACACGCACACAACATATTATATTGATGATAATAGAAAGCCATGACATTTAAAGACAAATTACAGGCCTACATCCAACTAACCCGTTTTGATAAGCCAGTGGGCATTGAATTGCTGCTATGGCCAACATTATGGGGCGTGCTGCTGGCTGCGATGGGTCAAGCACAGCAGCAAGGAGCAACGGCAGCGCTGCCAAGTCTCAAAATATTTATAATATTTGCATTAGGCGCAATCTTTATGCGGGCGGCCGGTTGTGCGATTAATGATTTTGCTGATCGAAAGGTAGATGGCCATGTGACCCGTACCAAAGGACGCCCATTAGCTGACGGGCGCTTATCAGGTAAAGAAGCCGTCGCTGCGTTTTTGGTGTTGGTGTTATTAAGTGCCAGTCTGTTATTTTTCTTACCTATTGCCGTGTTTTATTGGTCGTTTGGTGCCGTTATATTGGCATTTATTTATCCCTTTATGAAACGTTATACACATTTGCCGCAAGTATTCTTAGCAGCAGCTTTTGGTTGGGCGATACCGATGGCTTATGTGGCGGTACAAGGTGCTCCTGACATCTGGTGTTGGTTATTGTTTTTAGCCTATATGTGCTGGACGGTGGCTTACGATACGCAGTATGCAATGGCTGACCGCGAGGACGATTTGAAAATTGGGGTGAAATCAACGGCGATATTATTTGGCCGTTATGATGTGATTATCATCTCGCTATTACAAACGTTGTTTTTGCTTATTATGGGCGTGGTCATGTGGCATTATTTTGCGCCGACTACGTTGGGTGTCATACCAGTATTTGGTTTGGCATTAGTCGCTATGATGTTTGCCAAGCAAAACAGTGCTTGTGCTAGCTACAATGCATTGGCTTGCTTTCAGGCATTTTTGGCTAATATTTGGGTAGGACGTTACGTCTTTGCTCTCATTGCCATCGCTTGTATATGGACGACGTTCAATGGATAAATTGTCGAAATTAAAAGCGAAAGGAAGTTCTGCCGCTAATACGCCTATTATCGATTATCAGGCAAGACTGGCTGAGCATGGTCTCACACGCGAGCAAGTCATTGCGACCGAGCGTAAATTGGCAAAGTTTGCCAATACAATGGATTCGTTGGTACGGATACCGTTTACCAAACAGGGTATGGGTGCGGATGCGGCGCTTTCAACCATTCCATTGGCGGGCGATTTAGCAGGACTGGCACTGACGAGCTATGCATTTATATTGGGTCGTCAATTGGGTGTGCCAGCACATAAGATGACGCCAGCAGTTAGGCTAGCACTTATTGATATGGTAGTAGGTATCGTGCCTGGTATTGGGACGCTGCTCGATATATTCATTCGTCCGAGTCGTAAGACATTGGGTATCGTGCATGAGCATCTACATGATGAGTATGGCATCACTGAAACCATGCATATGGATCGACCATTTTTACATCAATCGCTAGAAGATAAGCAACAGCAAAGTCGTTTTGGTTTTTTTTGGCGTAATCCAATCGTTGCTTGGCTGTACCTGCATATCCCTGATATTTTAGGATTAATCGTCATTGTGGTGATTGGTTTGGGATTATGGGCAATGATAAGTTGGTTGGTCAGCCTATTCGGGAAAACCACAGGGTTTGGCTAAAATAAAAGAATAAGTAAAAAGGCGGCATACGTTACTATTTAATCGTAACGTATGCCGCCTTTTTTATGGCAAATTTTTATAAATGTTAAGGTTCAGATATTACTCAGTGATGACTTCTGCTTCTGCACTGACAGCATCAAAGCTAGTGATTTTGTTATTTTGGACAAGGTCGATAGTACCACCACCAGCATGACTGACAAGCTCGATACTGCCATCATTTGAGCGATAGGTGGGGTTATTACCTTGGCCTTCTGGTGCACTTAGCGTCAGCTTTGGTTTATTGGGCAAGGTGAGGATAGCATTAAGCATACCTGCTGCCGAGGTTTGAAAGACAACGGATAGGGTTTCACCTGCTGCACTTTTATAACGGACATCCGTTATTTGTGCACCCGTAATGGCTTGCTCAGGATTGGGTGCTACAGCAGCACTGTTTGCTAATGTATTAGTAGTATTAAGATCACCCTCTAACTCACTCAAGTTAATATCACTCTCTGAATCGGTTGGTTGCGCTGTGGTACTGTCGGTATTGCTGTCTAAGTTTTCATCAGCATCAATGCCGTTGATATTAGTCGTGACGGGCGTTGTTTGTACCGCTGTCTCCGTCTGTACTTCATTAGCGGCTTCAGATTCTGGATTTTTTTGGCAGGCAGTCAGTAGCAATGCACTAAAGAAAACAGCAGGGATTACTTTATAGTAAGACTTGGATTTTAGTGGGTTTAAAGTAAGGTTGTTCATAATAGGGTAGTTATCCAATAAGCGTACTTTATTTAAGCACAGTAAGATGCAAGAGTCAGTGGTGCTGTTAAATATTAACCGTAATAACCAGCTTTCGCTGCTCACCATATTTTTCAAGATGGTATCTATGCTCACACAAGTAAATACCTTGCCACGACCCCAATCCTAGCGTTCCATTAATAAGTGGAATGGTCAAACTCACGCCAAACAGCATACTTTTAAAATGGGCTGGCAAGTCATCTGAACCTTCTAGGGTGTGGCGATACTCTGGTTGATCAGCGGGTGCGATTTTATTAAGCCAGTCTTCGGCATCTAGCCTGACATCTGGATCAGCATTTTCGTTAATGGTTAGGCTAGCAGAGGTATGCTGCAAAAACAGATGTACCAATCCTGCATTGTCAGAGTGAGGTATCAGCTGGTCAATCGCGTCTTCAACTATCGGAGTAATGATGTGAAGACCGCGTGCATAAGCAGGTAACGTAAGAGTGGTTTGGTGATAAGACATACGAGACTCACTTTATCTTTAGACTATCGGCTGCCATGCCACTTTCTTTATAGACATCATCCAGATATCGGCGGCTAGCCAGTAACTTATCAACGACCCCATTTTGGCTTTGGGTATTCAGCTTTTGTGAAAAGTCCAAAATTGAATTTAACTGACTTAACACGACGTCATAGCTGGTATTTTGTTGATTCTTGTCGATGATGACCGTTTTTGCATAGTGCTGATCAAGGCTCAAATAGTCAGTAATTAATTCTGGCACACGTGTCGCGATGAGCTTATTAAGGGTGAATAATTGCGATTCAGTGATTTCATCATGATGAGTAGATTCATATTGCTGCCCAATATCATCCATCGTGGCTCGAAAGACCTTAGGAACTTGCTCATCATAGAGCAATTTAATAAAAGGGTGGTGAGCTGAAAAATTAATAACGTCAAGTTTGTTAGTTTGGCTATTCTCTACCTTTTCTCTTAAGGCTAGCTCTGCTTGAGACTGGATCGCGATATGATGTGCAGATGCTAGATACTCTTGATGACGTTGTATAGAGTCATTCTGAGTGTGCTTAGATTTTTCTTTCATCACAAAAAATATGGGCACGATGAGAATTAGACTAAGCAAGATGAGTAAGGCAAAAAAAGACATGTCGGGACTCTGGCATTAAAAAGGCTGTTTATCTTAAAAATAATTTTAGATTACAATATAACACGCTTGTGTTATGTTAAGGCAAAACAGAGGTCGATAAAAGTTGCCCCTCTTTACCGAATATTTGCTTATTTTAATTAAGGACCATGATGAACAATGACACGATTACTAAGAGTCAGCTAGCTGCGTATAAGCCGACAACTGCATATGTCGGGACGTCTTGGGCAGTCATGCTGGTCGGTGTGCTTGCGTATCTACTGGGACTATGGAATGCACAAAGTATGTTATTGAATGAAAAGGGCTATTATCTAGCAGTGCTGGCGCTTGGTCTTTATTCGGCGATCAGTTTGCAAAAAACCTTGCGTGATCGTAGTGAGGGTATTCCAACGACGAATATGTATTACTTAATCAGTTGGGCAGCTTTAGGATTGTCTATTGCACTTATCGTGATAGGTCTAATGAATGCGGGAGGCTTAAGTCTCAGTGAAAAAGGCTTTTATATGATGGCATTTACCATGAGTTTGTTTGCTGCTGTGACCATTCAAAAGAACACGCGTGATGAGGCACAAATTCGAACCTTGACTGCTAGCCCCATGGCTACAGTAAAAAATGATGGCAGCGCTAAAATTGCTCATCAAGGGGCACCTGAATCTGATTCTGGCAAATCCCTCTTCGGTTCGGTTAAATCTAGAATGGAGGGCAATGATTAAAGCTTTCCATTAAAAGAAAAAATTAAGTCAGCGGTGTTTGCAAACGCGTACGATTTGGTGATAGGCGTGCTAGCATCGCGGTTGATATAGGTGTAAACGAGCCTAGCATCATATCTACTAATGCCTCAGCGCATAGTGGCGCAATAGCATAGCCTTTAGCACCCATCGCACTCATTACCCAAACGCGTTCGCTATCAATCAATTGTCCAACGATGGGGTGGTAGTCAGGTGTTTGGGTACGAACGCCAGCACGTCCTTGCCATAAGCTCATATCTGTTGGAATGACCGAATCCATCTCGGGAATAGCAGTAACTAGTTTATTACGGCTAATCTGATGCTCTTCCTCACGGATGTCCGTGTCCGTATCATTACGTATAAAGCTTGCCCCTAGTAGAAACTGAGGGCTGCACTCTATAACATCGTTTAATTGCCCGTCATCTACTTGGGCAGTGAATGGCGTACAGTAACCACTATATTTGAGCGGTATTTTAGGTAAGCTTGCGAATTGTTCGGCTGTAGGCGTAAACCAAGAAAGCTGCCCACGAATTTTACGACAGTCAAAAATACGCTGATCTAACTGATGGCTCTCAAATGCCGCACAAACCACCACATTATCAGCAGTTATAGATACTAATTCTTGATTTTGATTATCCCCTTCAACACAAACATGACCTTCCATCTCGCTAATATTATTGACGGCTAACTGTTGAAAGTGGATGAGCGGATGGTTCAGAATCGTATCTTTTAAGGCTTGTGGATTGACCAAGCCGGACTGCGGTAGATATAGATTCTCCGATACATCCTGTGTTCTTAACCCGCTGGCATCTTGCGCCTGTAAAAGCGATAACGTGGTTGCCATGTCATCAGGATAGTCTGCAATTTTCTCTGTACCGATATTGGCTTTTATCAGTAAATCAAGGGCGCCTGTTGGCTCTAGTATAGGCGCTATATTTTGCTGTGCAGCTGTTTCATTTAGCACACGATACAGCCTGCTGCTGTAGAGATAACCCATGGTATGTAAATGTTCATCGACATGATGAATAGGCGTCATTTTGGGAGCAAGTAAGGCGCGGGGGTTGCCTGATGCGCCTGCTAAGGGTGCTGATTTGTCTAACAAAGTGACTTGGACGCCACGATTAGCCAACGACCAAGCCGTTAGCAATCCTGAGACACCAGCGCCAATGACGATACTATGATCAGGCTTAAGGTTGCTATGAGTAGGAGTATTATGTGTGCTGTTAGCAGGCTTGCTCTGACTATAATTTTCAGATAAACAAGCAGCCTCAGTCATGACGGCTGTTAGCATTTGGTTTTTTCGCCCAAAGCCTTTTACTTTGCTAATCTCAAAGCCATTCTCTCTTAGCCCACGTTTCACAATACCTGCACTGCTATAGGTCGCAGCGGTAGTGTTTGGGCATGATAAGCGTTGTATCTGAGCAAAGATATTTTCTGCCCATAAAGTGCTATTACAGGAAGGGGCAAAGCCATCTAAAAACCATGCATCAACGTAGGGTGTAGGTTTTATAGAAATGTCTAATGCTAACCTAGCCAAACTCTCAGCAGCATCACCAAACCACATATCAACGGTTAAATTATCATCAAAGAAATTCAGACGATGAGAGCCAGCGATAAGGGGTGGGTAGGCGGCCAAAAGAGGCGCAATCAATTCTGCAAGCTCAGGCGCACGCTGCGCCCACAGTGTAAGGATGTGTGTTAAGTCTGCAAGGGGTATAGGAAATTTTTCGGTGGTAATAAAATGTAGGCGAGCCGTTGCTAATTGTGGGTGATTCTCGCGTAACTGTCGCCATAGCAGCCAAGTGGCTAATAGATTAAGTCCTGTACCAAAGCCTAATTCAGCGATCGTAAAGCATTGTCTTGGGGCAAGGTTTGCCAGTCGCTCTGGCAGTTGGTTGTATGCCAAAAACACATATCGCGACTCTGCTAGACCATCCGCATGTGAAAAATACACATCGCCAAACTCACCTGATACGGGTACTTGATTACCCGTATCGTCTACCTGCCAATCAATCTTGGCAGGAGTAATAATGTTTAGTGAATTAGCAGTTTTAGATTGCGCAGGAGAATCAGGCGTTTCTTTGGGTGCAGACGTGGACTTAGACGTGAACATAATAGACATAGACACTCACATAGGACAGAGCAATAAAGAGAGAGTGTGCTACCAGCGCTCGCGGCGTACAAACACTAGCCATGAAATAAAGATACCAACCAATAGACTGATCAAGACTGTAAATGCCCCGTACAAGAAAATCTGACCCTTACTTTCATAAACCAAAACGTTTGCTTGAGTCTGCAAGTCGTTTACTTGGCGCTGCAGCTGGGCATTACGACTTAGTAACTCTTGATTGGCATCAGACAGCGCCTGTTTAGACGGCTGCAGTTGCGCTGCTAAAGTACGATTGATATCCAATGCCGAGTTACTGGTTGGTGGCGCGTCTAGTGCTTCAGGTTCTGTCACCGGTATCGTTGCTAATGGGTCGGTCACATCCATAGTAGTGACTGTTGGTGCAGCTTGTACCGATGCAGCAGCCATAAGCATTAGGGTAGCTATGCTGAGTTTATAATGACGTGTATTCAAATAAGAGACACGCTGACTCACGACGCTGCTACTTTGTCTGATGTGCTGTCATCGGGTTTTGGTAGTGCTTGAATGAATGGCTTGATATCTACATGGCTGTACACACCATCGCGCAAGTAAGGCTCTTCGTTTGCCCATGCTTGTGCAGCCTCAAGAGAGTCAAAATCAGCAATGATTAGACTGCCTGACATAGCGCTTTGACCATGCTCGATAGGGTTTGGACCTGCAATAATGAGTCGCTGCTCATTGTTCAATACTTTAAGACGTTCAAGATGTTCGATACGAGTAATCTGACGTTGCGCGCTGCTCTCTGCAACATCGTGACCAATAATGGCAAATAAGGACATAAGACTTCCTCAATAAAGTGATGATTGATGTAAAGTGTGTTTAGGGTCTATTGAATGTTCAACAGACCCTAATCAATAAAGCTCAATTCATAGCGACTAATGCCGTTGCTATAAATATTTAAAATACTATGGATATTCAAAAATCGTATTTATTATAAAATAATAGCTTAAGTATTACTTAGTGGTTTTGTTTGTCAGTTCTGGATTTAAGTAATTTTTTAATACTGCAAACTGAGCCACAACGAATACCAACATAATTGGAATCCAACCGTACGTTTTAAAGTTGATCCATGCTTCATCTGACATCGTAAACGCTGTGATATAATGTAAGACGCCCATCATGGCAAAAAACAATGCCCAAGCGATGGTGAGTTTTTTCCAGCCACTCATCGTGAGCGAAAAAACATCCTTCATTGCTAGCTGCATCAGAGGCTTATTAATCGCGGCACTTACTAATAGCGTCAAAGCAAAGATACCGTTGATAATTGGTGACTTCCAACGCAGATAGATGTCATCACGTAAGATTAAGGTACCACCACAAAACAGAATGGTTAATAGTAAAACAACCCATTGCTGCTTATCAAACTTGCCTTTTTGGCGGATAAAATGAATCGCATAAACGATAATCGTGGCGATGAGTAAAGCACCGGCCCCTGCCAAGATGCCACTGTGACGCGCACCAATGAAAAAGGCAATTAAAGGAATAAAGTCTAATAGGGCTTTCATAACAAATAGGGTGTCCACCAAAAACGTATGGGGTAGTTTACACGTCTACTGCACCAAAAAAAAGCAATCAACGCGATAATCGTTCTACATGATGGGCTTGCTTCGTAATACTCTATGATTATGGCTCATGAGCAGCGCTGCTACCAAATATAACGATTCGATAATGTCAATAGTTCTATATATTAAATGCAGTCATTCCATTATAAAAGCGTTACCGCGTCAACCTCGCTTGAAGTATTTAATATACATCGACACTCGGTTTGCTTGAATGACTTTCATATTGAATAGACTACACAACGGCTAGCTACTACTGTATTTCTCTTTTTACTCCCTTTAATGCTTATTATTTTAAAATGCTAAGGCTTATTTATGAAATTCGATCTACATTGTCACAGTACTTGCTCTGATGGTACTTATGGGCCAACGGAAGTAATACAACGCGCCCACGCGGCTGGTGTCAATGTATTGGCTCTGACCGATCACGATACCCTCGCAGGAATTGATGAGGCGAGAGTCGCTGCGACGGCCTGTGATATGCAACTTATTAATGGTGTTGAGATCAGCTGTGAGCATACACTTAGCGGTGGTTATGGTAAAAACAAATCGACCAACAAGATTATCCATGTACTTGGTCTTGATTTTACTGATCTTGAAAAAATGCATGCAACATTGCAGCAGCTGCAAGACAGTCGTGCCACGCGTGGTCAGAAAATTACTGAAAAGCTCAGTGAATTGCTAGATATCAGTTATGACGAGTTGTGGCAAGCTGTACTTGTGAAAGCAGGTGGCAATCCACAAGCAGTAGGGCGTGCGCATATTGGTCAAGTATTGTTTGAGCGTGGTGAAGTAAAAACCGTACAAAAGGCCTTTGATAAATATCTGGCGGATAATAAACCTGCTTATGTGGCAATCGAGGCGCTAACGATGCAGCATGGTATCGAGCTAATTCATGCTTGTGGTGGCAAGGCTGTACTGGCGCATCCGACTCGCTATCAACTCTCAGCCACTCGTGTGCGTAAACTGATCGAAGAGTTTGCCCAGTTAGGCGGTGATGCTTGTGAGCTGCCCGCCAATAGTGAGCCAGTTAGCACTCGCAGAATGGTCGATCGTAGTATCGCTGAGCACGATCTTGTCACATCAATTGGCAGTGACTTTCATGGTAGTAATATGCCGTGGCGACGTTTGGGCGATGTACCGACGTTGAACCCTGAACAGCAAGGGGTTTGGCAGTCTTTTAAGATGTTTGCTTAATCTGTGTTACAACTATTCAAAAAATACCTATAAAATTCACTGAAAAGTGGTTGATTATCGGTTAATCTTGGAGGCTGCCTGAGTTAATATATATATTTAAATAATGTTTAAAACAAAGCGTCAGGTATTGACGTGTGAATCCATCAAATGAATTGATAACTCAGGCATAAATGGCCACACTGAATAAGTAGTTTTGGTTTCAGTAGTAATCATGAGTTGTCAGTTATTGTTCTGGCTTTAGCTCCATCATTTTTTTTATTTCCGGTAGCCCATTATGGCTGTATCTAAGTTTTATCTAGGCTACAAACAGCTTTCTAAAGCAGTTTTTGAATGGCAAGCAGCTGATAGGACGGCACTACTGGCAGCATTCATGGTAATGGATGTTTTTTCGCATTGGCTGTGGTGCTTATTTGTTTGGTATCGCCGTGATACTTATAGTAATTACATTGATATGAATCTGCTGTATCCAATATGGATTGGTGTGTCCATGGTAGGTGTGTTTTTGCTATGGATGTCCAGTCGTTTTTCACCGGTTAGAAGTGCCAATAGCAATATCTATACATGGCAAGCGATACTTATTACTATTTATAGTGCCTACATTACCTTTATTGTCGCAGTATTGGGACATAGTAGTTTGGTAGCGGGTGTCTCGTTAGTAGGTGGTACGATGTTGGGTATGATGCTCATTAGCCGGCGGTATGTATGGCGAGCATTTATAGGGCAAATCATTGCTATTTTGGTGGTAACACTCATTCCTTATGCTGGTATTACGATACCCAATCTACGACAAATGGTTGCCACGACGCTGCCTCCTAACATTCATAGTTATATGACTTATAATGAAATGGTTATAATGAGGAATCAGGCGTTAAACTGGGATGATATCAATTATCTACGCCAGTCTTCTAATCTGTTGTGGCGTTCTACACATATTTATATGTCGCTACCAAAAGCTATTTTTATTATTTATATGTTCCGTACTTTGTTGGTGATATTAGATGACAGTAGAAAAGAAACCTTACAACATGCCAATCAAGATGAGCTGACACAACTAAAGAATCGTCGTTATGGTCTGATGCAAATGAAGCAAGCATTGGTGACGATAAAGGAGTCTCAAGATATCAGCGTGATCTTATTGGATTTGGATTGGTTTAAGGAAGTTAATGACAATTACGGTCATGATGTGGGTGATCGAGTCTTGAGCACAGTGGCACAGACGCTGTCGCAGTCTTTAACGGATGATACAATTGTTAGCCGATATGGTGGCGAGGAGTTTTTGATTGTACTGGCAAATACAAAGCATGATAGTGCGATGGTCATTGCTGAGCAGCTACGGCTAAGCATTGCTGAACAAACCATTGTGGTCGATAACAATATTACCTTTAACGTGACCGCTAGTCTCGGATTGTATACGCTGACTTATAAAGAATGCATGTCTTTTAAGAAAGCGAATCGAGCGGCAGGCAAAACAGAAACGGGATGTCAGCTTGATCATTCACAGCTAAAAAAATCGTATATTGGAAGAACGTTTGATAACCAAACCGAACTCACACAATTGCCTCAAGATATTTGCCAGCGCTTGATCTGTAGGGCAGATAAGGCTTTATACAAGGCTAAGGGCCGCGGGCGTAATCAAGTTGTGAGTGCGAATGAGATGTTAAAATCAGGCGATGACAAGATAGATTCGCTTTATAGTCATTAGAAAGTAATCAAGCAGCTGAACATTCATAGATGACTACTGCCATCGATATGAATGTTCTAATCTGTACCTACCGATAACTATAGTTGATTAAAAAACTAACTGCTGTACCAAACTCGCCAATACACTCGTTGCAAAGCTGCCAGTCGTTAGCGTGAAATCCAACACGAGTGTCTGAGACTCCTCTTCTGAATCACACCATACCCACGCTAACGCTTCGATAGGTAAACGCAGCGCTCGTCGTTGTGCCTTTATATCTCGTTGTTCTAAACCAGCAGCTAACTGCGTCAATAAAGGGCTATGTTGTACGGTATCATTTTCAACGTCTGCCGCCGCATTACTGACTTTATCATTGTCTATGCCCCACATCACAGCCGTTGGATGGATATCACCACTAGCCATTCGTTCACGTAATGTGTCGTCTACCTCTTCACTCGTAAAGATTGATCCTGAGCCATCCAAATTAAACACTTCACCGGATAGACCAGTATTCCAGCTACCATCTCGTACGCGTGCTGCCAAGATCTCATTAAATATCAAGCTACGCGCTGCAGACAGCTCCATCGTGTTTTGCTCTCGCGGTGCACGCTTGCTTTTGCTTTTTTTAGACGATGGGCGAGGCGCTCGTAGTGGACGGGCAAACAGTGATAATGCCTCTCTGATGTTATTGCCTTGACGACCAAAACGCTGTGGACCAAAATAATTGGGGACACCACTTTGGCTAATATTCGATAAATACTGCTCGACTGCTTCTTTTGCAGACAATAGCTGCTCAGATTCTGGTGTCTCAGTATCGATATTTTCAAACTGAATATCACGTAAGGTAATTACGAATTGATTGGCACGATGCGTACCACGATTGAGCTTTTTGTTATGCCAATGCTGAGCGAGAATAATGACTGACTCTGTCTCTCCGATATCTATCGGTGCAAACTCAGTGGCCGGTAACTGCTTCTTGGGTATTCGTAGGCTAAACCACTGTGTTGTTAGTGCATGACGGTCTTTCAGTCCTGAATATCCAACATCACGTAATGGAATCTCTGCCCACTCTGATAATAGTTTGGCCAAATAAGCAGTGTTCATGCCTGATTTCTGAATATGCAACCATAGGTGCTCACCTTCATTGGTGAAGTCTAATGGCAATATCTCATTGACGATAAAATCCGTAGTATTGGCCTTATAAGTTGCCCGTTTTAATGGTGGCTGCATCGGCTGTGGCAATTGCTCAGTATCCGCGGCAGCTGAAATATCGATATCGGCCACATCAACGGATGCACTCGTAATTGGCTTGCTCTCCAAATGCGGTTCAGAAGTAGAGGTCGTAGGCGTTTCGAGATGGTTGTCTAGATAAGTCATAAAGTAATCTTTTATTTTGATTATAAGTTTTAAATGGAAGTCATGGTAATAGAGGGTTTTAGATAAAACGTGAAAATTACGTTTTGCAACGCAGTAAACATACAAAAAAACAGCATGTGCTAAATGGTCTTGCTACTATCGATGAATAGGGTATGAAAAGATCATAGAGTTGTTTTCATACCGTTTTTATTAGAAATCTATTATAACCGTTAAGGAAGACTTATGACCAATGCAACGATTAACACAGTTACTATCAGCAAGGCGGACATTCCTAGTGGCGGTATGAAATCATACAAGCAAGAGGATGATAGTATCATTTTAATCACCCGAGACGACGACGAGTTTCATGCGTTTGATGGTAAATGCCCACATGCAGGGGCAGATTTAGGCAACGGGTTACGCTGTGGCAACCGTGTGGTTTGCCCATGGCATCATGCTACTTTTGATAGTCGTGATGGCACATTGTTAGAGCCAATCGCCACCGAAGGCTTGACCCAATATCAACTGACTGACAATAGTGATGAGTTGATTGTGACGACATCAGCCAAAGAAAAGACTGATATACCAAATGATAAATTGACAGACACTCATACCGTGATTGTGGGCGGCGGTGCGGCTGGGTTTATGACGGCACATTATTTGCGTAATACTGGATATGGCGGTGATATCACATTGATTAGTGCTGACAACAGAGCCCCTTATAATCGTCCGTTATTGTCTAAAGCTTTTTTGGCAGGGAATATACCAGAAGAAAAGCTGCTGCTTGGCGGTAGCGACTGGGCCAAAGACAACAATATTGATTTGCGCTTGAATCAAACGGTGAGCAAAGTATTGCCTAATGAGCGTACTTTAATGGTTGTTAGTGATAGTAGTAACAGCAACAATGATAATAGTAGTGATAAAACCATATCTGCCGATTATTTGGTGGTGGCCACAGGGTCGTCACCTACTATACCGCCTATTATGGGAGTAGAGTTAGATGGCGTATATACCTTACGCAGTATGGATGATGCCAAGTTGATTAAAGCGGCCAGTCATGATCAGCGCGTGGTGATTATCGGTACTGGGTTTATTGGTATGGAGGTCGCCTCAGCCTTAGCGCAGGCAGGCACGACAGCTTCAATCACAGTGGTTGGGCAGTCTGACCGTGTAATGGGTAATATCGTCTCAGAAACCGTTAGTAATGCGCTTATCAAGTTGCACGAAGAAAACGGCGTTAACTTTGTATTTGATGCCACGGTCAATGCAATTACTGAGGTTAAGAGGGTTGTCAATCAGTCTGAGAATGAAGAAGAGAACCAAACCTTTTCACAAGTGGGCGGTGTGATACTAGGAAATGGTGAGCAGATTGATGCCGACATTGTGATTTTAGGCACAGGAGTATCTGCCAATACTGCGCTGTTAGAAGAGGTCAATGATCCTGATGGTGTACAGGTCGATAGCAAGCTACAATTGCGTGATGGGGTATATGCACTGGGCGATATCGCAAAAGCATCTGGGCAGATGGGACGTATGCGTATTGAGCATTGGCGTGTGGCATTACAGCATGGGCTCGTGGCGGCAGCTGCGATATTAAAAGACGACACAGTAGAGACGTTAGATGCCCGTGTGCCGTTTTTTTGGTCCATGCAATATGGCAAAAGCCTACGCTATAGCGGCCATGCGCAAACGCCAGATAACAGTATATTGCTTGGTACGCCAGATACGCTCGATTATATCGAGTACTATTTCGATGACGCAGGAGAGGACAGTCGTGCCAGCGCGGCAAGTACGCTTGGTCGTGACAAAGAATTGGTCGCTTTCTCTGAGCTACTTCGCTGTGGTCATGCACCGACGCGCGCGCAGCTCCATGCAGGGTTTGATATTATCAAGCAAGCACAAGCATTATCGCTCTAGCACTACAAAGTAATAAGTATTAGTATCTTGGGCATGTCATCAATTAGCACATTAATACATTTAGTGGTCTTAAAATGGCTAAATTTTGATAAATATCGTCAGGAATTTTGTCAATATGTTCATATTCACGGCAATTTCTTCCTCATTTATCTACAATTTTTCTCATTTTAAGCCTCACAATCTAATTGATGACATGCCCTAGGCTGGCTTAGGAATCTAAGTCAGTTTTTATATAGTCAAATCCATATAAATCCGCTACATCATCATCCTCGTTAAGTATACTCATGTATAACTTGCACTCGGTTTCCTTGTATCGAAATTATTTGAATTCAACTATACATAGACGAAAAAGGAAAAATTCTAATATGAGCGAAAATAATATAAATCAAGGCCATACAAAAACAGACCGATTTGATAAAGACTCTGTATTTTTACGTGAAGCCACGTTAGATGATATTAGCGCACTTGAGCAGTTATTGAATTGCTGCTATCGCGAGACAGCAGGTTGGACCAATGAGGCAGATTTGATTGGTGGTATTAGAACCACAGCAGCTGAGCTTGCTGCCGTTATCAATGACCCTAATCACTATTATTTTGTCTATCCAAAAACAACAACGGGCGACCGTGATGGAGAAGAAACAGGTGAGATACTTGGCTGTATCGCTGTTGATATCAAAACCAATGCTACCTCAAATAAAAAAGCTTATATCGGTATGTTTGCGGTACATCCTGTGCTACAAGGGCAAGGCGTTGGTAATGTTATCTTACAAGCAGCAGAGACCTTTGCAGATCGCCATTTACAGTCACAGAATCAACCGAGCCGTTTGACCATGTCTATTCTTAGCCATCGTCCTGAGTTATTGGCCTACTATGAGCGCCGCGGTTATCAGTTAAATGGTAATAAAATGCCATTTCCAAACGATGGGAATAATGGCGAGCCAAAGCGTGAAGACTTAGAGCTATTAGAATTAGAAAAAATCGTTAGCTGATTATATTATTTTAGCGAAAAGACACTTAAAACTATAATGTCTGAATCAACGCCAAAAATATCTAAAGGTCATAAATAGCCCCACGCTCAACAATAAAAATGCCACGATGATTAAGCGCTTAAACCAGTTAAAGGCTGGCAAGCGTGTGGCATTGTCATCAGACATAAGATAAGCAAATAAACAAAGTAAGCTCGCTGCCAAGGTCATAATCCCTAAGCCAATTGGTAATATAAAAAAGTACACCTGCCACACAGTCATCTCTCAACGGACATTATTAAATGCATGATAGCAGTACTAGGATTGTGCTGTCTGTATGAAGGTGACTTCACTTAGAATTTTTAGAGCTATTCAAACAGAGGTGATTCAATTATAAAAAAGCAATATCAAATAAAAATAGGCAAATATCGAGAATTAAGTTGGCTTCTAAGATATAATTCTATATAGTTCTAGTAACTTTATAGACACATTAAGAACGAGGGGATTAGTGGTAAAAAATCAACGAAAACCTCAATTACATAGTCATATAGATGTCACATATCAAATGACTGTTACTGATAATTGAGGTACTTGCAAAACCAGTTTTAAGGTTTATCAAGCGAGTGACGAGTTGGTTTTGACTATTGAAACTGGGGTATGTTTCTATAAGTTATTCGTAATAAAGTTATTGAAATATATTAAATAAAACTATCCTTATTCTTAGAGAGACAACATGCTAAAAAGAATCGCTTTTCTAACGGTTACATCAATACTATTTGCTGGTTGTGCTTCTGTACCCACTGAAAATGTTGAAGTATCTAATGTACTCAAGCAAGTTAAAGTACCAAGTACAGATAATGCTGGTCTATATATTTACCGTAGCAATAGTGTGGTGGGTGCAGCTTTGAAGAAAGATATCTGGGTAGATGATGAGTGTATTGGAGAGACTGCGCGTGGAACATTCTTTTACCATGAGGTGCTAGGAAATAAAGAGCATAAAGTTTCAACAGAATCTGAGTTCTCACCAAATGATTTAATGGTAATGACTGAAACAGGTCAAAACTACTTCGTCAAACAGTATATTAAGCCTGGTCTTTTTGTCGGTGGTGCTGGTTTGAAGTTAGTACCTGAAAGTGAAGGCAAAGAAGCGATAGCTGGCCTTGAGCTCGGTATTAAGGGCAATTGTAGTAAATAGCTAATTTTTATCATCCGAGTGGTTCGTAGTATCGATGACATTTAGATATTAACTCACTGAAAAATTGGCTGAGATTGGATTGATAACGAAAAAGAGGGTGCTTATAAAGCACCCTCTTTTTCGTGTTCAGTCTACGTAACTAACGCATCGTCACAAACTCTTCCGAGCCTGTTGGGTGAATTGCAACAGTATTATCAAAGTCAGCTTTAGTCGCACCCATTTTAATCGCGACTGCAAAACCTTGAATCATCTCATCGACACCAAAGCCAATACCATGTAAGCCAATGACTTTTTCGTCATCGCCCAAGCACACCAGCTTCATGGTGCATTTTTGGCGATGCTGGGTCACTGCACTATACATAGAGGTAAAGCTCGATTTATAGCATTTGATATTGTCTTTGCCATAGCGTTCAATCGCGTCGATTTCAGACAAGCCAATCGTACCAATCGCAGGGTGGGTAAAAATAACGGTCGGTATCAACGTATAGTCTAAGTGCTCATTAGGCTTATTATTAAATAGACGCTCTGATAAGCGGCGACCTGCGGCAATCGCCACTGGAGTCAAATCAACACTGTTTTCGATAATATCGCCGACTGCATAGATGTTGTCGATATTGGTATTTTGGAACGCATCGACTTTGATTTTGCCAGTCTCAGTCGTCGCGACCCCTGTCACTTGCAGGTTGATACCGTCTGTTGATGGCGCACGACCAATGGCCCAAATCAAGCAATCTACTGTGTCAATACAGTCTTCGCCACCACTATTGGTAGATAGGTTCAGGCTATCATCGTCATTTTTATTGACTTCATTGATGGCAGTGTTGGTGTGCAGATGAATACCATCTTGCTCCATCTCTATCAGCAAGGTTTCTACAATAGTATGGTCAAATGCGCGTAGTGGCGAGTGTTTGCGCACATATAAATGCACCTCTGCACCTAGACTGTTTAGTACGCCTGCGATTTCGACAGCGATATATCCTGCACCCACAATCGCCACACGTTTTGGCAAATGGTTCAAGGCAAAAAAGCCATCAGAATCGATACCGTATTCTGCGCCTTTGATATTTGGTTGAATCGGGTGACCGCCCGTGGCAATCAAAATATGGTCAGCGGTAATGAGTTCGCCGTTCACTTCTATGGTATTGGTATCGACAAATTTGGCAAAGCCTTTGATGACTTCTACGCCATTTTTGGCCAAGTTGTTGTCATAAGAGCGGTGGATATTTTCGATGTACTGTTGACGGCTCTGCACCAGTTTTTGGAAGTCAAAACCTTTAAACTCAACATCAAAACCATAATCGGGCGCATATTTATGAATGGCTTCGGCAACTTGCGCGCCATACCACATCACTTTTTTGGGAACACAGCCCAAATTCACACAAGTACCACCCAGTTGATTGGCTTCGATAATGGCGCATTTTTTGCCATAGCTTGCTGCACGGTTGATTGAGGCAATGCCGCCGCTGCCGCCGCCAATGGCGATATAGTCATAATGTTTGGTCATAATCAGGTCTCTTTATTAAATTGTTATTGGTACAGTTTTAAGGTTTATTGTTTTGAATGCTCTTGTTTTGGACTCTACTGTAATGGGTCTTATAATCCATCTTACAAGTTTTTTATGGTTAAGGTGTGTTGAGTTGCTTCCATGTGGTCAGTATTTATATAGCTAAGCCTATCTAAACCCACTTAAACAATAGCACGACGTCTATAAAATAACAGCCCAGGAATTGACAAACCCAGTACCAATCCTGAGGTCACAAACAAAGCCTCAAACAAGTACACCATCATTTGACTAAATAACTCGTCTGAAAAACCAAAATAGCCAATCTGCACCATGCTGACCATCGCCTTATACGCGGCGATACCGGGCATCATACAGATGACACTTGGCGAAATGAGCGCTTTAGGCGGTAGGGTATATTTCTTAGAAAAATACACGCCCAAAAAACTGGCAAGCATCGCTCCAAAAAAGCTGGCTACTACAAGATGTACTTGCTGATGGACAAGTGCAGTCTTTAGTCCAAACCCAAAAGCAGTCATGAGCAAACACGGCAGAATGTAGCGTTTGGGAACAGTGAACATCAGCGTCCAACCAAGGGTGATGATGCAAGACAGTACAACGGTTTCTATAAACCACATGTCAAAACCCCCAGTGCTGTATTTGAAGTAAAACAAGGGCCATCACGATGCCAACGCACGCGGATAAGGTCAACATATAGGTAAACACGGCACGTCCAACCCCGATATTGACATAGCCTTTTAAGATATCCGAAAAAGAATTAATGAGGGGGAAGCTTGGCACCAGTAGCAGCACACTGGATGCAACGGCGATATCGGCATTGTTCCCAATATCAAAATAATACGTGGTTGCGCCAATGAGAGAGGCGATAAATGCCGTCACGATAACCGTAATAAAGGGGTTAAAGTGATGTTTGGACAGATAAATACGAGTGAGCATCGCCACCATACCAGCGACAAATGTCACCGCCGTCATCAACCAACTGGCACTGTTAAGATAAGCAAATGCGGCACAAGAAATGCCCACAAATATGCCGACTAGCCATGTTGGATAAACCGTCTTGTCTAACTCATCAAAGGCAAGCGTAGTCAGGTCTATCAAATCATCATTATCTATGGTGTCTTCGGTCTTATTAACGATTTGCTGAATTTGTACCAATAAATTGACGTTGATGCTCTGATTGATTGTGTCTCTGGTAGTGGTGATACAGCGCTCATCACAGATAGTGGTCAAGGTAAGGGCATTAAAATTGAGCGAGCATTCTACGCTGTTCATTCCCAAAGCAATGCCCAAGCGCTTGGACAAGTCCACCACGATGGCAGACTCAGCACCATACTGCATAAGAAGTAGGCCGCAGCGCACGCATAGTCGGGTAATGCGCTGCTGCTTTACGTAACTGATAGAGGTCATTGTGGAAGTACGCATATTGGTTATTGATACGCTATTATAAAGGGTCTGAGTGCTGACGCGCAGGCATTATTGGACATTATATTGAAAGCTAAGATAAAGTATAAGATTTTTTGGCAAGGAGAATAATGAACGAATATCGCTTATTGTATCAAAAGTTACTATAATGTTATTTATCTTATCTAAATGATACTCTACGATAACTATACATAAGCTAAACACACTATGATTATTAAACAATTCTTTGCTGCATTCACTTATATCTCGCTACTTTTTATGATGCCGTTATCTTTGATAGGCTGTGATAAAAGCTCTGACAGCAATATTAAAGACAACAATGAGACAGTAATAGAATGTTCTAATGAAGTGTGTGATGAACGGTTTTCTGTACTGCCTGCTGATGCTGACATAACCAATGTTGAAGATCCAACCAGTTATTTTTTAGCCGACATTAGACAGAAGTATCCGGATGCAGTTGCACTATATGTAGGCGCTTATAACTCTAGTGGACGAGAAACAACTATTGATATGCCTGATATAAAAGAACCTGTCATTTTATATCTAAGCTCGTATAGCCCAATACATTGGAACATCAATACGACCGTTATCGATAGCGAGAATAACGAGTACGAATCCAATGTAATTGGTGTGGTATATGGCAGTTATAGTGAAGGTTCACAAGTTAGTGGCGTGAACAAAAAACTGACTTTTGATCATGGTCATAGACTGGGTAACTATAACTCCGATGTTAGCTGTAGCTGTGCTGGTGGCAATTTTCGCTGTGATGGTAGCGATGTCATCTTAGACATCGGCTCATTGCAACATAGGTATGGCTTTAAAGTGATAGGTTATACTGGTGCATCTTCAGTCGATAAAGTGTCTTTTAGCAACACTAACCGTTCTATAAATTTTGCAAAATTGGCTACCGTTAATTATAGAAAGATAGAAGCAAAAAAAAATCAGTGTACAAATAGGGTCCATTCTAATTTTGAGGATACATATACAAATCTAACCGAAAATCATCAAGACAGCCTCACCTTTTATAGTGATACTTCCTCTTATCTTATTCAAACAAAGTCAAACGCAGGTCAGGTGCAAACTAATGACTCGCAAATGTTTGATAATCATCTATACAAGTTTCCTTTCACCACTAATACCTGGGGCGACTTTCTAAATCCTAAACGTAAAGTACCTGACTCGGGTTACATGGCTTATTACATTGATGCGAATAACGTAGAAAAGGTAGTCAAAGCAATGCCAGTTTCTGCCATTCAAAAAAAGTACGCTTATGATGAGTTTTTAGGGATTCCTTCGAGTAATTTGAATGCGTATTGGGTCGGGGTGTTAAACGCGCCTAAATCAGAGTTTTATAATATATTGATGAATAAAAGCTGGTCTGGTGGCAGGGTTTCCATTGATAGGCGCGTCATTCTTGAGCAGGGACTTCATGATGTTGAGCAAAAAGTATTTATTCCAAAAGGCAATCACATTATTGAGGTTGAGTATTCAAACAGTTGGCATACCACTGATGTCAGCGTCATGCTAACACCAATATCAGAAGTGAAACAGCCCACAGACTCTAGTGACTTTTTAGTAGACATCAAGACTCAATATCCTAATGTCGTCGCGTTATATGCTGGTGCTTATGAAGCGGATAATCAAGCGGTTGTGCTCGATATCCCAAAGAGTACAGCGCCTATAGTTTTATATCTAGGGTCTTATCGCGCGATCAAGTGGCAAGTCAATAATCCACATAAAACAAAAGTTGTTGGTGTGGTCTATGGTAGTTATGACGACGGTACCAAAGTACAGGGTGTCTCTCAAGATATGGTGATCAATACAGGTAAGCAGTTTGGTAGCTATGCAACCAATGAGGTTTGTCACTGTGTTTCTGATATGGATGAATGCATAAGCCAAGGGAAATCTACCAGATTCAAAGCATACAAATCCTATAATATTCCAGTCGTGGAGTTTGTTGGTGATTATTCGACAGACTATCTATCTTTTAATAAATATACTGGTAATCAGTGCTCATGAGCGCTTAAATATACATGAGTTAAAGTAGTACGTGATCGGTATGATGCCAGTGAATGGACCTTTGTAATAATTGGTCTGTTTAAATGTGAGGTTGAATCGTAGTGTAGTCAGATTGAAGAGAAGCTAGAACGTACGGTAGACACGCTGCTGCTTTACGTAACTGATAGAAGTCATTGTGGAAGTACGCATATTGGTTATTGATATGATACGCTATTATAAAGGGTCTGGATGCTGACGCGCAGGCATTATTGGACATTATATTTGATATGACTACAAAGGATAAGATATTTTAGACAAGAGAAGATAGAGACTAGCGCAGATGCGTGGGTGATGACTGTAGACAGGGTATTTGTTTAGGTAGGTTTGGGTTATAAGATGCTCGCTAAGCAGTGACTCAAATTAAAATAATGACGTTATATACTTCAGATGCATGTTGGGTATGACTTACGACGGAAAATAGGCGATAGATTGTAAAATTAATAGACTTTTGTTTTCTATGGTGATAATCTCTTCCTCGATAATTCAGACACATTACTTACATCTTGGTTACATTCTCAATTCATTACCTTTATCTAGCTATCTACTTCAACTGTATCTTTTAACTTGGACGTCTAATGACCACTTTTAATAAAATGAAAAATGTTCTATTGCTTACCACCATTACTACGTTGGCGGGCTGTACTACAGTAGCCGATATGGCAGGATACGATACTGCTACCTTAAATAGCGATGCGGCAAAAAGCTACTCTCAAGTGGTTTCTAGTGCTAAGAGTCAAGGCGCAGTAGACAATACTTCTTCGACCGCCATTCGAGTTAAAAAAGTCTTTAATCGTATAAAGCCTTACGCCGTTCAAGCCAATACAACAGGCGTGCCTTTTGATTGGCAAATTACGGTTATAAAGTCACCTGAATTAAATGCTTGGGCAATGCCTGGTGGCAAAATGGCCTTTTACACAGGTATTGTAGAGACGTTAAAGTTAACTGATGCAGAAATCGCTGCAATCATGGGACACGAAATGACCCATGCATTGTCTGAGCACAGTAAAAAGGACGCAGGGCAAAAAGTTCTGACTGGTTTAGCGATGCAGTTAGGTGGTGCACAACTACAGTCAAAAACAGGATTAAGTGATAATGCATTGGGCTTAATTAATGACCTAGGTATTGATAAGCCGTTTTCTCGTAGTCAAGAATCACAAGCCGATGCGGGTGGTTTGCGTTTGATGGCGCAGGCAGGCTACAATCCAGCGTCTGCAGTGTCAGTATGGGAAAAAATGGAGGCCGAAAATGGTCGTAGTAGCGCCTTAGTTACTTTGACGTCTACGCATCCAAATTCTGGGCAGCGTATCGCTAAAATCAAAGCACTCTTGCCTGAAGTTACGCCAATTTATCAAGCGGCTGCTAAAGCACCTTAATAGATCGGTACAATTAGATAAGTACGATACTATTAAAAGAGCATAGAAAATAAAAAAAGCAAGTCGAGAGGCTTGCTTTTTTTGCAAAGAAATATCGAAAAATGACTGGTTTAATTTTGAAATTACGTCGCATGCTATACCCAACTTAGGGGCTTTGGTAATACGCCCAACGTCGCGGTATATGAAAGCGGCGAGCGTGATCGGCATGAAGCCAGCGAATGGACGTTTGTGGTCGTTGGATTGTCTAAACGAGAGGTCGAGTCGCAGTGTAGTCAAGTTGAGGAGAAAATAGAACACAGCATAGATTAACGGGTGATGAGTGTTGAGAGGGAATTTATTTAAGTTAATTGGTTTTATGTCTTAACTCTGAAAAATGTCTAACTTGTAGGTTGGGTGGAGCTTGCGACACCCAACATTTACTTCAAAAAAGAATATGCTCATCCGCCCCAATTGATAGGAAGCAAACCATCCGTCACAAATCGATGAAATGAGGAATATTGCCAGTCTTTAACTTGTTTCACATACTCATGTTTAATAGGGTTCATATGAATATAATCAATATGTGCTCGATAGTCTGATTCATCGCGAATACAATGCTCCCAAAATCGACGTTGCCAAATACCACGCTCACTTTTTTTAAGTCTACTACTCGAAATAGATTCTGTTTTGGCAATATTATAAGAAAAGTAATATTTAATGAGTTTTATTCGTTTAGAGAAGTCTGCATCATTATTTGGCATAGTACATAACATATGCAAATGGTCTGGCAAAATAACAATGGCATCAATGTAGAAGGGGTGTTTTTGTTTAACGAGTTTGAAGGCGCGTCTAAGTGTTGCAATTTCTTTGACTAGCAAATCGCTAGACCTATCAGCTAGGTTGACAGTGAAAAAGTAGGTTGCTCCTTTTTGATAGTGCCTTCGATACTGCATGCTATTCTGCAAATTATAACTAATAGCTGATATTACTTAATTTTGTTGGGTATCGCAAGCTCCACCCAACCTACGGATTGTAGGTAATTCCGCGTTTAAATTGTAGGTTGGTGTCGAAGGATGAGACCCAACGAGTTGGTTTTGATGAATATGAGACAGTTGGGTTTCCTTCGTCAACCCAACCTACGAGCTAGAAGTCGGCATTGGCGTGACTAAAATTGGTAACTCTTCGGTCAGATATCTAGTCGCGGTTTTCAATGCTGATGAAAATGATGTTGAGGCAACGGCGGTGGCGCAAGGTCGATTCGTCCATGTGTATGTCGATGCTGAAACGAGAAAGCCGACTGCTATCTCAGATAAAATGCGTTTAAGCTTGGAGAAATTGTTGGTGTAGGGAGGGTGGGTAGCTCATTGGTTGGCCGTTTATCTAAGTGGCTCAAATCAGCTAAAACCATACATAAATTTTAAGAGACATTGAAATTTTGAAAGCTAATTATAATGAGGGATAGGTTGGTACCGAGATATGAAATCCAAAAAATTAGTCTTAAAACTCAAGAATAGCAGAAGTTATAAGCTCTGCTTAAACTGTCTACTAAGTTTTCAACCTTCCGACAATAATCTGACTAATTTTGATTATTGCTGTAATGAGCACTACAATCAAAAAAAACTGTAAGAATAATTGCCATATATATAGCCATGTACTAAGTAGGATTTTTCTAACGATTACATAAAATATGCTAAGTTTTTCGCCTTCTCTATTAATATAAAAAGTCTTGCCATCTCTTTTTACTTTAGCCAGTTCTTCAGGATATAAACTAATCTCATTTAGAATTTTTTGATCTATAAATGCTCCTAAGGTTTCATACTCTATAGGTATTACTACTTGTCCTTGTAGATCTAGATAGCCAAACTTACCGTTCTTCATTACCTGTGCAAGACCATTATCCTGCTCAGTAAAAGGACGAGCTTCATCATATATAAATGGTACTATAATTTCACCTGTTCTATCTGCATAACCCCATTTATCTACTTTTTGTAAAGCTATTAATTCGTCACCAACGCCAGCAGGGTACGCTTTGTTATATTCAATCGGTATAATTAACTGTCCTTGCGGATTGATCATGCCGACTTTTTCATCAAGTCCAACCAGCGCTAAGCCTTGTCTAAAGTCCCAGGCTGTATCATATATCAGAGGTATTATAATTTCCCCTCGGGTATTAAGAAAGCCATAATTTTCTGCCTTTTCAACGACGGCGAAACCGTCTGAAAATGATCTTGCAGAATCATACTCAATGAGCACAAGCGGTTCACCCTTAGTATTGATAAAACTAAATTTATTTTGTTTCTCAACTTTAGCAAAGCCTTCACTAAACGAAGAAGCGTTATCAAATTCGAGTGGAACAATTATGTCACCCTGTTTATTTGCAAAGCCATATTTATTGTTTTTGCCAAATACTTCGCCTTGCTCGACCACTACTAGGCCTTCAACGAAACCATGATGATAACACTCAAATAGCTCTACTCTAGTATCTTCAGGTAGACTGTAGCCTTTATCTATTTCGCATTCCTCACGTATGGCATAACAATTGATACTAACCAAAATTAAAGCCAAGCTAATGACTATTAATTTAAAATTTAGTTCTAGGCCACTAGAAATTCGCATTAAATCTTTTACCTTAAAAGCTAATTGCCACTTATAGATTGCAATAGTCAGTTTAAAGTATTCATAGGATTTACGCTAACTCTAGAACAAACAAAAAAGGCCACTCCCTAAAGAGTAGCCTTATATCATCAATTATCTAAAAAATACTAATTAGTGAGAATGACCTTGACCATGTCCTTCAGGTTTTTTATACCCTTTTGCAGTCATACATGATTCTAGTTTCTTCATGTCGCTTTTACTTGGGCGACTGTCCTTATTCATTTTTACGCCAGTTCTCTTAGCACAATCATCCATTGCTTGCTTCATGTCAGCTGACATCGCTGGTTTTTTGTGGTTGTGGCTGCTATTTGATGTTCCGCTTGATGCACAGGCAGCAACGCCAACAGTAGAGGCTAAGACAATAAATAGTAATTTTTTCATGGAAAGTCCTTAAATTTTTTAAAGGTTGTATAAAAGGGAATAGCGTCGATTCGTGCACGCTATATCGTTCTCAACCAGTTATTTCTATATCGTATGCGTTTGCGCATGATGTTGTACCATTTAAATATTAATACAATCAAAGTTTAAGTATCTTTAATAAATATTAAGAAAGGTAACGCAATGTAGCCGTACAGGTTGAAATTTTACACACATAGATCATTAAGGCTTGCAACTCATGGACTGGGTAGCGCTTTATAGTATTACAATAAAATAGTACCTAACAAAACAGTATCTAACAAAATAGTACCCAACAAAAAAGGCCACCCTATTCAGTAGAGTGGCCTTTTATCAATAGTTCATTAACTGGTATCAGCTTACTTCTTTCATGCCTTGTTCAAGCATCGGCTTTAAGAATATACCCGTGTAAGATTCTTCGACCTCTGCCACTTCTTCAGGCGTACCTTCTGCGATGATCATGCCGCCACCTTTACCGCCTTCAGGGCCAAGATCAATCACCCAATCCGCCGTTTTGATGACATCCAAGTTATGCTCGATGACCACGATGGTATTACCTTTATCACGTAGGGCATGCAAGATATTGAGCAGCTTATCGATATCATGGAAATGCAAACCAGTAGTTGGCTCATCCAAGATATAGAGCGTCTGTCCCGTATCACGTTTAGCAAGCTCACGTGCTAACTTGACTCGCTGTGCTTCACCACCTGATAGCGTGGGCGCAGACTGTCCGAGACGGATATAGCTTAGTCCAACATCCATCAGCGCTTGCAGGCGACGATAGATCGCTGGTATCGCTGAGAAGAACTCAGTCGCGTCTTCAACGGTCATATCGAGCACGTCGGCGATGGCTTTGCCTTTATAGTGAATCTCTAAGGTCTCGCGGTTGTAGCGCTTGCCTTCACAGGTATCACAGGGCACATACATATCCGGTAAGAAATGCATCTCAACTTTGATGAGGCCATCACCTTGACACATCTCACAGCGTCCACCTTTTACGTTGAAACTAAAGCGACCGGCCTTATAACCACGTGCGCGCGCTTCTTGCGTTTGCGCAAACATCTCACGTACTGGGGTAAACACGCCTGTATAAGTCGCTGGGTTTGAGCGCGGTGTACGACCAATTGGGCTTTGGTCAATATCGACCATTTTGTCCAAATGCTCAAGACCGCTAATGCTTTCAAATTTATCGGCAATCAGCGTTGAGGCATTATTCAACTGAGTCGCGGCCAATGGCATCAGCGTACGGTTGATCAAGGTTGATTTGCCCGAACCCGATACGCCAGTCACGCAAGTCATAATACCAATGGGAATGGTCAAATCCACATCATGTAGGTTGTTGCCTGAGGCACCTTTTAGCTCAATCGTCATTGGTGCTTTTTTCGGTTTGGCTTTTCCTTTGACTTCCACATCTATCATTTTTGGCTGATGACGAATGGTTGGAATCTCGATTCTCTTTTTACCAGACATGTATTGTCCAGTCAGCGACTCTTTATTTGCCATGATGTCATCGACTGTACCTTGAGCAATGACATGACCGCCATGTATACCTGCGCCGATACCGATATCGATGACGTGATCCGCTTGGCGAATCGCATCTTCATCATGCTCAACGACCAGTACGGTATTACCCAAATCACGCAAGCGCGTCAGGGTTTTGAGCAGGCGATCATTGTCACGTTGATGGAGTCCAATAGAGGGCTCATCGAGTACATACATCACGCCCATCAGACCTGCACCGATTTGGCTGGCAAGACGAATACGCTGTGCTTCACCGCCCGATAGCGTTTCAGCAGAGCGGGCAAGAGATAAGTAATCCAGTCCGACACTCACTAGAAAGTTCAGACGCTCATTGATCTCTTTAAAGATTTTTTCTGCGACTTCACCTTTATGACCGCCAATCTTTAGCGTTTTATAATACTCTGCGGCATCACCGATAGACAGTTTGACGATTTCAGCAATGGTTTGATCATCAACACGGACATTGCGTGAGATTTCATTCAGGCGCGCACCATCACAGACGTTACAAGTGGTATCAGCTAAGTATTTGGCCAGCTCGTCACGGACGAGATTGCTTTGCGTCTTAGCATAACGACGTTCTAGATAAGGAAGCACGCCTTCAAATGGTACGGTCTTATTGGTTTTACGACCGCGCTCATCAGTAAAGTTAAAGGTTAGCTTTTCTTTACCAGAGCCATTCATGATGAGATCTTGCTGCTCTTTTGGCAGGTCTTGCCACGGCGCATCCATATCAATTTTAAAATGATTGCACACAGTTGACAGCAGACCGAAGTAATAAGCATGACGCTTATCCCAGCCATTAATAGCACCTTGGTTGAGCGATTTTTCATGATGGGTAATCAGTTTCTCAGCAGAGAAGTACTGACGTTTACCGAGACCGTCACAGCTTGGACAAGCGCCGTATGGGTTGTTAAAACTGAACATACGTGGCTCAAGTTCAGAGACGGCACGATCACACACAGGACAAGAATGCTTGGCTGACATGACTTGGTTGTCATCGCCGCCTTCTTTTGGATTGCCATCCATAAAATGCAGCGTGACCAGACCTTGACCTAAGCGTAGGGCAGTCTCTAAGCTTTCTGCAACGCGGTTACCCAAGTCATCACGGACTTTGAAACGATCAACCACCACTTCGATGGTATGTTTTTTCTTTTTATCTAAAGTTGGTAGCTCATCGGTGTCATACACATCGCCGTCAACGCGCACACGCACAAAGCCTTGGCCAATCAGCTGCTCTAGTAAGACGGTATGCTCACCTTTACGCTCACGAATGACAGGTGCCAAAATCATGATTTTGGTGTCATCGGGTAGCGCCATGACTTGATCGACCATTTCGGTGACCGACTGTGCGACCATTGGCTCGCCATGCTCAGGGCAAAACGGTGTACCAATACGCGCATACAGCAGCCGCAAATAATCATAAATCTCAGTAATCGTACCGACCGTAGAGCGTGGGTTATGGTTGGTTGATTTTTGCTCGATAGCAATCGCAGGGGATAGACCTTCGATACTATCGACGTCAGGCTTTTCCATCTGTGAGAGGAACTGACGTGCGTAGGCCGATAAGCTCTCGACGTAACGGCGTTGCCCTTCAGCATACAAAGTATCGAATGCCAATGATGATTTACCAGAACCTGATAAACCAGTGATGACCACGAATTTATCTCGTGGTATGTCTAAATCAATGTTTTTTAAATTGTGCGTACGTGCGCCGCGTATTGCGATATGGTCATGTGCCATCGGTGATAGGTTTCCTATTTGCTAAAATTGTATTTAAAAAAATGTCTAAACGTTGAAAGCGTCAATGAAGTCGAAGTGGTTTATTAAAATTGTGGATAATGCTGTCATTCATATCGCTCTATAAAGGCATTGATAGTTTTATAGAGCGATACAAACGAAACGATGTAAACGACAGTCGGTGTGCTCTTGTTTTAGTTTCTGATTTTAAGTTTTTATTTTGATAAGTAAATCTAAATCAAATCAGCAGTGAGTAACAGGTATGGTTTGTTATAGATTTTGCCAAACAATGTCATTTTATGAGAGGTATTCGTTATGTGGTCAATTCTGTACAAGCTAAAAGTGCTGCTCTGGTAATGTTTGCGCCGTCTTACTTTATTGTCATGATAGTGGCATTATTCAAGGTACGGTTGCTATTAGATGCACTTAATAACAAAAATATGGCATCACATTTACCGTTAAGTCTGGGCGCAAAAAGTAAAAGTTTCGGCAACCAAATGACGAATGTCTTATACTAGTGGGCTTGATTTATAGGCTGATGACTCGATAAAAGCAGCAGTGATAAACTAGCTAATGATCAACCAGTGAGGCGAGTATGAATAGCGTAGAAAAACGGGCAATCCTCGGGGTCGGTGGTATCTTTGCCTTACGGATGGTTGGTTTGTTTATGATTGTCCCGGTATTTTCTGTATACGGTAACAATTATGCGCATGCGACGCCATTTTTGATCGGTTTGGCAGTTGGTATTTATGGGCTTGGGCAGGCTATTTTTCAGATACCGATGAGCCTTGCTGCTGACAAATTCCCGCGCAAACCTATTATATTTTTAGGGTTAATCTTATTTGCTATCGGCGGTATCATTGCGGCCAACGCGACAGATATTTATGAGGTCATTATCGGTCGGGCGCTGGCGGGTAGTGGCGCTGTCTCTGCCGTACTGATGGCATTACTGGCTGATGTGACTCGCGAGGAGATGCGTACCAAAGCGATGGCTACGATGGGTTTGACCATTGCGACCTCCATTATGCTCGCTTTTGCCTTTGGCCCGCTGTTGGTTGGTTCGCTTGGCATCTCTGGGCTGTTTTGGCTCACCGCAGGCTTTGCTATTTTGGCAATGTTGCTATTAATGATAGTACCGACGCCGCTAAGGGTGCTCAAGCATAATCTAGACAATAAATCGATCGGTCAGCAATTAGCGACAGTACTCAAAATTGGTGATTTAAATCGCTTACATATCGGTATTTTTGCGCTACATCTGACCATGACTGCGATATTTGTTATTTTGCCGCATCAGCTCAATGAAGTGATGGGATTATCGGTACGCCAGCAAGGTTTGGTTTATTTGCCGTTATTGTTTATTGGTTTTGCGGTAGCGATACCTTTTATTATCATCGCTGAAAAGAAACGCAAAATGCGTCAGGTATTTTTGGGTGCATTGGCATTAATAACCGCAGCTTTAGCCATACTCGCACTTGGCAGTCAGGCTGGTATTGGTATTATTTTAGGCTTATTACTGTACTTTATGGGCTTTAATCTCATTGAGGCGACCATTCCTTCATGGATTTCTAAGCGCGCGCCAGTGGCCAATAAAGCGACGGCCATGGGAATAAGCTCATCTAGCCAGTTTTTTGGTGCGTTTGTAGGTGGGGCAATGGGTGGGCTATTATTGAGTCAGCCTAGTCTGTTGGCATGGGGTATATTGGCGGTCATTATGGGTATCGCTTTGCTGCTTATTATACCGATTGCGCAGCCACCATACCTATCAAGCACGACCGTTAGTATTCCTAAAAATGTCAATATGCAAGACTGGTCACGCCAGATGCTAGCAGTAGATGGCGTCGATGAGCTAGTCGTGATGGCAAAAGAGAAAGTGGCCTATCTTAAATTGGATAAAACCCAGCTGACGGACGATTCAAGGGAGCAGCTATCAAGTTTGGCACAGAGTCCGCTAGATATATAATAGGCCATACATAATGGTATTAAGTTTGTCGAAAAAGTCTGGGTAGTCAAAAACAGAGTAGACAATAACTGTATAGACCGCCACTATTATGAGGGGCAATCTAAACCTCTTTACTTAAATCTATCTCTATTTAAAAGGAATTAATATGAGTAAGTTTACGATGCTGTCTAATGGTGTTGTTATTGGTAAAGGTGCTCCTCAAACAGCCAAACCATCTACTTTTTTATCTTTGATGCCTCGATCAGTAGCCAAGGTCATGGTAGGTGCAGGGCTATCAGCCACTTTATTCATCTCTGGCTGTGCCACCCAAAATATTCAAGCCTATCAAAATACTACACCAATGCTTGATATGCATGAGTTTTTCTCAGGTCAGATTGATGGTTGGGGGATGTTTCAAGGCCGAAATGGTGAGGTTAAGAAACGTTTTTATGTCGATATCGATGCCACTCACGAGGGTGAGAATGTTATCGTTTTAGATGAGAGGTTCTCGTGGGCAGATGGGTCAAAATCGCAGCGTATATGGCGATTGACCAAGCAAGTTGATGGTAGTTGGAAAGGTACTGCAGGGGATGTCATCGGTGAAGCTACAGGGGAAGTCGTTGGTAATACGCTCCATTGGAATTATTTATTAGAATTGCCTGTTGAAGATAAGACCTACAAAGTTAATTTTGACGATTGGATGTATCTTATTAATGAAGATGTCATGCTGAATCGATCTGTAATGAAAAAATTCGGCGTAGAGTTGGGTAGTGTCACTTTGAGTATGCATCGTCATCGCTCTGACGTTAAGTAGAGTAATAGGTCGCAGCGCTATCCTAATAGTCAATGAAGGTTGATGGTGTTAATCCACTGATTAAAGTGGCAAAATAGCACTATTACTGTCTTTTGATAGTAGGGACTGCGATAAATGTATTTAGAACAAATATATCTAGGCGACATAAGGTGTCGCCTTTAGTAGATAGTCTGTAGATATTTAAACTAAAATTGGTTAAAGTAAAATTATATGACTAATAGTATTAATCGATACTATTAACGAAAAATTAGAAAGATTCATCAAATTATTCATAAGCAAAAGGACGGTATCATGCGCGGAGTTAATAAAGTTATCATCATCGGTAACCTTGGAGCAGACCCTGAGGCACGTCAATTTAGTAATGGTGGCGGCGTGACCAATATCTCGGTTGCGACATCAGAACAATGGACAGACAAACAAAGCGGTGAAAAAAGAGAAGCCACTGAATGGCATCGTATTGCACTTTTCAACCGTTTAGGTGAAATTGCGGCACAATACCTGCGTAAAGGCAGCAAAGTTTATATTGAAGGCAGCTTGCGCACACGTAAATATCAAGATCCCAATGGTCAAGACCGTTATATCACCGAGATTCGCGCTGAGCAAATGCAAATGCTAGATGGTGCAACTGGTGGTGGTCAAGACAATGGCGGCTTCAGTAATAATAACCAAGGTGGTCAGAATCAAGGTCAAGGTGGTGGCTATGGCAATCAAGGTGGTCAAAGCAATCAAAACAACTTCGGTCAGCAAGGCAACAATCAGCCAGCTCAACAAGGTGGCTACAATCAAGCTAATGGTGGTCAGAACAGCTTCAATAACAATCAAGCACCTGCCCAGCAAAACCAGTTTAATCAACCTGCGCAGAAACCTGCTCAATCTAAGCCTACGGCAATGCCAGACGGCCCTGTAGACGACGATATCCCGTTCTAAGTCTTATAAGGATCAAAGTGTAAAGGTAGTTAGAAACCCCGTTAATAGCGGGGTTTTTTGTATGTGACAATAAATAATTTGAAAAAGTCGTTTTATTATATTGCCAAAAGCCATATGGGAATTAATTAGACTGTCTTTATCTATATATAGTCATTCCGCTATAAAAACGTTACTGCGTTAACGTCGCTCGAAGTATTGAATATCTATCTAGACTCGGTTGCTTTGCAGCAGAGTCAATCCTCTATAAACTGGATACAGTTTCAGTCTCGCTTAGTCTGCTATTTGTAGCACTTTCACTCGACCTCCTTGTGTCCAAGTTATATTAAATTAAATATGCTTTTAAATCGAATCAACTGTAAGTGCTAATTACTAAATGAAATAAAACGTTTGTCTGTTTCTGATTATACTAATGGTATTAAAAACTCTAATTCTCAAAATAATAAAAATTAAATGATTGGTTGTTGAGTATTCAAAAAGGTTAATAATCGAATAGGTATTGGTTAGAATAATTAAATTTATAAGGTTTATTTCGCTTATTATTTCGTCAATTTATATGTTGAAAACGATAAAAACTACCTTTCATATCCTATATCAACCGTCTGTTCTATTAAATCAAATTAATGCTAACAGTCTATTGGACAGGTTGATATAATCCACTTGAATCAATGATTTATACGATATTAAACGTTCGGCTTTCGTTTAAAGTGATTTTTATTAGCAAATGAAAAGTCAGGGTTTGGCCATTTAATGGTTTAAAACATAAAAACTTACTTGGTCGGCATCTTAAAATAAGAATGCCCACCTCACTGCTAGTATTGAGTATACATAATGAATTATGGTGATGTGTTTCGAAAAAGTGATTTAGGTAGAGAAGAGATTAAATCTCAGAGTCTAGGTGTATTGCCGCGAGAAGCTAGAACATTACTCATTATGATTGATGGCAGACGCACGTATCAGAGCTATCTTAATACACTCGACAGTAGCAAGATGTTTGCTGAGTTTGGTGGTATTACACCGCTATTTGAGCTGCTTTTGAGCCTTGAGTGTATTGAAGTAGCAGTGGCTGGCAGTGCTGAGACAGAAGTGCCCACGCCTGCTCAGACGACGACAGCCGTACCTGTCACTACTCAGTCTCAACCAGCCGTACCTGTCTTTGATGAGAAGTCTGAAATAGAGTTCAATAATACGTTCAATAATAAAAGCACCACTAACGTAAAAGAGTCAGAAAAAAAATCAATCAGTAGTATGTTCAAAACTAAGCCATCTAGTGCAAACTATGAAACGATAAAATCTGATTTAGCTACCTATATTGAAAAGAATGCACCACCTGTAGAAGCCTGGGGTTATTTATTAAGTTTAGAGCAATGTGGTAGTAGTACGCAATTATTGATCTTAGCAAAAGAAATACAGAATACGGATAGTGGTAATTTATCACGTGGTATGAATGACTTTATCAAAAGAATTCAACGTTAATGTTGACGGTGTTTATATAGTAAAAACGGATATGACAAATATTTAGTTATGAAAAATAACGGTGCTGTCATTGTTGAAAAATCTAGCAAACTAATTGGAGTTTCTTGTGGAATCAGCTGAGCTATCGGAATTAGATCGTCTAAAAATGCGTCATGGTGAGCATGTTATTTTACGTTTGACTTATATTAGCCGTTATAACAGTGACAACCCTACTGGTGAAGTGACACGTATTCTCACCCAAGCGCAGCAAAATAATGAGCGTAATGGTATTACGGGTGCTTTGGTGTTTAACCACAATTACTTTTTGCAAAGTATTGAAGGGGCGAGACCTGTTATCAATGAGCTGCTTAGAAAGTTGGTCGAAGACGATCGACATTATGCACTGCAAGTTATCGAGTGCCGTGAAGTTGAGCAGCGTCATTGGAGTAAGTGGTCAATGAAATATTTAATCCCAAGTGATGAAAACAAGGGGCTGGCACTCAAGTTTTCGACAGGCAATCAGTTTAATCCGTATTTGATGAATACCAATCAAATTATGATGCTGATTGATACGTTATCAGAACTTCAAGAGCAAGAAGAAATCGATGCTTCTAAAAAGAAGAAATCTTGGTTTTCTTTGAGTTGATGGATGTTTAGAGAAGCTATCAGACCCTATAACTTTATTATAAGAGATACGATATGACATCAATAATGGAAGATGCGCCCATTTTAATGAGCATGACATATGCGAGCCGTGCCAATCCAGGCGTGTCAGCTAAAGATTTCAATGAAATATTGAAGCAAGCACAGGTGAATAATGCCGCCAACGGTATCACTGGTATGCTGACATTTAATAAAGATTATTTTTTGCAAACAGTAGAAGGTCCGAGAGCGCAAATCAATCGTCTATTGTATAGCTTAATCGCTGATCAACGTCATTACGATTTACAAATTATTGAAACACGCGAATTAAAGTATAGAACGTGGTCCAAATGGTCTATGAACTATGCCACACCGACTGAAAAAAACGCTGCCATTTATTTAAAATACTCTACCACTGTTGATTTTAATCCGTACTTATTAAGCGCTGAATCAGCCCGTGAATTGATGAATGAGCTTAGTGACCAACGCGACTGATTGAGTAAAATTTTTGTTTGAATATTACAAATTTAAAAATAATTTTCAAAACTCAAGATCTATATCAATATATGGATTTATGTTTATTAAGTATGCGACCAATTAGCTTTGAAGGGCACTTTATAAGCAGTTCTTCAATGAAATATATAAACAAATATTGATTTATAAACGAATATTTGAATCTTCAAACTTTGCCCATTTACCAAATTTTACTATCCGTTGACTTTTGATATATAAGATCTGATAGTTTGCGGTTGTGATAGCATTGCTTTTTGTTTATATTGTCTCCGCCCATAGATATATTGGCTAAACATATTTTTATTACAAAGAATATCTATTTATGACTTTATCGAATAATGAATAAGTCATCTCGGTTCTTAATGGAGAATATAATCTCTATTGAGGTTGCACCTTTTATTTTACAGTTGGATTTACTATGAGCAAAAATAACGCAATTGATTTAGAAAATCTGAACGTCGATGAGCTACGAGCTATTACTGAAAATGCTCAGCAGCTTATTGCTAAAAAACAACATCAGCGTCTGTATGATGCTTATGTAAAGTTCGAGGAAATTGCAGAAGAAAGCAATGCCTCTATCGAAGAAATTTTAAAAGCGGGTGAAACCCTAGAGAAAAAACGCAGTATTAAATATCGCAATACTGACAACAATGAAGAAACTTGGACTGGTCGTGGTCGTAAGCCTACGTGGTTGGTTGAAGCATTAGCAGCAGGTCGTGATATCGAAGATTTTGCTATTTAATATTGTATTAACTAATAAGTTTTCTTATTAAGTTTGATAGTGATATCGCTGATTATAGTTATTCCATTATGAAAGTATTACTGCGTTAACCTCACTTGAAGTATTTAACATACATCTACACTCGGTTGCCTAGTACTACTTTTAAATTGAATCGACTACATTAGATGAAAGCCAGTATCTTTTTTGCCATTATTTGGTAAGAAGCTACTGGCTTTTTTACGTCTTCTATACGCCATATTTTTAGTATTATTGATGCGTTGATGGTTTGTTAGCCCGACTAATACCAACAGTAGCAGCGGTGTTCTCAAAGAGTAGGGCTATACATTAGCTTGCGTATTCATAACACAGATAAACATAGGACTTATCTTATCTGAGTATAATAAAGCAGTGACGACGTGTTAATAAATATCCATTGTGAACAATTGCTGATAAAATAGATGAATAATGATATAAAGGTATAAGGTAGATAAAGTGACAGGAAATATAAAAGTAAAAAAATGGATTTCTTTGGGAATCATTGCAACCACCCTGTTGCTCGTACCTCGGCGCAGTAGTCGAAAGTCTGATACGGAACTATCTCATAAGAAAAACGCAAAACCTGATAGCACTAGTATATAAAGTGCTAATAATTATAAAGAAATGAAATAAAGACTAAATTAAGGATTAAATATTTTTAATATAAGTTATTCTGATTATTTATACAGTCATTGGTAGAATAGTTATCTGTTAATGATGGCATACAAAATGCCGAACGATAGAACTCTCAATTAAAAAACGTTAATTTTGGAGTCTATTAATGATCCTTATAGTTTCACCTATAGTCGGTTCAATATAATTTGGATACAAGGAAGGCGAGTGAACGTACTACGCATAGTAGACTAAGCGAGACTGACAGATTATCCAATTTACAGAGGATTTGACGATATGATATCTAAACAGACATTACCCAAGACTTATCCTCTCATTGATACCCATACTCACTTCGATGCTCCGGTATTTGATAGCGATAGGGAATTGCTGGTACAGCAAGCTTATAAGCGCGGTGTACGCCATCTCGTGTTGGTGGGGTATTCACACCAGTATTTTGAGAGGATGTATAATACTGAACAGCTATTGAACAAGCTGGTACCGCTGACTGCCAAAAATGTCGATAGCGCAAATTTATCACAAATTAAGAGTCATACCGCGATAGGTCTACATCCTTTTTATATCGAAGATCACAGCGAAGTTCATCTCACAAGTATGGCGAATATGATTGCTAAGCGGCGCCCAATAGCAATCGGTGAGATTGGATTGGATACTTTCACGGAATCTATGAGAGAGCCTGAAGTATTTGCCAAACAAAAACGGTTTTTTAAGGCGCAATTGGACATAGCAGTTCTTCATAAGTTGCCAGTGATGCTACATATCCGAAAATCACATGCAGAAGCACTGGCAATACTGAAGGCACACGATTATGATGCACACCAGTTAGGTGGTATCGCACATAGTTTCAGTGGTGGTGAACAAGAGGCAAAGGCGTTTGTGAGGTTAGGATTTAAGTTAGGTGTTACTGGTCAGATCACCAATCCGAATGCCAAAAAATTGCGCCGTGCCATTCATGCCGCTGTCGATAGTCATGGTATAGAGTGTTTGGTCATAGAGACAGACTGCCCAGACATGACGCCTATCCAGTGTCAGATGTCAGACAATAGTTGTGCTGATAAGCAGTCACATGATCGTAACGTACCAGCTAATTTGCCATGGGTACTATTAAGCTTAAGTGAGTTGCTCAATGTGTCGCCAGACAGACTTGCTGAGCAATTGTGGCACAACAGTTGCAACGCTTTACATAAGACATGGGATTATCCTCCAGTATAGTTATACCTATTATAGGCCATTATTATTTACTGCTAACTTGTACAATAGTAAATAAGTTATCAGTAAATAACCGAAGCACCTATAGATAAAACAATTTAAAAGAGCATTTAATCTGTTATGAATGAAACACAACAATTTGAGCCAACAGAGGCAGAGTTTGTCACCACTGAACACTCTATAGTAGAAGAAGCGATTGTAGAGGATGAGCAGTATGAGCGTCGTTTTCAAGGTACACGAACACTTTATGGCACCTCAGCAGTTGACACTTTCGCTGCTGCCCATGTCTATGTTATAGGCGTAGGGGGTGTTGGCTCTTGGGTAGCCGAAGCTCTGGCTCGGACGGCAGTGGGTACTATTACTTTGATTGATTTGGATGTTTTGGTTGCTTCCAATGTCAATCGGCAGTTACCTGCCCTAGATAGTACTTTTGGTCAGAGTAAAATCGGGGCAATGGCGACTCGTGTTCATGAGATTAACCCCAAGGTCACGCTCAATTTAATTGATGATTTTTTGACAGTAGAAAATGTAGCTGCTCTATTACCCAGTCGTGAAGAAGCAAAAGCGGCTATTGCCCAAGGTAAACCTATTGTTATTCTAGACTGTGTAGATGACATGAGTGCTAAGCTGGCCATTGCGCTGCATTGTCGTTTTAATAAACTAAAACTGGTCTGTGCAGGTGGTGCAGGTGGCAAAATAGACCCAAGCCAAATTAAAGTGAGTGACTTAAAGGACAGCTATCAAGACCCGCTGCTTGCTAAATTACGTAATAAACTGCGCCATGAAAAAGGCATCAATAGTGCCTTAAAAGAAAAGTTCGGTATTAAATGTGTTTATTCGACAGAGCCACCACGGGTAGATAAGAGCTGTCAAACAGGCGGGTTGCACTGTGGTGGTTACGGCTCGGCAGTTGTCGTTACATCAGTCGTCGCGATGATTATGGTGAGTGAAGCTTTGCAATTATTAATAAAACAGACGGGTATCAAACAGAGCGTCTGATCTTATTTAATGGAGTCTATTTTGTCTATATCTAACGCACCTAAACACAGCTATCCAGTAGCAGCGGATGAAGTAGAACGTATCCATAAGCTCAGAAAGTATAAAGTACTGAATAATAATAATGAGCCTGCATTTGAGCGCCTAATCAATCTGGCTAAGCGGTTTTTTGATGTATCCGCCATTACTATCAGCTTTATGGATGAAGAGACACAATATCTAAAATCTGCCTACGGCCTTGACGATGTATGCCAAACAACACGTGAAGTCGCTATTTGTAATTATACGGTGCTCTCTGATGAAGTTTTTGTGGTGCCAGATTTAACAGCAGATAGCCGCTTTAGCCAAAGTCCACTGGTGACGGAGGCTCCTTACTTACAGTTTTATGCTGGTGCACCAATTATCCTCATTGAGGACAATAAAAGCTACAATTTAGGCTCTTTTTGCTTGATGGATATAAAGCCTAATCATGATTTCGACGATGAGCAATTACAGATATTGGCTCAATTTGCGATGATGGCAGCCGACGCTTTGCAGCTACAAGATAAGCAGCGTGATGCTAAACATGCTAATGAGATGAAGTCGAGTTTTCTGGCCAATATGAGTCATGAAATCCGTACACCGATGAATGGTATTATTGGTATGGTAGAAATGCTAGGTGATACTAAACTTAGCAAAGAGCAGCAAGATTGTGTGGATAATATCAAAGTTTCCAATGAACATTTGATGGCCATTATCAATGGCATTTTAGACTTGTCGAAAGTTGAATCTGGGAAAATGACAATTGATCATATTCCGGTCAATTTATCTGAATTATGTAATGAAGTTGCTAGTCTCTTCTCTGTCAAAGCACATCAGCGAAAATTGGTTTTAAACTACAATTATACCGAGTCCTTATCGCCCTATATAGAGGGAGACCCAGTACGTCTCAAACAAATAATTACGAATCTCGTCAATAATGCGATTAAGTTCACCCGTGAAGGTGGTCAAGTCAGTATTGATGTTAAACACGTACTTAATTGCCAGTGTGATGGTGTTGACGTGCATGGTACAGCAGATGAGCAACGCTCTCAAGCAATTCCAAACAGCACTTTGAATGAAATTACTGTTCACGATACGAGTATAAAATCTATTCCTCCTAAAGGAATGACGGTATGTATTGAAGTCACCGATACTGGCGTTGGTATTAAAGAAGAATCGTTGGACGCAATATTTAATGCTTATGACCAAGCAAATCAATTCACACATCGTCTCTATGGTGGCACGGGTCTTGGACTTTCAGTTTGTAAGTCTTTGGTCGATTTGATGGGTGGCCATATTGAGGTCAGTAGCGAAGTAGGTGTTGGCACTACTTTTACTGTTTTGTTGCCTTTACCTACTATTGATGAAGAGCACTACCAAAAATGGCAAGCAGAAAATGACTTCACTATGATGAAGCCGACGCAAGAACGTGCGGGTCATATACTGTTGGTTGAAGATGACACTGTCAATGCGATTATCGCGAAAAAAGCGCTAACTAATAGTGGTCATACTGTGACGCATGTCGCTGATGGGCAGCAAGCCATTGAAGCGTTTGTGCTGTCACCTGAGCGCTACGATGTTATCTTGATGGACCATCATATGCCTATTTTAGATGGGGTGCAGGCGACCATTAAATTGCATGAAATGTATGATTCACAATCATTACCACCTATTATTGCTTTGACGGCCAATGCGATGGATGGCGAACGCGAAAAATATCTAAAAGTTGGTATGCAAGACTATTGCACTAAGCCATTTAAACAAGAGCAGTTGAATGCATTGGTACAGTATTGGTTGATACAAAAACAATCAGCAGAGTAGCTGTATGAGAAATAGTTATTGAGATTGTCAAATTATTATTTTTATCATTGTTATAAGTAAAAAAAGCTGAATCCCTTGATAAGAGATTCAGCTTTTTTATGACATACTCAAAATAATATAGATTGCCTATTATTTTTACGTGATATTAGTTAACGCGAGTTTGATAGTCACCAGTACGAGTATCGACACGTACGACTTCACCTTGCTGTACAAATAAAGGTACACGTACGACAGCGCCTGTCTCTAGCTTAGCTGGTTTACCACCACCACCTGATGTATCACCACGTACACCAGGATCCGTTTCAGTGATCTGTAGCTCAACGAAGTTAGGCGGTGTTACTGATAGAGGTGCACCGTTGAATAAAGTGATGGTGCATGATGCGTTGCTGTTTTCTTTTAGCCACTGTATTGAGTCGCCCATCGCTGTTTTGTCAGCTTGGATCTGCTCAAAACTTTCTGGATCCATAAAATGCCAAAACTCGCCATCGTTATACAGATAGTTCATTTCAGTATCCATCACATCAGCAGCTTCTAAGCTGTCACCTGATTTAAATGTCTGTTCCAACACTTTACCGCTACGAAGATTGCGTAGTTTGACGCGGTTAAAAGCTTGACCTTTACCTGGTTTGACAAACTCATTCTCAAGAATAGAACAAGGATTGCCATCTAGCATAACTTTTAGACCAGCTTTAAATTCATTAGTAGAAAAATTTGCCACAAGAGACTCCTAGGGATGGTAAATATGATGATATAAATAATAAGGGTTTGGGGCTTACGGTAAAAAACCTGCTATTAAGCCTAGTGTAGAACGGGCAGTTGGTATACTTTGATAGGGCACACTCTAAGAGCGTATAATATCGGCTTTTGGGCACAGGTAATAGGCTGTCATGATAAACCATTTAATCACACAAAAAAACTGGCAAACGCAATTATCCGAGGCCATTACTTCTATTGATGAGCTATTAAGTATTTTGCAGCTCGAATCCCTACGTACCAGTGTCTATGTGCCTAAGCATTTTGAGCTGCGGGTACCACGGGGTTTTGTGGCAAAAATGACCGTTGGGGATAGTAACGATCCTTTATTAAAACAAGTCTTGCCAGATCAACAAGAGCAAATCAAGGTGACAGGCTATGTAGCAGACCCTTTACACGAGAATACACAAAACCCAGTAAAAGGTATGCTTCATAAGTATCAGTCCAGAGTATTGCTGACCATTACAGGCGCTTGTGCCATTCATTGCCGTTATTGCTTTCGTCAGCACTTCGACTACAGCGCAAATATGCCAACGGCCGATGCCAAAAAAAATATCATTAGCTATATTACTGAGCATCCTGAGGTCAATGAGGTGATTTTGAGCGGTGGTGATCCATTGAATGTGACGAATAGGCGTTTGTTCGCATGGTTGGATACGCTAGAGTCGATCCCGCAACTGACTACTATTCGACTGCATACTCGCTTACCATTGGTCATTCCAG
This sequence comes from Psychrobacter fjordensis, assembly GCF_904845995.1. Lineage (NCBI taxonomy): Bacteria > Pseudomonadati > Pseudomonadota > Gammaproteobacteria > Moraxellales > Moraxellaceae > Psychrobacter > Psychrobacter fjordensis. The sequence continues at coordinate 1,733,012 of NZ_CAJGYP010000001.1, forward strand.
CGCGTCTAGATGATGCGTTATTGACCAGATTGTCTCAAAGTAGCTGTCATATTGTCATGGTGATTCACTGCAATCATGCCAATGAGATAGATACTTTAACATCAGAATATTTGCAACGTGCGAGGTCCGCTGGCGTGACTTTACTAAATCAAGCGGTTTTATTAAAAAGTATTAATGATAGTGTTGAGACTCAAACACAATTAAGTCAACGTTTGTTCTCATGTGGTGTATTACCTTATTACTTGCATGTATTAGACAAGGTCGCTGGCGCCGCACATTTTGATAAAGACGAGCGGTCGTCAATCGAGCTTTACTGGTCATTACTGGCCGCATTACCAGGCTATCTTGTACCAAAATTGGTAAGAGAGCTACCGAACAAACCTTTTAAGGTGCCAATTAACATTTACAATGTAAATTAATGTAGGCACTATAGGGTATTAAAAAATAGTAAACAAAGAGTGTTTTATTTGAAGGTTTGCATGCTGACAAATAGGTATTGAATGTCTTTATGACTGCTAAAATCTTATCCTGTCAATTTTTGAGAGTAGTGGTTACTTTGCATTATTTTATTATTATAAGTGGTATGGCTAGATAGTTGCCTTTTACTAAGTTACTCAGAGTTACTAGGAAAAATGATGATAACTTTATCGACGTTTCAAGAGTATTTATCGTCTACAGAGCCACTACCGCCATTATCGATTCGAGCGGCAAATGGTCAAGAGAGTTACTTGCTCAAGCTGTTGGCAAATTTGCCTTCGCAAACGCAGGTACAGCAGGTTGAGCAACTAGAAAAGATACTGACGGTATTGCGCGTGGCTAATATAGATGAGCAGCAACGTCTTAAGTTAATGGCTACCGTGATAGGTGCCTCAGACAAATTAATTGCTGCATTGCGGCAGCATTGCATTTATGAGCCAAAAGGGTTTAATAGCGTTCAATTGGGTTATGTGAATCAGATAAAGTCACTGTATTATCTCATCATTATGGTCTATGACAGAGTTATACGGCATAGAATATCGCTATTAAACAGTCAGCATAAATACACGGCAAGTAATGGTTGGCAACGTTATTTCAATGGTGACAAGTCTTCATCACTGACACTTGCTATCGTTATCTATCAGACGTTGATGATGTATCAAAGACTCCTGTTTGCAGAAGCGCTTTGCTATCAAAAACCCTCTCCTTATTTATGGGCCAAAATCAATCAGCTATACTATCTTGCCTATCAATATCATGCCACTGAGATTGATTTAAGTAAAGTGATTGATGTTCAACGTGCGGATAATATACATCGCTTGTACTGTCAAATTTGTTTACACAGCTTACTAAATGTACGTGCTATGCGTCGTCCTAATATCTTGCTAGTACAACGTTTGTTGCCGGTATGGGCTGAGCATATTATTGCGACGATAGAACCACAAACTGATACTCGGATATACGTAGATTTACAAAGTAATAAGCCACCTTCTTATCTCACTGCCAATTCTATAATCAATCCATACGAAGATCGCTATCACTGCTTATTTATAGAGTTGGATCCAATGCTTGAGTATTTTAACTCGCGTAGCCAAGCATTAGTTAGGGACGGCAATGCAGGATTAGAGAGTTACTTACTCCAAAACATAGCAGCGACGATTCGTTATCGTTATCTAAAGTTGCCACTATCGGTAGCACCGAAACGCTATACAGAAAAAGAGGCTGTTTTGGTGACTGGTTTTAATAAAATCCATTACTGCGTGGGTCATTCACAAAGTTTTGCAAGCTTGATTGCTAAAAATGAATTGCCAGATGAGCATCAACCTCGTTACGATACCGTTAGTAAAAAACAAAATGATAGCGATATACTAGCCAATGAAATATTCGACCGTAATGATGATTTATCACTATTTCGCACACTGAAATTATTAGATAAAGTAACCAAGATAGATGAAGAAAGTTTAGAAGAAAACCATGGTAAAGAGAGTATAGAGGCAGTGACTACTGACGATGATGTCGCTATGACGGCACCACCGCCATTACATGTTATGAGTCTTCTATTAGTCTGTCGTGCTGACACCACCACACCGCCCGATTGGTCACTTGGTGTCGTGCGCTGGCTGAGCCTTGATATTGAAAATCCAGAGGTTGATTGGCAAATATTGGGACATCAATTAGTGGCTTGTGGTCTGCGTTTAGAAGGCACAGCAACACGCAGTCAACATTTTGTACCAGCATTCATCCTTGGTCGGGAAGAGCATCTGCAAACCACGGGAACTCTGATAGTACCAACGTCTTACTTCCAGACAGATGACAGAGTCATCATGCGTATCAACACCAAACAAACTTTGTTACGTTTGGGGAAGCGGCTACTGATTACGGATGAATTTAGTCAGTATGAAGTGGTGCAGTTGTAGCCTTTTGAAAGGATTGTCAAAAATAGAAAAGTAGTAATGTAAACACAGAATTGAATAGACTTTGTTTACTTGATTTCGGCTTCAATAATTAAAGTAGATCAGCACGTTAGATAATGATAAGTTAGTCAGCAATCATTAAAATTATTGTCTATAATGTTCGATATTATTGCTATTTCTTATAAAATATCTTTGGCTAAAAAGTATATCATCTTAATCCTAAAAGCATGCCAGTATCATAAAGATAGCTAAGCCTATTCCCCATAGTGCATTCTGTGCTAGGTTGATCTCCGGAACAGATGTAGGGTATTGACAGCAACATATAAAAATAAGATCACAAAGTTTAAAAGGCTTATTATGCGTACTCAATCTATCTTAAATCTATTAGTCATCGATGATGATCAGCTCTATGCTGAACGTCTTGTGCACTTATTAGGCTGTTATTATGACAGTGTGAATTTAGGGTTTTTAGATGATAAAGAAGAATTATTAAAATTACTGCGGCAGCCATGGGATGTCTTGGTATTTGGTAATGCTTACGATATGAATTTTACGGATGTAGTAGGTATCGTCCAAGAACAAAACATTGACCTACCTATGATCTGCTTATCAAATGAGGAGATGGTAGCGACCGCCCATAATAATGAGGGGCTGCCCAATATTATTAGCGGTACAATGGTCAAGGCGCTTAAAGTAGACGAAGAAATGGCCGTTGTGATGTCTATCTGTTTACAACATGATAATCTGCGTAGTCGCCGCGAGCTAAAAACATTGCGTCATGTACTCTCTGAAGCAGAGCAGCGTGCCAATGTATTAATCAAAAACTCTAAAAGTGCAGTGGCTTACATAGACCAAGGCATTCATATCTTCGCCAATGACCCTTATCTTCAGCTTTTTGGGTTTGCATCGATGAATGATGCCATCGGTGTGCCTATTATTGATTTGATTGCAGGCGGTGATAACGTTAAGGGCTTCAAGCAATTCTTACGTCAATTCGCGAAAGGAAACCGTCAAGAAGTAGAGTTTAAGTTTGAAAGTCTACGGACGGATGGGAGTACTTTTGAAGCAAAACTACAACTGGCAGCTGCGACCCTAGAGGGTGAGCCAGTTACTCAGGTCATCATCCAACAAAACAACAGTAACAGCGCTGAGGTGGCCAAACGTTTGGCAGCGGCTGAATGTAAAGACAGCTTGACAGGTATTAACAATCGACGCGGCTTTGAAGAGAAAATGGCAGTAATATATCAGCAAGCTCGCCAAGGAGAGCTGACGGCAGGATTATTATATGTCCAACTCGATAATATTGGTAAGATTCGAAGCAGTTTAGGCTTGCAAGGACTAGATGCAACTGTCAAGCAGGTCGCTTATGCGTTAGATGAGCTAGTAGTAGATGGGCATGTAAGCCGTTTTAGTGATACGGCTTTTACCATCATTGTAGAAGACAAAACAACAGCAGAGCTTAAAACGCTGGCTGAGCAAATCGGCTCGCGTATTAATGGTATGCTCATTGAAGTGGATAAACGCACGACCAGTACCACGGTTAGTATCGGTATTGTCAAAATCGAAAAAAATACAGCAGAGCCAAGCGTATTGCTTGAGCGTGCGATGGACGCTATCAACCAGATTATGATGGAAACAGCCAATAACGGGGCCACTTATCATTTATACGATCCAAGTGAACATGCTAATAGTGATGATCATGCGCTGGCTGAATCATTAATCGAGGCTATTACCAATAATCGTTTTGAGCTAACATTCCAGCCAATATATGATATTAATAACGATCGCAGCGACTTCTTTGAAGTATATTTACGCCTGCCATTGTCAGATGCTGAGAACACAGTGCTGACACCTGACCAGTTTATGGCGGTCGCCAAAAAACATAAGCTGCTCGAAAAGATGGATCGCTGGGTATTGATTAATGCCTGTAGAAAAGTAAACGATGTACGTAAAACACATCCTGAAGCTAAGCTGCTAGTGCAATTGACGAGTGCTTCATTAATAGATAAAAAACTGTCTAGCGTGGCTAGCCAGCTGATAAAAGCCGTGGGCGGTGCAGCAGGCGTGCTTACCTTACAATTTAATGAAAAAGACATTGCAGATCATTTGACGGTCGCGAAAACTCAGTTTGCAGCGCTTAGTCAAGCCGGTTGTCAGATGGGTATTAATAACTTTGGCTCTTCTGCCAAATCCATAGAAATTGCCAGTTTTGTGCAGCCAGATATGGTACGTCTACCGCGTAGCTACGTAGAAGATATTGATTCGGCAGAGAATTTGGAAACGGTCAAATCACTCATCATACGTACTAACGAAGTCAACGTTGATGTGCTGATGCCTTATATTGAAGATGCCGCGACCATGTCTGTCGCTTGGAGCGTAGGTGCACGCTACCTGCAAGGCTATTATTTGGAAGAGCCTAGAAAAATAATGAAAGTTGCGACCTAGACACTACATAATATTTTTCTTCATATCCGTCATTCAAGTATTATTTATCAGTTTAGATCCGATAAATAATGCTGTATTTCTATAAGCAGCCATGTATACGTGACGATTGATTGAGTTCTGTGTTTCTTAACATGGTCTCAATATATATGTCATTCACACATGGCTGACATCCTCTACTCAAAGATTGCTAAAATGCCTATCACTCGTAAATATCAAATGAGCAGTCTGCTTGCCGCTATTTTATTACTCAGTGCTTGCGATCGTACGCCACCTGATCACCGTGCTTCTGTGACATTACCGCTATATACTGACGGTGATGCAGATAATGGTGCTATTATTTATCAAGATGCCTGTGGGCAATGTCATCAGCTCAATGCTGGACTCAATAAAAAAGGTCCACAGCTGATGAATATCTATGGTGCCCATGCTGCTCAGCTAACAGACTACACCTATAGTAAAGGGTTGAAGCAGTCAGAATGGGTATGGGATGCTGAGACGCTCGATCCTTATATTGCTGACGCGCAAAAAGTCATGACAGACTCAAAGATGCTATCAAATCCGATGCCAGATGCCAAAGAGCGTGCTGATGTGATTGCCTATCTATCAACTCTCCGTGAGGCAGTACCAGTCGTTGAAAGCGAAGAAAAGTAGCTTCTCATTTATAATGAAAGCCTGTATTCGAGTCCATAAATTGAGACTTATCTAACGACATGATTCTTACCTTATACTGACCAAATAATGTCTATCTCAATTCTATGACTGAATGTTCAATATGCCCCATTATTTCCATAAAAAATGAGCCGATGATTCACTATGACAATTGTAACCACCGACTACGCCGCTAATCAGCAAAAAATTACGCAGTTAATGATACAACTGAATCAAATTGTATTGGACAAACCTCAAGTGGTGAAGTTGGCACTTAGCGGCATATTGGCAGGTGGACACTTACTATTGCAAGATTTGCCCGGCATGGGTAAGACTACCTTGGCTCAAGGGCTGGCACAGTTATTGGGTCTAAGTTTTAGTCGAGTCCAATTCACTAATGATATGCTACCTGCAGATATCTTGGGTATGAGCATCTATGACCAAAGCAAACTGAAATTTGAATTTCGTCCCGGTCCTATTTTCACTCAGCTCTTGCTCGCTGATGAGATTAATCGTTCCAGTCCTAAAACACAAAGTGCACTACTCGAAGCCATGGAAGAGCGACAGGTAACCCAAGACGGTCAGACCTATCGTTTGCCTCAGCCATTTTTTGTGATTGCAACCCAAAACCCATTGCAGCAAGCTGGTGTATATCCGCTTCCTGAGTCGCAGCTCGATAGGTTCTTACTATGTTTATCGTTGGGTTATCCTTCACCCGCTGCTGAGCGTGAGCTGCTAAAAGGTCAGGATCGCCGTGAGTTATTGAAAGGTTTAGATGCTGTGCTTGATACCGAGGCTGTGTTGTTAGCACAGCAAGGGGTCAAGCAGGTTTATGTCGCAGATGTGGTCTTGGATTACATACAAAGACTGGTCGCAAAAACACGAGCAAGCCAAGAATATCATGGGTTATCACCGCGTGGAGTGTTGTCACTACAACGTGCCGCACAGGCTCATGCCTATGTATCAGGGCATATGGAGATGACCCCTGAAGATGTCCAAGCCGTGTTTGCAGCAGTCACGGATCATCGTCTTGGTCAACGCTTTGTACCGGCGCATGTGACGGGTGGACTAATGACGAAGACTATCGCACAACGTATTTTGGCAGAAGTGCCAGTCGTTATCTAAATGCCTTTTGAGTGAAAGCCGTCTAAGTAAAAGTTAGTTAATTGATTATAGGCTCGAGGGCGTGTCTTCATTTCAAAAATGGTGATAAAAATGAGATAAATTGCCGTCAAACAAGGAAAATAGCACAAATAATATCGGGATATTAACCAGCTATTTGACGATGTTTGGCAAGATTTAGCCATTTTTAGCCCATTGAGATGACTATCGAGTGAATTGAAGACACGCCCTAGTAGTTGAGTTATTTATCAATGAATTAATCAACTAATCAATCAAAGGCTATTGAAAGTTTCTCACTTAACAAAAATTGTGTTCTTTCTAAGTAAATACTCGAAAGGCATCTGTTGTCAAAACTGTCGTCCAATACCGACGATATTATCAATTCTATGGTAAGGATAGGGTAGTCATGAGTCTTTTGCCAAAAGCCTTAACCGTACCAATCAAGTCAAAACTAAGCCGTTGGTTTGCGTCGCGTGCACCCAAAAGTGATAGTGCTACGCTGAACTTGCGCAACGTGTATATCTTCTTTAGTCGCGAAGGGATGCTGTTTGCAGTGTTATTAATCATCACCTTTATCGCTGGCATTAATTATGGCAATAATCTGGTGCTGGGGTTATGTTTTTATCTCATCAGCATTTGGCTTATTAGTTTTCATGTAACCTTTGCCCATATCTCAGGGTTGAAAGTGCATTTATTAGAAGTCACCATGGCAGAGGCAGGTACTCCAGTCTGGGTTACCTTACAACTGCGTAGTGAGAGTCGCCAACCTAGACGACAGCTATTATTTGGCTTTGAAAATTTAAATACGATGGTTGATAGTAGCGTGGACATTCCAAGCTCTGTCTTGGTCACAAGGTTGCAAGGCGAGCAAATCATTAGGTTGCCTGTCCAGACCAATGCCCGTGGGCAGTTCGAATTACCACGTCTCAGAATAAAAACAGTTTATCCTTTGGGTATTATGAAGGCATGGTCTTATGTCTATTTTTCCCGTACCGCTTGGGTATATCCAAAGCCTGAAGCATTTGATTGGGAAACGCAGTATGCCATTGCAAGCTCAGAGGATTTGCCAATAGGTGGGCAATATCGCCAAGGCCAAGATGACTTTGAACGGCTCGATAACTACATAGAAGGTGAGTCGCTGGCACGTGTCTCTTGGGGGCATGTAGCTCGCGGTCAAGGAATGCTTACCAAGCACTTCGCTGACCCTATTGGTCATGAGCAGACACTAGACTATGCCGATATGCCTGCCGCACAACATGAACAAAAGCTATCACAATTGGCGTATGGCGCGATGACGTTGGGTCAGCTAGGTGTGCCATTCAATATGTGCTTACCCAATGATGCACCCTTTGTTACAAAGATGGGTGAAGGTGATGAATTTGCGCAAGATTGCTTGCTAAGGTTGGCAAAAGCACCATGATTAATTCTAAGCGCTTGTCTTCGAGTAAAGATGTGGATGCATCTAACAGTACCTTTACAGCAGACTCTATCAAATCTGCAAGCTTTGAGCAGTTGGCTTTAGGTCAACATCTTACCACTCATGTTGCATTAGGTAGTGGCACTAAGTCAGGCAGTAACGCTAAATGGTATCGCAAGCTACTGGCACTGCCAGCGTATTATTGGATAATAATTGCGCAAGTTATTGTTATTTTGCCGCATGCTGCCCATTTACCATTATGGCTCATAGGCTTTGCTGTGGTGAGTATTATCGCCCAGCTACCTCGTGTAAAGGCTCGATTTCAAAAGACAGCTCATTTAAAGCGTGTCTATCAAGGCATGCAAATGCTTGGCTTCTTATTGGGTCTTTTAGGATTGTGGTTGACCTACAATACGGCATTTGGGCTAGATATGGGCGTGGCATTTTTAGTGCTATGTCTCATCAGTAAGCTCTGGGAATTGTACAAGCGTCGTGACGCCTATGTGGTATTGAATTTATCGCTATTTGTGTTGGCAGCACTGTTTTTGATGGATCAAGGGCTGCTTACGACTTTAGAGGTAATGATAGGGGCAGTCATTGTATTACTGACATTTATTGCGCTAAACGATGATAGCAATGATCGGGGTGATGGTCGCCTGCGCACTTTAGGTGTATTAGGCATTGGTGCGTTACCATTATTGGTGGTGCTATTTCTGTTTTTCCCACGCTTGCCACCGCTATGGTCGGTACAGCTATCAGGCCAGCAAGCGACCACGGGTGTCTCCGACAGCATGTCACCTGGTGACTTTGCTAACTTAGGACAATCAACGGAGTTGGCATTTCGGGTAGAGTTTGAAAATAACCGTCCACCACAGCAGCAGCTCTATTGGCGTGGATTGGTATTTAGCGATTTTGATGGCGTCACGTGGCGTCGTAACCCTCAACAACGACAGTGGCAACCTTCAGAGCAACGTCCTGCTTGGATTGATCATGCGTTTGCTACCATTCCCGAAGAGGCGCAAGTTGCACCAAATAACTATCAAATTATCTTAGAGCCTACTCAGCAAAACTGGCTATTTGGTCTCGATTATCCTTTTGCTCAGCAACAAGATGTCAGCATTACTTCAGATTTCACGTTATTAAAAGACGAGCCTGTCACTCAGCAGCTGCGCTATGACGTATTGCAGTTTTCACCGATGAATATCGATCCTATCCTTACGGATGAGTCGCGGCGAATGAATCTTGCACTACCAAATGATGGGAATCCGAAAGCAAGAGCATTGGCTCAGCAGCTTTTTGCGCAGTCAGGCTCAGACCCTACGCGTTATATAGCAGCTATCGAGCACTGGATAAATCAAACAGATTTTCGCTATACGTTATCGCCGCCACGCTTGAATAACAATCGTATTGACGAGTTTTTGTTTGAGACCAAGGCGGGGTTCTGTGAGCATTACTCTTCAAGTTTTACTTTTATGATGCGGGCAGCAGGTATCCCTGCCAGAGTCGTCGCAGGCTATCAAGGTGGTGAGCCGAGCCGTGGTGGTAATGTGTGGGAAGTCCGGCAGATGGATGCGCATGCGTGGACTGAGGTTTGGCTTGAGGGGCAAGGTTGGGTACGTGTCGATCCAACTGCTTTTGTAGCGCCAGAGCGCGTCGAGCAGGGGATGGATGCGATGACGCAGTCACAAGGTGCTGCGATGTTTGGTGATGGCGCTGGTGCACAGATTGACTATCAACAATATCAAATGCTACAAACCTTACGTCGTCTCTCAGATCAAGCGAGCTACTATTGGCAAAAAGACGTCGTTGGCTACGATCAAGACAAACAAGCAGACTCGTTATTTAAATGGTTCAATATTAGCTCCATCACGCAACAAATTATTTGGTTAGCCGCGAGTGCTATTACGGTTATGATTATCTTGGTGTTTATCATTTGGCAACGTCGCCGTAAACGCTGGCACCCAGTAGATTTACCACTTGCTCAGTTGTCGAAACGTATAGGTAAGCAAGATAAGTCACTGGCTCGTATTGATAATGAAGGTCAGTTAGCGTGGCTTGAGCGCTTAGCGATGGCCATTGATTCTAGTGCCTCAAATGACACTGATGCGAGCAATACCAGTCAATTAACAGACAGTGATCACCCTAAAGTTATTCAAGATAAAATCACCCAAATCAAACAAGACTATCGTCATCTACGCTATGGACGCTTAAGCACTGTTGAAATCAGTGATAATGAGTACCAGAAAGTGCTTAAGCAGTTAAAGAAAAACTTACACGAATTGTTGTAAGTCTATTTAGCCAGTAGCACTTATTAGAAATAGTGAGTAGGTAAATGATAGATAGGTTTGGAACAAATAATGCGTAGTACTAAAGATCGTATTCGCCACGCCTTAGCGTTTGAAATCATTGGGCTACTTATTTTCGCACCACTGGCAAGTTGGGTGTTCGGTTTTGAGCTGCACTCAATGGGTGTGATAGCGATCGCTGGCTCTATTGTCGCGACCGTGTGGAATTATTTTTATAATGTCTTATTTGATAATGCTATGCTTAAGGTCCGCGGTGAGGTAAAAAAGACCGTTCCCATACGAGTGCTACATGCCGCGCTATTTGAAGGTGGTCTGCTAGTGTTATTCTTGCCAGCGATTGCTTGGTATTTGGATATTAGTCTGTGGGAAGCATTTAAAATGGATATTGCTATGGCGACATTTTATTTGGTATATGCTTTTGTGTATAACTGGATTTATGACAGGGTATTTCCTATCGCTGAAGCCGGCTAACGGTGGTTTTATCCAGATATGTAGAACGTATTAAGGAGCCAGTTATATGGCAATATATGTAGATTTTATGCAGATAGAATTTAAAGGTTATAAGTGGTGCCACCTGCTGGCTGATACGTTGCAAGAGCTGCATGAGTTTGCGGCATTCATTGAATTAGATGAGCGTTTGTTCCATCGTAATGCCAGTTATCCGCATTATGACGTCACTGTACAAATGCGAGAAACCGCGATTGAGTACGGCGCGATTCCTGCTGATCGCAGAAAAATTATCGAGTGTGCTAAAAAATTAAAAGTAGAATTACATGCACAAATAGCGCAGTCCGATAGTTTCTAATAACTTCTAATAAGTGCATGAACAAATAAAAAAGGTGGGTTATGCTTTCGCTAACTCACCTTTTTTTTTAGATTTTTTGACTTTTACTTTGCCACTGCTGCTGTACTGAGGCCATTTAGGGCTTTTGAGATGTTATCTATAACGGTGTCACAACCTTTAATATTATGACGGGTTTTTAAGTACTGAGGATCGTTATACGATAGCCATACTTTTTTATCTGCATCTTCACTGATGAGAATTTTTTGTGGCAAATCGATAGCGACGCTTTGCTCACACTGCATTAATGGCGTACCAGCTTTAGGGTTACCAAACATAATAACTTGTGTTGGTCTTAAGGTTAAATCGACACCTTGTGCATTTTTTTGATGATCGACGCGCGCAAATACTTTCATGCCTTTACTTTCGATAATGGCGGCCAGTTTATCAGCAGTCTCTTGGACAGAATGATGACTTTGCATGGTTATCAAGCCTTTTTCGGCGTTGGTAGCAGTCATCGTTTTTGTCACCGAGGGCGTGTCGCTGGGTGAATGTAAAATATTTTCAACACTGGCACAAGAGGCCATGGTCAAAGCCAAAGCGGCGATAGAGACAAGTTTAATCATAAATTTACCTATAGGTTATCCGTAATAGTTTGTAGCATCACATATTTATTATGCATCATAATATTGTGCGTAATAAACGCTGCTTAGTAAAGAGCCGCATTGCAACCTGCCTTAATCAATTACTAAGCCAATTACTAAGCCAAGTGCTCTGCTAGATAGTCTACCAATAGCCTGATTTTTGGTGATAACTGGCGGTTGTGTGGATAAATGGCCCAAATACTTTCTTCAGGCTCTCTATAGTCATCCAACAAGCTTGTCAGCTCCCCAGACGCTAGGTATTTTTGCACATAATAATCTGGCAGCTGGACGATGCCCAAACCTTTTAGGGCAGCATCAACTAAGCTATGACCACTATTATATTGAATGCTCCCCGAGACGCGCAAATTCCTTTCTTTACCTGCGTCACTAGCACGTGGGTCAGTATCTATAAAGTGCCAGTAGTCACGCGTGCCAAGTAAGCAGTTATGTTGACTCAGCTCGCTCAAAGCGTGCGGTGTGCCATATTTATTAAGATAAGAGGGTGCCGCGCAGACAAAGTTGGTGCGATGACTGAGTTTTTTTGCCATCATCGTGGAGTCGCTTAATTTGCCGATACGAATCGCTAAGTCGTAACCACCCTCAATCAAATCGATCTTTTGATTACTCAAAAAAGCCGTCACTTCGATATCGCTATACTGAATCATAAAGTCATTGACCAACGGCAATAATTGCTGCTCGCCATAAGTGACAGGGGCGGTCAGTTTGATCCTGCCTTGCGGTTTTGATTGCAAATTACTGACAGCTTGCTCAGCAGCATCCAAGCCATCGAGCACACTACGGCAATGCTGATAGAACACGCGACCTTCTTCTGTTAATGATACTTTGCGTGTTGTACGATAGAGGAGTTTAATATTAAGGCGTTTTTCTAACGCGCTTATTTGCCGGCTTACTTGTGCCGTTGAGATACCTAGTTCTTTGGCGGCGCGCGTAAAACTCTCGTATTCTGCGACGTAAACGAACTCGCTAACACCATCCCAGCGCATGATTATTACCAATATGTAAAAGATATTTGCAAATATAGCATATTGTTATCACCCTAGAAATAACTATAATGGTAAGCATCTACTCAAGCAGTTGATTGTAATCTAGCGGACTGCAATCATTTGTGAATGAGTATCCTAAAAATAGTGGCCTGCTTCTTATAGGCTGTAAATAATAACTAATTAAAAAGAGAAATTCTTATGTCAGATAAATTTATTAAATCAAAAGCCGCCATCGCGTGGGGGCCAAATCAGCCACTATCTATCGAAGAAGTGGATGTCATGCTGCCACGTAAAGGCGAAGTATTGGTCAAAATCGTGGCCAGTGGCGTTTGCCATACCGATGCATTTACGCTCTCTGGTGAAGACCCAGAAGGTGTATTCCCTGCGATTTTGGGTCATGAAGGTGGCGGTATTGTTGAGCAAATCGGCGAAGGCGTAACTAGTGTCCAAGTTGGCGACCATGTCATTCCGCTATACACCGCAGAGTGTGGCGTTTGTAAAATGTGTACATCAGGCAAAACCAATCTATGCTCAGCGGTACGTGAAACCCAAGGTAAAGGCTTGATGCCGGATGGCACCACACGTTTTTATAAAGACGGCGAACCCATCTATCACTATATGGGCTGCTCAACCTTCTCTGAATATACGGTCTTGCCAGAGATTTCTTTGGCCAAGGTCAACAAAGAAGCACCGTTAGAAGAAGTTTGTTTGCTTGGTTGCGGCGTGACTACCGGTATGGGCGCAGTGATGAATACTGCCAAAGTCGAAGAGGGCGCAACGGTTGCTATCTTTGGTCTTGGCGGCATTGGTCTGTCAGCAGTTATTGGCGCTGCGATGGCAAAAGCCAGCCGTATCATCGCGATTGATATCAACGAAAGCAAGTTTGAATTGGCCAAAAAGTTAGGCGCAACTGACTGCATCAATCCTAAAGATTACGACAAGCCAATTCAGGACGTGATTGTTGAATTGACTGACGGCGGGGTTGATTACTCATTTGAATGTATCGGTAACGTCGATATCATGCGTTCAGCGCTAGAGTGCTGTCACAAAGGCTGGGGCGAGTCGGTCATCATTGGTGTCGCAGGCGCAGGACAAGAAATCTCAACCCGTCCATTCCAGTTAGTGACTGGTCGAGTCTGGCGTGGATCGGCGTTTGGCGGCGTAAAAGGTCGTTCAGAATTACCAGGCTACGTTGAGCGTTACTTAGCTGGTGAAATCCCACTACAAGACTTCATTACGCATACTATGCCATTAGAAGACATCAATGAAGCGTTTGACTTGATGCATAAAGGTGAGAGTATTCGTACGGTCATCCATTTCTAAAAAATATTGTGCAAGAGCAGTATCTGACAGTAACGTTAGATATTGCTCTAAAAATACGGTTTTAAAAATAAAAAGGCCGCTTCGATTTCGAAGCGGCCTTTTTTAAAGCTTATAACATCATTATTTTATATGTATGGTTACAGACCTATTCACTCAGTCATATTAGCCAATTGCTCTAAGATACTGACGTAATTCTCGACCCCTTGCGCACCGCTAACCAGATGACGTTCATTGAAAATGATAGCCGGTACACTTTGAATACCTTGTTGTTGCCAATGCTGTTCTTCAGCTCGTACTTCCTTAGCAAAGAGCTGACCCTCTAATATTGCTAGCGCTTCACTACGATCAAGTCCAGTCTCTGCTGCAATATCAGCAAGCACGTTGATATCTGAAATATCTCTGTTATTGGTAAAATGTGCGGCAAACAATGCTTGTTTTAACTCATGCATGCTTCCTTTCTGATCAGCGAAATGTAGCAGCTGATGCAAATCAAAGGTGTTGTGCATGCGCGTGTCATCATTGAAATTAAATTCAAAGCCAACTTCCTGTCCGGCTTCCGCCATTCTGATTCGACTAGCATCTGACTCTTGCTTGGTCGAGCCATACTTTTCGATGATGTGCTCACGTAGGTTTTGACCCTCGCTTGGCATGTTTGGGTTTAGCTCAAACGGGTGCCAATGGATAGTGTGGGCCGTGTTGGTTTGCTCAAGTGCTGCTGCCAATTGACGATAGCCAACGACGCACCAAGGGCAGACGACGTCTGAGACGATGTCTATTCGGAGTGGTTTTTCTGATGTGCTCATATTTCCTCGCAGGGATTGTTATTTGTATTTTATTTAAGGCTTCTAATTGCTCATATATCTCATCTAAATGTGTCTGCTTAGAGATGGTCGTCGACCAAGAAGCCTCAGTAATAATCATGCTTTAAACATCAAGCGTTAATGAATATTCAAAGCACAATCAGGTGAATACAATGCGC
Source organism: Psychrobacter fjordensis (assembly GCF_904845995.1). Classification (NCBI taxonomy): domain Bacteria; kingdom Pseudomonadati; phylum Pseudomonadota; class Gammaproteobacteria; order Moraxellales; family Moraxellaceae; genus Psychrobacter; species Psychrobacter fjordensis. The sequence continues at coordinate 1,748,071 of NZ_CAJGYP010000001.1, forward strand.
TCTGAGTGACTCATTTGCTCACTGGATTGCTATTATTCATAGATGCTTTTTTGCGATAAGGCAGTCAAAAATCAACCTCTGATAACAAAACGTATGAATATTTAACCAATCTGTCATGGCCATGAAATGGGTTTTTCTCTACAGTAGCTTTGCTGACATGGGTAGTCGTGACTTATAACTCATGCTAACACCAAGTATTTAGCAAATAATAAAAACTTAATATTCGATATAGGATGCACAAATGAAGACTATTACTGAAGCGATGAACTGGCGTTACAGCACAAAAGCATTTGATACCAATAAAAAAATCTCAGCAGAAGACTTTCAGAGTCTAAAAGATATCTTGCGTCTCAGTCCTTCGAGCACCAATATCCAACCTTGGCATTTTGTGATTGCTGATGATGAGGCTGGTAAAGCTCGAATCGCTAAAGGCACGGATGGCATGTATGAATTCAATACGGCAAAAGTAAAAGACGCTTCACATGTCATCGTATTCTGTAGCCGTGTCTATGCTGATGACGAGTTTTTAGATGAGATACTAGACAAAGAAGACGCTGATGGTCGTTTTGCCGAACCAAAATTCAAAGAGCAGATGCACCAAGTGCGTAAGATGTTTTTGGATATTCGCCGTTATGAGCAAAAAGACGAGCCACACTGGTTGATAGAGCAGCTATATCTCAACATGGGCGCTTTGCTACTCGGAGCTGCGACTTTAGGTATTGATGCTGTGCCGATGGAAGGGGCGGATTTGAAAGCACTTGATGAAGAGTTTGATTTACGTAGCAAGGGCTATACGGCTGTTGCGGTCGTATCGCTTGGTTATCGTAGTGAAGATGACTTTAACGCTGAGTTGCCAAAATCACGCTTTGATGAAGAGAGCATTATTACAAAAGCTTGAGCTATCATGACGGCTAAAGCTTTCACGACAGTTTAATGAAAGGATGTGGTTAATCCTGAATAAAATGGACACACGATACTATATTAGTAGGGCCAGTAGAAATAGTAGGGTCAGTAGAACGTGATGACTGTATGTACTACTTTTATTCTGGCTTGGCTATATCGCCCCTATGTGAATATTCAATACGCCCTGATGAGAGAGCCCAACCACCAACATGATAGAAACAGAACGCTTATATCTTAGACAGTGGCGAGCAAGTGATTTTGCGATATTCGCTCAAATGAATGCCGATCTTGAAGTAATGAAGTACTTTCCCAAGCCATTATCGCCAAAAGTGAGCGATTTGATAGCCAATAAATGCTCGCAGCTTATTAAAGATAAAGGTTGGGGGTTTTGGGCGGTCAGTCTAAAAGAGACAGATATCTTTATCGGCATGGTTGGCTTAAATGAAGCGCATGCTGATATGTCATTTGCGCCTGCTGTTGAGATTGCTTGGCGACTACACAAAGATTATTGGGGACAAGGTTATGCAACAGAGGCGGCACGGGCTTCATTAAATTTTGCATTTGACACATTAGGACTCGATGAAGTCGTGGCCTTTACTGCAGTGATTAACGAGCACTCACAACTCATCATGCAGCGTATTGGCATGAGTAATACACAAGAAAACTTTTATCATCCAATGCTTGAGCCTAATCATCGACTTGCTGAGCACGTTTTGTATAAGATTACTCCGGAGCAGAGGCCGTAAGCTTACTCTCAGTGCATTTTTTCACGCGAGAATTGGTAAATAATAGACCCATAATAAGAGTGGAAAAAATAAGTAGTTTAAGGGGTGTTAAATATGAAGACACTCACTAGCTAGGAAATCTCCCTAGTTAAGAAATCTCAATCCAGAGGTTTTGAGTGCCCATACCAGCTCTACAAAGGCGCGACTATTCGTCAGAGGCTCACCATCGATAATGAGCACATAGCCTGAACCATCAATCCATAAGAATACAAAACTGGTCTCAGGAATGAGCAGATCGACCTGCTGAAAGAAAGAGATCGCTTGGCTTTCTACGGCCCATCCGCGTTGCTTTTGTCGTAGCATAAATCCTGAAAAATCAGCTGCCGCGACACTGAGCATGTCTGATTCTTCTTGGCTATAGCCAATACGTGCCAAGCAAAATCCTTCGTCAGAGCCAATAGCAGCACGGCGTTTGCCCGATAAGCTGGCAACCACATAGGGTAAAAACTGATCTAGTGGCAGATTGGGCGCTGGTAACAGAAGAGACAGTTTCTCAATCCAACCTTGTTCTATGAAATTTTGCAGCCATTCATCAGAGTAACGTTCAAGCCAGTCGGCAGCGAGTAACGTCTGCGCATAGGATAACAAGTCTTGTAGTGATAGCTGCTCCTCAGTGGGCTCACCTTGTGAAAATGCCTCAAAAATACCGGCTGGGGTTAGAGTCAGATACGTTTTATCAGCATTTAAATAAGAAGACATAGCAGCTACCATTATGATGAAGGTTATAGAGTGGTGATAAATTAGGTTTTCATATAGTTGAATTCAAATAATTTTGATACAAGGAAACCGAGTACAAGTTATACATTAGTATGCTTGGCGAGGATGACGAGGTAGCGAATTTATATGGATTTGACTATAGTTTGATCAAGGTGCTGCTGACAGTTGTTCCAACGCGCATCGAATTGCCAGTCACTTTTGCCCAAACGAAACCATACTAAAGAGAAAGCAAGGCGATCATTGCGAGCGATACAGTGTGCAAAGAACTCGTTTTCGACTTGCTCAATCGTACCCCAATCCTCATTAGTACGTGCTTGCATTAGCTCAGCTGTGATTTCTTTGGAGATTTCCTTGGCATCATCGCTACTGATACGTAGTCGTTGTTTTTGCTCATTGAGAGACGGTGATATCAATACACTCCAGCGGGTCGCGAGCATACTATTGCGTTGAATATATGCTTTTTTATCAATACAGTCGCGGAACCCTTGTTGAATATGAGGGTACAGGCGATCTTTGACACGAATGAACAAGTTATTCACATCATAAGGTATGTCATACCAGCAGCCATAAAAGAAGTCTGCAACAGCACCTTGCAGCGGCTCTCTCTCCGTCAATAGTAGCGCCGCATTGATGCGTTGTTCATGAAAGTGACGGTTGTTGGGTGCCAAAAATACTTTGCGCGAGTATAAGCGGAATACTCGGCGCGCTTCCCTTTCATTTTCTTTAATAAGATCCGAGTCAGACATAACAGTATCCTTTGAGTCACGGTCGCTATATAGTCAAATTCATATAAATCCGCTACATCGTCATCCTCGCTAAGCATACTAATGTATCACTTACACTCGGTTTACTTGTATCGACATTATTTGAATTTACTACAGTCAATTCCATATAAATCAGATAGAGTGTCAGGCCCGTTCAGTCTACTGTTTATAGTGCTCTTACTTGTAGTGCTCTTACCTGTCTTCTATTGCGTATGTAGCCCAGTAATTAGTCCAACCATTAATCTAGCAGTGTCTGCATCAAATCTATCATAAATTCGGCATCTTCTTCATTCATCGCTTCAAACCCTTGAGGCATACCAAGTTCGGCCAAGGCTTCTTTGCCATCATCATCATTGTGCAGATTGAGAATGGCTTCTATAAAGATTTGGGCATCAGGGAAGCCGTCTTTAATAAGTAGCACGTGACTGATGTCAGCCAAGTCACTTTCGATAAGTACGGAGAGCTGGGTCTTGGTCAACCGCGAAAAGCTATGAAAAATCTCTGCCAAAAAGAACGCGGCTTGGGCATCCCCTTTAATGACTTTACGGGCAGCTGCCTGATAGGTTTCAGTGACATCCCAGTTGAGGTCAGACTCTTCTATATCGACAGCTTCTAGCAAACGCAAACCAATCAGTTTGACATCTCGGTTGTCCGCCATGGCAACTGTAGCGCCAGCCTGAATGTCTTCTAAGTGGTTAATGTCGCTATTTGCCGCAGCGGCAATGACCATTTCATCAGACTTTCCGATAGGGCGAGCGACGGCACGGTAGCCTTGCTCACGGATTAGGGTTGCTGCATCAAAGGGATTGGCGTAAATGACCTGAATGTCACCAGCATTGATGACTTGCTCTTGCTCAGCATGTGATGCAGGGATGTTTAAGTGCATATTTAAGTTGGCACGCTTTTGAATCAACGTATTGAACATGTGCCAGCCTGCAAAACGCTCAGGTGAAAAATCTGGGGCGATTAACATATTGTGTGTCGTCATGATTTAGCCTTCCTCGTTTTGTTTCATTTGGGCATATTGCGCCATTGCCGCTTCGATTTTGCTGCGTGATGGCTTGCGTCGTACGGATGTATAGCCGACGGTTTCGCCGTGACGAACGTTAGGTACGACGGTTGCATAGACCCAATAATGACTACCATCTTTGCATAAGTTTTTGACATAGCCATGCCACTTTTGTCCTGCTGTGGCAGTGTCCCACAGGTCTTTATAAGCCGCTTTTGGCATGTCAGGATGGCGCAAAATATAATGCTGCTGGCCAATCAATTCATCGACATGGTAACCACTAATCTCAATAAAAGCATCGTTGACGTGTGTCAGTATGCCATCCAAATCGGTACGCGATACAATCAACTTACCATCTGGATAAGGGCGTTCGATGCCCGTGTCATAGACAGTACGCGACGTGCCATCATGATAAGTCAGGGTAATTTGTTCGGCAGGCATATCAGGCTTGTGTGCATCAGGGATTGGAGAACCCATGGTCATCTCCTTCATTGGTCGTTATGTAGTCAATCCTCTATAAATTAGAGACGGTCTTAGCCTTGCTTAGTCTACTACTTGCAGTACTTTCACTCGGCTTCCTTGTATCCAAATTATATTGAATCGACTATGTTTATAGTAATTAAAAAGCTAATAAATTCGATAAGCAGTCGCCAATCAAATGAGCTTTGCAAGGGCTTCTGAGGCACGTTTGATATCTAAGAATATCAAACCAAGCTTGGCATTCGGTTTTGCCATAATAGTGAGTACCGCTTCATCTCCCGATGACGTCATAATAACGTAGCCTTTTTCACCCTGAATCATAATACGATCGATACTACCACGCGCCAACTCACGACCTGCACGATCACCCAACGATAATAATGCTGCTGACATAGCACCCACACGATCTTCATCGACGCCAGTTGGTAGAGCTGAAGCAATCATCAGACCATCGTTAGAGATTAGGGCAGATGCTTCAACATCTGCTGATGAGCTGTTTAAGTCTTCCAATATCTGTTGAAATGAGTCTGTACGCATATCGCTTTCTCTATGATAAGTGGTGGATTGTTTAAGTAAAAAAACTGGTTAACTATATCCTTGCTTTAAGAAAGGTATTCTAACTCCTTACTAGTGATATTGATATACATTTGCTCAATAAAAAACGACATTTTTGGATTTTTTTGCCGTTTATCATCGAATATTTGCCTTTTGTCTCCACTTTATAGGGATAAAAACACAAATGCCTATAGATATCTAATGTATCGACGCATGAAAAACAGAACAAGGATGAGTCATCAGTGCTATTTTTAGCCCATTTAGGTGACTGTCGATTGGGTGGAGAACGTGTTCTAATCAATCAGTTTTTTCATCTGCTATAACAGTAGTTGCTTAGACGATACTCATAAAAACCGTTTATGACTTTTCTTGATGTTGATATTTACTAGACTTATACGCTTCAATAATGATATATAGTTATGAGATAAAAAATATTCTTGTCTCTGAATCTGCCAGACAGATATCAATTCAGTCAGCTTTTTTAATCCCATTCATCTCTACAAACACCAGTATGTAGCGATGATGTCAGTGTTGCATCAGTGTTCACAATCCTCTCGTTTGTTGTCATACGACGTGACATCGATGCAGATAAGCACGATCACCATTTTTACCCTAAGGAAAAAATATGAGTATCAGTCAGGCCATCGAAAAAATCGAAGCACGTTATGCGCATCAGCCAGAGTTTATTCAAGCAGTAAAAGAAGTGGCGATTACGATTCAACCTTTATATGATGCCCATCCTGAATATAGTGCATTGAAAGTATTTGAGCGTTTGGTGGAGCCTGATCGGGTATTTGGTTTTCGTGTCAATTGGGAAGATGATAAAGGCGATGTGCAAGTCAATCGTGGCTGGCGTGTGCAGTTCTGTAATGCTTTGGGCCCTTATAAAGGTGGTCTGAGATTTCATCCTACGGTCAATCAGTCCGTATTAAAGTTCTTAGGCTTTGAGCAAATTTTTAAAAATGCGCTAACTGGCTTGCCTATTGGTGGCGGTAAAGGCGGGTCAGATTTTGACCCTAAAGGCAAAACAGATAGTGAGATTCGCCGTTTTTGCTACGCCTTTATGCGTGAGTTACATCATTATGTGAGCAAAGACATGGATGTGCCTGCTGGCGACATCGGCGTCGGTGGTCGAGAAGTCAGTTATATGTTTGCGATGTATAAGAATTTAACGCGTGAATCAACAGGGGTTATTACTGGAAAAGGCGTGGGCTTCGGTGGTAGCTTGATGCGTACCGAAGCGACTGGCTATGGTGCGGTATATTTCTTAGAAAATATGCTTCTCGCCCAAAATGACACGCTCAAAGGTAAAAAGGTACTTATATCAGGGGCAGGTAATGTCTCATTACATGCTGCCGAAAAAGTGAATGCACTTGGTGGTATGGCAATAACGGTCTCTGATTCACAAGGGACGTTGCATGATGAAAAAGGCCTCAATCAAGAAAAAATCGATTGGCTCAAAAAACAAAAACAGCAAAATAAGCCATTGGCAGAGTATGTTGAAGTCTATGGTGGAGAGTGGCTTGCTAAACAAAAACCATGGAAGTTTAAGGCTGATATTGCGATTCCATGCGCCACTCAAAACGAAGTCAATGAAGCTGACGCCAAACTGTTCGTCGAAAATGGTGTGAAGTACGTGGTTGAAGGCGCTAATATGCCGCTCACTGCTGAAGCGATTGATCATATCCGTTTGCACCGTGTTCATTATGCACCTGGTAAAGCTGCCAATGCTGGCGGGGTTGCAGTGTCTGCGCTTGAGATGTCGCAAAACTCTGTACGTCAATATCAAACCTTTGAGCAAGTTGATGAGCGTCTAAAAGGTATTATGAAAGATATCCACGACAGTGCTGCGAACGCTTCAGAACAATATGGTCAAACTGACAATGGTTATGTCGATTATATGGCTGGTGCCAATATGGTTGGTTTCAAACGTGTGGCTGATGCGTTGGTCGCTTTTGGTATTTTGAACTAAGGCTATACTATATAACTCATAGCCTCATCTGATCATTGCAATAACCAATACTGCGTTTGTCCTTTTGAGACAAACGCAGTATTTTTTTGTCGAAATAATAGCAAGTATTAATCGAGAGTAAACGTTTCTATAGGTGATGTATTTAGATTGATTGTCTAAACAAAGTAATTACACTTTGATACTTTTTCATCCTACAGCGAGTAGAAAACCTCGCTAACATGTATCTACGAATAACGAAACCAACGTCTATTAATAATGAAAAGTAAGCAGTTGGCTAAAAAAGTAAGTCATCAGTGAAGGAGATAATATCATGGGAAAGCTGTCTAAAAAGATGCAGTTGACCACTTTAGGGGCAGGCCTAGCAGTCGCACTAACCGCAGGTGTCATGAGCACGACTGTCATAGCCGCTCAAACAAATCTATCTACCGAAGTAAAAGCAGCAAAAGGTAACAAGGTTGGCTTAAAACAAGCGATTACTATCGCAACCAAGCATGCATCAGGTATGCTCATCAGCGCTGATTATGATGAGGACGATGGTGCAGAAAACGGTGTATACGCAATAGAATTTAGCACGGCTAGCGATAGCTATGAAGTGATCGTTGATGCTATTACGGGGGAAGTTGTCAGCACTAATACTGAACGGTTAGATCGTGATGATATTAACGATTACAACGTACAGCGTCGTGTGAAAGTAAATGTCATGAGTGCGATAGGTATCGCTGAGAAGAAAATAGGCGGTATGACATTAGAAGTCGAGTTTGAAGCAGATCGTGATTACAGTGATCATCCTTTATATTATAAAGTGGATTTACTAAAAGGTGATGAGATCGTCGGTATCAACATTGATGCCAATACAGGTGAGACGTTTGCCAACAAATATAAGCGCTAGTAGCAATGTTAATAGCAATGTTAATATTAACTTTAATAGCAATGTTCAAACAGACTAAACCAAAGCCATTAGCTGAACATGTCTGCTAGTGGCTTTTTTAATGGCGATAAATAAAGGTAGGTTGATTGCAAGGTAGGTTGATTACATTGTCTTGCGCCACTTACCTTGAACCATAATGCCTTGGATAGGATTTAACCCCATCTGGTAAGCCAAATCAGCAGGGCGGGCGATATCCCATAGCGCTAAATCAGCATCACAGCCTACTTCGATTTTCCCCTTATTAGGTAATCCTAAAGCTTGAGCTGCATAGACGGTCGAGCCTGCTAGTACTTCTTCAGGTGTCAGGTAAAATAGCGTACAGCCCATATTCATCGTCAACAACAGCGACGTTAACGGTGAGGTGCCAGGGTTACAATCAGTTGAAATCGCCATGGGAACTTGATGTTTACGCAGTGCATCAATCGGTGGCAACTTAGTGTCACGTAGTGTATAAAATGCCCCTGGCAATATCACGGCAACGGTATTGCTAGCCGCCATTTTTTTGATATCTTCTTCTGACAAATGCTCTAGATGGTCGCTCGATAGCCCTTTATATTCAGCGACCAAAGCACTTCCGCCGATATCAGACAGCTGCTCAGAGTGCAGTTTGACTGGTAAATCTAAAGAGCGAGCCACCTCAAACATTCGTCTGATTTGCTCTGTGCTAAAGGCGATGTTTTCACAGAAACCGTCGACTGCATCGACTAAGCCTTCTGAATGCAGAATTGGCAGCCACTCGCAAACTTGCTCAATATAGTCGTCCGCATGATCTTTGTACTCAGTGGGTAGGGCATGCGCTGCTAGATAAGTGGTGCTCACATGAATGTCGTATTTTTCTCCCAGTTGACGAGCGACCGTGAGCATTTTGCGCTCAGTGTCTAAGTCCAAGCCATAGCCAGACTTGATTTCGATACTGGTAACGCCTTCTTTCATAAGCGCGAGTAGACGTTTTTCGCTTTGTGCAAATAGCGATTCAATACTGGCGGTGCGGGTAGCACTGACAGTCGCGACAATACCACCACCTTGTGCTGCAATGTCTTGATAACTGACACCTTGCAAACGTGCTTCGAACTCATTGCTACGGTTGCCACCATAAACGATATGGGTATGACAATCGATAAGTCCTGGGGTTATCCATTTTCCATCTACATCTGTGATTTGGCTAGCTTGATATTTAGGCAGATGATCAGTGATTTGATCGTGTGTGCCAACCCAAGCAATTTTACCGTTTTTAATACCGATAGCCGCGTTCTCTAACTGACCGTATGGGATGCTATCAGTATGCTCATTTTCATCATCACTTATCTCAATACCAAAACCATACTGCGCTGAAAAGGTGGCGATATTGGCGTTAATAATGACGTGGTCAAATGATGTCATAGTAGATTTGTCGAGCGTCTGTTCTGTATGGTTTTTCAGTACGGAGTTCTTTGATTCATTCATAATATGCTCCTGATTTTTGTGAAGTCGATGATCTTTGTTGGCAAGATCTAAGCGCTAAGTAAGTGCTGCTCTACAATAGTGGCCAGTAAGCGAGCAGCGACTTTACAGCTACGACTATCAACATCAAAGGTAGGATTAATCTCAGCAATGTCTGCCATTTTTACTTTGCCTGATGCCATGATGGTTTTGACCATACGCTCAACGAAACCCAGCTCAATACCAAAGGCGGCAGGTGCGCTTACACCCGGAACGACACTAGATGGTAAGCAATCCATATCGATGGTCAAATACACGATATCGACCTGATCTATAAAGCTTTTAACTTGCTCAGCAAGTGTATCCCAAGGCTGATAATGACAGTCTTCATCACTGATAACCTGTACGCCCAATTGCTCAGCACGATCAAAGAGCGCTGCCGTATTAGAAAAGCGACTGACGCCGATACAGCAATAGTGAAAAGGCTGATTATGTGCTGTTAAATGTTCGGCAATTTGGCGAAACGGCGTACCAGAGGTCGCTACATCAGACTGACGAATATCAAGATGAGCATCAAAATTAATAATTCCGATAGTAGTCGTGGCATTTGCTGCGCTTGTATTTTCTAATGCCTGCCATAATCCTAAAAAGCTACCATAAGCAATGGCATGACCGCCACCAAGCCCGATGGGTAATCCGCTTTGCTTAATAATAGTACTCACTGCATCGGCATATTTGATCTGCGCTTGCTCAAGAGAACTGTCGGCAAAATCATCATTGTCGTGACAATGAATGTCACCAGCATCACCCAATAAGGTTGATAATTGACCATCAAAACGTTGTTGTAAATCAGCGATGACTGGCAGCGTAGCAAAAGCTCGACGAATCAATGGCGGAGCAGCTCTAGCACCTACGCGGCCTTGATTGCGTCTGACGCCTTGATCACAGGCAAAACCAATTAGCCCAATATGTTGAGCCTCATAAGGCTGAGCAAGCTGATACCAATAGCGGGCGCGCGCAGTCTCAAATGGCTCTGCACGTCCTGTCCACTGGGTCATATCAGCAGGTGTATGGATAATGCGTGTGGTAGTCGTTGTTGCTGTTCTCGCTATTGTCATCACTGCTCTCCGCTTATTGATCTTTATTTAGACTCGTACCAATCGCTGCGTAGTTCTTGCCAATGTTCAGCAAGCGTACCGTCTAATACCAATTGCTTGGCTGCTTCGATATCTGGGGCGAGGTAGCGATCTTTGTCATAGAAAGTCACTTGCTCACGTAGTTTTTGATGCGCGACTGTCAAAGGCTCTGAGGTGTTTAATCCGCGATGAAAATCAATCCCTTGACCAGCAGCCAATAACTCAATACCGATGATAGTGGCAGTGTTTTGTGCCATCTCGTATAGGCGTCGTGCGCAATAGGTGGCCATAGACACATGGTCTTCTTGATTAGCAGAGGTCGGGATACTATCGACACTGCCTGGATGGGCGATAGATTTGTTTTCTGAGGCCAGCGCTGCGGCAGTCACATGCGCAATCATAAAGCCTGAGTTGACCCCAGCATTATCGACCAAGAATGGCGGCAGACCACCTGATAAAGTGGCATCAATTAGTAAAGCGACACGGCGCTCAGACATCGAGCCAATCTCAGCGATTGCCAAGGCTAAAATATCCGCGGCAAAAGCCACAGGCTCAGCATGGAAGTTACCACCTGAGATAGCGACAGGGCCATCTTCGTTATTAAAGATAAGTGGATTGTCAGTTACGGCATTGGATTCTATTAGCAGAGTTTTCCCTGCTTGGTTGATGATATCAAGACAGGCACCCATGACCTGTGGCTGACAGCGTAGGCAGTAAGGGTCTTGCACTCTATCGTCTTGCTCGCCGTCATGTGAGGCACGGATAGCACTGCCTTTGATGAGTTGACGGTGTGCTTTGGCGATTTCGATTTGACCATGATGACCACGTACTTCGTGAATACGGGCATCAAATGGTGAGTCCGAGCCTTTTGCCGCATCAATCGACATGGAGCCGACAATGGTCGCAGTCTCAAGCAAATCACGCGCTAAGAAATAACCACGTAATGCCAACGCAGTTGAGACTTGCGTACCGTTGATCAGTGCAAGGCCTTCTTTGGCTGCAAGAGTAATAGGCTCAAGCCCATGCTGGGCTAGCGCGTCTGCTGCAGGCACTTTTTTACCGCCAACAAACACATCACCTTCACCCATCATCGCAAGCGTCATATGTGATAATGGCGCTAAGTCACCAGATGCGCCAACTGAACCTTTGGCTGGGATATTGGGTGTGATTTGATTGTTGATTAAGGCAAGTAGACTATCTACTACCTCGCGACGTACACCAGAGACACCTTGCGCCAAACTGGCGACTTTCATCACCATAGTCAGTCGCACGACGCTGTCTGGTAAAGCTTCACCAGTGCCCACTGAGTGAGAAACAATTAGGTTGCGCTGAAGTAGCTCAAGTTGGTCGTCACTGATACGTGTCTTTGCCAATAGGCCAAAACCAGTATTGATGCCATAAGCGCTTTTATCTCGCGCAATGATGGTTCGTACATCTTCATGCGAGGCATCGATGGCCTTATAAGCGCTCTCAGGTAGTGTCAATATGATAGGTTGCTCGTAGATGTCACGTAGCATCGCGAAGCTAAGTTGGCGAGGATGTAGGGTTAGTTGTTTGATATCGTTCATAGGGGTCATCCTAGTGTGGTAAGTCATATAGTCATTCCACTATAAAAGTATTACAGCGTTAACCTCGCTTGAAGTATCACATATACACTCGGTTACCTTGTACTACTTTTAAATTGAATCGACTATATGGGTTATATTATTTTTGTTTCGTGTCTTTATTAAAATTAAATTGTTGAAGTGTTTTTTAGTCAACGCAATAGCTATTATCGGGTTTGAATTTTTTAGCCAATCCAGTTGAAATACATAGCCAGTTGTCCGAATGCCGCAGCCAATAAAATACTGAGTACCACGCGCTCGAACCAAATGATGACCATTTTGCCAACAGAAACAGGAATCTCGGTCGCAAGCACACACGGAATCATGGCTGAAAAGAACAGCACACTGCTAATGGAAATTACCCCTGCCACATAGCGTGTCAGAATATCTGCCTCACTTAGTAGTAATGCTGGCAAGAACATCTCAGCCAATCCCGCTGACATTCCTTTGGCAGCGACAAGCGGTTCTGGTAGGCCGCCAAGCCATGTAAAGGGATAAAGAAGCAAGCCCAACGCATCGAACACGGGCGTATATTTTGCTAATAGTAATCCTGTTAAGCCGACAGCGATGATAGACGGCACGATAGCGGCGGCCATCGTTAGACCGTCGCGAAAGTTAGACCATAAGATTTGTTTGAGGTCAGTGGCACGGCGCGAAGTGGATAAGCCTAAATCAAACGCAGCTGCTAGCCGTGTACCACGTTTATGGTCTAAAGCTGGACGTTCAACGCTATCATCAAAGAGGCTGATAGGCGGAATACGAGCGGTAATCGCAGTGACAATAAAGGTAATTACTAGCGTAGACCAAAAGAACACATTCCAAAACTCCATCAGACCAAGTGTTTTGGCAACAATCACCATGAATGCCGCTGACACGGTTGAAAACCCAGTCGCAATGATAATGGCTTCACGCGCTGAATATTGCTTTTGTAAATACACACGATTGGTGATGAGCAAACCAATGGAGTAGCTACCGACAAAGGAAGCCACAGCATCAATCGCTGATGAACCTGGGGTTTTCCAAATAGGTTTCATAATCGGCTGCATGAGCACACCAACCATTTCTAGTAAGCCAAAACCAACCAAGAATGCCAATATCAATGCCCCAATCGGTACAATCATACCGACTGGTAAGGCCAGTTTTTCAAATAGAAACGGCAGCATGTCTTTTTCCATCATAAAGCGCGGCGCTACGTCAGCCACATACATCACTGCTAGTATCAGACCCATGATTTTAAAAGCAGTCATAATCATATGGGTGATATTTTTACGCCATGAGCCATCGATAAATGGCTTACTCACGCCATAGAGCATGAGTAAAAACAATAGCGTCACGGACAAGGTGTGCTGCTGAGTGACCAGATAGGTTGCGCCATGATCGAACAAAATCGTGCTTTTTTCACCAATGGTAAATGGTACGAAGAACATCACCAAACCGATGGCACTGAATACGATAAGCTGTATTAAAGCAATAGGGGTGGATAGCAGTTTTTGGGACGATGTCGTTGGATTTTCATCGTGCAGATCAGATGTTGTATTTTGCTCAATCATATTATCCTCCTTGATAAAACGCCGATAATGTCCTTACGCCAATTCATCGCTCATAAGGACAAGGGACAAACTATTTGACCATTGGCAGATTCAATCCATAATCTTTCGCTGTTTTGATTGCTAACTCATAACCTGCATCGGCGTGACGCATAACCCCTGAGCCGCAGTCATTGACTAATACACGCGATAAGCGTTTGGCTGCGGCGTCAGTACCATCCGCGACGATGACCATGCCTGAGTGCTGTGAGTAGCCCATGCCAACGCCGCCACCATGATGTAGTGATACCCAAGTGGCACCACCTGCCACATTGAGCATGCCGTTTAATAATGCCCAGTCAGATACTGCGTCTGAACCATCTTTCATGCTTTCAGTTTCGCGGTTTGGACTGGCAACAGAACCCGTATCTAAATGATCACGGCCAATAACGATCGGGCCTTTTAGTTCACCGTTTTTGACCATTTCATTAAATGCCAAACCTGCTTTGTCACGCTCACCAAGCCCCAACCAGCAGATACGAGCAGGCAAGCCTTGGAATTGAATACGTTCCTTTGCCATATCTAACCAGCGATGGATATGTTTGTTTTCAGGGAATAGCTCTTTGATTTTTTGATCAGTCTTATAGATATCTTCTGGATCACCTGATAACGCTACCCAGCGGAATGGGCCTTTACCTTGGCAAAATAGTGGACGAATATAAGCAGGGACAAAACCTGGGAAGTTAAAGGCATCTTTGACCCCTTCATCAAAGGCAACCTGACGGATATTATTACCGTAATCAGTGGCTGGAATTTCCATCGCTTGCAAGTCTAAAATCGCTTGTACATGTACTGCACAAGATTGAGCGGCTGCTTTAGTCAGTGCTGTGTGTTGCTCTGGATCTTCTTGGGCGGCTTTCCATTCCTCTACCGTCCAACCGCTTGGTAGATAGCCATTGATCAAGTCATGTGCTGAGGTTTGATCGGTGACTAAGTCAGGCTTCATACCGCCCGCATTAGCACGCTTGACCATTTCAGGTAAGATGTCTGCGGCATTGCCAAGTAGGGCGATAGAGATAGCTTCACCAGCGTCCGTATGTTGTTTGATTAACTCATAAGCGTGGTCAAGATTATCTGCTTGCTTGTCGACATAACCCGTGCGCAAACGGAAATCTATACTAGACTGCTGACACTCAATGTTCAGTGAGGTTGCACCAGCAAAGGTCGCAGCTAATGGCTGCGCGCCGCCCATACCGCCAAGACCAGCGGTCAGAATCCAACGGCCTGCCCAGCTACCGTCATAATGCTGACGACCTGCTTCAACGAAAGTCTCATAGGTCCCTTGGACGATGCCTTGGGTGCCGATATAAATCCAGCTACCGGCAGTCATCTGACCATACATCATTAAGTCTTTACGATCTAGCTCATTGAAGTGCTCCCACGTTGCCCAGCGCGGTACAAGGTTCGAATTAGCAATCAACACGCGTGGTGCGTTTTCATGTGTTTGAAACACGCCTACTGGTTTGCCAGACTGTACTAGCAACGTCTCATCATCTTCTAACTCTTTTAGTGATTCTAAGATTTGATCATAGCTTTCCCAATTGCGGGCTGCGCGTCCGATACCACCATAAACAACTAGGCTTTTTGGGTTTTCTGCCACATCAGGATGCAGATTGTTTTGCAGCATGCGATAAGGGGCTTCGGTCAGCCAGCTTTTGCAATGCAGCTTGCTACCAGTAGGCGCAGCAATATTACGGCTCTCATCTCGGCGAGTCAGCTTAGTCTCTTTGTTGGTTCCATTGTCAGTAGTCATGATCATATCCTTGTGATAGCGAATAGGGCGATAAAGTCATTAAAGTAAGTGTCTTACAGTCAGTCTAGGTATTTATCTACTAAGCATTCATCTAAATTCATAGAAATATCGAATCGATAAAACAAATTTTCTAGCACCGCTGTAAAGTTGTATATACAAATTATCAAAGATACTTTTTTCATGCAAGGATTTTTTATTTATGGACGCATTATTTTTGTTATTCACTCGATCGAGACTAAACGCTCAGACATTTTGACTAAGGCTTGCGCGATGGTCTCGTGATATTATGTGGTCATTCCTATTAGCAAAACTGACGGTTAAAGGCGGATATGACAAAGACAGTTCCGGCGTATCAACGAATAAAAAATGCCATATTAGACAATATTCACTCTGGTAAATGGCAAGCAGGTAATGCGATTTCGACAGAAATGGCACTGGCTGAAGAGTTTGGCGTGTCACGAATGACGGTCAACCGTGCGCTAAAAGAGCTGAGCGAGGAGCGGGTGTTAGAGCGTCGGCAAGGGTCGGGCACGTTTGTGGCGCAGCAGCAGTTCAACCATACGTTTGTTGAAGTGCGCAATATCGCGCAAGACTTGAAGTCGGCCAATCGCGACTACCGAGCAGAGGTCGTGAGTAAGCGTGTTATTACGGCCGACATGCTCGATGATGAACTACGGCGTGATTTTGGTATTAATAAGGTTGATGGCAGTCTTGGCAAGGATGGTAGTGAAGCCTCTGTGCTATATGAAGTAAAAATCATTCACTTTGCGGATGGTCAGCCGATACAATTCGAAGAGCGCTGGGTGGATGCGAATAAAGTACCAGCGTTCATTGAGCAAGATTTTAGTGTGGTCAATACCAGTGATTATCTAATCGCTAAAAGCCCACTGGAGCGGGGTAGTTATACCATCCGAGCACTGGCTGCACCTGATGAGATTGCTAACTTTCTACAAGTTACACCGCAGTCACCAACGCTTGTATTGTGTCGCCAAACCTATTCGGCTGGTCAAGTCGTCACCTTTGTCAAAATGTGGCATGCTGGCGATCGCTACCAGTTTTCGGGTGATTTGTAGGTGTTACCTTTCGCATGCTCACGGATTTTGTACGTTTTTATGTCTAAATTGAGATACTATGTTTGTAAGCTGCTATTTAATGAGCAGCAATTTTCATTGACTGAATGCGCTATAATAATTGAACAGTCGTTAAAAATTCAAAAATAAACCAGAAACAGTATTGAAAAATAGGCTAAATAACCTCAAATCGAGCAGCCAAAGCCGAATATTGCAGGGCAGTCATTGTACTGGTCTCTTATATCGGCTTTTCCCTATTTATTGGTTGTATGTGTTTTCACTTTATTCATTCACTCTTATAAGGACGTCTTATGAAACGTCGTACTCTTTTAGCCCTTGCCGCCAGCACTATGTTCCTTACCGCTTGTGGTCAGTCTACTACTAATGATGCCGATACTACTGCGACTGACAGCGCTGCGACTGGTGGATCTGATTTGCTACAGCGTATCAATAATGGCGGCACCATCAACGTCGGTACAGAGGGTACTTATCCTCCGTTCACGTATCATGATGAGAGTGGCAAACTGACAGGTTATGATGTTGAAGTGACACGTGCCGTTGCGGACAAACTAGGCGTAGACGTTGAATTCAAAGAAACCCAATGGGACGCGATGTTGGCAGGTTTGGATTCAGGACGTTTCGATATGGTTGCCAACCAAGTCAGTTTGACCACGCCTGAACGTCTTGCTAAGTATGACAAAGCCAGTCCTTATAGCTGGTCAGGTGCAGTAGTATTGGCACCGACTAACGAAACTCGTTATAGCTCATGGGATAACTTAAAGGGTTTGCGTACCGCCCAATCACTCAGCAGTAACTATGGTGAGCTAGCAGAACGTTATGAGGCAGAAATCGTTCCTGTCGATGGTATGGCGCAAGCAATTCAATTGGTTAAGCAAGACCGTGCTGACTTTACAATGAATGACAACTTGGCCGTATTGGACTATCTCAAAAAATTCCCAGATGCAGATCTTGAGATCAAACTGACGGCTCCTGCTAGCGAGATGCGTGGTTCAGGTTTAGTATTGATTAAAGGCGATGATGCAGTCGTAGCAAAACTAAATGACGCGATGGCAGAATTGACCGCAGATGGCACGCTCACCAAGCTTAGCGAAGAGTTCTTTGGTGCTGATATAAGTCAACAAAAATAATGTCAGGTTTTATCATGCCAGCTTCTGTAATGTCAGCATCATGGTTCGCGGACTTATTGGCAGTATTGCCATTCATGAGTCCTGATCGAGCGCAGATTGTCATCTCATCATTTTGGCCGATGCTCAAAGGCGGTATCTATTATTCGATACCGCTAGCATTGATCTCATTTGCGATTGGTATGGCCATTGCATTGACGGTGGCATTAATTCGTATCGTACCGCGTGCCAGTTGGTTCCATGAGGTAATCTATCGGCTTGCGCGCGTGTATGTGTCGGCGATTCGCGGTACACCGATGCTGGTGCAGCTATTTATTATTTTCTATGGTTTGCCAAGTATTGGTATAAAGCTCGATCCCTTTCCTTCAGCGATTATTGCGTTTTCGCTCAATATTGGCGCTTATGCATCGGAGACGGTGCGTGCCTCTATTTTGTCGATTCCAAAAGGGCAGTGGGAAGCAGGCTCGACGGTTGGTTTGACGTATCTACAGACCTTCCGTCATGTCATTTTGCCGCAAGCGCTTCGGGTGTCAGTACCACCGTTATCCAATACTTTTATTAGTTTGGTAAAAGACACCTCTTTGGCCTCACTTGTATTGGTGACTGAGCTATTCAAACAAGCTCAGATTATCACAGCACGTAACTATGAGTTTATGCTGGTTTATACTGAGGCGGCGATTATTTATTGGGGTATTTGTCTGTTCTTGACCTTTATTCAAGGCAAGCTTGAAACTAGGCTAGATCGTTACGTGGCAAAATAAGTGATGGTTGGATAATTTTTAGCCATATAGTCACTAGCTTCATAGCTATCAGTTATACGAGCACTCAAGAATAACCAGTCGCAATAGAGACCAGTACAACAGGAATTTTTATGATCAAAGTCACTAATATTCATAAAGCCTTTGGTGGCAATCAGGTGCTCAAAGGCATCGACTTGACTATCAATAAAGGTAAAGTGGTGGTGATATTAGGGCCATCAGGGTCAGGTAAGACGACGTTTTTGCGTTGTCTCAATGCGCTAGAAATTCCCGATCAAGGTGTCATTGCTTTTGACGATGGTAGCTTGACAGTAGACTTTGCTACTAAGCCTAAAAAGAAAACGTTGCTAGCCCTACAGCGTAAGTCAGGCATGGTATTTCAGTCTTATAACTTGTTTCCACATAAGACAGCTATTGAGAACCTAATGCTTGGGCCTACAGTAGTACAGGGTCAGACCAAAGCACAAGCCCGTACGCAGGCATTGGCACTACTGGAGAAGGTTGGTCTGTCAGATAAAGCGGATCTGTATCCGTTTCAGCTATCTGGTGGTCAGCAGCAGCGTATCGGTATTGCTCGTGCACTTGCTATCGAGCCGTCATTACTGTTGTTTGATGAGCCGACCTCTGCGCTTGATCCGGAACTGGTTCAAGATGTATTAGGCACTATGAAGCAACTGGCCTCTGAAGGTTGGACGATGGTTGTTGTGACCCACGAAATCAATTTTGCTCGTGATGTCGCAGATCATGTGGTATTAATTGAAGATGGTCATGTGGTCGAAGAAGGTAGCCCTGAGCAGATGTTTGAATTGTCAGTGCATCCACGTACGCAGGCATTTTTACAGCGTATCGAGAAGTCATAGCGTTATGACAATCAACTGACGTTCTAAGCGAAAAAAGCCCCAATCACGATGTCATGGTTGGGGCTTTTTTTATAACCGTAGATAGCAGGTGATGTTAAATAATTACACAGAGCGTTTAAACTTTTTTTCGTTTCTTTAACCTTAACCAACGTGGCACACGAGTGGCAGTACCATTTAGCACAGCATTAAACAAAGCTGCTAGTAAAATAAGCACCACACCCACATACTGAATCAAAGACAGTGATTGATGTAGTAATAGTATGGCAAGGGCAATGGCTGTCAGAGGCTCAAAAATCGTAAACACTGAAGCGCGACTGGCAGGGAGCTTCTCTAACGCTTTCATGTACAAACCAAAAGGCACCACGGTTCCTAGTAAAGACAGCCCTAAGACATAACCCCAAGTCAGCAGAGGCAGACTAAATAGTTGCTCATAAGTATTATAAGTCTCTGGTAATAGCAGCAGCACACCTGCACTGATGATGATAGACGTGAAAAATACCAATGGAGCAGGGTGAGCATAATGCATAGCACGCTTGCCGAGTACGCCATATAAGGAGTAGCACACGCCTGCTGACAAGCCCAATAAAATACCCCAATTGACTTGTGCTTGCTCGCCTAGCATCGTCAAGCCGACACCAAATACCGCCATGAGTGCCAATAATGCTGATTGGCGAGTGATAGACTCATTGAGCAAAAAGGCTGAAAACAGCAAGCTAAAAACTGGCGCAGTATAGAGCAAGGCGACGGCTGGCCCAGCACCGACGTAGATCACAGCAAAGAAATAGCAGACCGACATACCAAGCACGCCTATCAAAGACTGGAGCGCCAGTCCGAGCCATTGCTTGGGTTTGAGCTTAATCAGATGCGGCCATAATTTTGGTAGCATGACTAGGATTAGAAAAGCGGCGGTCACGATACGTAAAATCGTAATTTGCCAACCGCTAAAACCCATTTGGTTGATGTAGGTTGAGAATATCCCCAAGGTGCCCCAACAGACTGCTGCCGTAATGATTTGAATGGTGCCTATCCATGACTGCCGCGCCGACATTGCGCTATCAGTGTCTGCCATATCGTTCTCTTTTTTATTTGAGTGTCGCAATGTTTACAAGTTATAGGCTGTCCAAGCCTCTTGGGTAACTACAATCTGATCACTATAAAACTGCTACAGCAGCAACTTCGTTAACCATACCAATGTATAGCTAACAAAGTCTTCTTATATCGATATTGCGTGCTGACGATATACCAAACTCAAAAAATACAGTTAGCTGTGTCAACTTATTCAGGCACTATTATATTCAGGCATTACCAAAAATAGCGCTTGAACTCGTTTTCTTTACTGCTCAAATTTTGTGAATGGTCTGACGTAATGCAATACTGAAATAAGAAAAGACAACCCGATTGAAGGCTGTCTTTTGTTTTTTTTAGTCTATCATGAAAATATTATAGAGTCGCTCAGAAATGCCATCGATATAAATATAATCGCTCTAATATGACGGATTTATACCTGCATCAAAAAGTTGCTAAGCAAGCGCTTGGCACCTTCGGTAGCAAAAGATTCTGGATGAAATTGTACGCCTTGAATGGGATAGTCTTTGTGCGCCAGTCCCATAATTTCATCACCTGCTAACGCTGACTCCGCCAAGCTATGCTCAACATGGGCATCGTTAGTCACGACGGCAGTGACGGTCAAGCAGTCTGGTAACGTATCTGCTTTTACCATTAATGAGTGATAGCGCATGATTTCGATCTCTTGCGGCAGGCCTTGATAGACACCTGAACCATCATGGCTAATTGATGACACCTTGCCATGCATCGGTACATTGGCACGTATCACATCACCACCAAACACATGAGCAATGCCTTGCATACCTAAGCAAACACCCAGTAACGGTGTCGTTTTGCCCATCACTTCGATGACCTCAGCACAAATACCGAAGTAGGCAGGGTCATCAGGTGCACCAGGGCCTGGTGAGATAATGATGCGATCAAGATTCATCGCTTGCACATCAGCCAGCGTAATTTCATTGTTGCGTTTAACGATGACGTTTGCTTCTTCATCGCCATCCATGGTTTGTAAAATCTCACCAATATATTGGTACAGATTAAAGGTAAACGAGTCGTAGTTATCGATAATTAAAACATTCATGGGTCATAAACTCTTTGATAAAAATATAGCTAGGTAAAATGTGGTCAATTTACGAATGACGGCTGGTACAAATGACCGCTACATAAAGCTGTCTAGTACTACTTTCATCGCAGACAGCTTGCGCTGAATTTCCAAGTATTCATCGGCAGGATTGGAGTCGTAAACGTTGCCGCCACAGGTTTGTGCATAAGCAGATTCGCCACTGATAAAGAGGCTGCGAATAGGAATAGCAAAGATACAGTCGCCATTGAAATTGAATGACCCAAGCGCACCACCATAGGCACCGCGACCATCGGGCTCTAGCTCATTGATGACTTTAATGGCTTCAACTTTTGGTGCACCAGACAATGTACCAGCGGGGAAGTTGCTGGCAAGCGCGCTAAACATGTCTTCGTTGGGATGTAAGATGCCGACGATTTCAGAGGAGATATGCTGCACGTGTGAAAAGCGTTTGATATCCATCAAACTACGGACTTTTACGGTACCAAATCTTGCCACACGGCCAATATCGTTACGATGTAAATCGACTAGCATATTGTGTTCGGCAATTTCTTTGTCATCGTTGAGCAATGCGCGGGCGAGCTTACGGTCTTCTATCACATCGACGCCGCGTTTGGCTGTACCTGCGAGTGGATAAGTTTCCATCTCACCTTGACGTAAGCGAAATAGCAGCTCAGGTGAGGCACCGATGATGCACTGCTGAGCAAACTTCATAAAATACATGTGCGGTGAAGGATTGACGGCGCGCAGTTTTTCATAGATTGGCATCTTATCACCCGCGATACGATACTTAGACTTAAACCCTACTTCACACTGAAAGATACGCCCAGAGACAATATCTTCTTTGACCTTCATTACTACTTTGGCATGTTCCTCTTGGCTCATGCCATCGCCCAAAAACTCAACCGTAGGCTTCTCATAGCTTGGAATATCGATATCAAATAAGGCTTTGATTTGCTCGATGCGATTTTCTTGCTGCGCGGTTGGGTAATAGAAGTAGAAAATTTCACCCGTCATCTTATCGAGCGTCAAGCCATCTAAATACACACCAAACTTAAATGGTTCAAAGTCGTCGCTAGACTTGGCATCGAGGCTGGGCTCAAAGAAATTCACACTGTCATAGCCTAGATAACCGACCAGACCACCGCTTTGATCGCGAGCGATGACATGCTGAGGAGTAATCTGACGTAATAGCTGATATGGGTTTTCAGTTTGGTAATGGATAGTTTCAGCCGTTTTGTTGTCCGTAATCGCAAGGGTAGTGCGGTCTAATGCTGCGATGGTCATAACTGGGTCAAAACCAATGGCATGATGACGTGAGATATGGCTATCTTCACCCAAGGATTCGAGCAAGTAGCAGGTGTCAAAAGTGCTTTCGATGCGTTTAAATAGCGCAAAAAAATCGATATCTTGAGTGAGCTTGATACGCTGCGGTTTGCTAGGGATATCAATCGCCGCAGGTTGGCTATGCTGTAATGTAGGAGAGGTCATAACAAAGTCCGAAATAGTTCAAATATGTATTAGGGCGTGTCACCAATTAGCACATTAATACATTTAATGGCCTTAAAATGGCTAAATTTTGCTAAACATCGTCAGCAATTTTGTCAATATATTCATATTAACGGCAATTGCTTCCTTGTTTATCTACAATTTTTCTCATTTTAAGCCTCATTATCTAATTGATGACACGCCCTAGCTAAAAATAAAAAGAATGTTGAGAGTATTGTTTAATACATTAAGAGTCTTGTCTGTGCGTCGCTAATAGGTCGCTGACATCATGACTTTGCATGACTTTAGCACCGCGCGAGACAGTAGCGATACCGACGCCTAGTTTCTCAGAGATTTCACGTTGGGTGATATTGTGTTCTAACAAGTCAAAAATACGGATACGGTTGGCAATTTCGCGTTGTTCTTTGTCGGTCAATAGCGCACTAAACAGCACTTCGATATCAGCGCTGTCATGACAAGCCGCTAGATGCTTTAATAAACTGCGATAAGGGTCAGTACTCATAATGTTCAATCTTAATAAAAGGGTAGATAGCTGTCTTGCTAATGTCAGCCTTAATATTGTTTCAGTATTCTAGTACAGTAGTACGTAAAAGACAAGTAAAGTCATAAAATGCTTCCTTATTTTCACTAAAATTTTCTGTAAGACTCAATTCGTCCAAAGTAAAAAACCAGCTAATAGTGATTAGCTGGCCTGTCTACCATCTGTTATTAACACCGTTCAAACCTACTCTGAGGCAAGCTCAATTTGTACCTGCCAACCGTCTATATCAAGCTCATAGCAATTTTTGCCTTCACCATTAATACGGTCAATTACTAAAAAGTCAGAGTCATGACCCAGTGCGAGTAGGGGGTGATGCCAAACATTGGCGTCATACTGCACCCCTTGATGAGATTTGGCATAAAACACGGTCAAATCATCAGCAGATTGAGGCGGCGTACCTGCAGGAGCAACGACAACGACATAGTCTTGAGCATTCATTGAAAAGAATGCTTGCGTGCCAAACGGATGGTATTCCATCACCGATAAGCAGATAGGGAAATCACGTTTTTTGGCACGGAAGATGCTCATGCCGACATTACCACCGTCAAGCTTAGCTTCGGCGATGGCATGATGACGACACGCATAGCCTTTATTGATATGGTAGCTATTTTCAGGCGTTTGCTCATCCTCGTTATAGGGTTCGATAACGGTGCCGTAGGGCGCAAAATCAGCTTTGGTTAAAGGTTTTGCAACGATCGTAGTCTTCATAAGAGTACTCATGACTTGCCTTACTTTTGGTGATTACTATGTATAATCACTGTTTATAATTACTATGAGCTAATTTATCATAAACCAGTACGCGACCTAAATCACCACTTGAGAATAAATGACATACTCAAATAAACGATGATGCGTCTATATTGTTTATTTATAGTCAGGTTAATACAAAAAAGAGACGACTTATCGCTCTGGGCGAATAAATGGCATATGTCTATTCACATCTTTATATAGTAAGTATCTAAATGGACCCGGTCCACCGGCATAGCAAGATTGTGGGCAAAATGCGCGTAGCCACATAAAATCACCGGCCTCCACTTCGACCCATTCACCGTTTAAGTGATAGACGGCTTTACCTTCTAGTACATACAAGCCATGTTCCATCACATGCGTTTCATCAAATGGAATCACGCCACCTGGTTGGAAAGTGACGATATTCACATGCATATCGTGACGCATATCAGACTGCTCTGTAAATCGAGTGGTTGCCCATACGCCATCTGTGCCCGGCATCTCAATAGCATCAACTTCGTGATCGCTGGTGACAAAAGGCTCAGGCGCATCAATACCGTCTACAAACTGATAGGCTTTGCGGATCCAATGAAATTTAACGTGCTTGTCACTGTTGTTTTTCACCGTCCATTTACATTCCGGCGGTAAGAAAGCATAGCCACCTGCTTCCAGATGATGCGCTTCACCTTCAATGGTAATATCCATTTCACCTTCAACGACAAACAATACGGCTTCGGCTTTGGCATCCAGTTCAGGCTTCTGAGAGCCTCCGTTTGGCGCTACTTCAACGATGTATTGTGAGAAGGTCTCTGAAAAGCCAGTTAAAGGACGTGCAATCACCCACATGCGCATGCCTTCCCAAAATGGTAGATAGCTAATCACAATGTCGGTTAGTACACGTTTGGGAATAATCGCATAAGCTTCAGTGAAGATAGCGCGATCGGATAGTAGTTGTGTTTGTGGAGGTAAGCCGCCAGTTGGTGCGTAATAGGTGCTTTTTTTTGACATTATTGGTGTTCCTTAATGATGTTGTGCCGCGATAATGATGGTGTGCCGCGATAAATTGGTGTCTAAACGTAGAGTTACAGCCAGTTTGCCGTGTTGTCGGCAGTGGCTGGATGGTTTTTATACCAATGTTTGGCAATATCATCGCGGCGGCATACCCACACGTCAGGCTTGCTAGTGATGTATTGCAAAAACTTTTTGAGGGCAGTGATACGACCAGCACGGCCAATGATGCGGCAATGCAAACCGATAGTCAGCATTTTAGGTGTATGTTCGCCTTCTTCATATAAGGTGTCGAAGCTGTCTTTTAAATACTGATAAAAAGGTTCAGCGTTGGTAAATCCGGGACTAGAAGCGAAACGCATGTCGTTGGTTTCTAGCGTATAAGGGATGACCAGATGCGGCTTACGTGCGATTTTGTTACCGTCCTCTACTTTGACATTGAGCCAGTATGGCAGCTCGTCCGCATAAGAGTCAGAGTCATAAATATAGCCACCTTGCTCGGCGACCAGCTCACGAGTGTTGGGGCTATCGCGACCAGTGTACCAACCAAGCGGCTGACCACCAATCATGCTCTCGAATATTTCAGTCGCGCGGCGCACGTGCTCACGCTCGGTTTCGCGGTACATATTTTGATAAGTAATCCAGCGTAGACCATGACTGGCAATTTCGTGTCCATCTTCTAATACGCGCTCGATAATGTGTGGTGTTTTTTCGGCAGCCGCCGCACAAGTAAAGGTGGTAATAGGCAAACCATATTCTTTAAAGGTATCCAATACTCGCCACACACCGACACGGCTACCATACTCAAATGCTGACTCAATCGATTGGTGACGATTGTTAAACTCAGGCGTACCCAAGACGTCAGATAAAAAACGCTCTGATTGACCATCACCATGAATGACGCTGTTTTCTGCGCCTTCTTCAATATTGAGAACGAATTGGACAGCGATTTTAGCACCGCCTGGCCAGTTGGCTTTTGGCGGATTATCACCATAGCCTTTTAGGTCACGAGGGTAGGCATCTTGATTGAAATCACTGGTTATTTTTTTACTCATTGTAAATGTATCCTCAATATCTTAAATGTCTTAAATGTCTTAAATGTCTTAAATGTCTTAAATAAGCCAGAGCAACTACAGCAAAGTAAGGCGTAACTTTGGATTTATGCGATCTTTATCTATCGACTGTGATCTATAACCCTGACGCATAGGCAACCATCTGCTGACGTTCTTCATCCGTCAACTGAGTGAGGTTGGCCAATGGCATATAGCCTGTTTGTACGGCAGTAATGATTTTGGCTTTGTGCATTTTTATGTCTGCTGGCGTTTGCAAGATAATACCTGCTGGCGGCGCGGCAAATCCCTGCTGAGTAGGCTGTGCTGCATGACAAGTGCTACAGCGCGTGTGCACGACATTCATCATGGCATCATCAGCAGAAGCAGTTACAGAGGCCGTAACTGGTACGACATCGGCAGTGACACTTTCATTGGAGACAGCTTCATCAGAAATGGCATCAGTGCTCACAACAGAACTGGCGACTGTACTCTCAATAGTTGGTGGCATATTATCTGGCGGTACGCTATCTGTTGTTGTTTCCGCAGCGACTGCAGCAGTAGCAACAGGCAACGGTTCGATTGGCTCAGGACGCATCCAAATAATTAATAAAACCGTTAATACCGCAGGAATGACCAAATAGCGCGGCTTATGATTGTCCAAATGCTTTTGATTAAAGTAATGACGTACGATTGCAGTGATAATACAAACAAAGACTAAAACCAACCAACCGTGAGCATGAGCGTACATCATTGGATAGTGATTGCTAATCATGATAAAAATAAGCGGCAGGGTGAAATAGTTATTCATCAACGAGCGGTTTTTGGCTTGTAGTGCCAAATCGGCTACTTCCTTGCCCGGTTTCTCTCCGCGCCTCACACAATCGACTAGCGCTCGTTGGGCAGGCATGATGCCAAAGAAAACATTACCTGCCATAACCGTACCTAAAATGGCACCAATATGGATGAACGATGCGCGGTCACTGAATAACTGGTACGAACCCCAGCAAGCGATAATCAATAGGATAAAAATAATACTACTAAAGATAAGTGAGTTTTTGCCCAAGTGACTACGGACAATGACTTCATAGATAAAGTAGCTACCGAATAAGAACAATAAGCTGGTCGAGATAGCACCCACACTGCTACCAAAGGCAACTTTGCTTGGGTCAATCAGATAGGCAGTCGCATTGGCATAGTAGACGATAGACAGCATGGCCATACCCGTCAGCCAAGTGGTATAGGCTTCCCATTTGAACCAATGTAGCGTTTTGGGCATCTCTTCAGGTTCAAGCTTATATTTGGCAATTTCATAAAAGCCACCGCCATGTACCGCCCATAGGTCACCAGAAATACCTTTGTCCATTTTCCACTGTGGTGGTTTACGTAGACTGAGATCTAACCAAACAAAATAAAATGAAGCCCCAATCCATGCTACGCCAGCGATGACGTGGAACCAGCGGAAAAATAAATTTAACCAGTCAAGATAATAAGCGCCCATGTGGCAAATGTCCTTTTTTACAATGTTCTGTCGTCAGCGTTTTTTTGTTCGATATGCTTTGGTATTTAATATACCGTTGTACTGCGATGTATTGTGATGTGCTCTTGCACCATCATTTTGTCGTCATGACCTCAAATCAAATGCCATCAAATCAAATGACATTAAATACAGTCACGAGCCACGATAGGTGCTATAACCATGTGCGCTAAGCAATAATGGTATGTGGTAATGATTGGCATCACGCACCATAAAATCGATGATGACTTGCGGATAAAATGCGGTGAGCTGCTGCGCATCAAAGTAAGACTGCGTATCAAAAGTCAGCGTATAACGGCCATGACTCAAATCAGATTCGCTACCATTAATTTCTGAGTCAAGCTGCCAGCTGTCAGGAGCCACGCGGCCATCGGCATTGGTGATACCATTTGCCAATAGAACAGCATCGCCGCTATCGCTAATACGATGTAGGGTCACGGCGACATCAGCCGCTGGTTTGCCCAGATGAGTGTCTAAAATATGTGATGAGAGAGTAGCTGACATAATAACTCCGTTTATATATGTGTGGCAGATAAGGTTTACGCGGCGCTCAGCAGTTTCTGTAACCGTAAACGCGTGATTTTATTTTGCTCGGTAGCGGCATTGACGAGTTCAGTATCGCGATCATTTGGTAGACGCGCTAACAGTAGATCTAGCATTTGCTGAGCGCTCTTACCGGTGGCAAATACAATAAAGATAAAACCAAATTTATCGAGATAATCTTGATTGCCTTGTGCCAATGCTGCAATGACATCGTCTTCAGCATCATTGGCACCTGATTGCTCATGTGCTGCACTGTCTTGCGTATTACGGTACTTTGCTTTTAGCGAATCGACATTACCAATTTGTGGATGCCCATCAAACGCCTCTAATAGATTCTGCTCATCCGTTTGAGATTGCATCCAAGCATCATCACTATGGGCGAGCACGGCGTGCATGTCGATGAAAGGACGTTTATTTACTAATGTCTGCGCCCAGTGAGTGCTGGTACAACAGGTCAATAGATGTGAGGTTGCGTCAGCTGGCGAGAGTTCGTTAAATTGCTGTAAAGATAATTTCACAGTAATCTCCTTTTCATTTAACAGTGATGGATTAGAATGGGCGGGCATTGGGTTTATGGTGATACGCTCATGCTGCTAGATACAAAATCACATACTGAAATAGTATTTATCGAATAATAATTGGTTTAATATTACTATTCTGCTCAAACCTGACCATTTGGTCAACTACTTTATCAGGATATTTTATTTAAGTGGCTTATATTTCATAAAAATTAGAAATTAAATAGAGCTACTTACTCGAATCCTGCTATCTATTCATCATAATAACGACAGGTATAACTCACATGGCCCAAGAGACCGACATAAACATACAAGAGAGCTTTGAAGCGGCGACACCGCACAACCAGCAAGGCATTCGTGCGCACAATCAGGCTGTCATTTTAGCGGCAGCTGAAGAGGAGTTTGTGCTGCAAGGCTTTGGTGGTGCGACGATGCAAAGTATCGCTGATAGAGCCAAGCTGCCAAAAGCCAATATTCATTACTATTTTAAAAATAAAAAGAATCTGTATCAGATGGTGTTGCACTCTATTATTCAAGAGTGGAATGATGGTCTAGTGACCATGACGATTGATAGTGATCCTAAAGTGGTCATCGAAAAATTTGTTCGTACCAAACTACATCAAGCCTTTGCCAATCCAAACCGACATAAACTGTTTGCGCTTGAAGTCATCGGCGGCGCACCACATCTGAACAATTTTATGTCGACGACAATGAAAGAGTGGGCGATTGATAAAGCGAAGGTCATGAAAGTCTGGCATGAGCAAGGCAAAATTGGCATTGCCGACCCGTTACAGTTATTGATTTTGATTTGGGCAACGACGCAACGCTATGCTGAATTTGAAACAGAAATCGTTGGCTTGATGGAAAAGACTGATTATGACCAGCAGGACGAAACACGTGCCGCTGATTTCTTGGTGCCGTTTATCTTACGCGGCTGTGGTCTTGAATAACGATTGTTTCTTGCCATTTCATAAAAACGAATTATAAAAACAAGTAACGCTAGCCCATTATCAATGCGCTAGCGTTATTTTCATTATGGCAGGTTAAATTTTTTGTCTAAGCGGTTTTAGACCGTCATCCAAATGCTGCTCTGCTGTATCAAATTCAACACCGTAGTTCTTGGGTAAAATCATATCAAGTGCAATGGCGACGATACCCGACATGGTCACCGCTGAACCAAAGATATTACGGAATAGTTGCGGTGCTTGTGCGAATACATCAGGTACAAAAGCCACACCCATTGATAGACCTAGAGAGGTTGCGATAATCAAGATATTGCGATGGGTGAAGTTCACCGTTGATAGGATGCGAATACCAGCAGTCGCTACCGTTGCAAACATCAGCAATGTCACACCGCCAACGACCGGCTTGGGTAACTGAGTAAAGATAGCGCCAAGGATAGGGAACATGCCCATGGTGAATAAGATAGCGCCAACATAGAGACCAATATAGCGGCTGGCAATCCCCGTCATCTGAATAACACCATTATTCTGGCTAAAAGTCGTCACTGGGAACGTGTTGAATACCGCCGCAATTAATGAGTTAACACCATCACCTAGTACACCGCCTTTGATACGTTTCTCGTATACTGGGCCTTTGATTGGCTCGCCTGAGATCATCGAAGTCGCTGTTAAATCACCTGACGTCTCAATACTGGTGATGACATACATAAAGGCGATAGGGATAAAAGCCTGCCAGTCAAAACCAAAACCGAACTTAAAAGGTACAGGCATCGTAAATAGAGGGGCTTCAGAGACCAAAGAAAAATCTATACGTCCCATAAAGACAGCAGCTATCAGCCCAAGCATCAATCCGATAAATATCGCACTTGAGCGAATGACTTTATTATTGACGATACTAATCAGTACCACACTGACCAACACACCGCCACCTAGTAGTAAGTTTTGCATACTACCAAAGTCTTCAGCACCGACACCGCCTGCCAAATCTGTCAAGCCAACCTTAGTCAACGACAGACCGATAGTCACGATCACACAACCTGTAACTATTGGACTCATCAATGATTTGAGTTTGGTGATGAACTGACTTAAGAAAATTTCGACAAAGGCACCAAGAAATGACACCCCAAAGATGACAGAGAGAATTTCCTCTGGACTACCGCCCCTGTTTTTTACCACAAAGCCTGCTGCTAGTACGGCGGCTAAGAAGCCAAAACTGGTGCCTTGTAATGCCATTAAACCTGAACCGACTGGCCCAACTTTACGTGTTTGGATAAAGGTTGCAATACCTGAAACCATCAATGACATGCTGATGAGATAGGGGATATGTTCCCCCAAACCCAAGACACCGCCTATGATTAATGATGGAGTAATAATACCAACGAAGCTGGCAAGTACGTGTTGTACTGCCCCTAAAAATGCTTTTGCAGGAGCAGGACGGTCATGCAGTCCATACAATAAATCGGGGTTCCCTTGAGTGTGCTCACTCATCTTGGCTTCCTCCTAAGGTGACTTTCAGTCCCAGCTCTATGGAGATTATTAAGCAATGCGATGATACATAGTGTCAATCAATGCACTATAAATGCGTTACAGCGTCAGCCTCACTTGAAGTATTCGATATACCTCTACACTCGGTTGCCCTGTCATACTTTCCAACTGGATTGATTCTAGTTTAGAGAAGCAGTCGTATTGTTTAGCCATCTCACAAAGAGTCGCACTTATTCTTATGTGAATACATAAAAGTAGGTAGCTATTAGTTATTTATGAGTCTAGCAAATAGCCATTATTACAAACCTGACTAATTGGTCAACTATCTAAGGGTATAGGGAAAGGGTTAGTTATTGCAACATTTTTTTAACATTAGCATGTTTATTTCTAAAATAATGGTTATTTATTATAAGAATGTAGATATGGATTTTACGTTGGAGGCACTGTTATATAAGGATTTGATTAATAAATAATCAGAATTTTTTGATGAAAGGTTAGGACTTCAAATCTGTCTAAATATGAAATTAATCATAGTATTTATTGCTAAATTGTTAATATTTAGTTAGGATACCTGTCTTCAATAAATGCTAACAATTATCATTAGCATTTTTATTTATGAGATAAATTTGGCATGGTAAAAATGGCCATTCATCTGAATGCCTATCATGCAAAAAGCAGTTGTTAATCATTAATAAAATCGGTTATTCAAAACAATCAACGTTTGAATAAATAGTCTTAAAACTCCTAATTCCTAATAGTAAATAAAGTGAGTAAGTTCGTTATGCGTGAAGTAAAATCATCAAAGCTCTCTAGCCCATTAACGGTATTGTCTATGGGTGTTGCTGCGGTATTGTGGTCGCAAGCGGCTAGTGCAGCTCCTGTAGAAGAGGTGCCAAACGTCACGTTACAGACCATCACAGTGACAGCCAATAGCTCTGTACGTGATGATTTGCAAAAGAATTCTGTTGATTCAGCTCAGTATATACCTGCAGGGCAAGCGAGTCTTTTGAGTGACTTTTTAGATGGCGTACCAGGTGCTTCGGTAGGCGGTACAACGGCAATCAATCAACGTGTGCGCATTCGTGGCTTTGATGATACGAATCTAAAAGTGACCGTTGATGGTGCTCGTCAAGAAGGCTATGCGTTCCACCACGCTGGAGATTTGGTCATTGATCCAGATTTGTTGAAGCGCTCGGAAGTTTCAGTTGGTAATAACTCAGTCACTCTAGGTAATGATGCGATTGGTGGTGCGGTTGCTTTTGAGACGGTTGATGCTGCGGACTTGCTCGATGTTGATCAAAAGATTGGTGCAAAAGTCCATACCGGCTACGCCAGCAACAATAACGAGCTGTTAACCTCAACGACCGTATTTGCTGCACCGACAGAAAATGTTGATTTATTGGCTTATTATGGCAAACGCACCTCCGAAGCAGGTGAAGATGGTGATGGTCGCGACATTCAAACGTCAGACGGTGACACCGAAAGTATTTTGTTAAAGGCAGGCACTTATCTAGGTGATAATCATCACGTCAGTGGTAGCTTTAGCCGTACAGAAAATGAGGGCATGTATGCAAACCGAGCAGATTTCCCATTAACTGATGAGAATGGTTGGAACCCTGCTGTACCTTGGAAACAAAGCCGTGATACCTATACATTAGAGTATGGCTACCAACCAGCCAATGACCTAATTGATATCAAAGCAAATATTTATCGATCTGAAACAGAGCTTGATAAAGATAATGGATCTATTGCCGTTGATTTAATCACCACAGGCGGTAAGATCGAAAACACCAGTCACATAGAAAGTAAGCTTGGCTCACATAAGCTGATTACTGGTGTTGAGCATTACACAAAAGAGTCTGAGGTAACGCGTCTAGGTGTCCTTGGAGGAAATGATGAGGCAAAAAATACGTCTGTATATCTAGAAGACCAATGGCAGATGGGTAAACTGACCCTAACACCTGGTGTCCGTTATGATCATTACGAAGCACCAGAAGATGTGGCAAATGGTGAAACATACGACAATGTAGTGGGCGCTTTTGCCGCTAGCTATCAAGTGTTGCCAAGTACCAATGTATTTGCAAGTTATACCCAGTTGTTCAATGGTCCTGACTTACAGGAAGCCATCCGTAATACAGATGGTGAAGATAAATATATTTCTTCTGATTTAGAGCCTGAAACTGGCAGTAATACTGAAGTTGGTGTATCAACTATTTTCCGTGGCTTAACCACTGAAGATGATTCGTTACGCCTCTCTGGTAAGTACTTTGTGACAGATTTGGAAAACTGGATTTCTTACAAAAGTGACCTTGATTGCACCACAGGACTTGCCTCTGATACGGGCACGTGCGCAGGCTCATTTAACGCAGATGAAGATTATGAAATCAAAGGGGTAGAGCTCTCAGCTGATTACCGTACCAATAATTTCAATATGGGATTGAGCTATGCGCGTGCGCGTAGCGAAGGCAAAGAGTCTGGCTATAGTCTGTCTCAAGGCACTGGAGATGAAAACGATTCTGGTGATAAGTATATGGTTAATTTGGGGTATGCCCCAACTGACACACTTGATTTAGGCTGGCGCAGTACGTACGTGACCTCTATCAATCCTAATACAGGTGATGATACAGATACCGAAAAAGAAGGTTATGACGTACATGATATATTCATGACCTACACGCCTCAGCAGTTAGCAGGCGTGAAAGCAACGCTAGGCGTCTACAATATGTTTGATGAAACGTATGCAAATCACTCATCGCGCTACTCAGACGATTCGGACTATACGGATTATGCGATCGGAAGAAATGTGAAAGCCTCTCTAACCTATCAATTTTAATAGCTAGATTTGATAAATAGGTTTGATAGCTAGACAACTGGCATTTGATAATTCATGTTGAACACGTCAATTTGACAGCTAATAGAAGCCAGTTACCTTTTTGAGGTGGCTGGCTTTTTAATGTTTATATGAGGTTGACTGTTCTGTTTTTACCTCTGTTAAAGAACTATTGATTGAGTTGTTATCAGACACTAAACGTTAGATATAAATTTATAGAAAAAGGATGCAAAAATGGCCAAACCAATGCCTAGAATTTTAGCCGTTAAAAGTATTGTCGATATCACGCCCAACATGCGCCGTATTACGCTAGGTGGAGAGGCGTTTGACGGCTTTCCCGCCGATCAGGAAAGCGGCTATATTAAGCTGATGTTTCCGCAGGATGAAGGGAAACTTATTATGCGCACTTACACCATTGTTCAGCAGCGTGACAATGAGATCGATGTCGATTTTGTATTACATGGTCTCAATCATCAAGGTACCGCAGGACTGGCATCGCACTGGGCAAAAACAACTACCATAGGAGATGAGATTTTGATTGGCGGCCCGGGTGAAAAAAAGCTGATCAATCATCAGGCAGGCTGGTTTTTGTTGGTAGGTGATATGACGGCACTGCCAGCTATCACGGTGAATTTAGCACAGCTACCTGATGACGCAGTGGGTTATGCGGTCATAGAAGTGCTGAGCGACGCTGATATTCAGTCTATTAAAAAACCGCAAAATATAGAGATTCATTGGGTTATCAATCCAGCTACAAGCGATAGCCACTATCCCTTGCTAGAGCAAGTCAAAGCACTGACTTGGTTAGAGGGCGAGGCCGCCGTGTGGACAGCGTGTGAGTTCAATAGTATGCGAGCACTGCGCCAGTACTTCAAAAAGGACCGAAATGTGGCTAAAACCCATTTGTATATTTCGAGCTATTGGAAACTGGACAATAGCGAAGATGAGCATAAGGTGATCAAGCGTCAGGATGCAGAATCTGATTCATAGCGTTTATATAACGATGCAGGCTATCACTGAAGGTTTTGTATGTTCTGATAGCTCTTGAAGGTGCTGATAAAGTTTGGCAGTTCTTGGCTTATACGGACGGTATTATGAGGCGTTTCTATTGGCATGTTGATCACTGATTTCGCATTTAATATAGCTATTAGATAGCGTGTGCAAACATTAATGAGAATAAGTATCATTAATGTTTGCATTATCTTTTCTATCTTGCTAAAGTGTGTTCCGTTCATTACAGAATAGTTAAAGGTTCTTTGCTGTACCTATGCTAGAGAACTTATTGTGATCCATATTTTAAACAGTTGGTCTATGCCAGTTGTCGCGTCACCAAACTTTTAACCCTACTCAGTACCTACCTTTACGAATTTGCCTTATACCGATATTTAAGCTCTTTAGCCATATTTTAGTCACACTTTGCATACTCATACTTCATGACATGTTTGTTACGAAGTGGCTGAAAATGTTCGCTGTCGGTGCAATTGAAAGGTACTAATGACCCTAAGTGCTTCAAGGAACGTTATTTATGTTAAACCAATCAGGTCGCTCTGATCATTCATACCTCACTTCTCCAAAGAACGTTCAACGCTTAGTGACGGGCAAAGTTTTGCTCAGTATCGCTGTGGCCTCTATTCTTAGTAGCACGGCTGTTGCTGCAGAAAGCGATGAGATGGTAACGCAAGCAGCGACTGAGCAGGAAGCAGTGCCTACAGCCACACTAGACACGATTGTGGTGCGAGCAGCGAGAGAGGAGTTGGAGCAGGCGGCAGGGCTGTCTATCATTAGTGAAGAAGCCATCGAAAAAGCATCGCTTTCTAATGATATCTCAGAGATTGTACGTAAAATGCCGGGTGTGAATCTATCGGGTTCATCGACTTCGGGTCAACGTGGTAACCAGCGTCAAATTGATTTGCGTGGCATGGGTCCAAATAACACGCTAATCCTAATCGACGGCCGTCCTGTGACCTCGCGTAACTCTGTACGTCCTAGCCGTGGTAGTGAGCAAGACACGCGCGGTGACTCACAATGGGTGCCACCAAGCGCTATTGAAAGTATCGAAGTACTGCGTGGCCCAGCCGCAGCCCGTTATGGCTCTGGTAGTATGGGCGGTGTCGTAAACATCATTACCAAGCGCCCAACAGAAACGGAGTTTTCTGTCAGTGGACATTACGAAGCACCAGAAAGTGATCTAGAAGGCAGTAGCTGGCGTACCAACGTCAATATGTCTGGCGCATTGACTGACAAGCTGTCCTCGCGTACCACCCTTGGTTACCATGATAGTGAAGCGGACGATCCTTCTATCAATGCAGCAGAAGCGCAAGACGATTCTATTGCAGCAGGCACTGAAGGTGTCGAAAATATCGATGTGCGTCAGCTGTTTGAATACGCGATGGATGCGATGAATACCGTCGGTTTTGAAGTGAACTATAGCCGCCAAGAGAATCGCTGGGCAGGTGATTCATTGTTCCAAACCGTGAATCAAAGTTTGTTAGATCAGTTAGAAGGTGAAACAACGAGCAAAATGCAGCGTTATGGTGCGGCAATCACGCATCGCGGTGAGTATGATGATGCTAGTAGTAACAGCTTTATCGAGTATAGTCGGACGGTCAATGAAAGTCTGGCTGTAGGCAGTGCTGGTGGTGGTGAAGGTCAAATTGTCATACCTGATGACGGCGAGGACTTTGAATGGACAGAAGCAACGTATGACACGCTAAATGCTAAGTCAGAGTGGGATATCTATTTTGACCGTCATACTTTGACCGCTGGCGCTGAGTTCCGTGGTGAAAAGCTGGACAACCCTGTGGTATCTGATTTGGCATTTGCAGATGGTTTTGATTTTGGTGATGTAGAGACCGACCCTGAAAAGCGTGACACAACCACAGATGCCTACCTCATCGGTGCTTATTTAGAAGACAATTATGAGATTACACCTGACTGGTATATCACTCCAGGTCTACGCTTTGACTATCATAGCGAGGCTGGCAGTAACTGGTCGCCTAGTATCAACAGCACTTGGCACTTTAGTCCTGATTGGTCAGTGAAAGGCGGTGTCAGCCGTGCCTTCAAGGCGCCCTCTTTATATCAACTTGATCCAAATTACATCTACTACACGGGTGGTAATGGCTGTCCATCTTGGGTACCTGCTGACGAAAGAGGATGTCATGTATTGGGTAATCCCGACCTAGAAAATGAAACCTCTTGGAATAAAGAGCTGACCTTTACTTATGATGATGGTACTGGACTAAATGCTGGCTTGACTTACTATCATAACGCTTATGACAACCGAATCGGCGCTGGTGTCGACCGTGTAGCATTAGATACGGCGACAGGTCGCTCGATCTTCGTATGGGAAAACCAAGGCGAGGCTGTTATCGAAGGTTTAGAAGGGTTTGTAAAAGTCCCTGTTACCGATACGGTGTCATGGTCTTCTAACATAACCGGTATTTTGCGTTCAGAGCGAAAAGACAATGGCGAGCCGCTATCACTCATTCCTAAGTTCACTGTGAACACGGGTGTCGATTGGGACATTACGCCGCGTTGGAATGCTAACGCTGATGTGAGCTACTATGGCACGATTGAGGCCCCCAAGCGTTCAGTGACCACAGATGATGAACTCGATACATTGTTGCTTGACCGTGATCCGTACGCCATTGCTAATGTTAGTACTCGCTATGATCTGACGGATGGTATTACCGTTGGTGCGGGTGTCAAAAACTTGTTTGATACGGGTGTTTATCGCGAAGGTACTAGTACCAATGCTGGGGCACGTACCTTCAATGAACCTGGTCGTACTTATGTGTTTGACGTTAGCGTTGACTTTTAATAGATAGATACTGGGTTTGTTCGATTAAAAAAGGTCTGAGCTATTGGTTCAGGCCTTTTGTGCTGTCAGTAACTTTTTTTAAATGGCTTTCTTGAATTAAGCCTCTTTAAGTGAGCTTCTTTAAGCAAGCTCATTTAATCAATAACTATCACAATATAACAGCAGATTTATTTATGTCATTCAATCTTCGCCTCAGCTGTCTCTGGATTCACCGTTATACGGGACTTGCCATGGCAGCATTTTTAATTATCGCTGGTATTACTGGCACATTATTGGCATTTCATGATGAGCTGGACGATGTGTTCAATCATAAATTGGCTCAGGTTGATGTCCAAGACACGCCGCATCTTCCTATTGCGGTACTTCATGATAGAGTTGTCAGTGCCTATCCAGAACATAATTTTTCTAGTATGCCAACGTCGATAGCGGCAGACAGGTCGGCAGTATTTTCGGTAGATAGAGCCCGAGGTAAGGCTGCCCAAAATCAACCAAAAGCACCGTTTCAAGAAGTTTATGTGAACCCCTATGACGGTAACATCATTGGCACCCGTGATAAAGACCAATGGGCATTGCACAATACCATGTGGAAAGTTTTTTGGTTGCACCGCGATTTATTGCTTGGCGATATCGGTAAATGGGTATTAGGTATCGTGTCTGTCGTTTGGACCATCAACTGTTTTATCGGCTTTTATTTAACGTTTCCGAGAGCAGTTAAAAAGAAAAACGCGCAGAAAAAATCCTCATCTAAAAAACGTGCGTCATTTCTCAAGCGTTGGTTACCAGCGTGGAAAATTCGTACCAAGAGCAATCTGTTTAAACTGAATTATGACTTGCACCATGCCTTTGGATTGTGGCTCTGGGGCATGTTATTTGTCATCGCTTGGTCGAGTGTTGGCTTTAATTTACAGCAAGTCTATCGACCTGTCATGCAGGCAGTCGTTGGGCTCGAAGGCAGAGGCGAAAAACAAGAAAAATCAAAAAAACCACGTGAAAAAGTTGGGCAGACTGCTAATGCAGACAGAGATGCGAGAATTGGCGCTGCAAAGAGTGAGGCTTTGAGTAACGAGGCTAGTAATGTCGATGCTATTGATGTCGTCAACAAAGCCAATAGCATTGCTTATCTAAGTGAGCATGCGAACATCGCGGCTAAAAGTCAGGGTATGACAGTACAGCAGCTATTGGGCATACGCTGGGTAGAGGATGAAGGCCAATGGCAACTGCGCTTTAAAACAGATAAAGATATCGGCAAAAAAGGCGGCGCTTCGTCTATTACTGTCGATGCAAGGACGGGCAACATTGAGCGCGTCAACTTCGGCTATCAAAGCTCATCATTTGGTAGCAAAACTGATCAATGGCTATCGACCTTACATATGGGGCATATCAGTCAAGGTATTGGCTATTTACTGTATCAAATATTTTTAGCATTGATAGGTTTGGCTGTGACAGTGTTGTCTATTACTGGTGTTTATCTATGGTGGAAAGGGCGTCAACAGCGCTTAAAAGCGTTGCAAAAGGGTAGGTAATATTGCCAGATTTCTAAGGTAGGCTTTTAATTCAGTAAATAGCTATGTACTGCATTAAAGGCATGCCCTAGTGATCACTTGAATTGCAAAAATATTGTGTATGCTATCAAGACAGTAAAAATAAAGGAAGAAAATCTCTCACCTAGCATGACCCATTTATGCCATGTATTATTTTCATCGTAGTTCTTTGTGTAATCTACTGAAGAGATGTTTTGAGTAAAATCCATAGGAATAACCACCAATCTTAAAGCATATAAAGTGATTCCTAACCAAAAAAAAGTATTTGCTATCTCTTTATTTAAAGCATTAAAAATGAATAAGCAAAAGCTAATCACTAAAATTAATATAGATAGATTTTTATAGTTTATCCATCGATTATTCAATAAAGCTTTATGCATCGACAATTCCTTTTTTCGTTTGCAAAGTTCGGTCCTTAAACCGCATCAACAATCACTGGACGACCCTGATGGTTTAGCACGGTCACATCGACATTGTACAACTCTTTCATCGTTTCTTGTGTGATCACATCGACAGGCTGACCAACAGCCATCACTTGGCCTTCTTTCATCGTGACCACGGTATCAGCAAATTGTGCGGCTTGATTGATATCATGTAAGACGATGACGACGGTTTTCTGCTGACTGTGGCTCAGCTCTCGTAGTTCACGCATCAGGCGACCAGCGTGATACATGTCCAAATTATTCAGCGGCTCATCAAGCAATAAATAGGGCGTATCTTGGCAGACAATCATCGCAATTAACACACGCTGGCGTTGACCACCGGACAGGGTCGATAAGAAGCGGTCGGCCAATAGCTCCAGCTCAAATCGCTCAATAATTTCTAGCACTTTCTGCTGATCGTCAGCGGTTGGCTGCCCTTGATGATAGGGATAGCGCCCAAACATCAGCAGCTCATGCACGCGCAGTCGCCCTTGCACTTGGTTGTCTTGGCCAAGCATCGCCACCGTTTTGGACAACGTCCGAGCATGACAACTGACAATATCATGCTCACCAAAACACACTTGCCCTGACTGTAGCGGCTGCAAGCGTGCCATGACAGAAAACAAGGTGGATTTACCAGCACCATTAGGGCCGATCAAAGCAATGACTTGTTCGCTTGGTAGAGACAGCGTAATGTCATGTAGAATTTGCTGTTTGCCAATATGGTATGAGATATTATTTAGTTTAATCATAGTGCTTCTTGTCTTTATCTACGTTGTGTCGTAAAGATTAATAATAAGAATACCAAGCCGCCCGCCAGTTCAATCACGACCGATAATACGCCTGCCATACCGAGTACTTGCTCAAAGATGGTCTGACCGAGTACTAAGCAAATCATAGCGACCAGACTGACCAATATCAGCCGCTCGCTGTGGTACATATGGCGGGCGATACGATTGGTTAATGCACATACCAATAAGCCAAAGAACGTCACAGGGCCGACCAAAGCCGTAGCAGTGGCGACCAATATCGCGATGACAGTCAACAGACCAAATGCGAGACGTTGATAATGGATACCAAGATTGATGGCTTGTGATTTACCGAGCATCAATACATCACATTGATAGCGCCATCGCCAGATAAACACGGCACTCATAAGGCAAATAACTAGGCTGATGCCAAGCAGTTGTGGATTGACCGTATTGAACTGCGCATAACTGCTAGATTGTACGATGACAAAATCGTCAGGATTAATCAGCCTAGCAATCAAGGTTGATAAACTACGAAACAGCACGCCAAAAATAACGCCTACCAATATTAGCCGCGTCAAATCCTGACTGCTTTTTGAAAATAGCAGCTTAAATAACAATAATGACGCACCAAACATTAAGACAATTTCAAGTGTGAATTTGGCAAGGGGGTCGATACTGGTAAAGCTAATCGCACCCAAAAAGAAGACCAGTAGGCTTTGCAGTAAGATATATAGTGAGTCAAAGCCTAACAGGGAGGGCGTGAGAATAGGGTTGTGCGTTAAGGTTTGAAACAGTAGTGTCGACACCCCGATAGCATAGCCCACCACCATCAAGGCCAGCAGTTTTTTACCACGTAATGGTAGGGCAAAGTCCCAATGTCCATTGACGTTGAGTGTCAAAAATAGCAGCATCGAGATGACCAAGATAGCAGTGGCAATCGACTTTGGATGATTGACGATCCATGCCCAAAGTTGTGCCAGACGACTTTGCCAAGCTGTGGCAGTAGCACTGTTTTTCAAAGTGCTATCTTCCAAGGCACTGCTTTCTATCGAGCTGTCTTTTGTTGTATTGGTTTTAGCCATGGTCGTTTTTTCAGAGTGAGGCGTAGACGGTGAAAACATACGCGAATCCTGTAGTATCAAGCATAAATATCAGGCTTA
This sequence comes from Psychrobacter fjordensis, assembly GCF_904845995.1. NCBI lineage: Bacteria > Pseudomonadati > Pseudomonadota > Gammaproteobacteria > Moraxellales > Moraxellaceae > Psychrobacter > Psychrobacter fjordensis. The sequence continues at coordinate 1,790,070 of NZ_CAJGYP010000001.1, forward strand.
TCGATCAGCCGGAGCGCGCAATAGTAGCCATAAAAACAGCACGGTACCAACCACGCCAAATACCGTCGCGACGGGCACTTCAAATGGATAGCGGATAGAGCGACCAATGATATCGCAGAGTAGGACAGCGGATGCACCGAGTAATGCGACTGCTGGCAAGCTACGACGTAACTTATCTCCCATCAATCGGCTGACAATGTTGGGCACGACTAATCCGATGAAAGGAATCATCCCAACTGTGACCACGACGACAGCACTCATCATTGCGACCATGCCGACACCAAGCCAGGTGACCTGCCGTTTACTAATACCCAAGTTCAGTGCGATATTATCGCCCAAGCCTACGATGGTGAGCTTATCCGCAATGATGTAGGCCAATACACACAGACCTCCGGTCAGCCATAGCAACTCATAGCGTCCGGCTAGCACACCAGAAAAATCACCAAACTGCCAAACGCTGAGCATCTGCAATGACTCAGTCTGATAAGCAATAAAGGTTGTCACTGCTTCGAGAATGCCGCCAAAGACAATACCAATCAGTGGAATCATCAAAAAATCTGTCGGTGGAATCCGATGAATAAGCAGCATAAACAGCATCATGCCAAATACGGCTGCGACGGTCGCCACACCCATTTTGATAATGAGTGCGCTGGCTGGAAACAGCAGGCTGACCACCAATAATCCAAGCGCTGCACTCTGAGTGGCACCAACCATTGAAGGCTCAACAAAGCGGTTTTTTAGCACCACTTGGATAATCATCCCTGCAACTGCCATCGAGATACCGGTCAAGATAATCGCAATAGTGCGGGGTAGTCGGCTGACTAAAAATAGCGAGCTATCAGAGTTGGCGCTATGATTGATAAGGCTGCGTAGAAAACCGGACCACGAAAAATCTGCGACACCAATAGATAAGCTCAATAACACCAAAAGCCCCATAATAATGAGGCTTCCCGTGTTGATTAACCATGGTGGCATGGCGGCACGGTGATGTTTAGCATTTAGACTGTTGCCAGTGCTTCTTTTCCAACTCGCTGATGCGGCTGGCGAAGAAGTACTGGTTTTAACGCTGGGCTGTGCACGATGTGAAAATAACGACATAACGGCTACTGGCATACAGATGAGGTATAAAAACGGTCATTAAAAACGGCAATCAACCACAGTTAATGGGGCAATGATGACGTTTACTTAGCGTTAGTAAAGGCATTTTTGATGGTCGTCAAATCTTGTATCCACTGATAATAGCCGCCAAATGCAAGGTAAGAATCTGGGCTTAGATAAACCACTTGGTCTTTTTTCCATGCGGTGGTTTGCGCCACTAATGGATTGTCTAATACTGCTTTTGCACCGACACTGTCTTCGCCGATAGCCGCACTACGATCAATCACAAATAACCAGTCTGGATTTGTTTTTTGCAGATACTCAAAAGAGATTGGCTGACCATGACGCCCTTCTTTGATTTGATCATCAGCGATGGGGACGTTTAAGACGTTATGAATAAAGCCGTAGCGTGATTCAGCGCCATATGTCGACATTTTATTGCCATTGACCATGACCACTAGGCCAGTGCCGCTGTCTTTGGTGACGGCTTTGGTTTCTTCAATCAAACCATCAATGTCTTGTTGTAATTTAGTGGCTTGTTCACTTTTGCCAAACAATGCGCCTAAGTCAGCTAAGCGACGTTTGCTTGACTCATAGATGTTGGCGGTATCGATAGACATATCTAGTGTTGGGGCAATGCCAGACAGCTCGTCATATTTTTCAGCCATACGTGAGCCAACTAAGATAGCTTGCGGCTGCATCGCATTCAATGCCTCAAGATCTGGCTCAAATACCGTACCCATGCTTGAAGGTTCTGGTTGGTTTTTAGACTTCAAATTATCTAGATGCATCCCACTAGGCGCGCCATCAATAGCCACATCAAGCGCTGCCAAGTCCTGCATCAATGTCATGTCATACACCACGATTGGCGATGGGTTTACCGCTAACTCAACGTCTCCTTTTACGGTATCCACTGTGATAGTGCTAGCAGCGCTATTATCAGCCGTTTTATTTTCAGTCGTGGTATCTGTTGGCTCAGAGTCCGTTGATTCGGGTGAGCTACAACCTGCCACACTGATACTAGCAACGAGTGCGGTCGTCATAGCAGTCAGTAATGGGCGTTTAAAAAAGGCGCTAGGAAAGCGGTTAGACAATAAAGCGATAGACATAAATAACTCGGTATATTAGCGGTTTGGGCAGATTATTAAAAATATGATTACCCGTATAAAAAATGATATGAGTTTGTCTAATGTGATGTATATACCAGACAATGCTCGGCGGTATTTATTTAACTATTATGATTTTTATGAGGTGGTTTTATACTTATCTATTAAAGTGTTTAATTATCTTACGGTGTAAAATAAGAGATAGCGTTCGATAAGTAATTTTTATAAGTGCTATAAACTGTTAGAGAACCGCAATGATAAGGCAATTGAGATTCATTATCAATATAAATGATAATGATTTTTATTAACAAGGTGGATTTGGTTTGTTATAATTGTATTAATAAAAGAGCAATTATCTCAATTTATTATTGATAATAATTATCGTTTGCATTATTATCTACGCCATTCTATCTCAGTTAATTAATATTAGGGTGTTATGAGTTCAACGAATTTAGACGCGCCATCACCTAAGTTGACGCTTGCGACTATTGCGGTAGTTGTAGGATTGCATGTGCTGACGGCAGTAGCATTAGCGGCGGTCAAAACGCCTGAGATGAAAGTAGAACCAAAAAAAGTGACGCCACCTATTGAAATAGAGCTAATTACGCCTCCACCGCCTCCGCCACCTGTGGAGATTGAAGAGGTAAATCTGAAAGAAGATCCAGAGCCAGTCAGAGAGGTTAAGCCTAAGCCAAAAGCGAAGCCAGTTGCTGCACCCAAGCCTAAAGTTGTTCAGAAAAAGCAGCCAGTAGAGAAGCCTAAACCTGCCAAATTGACGCCGCCACCTGCCCCACAAAAAACTACCCCTCAAAAGAGTCCTGATACGAAAGTGGCTGATGATCAGCGTAGACTTTTGGCAGCGCAAGCGGAACAAGCAAGAATAGATGCATTATTAGCTGAACAGCAAGCAAAAGCCAATGCGGCTGAAATAGCAGCACAGGTAAAAGCTGCTGCTGATGCCAAAAAAGCTCAAGAGATAGCTAATGCTAAAGCCGCCGATGCACAGGCAAAAGCGGATGCACGGGCAAAGGCTGATGCAGAAGCCGCAGCCGCTGCAAGCAATACGCCACAAAGTTTTAGTGGTAGCGACGCATCATGGATAGTAGCGCCAGATTTTACAGGTATTTCTAGTAAATCCCAAACCTTGACGATACGGTTTACTGTAACAAAACAAGGTGCCATTCAAAGTGTCAATGTTAGTGGTAAGGATCGAGATGCAGTTCGGGAAGTTAAAAGGAGAATGGGTAATAGTAAAATAAAGCCTTTTATAAGAGGCGGGGTAGCTGTCGTGGGTAACGTTACTATGTCAGTTGTTGTCCAATAAAGGTTTATATGAAGTCTACTACCTGATAGTTAGTATTATTTATTTATAAAAGTAACCTCAGCAAAAGTAATTTTCTGACAAGCAGCTTCAAAATCTACAACTATTTGTTTTAACCACTATCATGATTTTAATGGATAGTTGTATAACACGATAAAACGCGTCAACTACATCAATATCAAGCCATAACACAAAAGACGAAGGAGTCTGACATGGACTTTATGCAATACTGGCAATATAGTGACATGGTGACCAAAACCTTGTTCTTTGTACTATTCGCTTTATCCCTTATCTCTTGGGTGACGGGTATCATTCGTGTACTACAAAGCCGCAAATTGGCAGCGACGGTTGCCGATGATTTAACTCATCAAATTCAAGCCAAACAGACTGGGTTGATAGAGCAGGATGCACCCACTCGTCGCTTGGTGATAGAGCAGGCGTTACTCAAGCATATTGGACGCTATCGCTTTTCTAGTGAGCGTGGACTGCCTATCCTTGGTACGACGGCAGCGATTGCCCCGTTTATTGGTTTGTTTGGTACCGTATGGGGCATTTTTCATGCGCTGCACAATATCGGTACGAGCGGACAAGCAGGATTAGGGCAAGTAGCAGGTCCAGTCGGTGAGGCACTTATCATGACAGGTTTGGGTATTGCTGTGGCTATTCCAGCGGTGGTCTTTTATAACCTCGCTGTGCGTATCAATCGCCGTGTAATGTATCATGCAAATGATAGAGCGCATGACTTGCTGGCGGATTCTGCGAATATAAAAGCGGTAGCAAACACGCAGCCTACCGAGCAAGTAACTTCAGTGAAAAGCTCAGCTGACACCCAAGTGAGCAATACCACTAAACAGTATCGTAATGTGTCTACTTCACAGCTATAGACGGCATCGTGCGATAGCGATGGTTATCTTTAGCGGGTAACGGCGCTTTCTATCATTGTATAAGTAACGATGCAACAAACAGTGAAGACAAGTACTGACTAAGCACACATAGCAAGCATATATTGAGAGTAATTATGGCATTTCAGTTAGGTGATGATGACGTCCAAGGCATGAATGAGATGAACCTCATTCCGCTTATCGATGTCATGCTGGTTTTGATGATTATCTTTTTGTTGACTGCGACCGTTCTCAATCCGACTGTTCCGCTTAACTTGCCGGAGACAAGTGCACAAGTCAATGAGCCGCCACCAGAAGCGATTCAGATCAGTATCGATCAGGATGCAGGCGTGTTTTGGGACAGTGATCCTATCACGATAGAGGAGCTGGATAAGCGTCTACAGCAGGAAAGCGCGCAAGGCAAAAACCCTTCTATTCAGCTGCGTGCAGATAAAGAAAGCAAGTATGACACGGTCGCACAAGTACTGGCATCTGCTAGCGAAGCAGGGCTGACCAAGATAGCTTTTGTCAATGAGTAAGGTGGGTATATAAAAGGTGGGGTGAGACCGTCATATGACGATTGCTAGATAGCCAACCATCAGATAGGTACATAGCAAGATAGGTAGCTAGTATAATAATAAAATAAAAATAATAAACTTTTCTCCAACCTCACTGAGTACTTAAACCTCAAATTAAGTACTCAGTGAGGTTTTCTTTTTTACTAGCGATGCTTTATTTTTATAATAATGTCTAATTTTTACCAGCGATGGCCTAGTGGGCGATATCTGCGATCAAAGGGACCATATCCGAAAGGATAAGGTGAGCGTAAATAGTCCAAATCTTGCTGGCGGATATAGTAATAGCGCCCTTGTGAGTAGGCTTCTTCTAACTTCTCGATGCCTTCAAGTGGACAGACCGCTTGCCACTCATAACCTTCGCGGCCGAGTTTGTAAGCCGTGAGCTCGGTGCAGTAATTTTTGAGCCCTTGCTGGCGCCCCTGTTCCCACTGTATCCGATTGGGTGTCGCACCGCCTATACTTGCACAGCTACCTGCATAGTGGCCGAAATAAGCACCTGAGCGGCCACGGCTGCCATCTGTATAGCCGACTTCTTGCCAGTTGCTGGCTTGGCATTGCTGCGGTGTGAGGCTTTGCGTGGTTGCACAGCCTGACAATGTCAGTAATGCAGCACCGGCCAGTGATATAGATATACCGGGTTTGCTCATGACTTTATTGATTAATTGGTTAGAAATATCGGTAGTCAATGAGTTTCGCTTAATAAGATAATTCATAATAAACCTGCGCGCGTTTAAAATTATGGTTTATCATAGCACTTTTTGCGGCCGACCACTTTTTCTATCTTATTATCAGGCTAGCTTTCAGTGCCACTAAGTAGTTGATATATCAACATATATAGTGGTGATACTGTGGCTTAAATGAGTCATCGTTGAATGGCTGCTAGCTCATCATGCTTGATTTTTCGTGGTTCGTGCTCATTATAAGCATCTATATAGTATTACTTTAATTCAGTCAAAAGGTCAGACCATCATGGGCATATTTATTGGCGTTATCATTGTACTATTTGTATTAGGGAGTATGATGGCGCTCAAACCGAACGGTATCGATCAGCGCTTGGATAAACTGCGCATGACGGCGCGTCGGTTACAGCTCAATCCAAAGTTGGTTGCTTGTCCTGATTGGATTAAAGGCAAAGACAACGAGTATGGCCGTGGCATGATGGGTCAATACTGCTTGGTGCTAGATGACACGCAATTACCGCATACACGTTATCAAGTGATTGATGGTCAGTGGCGTCCAGATAGTAGTTTTGTCGATACGACGAGAGATACGACCAAACTCACTATCCCGAGTGCCATTCGTTCCAATTATGGTCATGCGGATACCACGGTCAAAAAAACCAATTTTAGCTTGGATAAAGTACCGCTCGATTTGCCAGTCAGTATTGAGCCGTTTATAAAAGGCTTATGGACCAAAGCCAATAGCATTATTATTTATTGGGAAGACATCGCTTATGTGCGTCCATTGAGTAACCCTGCTTATCATCACTCACTGATAGAAAAAGACCTGTTAGCGTTGAAGGAAAATTTGGAAAAATGGGCAATAGAAGTACAGAAAACCTAAACAAGGTAGTAAATAATTTTTTAATCTCCATTAATAACTAATATGCAAGCGCTTTTGATAGACTCCCAGTCATTTTCAGTTGACAGTTTAGCGCTTAGCAGTGTAACGTCTTTATAACTATATCTTTATATTATGGTTATTGTTTGTTTTATAACTGTTTTTATGAGCAACTATCAGCGCCATGGTCGAATGTTTAATGCGCCCCAATACAATAATTCGCTGAGCTATTATAACCAATTATTATAAATTGCCATGTCGTTGAATTTATTCTTACTTTTAATTTACTTATATTATGGTGTCGTAAAATATGGCAAAAACCGCAGCCAAAAAAAGTACAGCAACTACTGCTGACAGCCCAAAGGGTAAGTCTTTGGTGATCGTAGAATCACCAGCTAAGGCGAAAACTATTAATAAATACCTTGGTGATGACTTTATTGTACGCTCAAGTATTGGTCACGTTCGTGATTTACCTGTTGGTGCGAGCAAGAGCGCCAAAAAAGCAGCAACGACCAAAAAAGATGAGAGCCTAAGCAAAGAGGAAAAAACCCAGCAAGCCTTAGTAAGGCGCATGGGCGTAGACCCAGAGCATGATTGGGCAGCAGTTTATGAAGTACTGCCAAACAAAACCAAAGTCATCAAAGAGCTAAAAGCGCTAGCCAAAGATGCTGACAAAATCTATCTCGCAACGGATATGGATAGAGAAGGGGAAGCAATCGCTTGGCATCTAAAAGAAGTCATTGGCGGTGCTGATAGCAAGTATGAGCGTGTGGTCTTCAATGAGATTACCAAATCTGCTATCCAAAATGCCTTCAAGCAGCCATCCAAGCTCGATATTGACCGAGTTAATGCTCAACAAGCACGGCGCTTTCTAGATCGTGTGGTTGGTTTTATGGTATCGCCACTATTGTGGCAAAAAATCGCGCGCGGTCTGTCAGCAGGTCGTGTACAGTCAGTTGCCATGCGTTTGGTGGTTGAGCGTGAGCATGAGATTCGCGCCTTTATTCCAGAAGAATACTGGCAGATTCATGCAGACACGCATATTGCCAATAGCAACTCCTCAAAAACTTCAGACGCTGAGCAAATTGGTATACGCTTAGAAGCGACCAAGAAAGGTGGCAAGACGCTTAAGCTGGTGAATAAAGAGCAGACTGATAAAGTACTAGCGATTCTTAATGCAAATGACTTCATCGTCAAAGAGCGTGAAGAAAAGCCAACACAGTCACGTCCTAGTGCGCCATTTATCACCTCAACATTGCAACAAGCCGCTAGTACGCGATTGGGATTTTCTGTTAAGAAAACCATGATATTGGCGCAGCGCTTATATGAAGCTGGCCATATCACCTATATGCGTACCGATTCGACATTCTTGTCGGGTGATGCACTGGCGGCAGTACGTGGCTATATCGAAGACAGCTATGGCGCAAAGTATGTGCCAGAAAAGCCAAACTTTTATGGTAATAAACAAGGCGCACAAGAGGCGCATGAGGCCGTTCGACCTTCTAACGTCAATATGAAGTCTATTCAGCTTAAAGGGGTTGAGCGTGATGCAATACGCCTATATGAGCTGATTTGGCGTCAGTTTGTGGCTTGCCAGATGCTACCAGCAAAATACCTGTCAGTGAACTTGTTTGTTGGTGCTGATGATGTTGAGCTAAAAGCCCGTGGTCGTACTATGGTGTTTGATGGCTATACCAAAGTATTGCCACCAGCCAAGACCGATGACACGTTATTACCTGATGTCAAAAAAGGCGATAAGCTAACGCTAGATAAGCTAGATCCGAGTCAGCACTTTACCAAGCCTGCACCTCGTTTCACCGAAGCCAGTCTCGTCAAAGAGCTTGAGAAAAAAGGCATCGGTCGTCCATCGACGTATGCTTCTATCATCTCGACCATTCAAGATCGCGGTTATGTGAAGCTTGAGAATAAGCGTTTATTTGCTGAAAAAATGGGTGATATCGTTACTGACAGACTGACAGCAAGTTTTCCAGATTTGATGGATTATACGTTTACGGCTGCATTAGAAGACAAGCTTGATCATGTGGCAGAAGGTGAGCAAGACTGGAAAGACGTGCTCGATAACTTCTATGGCGAGTTCAAAACCACTCTAGATCGCGCTAAAGAAAAAGACGGCATGCGTCCGAATGATCCGACCGACGTGCCAGACGTCCATTGCGATATTTGTGACCGTCCGATGCAGCTGCGTACAGGTTCTACAGGTGTATTCTTAGGGTGTACTGGTTATAATTTACCACCGAAAGAGCGCTGTAAAGGCACTAAAAACTTAATGCCAGTCGAAGCTTTTGCCAATCTCGATGATGCTGAAGGTGAAGAGGACGAAGCGGCCGAAGTCAAAGATTTGATGGAGAAAAAACGCTGTCCGAAATGTGGCACAGCGATGAACGGCTATATCGTGGATGGTGGTCTGAAGCTGCACATCTGCGGTAACAACCCTGACTGCGATGGCTATATTCTAGAAGAAGGTAAGTTTGAAGTACCGGGTTCAGATGCACCAACCATCGATTGTAATAAGTGTGATGGACAGATGGAGCTGAAGACGGGACGTTTTGGTCCTTACTTCGCTTGTCAAAAATGTGACAACACTCGTAAAGTATTAAAGACAGGCGAAGCCGCACCACCGCGCATGGATCCTATTCACTTGCCAGAGCTAAAATCGGTCAAGCATGAAGACTATTTCATCTTGCGTGAAGGGGCGGCTGGGATGTTCTTAGCAGCGTCTAAGTTCCCGAAAGTAAGGGAGACACGTGCACCTAAGCTCGCTGAGTTAAGAGAAATCAAAGATAAAATGGAAGACAAGTTCCAATATCTGTTTGAAGGCCCAGACGAAGATCCTGAGGGTAATGCAACGATTCTACGTTGGTCACGTAAGAAAAAAGAGCAGTATATCGGCTCTGAGAAAAATGGAAAAGCCACGCGTTGGGGTGTGTACTGGCGTAAAGGTGAGTGGGTAGAAGAGTAAATCTCTTTTACCTTTGTCATAAATAGTTTTAAATCGTAAAAAAACCTCTTAGATCGTCTAAGAGGTTTTTTTATGCTATCAATAATATTTAGCTCTAATGATATCCAGTTTCAATAACTTTTAGCTCTAAATATTATTAGTGCGTTATTACATCGTTTCGATAATACCGCAAGCAACACGGTCACCGGCATTACCTGCTGGCTGACTGGTGTAGTCATCAGTACCACCATGAACGATAAAGGCTAGGCGATTAACACTATATTTACCCGCTTCATTAGCAGATATTTTCTTATTTACATAGTTGATGGTCGCAACGCCGTTTTCATTGGCCGTTAGGTTAGGTAGGTCGCCAGCATGACCATTCATATCGTCTGGGTTAGAGTGTGGCTTGTTGTCTGGATTGAAGTGACCACCTGCCGCTTTGCCCATATCGGCACAGCTACCCGTTTCATGGATATGTAGCGCCACTGTTTGACCTGGCTTTAGATTCATCAACTTACCGTATACTTGTACGCCGTCATCAACTGGGCGTAAGAATACTTGACCAACTTCTTTTTTATCACCACTTACGGTGTGTATGGTTGATTTTAGAGTAGGTTGGCTCAAAGGGTTACCTGTTTGCATTTGGCCCTCTACTGTTTGGCAACCAGTCATCGCTAACGCTGAACCACATAATAGAGTACTTGCAAGCATCATTTTATTCATTATTTTCTCCAATTGTTTTAGTCATTACTTTTAGTCGTCATTAAATTTCGAATATCTATGGTTATTGTTCTATTAAGACTCGTATCAATATTCGTTAACATCAGAGTTAGTATAGCCAAGGTAACCCTATAGTTATTCATCAAATGCGCAACAATCAGTTAATAAATGTAAGAATCGTATATGATTTAACTTTTAGTATTGATTAATTATGCCACATGCAATACGAGGGTTAGCTTTTCCTAAAGATACGTCATTATCGTCAATTGGAACGGTATAAATAATGAAAGCTTGCTTATAAACGCTGTTTGGTAGATATTTCTTGTGGGAGATATCAGTTGTTACATAGTTAACCATGGCGATGCCTTGTCTATTAACCTTTATCATCGACGGAAAGCTGAATGAGAGTCTTGAATGTGATAATGGTGCAGATGTAGAGTTTAGATAGCCACCTGCTAGTTTACCACGGTTGATACAAGCGCCAGATCTATAGATATTAATGGCTAGTAATGAGTTGGGAGGTAAGTTGGCTAATGTGCCATATACTTGAATACCACTATCAACGCGACGTAAATAAATTTGTCCAACATCTTGTTTTTTATATGTAGTTTTAAGATTAGCCGTCATAAATGGTTTGCTTGATTTAATGTAACTGAGAGGGCTTTCACAACCAGTAATAATAAATACAAAAGCGCAAAGAAGAGCAGATAGCATTTTTCTCATTATTTATCCAATAATATCGTTTTAATAGTTATTTGAGTTAGCTGTAATAATTTTAGCTTATTTAGAACTATTGTTTACATTTTTAACTCATTTAGGTAGTTACTGAGTGAATTGAGGATAGAATCTAACAACGTCACAGTATTCAAGCTATAGAAAATAGCTCAAAAAAAAGCCGCCCATCATAGTGATAAGCGGCTCTTTAGATTTTGTAAGGCTTTAGCCATACCTGCATAAGTTATTAACTGTGCAATGCTTTACCTTTAGTTTTATCGACCGTTACTTTAGCAGGCTTGATTGGAACTGGCATGCTCACCAAAGCAACCTTTAAGATTTCTTCAATCGTCGCGACTGGCTGAATGGTTAAGCCTTCTTTTACGTTATCAGGGATATCCGCCAAATCACGCTCATTGGTCGCTGGAATCAATACGTGCTTGATACCACCGCGATGTGCCGCGAGTAGCTTCTCTTTGAGACCACCAATGCGTAGGATTTTACCGCGTAAAGTGATTTCACCTGTCATCGCAATATCTGGACGAATCGCAATGCCAGTTAACGCAGAGACTAGCGCTGTGGTCAGTGCACCACCCGCTGATGGGCCATCTTTTGGCGTAGCGCCTTCTGGCATATGAACATGGACGTCTGTAGTTTTAAACGTCTCGTAATCGATTCCTAAGCTTTCACCGCGAGCACGAACCACACTCATAGCCGCGCGAATCGACTCTTTCATGACATCGCCGAGCGAACCTGTAAAGCTAAGCTCGCCTTTACCTTTCATAGCAACGGCTTCGATAGTGAGTAGCTCACCACCGACTTGCGTCCACGCCAGACCAGTAATACGGCCAATCTCAGGCTCTTCTTCAGCCAGACCATAGTCATATTGATGGACACCGAGATAGTCATCGATGTTTTTGTCATCGACCACGATTAGCTCACGTTCTGCTTTTTTCGGAGCACGCGCGCCATGTGTCTCAACCGAACCGCGTACCACTTTACGGCAGATTTTATTCACTTCACGCTCAAGGTTACGGACACCTGCTTCACGCGTATAACTACGCACGATGCTGTGTAGTGCCGCTTCAACAATCTCAATCTCGCCTTCTTTGAGACCGTTATTCTTAATCGCTTTTGGCACTAGATACTTCTGTGCGATATTTACTTTTTCTTCTTCGGTATAACCTGGCAGACGAATAACTTCCATCCGATCAAGAAGCGCCGCTGGAATATCCATGCTGTTCGCCGTACAGATAAACATCACTTGCGATAAGTCTAAGTCCATGTCTAAATAATGGTCGTTAAACGTATCGTTCTGTGAGGGATCTAACACTTCAAGCAATGCTGATGCTGGATCACCGCGGAAATCTTGCGCCATCTTATCGATTTCATCCAATAAGAACAGCGGGTTTTTGACTTCAACTTTGGCCAATGATTGAACGATTTTACCTGGCATCGCACCGATATAGGTACGGCGATGACCACGAATTTCCGCTTCATCACGCACGCCGCCAAGTGCCATACGTACGAACTTACGACCTGTGGCACGTGCAATCGATTCACCCAATGAGGTTTTACCGACACCTGGAGGACCGACGAGACATAGAATCGGGCCACGAAGTTTTTTCACACGTGATTGCACGGCGAGATATTCTAAGATGCGGTCTTTTACATCTTGTAATCCGTAATGATCTTCGTCTAATACGGTTTTGGCTTTGTCTAAATTGATAGAAACTTTGGTCGTCGCATTCCACGGCGTGTCCAAAATCCATTCAATATAGTTGCGTACGACTGACGATTCACTCGATGCAGGTGGCATCATTTTGAGCTTCTTAAACTCTTGCTCAGCTTTCTTGCGGACATCTTCTGGCAGGTCAGCATCTTCTAAGCGCTGCTCAAGTTCAGCGACATCATCATCACCATCGAACGCGCCGTCATTCATATCTGACAGCTCGTTTTTGATGGCTTTCATTTTTTCGTTTAAGAAGTACTCGCGCTGATTTTCTTCCATTTGCTGACGGACAGCTTCTTGGATATCTTGTTCGATATTTTGCTCAGCACTTTGTTTGACCAAGTATTCAGTCAAGGTATTGATATGCGTTTTGATATCGTCTTTTTCTAAGAATGATTGCTTGATATCAAGATCCATCGACACACGAGTTGAGATGAAGTACACCAACTCAAGTAAGTCGTCGATACGTTTGGCCACACGAGTTAGCTCGCGAGCATTACGCAGACGTGCATCAGCATAGCTTTCGAATAATGTAGTCAGCGCTTGAATGGTGTTCTTTTGCTGACTCTCATCCATACTGACATCGAGGTCAGCACGCTCAAATCTGGCCATCAATAGCGTGTCGTGATCTTCTATATTGTCCACGCGTGCACGATACTGACCTTCGATTAATACCTTGATGCAATTTTCATCGCTATCATGTGGCATGGTGCTGACGATGCGGCACACCGTACCGTATTGATATAAGTTGTCTTGATCAATATCTTCGGTCAGCGAGTCTTTTTGCGCCACGACCAGTACTTTATTACCGTACTCAGCCTGTGCCAGTTCAACGGCTTTGACCGATGGTGCACGACCGACGAACAAGGCAATTTGCATATGTGGATAGACGACCACATCTCTCAATGCCAATAGCGGTAAGTAGGTGTCGTCTTCAACGCTGTTTTTAGCATCGTCGTCTTCACTAGTACTGTCTTCGCTATCGTCGTCTTTGGCAGTATCTTTGTCTTTTGTAATATCTTCGATACTGTCAGACGCGGTATCTAATTCGCTTTCTGACGCATGACTAGACAAAGTGTCTGGCTGGCTATCATCAGCAACAGTAGATGAAACGTCGACATCTATGTCGATATTGTCTTGGGCTATTTTATGTTCACTCATATATTTTTCCTCGTTCACCAGACTTGTAAAGTCAAGTTCGTGGTTCATGTTTAGATAAATGGTGCTCGCAGATAAAATTGCAAGGCTTGTACTCATACTCACCTGCTTAACTTTGCAAAATATTTATATCTAACTGAATACAGAGCGTCATACGGTTATCAGTTTTATGCGTCACTGATGAGAATTAGTATATCGGAAATAGCCATAAAAAAAATGGCATAAAGCAGTTATAACGACTGTTTATAGATTACTTATAAATAGCAGCTATCAAATATCTATTGGGTTCTACGCATAGGTTTTATAGGCAAAATAAGGTAAACTGTCGCGCGTCTTAAACGGTGTGTTTTAGAGTAGAACGCTTTAGAGACACATTCGAGAAAAAGCATTTTTGAGACGACGGTGATATCCATACATTATGAGATATCAATAAGTTTACATTGAAATAAAGCAAACAGAATACGAGGCAACACATGGCAATCAATGCGGTACTGCTGGCAGTTATCATTATGCTAGGACTGTCACTTTCGCGAGTGCACGTGGTGCTCAGTTTATTAATCGGGGCACTGGCAGGTGGACTGATAGCGGGTCTCGGCATTACCGATACGCTAAATGCTTTCCAAGAAGGTATCCGTAATGGGGCGCAGATTGCACTGTCATACGCGCTGCTTGGTGCTTTTGCGGTAGCGATTGCTCATTCAGGCTTGCCACAGTCATTGGCAGGCGCGGTGATTAGGCGTATTGACTCAGCGGGCACGAGTGGCATGATTAAGTACATGCTGTTTGCAGGTCTCATTACCATGAGCTGCTTTAGCCAAAACTTAATCCCTATTCATATCGCCTTTATTCCTTTATTGGTACCGCCACTGTTACTAGCATTCAATCGTATGCACATTGATAGACGACTAATCGCTTGTTTGATTACTTTTGGTCTGGTCACCACCTATATGTTTATCCCATATGGCTTTGGTGATATCTACCTCAATCAAATCATGCTCAAAAACGTTGGTGAGGCGGGGATTGATATTAGTGATATCTCTGTCACTAAAGCGATGGCGATACCAGCCCTAGGCATGTTTATTGGTTTGCTGATTGCTGTCTTTATCAGTTATCGTAAGCCACGCGCGTATCAACAAGTTGCCATAGATAAAGAGGCACATGATGCGGTCGTAGAAGGTGATGCGTTGAGCAAAACGGCGGCTGATGCACAGTCGCAAAGCAAGCTAAAGACGCTGGTTGCACTGGCAGCGATTGTGACTGCTTTTGTCGTACAACTTTATACCGATTCGCTATTACTAGGTTCAATGTTTGGTTTTGGTGTCTTTATGGCTACCGGCGTGGTCAAGTGGCGTGAAGCCGATTCGGTCTTTAATGACGGTATCAAGTTAATGGCGATGATTGGCTTTATTATGATTACGGCGCAAGGGTTTGCGGAAGTCATGAAAGTAACTGAGCAGATTCAGCCATTAGTTGATGGTGCGGCGTCATTGTTTGCGGGTAATAAAGCAATCGCTGCATTTATTATGCTATTGGTTGGCCTGATTGTGACCATGGGTATTGGCTCATCATTCTCGACGATTCCTATTTTGGCCGCGATTTATGTACCACTATGTATCTCGTTAGGGTTCTCGCCATTGGCGACTGTGGCGATTATCGGTACGGCTGGCGCGCTGGGTGATGCGGGTTCGCCTGCGTCAGACTCGACTCTTGGGCCAACGTCTGGTCTAAACATCGATGGACAGCATGACCATATCAAAGACAGTGTGGTGCCGACCTTTATTCACTATAATATTCCGTTATTAATATTCGGTTGGATAGCGGCGATGGTGCTGTAATCGGCTCTACTATTAATAACGATACAGATGGCTAAATGGATAGAAAAAGGTGAATATAGAGACAATCTATGTTCACCTTTTTTATTTAAGTATTCATGTATATTTGCTAGGCTTTTAGCCTAGACACTAAATCGAAAGCACACGATTAAACTTCTATTAGAATGAGAAAAAATCAATGATAAATTTCACAGTTAAGCATCAGGATACATTGGTAGGAGGGCTAACTTTTCAGATAGTAAGTAATACCAAAGATGCCTCACCTGCTGAATTTTTTAGAGACGTAAGTAACTTTACAGATTCAATTGTAGTCAGCGAAGAAGCATTTTCAATAATAGAGTCTTGCTTTGCATCTGAATTTTCAGCGGATGATAGGCATTGTATTTATTATCACCACGTATTTCATTCACATGACACTGAAGGTGTTAAGAGCATTATTGATAAACTGATTGAAAAAAAGCGTAAAATCGAGCAAAAGGGTATCGATACAAAAGAAATGTATTGGTTCACAGCGCAAGAAATCAAATTTTTAAACCAAAATAGAAGTTCAATATTCAATTTCATTGACGAAATTACTGTATATCTCGAAACTAGTATTAAAGAGCCTAAAAGCAAAGGGGTGTACGTGATCGGGATATAAACTTCGCAAGGTATAGGCGTACTCTACTCAAATCAGAGGCCATCTTCATCAAAATCTCTAATCTCACCGCTTAAACTACTCAAAAACGCATCGCTTTGCGCCAGCAGTTGTAGGGTAACTTGTATTTTTAATTAGGTATGAAATTTCCTATCTTCATTACTAGGTTCTACGGAATACACAACGTAAAAAGAATGAGCAAGCCTGACAAAAGCAAATAACTAAAAACAGTAAAAATGATAAGAAAGTCCAAAAAACCATAAAGCCTAGTGACGGCGGTGCATGCATTGCCACCATACCGAAGCAAAGCAAAAATAACGTGGTAATAATCAGCATGGTAAAAAACTTCCACCGGCTACGCATGTATACATCGATAGTGACGAGAAAGCTCAAATGAAAAAGCATCGCAACCACCAATATGACGACGAGCTCTATATCATATGAATGCGGCTCAGGAGCATCAAGCATCTGTAGCTCATGAGGGTTTGGCTCAAAACCTAAAGTAATAATAAGACCGACAAACAAAGCCCATAAAATAGCGAAAAATATTCGTAGTTTCTGAGCTTTAAAGTAGCTAGTGACTGTCCTCATAGAAACTTTTTTTGTGCTCATGTGTCATACCTAATCATCAAAATCTCTCAACTCACCGCTTAAACTACTCAAAAACTCATCGCTTTGCGCCAGCAGTTTATTTAGACGCTCTTCATTGACTAGCCGTGTCATCTCCTCAGAGCTAAAAGGCTGCTCTTGACTGTAGTAACGTAGCTCTCTAGCGTCCTCATTGCCTAATGTTTGCAAATACTCATCTACATGTTCAGCGCTAGAGTCTTTTTCAAACTGTTTATCATCTTTCATCAAAACCACCTTATGCTGCTTGGTGTGATTAAGCCATCTAATGGCACATCCCAAGGCTGCCGCGCTAATTGTTCAACCACTTGAAAGTCATAACACCAGCCAATTTTTAATGGCTTTTTAGCGCCAGAGCGATAGCCTTTGCCTAACGTCGTATCATAGAACCCACCACCCATACCCATACGGTTGCCGTGTAAGTCGACTGCCACTAACGGACAAATAATCACATCCAATTCTCGCGCCCAAAGTAGTCGACGATGATGGTTTTGCTTCATACCTAACCGATGGATACGCGTCGGTATGTTGAGTAGCTTTGAGTGATAAACAGGTACGAAGCGTAGATGTTTATCATCAGTGCCATTGCTAGCACGACCAAGTGAGCCGACGACTGGCAAATAAGGCAAATAGCCTAAGCGCTGACACCAGTCTAATATTGGCTGAGTGGGTAGCTCACCAAAGCCATCGTAATATAAACCAATACGCGCATGTGCTGGTAATCGCTGCTGTAACTTAGTCAAATGCAAGCTCGCTGCTTGAGCTAAATTTCTACGCGTGCCGTCGTTTAACTGGCGGCGCTGGCGAGTAAAGAGCCGTCTGGGCGGATTGCTAACTGCCGAATCCTCTGACGCTGAGCTTTTTGGTTCAGGATACATAGTTATACTATCCGCTAGTTTGTGAGTTTGATGATGACAGCTGTTTTTAGACGTCAGCAATGGCTATTTGTCAATATTCAACGGGTCGTAGTCATGCTATCATAACGCCACTTTATATCGTATTTTCCTTTAAGTGCAGCAGGTGTTGCATTTTTTATGGCTCAGCCACACAACAACAAACCATCAAAGAGGGTAGTTATGTCGACACAGAATCAGGCAACTCGTACCGAAAAAGATACCATGGGCAACGTGGAAGTCCCAGCTGATGCTTATTGGGGTGCGCAAACTCAGCGTAGCCGCGAAAACTTTAAAATCGGTGGCGAGACTTTGCCACGTCCGATGATCGAAGCGATGGCACTGGTCAAAAAAGCCGCTGCAATCACCAATGCAAGCTTAGAGCGTATTGACGCTGACAAGCGCGACCTAATCGTACAAGCCGCTGACGAAATCATCAATGGTGGTTTAACGGATCAGTTTCCATTGGTCGTATGGCAGACAGGTTCTGGCACACAGTCAAACATGAACATGAACGAAGTATTGGCTAATCGTGCCAATGAAATCGCTGGTTCTGAGCGTGGCAGCTACACGCCAATTCATCCAAATGACCATGTAAACCATGCACAGTCTACCAACGACAGCTTCCCAACAGCGATTCGTGTGGCTGCTGCTCGTCAGATCAATAGCTTATTGATTCCAGCGGTAAAAGCATTGCGTGATACATTGGCTGCTAAAGCAAAAGAATTCGATAGCATCGTAAAAATCGGTCGTACGCATTTACAAGATGCTACTCCATTAACGTTAGGTCAAGAGTTCAGCGGCTATGTTAGCCAACTTGACCACTCATTGGTACGTATTGATAACGCGCTACAAGGTCTATATGAATTGCCATTAGGTGGTACTGCGGTGGGTACTGGTCTAAACGCTCATCCTGATTATGCCGTAACTGCTGCTGAGCAATTAGCGACTTTGACTGGCTTGCCATTTGTCACCTCACCGAACAAATTTGAAGCACTAGCGGCTCGTGATGCTGAAGTATTTGCGTCAGGCGCACTAAAAACGCTAGCAGCCAGCTTAAACAAAATCGCTAACGATGTACGTTGGTTGGCATCTGGCCCTCGTTGTGGTCTAGGCGAATTGACAATTCCTGAAAATGAGCCAGGCTCCTCTATCATGCCGGGTAAAGTAAACCCAACTCAGTCAGAAGCATTGACGATGGTTGTCGCTCAAGTCATGGGTAACGATGTGACGATCAGCATGGCTGGTGCATCAGGTAACTTTGAGCTAAACGTCTATAAGCCAGTGATCGCGTTTAACTTATTGCAATCTATCAAACTAT
This sequence comes from Psychrobacter fjordensis, assembly GCF_904845995.1. Classification (NCBI taxonomy): domain Bacteria; kingdom Pseudomonadati; phylum Pseudomonadota; class Gammaproteobacteria; order Moraxellales; family Moraxellaceae; genus Psychrobacter; species Psychrobacter fjordensis. Next base: position 1,809,210 of record NZ_CAJGYP010000001.1, read on the forward strand.
TGGGTGATGGCTGCAACAGCTTCAACGAAAACTGTGCCGTTGGTATCGAGCCAGTAAAAGACAAAATTGATGACTTCTTGCACAACTCATTGATGCTAGTGACTGCATTGAACCGTCATGTTGGTTATGAGAATGCAGCGAAAATCGCTAAGACGGCTTATAAAGAAAACAAAACGTTGAAGCAAGTTGCGGTTGAGTTAGAGTTGCTAACTGAAGCACAGTTTGATGAGTGGGTTATTCCTGCTGATATGGTAAATCCTAAGTAAGCAGTAGACCAAATAATGACCTGCTACGGCGTCAGACTCGCTTAATGTACGATAAGTACCATTTGCATTTGTCTTTCTGGTAGCAGCGTCATATTTGTGACACTAAGAATTTAGAAATAAAAAAGACAATAACCTAAATCGGAGTAAACAATGATTACCCATGTACCTGATATGACTTTTAAAACTCGTGTTCGTGATGACTCTATTGGAGGAGACAACCCGTTCACATGGTATGACCTAACCACAGATGAGTTATTTGCCAATAAAAAAGTGGTTGTGTTTTCTCTACCAGGCGCCTTTACGCCAACTTGTTCGACCAGCCATCTCCCTCGTTATGAAGCGCTTTATAATGAGTTTAAGGCATTAGGCATAGATGAAGTAGTTTGCATTTCTGTCAATGATGCGTTCGTCATGTACCAATGGGGTCTAAAGCAAAACCGTGAAAACGTTTTCTTACTTCCTGATGGTAATGGTGAGTTCACTCGTAAAATGGGCATGCTTGTTGATAAGAGTAATGTTGGCTTTGGTATGCGCTCATGGCGTTATTCGATGGTTGTCGACAATAAAGAAGTTAAAAAAGTGTTTAAGGAAGCTGATTTTGGCGACAACTGCCCAATAGACCCATTTGAAGTATCAGATGCAGACACTATGTTAGAATATTTAAAAAGTAATGCTTAAATTCTATTGAGTATGCTTGATTTTTAGAGCCAAACGTTTATAAGTCAGTTGTCGCGTTTAACCTATTGCAATCTATTAACTGAAGCGCAGTTTGATGAGTGGGTTATTCCTGCTGATATGGTGAACCCTAAGTAAGCTATTAAAGACTTATTAGCATAGAAACAGACCTTGTCATGTAATATGGCAAGGTCTGTTTTTGTATTTAAAACTGATTATTGCTTTGCTCTTTGTCAGAGGGTAATAAGAGTAATTTACCTTATGCACTAGATTAGTAATAAATATACGACTACTACTATGGTGTAAGCTGCAGACTATCGGATGTGCTGATCTTCAATAAATATTCTTTAACGCTTGGATACTTTGAATCATAGTTAACTATATCTCTAGAAAGTTTTTTGTTTCCTTCTAACTCATAAGATTTAGCTATTTCTTTTTTAACATTTTCACCAGAAAAATCTACAAAATGTCCGTTATCAGGATTTCTATCATTTTTGATTGAATCAAAGTTATATAAAACACCTTTATTTTTATGAGCGTTTGCGTTCAGACGTTTAGAGATATCTCTCCAATTAACTTTGTTAAATGATTTCTTCGATAAAATTATATTCGCTAAATTGACTAGTAGCTCCGGATAAATAAAATCTTCAATCTCATAATTAGAATGGACTTGATTATTTATGACTTTCTCGTGGAAGGGTGTTTCCCCTAAGTAATTAGGTATGAATTCACATGTAACAACTAAATTTGAATAACTTCCACCTTTAATTTTTTTGAAATTTTTCTTATACTCTTCACGGCCTGATGCATCATTATCAAATATTAATCTAATTTCAGGTTTTATGGATTTATTGTCATAAAATGAGTTATAAAATTCTAAATATTTTTGGTATTTAGTAACACCATGTGTTGGTATTATATTAGCAGCTTTAATACCAAAAAATTTTGAAGTTTCTTCAATAAACTTTTTATCTGAATCACCTTCAACTATTACATTGTAGTCGTTAAGTAAATCATACTCATCTAAATCGATACCTAGATATTCACGAATCTTCTGATTTCCAGTTGACTGCTCAATATCTACTAAACATGTATTCAACGGATGGAATTCTTTATTAGTTCTCTTATATAGTATTTTCTCACCTATCTCTAAATCTAGTAAAAAAGTATTTCTAAGGTTGTAGCTATCTATAAAAACAGGTGAATGACTTGTGAGAATTATTTGAGATTTAGGGCACAAGTTTTCTAAATGAGATTTTAGTTTCTTTTGTAATCCTTGATGTAGATATATATCAGGTTCATCAATAAGAAGAATTGGTTGCTTGTTTCTTATTTTGCTTAGTATTCTACTATGCATCAAAATGAAACCAAGTCTTTGAAGTCCGGATCCTTTAGCTTCAATATTTCTATTGGATTTATCATTAAAGAAGAATTCCACATCAGTCGAAATAAGATCTCTAAATTTCTTAACATCTGAATCATATTCGAAACCAACTTCCCAGTTTTCATTAAACTCTTGAAAAGTAGGGTTTATTTCTTTCGCAAGATCATTTAAAACATCAACTAACCCAGTCACGTAATTATCGAATGATTTTTTTAATTCTGATTTTAGGCCGCTAAACCTTGCCTTTGCATACTCTAAGTCATAAATTTCTTCAATTAGGTTGTTAATTAAATCAGGGAAGGAGATGTTAATTGAGGGTATATAGAAGAATGATATTTTGTTAAGTACAAAGTTTATTGAGTTTGCATCTAAAGATTGCTTTTGTTTATTTGGTAATATTTTTTCACCAGTAGTTTTATTTACACCTTCGATGTCGAAAGCCCTAGTAATTCTGTATATTGTATGATTATCTTCAAAATCTATCGAAATCTCAGGATAAACTTTACCGCCCCTAGAACCATAAAATTTATGATTTGGAGAGTCTTCACTTGCCTCGTAATCTTCTGGATTAAAGAATAGATTTATAGCTCTTAGAACATTAGTCTTTCCAGCATTGTTAGCTCCACAGATTGTTGTGATGTGTTCTAATGAGTCTAAATTTAATTTAAGGTTAAGTATCGAGCGGAATCTTTTGATTTGTATGGATCTAATCTTCATGGTTTTCTCAAATATTTTGTGAGCAATAAATAGAAGTAACTATAGCAAATTTAAACTTATGTTTTGAAAAATAAGTAGTGTAGGGTGATTCCCAATCACTGATTATGATAATTAGGTCCCTGATCGGTGCGCTAGGCGCACCCTACATTCAAAATTATTCAATAAAAAAGACCTTACCACATTACGCAGTAAGGTCTTTTTTTATAACAATCTAGGCCTAATTAAAACTTATAAAGCAAACCAAGCGTCGTCGCCGCTTCAGTACGTGAGTCGACCATTGGGCTATCATACTGCTCATTTGGGACATAGCTCACGCTTTGATTGGCAAACCCTGCCCAACGATCATTGAAATCATAGTTGGCACTAATGTTGATATATGGGTTCACACTCGAATTAGATTTATAAGCGTCAACGCCTGTTTCCGCTGATTCTTCATCACTGACGCCATAGTAGTATTCGTTGTAGTCAGCATCATGATACTCAAAACCAATGCTTGGATAGACCGTCAGCTTGCCTTTAGTGATTCTAGCAAGATACGTCAAGCGAGCTGTGTTGCCGCCACTACGATCTAACACATCAGTCCCTATCTGAGCACGGATGCCGCCAACAGACGTACGACGCTGATAGCTCAGACCCGCTTCTGCTGATGATTTGCGTTTATCAAGACCTTGAAGCGCACCAGTTGCGTCATCAGGATCAAACTCAGAACCAGCGAGTTTGGCATAGGCAGACAACTGATTGACACCATCATTGATCGCGTAGACACCCGCTTGCGCGCCGCGTATATAAAATCTGTTATTGTCATAAAATGCACCGGGTAACACATTTACCTCGGTATCATCTTCCAGATCATAAGCTGATTTGACCGCCATGACGTTGACGCCGACGCTGAGTACGGCATCTTTGTCAGTCGGTAAGTTGTCATTAAAAATCGCAGCGTTAGACAGGCTAGCCACACTGAGTAGCGCAGTAGCGGTTAACGCATTGAACATAGTACGCGTAGAGATATGAGGTAGCGCTGCAAGTGTAAACATAAGAGAATCTCGTAAAGGAGTGGTCGTCATAAGATAAAACAATTAGGTAGCAATAAGCGAGTAGGGAAAACCAAACTAAGAAGCCGTTGAGCCATGATAGATAAGTATGGACGTTTACTCAATAGCTTTTAATATTTGTAGTATCTGATAGTGAATATCTTGCCACCACCAGACAAAGCCAATACTGATCAATAACATCGCTAGCCATGGCAATAACTGCCAGATAAAGGAGGGTTTGATAGGTGTTTTTGGTGGGATGCTGTTGGCATGAGCAGTGTCGATATCTGACACTAAATTCATACCAGTACTACTTTGAGCATAAGTATCATCGCTACGTGAATTGGTCGTGTCTAAACCAGCAGCCTGACGAGTTGAGTAACTATCAATGCTAGGCGGTTGATTGATGTAGGTCGTTTGATAGCTGTGTGGATTTTGGTTTTGATAGACAGCTGCATTTTGTAGCGCGACAGCCAAACGTTGACGGTAAGCAATCGCGAAGGCCAGTGCAATGATTAGTCCGGTAATAGCACCACCGATATGACCCGCATTATCAATACCCGGTACAGCAAAACCATAAACCAAGTTGATGCCCATAATAAATATCAGACTTTTGAGATTCAGCACCATACCATTTACTGATATTTTAAACAGGGCAGCGATTAACAATGCTGCACCAATACCCATGATGCCGCCAGATGCGCCTGCCGACAGTCCGGGCTGCCCCGTATTATCTAGTAGACTCTGCCATGTCACATAACTATTGAGTAAGTTGCCACCGATTGCAGACAATAAAAACAATGCCAAAAACTTGGCTGAGCCAAACATCGGCTCGGCAACTTGACCAAAGAAATACATAGCAAAGCCATTAAACAACAAATGCATCAAGCCAATATGCAAAAATGCACTGCTCACCAGCCGCCATGGTTGTTCCTGCATGGTGTAAGGCAACGCATTCGCGCCCCATTTTAGCAAGGCCTCTGTCGATGGATTGTTAGCATCGACGCCTGTTAGCACTTGCATAATGAATAGGCCAATAAAGCTGACTAACAATAATGTGGTGACGGGCGCTGTTTTGAATAATTGTTGAATGGTCATAAAAGCTAACTATTAATGAAAGGTTATGAGTAGAGTATAAAGGGTATGGTCAGATAATGTTATGCATCAACCTGCCAGCGTGTTTTAAAGCTTGGCAAGTGAATGACTGACAGTTTTAGTGATAAAGATGGTGTTTCTAATAATTAGGAATTTTGAGGTTTTCATAAGTGCCTTTTACCAAGATATCATCTGTGACGTTATTGATATCGGTATGACCACAGAACGCCATCGATATATCACATTCGTTATAGATGAGCTCAAGTGCGCGGCGTACGCCATCTTCACCATAAGCGCCAAGCCCGTATAAGAATGCTCGGCCAATCATCGTGCCTTTTGCGCCCAGCGAGATGGCTTTTAGTACATCTTGACCAGAGCGAATACCACTGTCTAACCAGACCTCTATATCGCTATTTTCGGCATGGACAGCTTGCACGATATCAGACAGCGCAGAGATGGAAGACAGCGCACCATCCAATTGACGACCACCATGATTGGAGACGACCAGTGCGTCTGCGCCACTACGTGCGGCCATGATGGCATCTTCAGGTTCCATGATGCCTTTTATAATCAGCTTGCCACCCCATGCATCTTTGATACGGGCGACATCATCCCAGCTCAGCCGCGGATCAAACTGCTCTGCGGTCCATGAGCTTAATGAGGACAAATCCTCAACGCCTTTTGCATGACCAACGATATTACCAAAGTTGTGGCGTTTGGTGCCCAGCATGTTCATGCACCATTGCGGCTTGGTCATTAGGTTAATGATATTAGCGAGCGTGGGTTTCGGCGGTGCAGATAAGCCATTTTTGATGTCTTTATGGCGTTGTCCCATGACTTGCAAGTCGGCCGTTAATATCAGTGCCGAGCAATTAGCGTCTTTTGCCCGTTGAATCAGATTGGCCATAAAATCCTGATCACGCATGACATACAGCTGAAACCAAAATGGCGCACTGGTGTTTTCAGCGACATCCTCGATAGAGCAGATGCTCATGGTCGAGAGTGAAAAGGGCACACCGAATTTTTCGGCCGCCTGAGCAGCTTTAATTTCGCCATCCGCCCACATCATGCCGGTAAACCCTGTCGGAGCGATGGCGACTGGCATCTTGACGGATTCACCAATCATCTGTGTGGCCAGACTGCGATTGTCCATATCGACCAAGACCCGTTGACGCAACTTGATACGGTCAAAGTCAGTCTCATTACTGCGATACGTGGTTTCGGTCCATGAGCCTGAATCGACATAATCATAAAACATACGGGGCACTTTGCGTTCGGCGATTCGGCGCAGATCTTCGATTTCAGTAATCTTTTTTAAAATAGGCGTTAAGTCTCTCATGGCGTTCCCACTATCTGGTTTTTATGACTGTTTTAATATTATTGACTGAGCAGTTGCTGTAAGTCCAGTACCGAAAATGGATAATTTAATCGCTTTGACGGTGTCAAGATAACAGGAATCGTGGTGGCAAATTCCATCATCAGGGATTCATCAAAATCAGCGATATCGACATCGTGATAAGTAACGGGCTGTACTGCTTGAAACTGTGTCAGCAGTTGCGCGGCGACATCACATAGATGACAGCCAGACGTGCCTAGCAACCACCATTTATCCTGATAGGCATTAAGGCTAGGGGTTTTTTCAATGATCCGTGCTCGTAGCTCTTTTATATTGTTATCATCGTACATAGTTGTTCTCTTGTTTTGATACTTGTCACAAAAAGCTTTTCTTAGAATTTTAATCAAAAATTAACATAGTGTTTCACCGTTATGACATGATAAAGAAGTAGGGTAAATAATGACAGCGATTGTGAGATTAGGTAAGATGACCTGCTGCTTTTCATTACTGACTTATTACTTCATCTTATTACCTTTTTTAACATTTGGATATCGCGCATGGCAAGTTTTGGCAAATTTCTCAAACGACTATTATTGGTATTGATACTGTTAGTCGTGGCATTTCACGTGCTAGTCGCTGGACTGCTGTTAATTTGGAAAACGCAGCCGATCAATAACAGTATGTTTATGTTGTCGCATCGCCTAACGGGTGGCACGGTCACTCAAACGTGGGCTGATTATGATGCTATTGCAAAATCTGCCAAACAAGCGGCGATAGTGAGTGAGGATTCGACCTTCAGCCAACATAGTGGCTTTGATTTTAAAGGTATTAAAGCTGCACGTAAGAAAAACGAAGAGACAGGTAAGGCGTCTGCTGGCGGCTCAACGATTACTCAGCAGCTCGCAAAAAACTTATTTTTGACCTCGCATCGCTCGTACGCGCGTAAAGGCGAAGAAGCCATAATTACCGTGATGATTGAGACGCTATGGGACAAGCAGCGTATCTTGGCTGCGTATCTCAATGTGGCAGAGTTTGGCAATGGTATTTATGGTATCGACGCGGCGGCGCATCATTATTTTGATAAGTCGGCTGCTAATCTCAACCGTGATGAGTCAGCTTTGCTTATTTCTATGTTGACCAACCCAAAATATTACGAAGACAATCAGGGTGACAGACGATTACGTAACAAACAAAGCATCGTTAAAAAGCGTATGAAAAACGCAGTGTTGCCATAGTCACCCTAGTTTAATGACCCTATAACAGATGATGGCGTATCGATACAGTAAAAGGACTAATGACGTGTTAGATGTGAATAAAGAGCAAAGTAATGATAGCAATGTGAATGACGTTGTGGCTGTTGACCATAAAGCTCATACAGAGGGCAACCATGAGAATTTGACCACAGTGGCATGGCAGCGCTCAGAAGACGGCAGCTATTCACCGAGCAGCTATATCAATCGTGACCTGTCTTTATTGCAGTTTCATTTACGTGTGCTAGCGCAGGCGGCCAGTCCTCGCCATCCGCTACTTGAGCGCCTGTTTTTCTTGATTATTTTCTCATCAAACATCGATGAGTTTTTTGAGATTCGGGTCGCAGGTCTGATGCAAAAGCTCAATATTGGTGATGTCTCGACCAGCATCCATGGTATGCGTCCTAGTGAGGTGCTGAACGAGATATCCACAGTGATGCACGATGCTATCGATGAGCAGTATCGTATCCTTAATGAAGTTGTCTTGCCAGCGCTTGCCAAGGAAGACATTCGTTATCTAAAGCGCGATGAGCTGAATGCTGAGCAGTCGGCTTGGATGAAACGCTATTTCACTGAGCAAGTATCGCCAGTGTTGACGCCGATTAGTATTGATCCTGCGCATCCGTTCCCACGTTTGGTTAATAAAAGCTTAAATTTCATCGCTACGTTAGAAGGCAAAGATGCTTTTGGTCGTGATATCAATCTGGCGATTGTGCCAGCGCCGCGCAGTCTGCCACGTGTGATTCGTCTACCTGATGAATTGACAGGTGGCAAAGAGCATCACGTTATGCTATCTGCCATCATTCATGAGCATATCGGCGAGCTATTTCCTGGTATGAGTGTGACAGGGTGTCATCAGTTCAGGTTGACTCGTAATGCTGATTTAGATTTGGCTGATGATGTCGAAGATATTGCCAAAGCGCTAGAGGGTGAACTAGAGAATCGCCGGTTTGGTGATAAAGTGCGCTTAGAAGTCACAATGGACTGTCCGACGCATATCAGTGACTATTTGCTCAATGAGTTTGAGCTGCATGACAATCAGCTATACCGCGTCAACGGTCCGGTTAACTTAACACGGTTGCTGTTTGATTTTAATATTCCAGCGCTGCGTTATGAGCCATTTACGCATGTGATACCGAAAGAGTTCCGCCGTGAGATGGACAAGCTGGACAAAGCGACCAGTATGTTTGCCGCTATGCGCAAAAGAGATGTGCTCGTGCATCATCCTTTTCATGCGTTTTCGCCAATTATCAATTTGTTATGGCAAGCGGCCAGTGATCCAAAAGTGCTAGCGATTAAGCAAACGCTATATCGTTCAGGCACCAATTCAGAAATCGTCAAAGCACTTGCCGCTGCTGCTCGTAATGGTAAAGAAGTGACTGCCGTCATCGAGCTGCGCGCGCGTTTCGATGAAGCCTCTAATATTGCCGTTGCCAACTATTTGCAAGAAGCAGGCGCAGTTGTAGTCTATGGTATCGTCGGTTATAAAACCCATGCTAAGCTTATGCTTATCGTACGCCGTGAGGACGACCGTATCCGCCGTTATGTGCATTTAGGTACAGGTAACTATCACGCTGCCAACGCAAAAGTCTATACCGACTATGGTTTGTTCAGCGCAGATCCTGATATCTCTGAAGACGTTCATAAAATATTCCAAGAGCTAACAGGCATGGGAAAACCTGCCAATCTCAAAAAGCTATTACATGCACCATTTACGTTACATGATAAATTGATACGCTTTATCGATGATGAGATTGCACATGCAAAAGCAGGCAAACGCGCTCATATTATCGTGAAAGTTAATGCCCTGACTGAGCGTCGACTGATTGCTAAGTTATATGACGCCTCGCAAGTAGGGGTCAAAATCGAGCTGATTTTGCGTTCTATGTGTTGTCTACGTCCACAAGTAAAAGGCCTGTCTGAAAATATTACCGTGCGCTCTGTGATTGGCCGGTTTTTAGAACATACGCGTATTTATTATTTCTATAACAATGGTGATGAGCGTCTATATTGCGGCAGTGCTGACTGGATGGATCGCAATCTATTTCATCGCGTAGAAGTGGCATTTCCTATTGAAGACAAAAAACTGTTTAAGAAAGTCTATCAAGATGGATTACTCAGTTATCTAAAAGACAATACTCAAGCTTGGACGCTGGATGGCAATGGTGTGTGGACACATCTGCAACCAGTAGCGGGTGAAACACCGTATATCGCCCAAGAACACCTATTAAAGGTCATCAATGGGGTGGGAGATTCAGTCTAGCGCACTCTTGTAGATATACTTTTGATGTTGTAAATAGTTTTAAACGAATTAATAAAAGCAAGCGCTGGTCAGTACTGGCGCTTGGTTTTTATTTGGGCAAATGATTTGTATAAGTTACAAACTGTCTTGTAACCTCACATTTATTCACATATTGATACGGCAGTACACTGGTGAGGTACGCAACGTTCTACTTATAATCAATGTCAGTCCTGCTAGATAGGCAGCTATATAAAAAACAAGTAAAACCAATGAATTATAAAAATAGGGAAATCATTATGAGTACGACAAACCACGACAGCTCAGATATCAAACAAGCAGCAGAAAACGCTGACAGCAAACAAATTGCACAAAATCTCAAGAGTGATAAAAAAGTAGATACGCCTGAATCATTGAGTGAAGAAGAGCAAACCCCTTTCATTGAAGATGAACTACGCACTGACAAATAGTCACAATAATAAATGCTTTTATTTAACGTTTAACATATCAACGAGAGGAACATGCTATGACAATTGATAGTCAGTCAAACGAAAAAGTAGTAGTCAATGATTTGGCAGCATCACATCCAAATAATGCGCAGGACAGTTATGAAGGGCGTAAGCATGAGCCAGACATTGATGGTCCACAGCAAGACTCACAAGAAACAGATGAAATATATGCTGATCCCCGCAAAGAAGAAGACTTACCAGCGGGTGGCAAAAATGTTGCGGACTTGAATGTCCAAGACTTGAGCCAAAAAGGTAACGAGTAAAGACTGGCTGATGTCGAATGACATTCGATAAGCAGCCTTCAATAGCAAATAACATAGCCGTTAAAAAGAGACGAATAAAAATAATAAGGATATGACCATGGAAAACAAAAAATCAGCATTATCAGATGACCAGATAGAAAAAAATATCACTGAGAACAAAGGAACGGACACGTTTGAAGAAGGTATCGTTCACTCAGAACACGTAAATGACAACGATAATCCTGCTCGTCAGCCTGATCGCCGTGACCAAGAGGGCAATGCTTTTGATGACGGTATTAATGAACATACAGTTGGTAGTGAGCCTTCTAAAAGTGAAGGTATCAATAATCTAAACCGTTATGCAAACGCTGACAATGCGCAATCACGCGTGTTGAACCCTGATGAAAAAGACAGATAGTATTTACTCAGTAATTTATATGTAGATAAGATAATAATAACGATGAGAGCGAGGTGTCATTATGAGCATGCCAGACGATAAGGCAGTGAATGAGATTCATAAGTTAAAAGATGCAGATGATAACAATGGTATTGTTGCTGATGATGCCTTACAGAAAGCAAATCCTGCTGCTGCAGAAAGAGCCACGGACGATCATGACCCACATAATATTGCGAAAGATAATAAACAGTATGACAGTCCATTAATGAAAGACGATAAATAGTGATTTATTGTGATGGTTTTGGTTCTGGATTCTACAAAGAATGTCATAAGCAAAAACATCAATAGACAGATCTAATCAGAATCAGAAAAGGTTCTACTAGAGTTCAAGCTAAATATCTTGAATCCTAGTAGAACCTTTTCTATTTGTCTAAACGATTACCAGTATTTAAACGACTATCAACAATATCTAAGCAGGTGTACCGCTATGAAAGCGCAATTCGGCATCTGGGCTGGATATCAACTCTGATTCCACTTCTTTGAAGAAAGCCACTCTTTCATCGATATTGTCTTCAGATAGTGATTGAGCTAAGGCCAAGTAATCCTCAAAATGACGACTTTCTGACTTAAGTAAGTAACGATAGTACTTTGCCAAGCGCTCATCATTGATAACCTCAGCCAACGACGCAAATCGTTCGCAAGAGCGGGCTTCAATGAATGCCCCAATGATTAACACATCGACCATCGCTGCTGGCTCGTAAGTACGCTTGTGTTTTAACATGCCTTTAGCATAGCGCCCAGCACTGAGATATTTCCACTCCAGACCACGGTCATTCATGATGCCTAGTACTTGCTCGTAATGTAGCATCTCTTCACGTATCAACTGCGCCAGCTTACACTGCAAATCATAGGAAAACTCATAGCGGAATATGAGATTCATGGCGGTGCCTGCTGCTTTTTTTTCGCAATTGGCATGATCCTGAATGATTAATGGCAAGTTATTAATCGCCGCATCGACCCAAGCCTTTGTGGTTCGAGCACCCAAGAAATTATAGATAGGGGAGAGGTCTACCTTGATGGGCGTACGTAGCTGAGTGATATCAACACTGTCTTTTTCTATGCTATCTTTTACTATTTCTTTGTCGTTCATAAGTTCATCGTTTAAGGCGTTATCACTGCTGTTAATAGGTTTCATATTTTCTTTGTTCATAGTCTCTGTCATGGTTAAGTATTTGATAGGTATTGGCTAAACATAAAAATGAGATAGATAACTAATAACTATAAGTCGATACAGTAATGATTACTTACTGTTTATCTGGGTCTAGTTGTCTGTGCATGTAAAAGCACTGAGAATAGACTTTAGGCTCGACAGCTTATAGGTCATCATCATTATAAAACCCCCAACATTTACTTAGTGAATGGGGTTTTCTTGTTTATTTCTTTATTTGATAGTAGGATAAGATTTTGCTAAAGCAGAATCTTTCTTACTATTGATATATCAGTCATCGCTTGGTGATGGGTAATGAGTATTATAACTCATGCCAATACGACATAAAGCTATTGATACACAGGTATAGGCCGTTTGAAATAAATGGCTGTATTTATGACCTGTATCGTTTTCTATAATGTTATTAGCAAGGGTGCTTCAATGCAGCAAAAAATGTATGCTAGTAGCATAGCACAAATGTTTAAAGCGCTATTCATGACAAGCTTATATGATAGAACAACAGGTTTGATTCGTACTGCATCTAAACTTGGAATAGATGTCTAAGACCGACAATGTCCAATCATTGCGGTAGCAACTTCGTATTTACACTCTCACGAACAGATAAGGATAACAACATGAGCCAGTCTTCTAACGCCAATCGTATTCAAAAAGGCATCCTTGCCATCGACCAGCAATTGTATGACTTTATTGAAAACGAAGTGCTACCGAAAGTCGGTGTTGACTCAGACAGTTATTGGTCAGGTTTCGAAAAAGTCATTAAAGAATTTACCCCGCGCAACAAGGCACTGCTTGAGACTCGTGACAAAATTCAAGCACAGATAGATCAGTGGCATTTGGACAACCCTGCCAAAGACGGCGAAATCGATTACCCTACTTATAAGACATTTTTACAAGAGATTGGATATCTATTACCAGAAGGTGACGACTTTAAAGTTAGCACACAAAACGTTGATGATGAGATTGCTTATATCGCAGGGCCACAGCTGGTTGTACCTGTACGCAATGCTCGCTATGCACTGAACGCAACCAATGCACGTTGGGGTAGTTTGTATGATGCCTTATATGGTACCGATGTCATCAGTGATGACAATGGTCAAGAAGCAACAGGTGGCTATAACCCAACTCGCGGTGCTGCTGTCGTCGCTTATGCAAAAGCATTCTTAGATGAACATTTTGCGCTAGTATCAGGCTCATACAATGATGCGACAGGCTTTGCAGTGGTTGATGGCAGGCTTTCAATTGTTCAAGGTGATAGCAGCACTTCGCTAAAAGACACTGAAAAATTTGTGGGCTTTGTGGGTGATGCAGAGGCACCAACGGGTATTTTATTAAAAAACAACAATCTGCATGCCGAAATCCAAATCGATGCTAGCCATCCAGTCGGTAAAGATGATCCTGCAAATATTAAGGATGTCTTGCTTGAGTCAGCGATTACAGCCATTCAAGATTGTGAAGATTCAGTTGCTGCGGTTGATGCGGAAGAAAAAGTTGAAGTCTATCGCAACTGGCTTGGTTTGATGAATGCTGACTTGCAAGAAACCTTTGAAAAAGGTGGCAAGACACGTACTCGTAAACAAAACCCAGACCGCGAATACACTACGCCAGATGGTGGCAAACTTATCCTACCAGGACGTTCGTTACTACTCATTCGTAACGTCGGCCACTTGATGCAAAACCCAGCAATCTTAGTGGATTTGGGTAATGGTCAAGAACAAATCTTTGAAGGATTGATGGATGGCTTAATTACGCCGCTATTGTCTTTAAATGATTTAAAAGGTAAAAACGCGCTATCGAACTCACGTAAAGGCTCAATGTATATCGTTAAGCCAAAAATGCATGGTCCTGAAGAAGTCAAAATGGCCAATGATTTGTTTAATGCTTCAGAAGACTTGCTAGGGCTTGAGCGCAACAGCATTAAAATCGGTATTATGGATGAAGAGCGTCGCATGACGGTCAACTTAAAAGAAGCCATTCGCCAAGCCAAAGAGCGTGTGATCTTTATCAATACTGGTTTCCTCGACCGTACAGGTGATGAGATGCATACCAGTATGAATGCAGGCCCATTTGTACCAAAAGGTGAGATGAAGTCACAAGCATGGCAGCCAGCCTATGAGCAGTGGAACGTAGATGTTGGGCTAGAAACAGGTCTACAAGGTGTTGCTCAGATTGGTAAAGGCATGTGGGCAAAGCCTGATGAGATGAAAGAGATGATGGACACCAAGGCCGCACATCCTAAGTCAGGCGCCAGTACAGCATGGGTACCGTCACCAACAGGGGCAACCTTGCACAGCATGCACTATCATCAAGTAAATGTGACAGAAGTACAAGACAGCCTAAAATCACGTGAGCGTGCAAGCTTAGATGATATCTTGACCATTCCATTAGCGAAAGACACCAACTGGTCTAAAGAAGAAAAGCAGCAAGAATTAGAAAACAATGCGCAGGGTATCTTAGGTTACGTCGTACGCTGGGTAAACCAAGGCGTTGGTTGCTCTAAAGTACCTGATATCGATGATGTTGGTCTTATGGAAGATCGTGCAACGCTACGTATTTCTAGCCAACATATCGCTAACTGGTTGCATCATAATGTGATCACTGAGGAACAAGTGCTTGAGACAATGAAACGTATGGCAAAAGTTGTTGATGAGCAAAATGTTGGTGACAGCGATTATCAACCAATGGCTAGCGATTTTGAAAACTCTTATGCGTTCAAGGCAGCCTGTGATTTAGTGTTTAAAGGTCGTGAACAACCTAGCGGCTACACTGAACCACTGCTGCATCAGGCACGCTTAGATCTAAAGAAAAACACCTAAAATGATAGATTAGGTATCATTTTTTAGGTAGGCTTAAGCAAATTGGCAGGATAGTATATTGTACTATCTTGCTCGTTTGTGACTGTCAAATATGACAAAAATAAGACAAGCAGTATTTTAAAAGCGCTATTTATTGTTAAATAAATAGCGCTTTTTTTGGTTGAATACTTGATATTCGTTACTGGTATTTAAGATTATCAGTAATGATATTAATCAATGTTTTCTGTATCTTATTGAGTCAATAGAATTTTTTTTAGTGATCGCTCAAATACAACCAAGCATTTTTTATTTGATAATGGATGTATCGAAAAAGCAAAAAAACATGTTGCAAATTATGTCAAAGTTGTTATGCTTGTACTCGAAGTATGAGTTTGGTAACGGATGTTACGCACGGAGCAATAAATACCAAAGGTTACATGGCAGTTATGTTGTTTTAATCCCAGTCATGTGAGTCATGGTTTTTGATCCTACTGCAATAGCAATTCGCCACACTTGTTTCTGACTAATCTCGGTAGCCAGTTACACATTATATCTTTGAGGATTTGTGACGATACCATTATGAGCACCAGCTAATCATAGCTAGCTTATTACTAAAATTGTAAAGTGGAGATACACCCATGAAAAAACTACTTTTAGCTACAGCAGTTGCTGCTTTATCTGTATCTGCAGCCAATGCAGCCCCTACTCTATATGGTAAAGCATTCGTTACTGCTGACTACGTCAATGCAGAGTTTGATGGCCAGGATATGACTGGTACTACAAATTACAACGAAGATGAAAGCTCAGTACAAATCAACTCAAACGTTTCACGTCTTGGTTTCAAAGGTTCTGAAGCAATCACTGCTAACACTGATGTTATCTATCAATTAGAGTATGGCATCAACATCGACGACAGTGGTGATGACAATATTGGTTTCAAAAGCCGTGATACTTACCTTGGTCTAGATAACAAAAACTTAGGTCAGTTCCGTTTCGGTCGTAATTATTCAGTGACTGACTACATCAACAACGTAACTGTTGCTGAAGGTTATTGGGACAACATCGGTGCAAGCTCTCTTGACGACGAAGGTACGCTTAGCAGCGCTTTGACTCTTACTGATGGTGGTCGTGTAAATAACTCAATCGTATGGATTGCACCTAAATATAATGGTCTACCATTAGAGCTTGCACTTCAGTATGGTGCTGACGAAGCATTTGTATCTGATGACAATGACCGTGATAGTGGTTTTGGTGCTTCATTGATGTATGATCAAGGTACTGGCATTACTGCTGGTGTTGCTTATGACAAAGATATGACTCTTGCAGCTGGTGAAATCCTTCGTGGTAGTGCAACGGTTGATTTGAGCAAATTTGTGGCAGTACCTGTAACTTTAGGTGCCCTATATCAACAAGTAGACTTTGATGACTCTAACGACGACGAGAAAGGCCTAGTTGTAAGTGCTGAAATGGGTTTAAGCAACTTCGCTCGTCCAGCTGCAGTTTATGCTCAATATAATAAAACTGATAACTTAGGTGGCCTGAAAAATACTGATTCAGACCAACTAGTATTAGGTGGCAAATACATGTTCAAAGACAACGTGATTGCACATGCTTATATGGGTTATAACAAAGCTGATTTAGACAGCGGCCTTACAGTTAAAGACGAAGCTAGTTACGTTGACGTACGTGGTGATGCTGATGTATTCGCTATCGGCGGTGGTCTAGAATACTTATTCTAGTATCAGCCTTTGATAGTTGATAGATAGCATATAAAAAGACTCACCCTTCGGGGTGGGTCTTTTTTTGCGTTAAAAAATAGTAACTACTATGTAAACTTTGTTTTTTCACCTTACTGTAATATTTGTTCGGTAAAGTAGTGTTTAAGCAGTTTTCATGACTCGTTATATATAGTGGTTTTAAGTATCTTTGGATACGCCATTATATACATCAACTACCTAGCCAACTTATCACTCAAATTGTAAAGTGGAGATATCCTTTGAAAAAATTACTTTTAGCTACAGCAGTTGCCGCTTTATCTGTATCTGCAGCCAATGCAGCACCTACCTTATATGGTAAAGCATTCGTTACTACTGAATATGTAAATGCTGAACGTGATGGTACATTGTATGACGTCGACAGCGACTCAGTACAAATCAACTCAAACAGTTCACGCCTTGGTTTCAAAGGCTCTGAAGCAATGACTGCTAACACTGATGTGATTTATCAATTAGAGTATGGCATTGCTGTCGATGACAGTGGTGATGAGAATATTGCTTTAAAGAGCCGTGATACTTACCTTGGTCTAGATAACAAAAACTTAGGTCAGTTCCGTTTTGGCCGTAATTACTCAGTGACTGATTACATCAATAATGTAAGCGTTACTGAAGGCTTTTGGGATAACCTAGGCTCTAGTAATCTTGACATGGAAGGCGATGTTTTAGATGCGGTAACCATGGCCGATGGCGGTCGTGTTAATAATTCTATCGTATGGATTGCACCTAAATATAATGATCTACCACTAGAGCTCTCACTTCAGTATAGTGCTGATGAAGCTTTTGTATCTGATGATAATGACCGCGACAGTGGTTTTGGTGCCTCATTAATGTTTGACCAAGGTACTGGCGTTACTGCTGGTGTTGCTTATGATAAAGACATGAGCCAGGTAGGCGAGCTTTTGCGTGGTAGTGCAACGGTCGATCTAGGCAAATACATG
Organism: Psychrobacter fjordensis; assembly: GCF_904845995.1. NCBI lineage: Bacteria > Pseudomonadati > Pseudomonadota > Gammaproteobacteria > Moraxellales > Moraxellaceae > Psychrobacter > Psychrobacter fjordensis. The sequence goes on from NZ_CAJGYP010000001.1 coordinate 1,827,084, forward strand.
GCAGCGCCAGTTACTTTAGGTGCAATGTATCAAGTAGCTGATTTTGACGAAGGCACTAAAGATGAAAAAGGTTTGGTCGTCAGTGCTGAAATGGGTCTAGCTAACTTTGCTCGTCCAGCTGCTGTTTACCTTCAATATAACGGTACTAGAAACTTAGCTGGTGTTGAAGACCGGGATTCAGACCAAGTCGTTCTAGGTGGCAAATATATGTATAAAGACAACATAATTGCTCACGCTTATGTTGGTAACAACTCTGCTGAAGATGGTGCTACTGGTGCTGATCTTGATGTATTCGCACTTGGTGGTGGTCTAGAATACAAATTCTAATCTAAGTATTAGAATCTGATTATAAAAAACTCATCCTTCGGGGTGGGTTTTTTGTTGGTTAGCATTTAAATTGTAGAAAAATGTTGATTACCAATATAAAAATAGAAGAGTTTCTGACAGTTTGCATTTTTGCCCTATATTTTATGGCGTATTTTTAGTAAAATCCTTCTTTACCAATTACCGAAAGAGTACTATGACCAAGTTTATATTTGTGACCGGTGGGGTAGTGTCCTCACTAGGAAAAGGTATCACCGCAGCCTCTCTTGCCGCTATCTTAGAAGCACGTGGCGTGACCGTCACGATGACCAAGATGGATCCGTACATCAATGTCGATCCAGGTACGATGAGCCCATTCCAACATGGCGAAGTTTTCGTTACCGAAGACGGCGCAGAGACAGATTTAGATTTGGGCTACTACGAGCGCTTTTTACGTCATTCAAAAATGAGTAAAAGCAATAACTTCACCAGTGGTCGCATCTACCAAAACGTTTTAAACAAAGAGCGTCGCGGTGAGTATCTCGGCGGTACAGTGCAGGTTATCCCGCACATCACTGATGAAATCAAGAGTAAAATCCTGGCCAGTGGTGAAGGCTATGACATCGCTATCATCGAGATTGGTGGTACAGTCGGTGACATCGAGTCACTGCCTTTCATGGAAGCCGTACGCCAAATGCAAGTAGAGCTTGGCCGTAATAGAGCCATGCTGATGCATCTAACGCTAGTACCGTATATTGCTAGTGCTGGTGAGACCAAAACCAAGCCGACCCAACATTCTGTAAAAGAGCTGCGTTCTATTGGTTTGCAGCCTGATATATTGATCTGCCGTTCTGAACATCATATCTCACAAGACAATCGCCGTAAGATTGCGCTATTCACTAATGTGGAAGAGCGTGCAGTCATTATGTGTGAAGATGCCCAAAGTATTTATCAAATACCGCGCACATTACATGAGCAAGACCTTGATGACTTGATTTGTGAGCGTTTCGGTATTGATGTACCTGAAGCAGACTTGAGCGATTGGGATAAAGTTGTTGAAGCGCAGCTCAATCCTGAGACGACTGTGACCGTAGCGATGGTTGGCAAGTATGTCGAACTGCCTGATGCGTATAAGTCTATCAATGAAGCATTGCTCCATGCTGGTATCACACATAAAGCAGACGTAAAGATTGATTATATCGATGCCGAGCGTTTGGAGAGTGATGATAGTTTATTCGCGCAGCTAAATAACGCTGATGCTATCTTAGTACCAGGCGGCTTCGGAGAGCGTGGTACTAATGGCAAAATGAAAGCCATTACTTATGCACGTGAAAACAACGTACCTTATCTAGGTATCTGCCTCGGTATGCAGTTGGCAGTGATTGAGTATGCTCGTAATGTGCTTAATATTAATGCTAACTCTTCTGAGTTTGATCGCAAGACTGCTGAGCCGATCATTGGTCTCATCACTGAGTGGTTAGATGAGCGCGGTGAGTTACAGATTCGTAGTGATGATTCTGATCTTGGTGGCACTATGCGTCTAGGCGCACAGCAAGCCGAATTAGTTGCTGGTAGCAAATTAAGCCAAATCTATGGCGCGAGCAATATCACGGAACGTCATCGTCATCGTTATGAGATGAATAACCGCTATATTGAACCACTAGAGCAAGCAGGTATGACCATATCTGGTTATTCAGCCAAGCAGCATTTGGTTGAGTCAGTTGAGATTTCTGAGCATCCATGGTTCGTTGCTGTACAGTTTCATCCTGAATTTACTAGCTCGCCACGCGGTGGTCATCCACTGTTTAACAGCTTTGTAAAAGCGGCGAAAAACTATAACGAAGCCAGATAGTTCAAACCAAGTCGTTATAAACGCCTGACATATTTACATGTATAAAAAAGACTGATTTTCGAATCGGTCTTTTTTTGAGCCTATATTTTAGAATTAGAGAACATGGTTATCGCAATATAATTGTCCATTACACCTTAATTACGGATAACACCAAACCCAAAAAATATCATTAACCACGTGAAAAGTGATTAGTCTAATAAATGAGGCAGTTGCACTCATTTCTCGGACTATTCTGATTTTTAGGAATGGTATGATTACGCTTGGATACTTTTATTAATTGGGCTATGGGTTACAATATGCGATAGAACCACTGATAACAATAAAGAGGATAGTTGTTTAATGGAAAATTTATTAAAAGCACAATCACATATTCAGCTTAATACGCCTAACAATAACACTATTAATATTGGTAACGATCAGCCGTTTGTATTGTTCGGCGGTATGAATGTTTTGGAATCTAAAGAGTTAGCGTTTGAGATTGTTGAACAGTATATTGATATATGCCAACGTTTGGGCATCGATTATGTCTTCAAGGCCAGTTTTGATAAGGCCAACCGTTCAAGCTTGCACTCTTATCGAGGCCCAGGGCTGGCGAAAGGCATTGACTGGCTTGGCCAAATCAAAGAGAAGTTTCAAGTACCCATCATTACTGACGTTCATGAGCCTCATCAAGCAGCACCTGTCGCTGAAGTAGCTGACATCATTCAGTTGCCTGCATTTTTGTCACGTCAGACTGATTTGGTCCATGCGATGGCGAAGACAGATGCCATTATCAATATCAAAAAAGCTCAGTTTTTAGCACCCCATGAGATGCGCCATATCGTCAATAAATGCTTGGAAGGTGGTAATGATAAACTGATATTGTGTGAGCGCGGCAGTGCTTTTGGTTATAACAATTTGGTCGTCGATATGCTTGGTTTTGATACGATGAAGCAGATGGATATTCCTGTATTCTTTGATGTGACGCATAGCTTGCAACAGCCAGGTGGACGTAGTGATAGTGCAGGTGGTCGCCGCGAGCAAATCACGACGCTTGCACGTTCAGGTATGGCAGCAGGGTTGGCAGGGTTGTTCTTAGAAGCACACCCAAGTCCAGAAACGGCCAAATGTGACGGTCCTTGTGCTCTACGTATGAGTCAGTTAGAGCCATTTTTACGTCAGCTTAAGCAGATTGATGATTTGGTCAAAGGTTTTGAAACGTTAGATACTCATTAGTAGTACTAGCTAATAGGTCAAAGATAGGAGGATAATGTAATGGCGATTCAAACCGCACAAGTAAGTATCGAAAATATCGATGACGCGGCAGGACTAACTAGCGTGATGACGGCATTGAAGAACATCACTGGCGTAACCGCTATCGATTTAGATACCACTCGCCACGTTGCTATCGTGCGTTATGAAGATACCGATACGAGTATCCATGCTCTGACGGCAGCAATTAGTATGGTTGATTATGTTACTCAGCCGTTTCCTATCGATGCACCACAAAACCCACATCATGATGATTAGTCTTTGATATCGGGTATTATTCCTCGAATGATCCTCAGCTCGAATGATCCTCAGATAGTATCTGCGTATCATTCATTTAAAACATAAAAATAAGGAGTCTCATATGACAGACCAAACTCGTGTTATCAAAATAGACGGCATGACTTGCGGTGGCTGCGTAGCCAGTATATATAACGCTACTGCTGATATTGATGGCCTAGATGATATCAGTATCGAGCTGATAGACAATCAAGCAACCGTTACTTTTGATGATAGTAAAACGAATATAGAAGCCATTGTTTCAGCGATTGATGATGCTGGCTTTGATGCGACTGTCGCTAACTCATAAGTACCGTCTCTCATTTGAAAAAACCAGCTATTATGGCTGGTTTTTTAATGGTTGAAAAGTAGTGATATTAGATTGCTTCCCAGATGGCTATAAATGAATTGATTTGAATGGATAGTAATCTTGAATGTTTTTTAATTTAGATTCATCTATCCACTGATATTTTTATGGCTCATCCAATTTTACAAACGTTATAACGAATAAATGCCATACCGAGTTTTCTTTATGAATGATATTACCCGCACCACTAATGACAAATCCTACGATGTTGAAACTGACGTTCAGTCAAATACGTCACTTACGCCGCAGCGTGCGCATCTACAACTGGCGATTGATGGTATGACCTGTCAGGCTTGTGCCTCACGAATCGAAAAGGTACTTAACAAAAAGCCATCGGTATACGATGTGAGTGTGAATTTTGCAGGTGAGACTGCCAATGTCGATTATGATCCGACTCAGACCACACCAGAGCAGGTCACAGAATGGGTGAATAAAACTGGTTTTGTGGCTAATTTACAAGTAGGTGAGAGCTTATTTGAGAAAACGGACAAGGATACAGCAACTGAATATCCTTGGCGCTTAATTGGGCTATGGGTTTGCTTAATCCCATTTTTAGTCGGTATGGCAGGCATGCTGACAGGTTTTGGTATGGCGTGGATGCCACCGATTTGGATACAATTCCTCATAGCGACGATTGTGCAATTTGGACTAGCACTGCCATTTTATAAGAGTGCATGGGCATCGATTAGAGGTGGTCTTGCTAATATGGACGTATTGGTCATTATCGGTACGGTCACCATTTGGGCGTATTCAACTTATCTTTGGCTCACCCATGGTGATGGTACGCTAAATAGCTTGCTGCAAGATGGTCTCATGGGTGGTCATGGTGCAGGTAATAGTCCTGCAGTGTATTTTGAAGCAGGAGTGATGGTTATTGCTTTTGTTCGTACGGGTAAGTATTTAGAAGAGCGTACCAAAAAGCACAGCTTAAATAGTATTGATTTATTATTATCACTGACACCTGACCAAGTTGAGCAGCAGCAGTCAAATGGTGGTTTTCATAATGTTGCACTCCAAGACGTGCAGGTTGGTGACATTTTGCGCGCTAAGCAAGGTAGCCGAGTAGCCACCGACGGCATGGTTATAAGTGGTAGTGGCTGGTGTGTGGAGAGTCATTTAACGGGTGAGTCCGTACCGCTCAAAAAAGAAGAGGGCGATGGTCTACTAGCGGGTGCTCTAGTCGAAAATGGCAGCTTACTATATCGCGTCAGTGCTAAAGGTAGCGATACCAAGCTAGGTGATATGGTACAAGCACTCAGCGATGCACAAGGCTCAAAAGCCAATTTAGCGCGTCTGGCTGATAGAGTGACAGCTATTTTTGTTCCTATTGTGGTTACGATTGCATTGGTTACTTTTGTCGTCACGTGGTGGCTGACAGGTATGGTGGATACGGCCTTAATGCACGCTGTATCTGTATTGGTTATTGCCTGCCCTTGCGCGCTTGGCTTGGCCACACCCGCTGCGATTATGGCAGGTATGGGTGTTGCTGCTCGTCATGGTGTTTGGTTCAAAGATGCACAAAGCCTCGAAGCAGCAGGCGACATCGATACCGTTGTCTTGGATAAGACTGGTACATTGACCATTGGCAAACCTACTATCGTTGACCATGTCATGGTGGACAAATCGCTTGCTGTTGATGACGTATTGCAGATTGCCGCCAGTGTTGAGGCACATGCTAGCCATCCGCTTGCCACAGCGTTGATCAACACTGCCAAAAATCGTAATTTACCATTAATGAATGTTACTAATATCAGCGTGATAAAAGGCGCAGGTATACAAGCGAATATTGACGGACTTGGGCTTATTAAGGTTGGTACGGCAGAGTTTGCTAACTTGACGCTGCCAAAGTTTATGCCAAAAGCATGGCAAGTGGCCAGTACAGTTGCAGTTAGTATTAATGACGAACCTTTAGGCGCTTTTGCTTTAGCGGATGACCTAAAAGCGGATACTCCACAAGCGATTACTGCACTACAGGATGCAGGCATTAATGTGATTTTGATGAGTGGTGACAAGCAGTCCGTCGTCGATTATGTCGCAGGGAAACTGGGTATCAAGGCTGCTTATGGCAAGATGAGCCCGAGAGACAAGGCAAGTCAAATTGCTAAATTGCAAACGGCTGGTCATAAAGTCGCTATGGCAGGTGATGGTGTTAATGATGCACCAGCGATGGCAACTGCCGATGCCAGTTTTGCTATGTTTGAAGGCACTGACGTTGCACAGCACAGTGCTTCTGCGCGATTGATGGGTGAGTCATTGATGCATATCGATGCGGCACAAAAAATCGCTCAAGCAACACTGCGTAATATTAAGCAAAATTTGTTTTTTGCCTTCATTTACAATTGCATTGGCATTCCACTCGCTGCTTTTGGGTTTTTAAATCCTATGATTGCAGCTGCTGCCATGGCGCTTAGTTCCATCTCAGTATTAATGAATGCACTGCGATTGACACGATTTAAGACAGAAATTGAGCTGGATAATACAGTCTCAAACACCAATATTAAAGCAGAGTAGTTGTCTAAAGCTTAGGCATCCATTCGCTTTTTACATCGTCACCGATAAAACGATTCGATAACGGCTGATATTGCTGCTCATATTTCATTTTATGGGCGCAAGTTGGTGTAAGATAAGGGAAGTTCGGCAAAATTTATGCTATGATGCCAAGCACTATAGCCAGCTATCGATACGCCAAATAAACCTTTAATCGTACTTAGAATTGACCGATTTTACAAATAGGCAAAGCTGTTTTAGGCGCACGTGCTATACGATAATTTGCTTTATCTTTTTTGTATTCTAGTTGCCGTTATTTACCCCATAAACTTGGCATGACCAAAGGAATTAACAGACATTATGTACGCTGAAGAAACCAACAACGTCACCGCAATTAAAGACATTCGCGCTCGTGAGATTTTAGACTCACGCGGTAACCCAACGATTGAAGCCGATGTTATCTTGGCTGATGGTACGATTGGCCGTGCTGCAGCACCAAGTGGCGCGTCAACTGGCTCGCGTGAAGCGCTTGAGCTGCGTGATGGCGACAAAGATCGCTACATGGGTAAAGGCGTGAAAAAAGCCGTTGCCAATGTGAATAGCCAAATCCGTAGCGCTTTGATGGATAAAGACGTTACAGAGCAGCAAGGCATTGATGATGCAATGATTGCGCTAGACGGTACAGAAAACAAAGACAGCCTTGGTGCCAACGCCATGCTAGCGGTGTCACTTGCCACGGCTAAAGCGGCTGCCAAATCAAAGAACTTGCCATTACACCAATATATTGCCAACTTGCGCAATCAGACGTCGCTCACGATGCCTGTGCCAATGATGAATATCTTAAACGGTGGCGAGCATGCGGATAATACTGTAGATATCCAAGAGTTCATGATTGAGCCAGTTGGGTTTACGAGCTTCTCAGAAGCATTGCGTGCTGGTACGGAGATTTTCCACAGCTTAAAATCTGTCCTAAAATCACAAGGCTTGAATACAGCGGTCGGTGACGAAGGTGGTTTTGCACCAAACCTACGCAGCAACGAAGAAGCCATCACTGTCATTATGCAAGCGATTGAGCAAGTCGGCTATAAAGCTGGTGAAGACATTCATCTTGCGTTAGATTGTGCAGCAAGTGAGTTCTATAAAAATGGTCAATATATCTTGGCAGGCGAAGGTAATAAATCTTTTGATAGCCAAGGTTTCTCAGACTATCTAGTTGGTTTGGCACGTCAATATCCTATTATCTCTATCGAAGATGGTCTTGATGAGTCAGATTGGGATGGTTGGAAGTATTTGACTGAGCAAATTGGTGATAAAGTTCAATTGGTTGGCGATGATTTATTCGTAACCAATCCTGCTATCTTGCAAGAAGGCATCGATAAGAAAATTGCCAACGCGATTTTGATCAAGTTTAACCAGATTGGTACGTTATCAGAAACGCTAGATGCTATTTATCTGGCGAAGAAAAATGGTTATGCGACGATTATTTCGCATCGTTCAGGTGAAACTGAAGACAGTACTATTGCAGATTTAGCAGTTGGTACAGCTGCTGGTCAGATCAAGACTGGCTCGCTATGCCGCTCAGATCGCGTCGCAAAATACAATCAATTGCTTCGTATCGAGCAGCAAGTACGTGCAAGCTATCGAGGCCGTGAAGAGTTCATTGGTCTACGTGGTTAATAAGTCCAAGTTAATCAGGACTTAATGCTAAAGCTGGGCAGTATGTAATCATTATTGTGTTTATATATTGCCTAGTTGCTTTAGCTAATTTTTACTATATCTTTGTCGTTTGGCGTTATCCTCTTATGAAATATTTTAGCCAATTTATGTTACTCGCGTTAGCCGTTGCTGTCCTGTTAGGGCTGCAATATCAGTATTGGCTAGGCGAAAATGGTCGTTTCGAGCACAACGAATTGATGACTCAGACAGAAGAGCAGCAGCGCTTGAACGAGAGCCAAGTAGCAGCAAATAATTTATTACGTACCGACGTATATGATTTAAAAAATGGTCTCGAAGCAGTAGAAGAACATGCTCGTTTAGATTTGGGTTTGATTAAACCAAACGAGACATTCGTGCAAGTATCCACTGCACCTACCACGCACAGCAGTCAGTAATCATTCTTAGTTTTCTAAAAAGTACTACCTGTTATTATCTAGAATAGGTATTCTGTTCACCTCGTTCTCTTTACCTCTCTTAGCACTTGTTTTCCTTTAGCCATATTGTCATGGGTCTCAATTACTAGATCTGCTTGATGAGTACTATCTTATGAACACCACACCTCATATACATGCCATGATCGTCGCTGCTGGTCGCGGTAGTCGTTTCGGTGCGTCTGTTGCCAAGCAATACACGATGCTACAAGGGCGGACACTGCTACAGCATAGTGTGGCAAGGCTCGCCTGTAGTGATTATGTTGATAAGTGCTTGTTGGTCATTGCAGCAGATGACACCACCGCTCAAACACTCGATTTTGCACTTCCTATAGATTATGCCATTGGCGGTGCTGAGCGTTGGCAATCAGTGCAGGCAGGTGTAGAGGCAATCAGTCATTCAGGCGCTGACGATTCAGACTTAGTGTTGATTCATGATGCTGCGCGTCCTGCTGTACCCAGTAATGATATTAATCAGGTGATCGAAGCGGCGATGACAGAGCCTTATGGCGCTATCCTAGCAACACCTGTGGCTGATACACTAAAAGAGTCGTACGTCTATTCTACTGCACAATCTGAGCTTACGAATGAGACTATTATTAGTAACCATGCACATTCTTATGCTAAACGCACTATCGACCGCAGTAATATGTGGCAAGCTCAAACCCCACAAGTATTTCGATTAGGTGAGTTGAAGAGGGTGTTGGCTTATGTTCTTACCCATAACCTTTCTATCACGGATGAAGCCAGTGCCTTTGAATACTTAGATTTCCCTATTCGTCTAGTGACTGGCAGTCGCCAAAACATAAAGCTCACTTATCCAGACGATGCTATCTTACTTGCCGCTATTCTGACTGCGCAATCGTAATTATCCTAAAGTATTTCCAATAGCTTTTTTTATTCACCTACTGTGACCTATCTCGTATCAAATACGTCTATTTAATGGAGATGTAGGTGTGCCTATATCTCACATATTTCAGCTAGCACCTATTTTAAAATAAAAACATAGGCTACTTCATTCATTTGAAGTCTTCTCAATTATGAAGAACAAACAGTATTGTCAAACATAGATTGCTTTGATGACCAAACTAGCCTATGATGTAACCAACTTAATGCAATTAATATAAACATTTATAAAATCAATAATATACCAGACCAATTTGATGCTTCTAAAAGTCTTGTCTCTATGTTTTTTCTAAAGTTAGTATGGTTGTTTTAGCTCCATTTATCTAAAAATAGGGAGAATCGAATTGTCAAAAATTAATGATTCGACAAATCCAGTCACAATAGATCTCTGCCAGCTTGTATATATCAGCCAAATCACTTCGACTGGTCTGTCAGGCTCTAGTACGCTTAATGACATTTCAGAGATTTCGATTGAGCAGAACCAAGCCGATAACGTCACGGGTATTCTTTGCTATGGCAATGGTTATTTCTTACAGTGTGTAGAAGGGTCAGAACAAGCGCTCACTAATTTAAAAAATCGATTGCTAGTAGATGACCGTCATAAAGAACTAAAAATTCTAGATTTTTCACAAATCTCACAACGCCGTTTTACGAATTGGTCTCTACGTTCTGTCACACTTGAACGTTGGATGACAAAAGAGCCTGAGCTGAAAAACTTTATGCCGTTTAAGCCTTACGACTGGGATTCTAGTGAATGGCCAAGGTTTGTAAATATCCTACAAGGGTATTATGAGGAACAGGCAAGAACAGGTAATATAGATACGCCACCTATTAAGTACAGTACATTAGGGGTGACCTTAAGCAAGGTGGTCGGTCAGCATCAAGCGTTCTTCTTGATTCAAACTGTACTTGGTGTGATGGTTATCATGACATTGTTATGGTTGATGTTATCAGATAAAATCTGGTAGATTTTATAAAGAAATTGTATTCGATCTAAAAAGCCAACAGTCAATGTTGGCTTTTTTGTCAGTAAATTTTCGATAAAACTTTTAATATAGATGCAGCAGCAAATCAAGTTGCGTATTCATAGTACACATTACTAGCTGCATTAAATTAATAGTGATAGAGGTTTGAAGGTCTTAGGCATTGTCTTTTTGAGACAGTTAAATGCACGCATAAAAAAAATCCCAATCATGATGTGATTGGGATTTTCGATGGTACGCTTGTTAGTCTTAATAGATGCTTTGCAGCAAACTTGCTAACGAGTGACGCCAAATAGTGGCGTCCCCAGGGGGATTCGAACCCCCGTTACCGCCGTGAAAGGGCGGTGTCCTAGGCCTCTAGACGATGGGGACTAGTAACACAACACCTCAGCTGCTTTCACCATTTATGCCGAAGTGGTGCGTATTCTAATGGTGTCTGCGCTTGCTGTCAAGCCTTTTTCTTCGTCTTTTTAAAATTAAGTATCTTTTTTTAATTGCACGGCGAGGATGTAAGTCTTTACGCTTTAAATGATAGCGAATCCACAAAGAAGTACAAGCGCTAATCGTCAAAGCTAGCAGCATATAGCCTATGATTGTTCCCCATAATTTGAGTTGTGGATCCATGATAAAGTCCCTCCTATCAAGCCTTATAGTATGAGCAATGTCATGCTATAAGGCAGTGTGGGCAACTTAAACCATCTACAGGATACGACAACACCGTTTCAGAGTGCATACTTACAGGTCGTCGACTCGTTTGTTACTTTTGAATGATGGCCATACCATATTCAATAATTAAACGAGAGGCTTGTTTATCATGATATCAATCATATCCCTATTGATTGTAAAATCAAGATGCCAAAGTCATCAAGTGTTAAAAGTAGCACTATTAGGAGACATGGGCAATATAGGATATGTGGCTTATTTATTATCGCCGTCAGGTAATTCATCTGTATTTGCTTCATTATGCATTGCATTAGCCAGCATGGGGTAATGGTTAAGAATATGACAAAACAGCTCAGCAGTCTTTTGCGTATCATATAGTGCTGAGTGAGCGTCTTTACCATCAAAATCTAGCCCTGCTGCCTTACAGGCACGTGCCAGTACCGTCTGACCAAATGCGAGTGCTGATAGCGTGACGGTATCAAAGACTGAGAAGTTATGGAACGGATTGTGGCTCTTGTTATTGGTACGTAGCACAGCTGCATTCAAAAACGCCAAGTCAAAATGGGCATTGTGTCCGATTAATACACATTGACGGCAGTCTTCCTCACGGCGTACTTCTTTTAAACCCTTAAAAATCCGGCGTAATGCAGTTTTTTCGTCTTCAGCAATAGCTTTACGCAGTGGGTTTTTAGGATCAATCCCTGTAAAGGCGAGAGCGCTTGGCTCTAGATTTGCCCCTTCAAAAGGTTCGATATGCGCATTGAAAGCCTCTCCGGGATAAAACACACTTTGCTCATTAAGCAGCACAGGAATACAGGCAATTTCTAATAAAGCATCGGTTTGTGCATTAAAACCAGCTGTCTCAACATCGACGACCACAGGTAAAAACTTACGAAAGCGATCTTTTAAGCGTATTGGTGCTTGTTCATCTGTCACGGTATTGTCAGGCAAGGTGGCATCGTTTTGAGTGGTCATATCAGGTAAAATCGCTTTTATCAGTCGTAGTGTTATATTAAATGAAAAATAAGTATGTGATGAGATCTGTCACACCGCCTAAGATAGGGATATGACAGATATTATAGAATAAAATATAGAGGGCTTTATGTCAGGCACGTCATCAATTGGTTCACTTAGCACTCAGTACTCTTAAGTTTTACAATCTAAATGATGACATACCTTAGCGTGCTCTAGTCTCTAAGAGACCATGGTAGCGTTTCACCTGCCATAAGCGGGGTAAGAGAGCTGCCATCGAAGTAAGGATAAGCGATAGGCACTTGCATAGGCGTATTGACAAGCGTAATCGTACTCTCATTCAGTGGCATGCCGTAGAACTGGGCACCAAAACGACTGGCAAAACCTTCTAGCTTGTCTATTTTGCCAACGCTATCAAAGGCAGTGGCATACAGTGGCAAGGCAGTCGCAGCACTATAACAACCAGCACAGCCACAAGCAGCTTCTTTTTTATCCGTCGCATGTGGAGCAGAGTCGGTACCTAAGAAGAACTTTGGATTGCCGCTGGTCGCGACATCTAATAGTACTTTTTGATGGCTTTCACGCTTTAAAATAGGTAAGCAATAAAAGTGCGGTTTGATACCACCGACCAATAAATGATTACGGTTAAACATCAAATGCTGCGGGGTGATAGTGGCGGCAACGTGATTGCCTTGAGCCAATACAAAGTCCGCAGCGTCACTGGTAGTGATATGCTCGACTACAATTTTCAAAGTAGGGAACTTTACGATAATCTGTGCCAACACTTCATCTAAAAAGCGCTTTTCACGATCGAAAATATCAATATGATCTTGAGTGACTTCACCATGTATTAATAAGGGCAAGTCGTATTTTTCTAGTGCTTCAAAGACATCAACACAAGCATTGATATTGGTGACGCCGTCAGCAGAGTTGGTGGTTGCTCCAGCAGGATAGAGCTTAACGGCCTGTACGATACCTGATTTTGCTGCCATTTCGATGTCTTGTGCAGTCGTTTTATCCGTCAGATATAAGGTCATACGGGGGTCGAACGCCGTTTTGCGCTCTGTGCTCAAGCTACTAGTTTCTAGATGCGACATGATACGCGCGCGGTATGCACGTGCATCGTCGACATTCTTGACGGGCGGTACTAGGTTTGGCATGCAAATCACACGATTAAAGCTATTTGCGGCATGCGGTACTGTCGTACTCAATGCTGTGCTATCACGTAAGTGGATATGCCAGTCGTCTGGTTGAAGGATGGTCAATTCTCTAATCGAATCAGTCATAATGTCGTAGCGCTCTGTGTCGTCATATATGGGAATAAAACGGAGTGGTGTTATGTGGCTATCATAACAGATTTGCCCACTTGACTAAATATGCGACTAACGCTCTGTACATAATTCATTGGTCGTACTGTAGAAGGTTTTGATTGTTCTGCTACCATTCTATGGAGAGTAATGATTTTTGGATGTATAAAATGGCTTGGTTTATCATGATTAGATAACAATCTCATAGAGATAGCTTATATTCATTGGCCCACCATTCAACCAAAAGCTTACTCCTTATGGCAGTGGTACTTTTGCCTATAGTAAATATGATGTACACTGAGTCAGTAGTTTATCTTTCGATTGAATCTTAGCGCTTTTACCACAATTAAATTCTCATAATAGGAGTTATTCATGGCTCAACTTGATCCGAAAAATATTAATAAAATCGTATTGGCATATTCAGGTGGTCTTGATACCTCAATCATCGCTAAGTGGCTGCAAGAGACTTATGATGCAGAGGTTATTACCTTCACTGCAGATATCGGTCAAGGCGAAGAAGTTGAGCCAGCACGCGCTAAAGCAGAAGCCATGGGTATCAAACATATCCATATCGAAGACTTGCGCGAAGAGTTTGCTCGTGACTATGTATTCCCAATGTTCCGTGCCAATGCTATCTATGAAGGCGAGTATTTGCTCGGTACTTCTATCGCACGCCCGCTAATCGCCAAGCGTTTGGTTGAGATTGCTAAAGAACATAATGCTGATGCCATTAGCCATGGTGCTACTGGTAAAGGTAATGACCAAGTACGTTTTGAGCTGGGTGCGGTCGCCTTGTCACCAGACGTAGTGACCATTGCCCCTTGGCGTGAGTGGGATTTGTCTAGCCGTGAAAGCTTGATGGACTATGCGAAAGAGCACAATATTGCGATTGATTATGCGGGTAACAAGAAAAAATCTCCATACTCAATGGATGCTAACCTGCTACATATCTCCTATGAAGGCGGAATCTTAGAAGATCCATATGCTGAAGCAGAAGATGATATGTGGCGCTGGTCAGTTAGCCCAGAAGAAGCACCTGACGAAGCACAATATCTAGAGCTAGAGTATCAAAAAGGCGACATCGTTGCTATCGATGGCGAAGCACTCAAGCCTTTCGAAATCATGATCAAGCTTAATGAGATTGGCGGTAAGCATGGTATCGGACGTCTAGATATCGTAGAAAACCGTTATGTTGGCATGAAGTCACGTGGTTGCTATGAGACGCCAGCGGGTACGATTATGCTAAAAGCGCATCGCGGTATTGAGTCATTGACCTTAGACCGTGAAGCCGCGCATCTAAAAGATGAGCTAATGCCACGCTATGCTAAAACTATCTACAACGGCTACTGGTTCAGTCCTGAGCGTATGATGTTGCAAGCGTTGATTGACAAATCACAAGAATACGTCAACGGCACGGTTCGTGTGAAGCTATATAAAGGTGCGGTGAGCGTGGTTGGACGTAAGTCTGATGATTCGTTATTTGACGAAAAGATCGCAACTTTTGAAGATGATGCAGGCGCTTATGATCAAAAAGATGCAGAAGGCTTTATCCGTCTTAATGGTCTACGTCTAGCTATCGAAGCCAGCCGTGGTCGCGATTTATCTAAGTAAGATTGTCAGATTATTCGTAATCAATTAGAAAATTAAATCGCACAAAAAAGAGGCCTTAGATATAGGGCCTCTTTTTTATTGCTGATAGTTTGTGATTAAATACTTATGACAACAATTGCATTTAAATCACTGCTCTTTTCTACTCAGCTTCTGCCGTTTCCGCAACATCTTCATCGTCTACCATCACGATTGCAACATCCTGCTGCTGGCGTTCTTCGAGAGTCTTTTGTTCTAGTAGTACTTCTTCTGTTGCCAACATAGCACCGTCAGACTTTTGCATCTGATATTTGAGGGTTGCCAATCCACCCAGTATACTAATGACCAAAATGATAATGATAATGACGGGGTTTTTCCAAAGCGGCGTGGCGGCTTCGTATTCAATCGGTTTTTCACTGATCGTTGCGGGCGTGTTGTCGCTATTGCCACCGATGAGTCCCAAGCTAACCAAAGGTGGCTTGGGCGGGGTAGCAGGTTCAGAATTTACGCGCAGTCGATTGCGACTGAGATAGATATCTGATATTTTTGCGAGTTGTAATAACCAACGTTGATGTGGCAATGCAATATCATGCATTTCTGCAAACACCAGCATGTCATTATGACGCCCTTGTTGCAAGTTGTCAGGTGAGCGGCCAATGGCTTTTAGATAGTTACCTGTGGCCATCTGCATGTCTTGCACAGGTTCATAGTTTTCAGGTTTGAATGCCGTCAGTTCGTACCAGTAAGGATCGAAAGGTGGTGGGTTATTTGAGAGCTGTTCAGTGCTTAATAAGCCAACATCTGATGGACTTTCTGTTCCTGTATCTACCGTATTTTCGGCTGCTATCGCGGGCGCTTCGTTGTTTTTGTTAGACGGTTCAGCTGATAGCGTTTCTGGTTCACTGGCTGCGAAACGAGCTAATGACAAAAATTGTGGTTGTAGCGCAAACCATTTGTTAATCTCGTTATTATCAAGTTGACTGTATTCTGCCAATATAGCCAGCTCACGGAGCACAACCACACATAAAGAGGTCAGTAAAATTTGGACTTGTTGCGTCGTTGCGTCAATTTGACTGGCGATACGATCGCTCGCTTTTATGACCCGAGCATTATCAGAGAATATGGCATCTGCCGCATCGTGACGATGATATAACGTCGCACTAATGGTCGCAAAGTTCATAGAGTTGTATTGACGGAGTTCTTTGACAGCACCACGCCCAAACAGTTTTTTACTCACTGCCTGAGCATCGTAACGCTGTTGGTAAGCGAGAAGGGCACTAATAATTGCCTGCAAACTGGCATCCATTGCTAAGCGGGCTTGTGGTAATGAAAGCTTTGCGGCATCTGCCAATAATGACACCATCGGTATGGTATCTTGATATAGAAAATCATACATCGACACACGTGTCGGTGAAATAGTCGTCATAATCTGCTAGCATCAAAAAGTGTGCCCCTATATTACGGTGCCCAATGCCTTGATACAATCCCTTGATAATAGAAATTTTCAATCATTTTACGAGGATGTGTTGAATAATCCGAATATAGTCACTGTGAGTGACCTAGTTGGAAGTTTAATATGTCCTAATTGCCCTAACGGTATTTTTACGAATGACTGATAGTTGGAAGCATTTATGAAAAACAGCAATAATCTTGATATACAGATAGTTATTAACATCGCTCAGCAACATCTAACGGTACACCAGCAGAATAAAGAAATATCACGATACTCGGTATCGACTGCTAAAAATGGCATTGGCAGTCAGCAAGATAGTGGCTGTACACCGCTTGGCAAACATGTCATTGCTGAAAAAATAGGGGGTAGTGTCCCTAGCAACGCTGTGTTTATAGGCCGTGTGCACACAGGCGAGATATATAGTGCGGAACTCGGTAAGTCTCATCCTGAGCGCGATTGGATATTGAGCCGTATCCTTTGGCTAAGTGGTCTGGAAGAAGGCGTGAACAAAGGCTTCAATAGCCAAGGTGGTTGTGATACTTACCAGCGTTATATCTATATACATGGCACACCGGATACCGAGCCAATGGGCGCACCATTTTCGCATGGTTGTATACGTATGCGTAATGCGGATATCATTCAGCTATTTGAGCAGGTAAACGCGGGTACGTTTGTGACTATTACAGCTGAATAGTATAGTCAATCCTCTATAAATTGGATACTGTGTCAGTCTCGCTTAGTCTACTATTTGTAGTACTTTCACTCGTCTTCCTTGTATCCAAACTATATTGAACCGACTATGGTATAAATGGATGAAACAGAATGATAATACAAATATATTGATTAAATCATCTATCGTAATTTTCTTGAATCAGACATTATAAAAAAGACAGTCCTCATAGAGCGAGCTGTCTTTTTTATTCTACGTTTTTGCTATTTTACGATGAATGTTTTACCAAAATATCGAACGATCTCTAACTTTGGCCAAGCATTTATCGCTGTGTTTCGTGTCATTTTTGAGTACGGCTGCAAACCAACCTGCACCATATAATGCATTATTATCTACAGCTGATTTTAACTGATAATGCTGTTGATATTGTGCATAACCATGATATTTCTCTAATGATTTTTGAGCTTTGAGCAAAAATTTTAGCTGGCGTTCGGTGCGTTTTTTAGACCCTTTCTTACTTAATAGAGGTGCACAAAACTCAGTGATGTAACGCAAATCTTTTAGCTGATGCAATTCAAAGTCTGCTTGGTCATCAGTATCAAGGTTTGAGTTCGTACTTTCTAAATCAATATCTTCTAAATCAATGTTTTTTAAATCAATGTCTTCTAAATCCATACTATCGCTTTCAACATTGTTTCCCTCACCAAGCTCTTCATCAGTATGGAGCAGCTTTTCATATTGTTTGGATAGGATCTTCAAGATTTTATCGGTAGCAGGCTTGTTGTTTTGAGGCTCAAGGCTTGGATCACTCATGGTAAAAGCAATGAGTTCTAATAAGGTCAGCTGAAAATCAGGGATGCTAATGGCATCAATAGGCTTGGTTTTGAGAGCGTCAATATCCATCGTCCAGTTAGTCTCAGGCGCGCCATATTCTTGCAGCTTAGGATCGATATGATTTGCTAGGTAATCCAGCTCCTGATAATCATCAATAAAGGTGGCCGTTTGGTTTAGTATTGGCTGCCAATCAGGATTGATTTCATCAGAGAAGCTAGTAAACGCATCTAGGGCAGCTAGCAGGCGGCGAATGCCTATCTGTGATTGTAATATGTGGTCACTGTCAGTACTACCCGCCACGATAGCACTGCTGTTCGGTAGTATTTGCAGTAGACAGTTATGTACGGCAGCCCTCACAAAAGCAGGCATGCTAGTTTTTTTATTGATGTTTAGCTGGCTAAGATCCGCACTAACTGCTGGGCTATGATTTTGTCCGTTGATGAGTAACCCACCACGTTCAGCTTTGGTCACAGTAGATAAGCATAGCTTGTAGCGCTGACACCAAGTTTTGGCTGTCATGAATAGAAAATCTAAATCTCCTGATATCAGCTCGAATTCTATCTCTTGGATGACTTCTCGCTGAGCATCATCATTACTATGAATAATCTCTCCATGATCGTAGGCTATCTCAATGCTATTGTTTATTTGATTGTCTACTTGATCGCTACTGTCTTCTACTAGCAATCGAGTGGTGCGCTGTACATCAGTGATATACAATCGTGTCAGTGTTTTTGCCAGCTTTTTGAGCTTAAAGTCAGACAATGCAGGAGCGATTGGTGTGTCTTTATAAATGGTCAAATCAGGCATGAGGGAGTTGGTATCGAGCATTGCTTGTACTTGTTCGTTATCTAACACCGCATTGTGCTCTAAGCGCGCTGCAATACCATCGCCGCCAGCTTTGATGGTCTGTACCCACGAATCGCCTTCTTTACGAATCCGCAAGCCAATACCTGCCTGTGCCAACTGTTGATCGGGCGTATCGTAATAATGGGCAGCCAGTTGCGTCAGCTGTGAGGATTTGACTTGAGCTTGACGCATCAAGCCTTTTAGCCGTGGTTCTGGCACCAAAAACTTCAACTCTATCTCTTGCATGGTGGCTCCCTATTATTTTAATAAACGTTAAGTGAGTACTTTAGTCAATCTATAGCTAGTTCAATATAATTTGGATACAAGGAAGTCGAGTGAACGTACTACACATCTGTACTCGGCTACTTTGTGCTTTTTTAGATTGAATCAACTCTATCGTATGAAAGCTATCATTTAATAACAAGTAATATTCTATAGAACTGCCTAGGGCGTGTCATCAATTAGCACATTAATACATTTAGTGGCCTTAAAATGGCCAAATTTTGCTAAACATCGTCAGTAATTTTGTCAATATATTCATATTAACGGTAATTCCTTCCTTGTTTATCTACAATTTTTCTCATTTTAAGCCTCACAATCTAATTGATGACACACCCTAGGTGTTTTTTCTATAAAAAATACACTTTTGTTTTATTGTCGCTATAATTGAGAAAATATTGAACAAAAGTATATTTAATATGAGAAAAATCTTTATGGTATCTGAAAGCCGTCTTTTGAAAAAACAGGTTAGTTTTGATCAGCAGCAGGATTCTATGATGAGTAAGCTTAAAACATCATTACCACCCAATCGTTTGTCATTATCTATAGCTACGGTAATGCTCGGGTCTGTATTACTAATGAGTGGCTGTAGTCAATCTGAGGAATATGCAGAAAGTGCCTCAGAAGAGCCAAGCGATTATGTGAATGAACAAGACGTTAGTGCTGATATAAATACCGTGATGTCTGAACAATCAGCTGTTGCAGAGCTAGAATCAGAGGCTGACAATCAAGCCAATGAGCTTACGGTTGAGAGTTTATCAGAGAGTAGTGAGCAGACACTTGCTAGTCAGGCCGCTAATATCCAGATACAAGGTAAAGAGCTGCTAATCAATGCCAGTGCAAACTTTACTGTCAAAGACGTGGTCAAGAGTAGCGCTGCTATTGAGACATTGACACGGCAGCAGGGTGGCTATGTGGCGCTCAGTAATATTAGCAACTATCCACGTAGCGATAGAACCTTTGTCCAAGGTGATAAAAATATTACAATCACAACCTATAATCGCCAAGCTGAAATGACGGTTCGGGTTCCTCGGGTCAACGTCAATAAGTTCTTGGAGCAAATGCAGCAGCAAGTGGCTTTTTTGAATGGTCAGGAGTTCACGGCACAAGACGTTACTTTAGATATTTATCGTGAGCAGCTGGCAAGTCAGTTGAATAGCGATATGGCGGATGAGCTCAGTCAAGAGCGTCTCGATAGTAAAAATGATAAAGATCAGGGTAGTAATGTCGATGCTATCACCGCTACTTATGCAGCACGTCGCCAAAAAGAATTGGCAAAGCTTGAGCAAATGGATATCGCCGATAAGGTTAAATATAGCACCATCAATCTGAGCTTTATGCAGCCAGATGTCAGTTATAAAGAAACCACGCAAAACCTAGACGTTTTGATAGATGCTGAGCGGCCGAGTTTTGGCACCGAAGTCAACAAATCATTCAAAGATGGTTGGAGTATGCTCAGGTCATTTGCACTTGGCATTATACAATTGTGGTGGCTAGTGGTGCTTGGTGGTGTTTTTTATCTCATTTATAGAATGATAAAAGCGATCTATCGTAAGTTTTTTAAACACAGCCCTCGTGTAGAACACTTACGACGTAATCTGATGGGTGAAAACCAAGACGTCCATCATTCAGAGGGTATAAAGAGCAATCAGGTAGGTGATAATACCGACAGTGCTAAAGAGACTGATAGCAAGGATGCTAAGCATTAGGGCGTGTTCTCAATTCAAACGAGTGTCCTCTAAATGAGCTAAAAATAGCTAAATTTTGCCAAAAGTCGTCAAATAGCTGGTTAATATCCTGATATTATCTGCGCTATTTTCCTCGTTTGACGACAACTTATCTCATTCTTATCATCATTTTTAAAATGAGGACACGCCCTAGAATTGAAGCTTAAAAAGCTCACAATGACAGAGTATCAATAAACAGCCATAAAAAAGCCGCCCTACATTATGTAGGGCGGCTTTTTTAGCAATTATTTATAGAGAGTCGGTTATTAGAACTGGTTCATTGTGTTCTTGCCGCCGCCAGCTTTAAGTGCGTTGTCACCAGAGAAGATTTCTTTGTGATCATCGCCTAGGTCAGAACCCGCCATTGCTTGGTGCTTAACACAAGCGATGCCTTCACGGATTTCTTTACGTTGTACGCCAGCTGCATAAGCAAGCATGCCTTCTTCACCGAAGTAGCCTTTAGCAAGTTCATGAACGCTAAGTGCAGTCGTGTGATAAGTCGGTAGGGTGATTAAGTGATGGAATACACCCGCTTCACGTGACGCATCACGTTGGAAGTTCTTAGCGGCTACGTCAGCTGCTGCATCAAGCTCAGTACCGTCGTAATCAGCACTCATCAAGTCATCTTTATTGTATGCAGAGAGGTCTTTGCCTTCTTCTTCCCACTGAGCGATAACTTGCTTACGGAAGTTAAGCGTCCAGTTGAATGATGGGCTGTTGTTGTATACAAGCTTCGCTTTAGGCTGTTGCTCTTTAATACGGTCAACCATCATTTTGATGTGTTCTACGTCTGGCGTTGGTGTCTCAATCCATAGTAGATCGGCACCGTTTTCTAGAGCGGTCACACAGTCAAGTACAACGCGGTCAATGTTTGTGTCTTCGCGGAACTGATATAGGCCATTTTGCAGACGAACTGGACGTACTAGTTTGCCGTTGTGCTTAAGCAAGCTGTCGTTTTCTTGAGCGTTTTCTAAAGTCACTTCTTCCATTTCGATGAAGTCGATGTATTTAGAAGCCAAATCGCCTGGCTCATTTGATACTGGGATTTTTTGCGTCAGTGATGCGCCTTCAGAGTCAGTACGAGCAACGATAACGCCGTCTTCAACACCAAGCTCTAGGAATGCATAACGGATAGCGTTTAGTTTAGAGATGAAGTCTTCGTGCGGTACAGTTACTTTACCAGCTTGGTGACCACATTGCTTAGCATCAGATACTTGGTTTTCAACCTGAATGGCACAAGCACCAGCTTCGATCATTTGCTTAGTCAATAGGTAAGTGGCTTCTTCGTTACCGAAACCTGCATCGATATCAGCAATGATTGGCACAACATGTGAATCAAAGTTTTCGATTTTTTCTACGATAGCTGAAGTATCTTGACCAGCTTCTTCAGCAGCATTTAGCTCACGGAAGTAATCGTTCAATACTTTAGCATCGGCTTGACGTAGGAAAGTATAGATTTCTTCGATTAGCTTAGGTACTGACGTTTTTTCGTGCATAGATTGGTCAGGTAGTGGACCAAACTCAGAGCGTAGGGCTGCAACCATCCAACCTGATAAGTAGATATAAGTTTTAGAAGTAGTGCCAAAATATTTCTTTTTAGCGTACATAGTTTGTTGTGCAACAAAACCATGCCATGCACCTAGAGACTGTGTGTACTGAGACGTATCATTGTCATAGTCTTCCATGTCTTGACGCATGATTTTTGCAGTATATTTTGCGATATCCAAGCCCGTTTTAAAACGGTTTTGTGACATCATACGTGCCGCATCGGTTTCGCTGATATTCTGCCAGTTACCGTGTTTTTGCTTCAATTCACGTACTAAGTCGATCGCTGATTTATATGCAGTTGACATCTATGTCTCCTTGGTGGGGTGTAAAAACAAATAAGTTAAGTGCTAAAATAATGACAATTGTGTATGACTGAAAAGGTATACATTTAGACTTTATATTAGTGCTATTGACATCTCATAAGGTCAGACAGAATTACAAGCTATCAGTTAAAGCCTTATTTACCCTAAACAAACTTAGTCACTAATACAAGAGAATTACTAGAACTTGGTAGTGAAAAAACAATGGGCAATGTATAAAAGGTTGCTGAGCTTATTCATATATTTCTAAAGCACTTGCGTTCTTTATTGAATGGCCATGTCATTATCGGCAGTAAGAAATGTTACAATAATAAACAGTTTGTGCGATAGATTTAGTCATTGTCTAATGACTATAACGGTCTTTTAAGCAATCAATTCATCGTATGATGCTACCGATAAAGACCATCAATATACTATATAATTGTGTCGGTCAAATGAATGTAGCCAGTCTATAAAACTAAGCTGTATCGTTTGCGTTACAAGTCATCCTATGAGACTTACTATAACTGCCTTACCAAGATTTATCTAATTTATGATTATTATCTTGGGTATTTTCTTTAGTTATAATTCATATATAACAGTACCTTACGTTAGACAGTTTGGGTTATACTTAGCAGATATCGCATGAAATCAGATAAAAAGTAGCAGAATTACACTGCTATAGACCATAAATTGTTAGAACAGCACCAAAAATGCCAAGCTTATAACGGCACTTATCCAAAGGCCAAGAGAACTATATATGAATTTGCAGCGGGTAGATTTAAACTTATTGGTACATCTAGATGTGTTGTTACGAGAGAAAAATGTCACTCGTGCAGCTGAGCAGCTTGGCATTACCCAACCTGCGATGAGTAACATTTTGCGCCGTCTGCGCAAATTGTTTAATGACCCTCTATTGGTTCGATCATCTGAAGGTATGACGCCAACGGAGCGGGCTTTAGAGTTGCAACCTCGTATTCGTGAGATACTGGCAGATTTAACCCAAGTGTTAGAGCCACGTACTGAATTCCGTCCTTATAGTACTTCTCGCGTCTTTCGTATTATGACGTCAGACTATGCGGAAGCGACGCTAGTTCCTAAACTGGTCAAAGCCCTACGCTCAGAAGCACCCAATGTTATCTTGGATTTCTTGACACCATCGGACGTCTCTTATCGTGATATGGAGCAGGGGCGCGTTGATTTAGCGATTAACCGCTTTAATGAGATACCACAGAGCTTTCACCAAGTGTTGGTGTGGCGTGATACTTTTAGTTGCCTGCTGTCTTCTGACAGCCCTTATGCCAATCGTTTTAACTTAAAGAACTATCTAAAAGCGCAGCATGTTTGGGTATCAAAAACAGGTATGGGTGTCGGCTTCGGTGTCAATCCAGAGAAGTCTGGTGGCTTAGGTTCTATCGATCAAGCGCTACAACGTTTAGGACAAAAACGTCAGATCAGTGTCTTTACTCGTCATTATCAAATGCCAGCCATGCTTGCTGCTAACAAAGATTTGGTAGCAACGTTGCCAACCCGTGTGGCAAAAATGCAGGCAAATAACGACAGTATCAAAATGGAAGAACCACCATTCTTCATTCCTGAGTTTGAGCTAACAATGGCGTGGTCACCGTTATTGCAACATCATCCAGCCCATCGCTGGTTACGCCAACTTATCATGCATGTGGCGCGTCAAATCGTTGACGAAGAAGAAAACCCACCGCAGGAAATACCTGTGATGAACCATCTATTTTAAATTGATTATTTTCTAAGACAGATAAATTTTTAATTAAACCAGCCGCAGGGCTGGTTTTTTTATGTTCTAGCGATTAATGATTTATATATGATGTTTAGCTGTACTTAATATATCAGTCACACTCTTAACATCTTCCACACACTTCACAATATATTGTAAAACTCTTAGCCAAATAGCTTGTTAAGATAACGGCAGATAGAAAACAACCTACCTATCGTTTTTGATATTGATGTAGATTTCATAATTAAAAACCGTGACAGAAAAATAATGATAAGTGCCAATAACCCCAACTATATAAATTCTAATAACAAGGACAATAACATGTCAGATATTACTACTATCAACCCAACCACGGGCGAAGAGATTAAAAATTACGATTACATGAGCGTGGACGAAGTTAATAAAATTGTTAATGCCTCACATGAAGCATTTTTAGCATGGCGCACTGTTAGCCATGAAGAGCGTGGCCGGGCGATTAAGTCTATCGGCGACAAACTGATTGAGTATAAAGAAGAGCTGGCTAAGCTGATGACAGAAGAGCGCGGTAAGCTATACAGCCAAAGTTTAGAGGAGATTGATCTGTGTAAGGCAATCTGTGATTATACTGCTGAAAACGGTGTTGAATCACTAGCTGATGACGTACGTGACATTGAGGGCATGAGAAAAGGATTGGTCAGCTATCAACCTATTGGTATCATTTATGGTATGCAGCCTTGGAACTTCCCAGCGTATCAAGTATTCCGCTATACCATTGCTAACTTGATGGCAGGCAATAGTATCCTGCTAAAACACGCTTCTAATGTAACAGGCTCTGGTTTGCTAATTGAAAAAATACTTCATGAGTCTGAACTGCCAAATGATCTTTTCCGTACTATTATCATTGGTCATGATCAGTCAGAAGAATTAATCAACAACGACAAAGTACGCGGTGTCACACTAACTGGTAGCGATAAAGCAGGTGTCATCGTTGGACAGCAAGCCGCCAAAGCAATCAAAAAAGCTGTGTTAGAGCTTGGCTCAAACGATGCTTTCATCGTATTAGAAGATGCTGATTTAGACATAGCAGTAGAAACTTGTACACAAGCACGCCTAATCAATAACGGTGAAACTTGTGTCGCCGCAAAACGCTTCATTGTAGTAGATAGCGTATACGACGAATTTCGCAAGCGTATTGTTGAGAAGTTTGAAGGTGCGAAATATGGCGATCCTATGGATGATAGCTCAGATATCGGACCATTGGCTCGTAAAGATCTACAAGAGCAGTTACATGAGCAAGTAGAGCAAAGCGTGGCTAAAGGTGCAACGATTGCTGTTGGTGGTAAAGTTCCTGATAGCAAAGGCAGCTTTTATCCAGCCACTATTTTAGAAAACGTTGAGAAAGGTCAACCTGCGTATGATGATGAGTTATTCGGACCAGTAGCCTCGCTCATTCGCGCAAAAGACCAAGACGATGCCTTACGTATCGCTAACGACAGTCGCTATGGTCTAGGCGGTGCAATCTTCTCAAAAGATACAGACAAAGCGGTACGTCTAGCACGTGAGGAGTTTGACACTGGTATGGTCTATATCAATGGTTACGGTCTAGCCAATCCTGCATTGCCATTTGGTGGTGTCAAAAACTCAGGCTATGGTCGTGAGCATGGCGGTTTTGGTATCAAAGAGTTTGTAAACATCAAGGCCGTGCATGTTTTTTAATGGCGGTTGATATTACTACTAGATATTGATATGGTCGTCATTAGATGACCATTGAATAAAAAAAGCCTAGTTACTCATCATGAGTGACTGGGCTTTTTATTGCATCAAATAGAACGGTAAAACATGAAATTTGATAAGCTGAAACTTTTACGTGTTTATAAACAGCTGTAATGGCAAGGCTGGCAAGTAATTTGCCTTAGTTTTATTACAGGCTTCATTACTGGTTCCATTGCTAGTATCAAGTGATAATACTTTATTTGCTAATAGCAAAATTGTCCAAGGTAGCAATTTATGCTCAAGTTTTTGTACACGTGCTTGTAAACTATTAGCCGTCTCTGTTTGGTTGATCTCTAGCAGCGCTTGAGTCAAAACAGCGCCTGCATCGAGCTTAGCAGTGACAACATGAATACTACAGCCATGGTGACGCTCACCGGCTTGAATAGCTCTTTGATGGGTATCAAGTCCCTTGTAAACAGGCAATAGAGAAGGGTGCAAGTTAATCATAGGCGCTGGCGCATTGTCGATAAATGGGCCACTTAACACACGCATAAAACCGGCTAACACTATTAAATCAGGTTGCCATTCAACAAGCTGTGCATTTGCATGAGTTTCAAAAGTTTTGATACCCATGCGTTTGCCGTTAGCCACGTGTGACAGTACCGCGACTGGAATATTAGCATCATCGGCACGTGTGATGGCATAAGCGTCATCACGATTGCTGATGACACCTACTATTTCAATCGGTAGTGCGCCAGCTTGCATGGCATCGATCAATACTTGCAAATTGCTACCACTGCCTGATACCAGAACGGCAATGCGTAATGGCTTGTTGGCGTGACTGGTATTATTGGCTAGCATTAACGGTACACCACTGCATCCGCTTCACGACTGACCATTTCGCCTAACTGCCATGCTTTTTCGCCAGCGTCATTCAATGTGTTGATAGCCGCTTCAGCTTTATCTTTAGGCACTACAATCACGAAGCCAACACCGCAGTTAAAGGTGCGGTACATTTCACTCTGCTCGATGTTACCTTGGGTTTGTAACCAAGTGAATAGTTCTGAAAACTGCCAGCTATTGGTATCGATGCTAGCGGCTAGCGTTTCAGGCAATACACGCGGTAAGTTATCTGTTAAGCCACCACCTGTGATATGTGACATCGCATGAAGGGCTGAACTACCAAGGGTATCTTGCAAAGCTTTGATGGCTTTAACATAGATACGAGTAGGGGCCATGAGTGCGTCTTGAATAGGCTGACCATCTAATTGTGCATCGCTAGTGGTGACATCAACGCCACTCACTTCGATGACTTTACGAACTAATGAATAGCCGTTTGAATGCGCGCCACTTGATGCTAGTGCAATCAGTACATCACCTTCTGCGACATTTTCACCAGTGATCACTTCTGCTTCTTCAACCACGCCCACACAGAATCCAGCTAGATCATAATCGTCATCTTGATACATGCCTGGCATTTCAGCTGTCTCGCCACCGATGAGCGCACAGTTTGATAATTTACAACCTTCGCCAATACCAGTGACGACAGTCGCTGCTACGTCAACATCGAGCTTGCCTGTTGCGTAGTAATCTAAGAAGAATAATGGCTCAGCACCGCAAACTAATAAGTCATTGACGCACATAGCGACCAAATCAATACCGATAGTGTCATGACGATTCAGTTGCAAGGCCAGTTTAAGCTTGGTACCGACGCCGTCAGTGCCCGAAACCAATAAAGGTGAGGTGTAACCGGTCGGAATACGACAAAGCGCGCCAAAACCGCCAAGTCCGCCCACAACCTCAGGACGAGAGGTGGCTTTTGCCACTGATTTAATACGTTGAACCAACGCATCGCCTGCATCAATATCAACGCCGGCATCTTTGTAGCTTAAAGAAGGCTTGTTACTCATGGTCATCTCACAAATTTTATAGGGAATGAAGGTCTATCGGTAGAAAAGCGAGTTGGTCGTGTTAATTCTGAATATAGTGGGCGCATTATACCCAAAAACGACCCACACTCGCAAAGCAACTTGTGGATATTTGGCTGATATTTAGTGAAGACTTGCTTTAAGTGGCAAATAAAGCGTCAAGAAACAAAAAATGACTGATTTTTAACGGTACTCTGCGATAATGGAAATCTAAATCTACTGTCAATAACTGTTTGCTATTAATGTGTTGTTACTCAATAACACTTATTTCAAAGCAATCATATCGCAACCTTAAATCAGCCTACGCCTAGGATAACTTGTTATGATGAACCAACCAATCGACCTCTTTTTTCGACGCTTATTTATCGTCGTTGCTATGGTGGTGGTTGCCTTTTTATTGTATTTAATGATGCCAGTCATTATACCGTTTGTCTTTGCCTTTGTACTCGCTTATCTATTCAATCCGCTGGTCAAACGTCTATCGAAATATATCAAACGCTGGATAGCGATTATCATTGTCTATTCGACCATTACTTTAGGAATGGTACTGCTGCTATGGTGGTTGATACCGACATTGTGGAATCAGTTACAAGCGGCGTGGGACTACTTACCCAAAGTGTTGAACTGGTATAACCAAGTGGTGCGAGAATGGTTTGTTAATAATAGCCGTATTAGTTTGCCTGAGCTGGAGTCAAAAGGGTTTTCTGAGACGCTAGTCGATTACATGCAAACGAATTATAAGTTTGAAGATGCCAGCACGATGATGAGCCATATTATTGCCTCAAGTATGAGCTTTATTAATAATGCAGGACTCATCGTATTAGTGCCTATTCTGACCTTTTATTTCTTATTCAATTGGGATCAGCGTTTACATACTTGGAAAATAGCGGTTCCAACGGCTTATAATGAAAAATTTGTTCAGATTGCCAAAGAGTGTGATCGTGCATTGATGGCTTTTATTAAAGGTCAGTTATTGGTGATGGTGCTGTTGGGTATGATTTATGCGGTGCAGTTGCAGCTCATTGGTCTTGAGCTTGGACTTATCATTGGTATGGTTGCGGGTGTTGCTAGCTTTGTTCCTTATTTGGGGTTTGGTATCGGTTTCATCGCTGCCATTACCGCATGCCTATTTCAGTTTGGACTAGACTGGACTTATCTGTCATTAATCGCTGGTGCATTTTTGGTTGGGCAGGCCGCTGAGGGTTATGTACTGCAGCCGTTGCTATTAGGTGATAAGATTGGTCTATCACCGCTATGGGTTATTTTTTCGGTATTGGCAGGGGCAAGCCTGTTAGGTTTCGTTGGTATGTTGATAGCCTTGCCTGTCTCAGCGGTGCTTAATGTATTGTTCCGCCATTTATACGCTTACTATCGTTCGACTGATTTTTATAAAGGTCGTAAGCAACTGGCTTTGTTTGAAAAGGATTAGATAATTTACTGTCAAATTAACGTGTTTATCATAAATTGGCAGTAGAATTATGAGAGAGATGAAAGGTGATTGATAAGGCTTAATAGGTAAAAGACTTGTCAGTCATTTTGCAAATATGTTATATATAGGCGCAGTGTTGATGGTATCAGTGGTTATTCGTTGGCAAAAGCCATTTTGATAATAGCAGTTCGACGATATGTCCATAGCCAAGAATATGGCAGACCAATACCGCAAGTTTGTATTAAGTCGTATTGAACACAGTAAAGTCAGTTCTACGACCGTTACGCCTCCTATTTTCCATTGTATTACGCAAAACGAGTTGATGATTCATGGCAGAAGCACAGCTAAGTCTCAATCTGGACATTAAGCATGATGCAAGTCTAAGCGACTTTGCCGGTCCTGGTTGGATGTCGATTATTGATGCAGTGCGGCAGTTACATGTCGGCCTGATAGGACAGCTGTATCTATTTGGTAGTCCTGCTACTGGTAAGTCTCATTTGCTATCAGCAATCTGTGAGTCGTTTATTGAGATGGACAAATCCGCAATCTGTTTGTCACTCAACGAGTTGATTCATGCCGATGTCCACGTGCTTTCATCTTTAGAGAACTTTGATCTGATCGCAATCGACGATTTAGAAGTCCTTGAGCAAAGCAGTCAGTGGCAAGAAGCTTTATTCCATTTGATTAATCGTAGTCGTGAAGGTCAGCGCCAGTTATTGTTTGCAGCCAATAAACCTGCTGATGATTTACCTTTTCAGCTGAGAGACTTATTGACCCGTTTGGCACAAGCGCCTACGTTCAAAGTACCGAATGGTCATGATCTGGCAGATCGTCAGGCATTATTGCAGTCTATCTTGCGTCGACGTGGCTGGCAGTTTGATGATCGAATTATTGACTATTTGCTTACGGAAGGACCGCACCGTATCGGGGCGATGATGGACGTGCTCAACTATATTCAGCCAATGTTTTCCAATCTTGGCCGCAACAATATATCCAAAGCAGTCATAAGTGATGCATTACGTACTATTGATGAACAGACACTAGCGGCAGAGCTAGCTGATATTGCGCAAGAGACGCAAGTAGATCATGACGCTGCAGATCAAGATCAACATACTATGCCATTCGACTTTTAGCCCTAAAAATACGAATATTTTTATCCAAAACGTTTTTACTATTAATGGAATCACTTATGAAACTCAATGCTTCTTTGCTAAAAAAAATGACTATCGGTACGTTACTTATTGGTGCTAGCTCTTTCTCTACGCTGTCGCAGGCAGAGGTCACTCTGCTAGTTGATGACTATATTAAGGTCACTGCGATTAATGGGCAGGAAATTCAGCAGAGTGCGTTTCAGCCGCTGACAAAAAAGTTCACACTACAGCCTGGACAACATGCTATCACTGCTAAGTATGATCGTCTATATAATCTACCTCGTGATGAGCATGACTATTTGCGTTCAGGTAACGTCAGTGTGATAGCACAATTGGCTGATAATCAAACCTATCGTTTGACTATGCCAAGTCAACCAGAAGAGTATAAAGCGGCTAGAGAATATGCCAAGCAGCCAACGCTTGCCGTACAGCAGAACAACACTATTATTGCCAGTCAGCAAAGTACAGGTAATAATCAAGGTGGGTTGTTTTCAGGTTTGGGCAAAGCGCTAGGTGGTGTGTTCAGCGGTTCTGGTGATGCTGAATTACAAAATCAGCGTGCGATTGCATCATTGGATCAGCCAGCGGTAGCGAGCCAAGGTACTGTACAGCAAACGACAAGCATAAATTCATCTAACAGTAATTTAGATCAATTTATGCAAATCTGGCTACAAGCCACACCTGCTGAGCGTGAAAAAATGAGTCAGTGGATTCAAAAATAAATTATCGTTTTTGTAAATGTACAGACGATAAAAGAGCACCTAATTAGGTGCTTTTTTATTGTCTGTACATTATCTCATTTTGGTCTGGCTGTTATTAGCCTAAAAATGCATTGTACATCCATACTAACTTCTCTTGCTCTTGTACATAGGCGTCGACAAGATCAGCTGACCCTTGGTCTTCGCTATCTGCTGCTAGAGTAGATACTTGACGCTGTTCTTCGATAAGCTCTTGTAAGCCTTTGACCACGCCTTTAACACAGGTCGTGCCGTCTTTGACATTCTTATCTTCGCTAATGCTTGTGTGTTGAGCAAAGTCGCTGTAAGCATGCAATGGCGTGCCACCTAACGTTAGAATACGTTCAGCGATTTCATCAATTTGTATTTGTAGTGAAGTATACAGCTCTTCAAACTTTGGATGTAAAGTGAAGAAGTGCTCACCTTTAACGTTCCAGTGATAGCCGCGTACATTAATGTAAAACATATGGTAGCTTGATAATAGACCGTTTAACTTAGCAATGACTTCGCTCATGTCTGCTCTTTCTAGACCGATTTGGTTAGTCTCATTATTACTCATGATATTATCCTTATAGTGTGAGTGTTGATGTAAAGATTAAATGAAGAAAGTTATAACTTTAACTTATTTATATAATCCAGTGCTTCTACTATCTTTCTTCTGATACCTATTATAATAACAAAGCATCATCGACAAGTTAAGTTTAATAAATACAATAATGCGATTGGTTTATCAAAATAGCTAAACCCTTTATCGTTCAATGAATGAGCAATAAAGAGCTATTTAATGCTTTATGCCGGTGGTTGTAAGTTCTCAGGATTTAATCCTTTGACTGCAACGAACTCTTCTAAATGCTGACGCACTGTGTCGATTGGAAATTTCTGTGCTTGCAGACGTTTAGGCACAATTTGACTGCCTTGCTGACCTTTCATTTCAAACATGATAAAGATGTAGTCATCAGTTTCATCCCAGCTTTTGACCGCAGACCATGGGATAACCGCTTGTTGAGTATTGCTCGCGCGCATTTGCATACCACGCATTTGCGAGTTTTTCATCAAATCAGGTTGATTGACGGGCATTGCCATCACTAAGCCATGTTTTTGTACACCCAGTTTCATCTGGCGCATTTCATCTGGCATTTCTTGGTCGGCAACTTGTTTTTCGAATTCTCTTT
This sequence comes from Psychrobacter fjordensis, assembly GCF_904845995.1. Lineage (NCBI taxonomy): Bacteria > Pseudomonadati > Pseudomonadota > Gammaproteobacteria > Moraxellales > Moraxellaceae > Psychrobacter > Psychrobacter fjordensis. The sequence goes on from NZ_CAJGYP010000001.1 coordinate 1,859,700, forward strand.
TGACATACCATTTAAAACCAAGGGTACGAACCAGTAAGTAAACCACCACTGAAACCAACATCAACCAAAAAATAATGGTTGAGTAGCCTGTTACAAAGACCAACCCTGCAATCGCTAATACCACGACTACTGCCATAATAATCCACTCTTTCGTTTTGATGCTTTTTAGACCAAAAGAAGGGCTGGCACTAGAAAATAGCTCGTATTGTGCTTGATGAAATTCTGCCTCAGTAAGGTTTAAGGCAACAGGTTGTAGCGTATAGGGGTACAAGGCCATAAAGGTTTCTCAAATACTTGTGTTAAAAGTGTTGGGTTTAAATCGCCAAAGTGAAGTAGCTATACGGCACTTGGCTGAAAGTGGAAAAAAGGTATGGACTTATCTTACCGAAAAGCGCTCTCAAATGAAACATATAAGCAGCTATGAATGTTGATAGTTGTCATATTATTGCCATTAAGCCGTATTATGAGGGTTTGTCGATTTTCAGAGCTGGTTATCAAGTTAAAAATCGCATGCCATTAATCATTAAAGTGATGGATGAAAGTATCGCCAAAACATGGTCAAACCTGTCGGGTCTTGGTATTATAGCGGCTACCACTTATTTTGATAAAACCAGCACCTTTAAAAACAGTACCTTTAAAGACAATATCTTTAAAAATGGTACCTTCAAAAATAATACTTTTAAAATTCTCACTCACTTTTAGCGTTACAGGCAACCATTATGATTGATCCAAAACTCTTACGCGGCGATTTAAGCGATTTACAACAGCAGTTAGCCACTCGTGGTTATGCACTTGACATGGATTTTTGGCAAACGGTTGAGTCCGAACGTAAATCTTTGCAAATCAAAACTGAAGAGTTGCAGTCGCGCCGTAATGCGGGTGCTAAGCAAGTGGGCGCTCTGAAAAAATCAGGTGAAGATGCCAGTGAGCTATTGGCCGAGATGCAGAATATCAGCGGTGAAATTAAAGCGGCTGAAGATGAATTGCGTACTTTGCAAGAACGCATCACTAAAGCTGGCATGCAAATCCCTAATATTCCAGCAGCGGATGTGCCAGTGGGTACATCAGAAGATGATAATGTAGAAGTGCGCAAGTGGGGCGCGCCGCGTACGTTTGATTTTGAGATTCAAGATCACACTTATATTGGCGAGACACTTGGCATGCTTGATTTTGAAGCGGCGACCAAGCTGACTGGTAGTCGCTTTAATGTGTTAAAAGGACAATTGGCGCAGATGCATCGCGCACTGATTCAATTTATGCTGAATACGCATACTATGAAGTACGGCTATCTTGAGACCTATGTGCCTTATATTGTGAATTCAGACAGCCTCAAAGGTACGGGGCAATTACCAAAGTTTGAAGATGATTTGTTTAAGCTGAAAAATCACACAAATAATGAAGACATGGACTTTTATTTAATTCCTACCGCCGAAGTGCCAATGACCAACTTGGTACGTGGCGAGCGTTTGGATATCAAAGAGCTACCATTGAAATTCACCGCGCATACGCCTTGCTTCCGTAGTGAAGCGGGCTCTCATGGGCGTGATACTCGTGGTCTGATCCGTCAGCATCAGTTCGAAAAAGTTGAGATGGTCAATATTGCCACGGCTGAGCAGTCTGATGAATTGCTAGAGGCAATGACTGGACAAGCTGAATATATCTTGCAGCAGCTTAATCTGCCATACCGCACCGTTCAGTTATGTACGAGTGATATGGGTTTTGCAGCACAAAAGACCTATGACATCGAAGTATGGTTACCGAGCCAAGATACGTACCGTGAAATCTCAAGCTGCTCTAACTGTGGTGATTTCCAAGCACGCCGCATGGGCACACGTGTCAAAGATGGCAAGCAAACCAGCCTAGCACACACGCTAAATGGTTCAGGTTTGGCAGTTGGTCGTACGCTACTGGCAGTCATGGAAAATCATCAAAACGCAGATGGCAGTATCACCATTCCAGAAGTATTGCGTCCGTTTATGGGCGGTGCTGAAAGAATAGAGTTGTAATAATAGTAACGTTATGAAGACATTGTCTACAATTGATCTGCTCAATTACTCACAACATCTCATCCATGGTCAAAGTAGTGGTGACGATTTGTTAGGCTTTGAAATAGATGCCAATGTGTTTTTCTGCTGTATGGAAAAAAATCTTGGTTGCGACTTTCTTTATCAAGAGCGCCATGATGATGCAAATTGTATGCTGACGTTGTGTTGCAGCTTTGCACATAATGTAAGCCATCAGCAAATAGCAGATTTTCTAGAGGAGAAATGGCTTCAGTATGTTTGCTATCAAGAATTTGAGAAACATCATATTGAAGTCGTTAACGATCAGTTGATTTTTTATTATGTGACCCGATCAAGTTCTGGACTAGGGGTAACAGGGAAAATTGTTGCCACTTAGTTTATAATGAGCCATCTATTTCAGTATCTAAGCAAATTTAGTTCAATAACTTTTTTCAATCAAATAAACTCTCCTTTAATCTTAGGACACTCTATGCCAGCTCCAATTAGCGAACGTAAATTAGCCAATGCCATCCGTGTACTGTCGTTTGACGCGGTACAAAAAGCCAACTCTGGTCATCCAGGTGCTCCGATGGGCATGGCTGATATTGCTGAAGTTCTGTGGCGCAAGTTTTTGAAGCACAACCCAACCGATCCACAGTGGCATAACCGTGACCGCTTTGTCTTATCGAACGGCCATGGCTCAATGCTTATTTACTCATTGCTGCATTTATCTGGTTATGATTTGAGCATCGATGATCTGAAAGGTTTCCGCCAATTGCATTCAAAAACGCCAGGTCACCCTGAGCTTGGCTACACACCAGGTGTTGAGACAACTACTGGTCCACTAGGTCAAGGTATTGCTAATGCCGTTGGTTTTGCTATCGCTGAAAAAACTTTAGCGGCACAGTTCAATCGTGATGGCCATAACATCGTTGACCATAACACCTACGCGTTTTTAGGTGATGGTTGCTTGATGGAAGGTATCAGTCATGAAGTGTGCTCATTGGCTGGCACGTTAGGTCTTGGCAAGTTAGTCTTCTTCTATGATGACAATGGCATCTCTATCGATGGTAATGTCGAAGGTTGGTTCACTGATGATACGCAAGCGCGTTTTGAGTCTTACGGCTGGCAAGTTATCAAAGTAGATGGTCATGATGCTGAAGCAATCACGCAAGCAACTGAACAAGCGCTTAAAGAGACTGCTAAACCAAGTCTTCTGATTTGCAAAACCACGATCGGTGCTGGTAGCCCGAACAAACAAGGTCTAGCAGCCAGTCATGGCGCACCATTGGGTGATGACGAAATCGCCTTGACTCGTGATGCACTGTCTTGGAAGCATGCTCCATTTGAATTAGATGATGAAATCTATGAAGCGTGGGATGCTAAAGCCAAAGGTGACGTACAACAGAAAAACTGGGATGCGGACTTTGACGCTTATAAGAAAGCCTATCCTGAACTGGCATCTGAGTTGTTACGCCGTCTAAATGGTGATTTGCCTGCTGACTTTGATAGCCAAGCACAAGCCTATATTCAGCAAACGCAAGAAGCGGGCGGCGATGTTGCTAGCCGTAAAGCCAGTCAAAACGCTATCAATACCTTACAGCCATTATTACCAGAATTGCTAGGCGGTTCAGCGGATCTAGCTGGCTCGAACCTGACGCTATTCAAAGGCGCTAAAGGCATCGAAAAAGACGCTGACGGCAACTATATCTATTATGGCGTGCGCGAGTTCGGTATGACCGCGATTGCCAATGGTATCGCATTGCATGGCGGCTTTATCCCTTACGTAGCGACCTTCCTGATGTTTATGGAATACGCACGTAACGCGGTACGCATGGGCGCACTCATGAAGCAGCGCGTCATCCATGTCTATACGCATGACTCTATCGGTCTAGGTGAAGATGGCCCAACGCATCAGCCAGTTGAGCAATTGACTAGCCTACGTACTACGCCAAATCTACGCACATGGCGTCCGTGTGATGCGACTGAATCTGCAAGCGCTTGGGTAGAAGCAATCAAGTCTGAAAACAACCCATCAGCGTTAATCTTTAGCCGTCAAAGCTTGCCACATCAAGCACGTGACAGCGAGCAAGTAGCGAACATCACCAAAGGTGGTTATGTACTTGCGAAAGAGCAGGGTGAGCTACAAGCTATCATCATCGCCACTGGTTCAGAAGTTGGCCTAGCGATGGAAGCATATGAAGCGTTGAGCGCAAATGGCGTTGGCGTCCGTGTGGTCTCTATGCCATGTGCTGAGATTTTCGTCGAGCAAGATGCTAGCTATCGTGAAGCCGTATTGCCTGCCAATATCCGTGCACGCGTCGCAGTCGAAGCCGCGCATGTAGATTACTGGTATAAGTTCGTTGGTCTAGATGGCAAAGTCATTGGTATGACCACTTATGGTGAATCTGCCCCTGCTAGTGATTTGTATAAAGAGTTTGGTATTACAACTGACGCTGTGGTTGAAGCGGTAAATAGTTTGGTGTAATAAATCTAACTTAGTTAGTGTTTAAAAAAAGCCATTAGAGAAATCTGGTGGCTTTTTTTATGATTGAAACGTTAATTTTAGATATAATTCTGCTTTTAGCTATTACCTATCGGCTTTGTCAACGGATTACGAATTATCTTTTCTATATGTTCTCCATCATTCGAACGACCATCTCACCTATGATTTTCAATGTTGATTTCATTAGCACTATAATTGCCTTAATCAAAGCTAAAAATTGTCTTAAGACGACTGTTTTGTGATAAATTAAGTCACTTAGATTTTTAATTTATTATATTTTATATATCTTATTTTACATGGACTTAAGTTTATATATTAGAGTTAATAAAGAAAGTACAGTAATTAAATCACCTTTATTTTTGAGTTAAGCAGTACTTGTATATATTAAAAATATACAAGTACTGCTATGTCAGGAGTCGAAATTTATGAACGAGAAAAAATACTTTACAAATGATAATGTAGAATATGAAGGTGGCTATCCTCAGTATTTATATCGGTATCGTTCTATAGATATAAATAATATAGACAGATTAATTAATTTTGAATTGAAGAATGAAAATATATTTCTAGCAGGTATGGGAGATCTAAACGATCCAAACGAAGGACGGTTTATTTCTGAGTTTTATAAAGACAGAAATGAGGTATTGAAGTACTTTGATAAGCACATGCCAAAAAATATACAATCGATATCTAAAAATATTAGCAGAGATGACTACATAAAACTATGCGTAGAAATGGTAGAGAATGGTGATTATAAGGTTATTGGAGAAGTTCCAAAAAATATAAGAGAAAAATTTGGAAAAATAATTAGGATAGCTTGTTTTACGGAAAAACCTCTTAATCTACCAATGTGGGCTCATTACGCTAAGTATGTAAATAATAATGAGTCTATCGATAGAGGTGGTTTATGTATAAAATACGAGGTTGGAGCAGGGTTAAAAAGTCTTAATTTGCATCCTGTTGTATACACTGATGAAAAACCTAAGGTTACAATTAGTTTAGAATTGAAAAAATTTCCGCTTTTAAATTTTTATAAAAAAACGAAAGATTGGCAATATGAAAAAGAATGGAGAGTGCTAAAAGCATTAAAGGATAGTATTCCATCTGATTCAGAAATTATTAACCATTCTAAGGTTAGTTTAAAGCCTACTATCTCTGAAGTAATATTCGGGGATAAAACTCCAAACGATATAATCGAAAATATCTGTAGTGAAGTCACTAAAAGTAATACTAATATAATATTTAGACGATTGGTTTGGAATGATACAGATCAAGAATTAAAGACAGAAATAATTACTACATCTATATAAGCCTCGTAGGTAAGAAGTTATTAAGGTTAGTTTTGAGTAGAGAAAATTTGAGTTGGCAATAGCATAAGCTATAAATTAATAGAGGAATACATTAGTAGGTTACAAAAAGCTTATAACCAGCCTGCCGAGCAAAGAATATAAAAGCTAAATTAAAGATTATTGAAGTTTTTACTCAAAAACGATCTGTACTGTTAACCTACTTATAAAGATTATCACCATGTCCCTAAAATCTAGCTTTAAAGGTTTCCTAGGTGAAACCGTCATCAACGTCGCCATGTGGCTAAAATTAGAAAAAAATGTCTATCACCGATTAAACGGTATTACCTTGCCAAGAGCCAACGGTGGTAGTACCCAAATCGATCATATCATCGTCTCTGTATACGGCATTTTTGTCATTGAAACCAAAAATTATAAAGGCTGGATATATGGTAGCGAGAAGCAAAGACAGTGGACACAAGCTTTCCCGAATGGCAGTAAATTCAAATTCCAGAACCCACTGCGCCAAAATTATCTGCATATTAAGACGCTCGCCGATTTATTAGGATTGGAGTTGAGCTACTTCCATTCGATGATTGCTTTCATCGGTGAGTGCGAGCTGAAAACCCGTGATGAGTTACCCGAACACGTCTTAACAGGTGGTATGGTGTCTTATGTGAAGAAAAAGCAGGATAAGATACTCACTGAAGACGAGGTCAAGTCCATCGTTGAGCAGATTAATAGCAACAGATTTAGTAAGTCTTGGCGCATCAATCGAGAGCATAAAGCCTATCTAAAAGACAAGCATAGCCCGTCAAATAATCAGCCTAACGGTAACGCTACTGATAAACCAGTTGATAAAGTGGCTAATAAGCCTAAACCAGAGCCGATAGTAAAAGAAACCGCGAAAAGAGCCACGCTGAAAAGTAGAGAAGTGCTGCAATGGTCTGGTCAGACTGAGATTGAATCTAGCGAATTAATAACTGACAGTATGAATACTCAGCAGGCAAACACACCATATGATATGGCTAATAAAGTGTTTCTTACACCGTTTGAAGTTATGGAGCCTGAGTCATCGGACAATGATTTTAAAACGGCTGAATGTGAGATTATCACGTCTAATAGCATCGATCTTAAAGCTGTTGAGCAAATCAATCATACAGCTATTACAGAGCAAGTACCTGCCTGTCCAAGATGTCAGGCAGCAATGGTCAAACGTGTTGCAAAAAAAAGGCCAGCACCAAGGGAAAGACTTTTTTGGTTGTAGTCAATTTCCTAAATGTTGGGGCGTAGTGAATATTGATTAGCGGTATTCTATATAAGCCTTACTCTATACAAGCTGTACTCTATATAGCTACTTGAGTTAAGCACAACTGGCAATTAACCAATCAGCAACTGCTCTCACTCGTGCAGAGCGTCTGACATCGGGATGCATCACAAGATAGAGAGGGTAGTCTTGAGTGAGTGGAATGCTGGTATTTGAGATTGAATCCTGATTGTCTGAAACGAGTGTTGAAGAATGAATGTTCTCCACTGTTGGTTGTGTCCGAGCGGTCAGCGCTACTCGATTAATAGGGTCAACTGCCGTCAGCTCTGGGTATTGGTGAGCTAAAAATTCTGGCAGTAACGCGATGCCTATTTTTTTACGAGCAGCATGACAGGCCATATATAAATCATTAGTGTTAAATGCAACCGTATAGGCATGCTGTTTCATCAATGCCTGTGACCAAGCAAGTACTCTAGCATTGGCTTGAAACTCTATTAATTGCCATCGATCAGAATGGGTGTTTTTGAGGTATTCATTATTAGCAAAGAAACCGTATCTTGTGGACCCAATGATACGAGCAACCAGATCTTCCTGTGTGGGACAACGTGTTCTTATGGCGATGTCTGCTTCTCTGTGATGTAAATTGCTCAAGCCAACTTCACCGCTCAATGCGACTAATATATCTGGGAACTGCTGGCGAAACTCAGCCAGAGCCGGTATCAGCACTTCATTTGCCCAGACAGGTGGTGCCGATATAACGACTTTGCCCTGCATCGCGTTCTGATCAATTGCCATTCTCTCAAATACGGCTATCTCTTTTTTCACCTCAATGGCTTGGCTGTAGAGCATCGACCCTTCTGGCGTCAGTGCATAGCGTTTACCTAGTCGATCAAACAGATTTACCGATAATGTTTGCTCAAGATGAACAATTCGCCTCGCAACCGTACTGTGTTGTACCCCCAGCTCTTCAGCGCAAGCAGTCAGAGTCTGTTTTTCCACCAAGCAGACAAAGTAAGCCAAATCATCCCACTGCATATCACTACTACCTTTCAGTATGAGCACTAGTTTTAGTATAAATAATCAGTTTAGCAAATTTCACCGTGCATTTTTGCACAGTGATTGCCTATCTATAATCTGTTTATCTTTACGCCACTATATTAGACTCGTTATCTACTTTATAAAGTATTGAGAGACGTATGCAATCACCATCAAACACCCAAACACTCGATCAATTTATAGCACACATCTTTATGGGTGAATATGAGCAAGCCATGCAGCGATGTGATGAAAACGTTAAATTCGTGGTTTTTCGAGAGGATACAGACAGTCAGGTGCCTATTTATGGCACGCACAGTGGCAAAAATGAAAGCATTAATTTTTTTAAAAATCTTGCAAAAATGTTCGAGTTTGGCGAGTTTGTAATGGAGGAGTCTATCGTCGCTAATAATTACGTGATCAGATTTGGCAAGCTTGCTCACACAGTCAAACACACGGGGAAAGTATTTAATAGCCTGTGGTCAATGATTGTCCGTTTTAATGATGTTGGCGAGATTTGTCTGTACCGCATGCATGAGGACACGGCGGCTTTAGAAGCTGCTATGCAAATCTCAAGATAAAAGGTAAATGAAAGGTTGAAACTGTTTGAGGCTATGATGAATCAGATGAAGCAAAAAAGTTATAAGTTCCGCATTGTTAATACTGCAATTATGGCAGTTTCATTATCAGGGATGATGACAATTTATATTACCTTTATCAACCTTGGTATGGTGGATAGGTTTGTTTATTACTGGTTTAAGGCTTGGATGCTGGCTGCGCCTGTCGCCTTTGTTTGTGTCATGATAATAGCCAATCCGGTACAAAAATTGACTAAAAGACTGCTAGACTCATAATTCATCAGAACGCTACTACTCAGAACGCTTGAATTTATTGCCACGACTGCTATCGAATCAAGTTTTATCGGTGAGCTACGTACACCCGAAACACTAACCGCTACTTCATAATAAAAGCGACGTCAAAATCATGGGTTGGCACAAAATTACTTTCTTTGATTTCAAACGTCGTTGGTCCAATCTTCTTAACTTTGCCCTTACCTTTCCAGCAGAACGAGACCAGTTCGTTAGGGTCGCGTTTTACAGTCAGCTTAAAGTTGGCAATCGGTTTGGCCCAATTTGCTCCCGTAGTTAGGATATAGCTTAAGGCATGATAGGGACGACCACCATTCTTGTTAAACCCTTTCTGAGTTGAAGCATCAACGCAAAAATCTGGGAATTCTTCCTCACCTAGATGCACAGAGCCACCCACTAACGGTTTATAGGTGTGTTTGACCTTGGTGATAGTATTGGCTTTAAAGGTTTGCTCCCAACTATAAATCACTTGCGATTCCCAAAAGATATCAAGGTCTTCTCTATCATCGATAAACCTATCGAGTGCCTTGCTATTACAATCCAAAAGCCGTTGATTGATATCATCGGTATCAAATTTATAGGTCCAAGGTGACATCATTTGAGCATCACTAATACCGCACGCCTTAAAAAGGTTGGTGGTATCAATAGCTTTTTCCGCATAGTTTTTCTCACCATTTTTGATGATGATCGGGTACATAAAAGTGCGGACATGCTGATCAGGAGTGATAGGCTTGCCATTGGCCCAAACTTTAAAGTTATCATAAGTGGCATTAATATCAGCGTAATCTGATTCTATAAAACTGGGCACAGCCGGCATAGGAAAAAGAACCGTCTCAGTAATGTCTTTATTACTGAGATTTTTGAACTCATAATTAACGCGCACTTCATCTTTTGAGATGTATAAATCTTCACTATGCATGCTGATATTTTTATTTTTAAGATACTCAACACCGCCTGTGCCGACGTAGCCCGTAGAGTCATTGGCTTGAGCAGTAGTCATCGCTAGCAGCACAGCGTAAGCTAACGTACCGCTAAAAATTAGATGGCGCTTATCCATATATTTCTTCCAAACGTAAACAAGCCACTAATCGACCGTCCCACTCTCGCAGTTGCGGTTCTATTTCGCTGCATTGTTGCTTGGCATATGGGCAACGTTTGTGTAGGGCGCAGCCACTTGGTGGGTTGAGCGGACTGGGTAATTCGCCTTGTAGCGTCAGATCGTTCTTGTGGCCATTTACCGTTGGTGCAGCCGCCAATAGGGCGATGGTATACGGATGTTTTGGCGCATTATAGATCGCTTCTTTAGGGCCGTGCTCAACAGCTTGACCTAAATACATGACCATCACATCATCAGCGACGTGGCGTACGACCGATAGATTGTGCGAGATAAAAACGTAAGCGGTACGATACTCATCCTGCAAATCCATAAATAGATTTAAGACTTGAGCCTGAATGGAGACATCGAGGGCGGAGGTCGGCTCATCAGCGACGACGATTTTTGGATTGAGCATCATCGCGCGGGCGAGGGCAATACGTTGGCGCTGACCACCAGAAAACATATGCGGATAACGACCAGCATGTTCGGGACGTAGACCAACATTTTTCATCATCTCGTTGATTTTGTCGCGCTTTTCCTCTTTGGACAATTTGGTATGGATATCCAATGGTTCCGTCAACTGATAGCCGATAGTATGGCGCGGGTTGAGGCTACCATAAGGGTTTTGGAAGACCATTTGAATTTCGGTACGCAACTCTTTCAGCGCTTTTCTACTATAGCCAGTTGTTGCTTCATCGTTGATAAATAGCTCGCCATGAGTAGGCGCTTCGATGAGTGTCAGCTGGCGGGCAAGGGTTGATTTACCGCAGCCTGACTCACCAACGACAGCTAATGTTTTGCCAGCCTCAAGCTCGAACGAAATACCATTGAGGGCTTTTACGTATGCTTTTGCTTTGCCCAGACCTTGTGATACTGGGTAGTGCTTGTGTAGGTTGTCTGCTTTTAAGACCACTTTATTACTCATACTTGGGACTCCAAAGTAGCAGCGTGAGAGGGGCGAGAGGTAATATTAGAATCAATACAACGTACCTTGCCAGTAGGTGTATCTAATATAGGTGGCGGTACTTCGCAAGCAGGTTCTTTATACGGGCAACGAGGAGACAGTAAGCAGCCAGCTGGTCGATCGTATTGACTGGGTACGACACCGGGCAAGCTGTTTAGACGGTCTTGACCGATAGCCAGTTCAGGTATGGCTTGCAGTAACGCTTCAGTATAAGGGTGAGCAGGATGTTGAAAAATCTCTGGCACCGTACTGGTTTCAACCACTTGTCCGGCATACATGACCGCGACATCACGTGAGTTCTGTGCGACCAGTCCCAAGTCATGAGTGATTAATACCATCGCCATTTGCTTTTCGCGTTGTAATCGGCTCAGCAAATCCATGATTTGTGCTTGTACGGTGACATCCAGAGCAGTAGTTGGCTCATCTGCGATAAGTAGTTTTGGCTCACAAGCAATTGCCATCGCGATCATGACCCGTTGACTCATACCACCTGATAGTTGATGCGGATAGACTTTGAGTCGGTTTTTGGCATCGGGCATCTCGACCAATTCTAGTAGTTCTAATATGCGCGTCTGTACTGCGGCGCCTCGTAAACCAAGGTGCTTGCGTAGTACTTCGCCCAACTGCATTTCAACGGTGAAACTTGGATTTAGGCAAGACATCGCATTTTGAAAAATCATAGAGATATCTTTACCAATGATACCGCGCTTCTCTTTGGCTGGCATGCTGAGCATGTCTTTGTTATCAAACACCACTCGCTGTGCGCGGACTGTCGCAGAGGGTGGCAACAGCCCCATTAGCGCCATCATAGTGACGGACTTGCCTGAGCCAGATTCACCCACGACGGCGATGACCTCACCTTGTGCGATTTTCAGTGATACATCATCTACCGCGCGAAATGCGCGTATCCCTTGACCGAACGTAACCGATAGGTTCTCGATATCTAACAACAACGGTGATTCTTTTGCTGATGCACCATTCATAGAGGTATGATTGATAGGCGTTTTAATTAATGGATCAGTCATGTTAGGTCACCTGCTTTAATTTGGGATCTAGTGCATCGCGTAAGCCATCACCAGTCAAGTTAATCGACAGGGCAGCCAAGAAAATAGCGACACCCGGCCAAATAGCGAGCCAAACATTACTCTGAATATATTGACGTGCCGTACCTAACATGGCGCCCCATTCGGCATCTGGTGGCTGTACACCAAAGCCTAAGAAACCAATCGCACCCGCTTCTAGAATGGCAGAGGAAAAAATCATCGTTGCCTGTACGATGAGCGGTGCCATGCAGTTGGGTAAAATGGTAATAAATAATAAGCGCAGCACGCCAGCACCCATTACTTGTGAGGCGATAAAGTACTCACGTTGTAGCTCTACCATTGCAGTGGCACGAGTCAAACGAATAAAAGGCGGCGTACAGACCAAAGCGATGGTAATAATAGTATTAGTCATAGATGGCCCTAAGATAGCGGCAATGATGATGGCCAGTAGCAAGCTCGGATAGGACATTAAGATGTCATTGACCAACATGACGGCCTTGCCCCAGACTTTTGGCCAAAACGCAGCACTCAGCCCTAACGAAATACCAACCAACATCGCAAGAGTCGTAGCACTTAGACCGATAAACAGTGAATAACGCGCACCATACATCACCCGAGACAGCGTATCTCGACCCGCATCATCAGTACCGAGCCAAAACATCGTATTGCCGCCATCTAGAAAGGCAGGTGGTAATTGCTCTTGACCAGTGAACAATTCGTAAGGGTCATGGGGAGCAATGGTAGGCGCGAGTATGGCAATAAGCACCATCAAAGCCAGTACAATAAAACCAAGTACCGCGCCTTTATTGCGACAAAACGTCGATAAAAATAGCTGCCAAGACGAGGGCGGCGTGAGTGCCGCAAGCTTAAGATCAGAGGGAACAGCAGAAGGCTTCATGAGCATTTCCTATAGTGGCTAACGCGTTGCAAGTATGTAGAGTCCTATTTCTAGCAACCATTCCTAGCAATCATTCAGGAATGTGCTGAAAACGACTCAAAACCATGTAATCGCTATTTGTCACTACTTATAATATGAGTATTTATCAATGTTAGATTAAGAAGTATGTCGAATACGTGGGTTGATAAGACCATACAAAATATCAATAAATAAACTAACCAAAATCAAGGCAGTGGCGACCAGTAAAATACCGTTCTGTACGATAGGATAATCACGAGTGAAAAATCCGTCGAGTAGCCAATTCCCAACGCCTGGCCAACTAAAGATGGTCTCGGTAATAATGGCACCCGCGAGCAATGTTGCCATCTGTAGGCCAACGACTGTGACTACCGTAATCAAAGCGTTACGCATCACGTGTACCATGATCACGCGGCTCGGTGATAGACCTTTGGCGCGCGCGGTACGCACGTAATCTTCATCTAGCACTTCTAGCATCGCCGAGCGCGTCATCCGTGCAATCATGGCAAGCGGAATAGTCGATAAAGCAATAGAGGGCAAGATAAAGTGTTTGACCACGTTCCAAAACGCACCAGGTTCTCCCGACGTGAGAGAGCCGAGTAGCCACGAGCCATATAAGGGCTGCACATCTAAGAACTGTGCGACAGATATCACCCCAGCGACAGGTAGCAGGCCCAAGTAATGAGCAAATATACCTGTGAGGATTGGCCCCAATAAGTAGATGGGCATAGAGTAACCTGCCAGCGCCCCTGACATGAGAGTGTAGTCAATCCATGTACCACGTCGCAGCGCAGCAAAGATGCCTAAGCTCACGCCAATAACACTAGCAATGACAATGGCGCATAGAGCCAGCTCTAAGGTTGGAACGAAATGGGCAAAGAAATCTTGTAATACGGGGGTACGAGTACGAAAAGACTCGCCAAAATCACCCGTCAAGATGCCAGTCAGATAATCCCAATATTGGGCGACAAGAGGTTTGTCTAATCCCAGTCGCTCTAGGGCACGAGCATGTAGCTCTGGATCGACCATACGTTCGCCCATCATAATCTCAACCGCATCTCCAGGGACGAGACGAATCAGAGTGAAGGTTGATAGGGTCAAGCCAAGATAGACAGGAATGAGAATAGCGATTCGACGCAGAATATAAAGTAGCATGGGCTGCTCAATAGTTGTGATTCAATGATAAGAGTGTTTGCGATGGTAAGAGGGTCCGCGACAAAGCGTTTAATGCAGATGAATACGGCTGGTGCAGGAAGTCTGACCCAGCCGAATATAAATTAAACCATTATGTATGTCGTATCGGATCTAATCAGTGAAGATTATTCAACTTTCACACCATCAAAACGTATTGAGCCAAGTGGACTGATTTTATAATCGAACACGTTTGGTGCGGTGAATACCGTTACCACCGAATGCGCCATCGTTGTCCAAGGCAGTTGCTCTTTGAATATCTGCTGAGCTTGTACATATTCATTCACACGCTCATCTTGATCATTGATCTGACGGGCATTGGTGACTAAATTATCGAAATCTTTGTTACACCAGCGCGAGTAGTTATTACCGCCGACAGCGTCACAAGACAATAATGAGCCAAGCCAGTTGTCCGGATCTCCATTGTCACCAGTCCAACCCGCTAGAATGACATCAGGCTCACCTTTAGCCGCGCGTTTTAGGTACTCACCCCATTCATAAGTCACAAGCTTGGTATCAACACCAATCTTGGCCCAATCTGCTTGTAGCATTTCAGCCATCAGTTTGGCGTTAGGGTTATATGGTCGTTGAACTGGCATATACCATAAGTCGATAGAAAGGTTGTCTGCACCCGCTTCTTTGATAAGGGCTTTTGCTTTCTCAACGTCATAAGGTGCATCTTTGAGCGACTTGTCGTAACCCCACTGCGTTGGCGGCATTGGATTGGTGGCTTTTAAGCCTTCGCTCTGATAAACCGCATTGATAATGGCATCTTTGTTGATGGCCATGTCCAATGCTTGACGCACTTTCAGATCGCTCAGTTTAGGTTTTTCGACGTTATAGCCGACATAGCCAACGTTGAAACCGGGTTGGTCTAGTACCGTAGCCTTACCAGAATTTTTGACTGCTTCAATCTCAGCAGGTTTTGGATAGGCGGATACATGACATTCGCCTGCTTGAACTTTTTGGGCACGAACGGCTGAATCTTTTGTGATGACAAAGACGAGGTTGTCGATATAAATATCGTCTTTGTTCCAATAGTCTGGGTTTTTGGTATAACGAATTTGCGCGTCTTTTTGATAAGAAGTAAAGACGAAAGGTCCGGTACCCACTGGCTTGGTATTGATATCAGCTGCATTGCCATCAGCCATCAATTTGTTGGCGTATTCAGCAGAGTTGATATAAGCGAAAGGCATCGCTAGGTTCTGTAAAAACGGGGCGTTGGTCTCGCTGAGCGTGACTTTTACCGTATAGTCATCTACTTTTTCGATATTAGAGATAATATCTGGTAATCCCATACCAACCGAATACGGGAATTCAGCAGGATAGGCTTTATTAAATTCAAACTCTGGGTTGGTAATACGCTCTAGCGTAAAGAGAATGTCGTCTGCATTAAAATCACGAGTCGGGGTAAAGTAGTCAGTTGTACCAAATTTGACCCCTTTACGTAGATTAAAGGTATAGGTCTTACCATCTTCGCTCACATCCCAACTTTCGGCCAATCCTGGTTGAATTTCGGTACCCGCTCTTTTGAATTCTACCAAGCCATTATAGATAGGGAAGGCGCTCGCATCAAAATCAGTACCCGAAGTGTATTGTGCTGGATCGAAACCTGCAGGGCTACCTTCTGAACAATAAAGCAATGTTTTAGCCGCTTTAGCATCTGAGCTAGCAGCAGAATCGTCGGTGGTTTTGTTGTCGCCGCCACAGGCACTAATACCTAAGATAAGTGTCGTCAGCATGGTAAGTTTAAAGAGGGATTTTTGCATTATTACATCCTATGTAGTGATAGGTAGCTACTCGTATATCTACATGTTCGTACTCGATCATGAACATAATGAGCAAGCATTTAATAACCTTGAAAATATCTATGTATGTGATCTTTTATATGACTTTCCATACATACAAAAATAAACATATTACAGGTTGTTATAACTTTAATTTATATCTATAGAAACTAATAATATAAACAACTCGTTCGAATATACTCTCTAATCTGCAATAACGCAAGATATAATTAAACTAATTTCGATAAAAAATACATTAATGTGCCGATCACAGCACGAATTTAATGGAATATGCGGAATTTTACTATTTTTATCTATTTATTTAAGGTAAAGAGTTAGATGATTACGAAATTACTTGAGTATGGTTTTATAACGAATTGCAGACGAAAAGAAATAATATGGTTACGTCTACTTGACGCAACCAGTTATAAAATGCTTTTATGATGGTTATTTATATGACAGTGTTTTCGACATGGTTATGAGTTGCCTTGATAATATCTGCCAGTTTTTCAGCAATCATAATTGTTGGAGCATTGGTATTGGCGCTAATCAACGTTGGCATGATTGATGCGTCAATGACTCGTAGTCCGCTCACGCCGCGTACCTTTAACTCTAAATCCACTACAGAGCGTTCATCTGAGCCCATACGGCAAGTACCGACAGGATGATAGATGGTATCGGATTTATTGCGAATATAGCCGAGCATGCCGTCTTTTTCTATGTAAGGGGCAGGGTAGTCTTCCGTAATGTATTCGGCGAGAGGAGACTCTTGCATGATGGCTCTGGTACGCTCGGCACCGGCCACCATGCACTCTACATCTTTTGGATGGGAGAGATAGTTTGGATCAATCAGGACTGCATCAGAGGGGTTGGCAGAATCTAGTCGTACGGTGCCGCGACTCTCAGGACGCAGATAGCAGCTGTGGCAAGAGATGGCAAAGCCACGTCTGAGATCGCGACCGTGTTCGATTACACGAGATATGACGAAGTGTAGCTGAGTATTTGGCCACTCTTTTGGGGCATCGCCGACACTGAAGAACGCACCTGCTTCGGCATAGTTGGTAGACAGCAATCCCGTGCCATCTTTTCTCCATTGTCGAATGCTTTTGGTCAAACGGGAAATCGTTGCCATACCAATGCCAATGACATCAGTGGTATTTACTTCGTAATCAAAGACCACGTCTAGGTGATCTTGCAGGTTGCCACCGACATCAGGTGAATCTACCACGACCTCGATACCGTGAGATTGCAAGTGTTCTGCTGGGCCAATACCTGATAGCATCAACACTTTAGGCGAGCCGAAAGCGCCGCCTGATAGGATGACTTCACGATGTGCCATGACAGTATGTTTGACACCATCCTTTTCATAAACCACACCAGTCGCTTGTTTATCTTCAATGATGACGTGGTTGGCTTGCGCGTGAGTAATGACAGTTAGGTTCGGGCGGCTTTGGACAGGATGTAGATAGGCTGCAGCGGCAGAGCAACGTTGACCTTGTTTTTCCCCATGAAAATGGGTGACCTGATACAAACCTGTACCGTCTTGTTTTTCGCTATTAAAGTCTGTGTTATGGTCGAGACCGTTGGCAATGGCGGCTTCTACGAAGGCTTTTGAGATATCACGTGGACTGAGCAAATCGCTCACGTGCAGCGGCCCACTATCGCCATGTAGCTCACTACTGCCATGAACGTTGTTTTCAGCTTTGATAAAGTAGGGTAGGACATCGTCAAATCCCCAACCATCACAGCCTTCCTCTACCCAGCGCTCATAGTCTAGCGCACTGCCGCGTGTATAAATCATGGCATTGATAGCAGAGGAGCCGCCTAGGCATTGGCCGCGTGGTTGGAAGCCGCGTCGATTATTGAGATGAGTTTGAGGCGTAGTGTGAAAGCACCAGTTATTTAACTTTAGTGGTTTGCCGGGCACCATCAGAATCAGTCCGGCAGGTACACGAATGGCAAGGTCTTTGCCTTCGCCGCCAAACTCTAATAAGCATACACTGATTTCTGGATTTTCGGTGAGGCGGCTGGCAAGTACACAGCCGGCAGAGCCGCCACCCACGATGACGTAATCAAACGTTTTATCAAATTCCATTTTATCTTCCTTATAGCATCCATGCTAATCAAAACGAGCTTTTCAAAGTAAGCTACTCTTTACAATATCTATTATTTTGCCAGAATAATAAAATAAAAATGACTAGAGCGTGTAGATAGAGAAAATAGACTATCAATAGGAGCCTATTGATAGGTTTTTTTAGGGTATTTAGCAGTATTTATCATCATTTCGAAATAAGGGCATGCTCTAACAGCCATTTATATTGAGCAAATTTCTGAACGTACAATAAAACGTTTGCCTTCAGGAATTTCTAGCGAAAAGCTGGCGCCACGCCCGTCAACCACATCAATGGTCAAATCCGTATTTTGCCATAATTTGTGCTGCGCTTTGCCCATATAAAATGGACAACCAGCAATCTCACCGACCAATACATCTTGGCCGCCTACCTTAAACTCACCTAGCGGATAACACATGGGGGAGCTACCATCACAGCAGCCACCAGATTGATGAAACATCAGCTCACCGTGCTTGGATTTAAGTAGTTCGATTAGGTCTATGCAGGACTCTGTCGCTTTGACTTTCATGATGATTTCCTTATCATAAGAATGTAATTGTAGAAAACGTCTCATTAGCTATGAGCGTCTTATTAAGTATAAGTGTCATACTGGATGAGAATATAAAAAGCCGTATCGTTTTCACTCACATCATTTATAGCATGTGAATGAAGACGATACGACTGATGGTTTGTGATTAAATGTGTGAAGCATTAAGACAATGTCAGAATCTCACAAGCAATATAGTCAATCCTCTATAAAAGAGTTACAGCGTTAACCTCACTTGAGGTATCACATATACATCTGCGCTCGGTTGCCTTGACTCTCTTTTAAACTGAATCAACTATAACTACATACTGTAGTCAATCACAATGCGACCTTCGATTTTGCCGTTACGCATACGTTCAAATATATCGTTAATGTTTTCCAACGGCTCAGCGCTAACAGTGGCTTTTACTTTACCTGCTGCTGCCATGTCCAACGACTCTTGTAAGTCGAGACGCGTACCGACGATAGAGCCGCGAATGGTAATACCGTTGAGCACCGTATCAAAGATAGAAACAGGGAAGTCACCAGTTGGTAAGCCGTTAAAGACCACCGTGCCACCACGTCTGACCATGCTCAACGCTTGATCGAACGCGATAGCAGATACGGCTGTTACTAACACGCCATGAGCACCGCCAATTTCTTCTTTTAAGTAAGTACCAGGATCTGTATTTTTAGCATTGACGGTAATGGTCGCGCCTAGTTTTTTGGCGAATGCGAGCTTTTCATCGTCGATATCGACTGCCGCAACGTTCAGTCCCATTGCAATGGCATACTGTACTGCCATATGACCGAGACCACCGATACCAGAAATAACAACCCAATCACCAGGCTTGGTGTCGGTCATTTTAAGGCCTTTGTACACGGTGACGCCTGCGCATAAAACGGGTGCAATTTCAATCGAGTCAACACTTTCAGGGATGATACCGACGTAGTTGGCATTCGCCAGTACATATTCTGAAAAGCTACCATTAACTGAATAGCCTGCGTTTTGTTGACGCTCGCACAAGGTTTCCCAGCCACCTAAACAATGGGTACAGTGACCACAAGCAGAGTAGAGCCAAGGTACACCGACGCGGTCGCCTTCTTTTACATGGGTCACACCTTCGCCGACCGCAGTGATTAGACCAACACCTTCGTGTCCAGGGATAAATGGTGGGCTAGGTTTTACAGGCCAATCGCCTTCGATAGCATGCAAGTCAGTATGACAGACACCGGATGCTTGCATCTTGACAACAATCTCACCAGCGCCCGGCGTTGGAATATCAACTTCTTCGATCTGTAATGGTTGGTTAAACTCATGTAATACGGCGGCTTTCATTTTATTACTCATATAATTCTTCCTTGTTAGAGTTTTTGCATAAAAATAATCTGTGAATATACCTAACACACTTTGCAACCTCGATTGCAAAGTGCTTCGAACTTTAGCTTAAAAGAACCCCATTTTTTTAGGATCGTAAGACACCAGCATATTTTTGGTTTGTTGATAATGATCCAGCATCATCAGATGGTTCTCACGGCCGATACCAGACTGTTTATAACCACCGAATGCAGAATGCGACGGATAGATATGATAGCAGTTCGTCCACACACGGCCTGCCTGAATACCACGTCCGAAGCGATACGCCTTATGTACACTGCGCGTCCAAATACCAGCGCCCAGACCATATAACGTATCGTTGGCAATTCTCATCGCATCTTCGTCATCTTTAAAAGTCGTTACCGCAAGCACAGGTCCAAAGATTTCCTCTTGGAACACCCGCATATCGTTTGTGCCTTCAAAGATAGTCGGTTGCACGTAGTAGCCATCACCAAGATCACCGTCGTGTGTGGCTCGTTCGCCGCCGACCAATACTTTAGCGCCTTCTTGCTTACCGATATCTAGATAAGACAGGATCTTCTCTAGTTGGTCTGAGCTTGCTTGTGCACCAATCATTGTCTCCGTATCTAGTGGGTTACCCATTTTGATGGCTTCAACACGAGCGATACAGCGTTTGATAAACTCATCATAGATACTCTCATGTACCAGTGCGCGCGATGGGCACGTACAGACTTCACCTTGGTTGAGTGCAAACATCACCAAACCTTCAACGGCTTTGTCTAAGAAGTCATCATCTTCGTCCATAATGTCAGCGAAGAAGATGTTTGGACTCTTACCACCCAGCTCCAAGGTCACAGGAATGATGTTTTCACTGGCATACTGCATGATGAGGCGACCCGTCGTGGTCTCACCCGTAAAGGCCACTTTATTGATACGGGGGTTAGAAGCTAGGGGTTTACCAGCTTCAACACCAAAGCCATTGACGACGTTTAATACACCTTTAGGTAACAGGTCAGCAGCACCGATAAGCTCTAACATATATAGAATAGAGGCAGGGGTTTGCTCAGCAGGTTTAAGAACCACACAGTTACCAGCAGCTAGTGCAGGTGCCAGTTTCCACACGGCCATCAGGATAGGAAAGTTCCAAGGGATAATCTGACCAACAACACCAAGTGGCTCATGGAAATGATAGGCAACGGTATCGTCATCAATCTGACTGATGCCGCCTTCTTGGGCACGAATGGCACTGGCGAAATAACGGAAGTGATCAACGGCTAGCGGGATGTCTGCTGCGAGTGTCTCACGCACCGGTTTGCCGTTTTCATAACATTCAGCAATGGCGATAGACTCAAGATTGGCTTCCATTTTGTCAGCAATTTTGAGGAGGATATTGGCGCGTTCCGTCACACTGGTTTTGCCCCACGCATCTTTGGCAGCATGAGCGGCGTCTAGGGCTTTTTCGATATCAGCAGATTTTGAGCGGGCAACTTGGCAGATGACTTTGCCATCTATCGGACTGGTGTTGTCAAAGTACTCACCATCAACGGGTGCGACCCATTCGCCATTGATGAAGTTGTCATATTTTTCGCGGAATTGGACTTGGCTTTTTTCGGTATTTGGATAGGGATATAACATTAACTGCTCCTTGTTGTTTTATGTATGAGGCAAGTCATATATAAGCAATTATTTATTACATCATCGTGTAAAATAACTGCTTATCTCATCGCCACCGAATCTTCCTGATCAAGTTCTCATTTCATAATAATCAACTTTTGAGCAGAGTTATACTCACTTTTAATAATAACTAATGAATTAACTCATAAAATTTAGTTATGGAAAATGTGTCAGTTAAAAGGGTTCGTAAAGTGGATGTAGCTGTTATAATTATTGCCAATATTTTAAGCTACGGCATTTATAAAATTGCTGATGGCTGCTCTCTTTTCTTTTTCTTCTAAGTTATTGGTTGGTTTGAATATATGCGTCAATCTTCTGCTCTTGATATCCTAAAAACAGGTCAAAATGTCTTTTTGACTGGCTCAGCAGGTTCAGGTAAGACCTATACACTCAATCAATACATCGACTATCTACGTGCACGGCGTGTACCCGTGGCGGTCACTGCCAGTACGGGCATTGCTGCCACGCATATGAATGGTACGACCATTCATAGCTGGTCGGGTATCGGTATCAAAGATGAGCTAAGTGACCGAGACTTGACCACATTGTCACGTAAACAATTTTTAGCAGATAGATTAAAAGATACGGCAGTGCTCATCATTGATGAGATATCGATGCTGCATGCCAAGCAAATTAATTTGGTCAGTCAAGTACTCAAGCATGTGCGCAAAAATGACCAAGCCTTTGGTGGTATTCAGGTGGTGGTTGCAGGGGATTTCTTTCAGTTACCGCCCATAGGTAGCAAAGGTGAGAGCAACCGTGAGAAGTTTGCTTTTATGTCTGAGGCATGGCTCGATGCCAAGTTTCATATTTGCTACTTGTCTGAGCAGCATCGACAAGTGAGCGAGGCGGCCAACGGTGGTCTTGATTTGGACGATATTTTAAATCAAATTCGTCGTCAAGAAGTCACCTTTGACGCGATTGCTGCACTAGAAGCCACCTTTGACCAAAACGTCGATATCAAGCGTACTCGTCTGTATACGCATAATCTCAATGTCAATAAAATCAATGATAAAGAATTGGCGGCACTGTCTGGTGAGATGATGCGTTTTGAGGCTACGTCTACGGGTGATAGCAAGCTGGTTGAGACCCTTAAGAAAACAGTACGTACTCAAGATGATTTAGTGCTTAAAGTTGGCTCAAAGGTAATGTTTATCAAAAACAACACCGAGCTTGGTGTTTCTAACGGTACGATGGGTGAGCTGATAGGTTTTGCTGCTGTAAAAATCGACGATAGCAAAGACACCAGTGATGCTTTGATTGAAGATGATGATATCGACAGCACTGCCGACAGTGATGAAGCATCTGCCAAAAGCACAAAGAGTAAAACCAAAAAAGACAAAGAAAAACCAAAAGCCAAAAAGCCAACGACACAAAAAATGCCAGTAGTCAGGCTCAACTCAGGGCGTGAAGTGATCGCTGAGCCTGAAGAGTGGATCATCGAAGATGAGACGGGTGAAGTGCTAGCGAGCTATGAGCAAGTGCCACTTTGTCTGGCATGGGCGATTACTATTCATAAGTCACAAGGCATGACTCTCGATGCGGCTGAAATCGACTTGTCACGTACCTTTGAGTTGGGGCAGGGCTATGTGGCATTATCAAGGCTCAAGTCGCTAGCAGGGTTGCAATTGCTGGGCATGAACGACATGAGCCTGCAGCTAGATCCATTAGCTCGCGGTGCAGACAAGCGATTTTTAGTGCTATCTGATGAAGCTGATGCCAATTATGCCATGCTCGATGAAGAGAGTATGACGCAGGCACATGAGAAGTTCGTTCTAAAATCAGGCGGCACACTGAGTAAGTCAGTGATTGATGGTTATGCCAATCTGCAAAAGAAGCGCCGCGAGCAACAGCAGGCGCAGCTAGATAAAAAGCAAAAAATGGGCAATCAAGTATCTGATAAGTCGGACAGTACATTGCTAGCGACCAGAGTACTATTAGAAGAAAGCTTGTCTATTGCAGAAATCTCTCAAGCCCGTCAGCTTTCACAATCCACCATCATGCGCCATATCGGCGAATTAAAATCTCAAGACCCAAGCTTGGCTTGTGATCATCTGCGCCCAGAAGATGAGGTGATGACTGCCGTTGGTAATGCCTATGTGGTGATTAAAGTTGCCAACAATCCAAACGATTTTAATGACGATGGTAGTATTAAGCTGCGTCCGATATTTGACCATCTTAAACAAAGCATTGACTACAACACCATCCGATTGGCACTTATCTTTATAACACCTTAGCGCTTGTTAAACATTCGACTATGGCAATCAGCAGTGCCTACTTGTGAATGTGCAACACGCCCTAATATCCAACCTATTGTTAAAACCATTAAAGCGCATTGTTTTTGTTCCATTGTAGTGCTGAAATTGCAGTGCTCAATTTTATATCTCTCTTTATAGCGATAATTTGTTATGCCTGATTTTTCTAGCGCCACGTACCAATTAACGTCTGACCCTGTCGTAGCAGCACTTTATGCCACTGGTGAGCACACACAGCCACTGAGAGTGGCTATCAATGGTTTTGGACGTATAGGACGCAATGTATTGCGTGCATTGTTAGAACGCTTTGAAGTGTTAGGTCGTGCGATTCATGTGGTGGCGATTAATGATTTAGCGCCAGCGGATATCTTGCTGCATTTATTAAAGTTTGATAGTACACATGGGCGTTTGAGCCGACTTGGTGTTAGTGCCGAGATTGTAGAGAGTGGTGCCGATGATACTAGCAAGATTCAGCTCTGTCTGACGAAAAGTAATCTAACCTACTGTATCAATATGCTGTCGGAGGCAGATCCGAAAAATCTGCCTTGGGAGGCGTTAGGTGTTGATGTGGTACTAGAATGTACAGGTCATTTCCGCTCTTATGAGCAGTCTCAACTGCATAGAGAGGCTGGTGCTCAGCAAGTGATTATTGGTGCGGCACCTTTTGATGATGTGGATGCTTGTATCGTTATGGGTGTCAACACGGACGAGTTAACGCGTGAGCTGCCGATTATCTCGAGTGTCTCTTGTACCACGCAAGCATTGGTGCCATTGATTGCGACCCTTGAT
This sequence comes from Psychrobacter fjordensis, assembly GCF_904845995.1. Lineage (NCBI taxonomy): Bacteria > Pseudomonadati > Pseudomonadota > Gammaproteobacteria > Moraxellales > Moraxellaceae > Psychrobacter > Psychrobacter fjordensis. Next base: position 1,884,357 of record NZ_CAJGYP010000001.1, read on the forward strand.
ACTGCATTTGGCGTCAAGTCAGCGATGATGACAGAGATTCACGCAGTCACGGCTGACCAAACAGTACTGGATCAGGCGCATCGAGATCCAAGACGAGCGCGGGCTTCTGGTTATAATATTATCCCGACCACTTCTAGCAGTATCGCTGCGACAGAGCGGGTGCTACCAGCGATGATAGGCAAAATAAATGGGCACTCAATACGTGTACCAACTATCGATGTTGCCGCCATTGATGTGACTTTTGTGTTTGATGCGCCTAACGTGAGTGTCGATGATATTCGTGACGTGCTGAAATCGGCTAGCCAAGGTGGTTTGATTGATATTATGGCTTATACCGAGGAACCATTGGTTTCAAGTGATTTCATCCATCAGACAGAGTCGCTTATCGTCGATGGGCAGCAGTTGATGCAAGTGGGCGAGCAATATAAGGTTTTTGCTTGGTATGATAATGAATGGGGTTATGCCAATAGGTTGCTCGATATGTGCCTACATCTGGCATCTAATAAAAAACCTATAGTCAATCCTTGATAAAAGAGCTACAGCGTTAATCTCGCTTGAAGTGTCACCTATACATCTGTACTCAGTTGCCTTGACGCTCTTTTAAATGGAATTAATGATAGCATCAAAATAATTTAAATTCGTTCAATTAATTGCTTGCAATCTCATTTTATATCGCTATAATGATGCACCTATGGAGACGTGGCAGAGTGGTTGAATGCACCGGTCTTGAAAACCGACAAGGGTTCGTAGCCCTTCGAGAGTTCGAATCTCTCCGTCTCCTCCAAATTCGAAAGCCGTAATCATTATTAATGATTGCGGCTTTTTTTGTTGCATTTTTATTTTATATCGTTATAATGATGCACAAATGGAGACGTGGCAGAGTGGTTGAATGCACCGGTCTTGAAAACCGACAAGGGTTTGTAGCCCTTCGAGAGTTCGAATCTCTCCGTCTCCTCCAAATTTGAAAAAAGCCCCAATCAATAGTGATTGGGGCTTTTTTTATGTGCTTTTACAATAACTTTCTTCAATAATGTGGCAATGAACTAACTTGTAATGAACTAGGGCGTGCCATCAATTAGATTGTGAGGCTTAAAATGAGAAAAATTGTAGATAAACAAGGAAGGAATTGCCGTTAATATGAACATATTGACAAAATTACTGACGATGTTTAGCAAAATTTAGCCATTTTAAGGCCACTAAATGTATTAATGTGCTAATTGATGACACGCCCTAGCAACGACATCCTTTATTTCATTAGCGACTCATCAAACTCCACTGTTTGTCCATCCTCTAATGTCAATATACCTTCGTTAATCATGATGGTCATGTCCTTGGTATTTTTTATGGCACGCATGACATTGATGTCTTCTATGCTACTCTCAATGATGATTTTGCCAGACTGCTCTGGTTGAATGGGCGGATCAAACTGTGTCGAGGGCACGTTGAACCTTTTGCCTTTCGTCAGCTTGGCATCTTGCATGATTAGCGTCCCTTTAAAGCTTTGAATAGCGACCTGACCGTGGTTTGATAGCATGAACTGTAGTTTTACTTGGTTTAAGCTGTCGTCGTCGCTAGTCTTGACTGGCAACAGGGCGATAGGGTAATTCTGTGCGTTAGCGGTTGCTGCTTGCTGACCCTTGACGATAGGGCTCTTCTTACCTGTCGGGTTGTTTGGGTGCAAGCGCTCGTATTCACGCTGCTTTATGAGGGCTTGTTTGATAGTGGTACGTGGCATCGCGCCTGACTCATAAGCACCGCTAAGCTTCATTCGCAACATATAGCGGCTAAGGATTTGTTGATCAGCCTTGGGTAGCTGCTCAAAGGTAGTACCGAGCTTTTTTTGCCACTGGTCAGAGTTGGTCGGTATTGTTTTTTTGTTTGGATCGGTTTGTGGCTGTGAGCACGCAGAAACGACTGGCAGCACTGCCAAAGCAACTGCTAGCAACAACGCTTTGTCTACACGCTGATATAAACCCATCATCGTACACCTCCTTGTAAATCCTCATGAAAAATAAAGAGCGATAATATAGTCACGTTTATATAAATCTGCTACATCGTCATCTTCGCTTAGTTTTTTGATATCGACATTATATTGAACCGACTATAGTGGTCTTTTTATTAATATACCTCGTTTGAAGATTGCTTGTGTTTAATTATCGCTAAAGGGAGTATGGAAATAAAACAGATATGTTTTTATGTTTGTGACAGCAGAAAGGGTAGGAGGGGTGTTGGTCAGAGTGGATGATAGTAAGGACTAGCAAAGGATATGTTTATGATGCCCATAAAAAAAGACTGAGTGCGATTAGGCGGACTCAGTCTTTTTTTATTAAAAGCCGTAAAAGCTGACGATTAATAGTGGTATTGAATGGTTGTTATTATTCAATACACATTGGCATGTTGCTTTTAATGCAGCTGGTTAGTTATTCGTTTGGTCATTAGCTTGATCGTTTTCTTGTAGCTCAGACAATGAATGCGTAATATTATTATTATGCGTTACAACAATAGCTTCATCAATAATATGCTGGCTAACACCGCGCTTACGTAGTGTTTCGATAAAAACTTCATCATGGGCTAACGTATAATCCTGATGATCACGATCAAGACCCTGACGAATATATAGGCGGATAAGACCTTGAATACGTTTGAAACCTAAATCCGACGAAGTCGCTTCTAGTAGCGAAATCATTTCTTCAGACAGGCGAATGCTGACTGGACGCATGATTTTTTGTGGATGATCAGAAAATCTATTTTTTACACGTACAGGTATCATAATAAACCATTACTTTTAGTGAGTAGGAGTAAAGCGCTCAGACAAAAATTAACCCAATCAATACTTCACTTACCATACAACAAAAATGCACAAAAGAACACAGTAGCCATGCGAATATTGTGACCATCACATATATAAATGGCGACCATAAAAAAAACCTTCATCAAGTAATGATGAAGGTTTTCAGTATATGGCTCTCCAACCTGGGCTCGAACCAGGGACACACGGATTAACAGTCCGTTGCTCTACCAACTGAGCTATTGGAGAATAAGTTGTCATAACAGTAAGTTTAGTAAGCATTATATAAGAACAATTGCTTATCTTGTTTGCGTTATGTGGGGCGTATTTTAGCCAAGTCATCATAGGCTGTCAACCTTATTACGCCATTAATTATCAATATTGTTGTAATTAATTCAAAATAGCTCGTTATCGCCTGTTAAATGGGCAGTTCTGGTAGATAGGTGAGTCTCAAGTTGTTATTTATTGGCTCGGCAGTCGATAATTTTATTAAGTGCATCGGCCAAAGATAAAAGTGCTTCTAATAAGTAGTCGGAGTAACCTTGCATCCGTCTTTGCGCTTAGGTTTCAGGCATATATTTGATTAGACAACTCGTCTATCTTTTTGAATATTAACGCAATACATACATCACTTGAAACAAAAAACTTATGAGTTAGCCCTTCACATTGCTAGAATATGTCTATAGAATACCGACCGTACGGTATCTTTAATACATGCTCAAACAATTTATTATGACTAATTGATATTGAATCGAGAAATATGCTTGATTCGAAAAAGGTATGTTAAATATGAGTCCTACCACTATTGCTTATGGTTATTTGGCCATTGCCATCATTTGTGAAGTGATCGGCACTACTTTTTTGATGAAGTCAGAGCAGTTCACGCGTTTGATACCGACGCTCATTATGGGTTTGCTTTATGTCATCTCATTTTACTTGTTGACTCAGACCCTGAAGACCATACCGCTTGGTATTGCCTACGCGCTGTGGGGCGGACTCGGAATCGTACTAACATCGCTTGTCGGCTTGGTGTTTTTTAAGCAAAGCCTTGATACAGCGGCAGTGGTTGGTATTGCTATGATTGTAGGCGGTGTGATGGTGATGAATTTACTCTCTAATTCTGTGGTGCACTGATATGGAAATTGAAAACGCTCATAAACGTAAAAAACAACCAGAAGTTATTCGTCGCGCGCTGCTCGATCAGGCCGCACGAATAACGCTAGAGCAAGGGTTGTCGAAAGTCACTTTCCAAGCCGTGGCAGATGCAGTTGGGGTGACCAAAGGCGGCATCATGCATCATTTCGCCACTAAAAACGCACTCATTCTTGAAGTATTTCATGATGCGATGGCGAAGTTTGAGGCAGAGGTGGATAGCGCAATGGCGAAAGATCCAGTGCGCTATGGCTCTTTTACCCGTGCTTATATAGATGCCACCATCAGTCTAGGCGAAAAAGGGCAGGAAGAATTTGACAGCCAAGCGACGCTATACGTATTGATGCTAGGTGATAGTGAGCTGCGTGAATTGTGGGCCAGGTGGTCAAATGAGCAATTGAAGAAGCATGAAGCAACCGATAATACCGAGACATTGTGTATGGTGCGGTTGGTCGCTGATGGGATTTGGCTTTCTGACTTTTCAGGTATTAATATCTCGGATAAGAAATCGCTACGTGAGCGTCTAATAAAAATGACGCAACGTGGTTTTGATTCATAAGCATGATGTAGCACGTTAATTAAAATGCAACACCCAAAAGTTTATTAAAGAACAATTGATAATTAAATAACGATTTTTAGCCATATAACGACTTGTCATCATATAACGATGCAACTTTTTTTAAAACTGAAACCATGACGAAATTATTCGGTAGGCGTGATTTTATAGCGCTTGTACCAGTCGTCGTAAGGAGCACTCCATGACAGCTACTCATACAAACTCAAATAACTTAACAGACATTATCGACTTAGAACAAATACAAACCGCTTATATCAATGGTCGTTATCTGGCTGTCGATGAATCTTTGGCTACTTTTGAAGACATCAATCCAGCGACAGGTGAGTTGTTGGCTACTGTTCAACAAACGACCAATGAGCAAATCGACGAGGCTGTGAAAGCTGCGCAAAAAGGTCAAAAAGTTTGGGCAGCGATGACAGCGGTTGAGCGTGGTCGAATCTTATCAAAGGCCGTTGAGATATTGCGCGACCGCAACGATGTATTGGCATTGCTTGAAACGAAAGACACAGGTAAAGCGTATTCTGAAACCAAGTATGTCGATATCGTTACGGGTGCTGATGTGGTTGAGTACTATGCAGGTCTTGCACCGATGATAGAAGGTCGTCAGATTCCACTACGTGATACCAGCTTTGTTTATACTCGCCGCGAGCCACTTGGCGTGGTTGCTGGTATTGGTGCATGGAACTATCCGATTCAAATCGCGATGTGGAAAGCAGCACCGGCACTAGCCGCTGGTAATGCGATGATATTCAAACCATCAGAAGTGACGCCGTTAACTGCATTGAAACTGGCAGAAATTTTGACAGAAGCAGGTTTACCAGATGGCGTATTCAACGTCGTGCAAGGCAATTATAAAGTGGGTGAGGCACTAACTCAGCATCCTGATATCGCCAAAGTCTCGTTTACCGGTGGCGTGCCGACTGGTAAAAAAGTCATGTCGAGTGCAGCATCATCGTCTCTTAAAGACGTGACATTAGAGCTGGGTGGTAAATCTCCATTAATTATCTTTGATGATGCAGACATCGACATGGCTGCGGACATCGCGATGATGGCAAACTTCTATAGCAGTGGTCAGGTATGTACCAATGGTACGCGCGTGTTCATTCCTAAAGCCATGCAAGCTAAGTTTGAGCAAGCGATTTTGACGCGTGTTGAGCGTATTAAGTTGGGTGATCCAATGGATGAAAACATCAACATGGGCCCACTAGTCAGCTTCCCGCATATGGAAAAAGTGCTTGGCTATATCGAGCAAGGTAAAGCTAGCGGTGCAAGACTGCTAACAGGTGGTGACCGTGTGACCACAGGCGAATTGGCAAATGGCGCATTCGTTGCCCCGACGGTATTCACTGACTGTACTGATGAGATGACTATCGTACGTGAAGAAATCTTTGGCCCAGTCATGTCGATATTGACTTATGAGACTGAAGAAGAAGTCATTCGCCGTGCCAATGATACCGAATATGGATTGGCAGCTGGCGTTGTGACTGCTGACTTGACCCGAGCGCATCGAGTCATCGCTCAAATTGAAGCAGGTATCTGCTGGTTAAATACGTGGGGCGAGTCAGCCGCTCAAATGCCAGTCGGCGGTTACAAGCATTCAGGTGTTGGCCGAGAAAACGGCATTGAAGCCCTTGAGTATTATACGCAGACCAAATCTATCCAAGTAGAGTTGGGTAAGTTTGAATCAGTCTTTTAATCAATCTTATTGAGAAAAACGAAGCCAGTAAGGGTTATTCATTAGGTCTTATCTTTCCTTTTTAATTGGCCTTACTGATAGTAAATGATTTATTTTTCAATATTATGGAGCGTTTTATGACATCAACCACACCTGAGTATGATTACATCATCGTCGGCGCAGGCTCAGCAGGCAATGTGCTGGCCACACGTTTGACCGAAGATGCCAACATTAAGGTGCTGCTGCTAGAAGCGGGTCGTCCAGATCATCGCTTAGACTTTCGCACGCAGATGCCAGCAGCGCTCGCCATGCCGTTGCAAGGAACGACCTATAACTGGGGCTACAAAACCGATCCCGAACCGTATATGAATAATCGCGTCATGGACTGCGGTCGCGGTAAAGGACTTGGCGGCTCGTCATTGATTAACGGTATGTGTTATATCCGTGGTAACGCACTAGATTTTGATGATTGGTCTAAGATTAAAGGCCTAGAAGATTGGACGTATCTGGATTGCCTACCTTATTTTAAAAAGTTGGAAAACCGTGATGCTGGCGAGAATGACTATCACGGTGTAGGTGGCCCTGTTGAGATGACTACTTCAAAACCAGGGGTCAATACACTGTTTCAAGCGATGATTGAAGCAGGCGTGCAAGCTGGCTATCCAAGTACCGACGATTTAAATGGCTATCAGCAAGAAGGTTTTGGGCCAATGGATCGTTTCGTGACGCCTAATGGTCGCCGCGCTTCAACGGCTCGTGGTTATCTTGACCGTGCTAAACCGCGCAGTAATATCACGATTTTGACGGGTGCACTGACTGATGTGATTTTGTTTGACGGTAAGCGTGCTATCGGTGTCAAAGTCGAGCATCAAGGTCAAACCAAAAACTTTCATGCTTCTCGTGAGGTGATTGTCTCATCAGGTGCGATTGCTTCGCCACAATTATTGCAGCGCTCTGGTATTGGCCCTGGTCAATGGCTAAAGGATTTGGGTGTTAATGAGATTATAGACTTACCAGGTGTTGGTAATAATCTGCAAGATCATTTAGAGCTGTATATGCAGTATGAATGTAAGCTGCCAGTCTCAATCGCACCTGCCAATAAATGGTGGAACAAGCCAGCCATCGGTGCTGAGTGGTTATTCAATGGTACGGGTCTTGGCGCGTCAAATCAGTTCGAAGGTGGCGGTTTTATTCGTACCGATGAGAAATTCACGCATCCTAATATCCAGTATCATTTCTTGCCACTTGCGGTACGCTACGATGGTCGTAGTGCAGTTAAATCGCATAGCTTCCAAGCACACGTGGGCTCATTACGCTCGCCAAGTCGTGGCCGTGTCAAGCTGACCTCGAAAGACCCAAGTGCTCATCCGAGTATCTTGTTTAACTATATGTCCCATGATCAAGACTGGCAAGAGTTCCGTGCTGCCATGCGTATCACTCGTGAGATTATGCATCAGCCAGCACTTGACCCTTATCGTGGTCGCTCGATCGCACCAACCGATGATCTAGTGACCGATGCGCAATTGGACGAGTATGTCCGTAACCACAGCGAGACGGCCTATCATCCATCTTGTACTTGTGCGATGGGCGAAGACAATGATTCAGTCGTCAATGGCCAAGGTCTGGTGCATGGTATCGATGGCTTGCGCGTTGTTGATGCGTCTATCATGCCAAATATCATCAGTGGTAATCTCAACGCGACCACGATTATGTTGGCAGAAAAAATTGCCGATAAGATGCGCGGTGTGCAGCTACCACGTTCGACAGCAGACTATTTTACTGCCGATGGTGCACCATTGAGAGCTGAGCCGATGCGGGCTTATGGTTCTGTTTAAATTAAGCGTGAATAAATAGACGACTGTCTACATAGCGATATAATATAGCTATATGACATAGCGTTTATGAAGAGTGTTAATAAATGATGTTGATAAGAAGGCCTTTTTATAAAGGTCTTTTTTATCCCCTCTACTGTTTTAGAAAATGAATATAGTCAATCAATCTTAAAAATGGTATAAGGCAGACGAGCGCAAGTACTACAGTAGTAGGCTAAGCGAGTCTAACGCCATAACACTTTAAGAGTGGTTCGACTATACGATTAAGATTGGTTTTTTAATCACTTACCTTGTTGCTTAAGTACTAATTATTGAAGTAGCAATTACTGAAATGGTCATTACTTAAGTAGCAAATCTTTATTTATTGGTACTGCTTTGTGCGTCATGCGGTGATTTATATCTTGTATGACTATCAGTCATAAGATTATGACGGACAAAGCAATATCAGACCCTGTTTAATTTACCTATTGAGGTCTTTTATGTACAGCTCGCCATCAAATGATGTGGCAAAACCCTTGACTCTAAATAAGACGGTTTTTTTAGGCTCAGCTATTATTTCTATTTTATTGATAATTTGGACGATTGCGTTTCCAACTTATAGTGAGACATTGTTAAGTTCGAGTATGTCATGGATATCAGAGAGCTTTGGCTGGTATTACATGCTGGTGGTTGCCGCTTACAGTATATTTTCCTTGTTTGTTGGTTTCTCCAAGTACGGTGATATTAAGCTTGGGCAAGACCATGAGAAAGCACAGTTTCCTTTCCTAGCATGGGCGGCGATGCTGTTCTCCGCTGGTATCGGTATTGACTTATTATTCTTTGGTGCCTCTGAGCCTTTGATGCACTATTTGACACCGCATACTGGTTTAGAACCTGCCAGTGCGGAAGCTATGCGCGAAGCACTTGCGCAGACCTTTTTACATTGGGGACTACATGGCTGGGGCATTTATGCCCTAATCGGTATGGCATTGGCATACTTTGCTTATCGTAAAAATATGCCATTGGCACTACGTTCGCCGTTGACACCTATCTTTGGTGAACGACTCATCAAAGGCTGGCTTGGTGATGGTATTGATACCTTTGGTGTTGTTTGTACCTTGATGGGTATCGCCACCAGTTTGGGTATTGGGGTATTACAGGCCAATGCTGGCTTGACCCATGTCTTCGGTATCGAATCGAGCAAAACGGTTCAGACAATTATTATCGTCTGTGTTGTTGCGGCGGCAGCTGTCTCTGCGATGACAGGTGTAGAGAAAGGCGTACGTCGTCTCTCTGAATTCAACATGCTATCGTCTATATTGCTATTGATAGCGATATTAGTAATGGGTAATACGGTCTATTTGCTTAATACTTTTACTCAAAATATCGGACAGTATTTCCAAACCATTATTTTCAAAACCTTTGATGTTTATGCTTATGACGGTCAAGCTGGTGCCGACTGGAAGTCAGGTTGGACGATATTTTTCTGGGCATGGTGGGTCGCTTGGGCACCATTTGTCGGTCTATTTATCGCGCGTATCAGCCGTGGTCGTACGCTACGTGAGTTTGTCTTTGGTGTGATGTTTATCCCGCTTGGTTTTATTTTTGCATGGTTCTCTATCTTTGGTAATTCAGCGATAGATTTGGTTGCCAATGGTGCCACTGAACTGGGCGAAATTGCTGTTAATGATGCAGCGATGGGTATGTTTGCTCTGTTTGAGCACTTTCCTTACAGCGATATTTTATCATTCGCTGGTGTGATTATTGGACTTATCTTTTTTGTGACCTCAGCGGATTCAGGCGCGTTAGTACTCGCGAACTTGAGCTCAAGAGGCATGACCAATGACACAGATGCCCCTGTTTGGTTACGCTTGTTTTGGGCAGCGGCAACAGGCTTTATCACTTTAGGACTATTATTTGCCGGTGGTTTTGCCTCATTACAGTCAGTATCTGTGATTGCAGGTTTGCCGTTCTCGCTCATTCTCGTTCTTTATATGGTATCGATGTGGAGATCATTAAAAGAAGAAGGCAATAAACGTAAGGCCAGTACGATTGGTACGGCTAACGTGTTGGATAGCGGTAAGAGCTGGAAAGCACGCTTGCAACGTATTGTCAGTTTCCCTAAACATGCACAAGTGGAACAGTTCTTACAAAATGTGGTCAGACCTGCCATGACGGAAGTTGAAAAAGAGTTTGCGGCAGGCGGTCTAAAAACATCTTTGGACATCCGTAACCCTGCACATATCGGACAAGATATAGATGAAGGTATGGATGAGAGTAGCGGTCAAATAGATGGTCTAAAATTGCGAGTTGGACATGGCGATGAAGATGACTTTATTTATGAAGTTAACTTGATTAAAGCGGAACGTCCTAACTTTACATTGAGTACCTCAACTAAGAATGCAGAGTACTATTATCGTGCCGAAGTGTTCTTAAGCGAAGGCTCGCAAGAGTATGACTTGGTTGGCTACTCTAAAGAGCAAGTATTGGTTGATATCTTAAATCAGTACGAGCGTCATTTACAGTATCTACATTTAGAGCGTTAATTCACTCATTAATATGCTCTAAATAGTTCAGCAAAAATATTGTAAAAAATAACCCCATAAGTTGAATACAGCTTATGGGGTTTGTTTATGCCTCACAACCTAAATGATGACACGCTCTAATAAAGCGCACCAATATAAGGTAAAATTCATTTAGACCGCGTCGATACGTGGTAATGCATCAGTAAAGGATAGGTTCGTGACCAAATTAAAATACATCGCTCATTATTCTGAGCAAGTTCAAACACAAGCGGCATTACTTATTAGCGATGGTAACTTGGGTGCGTATCTAGAAAAAAAGTATCCCACTCAGCACCAAATAAAAAGTGATAAAGCTCTTTATCAATATATCAATGATATTAAAAACCAGTATATGCGCAAAGTGGGGCAGCTATCGAATGTCAGCTATAGCAGCAAGTTAAAAGTTCTCAAACATGCGCTAGGTATTCATACCACCCAGTCTCGCATACAAGGCAGCAAGCTGAAATCGCACAACAGCATCACGGTAGCGAGCTTGTTTCAAGAAGCGCCCCCTGAGTTTTTGCGCATGATTGTCGTGCATGAGTTGGCACATTTTAAAGAGCATGACCATAACAAAGCTTTTTATCAACTATGCTGCCATATGGAGCCTGAATATCACCAGTTTGAGCTAGATACGCGGCTTTGGTTGCACTGGCGAGAGTTGTAACCTTAATATAGTCATTCCACTATAAAAGTATTACAGCGTTAACCTCGCTTGAAGTATCACATATACATCTACACTTGGTTGCCTTGTACTACTTTTAAATTGAATCGACTATAGTATGAATAGCAACCCTAATAAGGTTCATAGCAATCTTAATAGTAATCTTAATAACAGCCATATAAATATCGTGTCCTTTTCTGCAGCAATCATCTGAGCCGCTAGGGCGTGTCCTCATTTTAAAAATGGTGATAAAAATGAGATAAATTGCAGTCAAACAAGGAAAATAGCGCAGATAATATCGGGATATTGACCAGCTATTTAACGATGTTTGGCAAAATTTAGCCATTTTTAGCCCGTTTAGATATGATCAATTGAATTGAGGACACGCCCTAGAATTACGTTATAATCCTAACCAAATAATCTATACCCCAAGTCAATAAAAGGTTGTAAGCAATGATTAATACCAAAATATATAAATCTATTTATAAATTAGCAGAAGAGTTACTAGAGGCTGACCGTATCGGTAATCAAGAAAAATTTGATGCGTTTTATGCTGAGCTAAAAGCCGTCTGTACGGATAACGAAAACACAGACAAAGATCATCCAGAGCAGTGGGAAACGCTTGCTGACTTTACAGAAGATTTGGACGAAGCACTGGTCATTTATGACAAAGCACTAGCTAAAGCCACGGCGATCAATTCAAAAGATCATCTGTCGTCGATTGCTTTTTCTATGGCGGTGTTACAGCTTGAGACAGGTAACAAAGAAGCGGCTATTCACAGTCTACAAAATGCCAAAATCACGGCAAATAAGATTGAAGATAAAGAGTTTAAAGTTGAGATAGATGAGATGCTGACTAAGTTGTTGGCTGAGTAGTTTCGCTCGAACAATTTTGATCGAGTAGTCCTGATTAAATGTACTTGATGAGATAGGACGTATTTGATATGCAAAACGTACCAGTGGTGATCGTCGGTGGCGGATTAAGCGGATTGTATGCTGCCTTCTTATTAGAACAAAAAGGCATTGATTACATACTGATAGAGGCTCGTGATAGATTGGGCGGGCGTATCACTGTTACCAAATCATCAGTAGCTCAGAATGCTAGCAGTCAAAGTGTTAATCATGAAAAATCAAACGACGGCTTCGATTTAGGGCCGTCGTGGTTTTGGCCAGCGTATCAGCCGCAGCTGAGCAGTCTTATCGAGGCATTAGGCTTACCACGTTTCGCCCAGTTCGAAGAAGGCGATATGATGGTAGAACGTGGTGCCAATGAGTTACCTGTCCGTACGCAAGGTTATCAGAGCTCACCACCATCTATGCGCCTCATGGGTGGAATGACGGCGCTAACTGATGCTTTATACGCTCGCTTGGATGCCAAGCGTATCGTAACGGGACAGACAGTAAGGCGCTTAACCAAGACTGGTCATCATATTAAAATAGACAGTGAGTATGGCTCTGAACATATCAATGCTGGTCAAATAATCACTTATCAAGCGCAGCATGTATTACTTGCGCTACCACCGAGGTTGGCGGTTAGTAACATCGTATTTGAACCTGCTTTACCGCAAGATTTAGCGATAGAGTGGCGAGAAACAGCCACTTGGATGGCACCACATGCCAAGTATGTGGCAGTTTATGACTCACCATTTTGGCGAGATAACGGTCTCTCGGGTGCAGCAAGAAGTGCAATAGGGCCGCTTACTGAGATTCACGATGCTTCACTAGTAGAAGGTGAAGGTGCTGTGTTTGGTTTCTTTGGTGTTCCCGTTAAGGTGCGCCAAAGCGTTTCAGAGATGGCGCTAAAAGCACATTGTCGCGCGCAGATGGTACGGCTGTTCGGCGCGCAAGCAGACAAACCAAAGGCTGAATATATTAAAGACTGGTCTCAAGATATTTTTACTGCAACGGCTGCCGATGCGAGTGGTGCAGGGCAGCATGCTGTAGCACCGCCATCAAAACCAAAGACAGGCGAGTGGCAGGACTGTCTAACAGGTTGCGGTAGTGAGTGGTCAGTGCCGTTTTCTGGCTATGTCGCTGGTGCAATCGACGCGGCAAGCAAAGCGGTACAAAACTTATAGGATCGTTGATGAGTGAGCCTACGGAACAGCAAATATCTCGCAACAGAAACACATGGCTGATTCCTTTCGCTTGCTTGTTGACTGGCGGTGCACTCACCGGTATCTCAACCAATTTGGCGAAATATGCAGGCGACATAGGTCTGACGCCATTAGCCTTTCAGTTTTGGTCCATCACTGGTGCGGCCTTCATTTTATCAATTGTTGCACTAGTACGGCATGAGTCACCGCCGTTTAGCACGCGTAGCTTTGAGTACTATTTTATCGCTGCACTGGTCAGCGTTGCAGGGTCCAATTTACTGCTGTTTTCTGCTATCCCTCATGTCGGGGCAGGTTTCGTTGCGCTGACTATCTCGCTACCACCACTTCTTACCTACCTCGGGGCACTGGCCCTACGCATAGAAAAATTCAACATCATCCGTGCTACTGGTGTGGCTACCGCACTGATTGGGGCTGGAGTATTGGCTGTGCATAAATTCTCTGCACCAGATGCCAGTATTTTTTGGATATTAATAGCGCTTTGTGGCCCTGTCTTACTCGCCATTGGCAATATATATCGCACGCTACGCTGGCCTGATAAGGCATCTCCTAGCGCACTCGCTCCAGGTATGCTGATTGCGGCGGCACTCCTGCTAGGCTTATTCAGTATGATGTCTGATTTTTCTATCGATATACCACGAGAAGGTCTGTTGCCATTAGGTTTAATCGCTGTCCAATCTTGTGTATTTGCTGGTCAGTTTTTACTATTATTTCTGCTGCAAAAAACAGGCGGACCAGTATTACTGAGCTTATTAGGCTCGGTAGGGGCCATCGTCGGTGTTCCCGTCGCTATACTCTTGCAAGGAGAGCAGCCACCAGAAGGCTTATTCTTAGGTGCTACGTTAATAGCTATTGGTGTGGCTCTAGTGACATGGGGTGGAGTGAAAATAGCGAGGGTAGCCAAAGAAGATGTTTAGTAAATATCTATCAAACTGAAAACCTATTAAATACGCTATGTCCTTGCGAGTATCCTTTCATGTTGTTTTCACAATCAGTGTCTATTCTGGCTCAATAATTGGTTACGATTAACTTAAATCACTTTTTGTAGATACGATAAAAAAGGAGTATAAGTATCGTGGTTATCGTTGTCATGGACTCAGGCTATGAATGCAGCCACGCGTTATCGATTATTAAACAATTTTACGATTCTCATTAGTGTCATCGGAGTAGCTATTGCTCTATTCGATAGTGGTTTTACATTACCGACTTGGCTACAGCAAGTGTTCCATATTTTTTATCTGGTGATTATCTTTTTAAGTTTTATAGTGACTGCTGGTCGCTATATCTACACAAAAAAACCGCTAACCTTCAATAAAGTTGCTGTCTTTGACACACTGACCAGCATCGCGATTATCGTTCTATTGACCGCGCATTTCACAGACCTAGTGCGCTCGGGATTGTCCGCTGCGGTTGATGGGTTTGTTGCAATCAAAATAGCTGTATTTGTCACCTTTATTCGTGAACTCTCTGATCATAATTTTAATCTCAATCGTACCTTTCTGCACCCTGCACAGTTTTTTATTCTGAGCTTTCTCGTAGTGATATTGGTTGGCGCGCTACTACTAATGATGCCCAATGCGACGACGCAGCCGCTGTCTTTTATTGATGCGTTATTTACCGCGACCAGCGCGGTTTGCGTGACAGGGCTTATTGTCGTGGATACGGCGACCTATTTTACGACTTTCGGGCAAGTTATCATCATGGGGCTGATACAAATCGGTGGCTTGGGTATTCTGACCTTTGTGACCTATTTTAGTTACTTTTTCAAAGGCGGTGTCAGCTATGAGACGCAAGCAAGTATCAGCGAGATGTCTTACATGCGCGGTATGGGTAATGTGGTCTCGACACTCAAGTCTATCTTGTACGTCACCTTTGCCGTCGAGGCAGTGGCGGCTGCATTAATTTATATTAGTATCTACGACATCCCCGATATGGATTGGTCTGAGCAATTATTCTTTTCTGTTTTTCATGCGATTTCTGCCTTTTGTAATGCTGGGTTTTCGACATTTAGTGCTGGCTTGTATGATGACTCGCTTCGCTTTAATTATCCGCTACAGCTGATCCTTGCGATGACATTTATCTTCGGTGGTATGGGCTTTACCATTGTGGTCAATGTACTGCGGTATTTGCGTCATCGTGCTCAGCGGCTGATATATCGTCATGACCAGCGCTACATTTATCAGCCTTGGCTACTTAATATTAATAGCCGTATTACTTTGATTACTACAGGTGCACTATTGCTAGTCGGTCTGATCGGCGTGATGATATTTGAGTACAATAATGTGCTCGCTGAGCATACCAGTTTTTTTGGGAAGCTAGTAACAGGGTTCTTTACTGCTGCTACCCCGCGTACCGCAGGATTCAACGTCGTTGATATGGGTGATCTCACGTTTCCAACGGTGATGCTGACGATATTTTTGATGTGGATTGGTGCCTCGCCAAACTCGACAGGTGGTGGTATTAAAACCAGTACCTTTGCCATTGCGCTGCTAAATACGTTGAGTCTGGCACGTGGGCAGACCAAGATAGAGATATTCAAACGAGAGATTGCGGAGATTTCTGTACGCCGCGCATTTTCTATTATGTGGCTGTCGCTACTGGTTATCGGTACTGGCGTGACGCTCATCAGTTATGATCAGCCAGAGCTTGACTTGATTAAAGTGGTGTTTGAGTGTTTCTCAGCTTACAGCACAGTGGGGCTCAGTTTGAACTTGACGGCAGATTTATCAGATTTTAGTAAAGTGGTGGTTTCGGTCATTATGTTTGTTGGGCGCGTCAGTATGCTGACGATATTTATTGCGCTGCTCAAAAATATGCGCCAACGCAATTATCGCTATCCCACTGAAGAGATTACGATTAACTAATTCATAAAAAACAAACGGGTTCGCTTTTAAAAAATAGCAAAAAAATACTATAAGAAGGTCATAAATATTATGAGATATATCATCGTAGGGCTAGGAAATTTTGGTGCATCGCTAGGGTCGGCATTGACCAGCCAAGGCCATGAAGTGATTGCCATTGATAGCAGTATGCAAAGGGTAGAAGCCTATAAAGAGGTGATCTCTCATACCCTCTGTATGGATGCCACCGACGAATATGCTGTTAGTGGATTACCCATTGTTGATACTGATATTGTTATCGTAGCTATTGGGGAAGACCAAGGCGCGAACGTCATGGCAACGGCGCTATTTAAAACCTTAAAAGCAAAACGTTTGATAAGCCGTAGTATCAACCCGCTACACGAAAAAGTCCTACAAGCTATCGGTGTAGATGATTTGATTCACCCTGAAAAAGAAGCGGCCAATCGCTGGGCCAAAAGACTGTCGCTACGCTACTTTGTTGATTCGTTTGAATTGAGCGACAATTTCAGCATGGTAGAAATTAAGATTCCAAACGTTTTGATCGGTAATACCGTTGATGAGTTACAGTTCGAGCAAAGGTTCAATATCCGATTGCTTAGTACCATGCGCTATGAGTATTATGAAGACAGCTTTGGTCGTACGCAGAGTAAGCCTAGTATTCAAGGTTTGGCGACGCCTGAGCAAGTATTGCAAGAGCGAGATGTATTGGTTATTTATGGTGCTAATAAACACATCAACCAGTTTTTACGTAGTGTGGGTGTAAAAATAAAGGTGTGAAAATAAAAGTATAAAATCAAATAACGGTTTGCCAATCGCAGTGATGCTGAGGCCACAGGGAAATTATTATGAATAAGCGCAGAGTATCCGTTCTATTAATCGCTGTAATGGCACTACTGTCAGGCTGTGATGAGTCCGCACAAGACCCGAATGTCCTTCTGTCCGAGCATCAAAAAGATCCAATTGAAGCATTAGAGATTACCTCAGACGTGGATCACAGTCAGTTCGGTTATAAACAAACCTTTTATGTGCCGATTTATTCTGATATTTATACCGATAGAGACGCTCGCAAAGTGTTACTGTCGGCGACGCTGAGCGTGCGTAATACGACGTTCAAAAAATCACTGTATATCAATAAAATTGATTATTACGATACAGATGGTGCACTGGTAAAGTCATATCTAGACAAACCCATTGAGCTACCAGCGATGGCCACGCTCAATTATATCGTCGAAAAAGAAGAGGACAAAGGTGGCTCAGGTGCCAACTTTATTATCGAAGTCGAAGGTATAGATGAGACGGTTAAACCAGTTATCGAAGCCGTTATGATTGGTAACTTTAGTAATAAAGGATTTGCGTTTAGTACGGAAGGCACGCCAGTGGTACATTAGTGGATAAAGCTAGTAGGTCATTATCTATAAAACTAAAAGCTCGCAGTAGAAAAACTGATGGCCTATTTTGGCAGTCAGCGATAACGATATAAAGTTATTCAGCAAAATCAAAGTATTAAGTGCAGTAACAAGGACCATTCAATTCAAGGAAGAATTATGTCTGCAACCAAAGAAGAAATCAGTGCCTTTATGGCATTGGAGTTTCCACAAACCAAATGTGTCGTCGAGGCAGTCAGTGAAAAAGGCGCGATTTTATCGCACGAAATTGGTGTCGATGAGCTGCGCCCTGGTGGCACAGTCTCTGGCCCCGTCATGATGGCCGTTGCTGATGTCGCCATCTATGTGGCGATACTCGGAAGAATCGGTATTGTCCCGTTAACAGTAACGACAAGTCTGACCATCAACTTTTTGCGTAAACCATCAGCAGATGCTCGTATTATCGCCGAATGTACCTTGATGAAAGTAGGGCGTACGCTGATAGTAGGTGAGGTGTCTCTTTATTCAGAAGGCTCTGATGATGCCGTGGCTCACGTAGTCGGCACGTATTCTGTACCGCCCAAACGTATTTAGCTATTTTCAAAGTAACCTATCACTTAAGAAACATATCACTCAAAAAATAGGTGCTCTTCTACTATTTGGAGACTAACCGCTTATCACTTCTAAGAGGTTTTTAGTCATGCAGTATATCGGTGTTGTGTTTTTCAAGATCTCTAAACTGCTTGCTTTCTCTAATCAACGTTGAAAATTTTGATTTATTACTAAAAGCAGTGAGATGTTCGTTCTCTCTCTTCAAATTGCCTTCTTTGGATAACGCTTTTTTGATCAATGCTGTTTCGGTGCTAGACGTGGTTTCAGATAACTCTGTCTGAAAAAACTCTGAGCCCAGTGGCAATATGGCAACCGCAGAAGTCACCGGCATGATGGTCGATCCAAATAAGGCTAAGCCCAGTAGTAACTGTTGATTGGTACGAGTCAGTTTGTATTTCATGATAAAACTCCTTTTACACAGAAAATAGGCTACTACGTTGCTAGCAGAATATAGTGTAACCAGTATTAGAGCGTGATATCAGATGTCTATTAAAGATACCTGATATCACAGTCGAGATTTTTTGTTTAATTAAGACTTATGATTTTTGTCGTATTTACTGTCTTTCGATTTATGGTCAGATGTTACGTTTTTAGACTTGCTAGGTTGTTGTTGTGCTGTAGATTTTTTTGGCGTGACAGCCTTTGTGTTTACAGACTGCTTTTTATTATTGGTCTGGTCAGCTTTTTTGACGACTTTAGCCGCTGGTTGTTGTTTGACAGTCTTTTGATTTGTAGATTTATTTTTCTGTGCAGACGTGTCGTCTTTATGGTTTTGTACTTGGGTGCTGTATTTTGATGAGTCATGTAGCGCCGCATTGGCTGATCCCATCACTGCAACGCAAGTAGAGGTCGCTAGCATTAGGCTTATCATTATTTTTTTCATTATTTTTATTTCCTATTGGGGTAAAACACAGTGGCAACGCGTTACACGTTCGATAGAAGAGATGATAAACGATTGCAATGTTACGTATATTTATGAAACTTGAAGAAAGGTAACGATTGTCATTAGGTATTGTTCGCATAAAATGTTGTTCGCACATGCCATGTGGCATTTATATGGACATGCACTAAAACCATCCTTTTTATATATAAAAGCACCTCACTGGAGCAGTAAGTTGTATCAAAACAGTGCTTTTTCTACTCAAATTAAGCGATAAGACGGATTTTTCTGTGGCATGGAACTTGCGCTACCTTAGATGTAAGACAATGTTGTTATGTTTCATTTATCAAGGGTATATTCTATGTTTAAAAATACAGTTCTTTCATTATTCGTTCTCAGTGCACTAGGCGTATCAGCCGCTCAGGCAGAAGACTTTACTGTGCTTAAGCAGATGTCAGATAAACCCACGCAGCTAACAAATGGCGAATACAAAGGGAATTATTACGTACCTTCGACTCTAGATACGATAACGTGGGGATATTTGCCGAATAGAGATGCCAAACCTATTATGTCCGTGGCCTCTGGCAGCGTGGTAACGTTTGATACGGTCTCACATGAAGGCTTGCTCGAAGATCAGGGACGTGATGCTGCCAAGTACTTTAAGTCTAAAGGGGTCAAAGATGATTTTATCTTGGATGAAGCAAAGAAAATTACGCAATCTAAATTAGATCATGACTTTGATAAAGATGGCCCGCATATTGTGACAGGACCGATTGAAATTAAAGGCGCGCAACCGGGCGATATTCTAAAAGTAGAAGTCATCAAAGTTGAGCCGCGAGTGCCTTATGGCGTCATCTCTAATCGTCATGGTAAAGGTGCTTTAGCAGGAGAGTTCCCAAAAATTCCAAAACAAGCCAATGCTTCCGCTGCTCATCCTGAGCGTTATGGCAACGTGTCCGTGTTTACCCCGATAGAAAAAAATGCTAAAGGCGACTATGAGGGTGTGCTAAAGACCGACTCTGGCAAATCTATCCGTTTTCCACTTGAGCCGTTTATGGGTCTGATGGGTGTCGCAGCCAATACCTCAGAAAAAGTACACTCTGTACCACCTGCTATGTATGGCGGCAATATCGATATCAACGAATTGGGTGCAGGTTCAACAGTTTACTATCCTGTACAAGTCGCTGGTGCATTGTTTTACACAGGTGACAGTCACTTTGCACAAGGCGATGGTGAGGTTGCATTAACGGCACTTGAAGCCTCTGCGCGTGCTACGTTCAAATTTACCTTATTAAAAGCTGGCAAGGATAAAATCCCTGGTAAAGAAATCATTCAACCTTTGGCAGAGAATGCGGAGTTTTGGATCACGCCAGGGCTAGATGAAGATCTAGATGAAGCAATGAAAAAATCTACCCGTGAAGCCATTCGCTTTTTAAATCAAGAATATGGTATTGATGAAGCGACCGCGTATGCTTACCTCAGTGCTGCTACAGATTTTGAAGTATCACAGGTCGTGGATAAAACCAAAGGTATCCACGCCAAGATTCGTAAAGCAGATTTTAAAGAGTTCGATAAGTAATTTAATAAATGACAGTAAAGTTATCATCAGCTAGTTAGAAGCTTTTTAGTTAGAACCCTTGAAAGCAGAATGATAGCTCTCAAGGGTTTCTAATTGAGTGATTAACAGATAATACAACGTCCAAGTTACTGGTTATTTGTTGACTATAAATCATGCTAATACATTCACAGACGGGCATTTCGTCCAAAGTTGTGACAGTTAGGTTTCTCAATACGTGTAGATAGGCTAATATACTGTCTTTAGAAAAACAAAGCCACATCTATATCTGGTTATACAAAATAAGCCACTTTGAGTGGCTTATTTGTTTTTCTAAAAACCACTATCAGTTTGCGTATTTTTAGCGTGGCTACTGTGATATGAGAACAGCAACAGCCTGCATCAGTTTTACATGGTTTTTATCAATAAATAATCTCAAAGGAGAAAGTCAATGTCAGTTTCAATGTCGGTTAATGACGCATTGCTGGACGAAGTCAAACAATGGCGTAAACAGATTCATAGCCAACCTGAGCTAGGGTTTAAAGAATTCAAAACCTCGTCATTTATCGTTGATAAGTTAAAGTCTTTTGGAATTGAGGTTCATCAAGGATTGGGTGGTACTGGCGTTGTCGGCACATTAAAAAACGGCACAGGACCTACCATTGGTATAAGAGCTGATATCGACGCTTTGCCCATCGAAGAGCAAAACGACGTTGAGCATAAATCTACGCATGCAAACTGTATGCATGCCTGTGGTCATGATGGCCACACTTCAGTCTTGCTAGGCACAGCTAAGTATCTGAGTGAGAATAAGAATTTTAGCGGTACTATTCACTTAATCTTTCAACCTGCCGAAGAAGTATTGGGCGGTGCCAAAGCCATGATTGATGATGGTTTATTTGATAATTTCCCAATGGATGCAGTCTACGGGCTGCATAACTGGCCGGGTCTGCCTGTGGGTCAAATCGCTGTGAATGATGGACCGATGATGGCGTCTTTTGATACGTTTGAAATCACCCTAACTGGGAAGGGCACACATGCTGCCATGCCGCATTTAGGCGCTGATCCTATTGCAGCGGGTGCCGCGCTCATTACGAATATTCAGTCGATTATCTCGCGCCGCATATCACCATTGCAGTCAGGCGTCATCAGTGTCACACAGATGAATAGTGGTGACACGACCAATGTCATTCCTGATATTGCGATTTTGAAAGGTACGGTACGTAGTTTTGACATGAATGTACGCCAGTCGCTACAAGACTTGCTCACAGAAATGGTGACGACGTTGCCACCGTTATATGGCGTTACAGGCGAGATGGATTACCATATCCGCTATCCAGTGACCACCAATGACAGTCAGGCTTATCTCGAAATAAAAAATGCAGCGACCAAAGCATTGGGTGCTGACAAGGTAAACACGGACGTAGAACCATCAATGGCTTCTGAGGATTTCTCATTCATGAGTCAAGTCGTAAAAGGTGCTTATTTTTGGTTAGGCGTGGATGGCAGTACGCCGTCTAAACCTCTGCACAATGCAGCCTATGACTTTAATGACGATGCTATTGAAACCGGTATAAAAGTTTGGGTGTCTCTAGTTGAGTCTGAATTACCGAAAACATCTGCATAAGAAAAACTTTATAAAAACTCTTGATGGACAGTTGCTTCATAAAAAGCGTCTTCGTAAAAAGTTGCTTCGTAAAAAATTTCTTCATAAAAAATCGCTTCGAAAGTTGAACGATTAAAATATACAGTAATCATATACAAAGAGAATTGATATGAATAATAATAGCGTGTTGTCACCGACAATGACAAAGCACCTACTGGATTGGAAGCTGCATTTATTGGTCATTGCTGTGTCATTACTGGCAGAATGGATCGGTATTATTAAGATTCCTATCGGCATTGGTATTTTGGTATTACTGCCTCTACTTTATGCTTTTATCTTTGCAATTCTACTCAACCCAAACGTCATTCCTTCTATGAAGGCGGTCATAACCAAAAAACGCGCCAAGTTTGCCAGTTATGCCATTCTTTTAAGCATCATGCCTTTCATTGCAAAGTTCGGTGTGGGCGTTGGCCCGAATATCGAAGAAATCATCGCGGCAGGTCCTGCATTGCTATTACAAGAGCTGGGTAATGTAGCGACTGTACTGATTGCACTACCGGTTGCAGTATTGGTCTTCGGTATGGGAAGAGAGGCTATCGGTGCAACACACTCTGTCGCTCGTGAGCCTAACGTGGCATTGATTGCTGATAAATATGGTCTCCAAAGCGCCGAAGGTATCGGTGTGATGGGCGTCTATGTAATGGGTACTTTGTTTGGTGCCATTTACTTTTCATTGATGGCAGGCATCATTGCCTCTATGGACATCATGGATGTTCGAGCGCTTGCCATGGCTTGTGGTATCGGTAGTGGTAGTATGATGGGTGCGTGTTCAGCTGCGTTGGCAGAGACAGTGCCAGATCAAGCTGAGACCATTACGGCATTTGCCGCGACGTCTAACTTATTGACCTATGCCACCGGACTATTCGTTAGCTTATTTGTCGCGCTACCTTTTACAGAGTTTTTATATAAGGTCGTTAGCAAATTTAAAAAGAACACTGCAGACGCTACTACCGACACAGATTTCGGTGCGGTTATGGAAGAGCCTGCCGTATTGTCGATGGGACAGACATTCATCTTGCTAGCTGTGATATGTGTGGTGCTGCTACTCAGTAACTGGGTAGGGCAAGGCGTTGATCCAATCGATGGATTGCCTGCCATGTTGATTCTGTTTGCCTGCTGTGTGGTCGGCATATTACTCAAACGAGTCATCCCTTTCAACGTGCCTGCTATCGCATGGATATCGATTGTGGCTATCCTTATATCCTTGCCACAGTTTCCATTTAACGCCTATGTGCTGGAAGAGACTGCGAAAATGGGTGTATTACAATTACTGACACCTGTGCTTGCGTATGCTGGTTTTGCTATCTCGCAAATGGAAGTAGATCTGTTCAAAAAATCTGGATTTAAGATTGCAGTGGTTGCGATATTGACCTTTACAGGTACGTTCATCGGTTCGGCCATGATTGCACAAGTGATGCTGTAGTAGATGCTCACTTTGAGATCTGATATTGAACCGACTATAGAGTAATCATTTAAACTAAAAAACCCGAGGATTTAATGAACTTAAATCTTCGGGTTTCTGTTATATAGATAATGGAGGTGGTTTTGCAATGATTCTGGCAGAAATGCAGTAGCCTTTTCCCAGGAAACTTATGAAGTCGTCTAGTCTTTAGTATTATCAGGACCCATCGTTGCCACCAAGTCTGTAAACTTCTCTCCCTGAACTGACACATGCTCTTTGATCAAACGCTCAGCCAAATCTTCATCAGAATTAATAACGGCATCCACAATGCTTTGGTGCTCTTCAAAGGAATGCTGCATCCGATTGTTTACTCGCAGCTGTAGTCGTCTATAAGGGTGCAGTCGGTTATGTAAGTTGCTGGCTTGCTCTATCAAAAAACTGTTATGACTGAGTTGATACAGGAAAAAATGGAACTTTCTATTTGCTTCATAATAGCTTTCTGTATTCCCTTCCATCAAATACGCTTTACATTCATTATGCAGCGCCAATAGCTCAACTTTCTCTTCCTCATTGATTCTTCGAGCAGCCAACCGCCCACACATACCTTCAAGATACGCCATCACTTCAAACATCTCAAACAGCGTCACGATATTTAGTGTGGGGATAATTGCGCCTCTACGAGGGCGGATTTCTACCAAACCTTCAGATGCTAAAAGCTTTAGAGCCTCACGGATAGGTGTTCTTGATACCTCATATTTTTCACACAGTTTTGCTTCGTCAAGTTTAGTACCAGGTGGAAGACGACCGTAAATAATTTCATCTTCTATCTTTTTACTGACCTGTACAGATAAAGGTAAGTCGTCAATTAAACTCATAAATTCTCCATTTGTATACAATAAGTGATTTAATAAATACAATATGGTTGCACTTTCAAACCAACTGTATTAGATTATATCAAACAAGTGGGTAGTACATGGTAGATCCTTACAAAGGTTTTGAGCTTTATTAGGGCTGATATTCTTTGTGAAGGGGAGGGATAGATAGGGAAAGTCAAAGAACCTCAAAAGGTATTACTAAGCGATAGTTATCCGTACTTGTGTCTATATCTGGTGTTATTAATTGAGGTTTTTATTTTAAACAGGTCGTGTATCAAGTTAGATACCACTAAAGCGGCTGTCATTCATATCCAAGGAAGGTTTTTATGATCATATATGGTACTGCTTTGCTAGCAGTTTGTTATCTATTGGGGGTGTTCCTCGGTGGGCTATTGGGACAAATATTAGGTGTCGATGCCAACGTTGGCGGTGTAGCAATCGCAATGATTCTATTAATTATCGGTAAAGAGCTGCTTGCCAAAAAAGGTATGCTGCCGAAATCTACGCAGTTTGGAGTTTTGTATTGGGCAGGAATGTATATTCCTATTGTAGTTGCAATGGCAGCAGGTCAAAACGTTGTTGCTGCGTTATCTGGTGGAATGGTAGCGGCTGTTGTTTCTGTTATTGCGCTTACTGCCACTGTGTTCGTTGTACGTTGGCTTAATAACATAGCCAACGATTACGATACATTCACATGGGACGACGATAAAGAGGTAACTGTCGAATAGTTCTTATCTATAAATGAGAGTTATTAATAATATACGAAAAACTACGCAACTAATTAAAGCGCGAAATGGAGTAATTAAATGGACTTAATTATACAGACGCTCACTAAGAATGCCTTTGTCACTGCTATTGCAGTAACAGGTCTGGTGATGCTTTTCTCTCAAGTACTATCCAAATACCTAACTAAAGGCAAACTACAGTCATCGGCGATTGCTATCACCCTCGGTTTGATTGCCGCTTACTTTGCAGGTCTATATACAACTGGTAGCAAAGGCATTTCTGATATTGAAATTTTCTCTGGATTCACCCTCTTAGGCGGAGCGATGCTTCGAGATCTTGCTATCTCATCCACTGCATTTGAGGTAGATGTCAAAGAACTAAAACGTGCTGGAAAAATTGGCGTTATTGCCTTGTTATTAGGCTGCGTTATCCCGTTCGTGGTAGGCGCTGGTGTTGCATGGACATTAGGTTATAGAGACGCTATTTCTATGACGACTATTGGTGCAGGTGCGATGACTTATATTGTGGGTCCAATTACAGGTACTGCTGTTGGTGCAAGCTCTGATGTGATTGCCTTGTCTATTGCGATTGGTTTAATCAAAGCCGTATTTTTTATGATTTCAACGCCATTGCTTGCTAAGTTCATGCAACTTAAAAGCCCTCGTTCAGCCATGATTTTCGGCGGCTTAGTGGGTACGACTAGTGGTGTAGCAGCGGGGCTGGCAGGTACAGATGTAAGGTTGGTTCCCTATGGCGCATTAGTGGCTACGTTCTACACAGGGCTAGGGTGTTTATTAGGGCCATCTATATTTTTCCTAACTTTAAATGCCATATTTTAATAAGTAGATAAAGGAAGTCTTATGAAAACGAATATCGAAGAAAAAACATGGGATATACAAAAAAGAAGACGGGCTACAAAGCTGAATGAAGCGAAGAATAAAGGCTTGGAAAAACTGGTACCGAGTAATAGAACGATTGAATTGCTGGAAACGGTACTGGTGCCTGAAGATAAAGTCTGTATAGAAGGTAACAACCAAAAACAAGCTGACTTCTTATCGGAGTGTTTGTCTCAGTGTAATAATGAAGTGCTGAATGATTTGCACATATTACAGTCGGTTTTAGCACTTCCGAGTCATATCGATATCTTTGAAAAAGGTATTGCGAGTAAGGTCGACTTTTCCTTTTCTGGTCCACAAGCATTAAGACTGGCAAAGCTGGTTCAGCAACAAAAAATTCAAATTGGCTCCATCCATACCTATTTAGAGTTATATGGTAGATATTTCATCGATTTAATACCAAACGTGTGCTTGATCACGGCACATTCTGCAGATGCCGAAGGCAACCTATATACGGGCCCAAATACCGAAGATACGCCAGCAATTGTAGAAGCCACAGCATTCAAAAGCGGTATTGTCATTGCACAGGTAAATGAGCTAGTAGATAGCGTACCACGCGTTGATATTCCTGCGGACTGGGTGGACTTTTTCATTGTGGCACCCAAGCCTAACTATATAGAGCCTTTGTTTACCCGTGACCCTGCTCAAATTACGGAAGTACAGATACTGATGGCAATGATGGTCATAAAAGGTATCTATGCACCTTATCAAATTAAACGCCTGAATCATGGTATCGGCTTTAATACGGCTGCCATTGAATTGCTGTTACCTACTTATGGGGCAGAATTGAACCTTAAAGGTAAAATTTGTACTAACTGGGCGCTCAATCCTCATCCGACTATGATTCCAGCGATAGAAAGTGGGTTTGTCGATAGTATTCATAGCTTTGGCTCAGAAGTAGGGATGGACGAATATATTCAAAGTCGCCCTGATGTGTTTTTTACGGGCAAAGACGGCAGTATGAGATCTAACCGTGCTTTTAGTCAAACGGCAGGTTTGTATGCTTGTGATTTATTTATAGGGGCAACTTTACAGATTGATTTACAAGGTAACAGCTCGACAGCGACGGTAGACCGCATTGCAGGTTTTGGTGGCGCTCCCAATATGGGGTCAGATCCACATGGCCGTAGACATTCTAGCTATGCATATCTCAAAGCAGGTCAAGAAGCGACAGACGGACGCGTGGTAAAAGGTCGGAAGCTAGTGGTGCAAATGGTAGAAACTTACCGTGAGCATATGGATTCTGTCTTTGTTGAAGAGCTTGATGCATGGCAACTACAAGAAAAAATGGGAAGTGATTTTCCACCCATCATGATCTATGGTGATGATGTCACGCATATCGTGACCGAAGAAGGGATTGCAAACTTACTATTGTGTCGCACTCCAGAAGAGAGAGAGCAAGCGATACGCGGCGTAGCGGGTTACACACCTATCGGTATGCAACGAGATCATGAAAAAGTCAAAGAATTAAGACAGCGTGGGATTATCCAAAGACCAGAGGATATTGGCGTAGATGCTTCAAAAGCGACGAGAGATCTATTGGCAGCCAAATCTGTCAAAGATTTAGTGAAGTGGTCCAATGGTACTTACTCTCCACCAAGTCGTTTCAGAAACTGGTAAAAATAATACTAAGGATATAACTATGAATGTACTTAATTTCGACTTCATTTCACAGCCCATCGAAAATATCAAAAAAGAAGTTATTTGCGGTGTGGTTGGTTCAGGCAACTTAGAAGTATTAGTAACACCGCTAGCGAATAATGAAAGTAGTAAATTCATTATTGATACCTCAGTCGCAGGCTTTGATCATATTTGGGAGACTGTGTTGCAGGATTTCTCTAGTCGTTATGCAGTAGGCGGATTGGAGTTTAAGGTCAATGATATGGGCGCGACTCCCGCAGTAGTGAGTCTACGCTTAAGCCAAGCGATTAATATCTTAGAGGAAGAATCACATGGATAATTCACATATTCAACAAAGCTTTTATGAAAAGACGGCACGTAATCGAATCACCAGTATTGTTGATAAGAACAGTTTTCAAGAAGTTCTTAAGCCCGGTAGCATCCCTGTGAGTCCTAATCTTGCCTCGTTAGATATCGTAGGCAGTTTCGATGATGGTGTCATTATTGGGCAGGCAAAAATTCAAGATGAGCCAATATACATGATTGCTCAAGAAGGCAAATTCATGGGTGGTGCTGTAGGGGAAATACATGGGGCAAAAATTGTCGGCATGTTACTCAAAGCTATTCAAGAAAAGCCTAAAGCCATTATCTTTTTGGTTGATTCAGGTGGTGTTCGCCTTCACGAGGCAAACGCTGGTTTGATTACGATTTCTGAGATTATGCGTGCGATGTTAAAGGTTCGCAATGCGGGCATTCCTATTATTACCGTCATTGGTGGCACGAATGGTGCCTTCGGTGGTATGGGGATATGTGCGTGTCTAAGTACACATGTCATTATGACAGAGGAGGGGCGTCTGGCTCTTTCAGGCCCTGAAGTGATTGAAACCATTAAAGGTGTAGAAGAGTTTGATTCTAAAGACAGAGCTTTAGTATGGCGAGTGACAGGTGGTAAGACACGTTATTTGCTCAATCATGTCGAATTTTTGGTAGAAGATGATGTAAATGATATTACTCAAGGGATTGTTGAGGCTCTTCAGCAACCTGCTATTGATTTGGACTTAGCGTATTTACAGCAACAGCAAGCCTCATTGCAAAGCCAGTATGATAAATGGTTTGGTGAAAAAGACAGCATACCAATTTGGCAGTCGATGAATATAGACAACCCTGAATCTATTTCCATGCTTAGCGCTCAACAGATTAGAGCTATTAAAAAAGGATAATATCATGCAAACGAAAACAATTTTAGAAGCGTTGTTTCCCAACGAGCTTGAGTATCACATTGAGCATTCAATGATACGAGGTAGTGCAGAAACCAAAATGGGCAAGGTTGAAATCATTGGTACCGTTGATTCCGCCGCTATGAACCAACTGATTGCAATGACACTTGCTAATGAGATATTAGATGTCATAGCACAAGGTAAAAAAACGCCTATCGTATTTATCGTAGACACGATGGGACAAGACTCATCGAGAGCTGACGAGTTGTTATGTCTCAATAGAACGTTTGCCCATCTGGCGTCTTGTGTTGATCTGCTCAAACGCAGCGGTCATCCAAATTTGGCTATCGTTTTGGGTGAGGCGGTCAGTGGTGGGTTCTTATCTTATGGTCTCATGGCAAATCAAGTGTTTGCCATGCAATCAAGCCAAGTGAAAGTGATGGATTTAAATGCGATGTCGAGGGTGACTAAGATACCGTTAGATAAGCTGAAGTCCTTATCACAGACATCTGCCATTTTTGCACCAGGTGTAGAGAACTACTATGCAATGGGCGCGGTTAACGATATTTGGAAAGCGCTTGATGAACATCTGGTCGAAAACGCTCTTGAATCCCAACTGACACATATTGATGATTTTCTTACAGATAATCGCCGGCAAGTGGCAGAAGAAAGAAAAGGGCGTTTGTTATGCAATGATATTGTTCAGTCGGTTTTGACCGCTTAATGTTAAGCAAGTCTTTATAGAGGTGAGATGTATGCAACGTCATGATTTAGTTTACTTACAGCGCCATGAGCCATATGACTTTATGAATGCATCTCTACCTTTATCGGTGACCATGGCTGTTAGTAAGATGATTGAGTCTCAACAACCACTGACGGCTTGTAGACAAGATATAAGCGATGTCATCAAGGTTGCGACCAGTTATATAGAGGACGGTCGTAAATATCGATTGGCACTAACGCTATCTACAACTCCTAAAGTTATCAAGCCATCTTTAGCGCTTGAGGCTTTAATACCTCAGTTACCGAAAACGATTCAAAGGTCTACTCAAAAATTTATTGAACGCTGTGCTCATTTAGATTGTGATGTGCGTGTCTATGGCTCCTTTGCCAATCAATACTTTACGGGTTTGCCTTTTGTGAAACCAACATCAGATTTGGATATTTTAATCGTTGCACACAGTAATAATATTGCACAAATATTATTAGAAGTGGAAGCCTTTAACCTGCTTGCGCAATCTGCCGTGGGTTTAAAAATAGATGGAGAGATAAGGTTACATGGATGTAACGACGTATCTTTTAATGAGCTAATCTACGCCATTATGTTTGATGTCCCAACCGTTTTAGTAAAAACCCTTTGTGATATTAAGCTTCAAAAAATAGACGTATTACTAGGATGGAATACTGATGAATTTGAACACTTTATTAGATCGCACAAACAAACCCTTATTGCTAACACAGGCAGTCTGGCAGCAGATTGATGAATTAGCATGTGAAGCTTTATATGATGAGTTAAGTTTGGAAAATAAACCAGGTCTTGTCTGTCCCTCCAGTAATGGCAGTCACACAGATATGAACCATCTTACTTTTATTAATAGCATCACTTCTTTGAAAGGTTATTTTTCTACATTAAGTCAGTTTGGCTATGATGACAGACCATTTGATGATTTAAAAAATATGGGGATTTATCAAGAAGCAAAAATGAGAGAGGCGACCAAAAATATTAATACTCATAAGGGTGCAATATTTAATTTAGGTTTTGTCTGTGCAGCGATTGGTAGATGTATACAAGCAGAAATACCATTAACCGCTAACAATATCTGTGAGCAACTGATAGATCGGTGGCAGTTTGATTTAACGACTCGTCTGCAGCGTGAGCCAGATAGCCACGGTCAAAAAATGTTCAAGAAGCACGGCATAACTGGTGCTATCGAGATGGTTTCTAATGGCTTTGAGATTATTTTAACTGACGTTTTGCCATGCTTCTATGACACTATTTATAGCACTCAAGATTTTGAAAAAGCCAGTATGCAAGCATTAATGACACTGATATCCGTATTATCAGATACTAATATCGTGTGGCGAGGCGGAATAAAAGACTTAGAAAATACTCAAGCATTGGCGAAACAGTTTTTGCAAGCAGGGGGCGTACATCAATTAGATTGGCGCCAAAAAGTAAGTAATATTAATCAGTATTTTATTCATAATAACCTCAGCCCAGGTGGCAGTGCTGATCTATTGGCCGTCACGATATTTTTTTATAAGGTGGAAAATGAATTTAATTATCCTATTTAGTGGGCAAGGCCTACAAAGCCAAAAGCACGTGAATGAAATACTGACCTATACCTCGGAGCACGAGCGATCGATTCTAAGTGCTATGGCACCAGATCTATTCGATGAAAATTCTGATAGTGATAAATTATTTGATAACAAAGTTGCGCAACCGTTCATTTATACTTTGCAATATTATCGATGGCATCAGCTACGTCAATTGATTGCAGCACCAACGGCTTTTGCTGGATATTCTTTGGGAGAAGCAAGTGCCTTTTGTTGTAGTAGCCAACTCACATTTGAGGACGGGTTAGATTTAGTTAGTAAAAGAGCCAACCTCATGCAGCAAGAAGTGACAGAGTCTAGCGGGTTATTAGCAATCAAAGGTGTGCCTGATAGTAAACTGGATCAACTGCTTGAAGAGAGTAAAACCTATCTATCTATTAGGATTAATAGAGACCAATTCATTATAGGTGGTCACAAAAAAAATCTTGAACAGGCTACACAAGTTGCCCAAACATTGGGTGCACAAAACGTGCAACTGCTAAATGTGTCAGTGCCGTCGCACACGGTAATGATGCAGGGTGCGACGGCGAAGTTCCGTAAATATACAGAATCATTAGCTTTATCCGCTATGACAACACCGATTGTTAGTGCGACTGAAGGTATAAGGTACAGTGAGACAAATCAAGGTTTAGATATCTTATCACGTCAAATAGATCATGCATTAGATTGGTACTGCTGTATGGAAAGTATTGAAGAATATCAGCCGAGCATGGTGATAGAGATAGGCCCGGGAAATGCTTTGTCCAGAATGGTAAATAACTTGCTACCGCATGTGCCTTGTAGGAGTTGGGATGATTTTCGTAACTTAGATGGATTAAAAGACTGGATAGAAAGAAATCGTTAATGTGCTAGCCGTAAATTTTAGAATACAGAGCCAGATATCTGATTTTTAGAATATTGTTAATAAAGCTATCAGGTCAAAGTAAATCTTAATGATTTACTTTGACCATAATCAAAAGGTAGGATCTAGATGTTATATGTGTGGTTTATTATTGCAGGGGCATTCGCAGGCGTTAGCGCTGGCTTGTTTGGTGTGGGCGGCGGCATGATTATTGTCCCAGTACTCGTATGGATTTTTACGGCATATAATTTTCCTCCTGAAGTTATTACTCATCTAGCGATTGGTACTTCTCTTGCGACGATTGTTGTGACCTCTATCAGCTCACTAACGGCTCATAATAAACGTGGTGGTATACGCTGGGAGGTCTGGCGTCATATGGCCTTGGGTCTAGTTATTGGCAGTCTGGTTGGCGCAGGCATTGCTGATATGATTGAAGGTCAGATGCTACAAATTATTATTGGTATTGGTGCATTACTAATGGCGCTAAAAATGTTGTTCTTCTCTAATCAAGAGTCAGTAGAGAAGCCATTACCACCTGCTAGTGTACAGTTTGGGGCGGGTACCGGTATTGGTATGGCATCGTCTATTTTTGGTATTGGCGGTGGTAGTTTGACCGTTCCATTTTTAAATTGGGCAGGCTTGCCAATGAAGCAGTCAGTTGGGACTTCCGCTGCCTGTGGTTTACCGATTGCTTTAGCTGGTGCGGTAGGCTTTGCATGGTTTGGTCAAGACGTGGTCAACCTTCCTGAAGGTACGATAGGCTTTGTGCATATTAGTGGTTTCTTATGTATTTCAGTGGCGAGCTTTGCGATGGCAAAAGTTGGTGCCAAGCTTGCCCATGTATTGCCAGCTTTGATGCTTAAGCGTGCCTTTGGCCTATTATTGTTAGTCGCAGGTGGTCAATTACTGCTGAGTGGTATTGGCATATTGTAGGTGGTTTGTCAGCCAGCTTTCATCAAAATAATGCACTAAAAGAAATAGCTTACTAAGCAGTCGCTTACTTATTAAAAAAAAATTAAATAATCCCCAATCGTTAGTTGTTACTAGTGATATTGGGGATTTTTTAGTTGTGTCAAAATCTGATTTATTTAGTTTCTAGTCGGTAGTACGCATACTCCTTTTCTTTAAGTAGGTAGCCATAAGATAATGATAATTGTTTTCATTACTATTTATAGTTATACTCTATTGTTAATAATTGATACTAATTATTGCTACAGTGAAAACCAATGATTTCAGCTTTCTTAAACTTGCCATGAGTAACTACGATGAAAAAACTCCCGACACCTGCTGTTCAAATGCCATACCATTTTTTATCGTTATCAGTGATATCTATCATGGTCACCATGGCAAGTCAGACGGTACTAGCCAATGATAATATGCAACCTATTACACAGGTAAGTAACAAGTCTTCATATGTTGAAGCAGATGAAGCGTCGAATGAAGTGCCTTCGACCACTTTAGATACGATAGTAGTGACGGCGTCCAGCATAAGCAATAGTGAAGATACAGACGAGTATATTTATGATCGTCAATCAACTGCAACAGGATTGACGTTAACAGCTAAAGAAACCCCGCAATCAGTGACGACCATCACCAATCAGCAAATTGAAGACCAAAAGCTAGAAACAGTATCTGATGTCCTTCGCAATACTCCTGGTATTAGTGCAGCAAGTTTTGATGGTGGGCGTAGTGGTGCATCAGCAAGAGGCTTTGATATTGACCAGTATCGTATTGATGGTCAAGATGTTGATTTCTATGCACAGTGGTCAAATGGTGAGGACTTGGCGAGCACTGCCATTTATGATCGAGTCGAAGTAGTACGAGGTGCGGCAGGGCTAACTGCTGGATCGGGTCAACCTTCTGCGTCAATTAACTTAGTGAGAAAGCACGCTAATAGTCGTGAGCCGACTGCGACTATCAGCGCTACTGCAGATAATTATGGTAAATATGGGACGACGATAGATGCCAGTACACCGCTGACAGCTGACGGTGATGTACGCGGCCGCTTTGTCGCTGAGTATCAGAATGGTGATACTTATGTCGATCGAGAAGATAAACAGCTTGGACTGTTTTATGGTGTGATCGATGCGGATATTAGTGATGATACTACGATAAGTGTCGGTGCTTCATATCAAGATAATGTACAAAACTCAACCATGTGGGGATCGTTACCGGCTTATTTTAGCGACGGTAGCAAGGCTTCTTGGGATGTGAGCAAAAACGGCAGTGTTGATTGGGTAAAATGGAATAGCATCAACCGCAGTTATTTTGGCTCTGTAACCCATGATTTGAATGATGATTGGCGCTTTGAGTTGAAAGGCAGTCGTAGCGAAAACGAGTCCAATGACAAGTTGTTTTATCTATTAGGAAACACGATAGACAAAGAGATGGGTCTGGGTCTGTCAGCATACAACGGACGTTTTGAGAGTGAGCGTAATCAAGACAATGTACAAGCGAGTGTCGATGGTTATTTTGATGCTTTTGGCCAAACACACGAGGTACGTTTTGGCGCTAGCTATAATAAAAACGATTTGACCGCCTACAGTTATACCGCTACTCCTAACTTTGGTGCTATCGGTGATTTTTTCAGTTGGGATGGTAGTTATGCAGAGCCAGCATGGAGTGATAAGAGTCTGTCTACCGAGCTCACGACTAAAGAGACCAGTATATTTGGTTCAGGCCGACTCCAATTGAGCGAGCCTCTAGCCATTATTTTAGGGTCACGAGTCACAGACTACGAGAGCGAAGGTGTGAATTTTGGTACAGATATTGATGTGTCACATGACGCTATCTGGGTACCTTATGTTGGTGCTACTTATGACGTTAATGACAATCATACGTTATTTGCCAGTTACACCAGTATTTTCAAACCGCAAACAGAAGTGGATGTGAATAATGGTTATTTAGACCCTATCGATGGTGATAACTATGAGCTGGGCATAAAGAGTAGTAATGATGCGGGTACGATACAAAGTCAATTTAGCGTCTTTCGTATCAAGCAAGACAATCTAGCTCAAGCAGATGGTGACAATATGGTGTCTGGTGTCGATATCCCAACACAAGCTTATGTTGGTGCTGAAGGAGCAACCAGTACAGGTATCGATGTTGAGGTGACTGGAAAAATAACACCGGAATGGCAGACAAGCATTGGATATACTCAGTTTACGGCTGAAGATAAGGATAATGTTACGGTCAATAGTGGCTATCCTGACAGAGTGTTCAAGCTATTCACTACCTATGATATGTCTAACTGGGTTTCTGGATTGACCGTGGGTGGCGGTGTTAGTTGGTCTGATGAACGCTATAGCTTGTTAACTAATCCCGCAAGTGGTCTACAAGAAAAATACCAGCAAGATGCCGTAGCCTTGGTTGATTTGATGGCGCGTTATGCTGTAAACGAAAAGCTAGCACTACAACTCAATGTTGAAAATTTGTTTGATGAGCAGTATGTAGACAGTGTCAACTTTAGCCAAGTTTATTATGGTACACCACTCACTGTGTCAGGCAAGGTAACTTATAAGTTTTAGCTATTTTAGCACTTATCACTCAAACCAGTTGTTTCCGACTTTTTAGCAAATAGTAGGGATCAAAAAGAGGGTTTTAGTTTTAATAGATTTTAAGAGTTAGTTGCGTTTTGGTCATCGCCGCTTTTCCAAGTAACTCAACCTTGATTGAATAATTATGATTAGAGATTAATAAAAGCAGATGTTTCCGCCGCAGCCCGTGTTTAACGGACGAAAAAAAGCCCCAGTCTTAAGATTGGGGCTTTTTAAATTTGGTAGGCATAAGCAGATTCGAAAAAACGCTAAAACAGATGTTATTTTACTGATATCGTCAGTCTGTTCGATCAAAACTATCTGTGTTGGTTTTGATAGCATTGCTCAGGGATAACCAGTATGCATGTAGCCAACAAAGACACTATGTGTAGCGACTCCATTGGTAAAGATATATGAGGTGAAAGTACTATCATTGTTTATGCAAATGTACTGTGAATAGCTATGGCGTAGAATGGAGGAGTCTCTAGAACAGCACATCAATATTTCTTATTATCATTATTAGGCCACTGATGACCATTAGTATCAGAAGCATGATTCTAAACTGGCTGATACTGATTCCTGCCAAAAAGCGTTTGCCAATGATATTGCCAATCACGGCGCCCAGTCCTAATACAAGAGCATACACCCATATTTTGAAAGTGAGTATTCCAAAAAAGGTGTAGCTGACGATTTGTACAATACCTACAAAAAAAGAATTAGCTGTTTTGGTCGCAATAAGGCTTTCTTTTTCTAGTCCAGCATTCATATAGAAAGGGTTAAGAATAGGGCCGAGACCACCCACCAATGTGCTCATAAAAGCAATGGCAAAGCCTACAGGTACAAAACCTACTTTTGGCATATCAAATGTTTTACTGACTTTACCAAACTTGTATTGGAAAATAGTCGAGACTAAAAATGCACCAACCAATAACTGAATCCAGCCTGCGTCCAAACGACTAAACACCAGTGCGGCGAGCCATGCACCTACGATAGCGCTTGGGACATAGTATTTAGTCAATGACCAATCAATATAATGCCAGAATAAATAGAGCCGCGAGGCATTACTCATAAAGGTAGCCACGTTGATCACAGGTGGTGCAATCGCTGTCCCTATCATCGAAGAGGTGACTGGTATCAGGAGCATCGCACCGCCACCACCGGATATAATGGAGATAATAAAAGCGACCATGCCAGCGACAAACAAACCTGCTAAGTGCCAAGTTGGAATGGTTTGCAGTAAATCTAAAACAAAGAGCACTATAAAATCCTATTTCATAAGTTACATCAAGTAGGGAGGCATAACGCATTTCGGATGACTAATAAAAGCTTTACTGTATCCCAAAAAAACGGTGGTCACACATAGAGTACGACCACCGTAGAAACAGCATTTAGAGAACATAATCGCTAAAACCTAAACAATCATTTTCTTAAAGCGCTTACGATACATTTTACGAATAATTGGCATGAATATCATAATAACTACCAGACCCCATAGTGACACGGTGATTGGGCTACTCCATAGAATAGACATCTCACCTTGAGAAATAGACAAGGCACGTCTGAGGTTAGACTCCATGAGCTCTCCTAGTACATAACCTAGAATAAGGGCTGATAGAGGGAACTGTAATTTACGTAAGAAATAACCAAATATACCAAGTGCGACCATAAACACCATATCAAAAGTTGTACTATTGATAGAGTAGACACCAACGAAACTGATAGCAGCAATTGATGGTATCAAGATATAGTTTGGTACATTAAGTAGCTTTGAAAACACACCAACTAGCGGAATGTTCATTACTAAAAGAATGACGTTACAGATAAATAACGAGGCAATAAGACCCCAAACAATATCTGGCTGCTCAGTAAACAACTGCGGACCTGGCGTGATGTTATACAATGTTAGTGCACCCATCATAACCGCTGTCGTACCAGAACCTGGAACACCTAAAGTCAACATTGGTACGAATGAACCACATGCTGATGCGTTGTTAGCTGCCTCTGGAGATGCTAAACCACGAAGATCGCCTTCACCAAATTTGCCACTGTCTCCAGCAATTTTACGTTCACTAGCATAGGTCATCGCACTCGCGATAGTCGCACCTGCACCAGGCAAAATACCAACGAAGAAGCCCATTATGCCACTACGCACCATGGCGCCAATGGTAAAGAGGAATTCTTTTAGGTTGAACAGGCTACGCTTACCTTGCGCGATTACTTTACCACCAGTACTGGTTCTTTCGAGCAAAATCAAGATTTCACTGACGCTGAAAAAGCCAATAACGATCGTTGTGAACTGAATACCATCAGATAAGTTGACTGAATCAAAGGTATAGCGATAGATACCTGTGACCGCATCAACACCAACAGTAGCCAGACCCAAACCGATTAACGCTGACACTGCTGTCTTGATAGGTTGATCACCAACCAAACCACTTAAACAGCAAATTGCGAATACCATCAATACGAAGTATTCAGCAGGTCCAAACGACACTGCCCATTTAGCCAATAGAGGTGCGAACAACACCACACCAATGGTCGCAATCGTAGAACCAATAAACGAGGCAACCGCAGAGATGGATAAGGCGATGCCGGCTTTTCCTTGAACCGCTAGCGGGTTACCATCTAAAGAGGTCATAACCGCCGCGGCAGATCCCGGCACGTTAAGTAGAATGGCAGAAATACGACCGCCATATTCGCAACCAAGATAAACAGCTGCTAGTAAGATAAGTGCACTCTCAGGTGGCAGACCAAGGGCAAAGGCAAAAGGTAATAGAATTGCCACACCATTAATAGGGCCAAGGCCAGGCAACATACCCACAACCGTACCAATAAAAGCGCCAATGAGTGCAATTAGTAAGTTTTTGGGCAACATTGCTACGCCAAAACCCTGCATTAAAAAGTCAAAAGTTTCCATAATAGCTATCCCATTATTCCTGATAATATTCCAAGTGGCAGAATCACATCCAAGGCCATGTCAAATAAGACATACAAGGCGATACTGATCACAACTGAAAAGATAAGGCTTTTAATAGGATTTCCGGCAAATAATAAACCAACCGCAAAACACATCAGTGTGGTAGCAACCACAAAACCTAAAGGCTCAAAAATTAAGCTATAAATCAATAGTGCGCTGACACACAGCACAAGATTTCTAAGCACTACGTTGTTGTAGCCTAAATCGATGACTTTCGTAAATCGTGCTGGACGAAAGGCAATAACCAAGGTCAAAAGCGCCGTAAGTGAGAAAATCAAAATAGGATAGGGTCTAGGGCCGATAGGATCATAGGCAATAGGAGCAACGTAACCAATAGCTAAGTAGACTAGAAATAAGCTAAACAGCCCCATTAATCCAGAAAATGCACGTTCCATTGTCATAGAAGTATTCCTTAAATTCCAAAATAAGAAGGTTGATAGATGTCTCATCTGTCAACCTTCGATAAATACTATAAAAATCAGTATTCAATCATTAAGGGGATATGATCTGAGTAATGCTACTTAGCTGCAGCATCAACAAGACCGTACTCAGCAGACAACTCACGTAGCTCACCTGTACGTTTATAAACGTATGCTTCCAGCTCATCACCAGTCATAGAGAATGGTAGTAGCTCTTGCTGCTCGCGTAATTCAGCGAATTTTGGATCCGCAAGCATATTATCAAAGCTTGATTTCCACCAGTCATAAGCGGCAGGGCTGACATCTGGACCCATGTAATAACCACGCATGACTGGCCAAGTAACGTCATAGCCTTGCTCTATAGCAGTAGGAATATCGGCCATCGTGCCACCCAATCTCTCATCTGCAAATACGGCCAATACACGTAATTTGCCAGCATTGGCTTGTGGCATGATTTCAGCAATACCAGCACTTACGACAGTTACATGGTTACCCATTACGGCAGTAATAGCTTCACCGCCACCTTCCATCGCAACATAAGTCATATCGCTAGGATTAACGCCAACCGCTTTGGCTAAAATAGCTGTTTGCATCCAGTCCTGACCACCAACACTACCACCAGCGGCGAAACTAACTGCTTTTGGGTTTGACTTAAGCTCAGCAACCAGCCCTGCCAAGTCTTTGATAGGTGAGTCTGCATTGACAGCGATAGCACCATAATCAGTACCAACGGCTGCTAGCCATTTCACATCTTTTTCAGTGAATTTACCAAACTTACCTTGCGATAAATTGAGGATAGAGCCAGTAGAGAAAGCAATGATTGCATCATTATTAGCACGATCATTGGCAACGATTTTGTTATAAGCCACAGCACCGACGCCGCCCGGCATATAAGTGACTCGCATAGGATCTTCTAATAGACCAGTATCTCTGAGGCCAGCTTGAGCAAGTTTACAAGTCAAGTCAAAGCCACCGCCTGGTTTTGCTGGTGCAATACATTCTGGACGTGAAGGGGCATCAAAACTGGCATCAGATGCAGTCGTATCAGATTTATTACATGCGGTAAGGGTGAGTACAGAAAGGCCAAGAGCCAAATAGGATAGTTTGTTCACACGACACTCCTTGTGTGTATTTTTAATGAAAAACTCAATAGAGTTTTGAGCAAAATAATAAAGTGATTACAGATGAAGTTCAGATTATCCTAACAATAATCACTAAACTTCATAAAAGTAGATTTTTTAGCGTTTTGCAAAAGTAACAGAATATATTAAAAATAACAAGAAACATATGTATGTATACATGAATTTTATTTTAAGATACTATCACAATGACTTATGATTATTTGTTTATTACCTGCACATTAAGAAAAAATAAGACTGTGTAATTCTTCGAAAATAGGATATCTTTATAAATAAAAACTAATAAATACAATGGATTATAGAGATAGGCAACCATGAGAACATGTCAGAAATATGCTGGGGTATGTTATTACAGATAAGGATAATAGCTGATTTAGTAGATGACGTTAGTAATATACAAATAAGTGCTATAAATGATAATGAAGTGGATGTTTGATAATTTTAGGCGCATATGTCAGTCAATAGGCGGACGTATCAAAGCTATCTTTACGAATGTGAATTTTTATAGATAGGGTGTGTCTCTCTCTTTTCAAATGAGGACAGGATCTAGTTAAAATATCAGCTGGATAATTAAAATTGCTAGTATGCCAATACCAATATCTAAAGGCACCGCTTTGAATAGTAGCGCATTGAACAGTTTGTTTTTTTCTATGACCACTTGAGAAGCGCCTAACATAAGGCTACCTCCTGATGAGAAGGGTGAAAGGGATGAGCTTTGCGCCCCCACAACAATACAGGTAAATAGCAATAAGGGGTTAAGTCCAGAGGCCACGGCTAAGGGCAGTACCATAGGAAATAGAGTAGGGGCGACCACGCCAAGTGTACTAGCAAAGAGGGACATAATTACACTGATAACGAAGATTAAAATCGGTATCAGCCAGATAGGAACGTTGGTACTTAGCCATTCTGTTAGCTCGTAGATAACACCGATCTCAACGCCAAGGCCGATCAACATACCGACCCCACAAATCATGATAAGCGTGTTCCAAGGTATCAAGGCTATTACCTTTTTTTCGTCACCCAATTTTAACAATAAGCTAATTAAGGCGAAAATAATGGCGATAAAACCAATGTCAATCCGAGCGTTCAAAAACTGAATCGCTTCTATGTTAGGCATTAGTAGATTTAAGATAGGTACAATAAGCACGATAGCCATCATAATAAAAATCAGCATAATAGATTGTTTTTGCTTATTATCGAAAGGCTCTGGTACTATCGTTTGAATCGCAATTTTGCTATTTTTGGCATTAAAAAAGCAATAGATACTTAAGACGATCACTGGCATTAGAAAGGTAACCGCGAAGACACCTAAAACATAAGTAAAGGTATTATCATTTGCGACGCCGGCCCCGCGCATCAGCTCTCGAAAGATAACCCCGCTTTGTGAGGTGATAAAGTTAGCACCAGCCAATGCACCATAGTTAACAGATAAGGTAGCAATGACAAGATTCAAATTAGTACGTTTAGACAATAACAGAATCATAGGTGCCATCGTGGCTAAGACGGTGTAATAGCCAGCCCCTAAGCCAGCAACGATCGTAGCGGCAAAGAAAATAACCAAGGGTAAAAACTCAGGAAAATGACGGCATCTATAGATCAAATGATTCGATAGTTTTTCTAAAGCGCCATTCGCTAAAGGAAAATTATAGAAGAGAGTAACCGCAAAAATAACAAAGAAAATTTTGAGAGGCCACAGCTCAACAATTTCATAAGCGCTCATTCCCATACCGAAACAGCCGATGAGGTATGAAAATGCAATAGCAAATAGACCAATATTGATCTTGGTGGTATAGCCCAAAATAATACATATTACTATTGCGGCTAGAATATAAAGAGTCATTACTGTCCCTTGAGCTTAACTATATGAATTCTATAGAGAACGGTATTGACTTCTATAGGTAAAGAGCATTACAAGATATTGATAAACAATTTTCTAGATTAGAGAATCGTATAAGCCTGAAATGCACGTATAAATAAGTGGAATAATAGCAAAAAAAGTAATATGAATTAGATAAGATTGTCCACAAAGTGCCAGACAGTCGTTAGTATGGCAATGATGTATAAGGTTTTCTTAGCGCTTAAAATTAAGTGATCCGTTATATCCTAATCTCTAAAATGATAACAATGCTTAAAAACAGTAAAACAGTTCATAAACCCCCTTAAATTGTGGTGAAATAATGCTGAAAAATTTAGAAAAATTTAAAATGCCACGGTATGAGCAAGTACGATGGCACATCCTAACGCTGCTTACGGAAAGTAAGTGGGATGAAAACACACCTTTACCGACTGAGCAAGAGTTTGCAGATAAGTATCAAGTATCAGTCGGAACCGTTCGAAAAGCGGT
The DNA here is from genome assembly GCF_904845995.1 of Psychrobacter fjordensis. NCBI lineage: Bacteria > Pseudomonadati > Pseudomonadota > Gammaproteobacteria > Moraxellales > Moraxellaceae > Psychrobacter > Psychrobacter fjordensis. The sequence goes on from NZ_CAJGYP010000001.1 coordinate 1,926,969, forward strand.
TGAGAAGCTGGTCGACGATGGCGTATTAACCAAGTATCAAGGCAGAGGTACCTTTCTAAAGCGTCCAGATTTTGAAAGCTCATTATTACGGTTTTTTAAATTTCGTGATAAAGATGCTTGTTATGCGACACCGACAGGCGTGGTCAAAAAGGTCATGGTAATAGAGGGTATTGAAGAGATTAACGAAAAGCTAGATATTGGTAAGAATAAAGCGCTTATTTATATAGAACGTGTACGTATCATTGAGGGCAAAGTTTCGCTCAGTGAAAAGATTTGGTTACCCAAGAGTCGCTATCAAGCATTTGTCAATCTAGAGCCTGAAGATTTTGAGAATCTGCTATATCCGTTCTACTATACCAAGTGTGGTCAGTTTGTCTCGTCTGCCGTGGAGACTTTGTTCTTTATTGCTAACCACATAGATCCTTATTTGGGCAATACTAAGCAAGAAAACCTCGTAAAGGTATGCCGCATCGCTAAGAACCTATCAGGTGACCCTATCGAATATAGGGAGTCATATGGGTTAGCAGAGAAGTTCAGCTATGAAGTTAATATTATTTAGTGGTTAGTAACGCTAGTGAGCAAGTCATCTAAGTGAGTTTGATAAAAATACTTTATCAAACGTGCTTTTTTATTTTTTACAGACAATGAAAAGCGGCCTATGCTGTTTGATAGGAACATAAGCCGCAAATATCATACTAATCGAGGCTTCTTTTTTAGCTTCATATTTGCCAATAACAAACCTGACAAGATCAATATCATTGCTAGCATCTTCCACCATGTCACCACTTCCCCTGTAAGCAGCACTGACGTTGTCATACCAAATACGGGTACTAACAAAGCAAACGGCATCACCTTAGAGGCCGCATTTTGGCTAAGCAGATGTGCCCACAGTCCAAAACCGATCAAGGTTGAGATATACACGATAAACCCAAGCGATAACCATGACTTAAGCGAGGCCTCTGTAAATGTCGCCAACTGCCATGCATCAGTCTCAAATATGAGAGAAGACAGCGTCAAGATTACACAAGCAATTAGACCGCCCCATACCACTAGTGCTAGCGCAGATAATGCAGACGCTTTGTTTTTACCAGTGGTAGGCGAAGTAATAGAAGCGCTTGATTCCTGCTGCGCAGACTTTAAAGTTGCTTGAGCCGATGCTTGCTTTGATGCGATATTGCCAAAACTCCAACCTATTGCCGCAATCAATATACAGACAAATCCAGCCAATGGCATATCACCGCCAAGGTTTAGCGCAATCACGCCCAATCCTAGTACGCCAACTATCATACCGATGATTTGCATGCGATTTACTGCCTCACCCAGCATGACATATGCTAGCAGTACGGTGATAAAAATCTGAATTTGTAGCAATAGCGCCGTCAATCCTGCCGATGCACCCAAATGCATAGCAGTAAATACAAAAGCATATTGCATGACAAACGTACCGATGGCATAGATAAATAACGTACGGTTAAATTTAGGTGGCTTAAGAAAAAACACCAGTGGTATAGCGGTAAAGAAAAAACGTAGGGCCGTGAGCATCAGTGGAGGAAAGCTGTCGAGCCCCCACGCAATAAAGGTAAAGTTCACACCCCAAATAAAGGTAACCAGTACAGCTAATACAGTATATAAAGGGGTCATATAATTGGCCTAGGAAGTGATGACTGGTTAAGTTATCAGCGTTATCAATTGGTTGAGATGTCGTGACTCTCACATAAAGCAGATATAGTACTAGGGCATGTCATCAATTAGCACATTAATGCATTTAGTGGCCTTAAAATAGCTAAATTTTGCTAAAAATCGTCAGTAATTTTGTCAATATGTTCATATTGACGGCAATTTCTTCCTTGTTTATCTACAATTTTTCTCATTTTAAGCCTCACAATCTAATTGATGACACGCCCTAGTTTCCTTATGTCAATACTGTTGTGGCTTGACTATATGCGCCTAACTAGAGTGGTATAGAGTGCAGTTTATAATAGGCTCTAGTCAATTCGATATTATAAATATTAGGTAAAATGCATGATAACAATCATAGATATAAGTTTTTTTAAAGGTATTCTATGAATATTGTGTAGTAATATGAGTCAAAGTTAGGTTCTGCTGTATTCTTTCAGGTAAAACTCTAGATAATTCGCTCGTCAAAAAAGACTGGTATATAAAGAAAATTCTTAAATTATTAGCTGGTTCTATAGTTTGTCAAGGAGCGAAAAATGGCGCTATTTTAGATAACTAAAGTTGTTTAAAGTAGGGGCTATAGTAAAAAAAACCAATATAAATATATATTTTAGGAGTCTATAGCCTAAACAGCATCGGCCTTAGTCTCGTCAAAAGATAGATTGAATATCGTCAATCGTAATTGAGTCAAAAATGATAGAAGCTGAATACAGTACCCATAAGAGTATGATGTTTGCAATAAGAGAAGCAATGACATTGTATTTGTTTGATAAAAAACGTGAAAAAGACATTCCTAAAATTGCAGAGATTTTTTTATCAATGGACAGTTACGGCGGTGATAGAGTACCTATGTCGGCTGTTATGAAAGAAGTAAACGACTTATGCAACACCTTGCAAGACAACTATTTAGGATTAAGCCTAAATTTTTTGGTTAACATTGAATCATTACCGTCTTATAAAGCTATCAGCGAATGTGTCAGGCCTTTTGCCAATGTAAATAATGAGCTGCCTTTCTTGTTGGTCATTCGGCTTGTATATCGTTTTTTCCCCCTGATTACACAGTCTATTACCCTCAAACTGTCTGTAGAGAAAGGATTGCTTCGATTTGATTTTATCTCCAACGCGCCAGATATGATGAATAAGCATCAGATTGATGGCGCTATGGTACTGGTCTATCGAATCGTAGAAGCATTTTGTCCAGGTATGTTGCAGAAACTATATGTTGCACAGCGTCATACCGCTTATGAGTTGGAGTACTATAAATCTGTCTTTGGGGCACCTGCTGAGTCTGCTAATAAAACAAGTTTGGTCTATGCCTTAAAGTGTAAAGATCATTATAAAAACGCCGCCAGCTTATTGATAAAAGCTGAAGAGGAGCTTGGCAGAAAGTTTTATATCAATCCTTTGTTTAATATGTTGTTTACTCAATTTTCTGAAATTAGTTACAAACAGCGCTGTGAGATAATTATCGATACTATGATGGGTGTGAGCTCGCCAACTCGTATTCAGGTCGCAGACTCAATGAATATAAGCGTCAGTACACTACAAAGAAGGCTACATGATGAGGGATCTACGTTCCAAGAGATTTTAGAAGAGACTAGAAAGCGATTGGCCAAACTGTATCTAACTGAAAGGAAGATTTCAACAACGGACGTTGCGTATCTATTGGGCTACAAATCCCACAGTCAATTTTTTAAAGTTTTTAAAACTTGGTTTGGGATAACACCGAAAACGTATCAAAACAACCAGCTAAGTCATATAGAAGATAACATCTAAGCATGTTTGGTATTGGAGCAAGACATGGATAACAATCATTCGATAATAGATTGAATAAGTATTCACGCCAATACACTTTGATTGGTCCAAATTGCGTAAAAACCCCATTAAAAAAGCCACTTATTTTTAAGTGGCTTTTTTAATGGGGTTTTTAATAATAAGTTTCACTATGCTGACAATCAAAACATGACAAACGTCAATTATATTGATTGTAGTGTTGCTTCTTTACTACTGGGACTTTTCAGTTATTTGTTGCATTTCGAGTCAATATAATATGGCTTTGTCCGCTTGCGAGTTAACTTGTATTAAAGAGGTTATCAGGTAGTAGTACGTCTTTTATAATCTGCACTTTTGTAAAAACATCCTTTAACTGACTACTGACAGCATGGCTGCCAGAACTGGCGATGACTTACGCAGGAAGTTTAATACAACATAGAGCTTAAAGGTATTTCACAGTCATAGTAAGTTGCTTGACTAAAATCATTTCAAATGAGTTGTTAGGAAGTTAATAGCTTAGCCTAATTTTGAAATTGAGCTGACTAACATGTTCTAAGAATAGCTAGGTAACTGATATTTTTATGTAAATAATTTTATTAAATAAATGAAGTCAGCTTTTCTGTTTCTTTACAAAGAAGTTTTTAAACGATTATTTAGGGATACGTTATGGGAATTAAGTTCAAAAAAATAATTTTGGCGGCTGTACTACCTGCTGCTCTATTGGGTATATCTTCTTGCGCGATGATGGGAGGTATCGATAATGAAGGAGATACACGTCGTGTCGATGGTGTTATGTGGAGCAATCAAATAGATACAGATATTGATGACGTATTAGAAAAAGAAGTGGCTAACGATAAAACTCGTTTGGTATTCATCCGTAAAAACGATAATCACTCTGAACAAACCAGCGCCAATGTTTCAGTGAATAATAGGTTTCAGGTCAGTTTACATGCAGACAACTATACCGTGGTTAATTCTTGTGTCGGTACGAATCAGCTAAGTGCTCATGCCACGGGTTTCAAAAATAATAATTTATTAGCAGATAAGCAAGACTATGAGCTAACAGGTGGTCAAACTTACTTTTTTCACATTAGTATGAATGAGCAAGGGCAAAGCACGTTAGAACAGATAACGCATGAAAGTGCATTGCCACTTCTAGCGAATAGGCGTTATCAAAGCCATCAGATCAGTCGTGTTGTATCCAATTGCCCACTACCTGTAGCAGTTATGCAACCTATCACTCCATCTCCAGTTGTAGAAGTGAAAGCACCTGCTTTGATGGAGAAAATGACGATTGACCTTGAGGTGCTGTTCGAAACTGACAAGGCTATTGTACGACCAGATTATTATTCAAAAATAACTGAAGTAGCAGCGTTCATGAAGCAGTATCCCAATACAGTGGTAACCATTGAAGGCCATACCGATAGTCGCGGTAAAGATGCTTATAACCAAGCCCTGTCTCAACGCCGAGTAAATGCAGTAGAAGAGGTGTTAATTACTCAATTTGGCGTGGAAGCTGATCGCCTCAGTGCGATCGGTTATGGAGAGTCACAACCACGAGCAAGTAATGATACCGTAGACGGTCGTCAACTTAATCGTCGCGTTGTCGCTGTGGTTGAAGAGCGCGCGCGTAACTAATAATGGTATTACCCTTTGGCAACCAAACCTGCCTAATATGAATATATATCAATCTGTATTATTTGAATTAAAAAATCGAAGGTAAAAATCATATGAATACTATTGTTGTTAAAACTAACGATGTGACTCAGACCATAGATCAAGTGCAAGTAGTGACTCAAGATGGGAAACCTACCATCATTACCGCTATGGATAAAGTAAATTATGAGTTTCATGATACTGCTATAGGCCGTGCGCCAAACCATATTATTACTAAGCGTCTAAAAAATGATTTACATGTCTCTTTTGAGGAAGATGGTGAAGAAAGCGATCTTATTATAGAAGGTTTCTACGATAATCCAGACAGCGCATTGCTTGGAGTCGCTGAAGATGGAGAGTACTACTACTATATACCAGATACTGGTGAAACTTTTGATTACGTAACACAGCTAGAAATAGGTGATGCAGAAGGACAAGCATTAGGCGGTGTAGAATATATGGCGGTGGCGATACCATGGTGGATACCTGCGGCAGCTGGAATTGGATTGGTTGGTTTAATCACTGGTGGCAGTAATAACAACAGTAACGATTTGGATAATAATGCTCCTATCGCAGGCGATGACACGGTAACGCCTGAATGCAATACACCTGCTGAAAAAGACCTGTTTGAAAACGACAGTGATGCAGATGGCGACACCTTAACCATTGACGGCTTCACCGTAGATGGCAATAGCTATCAGCCAGGTGATACGGCAACCATTTCAGGTATCGGTACTATCACGATCACACCAGAGGGCATCTTAACCTTCACGCCAAACGATGGCTATGAAGGTGCTGTGCCAGACGTCACGTACACCGTGACCGATGGCAATGGCGGTAGCGATGACGCGGTTGTGAGCTTTGCGGATGTACCAGCCGCGCCAAACACACCACCTATCGCAGGCGATGACACGGTAACGCCTGAATACAATACACCTGCTGAAAAAACCTGTTTGAAAACGACAGCGATCTAGATGGCGACACCTTAAGTGTGACCGAGTTCAGCGTTGATGGTAATGCCACGGCTTATCAGCCAGGTGATACGGCAACCATTTCAGGTATCGGTACTATCACGATCACACCAGAGGGCATCTTAACCTTCACGCCAAACGATGGCTATGAAGGCGCTGTGCCAGACGTCACGTACACCGTGACCGATGGCAATGGCGGTAGCGATGACGCGGTTGTGAGCTTTGCGGATGTACCAGCCGCGCCAAACACACCACCTATCGCAGGCGATGACACGGTAACGCCTGAATACAATACACCTGCTGAAAAAAACCTGTTTGAAAACGACAGCGATCTAGATGGCGACACCTTAAGTGTGACCGAGTTCAGCGTTGATGGTAATGCCACGGCTTATCAGCCAGGTGATACGGCAACCATTTCAGGTATCGGTACTATCACGATCACACCAGAGGGCATCTTAACCTTCACGCCAAACGATGGCTATGAAGGCGCTGTGCCAGACGTCACGTACACCGTGACCGATGGCAATGGCGGTAGCGATGACGCGGTTGTGAGCTTTGCGGATGTACCAGCCGCGCCAAACACACCACCTATCGCAGGCGATGACACGGTAACGCCTGAATACAATACACCTGCTGAAAAAGACCTGTTTGAAAACGACAGCGATCTAGATGGCGACACCTTAACCATTGACGGCTTCAGCGTTGATGGCAATAGCTATCAGCCAGGTGATACGGCAACCATTTCAGGTATCGGTACTATCACGATCACACCAGAGGGCATCTTAACCTTCACGCCAAACGATGGCTATGAAGGCGCTGTGCCAGACGTCACGTACACCGTGACCGATGGCAATGGCGGTAGCGATGACGCGGTTGTGAGCTTTGCGGATGTACCAGCCGCGCCAAACACACCACCTATCGCAGGCGATGACACGGTAACGCCTGAATACAATACACCTGCTGAAAAAAACCTGTTTGAAAACGACAGCGATCTAGATGGCGACACCTTAAGTGTGACCGAGTTCAGCGTTGATGGTAATGCCACGGCTTATCAGCCAGGTGATACGGCAACCATTTCAGGTATCGGTACTATCACGATCACACCAGAGGGCATCTTAACCTTCACGCCAAACGATGGCTATGAAGGCGCTGTGCCAGACGTCACGTACACCGTGACCGATGGCAATGGCGGTAGCGATGACGCGGTTGTGAGCTTTGCGGATGTACCAGCCGCGCCAAACACACCACCTATCGCAGGCGATGACACGGTAACGCCTGAATACAATACACCTGCTGAAAAAGACCTGTTTGAAAACGACAGTGATGCAGATGGCGACACCTTAACCATTGACGGCTTCACCGTAGATGGCAATAGCTATCAGCCAGGTGATACGGCAACCATTTCAGGTATCGGTACTATCACGATCACACCAGAGGGCATCTTAACCTTCACGCCAAACGATGGCTATGAAGGCGCTGTGCCAGACGTCACGTACACCGTGACCGATGGCAATGGCGGTAGCGATGACGCGGTTGTGAGCTTTGCGGATGTACCAGCCGCGCCAAACACACCACCTATCGCAGGCGATGACACGGTAACGCCTGAATACAATACACCTGCTGAAAAAGACCTGTTTGAAAACGACAGCGATCTAGATGGCGACACCTTAAGTGTGACCGAGTTCAGCGTTGATGGTAATGCCACGGCTTATCAGCCAGGTGATACGGCAACCATTTCAGGTATCGGTACTATCACGATCACACCAGAGGGCATCTTAACCTTCACGCCAAACGATGGCTATGAAGGCGCTGTGCCAGACGTCACGTACACCGTGACCGATGGCAATGGCGGTAGCGATGACGCGGTTGTGAGCTTTGCGGATGTACCAGCCGCGCCAAACACACCACCTATCGCAGGCGATGACACGGTAACGCCTGAATACAATACACCTGCTGAAAAAACCTGTTTGAAAACGACAGCGATCTAGTATGATTCACATTATGGCGACACCTTAAGTGTGACCGAGTTCAGCGTTGATGGTAATGCCACGGCTTATCAGCCAGGTGATACGGCAACCATTTCAGGTATCGGTACTATCACGATCACACCAGAGGGCATCTTAACCTTCACGCCAAACGATGGCTATGAAGGCGCTGTGCCAGACGTCACGTACACCGTGACCGATGGCAATGGCGGTAGCGATGACGCGGTTGTGAGCTTTGCGGATGTACCAGCCGCGCCAAACACACCACCTATCGCAGGCGATGACACGGTAACGCCTGAATACAATACACCTGCTGAAAAAAACCTGTTTGAAAACGACAGCGATCTAGATGGCGACACCTTAAGTGTGACCGAGTTCAGCGTTGATGGTAATGCCACGGCTTATCAGCCAGGTGATACGGCAACCATTTCAGGTATCGGTACTATCACGATCACACCAGAGGGCATCTTAACCTTCACGCCAAACGATGGCTATGAAGGCGCTGTGCCAGACGTCACGTACACCGTGACCGATGGCAATGGCGGTAGCGATGACGCGGTTGTGAGCTTTGCGGATGTACCAGCAGGATTAGCAACTAATGATATTATCTCTATGTCCGAAGATTCTGGAACTATCTCTGGAAATGTTTTAGACAATGATAAAACTGGTTTGACAGTAACCACCATTCAAATTGCTGGCACTGAATACAGTGTTGGAACTGCGGTTGACATTACAGATGTAGGTACTGTGCAGGTTGATGCGAATGGTGCGTATAGCTTTACCCCTGTAGAAGACTATAGTGGTGAGGTTCCTGACATTACTTACACTGTTAGTGATGGCACTATAATAGACACGGCAAATTTAGATATTGAGGTGACAGCTGTTGCTGATCAACCAACAACTGGTTCCTTTGAACTTGATCCACCTGCATTAAGCTTAAATATTCAAACATGGTCTAATGCTAAAAATGTCAATGGCCAAAATTTATTGGCCAATGGTGGTGGTGGTGCAAGCAAAGAAGCTTTACTAGATGCAATTGATTATTTAAGAGGCAATTCAGATGTATTAAATAGTGATGGTACTAGTGTTAATGCAACTGGCTCTGGAACCACAGATAGCTTAGTTGACAGTAACCTACCGGAGTATGATGCTGTTTATATTTCCGGTTACGTGTTTCTTGAGGCTGGCGAAACTTATCTGTACTCGGGAAGTGGTGATGATAGCGCTGCTATTGTCATTGGTGACAATGTTTCCTCATTGCATGTGAACTGGAAAGGTACTAGTACTAGTGGGGATGGTGAGTTTGACGTAACCGATTCAGGTTACTATAGTTTCCAATTCTATGCACATAATGCAGACGGTCAAGGCAATTATAACTTTGCCGTTCAGAATGCTGATGGTACAGAAATGAAGTACTATCAAAACCTATCTGCGATAGAAGATAGTTTGACAGATACGAGCTATATTTTGGGTGATTATGATGCTGGGATTGATGGAAGCTATGATACCGGTTTTTATTCAGTAAATAGGGGTTATGAAGGCGCCTCTACTAATAGTATTGAGCTAACTGGTATTAATTTGCAAGCGACTGATACGGATGGTTCAGAGTACTTATCATTTGAAATGTCGGGTTTGCCAACTGGCGCTATTCTCACTTTCAAAGATGCGCTTGATAACCAGCAATCAGTAACTGCAGATGCAAATGGCACAGCCAGTTATACTCCAACAGAAGGTGATACAGGTACGAGCGAATATAGTGACTTTACGTTGATTGTTGGGGACACTATTGCTTCTTCACTTGATGTGAGCTTGACCGTGACGTCTACTGAACCATCTAACAATGACAGTTCATCAACGACATTAGACTTTGAAGTTGAAGTGACAGATAGTAATAATAGTGATGATACTATTATATTTAACGCTGATAGCACCTCGATGAATGGTGGTAATGGTACTGATACCTTGCTCATTGATGTCGATGGTACGAGCATTGACTTTAGCAACTTTGATAGTAGTGTATTTGAAAGCCTTGAAGTTATTGAAATGACAGGTAATGGGACACAGTCGCTCACGAATCTCACTACTAGTGATGTGCTTGAAATCACTAATGAAACTGTAATGACCGATAAAGGTCTGATCATCAATGGTGATAGCGCAGATAGTGTCTCACTATCTGGAAGTGATTGGACGAGTACTGGTACTGTTAATCAAGGCGGCAATGATTACAATGTCTATAGCTTTAATGATACTAACGGTACACACGAGTTATTGATTCAAACTGACATCACTCAATCTATTTTATAAAAATAGGGGTGTAAGGGTTGGCTATTATAGCTTCCTTTATTATTGATATTAAAAGTCTCATTGTTATCTATAAAAGCCATAATTCGTTATGGCTTTTAGTTTTTGGGTGCTCTGTATTCATTTATGATCTTTCAATACTTATTTTTTACGTCACTAAAATCTTCTAAGTTAATATATATAGGATTGATAATATAGGTGGTTTTTAGCTAAGGTCAATTTATCAGATGCTCAAAACACGCTCAAGTGAATAAGACAATAACTGTCGTACAGAGATAATCCCCGCTACAACGATTAAGATCACTCCAATCAAAGAGATCGTATCTGGCGCGTCTGCAAAGAATACCAATCCCCATAATATAGCAAATCGAATCTAAGCAAAGTCAAACCTGTCAATGACTGCAGGTGCTGCATTTTGATAAGCAGTTGCAGTTCCTAGTTAGGTTTGTAGTACAGTCACATCCATATAAACCCGCTACATCGCAATCCTCGCTAACCATACTAATGTATAGCTTGCACTCGGTTTCTTTGTATCGAAATTATTTGAATTCAACTATATTCAAGATATTCTTCATTTGGAAATTCCTAAAAATTTGAATCGTCTTTTTTAAGATTCTTAATCCTCTTCGATTTTAACTTGATGAACTGGCAAAGCTAACACTCATCCCAATAAGGATTATCACCGAAACGCTCAGCGATAAAATCAATAAAATAGCGGCACCGCTGAGACAAGAATCTATTCTTTGGATAGACCGCATAGGCCGTTAGCATGGGTAGTTGATATTGCTGCAGGATAGGCACTAGCTCGCCACTGGCTACGGTCTGATAGGTGATAAAGGTTGGCAAAGAGGTAATACCATGACCTTTCACCGCCATATCACGCAAAAAATCACCATTATTGATTTTTATTTTTGAGTTAATACCCACCTGATGTTTTTTGCCTTGCTCATCTGTCAATTCTATCGTGTTGGATTTGCTCAAGCTGTATTGCAAAAATTCATGATCCGCTAAATCTTCTACCGTTTTAGGTATGCCCATTTTATCTAGGTATTCAGGACTTGCGCATAAGGTATGGCGGATCAACGATAGGCGTTTGGCCTGATAGCTAGAATCTTGCATCTCTCCAATACGGATGGCCAGTTCAAACCCTTCTTCGACTAAATCCGTATGCCGATCAGAAAAATCCAATTCAAAATTCAGATTGGGATGTTGGTTGGCGTACTCATCAATAACATCCTTTAAATGAAGCAAGCCAAACGATAGCGGTGCGGTCATCTTTAGTGTGCCTTCGATACGTGTTGGCGCACCACTGGACGCTTCATTCAGTGCATCCACCTCATTCAGTATGTTGCTCACCTTTTGGTAATACTGCTCACCTGCCTGCGTCAAGTTCGATTGGCGTGTGGTTCGGCTGATTAACTGACTGCCTAAGCGCGTCTCTAACTCCTTGAGACGGCGGCTGACAGCTGACTTGGCGATATTCAACTGCTCTGCAGCTTTGGTAATGCTGCCTGCTTCGACAATGCGTACAAACATGGCCATGTCTTCTAGTTGCCCCATTTTAGCCGCCCCTTAATTGTTCTTTAAATGAGAACTGATATTTGCAGTTATCAATGTTTATCTATAATTAGACAACAATTATAATATATCCATCACTTAAACCAATTAACTAATCAATATTTATCGTTATTTAACTTTTGAATAACTAAGTTAATCAATAAGTTAATAACTAGGGATAAATGATGCAAACGATCTATCATGCAGCAGACTCTCGTGGCAGGGCAAATCATGGCTGGCTAAAAAGCAACCATACCTTTAGCTTTGCTAATTATTACAATCCAGAACGTATGGGCTTTGGCGCGCTACGTGTCATTAATGATGACTTTGTGACTGGTGGCCAAGGTTTTGGTAAGCACTCACACCGTGATATGGAAATTATTACTATTCCCTTATCAGGCAAGCTCAGTCATGGCGATAACATCGGTAATGAAGGTATTATTGCAACGGGTGAAATACAAGTCATGTCAGCCGGCACGGGCATTACTCATAGTGAGATGAATGGTAATGCTTATGAGGCTGTGCAGTTTTTGCAAATATGGGTGCTCCCTAATAAAATTAACGTCACCCCTCGTTATCAGCAAATGCGCATGGGTGATATCATGCAGCCGAATATGTTTAACCAAGTGCTATCGCCAAATGCTGACGATGCAGGTGTCTGGATTCACCAAAATGCATGGTTCAGTATGGGTGATTTTGATAAAGGCGTGACAGCGTCTTATCAGCTAAAAGATGCTAATAATGGGGTTTATCTCTTTGTCATTAGCGGAAAAGCCACTGTAAATGGTAAGACGTTAGATACTAGAGATGCGCTTGGTATTTGGGATGCTCAGCAGTTCACTGTGGATATTGAAGAAGACACCAAAGTGTTGCTCATGGAAGTACCGATAACTGCTTAATAGCTTTCTATGCTCATTATCTGTAATACACAAAATGTTAAATGGCGAGATTGAACCTAGAACCAGACTTTGAGTACGGTATCTTGGTTTCAAAGGCTAATGACCATTTATCCCCATGCATCAATATTTTATCCCCATGCACCAATATTTAATTTTAATTCATAAAAACTACTGGAGAAAACCATGTCAAATTTACAAGATTTACAGCAATTAGCAGAAAAACGCCGTTCAATTTACGCGCTAAGCAATCAATTACCAGTATCGAATGATGAAGTAGTAAAGTTGGTTGAGCATGCTATTTTGCATACGCCATCAGCGTTCAACTCACAGTCAACGCGCATTATTGTGTTGTTCGGTGAAGAACATCAAAAACTATGGCAAATGACGGAAGATACCTTACGTGATATCGTCAATGACGATGAGAAGTTTGTGTCAACCAAGCAAAAAATTGATAGTTTTAAAGCGGGTGCAGGTACTATATTGTTCTTTGAAGATCATGCAGTGGTGAAAGGTTTACAAGAAGCGGCACCGTTGTATGCTGACAAATTCCCAGTGTGGTCTGAACATACTAGTGCCATGCATCAGTATATGATCTGGATGGCATTATCCAGTTTAGATATCGGTGCAAACTTACAGCATTATAATCCTATCATTGATAGTCAAGTTGCCGACGCTTGGAATGTGGATAAGGACTGGGAATTGGTTGTACAGATGGTATTTGGTGCGATCGAGCAGCCTGCAGGTGACAAAGCGTTTAAGCCTGTAGACAGTCGTTTAAAAGTGTTTGGCTAATAAATCTTAGCTTTGAAGACCGTAAAAATAATGAACCCGCTATGAATAGATATCATAGCGGGTTCATTGGTTTTTTATAACTGATAAGCAATCATAAGATTACTGTCATTTTAAATACAGCCATTTTAAATACAGTTATTTGAAATATGGGTCTGAATGATGTTCAGGACATGCTTCAGTTAGATTGCAATCAAAGCTCCGACTCTAACACTTATGTTCTGTAAAGCACTTTAACCACATGCCAGCCAAATTTGGTTTTCACTAAATGCGGGGTGTAGAGTTCACTGCTGAAGCAGACTTTATCAAATGCCGGCACCATGTCGCCTTTTTGAAATTCGCCTAAGCTGCCACCTTTCTTGCCTGATGGACAGTTTGAGTGCTTTTTAGCCAGCACATCAAATTTAGCACCTTTTTTAAGCTTGACAATAATGTCCTCAGCCACTTCTTTGTGTTTTACTAAAATGTGTAATGCGCTAGCGGTACGAGCCATAATGTAAACCTTTCATAAAATATCGATTATCAAGATATTATATCACGGCTCATCTTGGTTGCTCATTTCAACTGTCGGCTCTACTTTATCAAAAGTAATGGAGCGACAAGTTATGCAGCCAAAATGGAAAGTCCGTATGTAGCTCACTGAGTTGGAAGGTACTACAAAGCAAATAAAGTCATTGGATTATGTCTTTTGGGTTTGAAGTTCCGCATATATTACAGACAAAAAAAAGCCCCAATCGTGAGATTGGGGCTTTTTAAATTTGGTAGGCATAAGCAGACTCGAACTGCTGAACCTCTACCATGTCAAGGTAGGTCGAGCAACTGCCTTAATACAATCTAATCCCACATCGACCGTATATAAAGAGCTATAGCCTATTTTGATAATTATATATCGGTATGATATTTATGTAATTTAATATTTAACTCGTATTTAGGCACTGTGCTTTTATAGTATTTTTGACTGCTACTCTGTCCATAATATCTTAGGTGATAGTTGGTTTTTAGCCATTTACAACGGTCAGCCACTTTATTTTAAGGCAAGGGTATTTTTTGCTAGCCATATATTATTGTCTAATTCGTACTTATACAACGCCGTTAAAAACCAAGTTAACCAGATTAAATGCTGAGTTTGAACAATTGCGAGATCATGCTCAAGTTCTGCAAGAGAAGCATCAGATGGCACCGACAGAAGGGGAAGGTCAAAGTCAAATCTTAGGTACCGTTGGACACATATAGCGGTATCTTCTATATCTCTACCAAGTTGTTCTGTTTATCTTCCATAAATCATAGAGCCTCACATCGTTCAATATGCACTTCTATAACGCTATTCCTCATAGCGGGCAAAAATTCAACATATCAAGGTTACCATCCACGCTCCAGCATGTGCTTGCACTTCTCTATATTCATCTTTTTAACCTTTATGTTTTCTAGTCCTTTTATCAATAATTGAGAGCATGTATTTTACAAAGTTACATTAGATTCAAGATGATGATGCTTAGTATTGAAATGGAACAAAAAATCTATACAATTATGTAAACAATTGTTAGTATTGGTTACTAATTATCTCTGAAATACTACCGTTTATGCGAAAAATAAATAATTTCTTGAATAAAACAATAATCAAGAGTTTAGTAGCAATAATCATTATATCTACTTTACCTGCCTGCGATAAAACGCCTTCCGAGCATCTTCAAGCCCTCACCGCAGAAAAATACCCTGTGGCAAACATGCCAGATGAGCCGTTAGAACATTCAGTCGTCGTTAATACCAAGCTAACTAATTTTACCGTTGAGAAACGCCAACTGGACACCTGTGTTTGAAAGTTGGACGGTGTTAGATCAATTTGACTCATTAGCGTCAGATTGTTCTATGCAAGCGGCGTAAACAAGAATGATAAATCACTTTCACTATTAGAGAAAACATCATATGACATTAAAATCCTTATTTAGACCGCTATTACTAGCCATAACCCTGCTACCACTATCTGCGTGTAGTGCTCTTGTTGGACC
The DNA here is from genome assembly GCF_904845995.1 of Psychrobacter fjordensis. Taxonomy (NCBI): domain Bacteria; kingdom Pseudomonadati; phylum Pseudomonadota; class Gammaproteobacteria; order Moraxellales; family Moraxellaceae; genus Psychrobacter; species Psychrobacter fjordensis. Next base: position 1,942,583 of record NZ_CAJGYP010000001.1, read on the forward strand.
CAAAGATTTAACTATTGAGTACGATGAAGAAGTTAAGTTGCATAATGGCGAGATGATATGGGTACATATCACACGGCATTACATAGAAGGGGGCGGTAAAGAAATTTCCGAGATGTTTCGTGGAGGTGGCAAGAATGTCATTCCTACGAACGTTGAGATTAGTTGGGATACGGGCTTTGAAGGGGTGGGTCGTAAGTCGGTTTATTTTCGAAATGTTGCATATATATCAAAATATGATAACAAATGGTATGTATTTGGCTTTATGCCTCAAGGGTCTGCAAATAAGAAAAATGGAAGTGTGAGTTGTGAGACTGTTGGAGTTAAGGTAGGAAAATTTGGCTGTACTGTAGTAGTAGGTTCAAATGGTTTAATTAAAGCTCCAGATTCAGATACTAATCTTGAGTGGAAGGGTTGGAATATCCTCTATCCAATTGGTATTAAAGACTGGGGGTCTGTCCCACGGCCTTTAGAAGGGCAAAGAGTTACATGGTCTGAAAAGATAAAATTAGAAAAGACACAACCGCAACATTTACGTCGAATTGATAGAAATAATTAAACTTGGAGTAATAATATGAGCAACCTAACCAACGCACAAAAAGCAACCTATGCATTACTAGCCGATAACGTTTACTGGGATGTCAGATATGGATTTAATGACGACGACCCAAATAATCCCGACTTCAGCAACTCCAACTGGACTCCTGTGCCTGAGGGTTGGACGGCGTGACTGTAGGATAGTCATTTTTTTCTAAGTTACCCGAAACCCCCTCTCGAATACTTTCAAGCCCTTACTGAAGATAAATACCCTGTGGCAAATATGCCAGATGAGCCGTTAGAAACCCCACCTGAGATTAATATTGAATTCAATAGCCTAGTCGTGACAAGCTCATGAAGCGCAGGTGGTCTCTCTTCTTGATAATAAGAAAGTACATGCTCTAATAATGAGAATTTGATGTCTTAAATAAATGTTAAGGATAAGGAGTTGGATTATGTCTTTTGGGTTTGAAGTTCCTTATTTTTTACAGACAAAAAAAGCCCCAATCGTGAGATTGGGGCTTTCTAAATATTTGGTAGGCATAAGCAGACTCGAACTGCTGACCTCTACCATGTCAAGGTAGCGCTCTAACCAACTGAGCTATACGCCTATTTAGGTCATGCATTTTAGCAAGTTTTTCAAACTTTGCAAGCCTTTTCTATCAGAATATCGCCTTATTATTATTATATTTAGAAATGAGATATAGATTGACTTCCTTAAGATGATTATTATGTATTTTTACTAAATATTTAATTAAACTGGTTTAGTTTTTATTGTTAATTAAAGTGTGAAATCAAATGAATAAGCATCTATAACTGATATGATATCTCTGGAAACGAGGTGATTATCATCATGATCATAAGTTAAAACCAATCATATTTCACAAAAGTTAAATAAAAGTCAGAGAAATCGGAGAATAAGATGGGTCTATTGGTAGATGGGCAATGGCAAGACAAATGGTATGACACAGAATCTAGCGGTGGGCGTTTTGAGCGTGAAGATGCAGGCTTTAGAAACTGGGTCACAGTAGATGGCAGCGCAGGACCATCAGGGGTAGGCGGTTTTAAAGCTGAGCCTAATCGCTATCATTTATATGTGTCTTTGGCCTGTCCTTGGGCACACCGTACTTTGATTTATCGTAAGCTCAAAGGCTTAGAGAATATGATTTCACTGTCTGTCGTTCATCCGTTTATGGGTGAGAATGGTTGGACGTTTGCAGCGGGAGAAGGGGTTATTGCTGATCCATTGAACCATGTGTCGAATGCCTATGAGATTTATATCGCGGCAAAACCAGACTATACTGGGCGCGTCACGGTGCCCATTTTATGGGATAAGAAAACCAATACCATCGTTAGCAATGAGTCGTCAGAAATTATTCGTATGTTTAATTCAGCTTTCGACGAAGTTGGTGCTGTAGCGGGTGATTTTTTACCGACTGAGTTATTAACAGAAATAGATGAGATTAATGCCTTTGTCTATTCTGCGATAAATAATGGTGTATATAAAGCAGGGTTTGCGACCACACAATCAGCCTATGAATCCGCAGTGACTGAGCTGTTTGATGCATTAGATACTTTAGAGGTACGTCTGGCAGAGCAGCGTTACTTGGTAGGGAGTACGATAACAGAGGCCGATTGGCGATTGTTTACGACCTTAGTACGTTTTGATGCTGTTTATGTCGGACATTTCAAATGCAATCTGCATCGAATCATTGACTACCCAAATCTATGGGGATATCTGCGTGATTTGTACCAAGTACCAGGTATTGCAGAGACGGTGAATATGACGCATATCAAGCAGCATTACTACACCAGTCATGCCAATATTAATCCTACTCGTATTATTCCTATGGGGCCCGTGATTGATTTTAATGAGCCACATAACCGTGCACGTCTATAGTTTTATAGTCAGCGAACTGCTAAACCGCTACGGTGTTACCCTCCTTAGATGTACTATTTGTACAATCTGCAGTCGGCTGCCTTGTACCCATTTTAGAGCTCTTTGACTATATTTATCAAAAAATATTCAAAAAAAAGCCCCAACTGCTTAATAGTAGTTGGGGCTTTTTTTTATGAGATGAAATACCGTTTATTTAACACTAAGCGTTGTTTAGCTGACGTGCTGCTTCTAGGGCAAAGTAAGTCAAGATACCATCAGCACCAGCGCGGCGGAAGCCAATTAATGACTCTAGAATTACTGCATCACTCAACCAGCCGTTTTGAATGGCTGCCATGTGCATGGCGTATTCACCAGAGACTTGATAAGCAAAAGTTGGTACGCCGAAAGTATTTTTAACTTCACGAATCAAATCTAAGTATGGCTGACCAGGTTTAATCATCACCATATCAGCACCCTCATTGATGTCCATTGCTACTTCATGCAACGCTTCTGCACGATTGCCAAAATCCATCTGATACTGTTTCTTATGGCCACCTTTTAGGTTGCCCGCACTGCCGACGGCATCACGGAATGGGCCGTAATAAGAAGAGGCGTATTTAGCCGAGTAGGCCATGATAGCGGTATTGACAAAGCCTTCAGATTCTAGGGCATCACGCATGGCTTTGATACGGCCATCCATCATATCGCTCGGTGAGATAATATCAGCACCTGCGCGTGCATGTACCAATACTTGCTTCACCAATACTTCGACGGTTGCATCATTGACCACATAACCGCTGTCATCGAGCAGACCATCTTGACCATGTGAAGTGTAAGGGTCTAGCGCCACATCAGTCATGACGACCATTTCTGGTACGGCATCTTTCACCGCTTTTACCGTACGTGCTGTCAGGGCATTTTCGTCATACGCTGATCTGCCATCTGGTGTCTTTAGTGAGTTGTCAATCACAGGGAAGATATCGATGGTCGTAACACCTTCTGCCAATAGCTCTTTGGCATATTTAATCAGTAGGTCAATGGATAGGCGCTCGACACCTGGCATACTCGCAATTGTTTCGCGCTGATTTTCGCCTTCTAATACAAAGACGGGAGCGATGAAATGCTTAGGATGTAGTTCCACTTCACGAATCATCGCTCGCACGTTATCATTGTAACGTAGACGGCGCAGGCGAGTAGCAGGGTATTGGCGATTAAAAGTGTAAGTCATCATAATTCCTTATTTTAATTACAATCAGGGTTATTCGGATGTTAACTGCGTCAGGCTCTGTTAGATATGCTTTATAAAGCAGTCCAATTTTTTATAGAATTCATGTAGGCAACAGTGTGTTCGATAAAATGTCACTATAGTCATATCATTATATAAGTATTACTGCATTAACCTCGCTTGGAGTATTTAATATACATCTACACTCGGTTGCCTTGTACCACTTTTAAATTGAATCGACCATACTATAACCAATAGTCGCTACCGAAAGCAAAAAGCCCCACCAAGTCGGTAGGGCTGATTGTACGTATCGACTGTCAATGTGATGATATCGTTACGTCACAAGATGATGATTGTCTAATTTAAGGCCTAACAATCTTAGTAACGTGAACCGACTCTACACTATTTTTTAATTAAGCGCGTTTCTTCAGTGATCACACCTACGGCAGCATCTTTTTTACCATCATCGTTAACATCGACTACAGCAGTAGGGGTAAAGGTAGTCGTTTCTACAGGTTGTGCCTGTTTGATAGCCACGGCTTCTTGCTGAGAAGCAACACGTGCCGAACCAGCCGCATCGATAGCCTTGGTCGCTTTTGCCTTATTGGTATTGGCAGCTACATTGGCGATTTGAGCTAAATTGGTATGTTGCGGCACAGGAATGGCAGTCGGGATGTCTAGATTTGAACCACCACCTAACACTTGATATAACTCAATCTGGCTAATGATTTTTTGTAGCTCTAAATTCAAGATGCCTTGCTGAGTTGAGAACAACGAGCGCTGTGCATCGAGAACGTCTAGATAGTTAGAGATACCAGCTTTGTAGCGAGCATTGGCAATCTGATACGTCTGGTCAAAGTTATCCTGCAAGCGATACTGTGCGTCGAGCTGATCACCCAATGTGGCACGTGTCGCTAGGACATCTGATACTTCGCGGAATGCCGTTTGGATAGAGTTCTCATAGCTAGTCAGCGTTTGCTCACGTTCAATCTGCGCCACATCATAGTTGGCATCCAAGCGACCAGCATCAAAGATAGGCACGCTAATGCTAGGGCCAAATGACCAGCCAACCGAGCCAGTATTAAATAAGTCGTTCAAGCTACCACTACTGACACCAATGCTACTGGCTAGACTGATAGACGGGAAGTAAGACGCGCGCGCTACTTCGATATTGGCACCAGCCGCTTTTAGATTATATTCCGCTTGCAGTACATCTGGGCGATAGCGTAGTAGCTCACTAGGTAGTCCAGCACTAAATATCTGCTGGTTAGTGATGTTGGTAACAGATGCGTTCGGAATAAGATTACTAGGTATTGGTGCACCGACTAAATACTGCAAAGCATTACGGGCTGTTAACACACTGCTCTGTGCACTCAGCATCGCAAGATTGGCGTCTTCTAATGAGGCGCTGGCTTGCAACGAAGCTAGCTTGTCATCAATACCAGCCTCAAAGCGCTTGGTAGTGATAAATAGCGACTCTTTACGACTTTCATAAGTTTTAGAAGCCAGTTCAAGCTGTGCTAGGCTATAACTTAAGTTAGCGTAGCTTTGAGCAATACTACTGATTAGACTGATTTGAGTGGTATCTTTTGCGGCAGTGGTGGCCAAAAAGTTCTGTAAAGCCTGATCTTTTAGGCTTGAGATTTTACCCCAAAAATCCAGCTCGTAGTTTGCCAAGCCTAGATTGACGTTATAGCTGCTACTAGAGTTACGATCCACGCTATTTTGAGCACTGCGAGAGTAACCACCACTACCATCAATCGTTGGCAGATCATTAATATCAGTGATTCGATATTGCGCACGCGCTTTTTCAATGGCCAAGCGTGCATTCTCAAAGTCTTTATTGTTTTCAAGACCGAGCGCAATCAAACTTTTTAAACGCTCATCGCTATAGAAGTTCTGCCAGCGTTGACTGGCGATACTCGCCTGATCAGCACTACTGACAGTTTCTTTGTCATACGCGCCATAAGCTTGCTGAACCGGAATATTAGGCTCAGCAAGTACAGGACGCATATCCGCTTTTGGGATGGTGTTACAGGCAGCCATGCTTATTGCTAAAGCGGTCAGGCCTATTAGACGACCGCCATTTCTGCAGGCGCTAGATAATGATAAAGGGGTAGAGGTCACGGGGCACTCACCTGTCGTTGCGCACGCGCCGGCAGTAATACTGACTGCCGAGTGTGCTGAGTTTGAGGTAAAAAGAGAACGAAAACTCATTGTGTATTATCTCCTAAGTTCACAGGCTGATAACTCTTAGAGAGAGTCGGGCTTTGTGGATCACTGTTTGGTGTATGCGGCGTGTCATCACCATCGTTTCGATCATTTGGCTTATTATTTTCATAGTTATGAGGGAAGATGCTACGTATCCAAATATAGAACATTGGAATAAAGAATACACCTAATAATGTCGCACTGACGACCCCACCAACCACACTGGTACCGATCGCACTTTGACTGCCAGAGCCAGCGCCAGTGGCTAAAAATAATGGTACAACACCAAGACCAAAGGCAAGCGATGTCATGATAATAGGGCGCAGACGTTGACGCGCTGCTGTCATCACGGACTCTTTGAGACTATAACCAGCTTCTTGATAGTCTCTCGCAAATTCGATAATTAGAATAGCATTCTTAGCAGATAGTCCGACTACAGTGAGCAGACCTACCTGCAAATAAACGTCGTTGGCGAAGCCACGCATCCATGTAAATACTACCGCTCCTAAAACACCAAGCGGAACGACCAATAGGACAGAGAATGGGATAGACCAGCTCTCATACAAGGCGGCTAAACATAAGAATACCACTAAGAGCGAGATTGCATATAGCAATGGAGCCTGAGCACCTGATTTTTGCTCTTCAAGTGACGTGCCTGTCCACTCATAACCAACGCCTTCCGGCAGATTGGTTATCATCGTCTCTACCGCAGCCATTGCTTCACCCGTACTGAGTCCAGCAGCAGCAGCACCCTGAATGTTCATAGAAGGGAAACTGTTGTAACGGGTCAGACGCGGAGAACCTGCCTGCCATTCACTGCTAGAGAACGCATCGAATGAAATCATATCGTTATTGTCATTACGTACGTACCATTTACCAAGATCGTCAGGGTTGGTACGACTACTTGGCTCGCCTTGTACATAAACGCTCTTAATACGACCACGGTCAACGAAGTCATTGATATAACTTGAGCCCCATGCAGTCGAGATAACGCTATTGATACTGGACATCGACAAGCCATATGCAGCGGCCTGTTCTTGATTGACATTGACTTTGAGCTGCTGTGCATCCTCTTGACCATTAGGACGTACACCAGAGACTTGGTCGTTTTGAGCGGCCATACCCAACAACATATTGCGGGCTTCGAGCAGCCCTTCATGACCGACGTTTCCGGTATCCTGTAGCATCAAGTCAAAACCACTGGCATTACCAAGTTCAGTAATAGCGGGCGGTACAATCGGGAATACTTGCGCCTCATTAATCTGAGTAAAGAAATAACCCATTGCCCGGCCAGCCACAGCTTGCGCGGTGTTTTCATCACCTGGGCGTTCATCCCAATCTGACAAGCGTACAAACGCCAGACCCATGTTTTGGCCTGATCCGGCAAAACTAAAGCCTGCAACGGTAAAGACAGAGGCAATATTATCGGCTTCTTGAGTATCGTAATAGTTTCTAACTTTATCCAGTACGTTTTGTGTCTGATCGAGTGTAGAACCAGAGGGGAGCTGAACTAAGGTAAACATAATACCTTGATCTTCTTCTGGCAAAAACGAGCTAGGAATGCGTAAAAAGACCACCGTCATAATACCAATAATGGCGGCATAGCCAATTAGATATAACCATTTACGACCGAAGCTTTTACCCACGAAGCGCTCATAAGAGATGCTTGCTTTAGAGAAACTACGGTTAAACCAACCGAAGAAACCTTTTTGAGTGGCCATATTACTCTTGTCATGGCTCTTGCTACGTTTAAGCAAGGTCACACACAGGGCAGGGGTAAAGATAAGGGCAACTAAAGCCGATAGTACCATGCTGGTAATCAAGGTAATGGAGAACTGACGATAGATAGCACCAGTTGAACCGCTAAAGAACGCCATAGGTACAAATACTGCTGATAGAATCAGAGCAATACCGACAACAATCTTACTAATTTCACCCATCGATTGAACGGTAGCATCTTTAACAGAAATGTCAGGATCTTCTTCCATAATCCGTTCGACGTTCTCTACGACTACGATGGCATCATCGACCAGTAGTCCGATAGACAGTACCATGGCAAACATAGTCAGAACGTTAATACTAAAACCTGCGATATATAGCACACACAAGGTACCGAGAAGTACCACAGGTACAGCCAGTGTCGGGATAATCGTTGCACGCCAGTTCTGTAAGAAAATGAACATGACGATAAATACAAGCACAATAGCTTCGATGAGCGTATGGACTACTTGTTCAATAGACAACCGAACGAATGGTGTCGTGTCATAAGGAGTAACCGTGGTTAGGCCAGCAGGAAAGCTTTGTTCCAACTCAGCCATACGAGCACCAAGTGCTTCGCGCGTATCAAGTGCGTTAGCGCCACCTGCCAAGGATATACCCATACCAGCGGCTTCTTGACCGTTAAATAGTGAGTTAACACTGTAGTCTTGACTTCCAATCTCAACATCTGCCACATCGCTTAAGCGTACTTGCGCGCCTGAGGCATCCGTTTTCAATAATATGTTTCTAAATTCATCAGGTGTCTGTAGGTAGCTTTGTACCGTTACCGTGGCGTTTATAACCTGTTGCTCAGTGTCAGCGGGCGCTTGACCTAACTGGCCTGCAGAGACTTGCGCATTTTGCGCACCGACGGCAGTGATGACATCAGAAGGCATCAAGTTATAGCTACGTAAGCGTGCAGGGTCTAGCCAGATACGCATCGCGTAGGTAGAACCAAATACACGAACTTCACCAACACCTTCGACACGGCTGATCTGATCAACGATGTTTGAGTTAATGTAATCGGCGATATCACGGCGATCCATACTGCCATCTTCAGAGATGAATGCTTGCACCATCAAAAAGCTGCTAGAGGATTTGTTGACCGTGACACCTTGACGCTGAACGGATTCAGGTAGTGAGCTTGTTGCTGCTTGAAGCTTATTCTGTACCTGTACCTGAGCGGTATCAGAGTCAGTACCAGTCTCAAAGGTTAGCGTCACTGATGCGCTACCGTTTGACGAGCTGGTTGATGACATATACATCAAACCATCAAGACCTTTCATTTTTTGTTCAATAATCTGAACAACCGAGTCTTCGACGGTTTGCGCACTGGCACCAGGGTAATTTGTGCTAACTGTAACAGTCGGCGGTGCAATACGTGGGTACTGTTCGATCGGTAGATTAATGACCGATATCACCCCGATGAGCATGACTAAAATAGCCAATACCCATGCAAAAATAGGGCGATTAATAAAAAAACGTGACATAGTATATCCCTAAGTCTTCCTATCTTTGAATGGAATTAGTTAGCTGCATCTTCCGCAGGTTTCTTGGCCGTGTTGCTCTCAGCAGGTTTCTTAGTTTCTGTTGCTGCTTGCTGTGGTGTTTTGGCCGAAGTACTAGCAGGCGCGCTATTTCCAGTTGATGCTGGCGTAGCGTTCTCTACAGGTTTGGCAACGACTTCTTGATCAGGCTTAACTTTTGAGCCACCTATGACGACCAGTTTTTCGCCTTCTTTGAGACCGTCAGTTACTACCCAATTACCATTATAAGTACCACTCACTGTGACAGGGCGTACTTTGATTTTATTGTTTTCATCAACGATATAAACCTGAGTTTCACCTTTAACAGAGCGTGTGACAGCACTTTGTGGTACCAGTACCGCATTGTTGATCACACTTTGGGTCAAGCGCGCACTGACATACATGCCTGGTAGCAGAATACTGTTACTATTCGGGAAGATTGCACGTAGAGTGACAGCACCAGTTGACTCATCAACCTTTGCTTCAGACAATGCCAGTTCGCCACTGACGGGATAAACCGTACCATCTTCTAATACCAGCTCAACGGTATTCAATCCCGCTTGAGCCTTGCCAGCAGAAATCTGTTGACGCAGTTTAAGTAGTTCGGATGAAGACTGGCTGATATCGACATAGATAGGATCTAGGCGTGAGACAGTCACAAGTGGATCAGCTTGGCTTGCGCTAACCAACGCACCAGCAGTAAAGCTCGAACGATCGCTACGACCTGATATTGGGGCACGTACTATAGTGCGGTCCAGATCTAGTGAGCTGGATTGCAAACCCGCTTTGGCGCTTTCGATACCTGCTCTTGCACTTTCGATACCTGCTTTTGCTTGACCAATAGAAGCGTTGGCACTTTGTACAGCAGCTTGCGCCGTACGGACAGTGGTTACCGCTTGTTCATATTGTTGTTTAGAGATGGCATCAATTTCGACCAATCCGCTCAAGCGCTGCAAGTCGTTTTGAGCTTGAGACAGTGTGGCTTGTTGGCTAACCAGATCAGCTTGTGCATTGACACTATTGGCCACTGCTGTCTGATAGTTGGCCTGTGCCTGTTGTACGGCTGCTCGACCACTCGTCACAGAAGACGCATAGTTGTCCGTATTAATACGATAAAGTGGTTGACCTTTTTTGACTGTACTTCCTTCACGGAACAGTATTTCGTCAATGACGCCATTAACCTGTGGACGGACATCTGCAGTTTGATAGGCTGAGGTGCGACCAGAAAAGGTTTGTACTTGTGGTACGGTTTCAAAAGTTACGGTCTGTACGTTGACGACGGAGGGTGGCATTTGCTGCTGTGCGGCATCCCCAGCGGCATCCTCGTTACTGTCACAGCCCACCAGTACAGCTCCAGATAGTACAGCTGCTATTACAAGCGCAAGATAAGAGTGCTTCATCAATGTCCTCGTCAATAATATAATTGCGGTATAAATAAAAGAGTAATAATCAGTAGTAGCGTTCGAGATATTGTTATTTGTTCTATAGTCATTCCACTATAATTGAATCGACTATATGACAATCAATGCTAAGCGTTATGAATAATAGATCTACGCATGACAATATTGATTGTTTAATAAATATAAAGATGGCTACTGGTACTAAATATATAATTAAATAGTTAGATTTAGCCAGTAAACATAGTCCGCTATTATAAACTAAAGGGTTAACCCCACAGTCAAGCTAATAAAAACAATTATTCTGAAAAAGAAATCCACATTTGTTCTTATGAACTGTACAAACATTGAAGGGGTAAGCATCACAAGAGATAACGTTTACCATAGCGTAACGTTGTGACAGCGCAAGACAGTGTTGTTTTTTTGTTATAGAGTCTATTTTTATATACATATCTGAGGTTGTACTTAAGAAATGTTGCGCAGACAGCAAAAACGTGATTTTAGCAATACCTAAAAACATCTTTGACCTGAGCGAAGGTGCATGGAGTATCAATCAAAGTTTTTTGATCAAACATTATCCGACTGTCAAAACAGTCCTTACACGATTATAGTACTGCGAGGATTTATAAAACTTAAAGAAAGGTAACAATTTAGCTGAGATATTGGTTATTAAGCGACAGCTTTTTGGGTCGTTAGCTTTCTATTTGTGAATCGTTAAAAAATACTGCTCAAAAATGAGCCGTCTTAATCCCTTGATAGTACAGAGTACAGACGACTCACCTTAATTATACTAACCTTGCGCTTGCGAGTTCTGTCAATTGATACAAGCCTGTACGATAACGGTTGTCAGGCAGAGTGCTTAGAGCGTCTTGAGCCAGTTTGGTTTCCTCCAGCGCGCGCTGCTTGCAGTAGTCTAGAGCGCCTGAACGACGTACCAACTCAATAAGTTGTTCAGCGTTCGGTGTCTTACCTGTCTGCACAGCAATACGCAGCTGCTCATAGCCTTCAGTGTCGCTATTTTGTAGCAGTTCAAGCGCTTTGATAGTTGGTAGAGTTGGTTTGCCTTCAGCAAGATCATCGCCGAGGTTTTTGCCCATCACTTCACTATCACCACTGTAATCAAGCACGTCATCGATGATTTGGAACGCATTGCCGAAGTGCTGACCAAAATCACCCAATGCCTGCATATATTCTGTCTTGTCTTGCAAGATAGCAGCACCTTGGGTCGCCATCATAAACAGACGCGAGGTTTTGCCATCGATAATACGCAAATAGTCATCTTCTGTAGCGGCAGGATTATGCTGATGTTGTAACTGCAACACTTCACCTTCAGCAATATCGCAGGTGCCGTCTGAAAAAACCTGCAGTAACGGTAAGCTTTGAAAGCCGACCAATAGGTTGAAGGCTCGGGCAATCAGATAGTCGCCGACCAGTACGGCTGTGGCATTATCCCATGTAGCATTGGCGGTTGGCTTGCCACGACGCTGGCCTGACTCGTCAATGACATCGTCATGGACTAAGGTTGCGGTATGTAGCATCTCGGTGATGGCTGCTAAATGCATGGCTTTTTCTGATGGATTGTCATTGAACATGCGTGCACATAACAACGTAATCAGCGGGCGCATACGTTTACCGCCAGCATTAATAACATGTTGCGAGACGCTCATGACGAGTTGTACTTTGGAATTAAGACTACCGAATACTTGCTTGTCCATAATCTCAAAATCATCAGCCACGATACTTTGGATATCAGCATAGTTAGGTGTTGATGAAGTCATTGAATCTGTATTATTTGAAGGGGTGAGGGTCATAATAAATAGTCATATTAATAAGAGTAGAAAGAGTTTTTAGCCTTGATGCTTTTTAACCTTGAGCCTATAGCAGGCAAGGCATTTTTCTATAATAGCATAGCTATGTCTTTAAATTGTTGGTTAAAGCATTTAGGGAATAGAGCGATTATATTTTATACAATACTTATGGTATATAGCTATTAGCATAAAATGCTAGAGCCAGTCTAAATGATACCTATATAAAGTCGCCTGTCTTTGCTGTAGTTTTATAGGCAAGCATGAGTGATAAAGGGCTATAAGTAACTGATTATATAAGTTATAATAGCGCCTGTTGGGCATAAACTGTTATCCATCATTGTTATGTTAGCTGTTTTTTTATTGAGTAGCTTCTCAGATGCGTTCACAATCAACAGCTTATATAGTAATAACGGATAGGGTTATTAGTGTAACCACCTTACAAAAACAAGATGAGCGGCTTGCTTTTATGAGCAAAAAGCCGTAAAATCTTGCCTTTAATTTTTCCCTGTCGTGTTCGTCGTAAAAGCGTTGGTATAACATCAGCCACGGCACACGGGTTAAACGGAGTCATACAATGTACGCAGTAATCAAAACTGGTGGTAAACAGCACCGTGTAGTCGTCGATGAATTGCTTAAAGTTGAATTACTAAAAGCAGAAAAAGGCGAAACAATCAAATTTGAAGACGTATTGATGGTTGTTGACGGCGATAACGTCAAAATCGGTCAACCTGTCGTTGAAGGCGCTAGCGTAGAAGTTGAAGTTGTTGAGCATGGTCGCGGCGAAAAAATCCGTATCATCAAGCACAACCGTCGTAAGCATTATCACAAAGAACAAGGTCACCGCCAATGGTACACCTTGTTAAAAATCAAAGCCATTAATGCCTAATTACCCATTTAGCAATTATTGCTAAACAGCGCACTAAATGCTTAAGAGTTATCGCATCAGCGGTAAGTCAAATTAACAAGGAGATTTTCTCATGGCACATAAAAAAGCTGCCGGTTCGAGCCGTAACGGTCGTGATTCAAACCCAAAAATGCTAGGCGTAAAAATCTTTGGTGGCCAAGCTATCACAGCTGGTAACATCATCGTTCGTCAACGTGGTACAGAATTCCACGCAGGCGAAGGCGTTGGCATGGGTCGTGACCATACTTTATTTGCACTGAATGACGGTGTTGTAAAGTTTGCGACCAAAGGCAAATTTAACCGTCGTTATGTGACGGTTGAAAACGCATAATTATCTATTTAAATCATTTTATTTTTTGAGTAAAATGATCGGATAATTAAAAAAGCTCCTATTGCCTTATGGTAGTAGGGGCTTTTTTTACGTGTATTCATTCTTATTGAAGCTTGCCAGAAGCAGTGAAAAATAATAAGAAAAACGGCTCATACTACTTAATAGCGTATAACCAATACGTTTACAAGCGTGTATGGCAGGCGTAGTAATGATTGCAAATCATGACTAGGCGCGCAATAAAAAAACTGGCACACTGTGGTCATTGTTTATGAGCACCAGTTCTATATTGGTCAGATAAGCACTTATAGAAAACAAAAAATTTAATGAGATGTTTTACTTTTAAGCGACTATTTTTTAAAAGCTACTAGGCTTTTTTAGAGAGGATTTATAATGACTTTATCAATGAACAAATCAATCAAACAAAAAATGATGAATGGTGCTCTAGCGGGTGTATTAATGACATCACTTGGCGTGGCAGCTCCTATGATTGCGATGACTCAATCGGCAACGGCAGCACCTGCAGACAACTTAACTGCTGCGAAGCGTTTGAACACACTTTTGACCAATACTAAGAGTATGACGGCCAACTTTACTCAAACGACTAAAGGCGCAAACAGTGGTACGTTTAGCGGCTCTATGAGCGTTCAACGTCCGAACAATTTCCGCTGGGAAACAAAGTCGCCATCACAGCAGACAATTGTTGCCAACGGTAGTTCAATGTGGGTTTATGATAAAGATTTGGAGCAAGCGACCAAGCAAAATGTCGATAGCCAAGTGGGTAACACTCCAGCACTATTGCTATCAGGTGATCCGAGCAAAATTGATCAGAACTTCAAAATCACTCAGCCATACTCTAATAAAAACTACTATGTGCTCTATCCAAAATCAGACAGTGCTAGCTTTAAGAGCTTATCAATGAGCTTTAGCGGTGGTAAGCCTGTGATGATGGTACTAAACGATAGCCTTGGTCAGACCACATCGATTAAGTTCAGTAATATCAGACTGAATCCAAGCATCAGCAGCAGTCAGTTTAAATTTACACCACCAGCAGGTGTTGATGTTATCAATCAGTAAAAATTAATCACGACGCTAGAGTTAATGATTCAATAAAAAAGGACAAATCTTAAATGATTTGTCCTTTTTTGTGGCAATAAGTAGGGCTGTAAGATTGTATCTTTACAATGATATTGTGCGTTGAGTATATTCAAAGATTTAAGACATTGCTTTGATAGCATTCATATCTGGCATCGGTGGTAATGCATCTAAATCACACAATCCAAAGGCGTCCAAAAATTGCGGTGTGGTGTGTAGCAATGCAGGACGACCTAACGTATCTTTATAACCGTCTTCTTTGACCCAACCTTTATCAAAGAGCTGCCTAAGTATGTTGCTCGATAGCGTCACACCGCGTACATACTCTATGTCACTACGGGTGACAGGCTGTTTGTAAGCAATGACACTTAATGTCTCTAGTAACGCTTGGCTGAGGCGTTCCTGACGTTGTGGAAAGACGGTCTGAATGAGGGCACTGTAGTTATCTGCTATTTGTAATCGATAGCCACTAGCGGTCTCGTGTAAGCTAAGTACGCCCGTGTCCAATCGTGTTTGTAATAATGCGAGCGCTTGTTTTAGCTCTTTGGTAGATAAAGTCAGATGCTTCTTTAATACAGTGGCAGTCAGTGGCGTTTCTGAAGCATGTAATAGTACTTCGATATCTTTGCTGATACTTTCAAATCTTTGCAGTTCCTCATCAGGTAGTGATGAGCGTTCAGATGCTGATACCAATTGTTGTGTCTGATCGTTTAATGCCATGTCGTTTGGTGTTATGTAATTTGGTACTGTGTTATTTAGTGTTATGTCGTCAATATCTACCATCGAGAGTATGCTCTTTTATAAGTATTGTATTTTTAATATAGGGCAGGTTAAATATAGTCGGTTCAATAGCATCTAGATACAAGGAAAGCGAGTGAAAGTACGACAAGTAGTAGACTAAGCCCGTAGCCAGTTTACAGAGAACTGATTATATGGCTAAGCTAGCCACTGCAAGGTTAATGGCCCAATATGCGAGTCGTTTTCAGAACCACTATCAGCAGTGGGACTGCTTGCTCGATCAGCATTCACCACACCGACCAACTGCCGTTTTATCAGCTCTAATACGGCGACGAAACTGACGACCACACCTATCTTACCTTGTGCTTTGTCCAATAACTCATAAAAAGAGCGTGCACCATCAGTACTGAGCTGCCGACTGATACTTGCGATACGATCAGCAAGCGGTACGGCATCGACCTTAATATTGTGCATTTGATAGTCGGGCTGTAGTTGCATCTTAAATAAACTATCAATCAATAAATTTGGCGAGTAGTTTGGGAGTTCGGTATTCATGATTTCTTGACTGGGCATACTCACCATGGCCAAAAACACATCGCGCTCAAGACGAACCAAATTGTCTAGGCGTTGACTGGCTACCTTAATCTGAGCGTAGGCTTCAAGACGTTCAATCAACTCTGCCTTTGGGTCGCGCTCATCGGTAGGTGCTTCTGGTTTAGGCAGTAATAGCTCTGTTTTGATGGCAATCAACGTCGATGCCATCAGTAGGTAGTCGCCTGCCAATTCAAAATGCTCAGTATCTAACTCACCAATGTATGCCAAATACTGCTCAGTAATGGGCAATATTGGCATTTGTGTCAAATCGACATTGTTTTTTTTGACCAAATACAACAAAAAATCCAATGGCCCAGCAAACTGCTCTAGCCAAATGGCAAAGGCTTGCGGGGGCACGTACAAATCTTCTGGCAAATGTTGTACTGGCGTCTGATAAATACGCAACGACATATCATGAGTATTGCCAGCAGATACCGGTATCATTTCTGGTACATGGTCTGTCTTCAATGGATTACTTAAGCTTGGCAAGTGGACGAATACCGATGGCACGGCGAGTCTTGTCTAGTTGCTTACGGCTATGACGACGTGCTTTTTCTGCACCCATTTGCAAGATTTCTTCAAGCTCTTTCGGATTGGCCATCAGTTCTTGATAACGCTCGCGGAATGGTGCAATTTCGTCATTTATTTTTTCAAACAGGGCTTTTTTTGCATCGCCCCAACCAATACCAGCTGCAAACTTCTCACGCATGTCAGCAATTTCTTCAGGCGTCGCAAAGGCTTTATAAATCTCAAAAATAGCAGAGTCGTCAGGATCTTTTGGCTCTTCAGGCAGTTGCGAGTTGGTGACGATTTTCATGATGGCTTTGTGCATCTGTTTTTCGGCGCTGACTTGCGGATTAGCATCACCGAACAGAGGAATGGTGTTGCCATAGCTCTTACTCATTTTACGGCCATCAAGACCCGTCAATAACGGGATATTGTCATCGACGACCGCTGATGGTAGCGTAAAGAGGGTTTTGTAACGATGATTGAATGTACCAGCAATATCACGTGCCATTTCAATATGCTGAATTTGATCACGGCCAACAGGCACATGAGTGGCATTAAACATCAATATATCAGCTGCCATGAGCACAGGATAGCCGAACAGCCCCATATTGATACCTTGATCAGGATCGACGTCTTCTTTATCCATATTGATATCGACCGCTGCTTTATAAGCGTGAGCACGGTTCATCAAACCTTTGGCACATGAGCAGTTCAATACCCAAGCCAGCTCTGGAATTTCAGGCACGTCTGACTGACGATAGAAGGTCACACGCTCTGGGTCTAGACCACAGGCAATCCAAGTCGCGGCAATCGCTTTGGTTGACTCGTGAATGATAGCGGGATCGTAACAGCCAATAATGCCGTGGTAATCTGCCAAAAAGAAAAATGCTTCATCGTCACTGTTTTGAATAGCTTGGATGGCTGGACGAATCGCACCAACGTAGTTACCCAAATGTAGAGTGCCAGTCGGTTTGATGCCAGTCAATACGCGCTTTACAGCTGGTGCTTCGGTAGGGGTTTGGTTGTTAGATGTACCATTACTAGTCATAGGAAATCCGTTATTTCGTTTATCAAATTATTATAAATGCGTTATTATTTATGAGTCGATCATAGTGAAAGTATTGACCACAAAGTATAACAAATTTTTCGACCATTTTTCTTTGGAATAACGGCTACTTGTAGATATCTGTGCGACCTGTCGGGCCGTGTTTAAAGCGCCGATGAAACCACATCCATTGGGTAGGATCGATACGAATGAGTCCTTCTAAGACTTCATTAACCTGAGTGGCGTCAGCGATCTCATCATTACTCGGATAGTTACTTAACTCAGGCGTAATCGTCAGGTGATAATGCGGACGTTTGCCCTTTGGTAAATTGTCCGGTGTTTGACGATAAGTATGTAGCGCCATTAGTGCGGGTGGATGTGTCTTGTCGCCCAATTTAGCCATGCGTCTTGAGGCAGTAATAGTGGCCGCTGGTACACCGAAAAATGGTGCCATCACGCCTTGTTTAAGACCATAGTCTTGATCAGGCGAGTACCAAATAACATGTTTTTCCTTGATAGAGCTGACAAAACTACGCATGTCTCTACTCGCTATTTGCTTACCAAGAATGGTACTGCGCCCATTATAAACAAACCAATCTAACAGGGCATTGTTCTGAGGTCGATACATACCATCCATTGGAAAAAACTGCGTACATAACATACCACCTAGATCAAGCATCGTGTAGTGGGCGCCGAGTAAAATAACAGGGCGTCCTTCTTTTTGTGCGTTAACTAAATGCTGTAAGCCTGAGATAGAAACCGTGCGAGTAAAGACATTGGGGCGAAACCAAGCGCATAGGGTTTCAAATACCCCAATACCCTGATTGACGAAGACTTGCTTGGCCATCAGTTCACGTTCAACTTCTGGCTTTTCTGGAAAGGCCAGCTTGAGGTTAATCAGGGTATCCCGCCTGCGTGAGCCTGCTATTTTATAGAGCAAAACACCCAGTTTACGACCTAGCCAAAACTGATAACGCAATGGTAAGTAAATCAGTGGCAACACCAAAGCGAGCAATAACCAGATACCCCAGTACTTAGGCGATAAAAACTGCCATTGAAAGGGTTTCTTATCGGCTTGCGCTGTACGCTTATGGGTTTGCGTAATCGTGGGCGTACCAGCAGGGAGTGTTGGTGACTTAGCCGACGGCTGTATGCTCGGTGAGGGCATACTGTCTTTTGAAGGTTGTTTACTGGGATCGTATTGTTCAGGCGCTTTCATAATATCCTTTTGCAGCACTTTTATGGCATCGGGTTATAGCATCTTATAGCATTGTCGCTATTGATGAAAAGTTATTATGATAATGGGGTAGTGGCTACGGGTTTACAAGTTGGTCTTTGGCAAAGTAGGTCTATAAAGATGCGATGGATTGGCATATCTATAAAATATGAAAGATAACGCTCTATCTAATCAATAGCCATAAAAAAACCTTACAAGCTGCGAACAGCTTGTAAGGTTTTGCAAATCTACTCTTTCATTTAATGCGAATACTGCCGCTCTGAGATAAAGACAACAGTCGCAAAAAGATAAGAGATAGCTTTGATTAACGTTTCGAGAATTGTGGACGTTTACGTGCTTTACGTAGACCCAATTTCTTACGTTCAACTTGACGTGAGTCACGAGTAACAAAGCCAGCTGCTTTTAGAGCAGGTTTCAAAGCTTCGTCAGCTTCGATTAGTGCACGAGTGATGCCGTGGCGGATTGCGCCAGCTTGACCACTAATACCACCGCCTGCAACAGTTACATATAAGTCATATGCGTTAGCAGAGTCTAGTAGTTCTAATGGTTGACGTACTACCATGCGTGAAGTTTCACGGCTGAAGTATTCGTCAAGTGGCTTGCCGTTAACGACAATGCTACCAGTACCTTTTGATAAAAAGACACGAGCAGTAGAAGTCTTACGACGACCAGTTCCGTAATTGCGTTCCATAAGTGTATCCTTAGATGTCTAGTGCTTTAGGTTGCTGTGCTTCATGTGGATGTTCAGTACCCGCATATAGTTTCAGCTTCTTGATCATCGCATAGCCAAGAGGGCCTTTTGGAAGCATACCCTTAACTGCTTTGTGTAGAACATCTTCAGGCTTATGTGCAAGCAATTTACTGAAGTTAGTTTCTTTGATACCACCTGGGTAGCCACTGTGACGATAGTATTTTTTGTCTTGCGCTTTTTTACCCGTTACCGTGATTTTGTCAGCATTGATGACAACAATAAAGTCACCAGTATCAACGTGCGGCGTAAAAGAAGGCTTATGCTTGCCACGTAAGCGAGTAGCAATTTGAGTGGCTAAGCGACCAAGGGTTTTGCCGTCAGCATCTACGACATACCAGTCATGGGTCACTTCAGCTGGTTTTGCACTAAGTGTTTTCATGATAAAACCTTAAAATTAGAATTCGTTGAGAGTTTAGCTGGGAACGGGGCTCTCAAAAAACAGACTGCACATTATAAGCAGTAGAGCCTACGCTTGCAAGCTGCATTAGGGTTTATTTTTGCCTTATATACATTTAACTGCAGCGTTTGGCCAGTTTTAAGCGGTTTTAGACATTTTTAGTGGGTATTAAGTGATTTATCAAACATGACAAATGACATAACCGTCAATGTTACGTTTGGTAATCACCGTGCAATTATGACGATGATAGCCGATAAAGTCCAGCGACAACTTGTCCAACTTTGGTTTGTTTCAAACATTCAAACGCCACAACCTTTAGGGTTGTCTGCTCTTGAGCAGTTAAATTATTATTTAAAGTATTTGCCAATTGCTGCAGTTGACTCTCTAAATCTTTGTCAGCTTCCAAATAAATGAGCGTGTCAGTATCAATTAATGATTGAGTAATTAGGGCTGTCAAAATTGGTTGCCACAGATCCTGAGCATAAGGCGGGTCAATGAACACGATATCAAAAGTTTGTGGGACGATTTGCTGCTGTATTAAGACTTTTTCTGCTGTACCAGTGATGATTTTGTGGCTGTCAGCATCAATACGTAGCTGTAAAGCGCTTTGGCGTAGCATATCGCTTTGCGCATTATTTATTTCAATGAAAGTGCAATGTGCAGCGCCACGAGACAGCGCTTCAAAGCCTAGCACACCACTGCCTGCGCAGCTATCCAGCACATAGGCCCCATGAATATCAGCCAGTAGCCAGTTAAACAGTGTCTCGCGCAGGCGGTCAGGCGTTGGTCGTAAACCCTCTGCGTCGATAAAGCCCACAGTGCGGCGTTTAAATTGACCACCAATGATACGCACATCGCCACCAGCAGATGCCTTTTTTGTCTTGTGGTTTTTCTTAGTATCTCGGCTGCTTATAGACTTTTTCATTATATTTTCTCGCTGACCGTCTTTTTATTCAGGCGCTGCTGCTTCTGTTACAGTTTCAGTTTGCTCTTTTAGAGCCTGCTCTTCTTTATCACGCAGTGCATCACGTAGTGCTTTATCAAATGCCTTTTGACGTTTGATGGCTTTTAACTCATCAGCTGTTGGAGGTAATATAGGGTTGGTTTTGCGTTGTAATACCCAGTAGTCAAACAGCGCACGTCCTATCGGTGCAGCAACTTTACTACCGCCACCACCATTTTCGACCAATACGGCAAGGGCAATCTGAGGATCTTCTACTGGCGCAAAGCCATTGAACCAAGCATGATCCCAATAGCGTTTGTCTATGGCGGACTTGTCATAACGTTTACCTTGCGCAATCGATTTTACCTGCGCCGTACCAGTTTTACCTGCAATGCGATAGCGCGGTGTGTAGATACCGCGCCCAGTACCGCTTTTGACCGTGGCTTCCATCGCGTCATGCATGCGTAACCAGTCAGAGGGCTTGCCATTGTAGTCAATCTTACCATCTGGTTTGGTGATAACTTTGACCTCTGCTGCACCATCGCTATTTTTTAATAAGTGCGGCGTAATATGATAGCCCTTATTCGCCGTCATGGCTGTGGCGTTGGCCACTTGCAGCGGCGTGGCTAGAAAATACCCTTGACCGATACTGACTGAAATGGTTTCACCTGGTAACCAACGTCTATCATAAGTGTCTTTTTTCCATTTTGGCGATGGCATGATGCCTGCTCTTTCATTAGGCAAGTCAATGCCTGTTTGCTGACCAAACCCAAAGCGTGTCATCCAATCGTGTAGGCGCTGAATACCCATTTCATAGGCCAGTTTGTAGTAATACGTATCCACCGACATCATGATTGATTTTTTGAGATCTACTGACCCGTGTCCACCGCGCTTCCAGTCGCGGAATCGATGTGAGTCTCCCGGTAGGCTAAAATAACCAGGATCATAAATAGTGGTTTCCCAATTACGCAAGCCATAATGGATACCGCCCAGACCTTCAAAGGGCTTAATAGTCGAAGCAGGCGGGTACATACCTTGTAACGCACGATTGTACAATGGCTGATCAAGGTCGTCGCGCAAATCACCATAGTCTCTAAAGGAGATGCCCGAGATAAAAGGGTTGGGGTCATAGCTTGGGTTACTGACAAAAGCCAATACGTCGCCGTTTTTTGGATCGATTGCAACAATGGCACCGCGACGACCATCCAGCTGCTGTTGGGCGATCGTTTGTAGGCCATAGTCCAAGCTCAACGTAATGTCGTTACCCGCTATAGGTGGCTTGGTATCTAGCTGACGGACGATATTGCCAAGGGCATCCGTTTCGACCGATTGATAGCCCGGCTGCCCAAGCAAGATGTTTTCATAGTAATCTTCGATACCAATCTTGCCGATGAGGTCGGTACCAGCATAGCGTTCTTTATCAATACGTTTGCTTTCTTTGTCATTGATACGACCGACATAGCCAATAACGTGTGCAAATAGCTTGTCATAAGGGTAAGAGCGCGTTAACTTACTCTGAATACTGACACCACGAAAAAAAGGCTTACGTTCACTAAATTGTGCCAGTTGTGCATCAGTCACGTCGATTTTGATCGTGACAGGGTCATTCTTGCTTTTGCTCAGGCGCGCCAAAATATCAGTAATGTCTTTTTCTGTCAGATCAAAAATAGGTGCTAGTAACCGTAATGTACGCTCTGGATTTTCAACTTCGTTAGGGCTTAGCATTGCGGTAAATACGGGTTGATTGTCCGCGAGTATGACCCCGTTACGATCGTAAATATAGCCGCGGCTAGGCGGTGCTGATATCAGCTTGATTCGATTGTTATCAGCTTGCGTTGTGTACTTGTCATGGGCGTAGACTTGTAGGTAGCCATAACGCATTATTAGGCCGCCTAAGCCAATTAATATTAAAAAACCAAAGACAATGATACGGTTGGTAAAAATTCGATTGACCTGATCGGTGTTGGGAGTTATCGGTTTATTCATATAAAGTCAGAGCCCAAACGGTCAGTAAGTCAATTAAAGAGAAATAAGATAGGCGGGGTCGTTAACCAAAGTGCGGTGAGCAAAAAGGATAATACAAAGGATTTCAAACACATAAGCGATATGGTTGGAAATGATGACATATACAATCTGTCTATAGATATTCGTTGTCACTTAATCACAAATTATAACAGAACAAACGCGAGGACGCAGTACTTCACTGTCTGTTTTGTCTTTATTATTGGCACATCAATGATAGCTTATATTTCTGAGTTTGCCGTCTAAGGTGAACGATAAAACGTGTCATGTCTGGTCACAACTTGGCTAGGGTCTACGTGTGCTAATGGATAGCAAGTATGCTAAAATCAGGCGGTTTATTTTATAGTCATTATTATGGGTAGAGCGTGTGTTTGTGCAGCGTTCTAATGTGCTAACGGTATGTTATTAGCAACGACAATCAACCTGTCAGGGACAAGATAAGTCATGGACACAACTTCATTGTGGCAGGCGATAGCTGAGCACCCAGAGTTCTTTGCCATGCTAACCATTCCGCCGGTAACTGCATTCGTTACTTGGATACATGTGTGGATGGCGCTCAAAATGCTGTTTTATCCGGTTAAGTTTTGGGGTATTCGTATTCCTAACTTTCCGTTTTTTGGGTTGCCGGGTATTGGCTGGCAAGGTATCGTGCCGCGCAAAGCTGGCAAGATATCAGGTGTCATCGTTGATCAGACGTTGTCAAAACTGGGCTCGCTTGATGAGTTCTTTCAGGCGATGGAACCTGAGCAGATGGCCGTCTTTATCACTGATACAGTCGATAAAAACCTTGAGGCATTGATTGATGAAATTATGCTGGATCATTCGCCTGCGCTGTGGGGCAATCTGCCTTATGCGTTAAAGCGTCGTGTCTATGCCCAGGCACACCAAGAGCTGCCCAATATTATGCAGTCGTTGGTGACAGACTTGACCCATAATGTCGAAGACTTGGTTGATATGCGTAAGATGATCGTCAACACGATGGAGGGTGATCGTCGGTTGATGGTTAATATGTTTTTAAAAGTAGGCCAAAAAGAGATCGATTTTATTTGGCATATCAGTGCCTTGATTGGTTTGATTTTCGGTCTTATCCAAATGTTCATATTTTTGGTAGTGCCACAGCATTGGACAGTGCCGTTTTTTGCAGCAATTTGGGGCTTTCTTACCAATTGGATTGCTATTTGGATGGTGTTCAATCCGGTCGAGCCACATTTTATTCCCTATGTTAAGTTTTTTACTGTACAGAGCCATTTTCCATTTATAAAACCACAGATACCGCGTATTGATCGATACCGTCTACAAGGTGGCTTTATGAAACGTCAAGAGGAAGTCTCTGAGGTTTTTGCTGAGATTGTGGTAAAGGATTTGGTCACGCTTGAAAACATCATGAATGAGATGATGTATGGCGACCGTGCTGTGCAAACGCGCGAGCTGATGAAGTCCCATCTATATAAAGTATTAGAGTCACCGGTGATTAGTACGACGTTGCGCGTGGGATTGGGTCGCCGTGAGTATGGCCAATTAAAAAACACGATTATAGATAAATCCATTGTCGCAACGATGGTGCCACTGCGCGATCCTGAGCTGAATGAGAGCCGAGCGAGCAAGATATTTGGACTGTTTCGTGATCGTATTCGTGCATTGACGCCAAATGAGTTTCAAAATTTATTACGTCCCGCTTTTCGTGAAGACGAGATGACGCTAATTGTATTGGGTGGTTTGACGGGATTTTTGGCTGGTTGGCTGCATCTTATTTTGGTCTTTTTTCCATCGACTTAGTCAGATATTAAATTTTATGCGCTTTATACACATCGCATACAGAGTGGATACAAAAACGTGACAAGTTGGCGCTAATGTACCATGCTGTAAGCGTCTCAAGCTGCAAGGGCTAGTGACGCTCACCATCGCACTCATAAATATAGCAGTCACAAATACTGGATGCTTATAACGTCTTAACATTCTAATCCCTCAAATAAACTATGACCGTATCAAGGTAAACAAGGTTAGACCGTATGTTAATCACAGAATTGGGTTATTTTGCCTTGCTCGCCGCCTTTATGCTGGCGATTTTGCAGGTAGTATTACCGACCATCGGTATTATGCGCGACCACGTTGCATGGCAACGTCTAGCGCCAAGTTTGGCATGGGCACAGTTTGCCGCAATGATTACCTCATTTGCCGCGCTGATGGCAGGCTTTTATTACAATGACTTTAGCCTCGTCTATGTCACTCAGCATTCTAATACTCTGTTGCCTTGGTACTATAAGTTATCAGCAACGTGGGGCGGACACGAGGGTTCATTGCTGCTTTGGATGACCATTATGGCCACTTGGTGCGCGTTGGTCTCTTATTTCAGCCGTGGTCTACCATTGTCTATGCGTGCGCGAGTGTTGGTAATATTAGCTGGCGTGCAGATGATGATGCTAGCGATGCTTATCTTTACTTCATCGCCGTTTGACCGTACATTGCCTAATTTACCTGTTGATGGTGCGGATCTAAATCCTGTGCTACAAGATTTTGGCTTGATTATTCATCCACCGATGCTTTATATGGGCTATGTGGGTTTAGTCGTGCCATTTGCTTTTTGTATGGCGGCATTGTGGGAAGGCCGTTTAGATGCGGTATGGACACGTTGGTCGCGTCCATGGGCGCTAGCTGCTTGGGGCTTTTTAACCGTTGGTATCGCACTAGGCTCATGGTGGGCTTATTATGAGCTTGGCTGGGGTGGTTGGTGGTTCTGGGATCCAGTAGAGAATGCGTCACTGATGCCATGGCTGGCAGGTACGGCATTGCTACATTCGCTTGCTGTTACTGAAAAGCGCGGTGTGTTCAAAGCATGGACTATTATGCTGGCGATTTTTGCCTTTGCACTCAGTTTGCTGGGCACATTCCTGGTGCGCTCAGGCGTGATTACCTCTGTGCATTCGTTTGCCGCTGATCCAACTCGTGGTCTTGTCATCTTGGTGATTCTTGGTGTGATTATCGGTGGTGGCCTGTTGATGTTCGCTGTACGCGGCTGGCGCTTGACGGTCGAAAGTCAGTATCAGTTGATTTCACGTGAATCGTTCTTAGTTATTAATAACGTCATTCTTTTGATTTCGACTTTGGTCGTACTGCTCGGCACGCTATATCCTATCATTGCTGATTCCTTCAATTTAGGACAAGTCTCTGTCGGTCCTCCGTATTTTAATGCGCTATTTGTCCCATTGACTTGGTTGATATTAGTCGCGATGGGCATGGGCTCCAATATTCGCTGGAAAAAAGACAGCCGTCCGCTATTGGGCGCCGGCATGGTGATTGCGGCGAGTAGTGTTGTATTGGCAGCAGTTATTGCATATTTCACTAGCCCGTCTGCGATGCTTAACATTGGTGTTACGTTGGCAGTCAGTTTTTGGGTACTGTTCTGGATGGTGGTGGATTTCAAAGACAAAACCAAAAATGCCCCGAGTTTCCTTAAGGGATTACGTCAATTACGTCTGAGCTATTGGGGTCAACAGACCGCTCACGTCGGTGTGATTGTGGCGGTTATTGGTATTGCATTTACCAGCACATTAAGTATCGAGCGGGATGTCGCGCTTGGACCAAATGACAGCGTTCATGTCCAAGGCTATGACTTTACTGTCAAAGGCTTTAGCGAAGTAAAAGGCAGTAACTTTGATGCCACACAAGCTGAAGTTGAGATAACTAAAGACGGTCAGGCTGTGACCACACTATATCCTGACAAACGTAACTACATCATCAGCATGATGCCAATGACAGAGGCGGCTATTGATGCGAGCCTAATGCGTGATGTCTACGTAGCACTTGGTGAACCTATCGCAGAAGATAGTAATGAATGGGCCTTCCGTATCTACGTCAAACCGCTTATCCGTTGGATATGGCTTGGTGCTTTGATTATGGCATTTGGTGCATTGCTCAGCATGCTGGATCACCGTTATCGTATTAAGAAAGCTAAGACTCCTGCGCAAATTGCGGCAAGCAAATCAGGCTTTACGACAGTGGCCGATTTGGATTCACCAGCAATAAAGATGGGGGATAAGTAATGAGTACATCAAATCATTCTTCTGACCCAAGTCCGAAAAAAGACAAGGCAAGCAACACAAAAACCATGAATAAAAAACAGCTTAAGTTATGGTTTGTTATTCCGTTGATTGTATTCCTTGGTTTTGTCGTCATGTTATATATGCGTTTGGGTAAACCAACGGATATCGTTACCAATACGGCACTTGAGCGCCCAGTACCAACCTTTGAGCTGCCGCTATTATCAGACACTAGCCGCATCATGACCAATGAGAATTTGCCTGACAAGCCCTTTCTAATGAATATTTGGGGCTCTTGGTGTCCAACCTGTATCATTGAACACCCGTTTTTAATGCAATTAGAAGAGCGCGGTGTCAATCTGGTCGGTGTCAATTACAAAGACGATATTGGCGATGCATTAGGGTACTTAAATCGAGGTGGTGATCCGTTCTCGATGTCCATTCAGGATTTGTCTGGTCAGTTTGCATTAGACTTGGGTTTGACGGGTGCGCCTGAGACTTTCATCGTCGATGGTGAGGGTATTATTCGTCAGCATATTATCGGTGAGATCAATGAAAGCAATTGGCAAAGTCGTATCACGCCTTGTTTGATGGTACTCAATGAAGCCAATGATAAAAACATCAGTCCAGAGCTGAGTCAGGTTCAGGAGGCGTGTCAATGATCGCTTATCAAGTAAAGAAGGTGACGCTACAGTTAGCAGGCTTTATCATTGCTTGTCTCTTAAGTATGAGCAGTTATGCGGCAATTGAGGTCTATGACTTCGATTCTCCGCAGCAAGAAGCCCAGTATCGTGGTCTCATTGAAGAGTTTCGTTGCCCCAAATGTCAAAACCAAAATTTAGCAGGTTCTGATGCACCAATTGCTCAAGACTTAAAGCAAAAAACGTATGACCTGATAAAAGACGGTCGTAGTGATGGTGAGATTCGCGCTTATATGCAGGAACGTTATGGCGACTTTATTAGTTATAAGCCGCCTGTACGTCCATCAACGTGGATTTTATGGTTTTTTCCGCCATTATTGCTCATCATTTTGGTCGCAGGTTGGTTCTGGCAAAGCAAACGGCGCCAGCTGGTGGCTAGCGGAGAGAGTGGGGTGACAGTAAATAATACTGCTACGGCGCTATCTGCTGCCGAAAAAGCTGAACTTGATCGCTTGTTATCACGTGCTGATAGCGATGATAAGAAAGATCATGACATCACAAGTCTCGAGGACAAAAAATGACCATATTCTCTACTGTGGGCTTATTTATTGCTCTAAGCTTACTTACAGCCTTAATACTTGCTGTGATTACTATCATACCGTGGTTAAGATCGCCTCGTTCACAAGAAAAACAAGTAGATAATCAGCTATTAGATATCAACGTTGCGGTGTTCCGCGAGCGTTTAGCAGAATTAAAAACCGATAAAGATAGTGGCACTATTGACGACAGTCACTATGAGAATCAAAAGCTTGAGCTTGAGCGTCAACTGTTAGATGCTCAGCGTGAAGTCACACCGATGGTCACACCTGGCGTTAAGAGCCGCCTGATTATTATCGTTTGGGTACCTGTATTGTCGGCTCTGGCGTATGTTATGGTCGGTGATCGTACCCCTGTGTTTGAGCTGTGGGCAGCCGAAGACAAAGTCAGCCAAGTTGCTGATGATTTACTGACTGGTAAGATTGATCAGCCACCAGCTTGGGCGATCGAAGATGGTCAGCAGCTCATTAGTGCTATGCAGACCAATGTTTATCGTCATGCGGATGATCCTAATCGCTGGATGCGCCTATCGGAGCTTTTCTTATCATTAGAGGCGACCGATTCGGCACTAGAGGCATTGTCACGTGCTTACCGCTTAACACCAGACAATGAAGAAATCGCGACTACCTACGCACAGATTAGCTTTTTTGCTAATAAAGGCCAGCTAGATGCGAATACTCGCCGAGTGCTAGAAGGCGTATTGATCAAAAATCCAGCGCATGAAGGCGCGCAAATGCTCATGGCAATGGGTGAGGCACGCAGTAGTAATTTTGACCAAGCACAAGGCTGGATTAGACGTCTACGCGAGAGTATTTCTGCCAAGCCTGGCGACCATACCCAAGCGCTATCGAGTTTGGATGAGTTAAGTGCCAGTGTGAGTGCTCAGAAGCAGCAAGCATCTGAAGGCGTCGAAGTCACCGTGAAAGTGAATACAAGTCTGTTGCCATTGGTTAAGGCTGACGACGTGCTATTTGTGGCAATACGTGACGTGAATGGTGGTCCACCATTTGCAGCTAAGCGTTTACCGATTAGTGTCATTAAGCAAGGGGAAGCCAATATTAGCCTAAGTGATTTGGATGCTATGATGCCTGAACGTACTTTGAAGTCTGCTCGAGACGAGAAGGTGCAATTAGCAGTCATCGCACGCATCAGTCATAGCGGTACTGCTAGTGCTGAGTCAGGTGACTTGTCAGGCAATCCAGTCGTGATTGGCCCTGAACAAACTGAGGTCAACGTAGACATCAATCAGCAAATCCCTTAGCTGGCTATCTGTTGCTGTCAGCCCCTATGACACAAGCGCTGTTGTCCAACACAGCAGCGCGCAACAGCGCTATATGAACAGGTAAGTCATCGCAACTTATCACCCCAAATAATTAAAATACTTGAGCTTTGCAGGGCCACAAGGTAAGGTAGCCTTGCAAACAACCAATCCCAACGTTGTATTAGTCCCAAAATCCTATTTATTAAGGAGAAACGTGTAATGATGCGTATTATTTTGCTAGGTCCACCAGGCGCCGGTAAAGGTACCCAAGCCCAGTTCATTTCGAAAGAATATGATATCCCGCAAATCTCAACTGGCGATATGCTGCGTGCAGCAATCAAAGAGGGTAGCGAACTTGGCAAAAAAGCCAAAGACATCATGAATGCTGGTGGCTTGGTTTCTGATGACCTTATCATTAACCTAGTGAAAGAACGTATCGCTAAGCCTGATTGTGTCAACGGTTGTATCTTTGATGGTTTCCCACGTACGATTCCACAAGCTCAAGCGCTTGCAGATGCTGACGTTGCGATCAACCATGTGGTTGAAATCAGCGTTCCTGATGATGAAATCGTCAACCGTCTGTCTGGTCGCCGACAGCATCCAGGCTCAGGTCGCGTTTATCACGTCCATCACAATCCACCTAAGCAAGACGGTCTTGATGATGTGACTGGCGAAGCGTTAATCCAGCGCGAAGATGATAAAGAATCTACGATTCGTGATCGCCTAGCGACTTATCATGAGCAGACATCTGCATTGGTTGGTTTTTATCAAGATAAAGCCAAAGAAGGTGCTGATGCTCCTAAGTATGACAAGTTTGATGGTACGCAAGGTATCGATGATGTGAAGCAACAAATTTTGTCTGCGCTAAAAGGCTAATTATCAATTTTAGCTAATTGATATAGTCATTAAAAACCCTGTTTAATAGCAGGGTTTTTTTTATGGCTAATGATCTTGCATCTGATGGTTTTATATCTCACGAATCTATTTTTCGTAATGGCTTGTTCATTTAGAATTAAAAAGCACCCACAAAAAAACCGCTCACTCATCATAAGTAAACGGCCTTTTTATCAAAATATGCGACTGATAAAGCTCGCATATTTCTGATTAAAGCTTAGGCATTACCTTCAGCACCAACTTGTGCTTGCTGCTGGCTTTGTGCGTAAGCTTGATCAAAGTTAACTGGTGCTAGCAATAACTGCGGGAAACTACCACGTGTCACGATGTCACTGATGACTTCACGAGCGTATGGGAATAGCACGTTAGGGCAGTAGGCACCCAAGATTTGACCGATTTGGTCTTCTGGAATGTCTTTTAATAAGAAAATACCCGCTTGATGCACTTCAGCGATAAAGGCTGCTTCATCAGCATTTTTAGCCGTAACGCTCACAGTCAAGATGATTTGATAATGATCATCATCAAGTTTTTCAGCATTGCTAGATAGGTTGATATCAAGCTCTGGGTTCCACTCTTTGGTGAATACACCAGCGCCTGGCACTTCAAGTGACATGTCTTTTACATAGATGCGTTCTAGTGCCAATTGCGGTTGTGCTTGTTCGTCAGCCATGGTAATTCCTCTAAAATTGAATCAAATAATTGGGAAAATGGTCATTTTAATCAAAGTTCATTGTAATATAAATCGAGACTGAATCTCGATATTTTTATCAATACTTTTTATTGCTAGTCTTGAACCTACCTCTTTCTCTCTCTTTGTATAAGCAGAGGTGGGTTCAAAAACAGGCAGCAAATTAACCCGCTAATAGCTCATCAAGTTTGCCTTGTTGATTCATCTGATTGAGCTCATCGAAACCACCGACAAAGGTATCACCAACGAAGATTTGTGGCACCGTGCGATAGTTATTGGTTTTTTTCATTAATGCTTGGCGCTCTTCGCTACTGATGTCGTGCATGCCAATCTCTTCATAAGCAACGCCTTTTGTTTTTAGCAGTTGCTTGGCATTTGAGCAGTATGGGCAGATAGGGGTCGTGTAGACTTTAACAGATACGGTCATGATGAATCCTTATTTATTGGTTTAGAAGGTAAACGTTTTATTGTAATCCGCTACCAGTACATAAATTGATATTAAAAATATATTTGGTGATGCTCATTATTAAAGTGGGGATGAGCATATCAAATTCAAGATGCTGAAGCATAAAAGCGCTGAGGGTAGCATAAATGCCACAAACAAAAAGACACCTATCGATAAGGTGTCTTTTTTTAAGCGTATCAATCAGATGTCAATTGATGCTCGCTGAGCATTTTTCTAACTAAATAGTTATAAGCTTTACTACTTGTGTAAACTCGGCTTGGCTTTACCTTTGTTCTTCGGCTTGACATCTTTTACACCAACTAACGGCATGCCTGCGCCTTGCCAGCCGCCAACACCACCTTCCAAACGGTAGACGTCGTCTTTACCGATCATCTGAATCGCAGCGCCTGCTTGCACACCCATGTCACAGATAATAATGACGGGTTGCTCAATGGCACGAATTTCTTCTAAGCGGTCTTTGAGATCAGTGAAAGGTATGTTGCGGCTGCCTTGGATATAACCTGACTCAAACTTCTTTTTGGCACGAATATCGATCAGCTGCGCATTTTGCGAGTTAACCATCATACCAAGGGTATTAGGCGATATTTTTCTGCCACTACGTTTGTTTTCAATAGCAAAAAATAGCACGGCAAGTACGGCCAATATACCAAATAAAAACGGGTGGTTGCCCACAAAATCCAGCGCACGATCCAAACCATACCTCCAAAAAATAAGTGTTCTGTTAAGCCGAGAAGCCAGCTCAACGATATTGAACAAGGCGCTATTATACCGATTAGACCATCCATAGTAAACGTGTGATGGTCAACCTAGTGATGAACGATTAATAAGGCAGCGATTAATAAGGTTTAGTATCAGCCTCTTCTCTAAGGGTCACAAGGTTTTCGACACGGCGCTGCAATACTTCACCATCAGCCACGGCTTGCCATAATGCGCAGCCTTTGCTGTTATGAGTGTGACGACAGTCACGGAACTGACAGTAGCCTGCTAAGGGTGCAAGCTCAACGAAGCCAGAGATGATGTCATCTGGACTCAAATGCCAAATACCGTATTCACGGATACCGGGTGTGTCAACGATGCCACCTTGGGTTAAGTCATCTGGATTAAACGGTAATAAGCGGCTGGTGGTGGTGGTATGCTGACCGAGCTTCGAGTTTTCAGAGATGATGTTTACCACTTGACCCGATTCTGGCAGTAGCGCATTGATTAAACTACTCTTACCAACACCAGACTGTCCTGCAAAGATAACCAGTTTTTTGTCTATGTAGCGTTTTAGCTCGTCCAGTCCTTCTTGTTCATTACTATCAGCGACGTTTTCAGGGCAGTCGACTGAGGTTAAGACGCTCTCATACCCAAGTGCTGCATATTGTGCCAATAACTCATTGGTATCGACGCCGTTTTCTTGCGCCAGTAAATCGGCTTTGTTCAGCACCAATAATGGCTTTACGTCAGCAAGATGACAAACCACTAGGTAGCGATCAATCAGTGTGGGTGCAGCAGCAGGCAGTGGTGCAAAGACAATGGCCAAAATATCAACGTTGGCAGCGACGGGTTTGAGTTTATGATAGCGGTCAGGTCGAGAAACGAGTGAGGTACGTGGTTTGACGGATTCAATACGGCCAAATCCAGTATTGGAGTCGGCGTTCCAACGTACTTGATCACCAGCGGCTAGCATCGGCAAATTGGTACGTACATGACAACGCCAAATATCACCCAACTCAAGCATTTGCCAAAACGGCTCAGGATCATCAGGCCCAATCTCTGGCTGCTCAGATATCACAGCAGGCAAACTGGTGACTTGTACTTCTAGTTGCTTACCGTAATGCGCCATGACCACGCCATCCATCAAACTGTCATCGATGCTGTCTTGACTTAACAATTGCTGCTTGTCGATGCGACGAATCTGCTGTTTGGTCAGTTTGCGTTGCCGGATTAATGCCATGGGTTTGAACCTATTAAAAAAATATTGCTAAGTGTAGCGTGAAAATTTGCTAACATACAGCCTAAAGCGCCTATACCGGACGGTGGTTTTGTAATGTTTTAAGTTTTTGAGACGTTATGAATCCGTCAGCGCAATATAATATCATTTGAGCATGACCATTTATATGTGGTTTATTTAGTTCACATTGCCCCAAAGTTGTTCCAAGCTTTATTGACCATAGGACAAAATATGAGTACCGATGACCATCCCAATAAAATCAAAATCAGAAACCAAGGCAAAAAAGGGCTGGTATGGATTGACCTAGAAATGACAGGTCTTGATACCGTCAATGACGAGATTATCGAGATTGCCACTGTCGTCACTGACGAAGATTTGAATGTATTGGCAGAAGGCCCTGTGTTTGCCATTAAGGTATCTGATCAAGTCTTAAATAAGATGGATGATTGGAATACCAAACAGCATGGCCAGTCAGGATTGGTCGACCGTGTGCGTCGTAGTACCGTGACATTGGCAGAAGCAGAAGCTGAGACCATTAAGTTTTTAAACAAATGGGTGGATAGCGGCAAGTCGCCAATGTGCGGCAACTCAATCTGTCAAGACCGTCGCTTTATGGCACGCCAAATGCCAGAGCTTGAGCGCTTCTTTCATTATCGCAATCTCGATGTGTCCTCTATCAAAGAGCTTTGCTTCCGCTGGCGTCCTGATATCTTAAGAAACTTTGAAAAGGGCGGCAGTCATTTAGCCCTAGATGATATACGTGACTCTATTCGTGAGCTAAAACACTATCGTCAGCATTTCTTTAAATTGATGGATTAGAAGTAGAGAGTTTGCTAGCTTTTGTAGGTTACATCTAATCTGTCCCGTTTAGAGTAAAAGCTTAGTAGCTATTAATAATTATGAGAAGCTGATGGACGTTAAACCTATATTGATAAAAATAGCTATTATTTCAAGTATATTATCTCCAGAGCTTTCTTACAGTAGTAGCGATTTACTAAGAGATAATATTGATACTACTACGCAAGAAAATAGTAGTATCAATATTGTTGGAACCAGTAAAGATAAGACCGAGCTAGATAATATCAGAAATAAGATTCTTTCTACTTCTCGGTATAGCTTCGTTGGTAATTTTTCAGAGGGTTTAGCCGCTGTAGAACGAAATGATAAGTATGGTTTCATTAATACTGATGGCAAAGAGGTCGTACCATTACAATATGACCTAATCGGTATCGGAGGTTTTAAAAGAGGTTTGATAGCTGTTCAGAAGAATCATAAATGGGGCTTTATTAACAATTCTGGTCAGGAAGTTGTTGAACTAAAGTATCAAGATACTTGGAGCTTTGAAGAAGATATAACCGGCGTTAAGAAGGATGATAAATGGGGTTTTATTGATACTAATGGAGAAGTATTTGTCCCATTCCAGTACGAGCACGCTGGTTACTTCGCAGGAGGTCTTGTACCTGTTAGTAAGAATAATAAGCATGGCTATATAGATGATACAGGTCAGACAGTTATTGAATTACAATATGATTGGGCTTATGTCTTTAATGAAGGTTTAGCAGGTATCGAAATAGATGGAAAGGCTGGCTTTATAAATACTATGGGTCAAGTTGTTATACCCCTCATATATGATAGTGCTTGGGCCTTCTCTGAAGGTCTAGCGCCTGTTAAGAAAGACGGTAAATGGGGGTATATTAATACAGAAGGTAACGTTGTTATACCTTTTAAATATGATTATGCAGATATATTCTCAATGGGCGTGGGTATAGTCAAATTAAACGGCGAAGAATTGAGAGTTAATCGACAAGGTCAAATCGTTGACTGATTTTAAATTTTTTTAAATAGCGTTATAGGCTGCGCCTTACGCACCGATTTTATAGAGTCTAATTTTCAGTGGTGCACGGGTTTCACTCTACACTGAATATCTAAACTCAAACAATCCAAACTCAGTATTATTACTACTAAAACTGTCATTTGATTGTTCATCATCTATCACTGCACCAATAACGGCACTGACTTTCGGCTGGCGTGTCTCTGTATCTAATAGTCGCCAATCACCTAAGACATAACGCATTTTATCATTGGCAGTTTGATGAATGTCTGGACGATGTGTGTGCCCATGTAATAAGGCATCACTATCAGCCATTACTGTACTGACTGCGTCTGCATTGACATCCATAATATGGGTGGCTTTATTAGCATTATTTCTTTGACTTTTTTGTCGCATGTTATCTGCAATAGCCAAGCGTTTTTCTAACGATTTATTGAGCAAATACCACTGAGTTAAACGGTTACGCATTACTTTTCGAAAGAACTGATATTTTTTATCATCGGTACAAAGCGCATCGCCATGCTCTAATCGGTAGTTTTTCTGCCCGACGTTTAGAGTGTATGGCTCATAAATAAGCTCACCACCGAATAAATTACAGAATGGTTGATCTAATAGAAAATCACGATTGCCATGCATCACTAAAATCTCACAGCCAGCCACTCGCAGTTTTTTTAATTTCACGATGAGCGGGGTGAGCCAATGGGTTTGGCATTCATCTTCTGACAACGATAGATAAACATCATCACCTAGCCATACTTCGAACCAATCACCCAAGATAAACAGGCGCTTGAGAGCAGGCAAGGCAAGGCAATCGTCAAGCAGCGCCAAAAAAGCCTGCACTAAGGCAGGCTCTTCAGGCGATAAATGCAAATCGCTAATCAAAACTTGCCGCACCTCATGAGGGCGGGTCGTGATTAAATGATTAAAATTTTGCATTTATCTTTATCCTCGTGACTTATCAAAATGCTTTCTTAAAAAGTTATTCTAATAAGTGCTTATTGAGTAAATATGACTACTTGGACTGCTAATGAGAAACAATTACTGAGTAATGATGGTCGCTGAGTTGATAACGACAGGCTCTTTTGGTACATCAGCATGCATACCGAAACGACCTGTTGGTACGCCGCGCATTTTTTCGATGACATCCATACCGCTTGTGACTTTACCAAATACAGTATAGCCCCAACCTTGCATATTTTTGCCAGTGTGGTTTAGGAAATCGTTGTCTTTTACGTTTACGAAGAACTGGCTGGTTGCTGAATGCGGATCTTGCGTACGCGCCATCGCAATCGTACCTTTGTCATTCTTTAGACCATTATCTGCTTCGTTTTCAACGGGAGCATTGGTTGGCTTTTCATTCATTTCAGCGTCCATTCCGCCGCCTTGAATCATGAAACCATCAATGATGCGATGAAAAATCGTACCGTCATACTGACCAGATTTTACATAGTTCAAAAAGTTTTCTACGGTTTTTGGTGCTTTTTCTTCATTGAGTTCGATAACGATCGCACCCATACTGGTGTCTAGTTCTACTACTGGTGGCATGTCTACCATGTGATATTCCTTTTTGATTACGGCGCCTTAAATGACGCTGTCAAGTGGTGGGTAAAAAGTTGGTTAATAAAAAGTCATGGGTAGTCTAACGGCTTTTTTAGTCTGTGTCATGTATCAGGCTGTTAATGCGTTCGCAAAAGCTGATAGAATAACGCAACTTTAACTTTTTATTATCATTTTTGATAACCTGTTTTTAATAGTTTGGTTTGAATTTTCCATGATGTGTGATGGCATGCATCATGAACTGACAATTTGCGTTAGGAGCAATACCCGATGAGTGAGAACTCAAGCAATAATGCACAAAAAGACGAACACAAAAACGACTTTATTCGTAATATTATTCGTGACGATATCAAAGCGCAAAAACAGCAACAGATTGTGACGCGTTTTCCGCCTGAGCCAAACGGCTATCTGCATTTGGGTCATGTAAAATCTATCTGTTTAAACTTTGGTGTGGCCAAAGAGTTCGACGGTGTGTGTAACCTGCGTTTTGATGACACCAACCCAACGGCAGAAAAGCAAGATTTCATCGACAATATCGAAAACGATGTGAAGTGGCTAGGATTTGAGTGGTCAGGTGAAGCGCACCATGCGTCAGGTTATTTTGACCAGTTGCATGCATGGGCCGTACAGTTGATTGAACAAGGTGATGCGTATGTTGATTTGCAATCGCCTGAACAGATGAAAGAGAACCGCGGCTCATTCAATGAGGCAGGCACGCCGTCTCCGCAGCGTGACGCCAGTGTTGAAGAAAACCTAGCGCTCTTTAATGATATGAAAGACGGAAAGTATACTGAAGGCAAAGCCGTGTTGCGCGCCAAGATTGATATGGCAAGCCCAAACATGAACATGCGTGACCCTGTCATCTACCGTGTCATGCATCAAGCGCATCATCAAACAGGGGATAAATGGTGCATCTATCCTATGTATGATTTTGCTCATCCGCTCTCTGATGCTCTCGAAGGGATTACTCACTCACTATGTACGCTAGAGTTTGAAGATCATCGTCCATTCTATGATTGGGTCATCGCAAAAATAGGCTTTGACGTACCACCGCATCAGTACGAGTTTAGCCGCCTAAACGTTGATCATACATTGACCAGTAAACGCAAACTTAAGCAATTGGTTGATGAAAACATCGTTAGTGGTTGGGATGATCCACGTATGCCAACGGTCGCTGGTATGCGTCGCCGTGGTTATACGCCAGAGGGTTTACGTGACTTCTGTGAACGTGTGGGCGTGACGAAAGTAGATAGCGTGGTTGATTTTCGCTTATTAGAGTTTAGTATTCGTCAGTCGCTAGAGACGACGACTGCCCGTGGTATGGCAGTACTCAAACCATTGAAAGTAACCATCACTAACTTTGCAGAAGCGGTTAGCAGTTGGGACTCTCTAAAAGCCGATAGCGTCAACGCGCGTTTTGATGATGCCGCACAAACCTTATGGTTGACTCAGCCGAACCATCCCAATATCGATATGGGTGAGCGTGAAATCCCATTCACTGAGACGATATATATCGATCAAGGCGATTACGAGATTGAACCGCCAGCAGGCTATAAGCGTTTGTCACCAGAAAAGCCAGAAATTCGTCTGCGTAATACCTATGTGTTGGCAGTGACTGAGCATATTACGGATGAAGCGGGCAATGTGGTCGAACTAAAAGCCACCATTGATCCGACTACTTTGGGTCAAAATCCCGAAGGCCGTAAGGTTAAGGGTGTCATTCACTGGGTATCGGCCAGTCAAGGCGTTCCAGCCACCGTGCGTATGTATGAGCAGCTATTTAGTGTTGAAGACCCAAGCAGCGTTGCTGATGTCCATCAAGCATTGAATACCAACTCGTTGACTGAACTTAATGCCGTGGTTGAGCCATCACTTGCCAATGCTGACGCTGGCACGCGTTTTCAGTTTGAGCGTGAAGGTTACTTTATCTCTGATAGCGAAGACCATAGCACGGATAAACCAGTCTTTAACCAGATTGTTAGCTTGCGTGATAGCTATAAGCCTGCTTAATGCATAACAAGCAATGCAAAATGCTTTTGTTTTGAGATAATACTGAACAATAGTGGTTTGCAAGCCTGCCCATTTCTAGTACGCTAGGGATGGGCTTTTTTGTGCATCTGTAAAGTTGAGTATCGTAATATTTAAGGAAATGAAAATGGCAAAGTTTTTGAACAGTAGTGGTACGACTTATCATTTAGAAGAATTAATTAAAAATGCCTCTGATAGGCTGATTATTATCAGTCCGTATCTAAAGCTTAATGAACGTATTAAAGAATTATTGGAAGATCGTAATCGTCTTAAAATTGATATTAGAATCGTCTATGGTAAAAATGATCTACACCCCGAAGAGATAAATTGGCTCAAAAATCTGACCTTTATTCGTACCAGTTTTTGCAAAAATTTGCATGCGAAATGCTATCTGAATGAAAATGAGTGCATCATTACCAGTCTGAACCTGTATGAGTTTAGCCAAGTCAACAATAATGAAATGGGCGTGCTGATTTATCGTAATGAAGACAGTAAGCTTTATGCTGATACTTATGAGGAAGCTCAACGCATTATCAGAATCAGTGATGAAGTGAGAATGTCGCTTGAAAAAGTGACTGAAATTGAATCTGGAACCGATGCTAGCACTGATAAAAAATCCGCGTCTAGTCATGCTGCGGTAAGTGCTAATAATGCTAATACAACGGCAAAATCTACCACAGAAGCGGCGACACCGAATTACTCTAGATTGACGACTGCCAAGCTTGCTAAAGAACTGGGGTTTAAAACTCAGGCGTTAAATGATAAGTTGTTGGCAGCAGGTTATTTAGAAGCGCAAGATGGTGAGCTAGTATTGACTGATGCTGGACGAGCAGCTGGTGGTACTAGTAAAAAGGGCAAGTTTGGTGAATTTTGCTTGTGGGATGCAGGGATGGTCATCTAGTTGACTCTCTAGAAATGTATGGGTTTATTTATTGCTAAATGGAATAAACGCATTACAATCTATCACAAGACAGTCATAACCAGTTTGCTAAGATAGAATGAGTTTTTTGCTGACGTGCTTTACGTTATTGTGTAGTATCTGACTGAGTATGTTGATAATAAGAAGTACGTTGATAATAATAGAGAGTGTGGATATCTTTGGATACTAGCACTCATCACTAACAAAGCTAAGGAATCAAGCATGGCACATTTACGTTTAGGCGATACCGCACCAAATTTTGACGCTACAACCACAGAGGGTGACATCAATTTCCACGAGTGGGCAGGCGATCATTGGGTGGTGTTTTTTTCGCATCCAGCCGATTTTACCCCAGTATGTACCACTGAGCTTGGTCGCGCCGCTGCCCTTAATGGCGAGTTCCAAAAGCGCAATGTCAAGCCGATTTGTATCTCTGTCGATAGCTTAGAAGACCACAAAGCATGGGCGAGTGATATCGGTGAGACCCAAGGGACAGAGATGAATTTCCCAATCATCGCTGACCCAAATAAAGAAGTCGCTGAATTGTATGACATGATGCACCCAAATGCAGACAGCACTCATACCGTACGCAGCGTATTCATCATTGATCCAAGCAAAAAAATCCGTCTGACCTTAACTTATCCTGCGAGCTGTGGTCGTAACTTTGATGAAATTCTTCGCGTTATTGATGCGATGCAGTTGTCAGATGAGTACAATATCGCGACGCCAGTAGATTGGAAAGACGGTGATGACGTGATCATTCCACCAAGTGTGAAAAACGAAGACATTGCTGCCAAATACCCTAAAGGCTATACAGAAGTTAAGCCGTATCTACGCACCACACCTGCACCAAATAAGTAAGTTGAGCGTACGTGCCCTATAGTGATAAATATTAAGCCCTGTAACGTAACGTTATGGGGCTTTTTGCTACTCATATAACAAGCAGCGTTGGGTTTTGCTATAGTCAAAGCACTCTAAAATGGTTACAAGGTAGCCGATTGTAAATTGTACAAGTAGTACATCTAGGAAGGATAACGCCGTAGCGATTTAGCAGTTCGCTGACTATATGATGGAAAAAGAACCATATATTATGTCTAGGTAATATCGTCTTTGAATGATATATTTTTAATGAGCGTTACCTACTATAAAAACCAACTGCATTCATTCGCTCTTCAATCCATATTTTAAGGAGTTTGCCATGAAAAAACTATACGTCACCCGTACTGCACCGAATCCACGCAAAGCACTTATCTTATTAGCATCAAAAGGTATTGATGTTGATGACATGGACGATATTGATGTTATTGATATTGACTTTGCTGCTAATGAGCAGAATTCAGATGAGTTCACTGCAATGAACCCGATGCGTACTGTGCCAGTGCTCAAGTTGGGTGATGGTACCGTACTCAATGATTCACAGGCCGTTTGCGAATATCTCGACCGTGTCTATGGTGAGCGCTCTGTGATGGGTAACGATGTCATACAACGTGCACAAGTTTGTTCTATGCGCCGCATTGCAGAGTTTGAGGTGTTATATAACTTCATGTTAGCGTTTCAGCACAGTAATCCCGCTAAAGCCCAACGTGTTGAGCAAGTGCCAGAGTTTGTCGCACCCTCTATCGCACGAGGGGTCAAAACACTCGCGTATTTTGAAAACATATTAGAAGGTCGTGAGTATTTGGTCGGCGAGCAATTGAGTTTTGCAGATATCGTGCTCTATTTAGGTCTAGATTTTGGTAAAGTGCTCAAAGTTGATCCCAATGAGCAAGGTGAAAATCTTGCCCGTTTTTATCACATGATGAATGAGCGTTTTAGTATCAAAAACATGGCGAAAGCCAAGCCTACTCATAAAGAAGACTGAAGCAAACACTAAGAATTAAAAATCATCTATAATCAGCGGTCTTAGGTAGTTGATAGTAATGTCAATTGCCTAAGACTATTTTTATGGATGTATGGCAAGTAAGAATAACCCGTAAAATAGTAGTTATACCAAACCCAAGAAATACGATTAGCTGCGTCAAACTCGTTTAGTCTACAATGCGTAGTACTTGCACTTGTTTTCATTGCTACTCTAATTTTTGTGAATGGTATTACTATGACTACATAAAATTAAACACTTTGTTACAACCGCTATAGTCATCAGCGCTATAGTGGTGAAATCATTACGCTTTTTGTGTTAGATACGGTTCGCTATCTGACCCTAAAATTCGTAATTTAGCCTCAAAGAGTTGATAGTTTAAAGCTTATTTCTGTAAAAAGGATAATCGCGATGCATGTGAATGGCCAAAAGGTATGATTGTTATGACATCGTTTGTTAAAAAACAGCCTGTTCGTTCGGTGTTGGTATTAACTATGCTAGCCACCAGTTTGGCATTAAGTGCTTGCCACGGGTCTGCCGACGAAAATGAGGGGCCAGATAATACAGATGTAGCTGCTAGTGAAGTAGGTGATGCAGATGTTGATAGCAATATTGTTAATCAAGATGTTATTAATACCGATACGATAGCCAGCGAGGCAATATCCGGTAAGATGAGTGTTGAAGATGCAATGATTAGCAATCTTTCACGTTATCGTTGGACACTGATATCTGCAACGGACAGCCATGATCAACCACTAGATATGTTGATGCAAATCACAGACCAAGTGCGTCTGTCACTCAACCAGTATCAAGGTCAAAATACCTTAAACTATAGTGTTGGTTGCAACACCATCAGTGCGGCTTATCAGTTGCAAGGTTCTGCTTTAACCGTTGAAGATAGCATGAGCACTAAAATGTCCTGTGGCGATCTTAATAAGGCTGAAGATAACTTAAGTACGCTGATGCAAGGTGATAGCGAACTGGTATTGGCAATGGCTAACAATGCTAGCGTTGACAGCCTTAAAAGCGATACGCCAATATTGACACAGACTACCAGTGATGCCGCTACTTTAGTTTGGCAAGGAAAGCTGACCCCACAAGCCAGATATAATAGTAAGGGCGAGGCTGTATTTTGGGCAGTAAGTGCAGACATGATACCGTGTACTGATAATAACCCACAGATGTGTTTACGAGTGAAGCCCGTTACTTATAACAGTCAAGGTATTAAAATCAATGAAGGTAAATGGCGCGTATTTATTGGTGAAATCGATGGTTATCAGCATGATGGCCAGCATGAAGAAGTATTACGTCTACAGCGCTATCGATTAGACGGCAGCGATACGGAAGAGGATGATACTTCCAACACATCAGATGAAGAATATGCTTATGTATTGGATGCAGTCATTGAAAGTTCAGTAGTAGAATAGATTCGTTCATTATCGTTATGAATATATTGAGTCAATGATTCAAAAAAACACGCGTCCATATGAAGCGTGTTTTTTTATGGTTGTATAACAGACTTTATATTTAACGTAAATTACCTAAGTCTTCTTCCGTTAAGCGCCAACGGCCTTTCTTTTTAGAGGCACCGCGTCCACGCATAGCGCTATTCAATATCAGTTTGTTCATTGAATGGCTTGAGTGAGCATGACAGATGGCGCAGGCGAGTCCATCAGCAGCATCTTGTTGTGGTACCACATCTAGAGACAAGATACGGCAGACCATCTCTTGCACCTGCTCTTTTGCTGCAGCACCATAGCCGCAGACAGCTTGCTTGATTTGGCGAGCCGTATATTCTGACACTTCTAAGTCCAGTGCTACCATGGCAGCAATCGCCGCGCCTCGTGCTTGCCCAAGTTTAAGCGCAGAGTCTGGATTTTCAGCCATAAATACCTGCTCAATAGCTGTATAGATAGGCTCGTCTGCATATTTCAAATGATGTTGGGTGATCCGTGTCAGACCGTTAAAAATACGCTTAAGTCGTTCAGGCATCTCTTTGGTATCCGTACGAATAGTACCTGCATCGATATAAGTCAGTTTGTCGCCGGTTTGTTGAACTATTCCATAACCCGTCATGCGTGAGCCTGGGTCAATCCCGATAATAATGGCCATAATATCCCGTCTTGCTTTCATTTTATTTTATATTTAATCTTATATAAATCGGATACGGTGTCAGACTCGCTCCGCCTACTACTCGTAGTACTTTCACTCAAATTCCTTGTATCCAAATTATATTGTACCGACTATATGGCTTAAAAATTAGCCGTAAGTTTGATAGTATAGCAATCAATCCCCATATACATCATATGTTAGCCATCTTAATTTGCATGGCGC
Organism: Psychrobacter fjordensis; assembly: GCF_904845995.1. Lineage (NCBI taxonomy): Bacteria > Pseudomonadati > Pseudomonadota > Gammaproteobacteria > Moraxellales > Moraxellaceae > Psychrobacter > Psychrobacter fjordensis. Next base: position 1,986,532 of record NZ_CAJGYP010000001.1, read on the forward strand.
TCAATTTATTGGTTTTTATTTTATAGGACGACACTTTATGGGTCAGATAGTTGGTATTGCCATCGTTTGGTTTATTATCGAGATGCTGCTTTGGTATTTGCTTGCTCAGTTTATGAGTGGTTGGTGGGTGTTTATGTGGTTTATCATTGCCGCCGTCATCGGTATCTCACTGCTGCGTAAAGGAATGGCTGCACTTAATCCAATGGCACAGCAGATGAAAGCTGGTGGTATGACGAACCCGTCGATGCGCCCGCAAGAGTCGACCATGATTAAAAGTGTCGCGATGGCAGCAGCGGGTATTTTACTGCTTATACCAGGGGTACTCAGTGATTTGCTTGCGCTATTGGTCGTATTACCACCTGTACAGAAGAAGCTTAAAGACTTTGCCAATAACTATGTCATGAACAATCAGCAGAAAATGATGGAAATGATGGCAAAGCAGATGGGTGGTCAAATGGGCGGCGGTCAAAATCCCTTTGGTGGTATGGGTGGTCAAAACCCATTCGGCGGAGCAGGCGGCACGAATGGCCAAAACCCATTTGGTCAGCAACAACAAAACCCGTTTGGTGATGTGTTCAAACAGCATACAACCGTTAATGGTACTGCCAAAAATATTCCTAAAGATGTAAAGAAAATTACAAGGTCTGCTAATGACGAATAACTATTTAGTTAAATCGTAAGCATAAAAAAGCCCCTTTCGTTAATTACGAAAGGGGCTTTTTGGTGGTAATAAATACATAATTAATAGGAAATATATTTATCGACCGAATAAAACAACCGAAGTGCCGCTGTAAGATGGTGACCCATGAACCGTGAAGTTCAGGGCGGATGCGTCATCATCTCTGCAGGTTTCCTGATACACCGCAAGCGGTGCAGGCATACACAATGAGACGATAGGTACCACATCCTGGTAAAGCATTATCGGCTCAGGGAATAAACATCTACTAGCCAACACTTCAGAATATAATTATCTTAACCAATGGATTGAATGATTGCAAGTACGATTTACAGATTGATACTTAGGATTAATGATTACGTGATTCATGTCGAGTTTTAACCATTTTTGAATGATTTAGGATCATATTAGGCGCTTAATTACTAGTTAAAAATAGCGATTTTTCAGCTATTTTGAGATGTGTGTTAATATAGAGGGCTTTAAACTTCCTAGTACAGCATCATAGGCGTTCATTCACTTGAGGAGCGGTAATTCATGACCCATAATCAGCAACAATCAGAATTTATCAACGATAGTCAGGCTCAACTCAATAATAAAAGCGACAGCGATAACAATAAAAAAATACCGCATGTCTTAATGATATTAGATGGTTTTGGGCATCGTGAAGACGATAAGGACAACGCAATTGCTGCTGCCGAAATGCCAAATCTAGATAAGATTTATCAGCAGTACTCACACGGATTGATATCTGCTTCAGGAGAAGACGTTGGTTTGCCAGATGGTCAATTTGGTAACTCCGAAGTTGGACATATGAACTTGGGTGCTGGCCGTGTTCTTTATCAAGACTCGACTCGTATCTCCAGTGAAGTGAATAATCGTGAGTTTTATAAAAACGAAGCATTGGTAAATGCTGTAAAAGCGGCAAATGAGCTTGGTGGCAACGTGCATATTATGGGGCTGCTGTCGGACGGTGGAGTGCATTCGCATCAAGATCATATCGAAGCGATGTGCCATTCAGCACTTGTCCATGGCGCTAAAAACGTCTTTGTCCATTGTTTTTTAGATGGCCGTGATACACCGCCAAAATCTGCTGATAAATACATAAATCGTTTGCGTACACATATCGGCAAGCTCAATGAGCACTACGAAGGTGGTCGAGTACAGATTGCGAGTATTATCGGACGTTATTATGCGATGGATCGTGACAACCGTTGGGACAGAGTGCAAAAAGCCTATGAGCTTATCACTGAAGGTAAGGCTGACCGCTTGTCGACCCGAGCCGATGGTGCTGTACAAGCTGCTTATAAAGCACGTGAGACAGATGAATTTATTAGTCCTACTACCGTAATCGGGCGTGATGAAGTGCCATACACGGTCGATGACAATGATGCTTTGATTTTTATGAATTTCCGTTCTGACCGTGCTCGTGAACTTGCACAAGCCTTTGTACTGCCAGATCATGAGTTTTCTGGATTTGCGCGAAACAAGCAACCTAAACTGGCAGCTTTTGTGATGCTGACCAAGTATTCAGACGTTTTGGCGGATAACTCAAAAACCAGTATCGCGTATTATCCAACGTCACTGACCAATACACTTGGTGAATATCTGCAAGATCAAGGCAAGACGCAGCTACGTATCGCAGAAACCGAAAAATACGCTCATGTAACATTTTTCTTTAGTGGTGGACGTGAGGAGGAGTACAACGGTGAGACACGTATTTTAGTGCCTTCTCCAAATGTTGCCACTTATGATTTGCAGCCTGAAATGAGTGCGCCTGAAGTGACAGATAAATTGGTAGAAGCGATCGAATCTGGTAAATATGACGTGCTGGTCGTCAATTATGCCAATGGGGATATGGTTGGACACACAGGTATCTTTAATGCTGCTGTACAAGCGGTAGAGGCGTTGGACGTATGTGTGGGTCGTGTTGCGACTGCAGTGCGAGCAGCTGGAGGCGATATGTTAATCACGGCCGATCATGGTAACTGTGAGCAGATGCAGGATTATGACAGCGGTCAAGTACATACTCAACATACTACTGAACTGGTACCTTTTATTTATGTTGGTGACAAAAAGTTAAAAGTGCGTCATGGTGGTAAGTTGAGCGATATCGCACCGACTATTTTGGCACTGATGAATATCGAAGCACCAATTGAGATGACGGGTGAAAGCTTATTATTACCAGTATCGTAATTGATGATTGAAAGATTTTAGCCTTCGTATTCTGATAGCAGACTATCGTTATTAGAAACTAAAGTTGTTGGACACTAGAAAAGGAAAGATATCTAATATCTTTCCTTTTTTTTGATACATTTGGCCTAAGATATTTGCAATACTATTCTAGTTTTAAGCATGCGCTTGATGTTATGTTATGAGGCATGTTTGATAAATATATCTATAATAATAATGTTGTATAGTTGATTCAGTTTAAAAGAGATACAGGGCAACCGAGCGCAGATGTATATGTGATACTTCAAGTGAGGTTAACGCTGCTACTCTTTTATAGAGGATTGACGATACATTCTATTATTTAAACGAGTTGTCTTATGCATCCTATCTATTCTGTGCGATCGTCTGTCTCTAAGCGATTGGGTAAACCAACGCTGAAGCTATCTGCCACACCGACTTTTTTTAAGCCTGTATTAATGATAGGTTTACTGGGATTGAGTACTTTTAGTGTGTATGCACAGGCAGCAATATTGCCTGAGAACGATGCACGTAACCCTACAGCCAACCTACAACTTATCAGTTTAAATGATGATGAGATAGCGGCCAAAAATGACACTAATAATTTATCAGATATTGCGGATATGCTTGAAGCTGCAGACGATGCGGATGACTCAATAGATAGTGTGCCAGATGAAAGTGCTTTAACTGACGATACGGATGATATCGATACCAGTATTCCTTCTGACGTTGCACAAGTATCACTGAATGCCATTTCTCCAGAGACGCTTAAGACGTTCGTCGCAGTAGTGGATTTAGTGCGCCGCGAATATGTGGATACGGTGAATGATGAAGAGCTATTTAGTAATGCGATGAGTGGTATGCTGACCAAGCTTGACAGTCATGCTGAGTTTTTAGATGCTGAGGCTTACGAAAACCTACGTGCTTTTACAGAAGGTGATGTGGGCGATGTCGGTATCAAAGTTACTTATCAACCTGTGGCTGGCTACTGGGTAGTTACAGACGTCGATGATGACTCACCTGCTGATAAAAAAGATATCGCTGTTGGTGATTATTTGCATCAAATTGGTGATCTCAAACTGGATGCTAATAAAGAAAGTAACGATATCAAGCAACTCCTGACAGGGATTGCGGGGACGCAAGTGGATATCGTAACCTCGAGAGCTGGTCGCCGCAAACATACCACTACCTTACAGCGTAATAATAGTCACCCTCAAGTCGTTGAAGCAAAGCTCATCAATGGTATTGCCGTTATTAAGTTGCCTGCGTTTCAAAATAACAGCCGTGAAAAATTATTGGAAAGCTTGATTGACTTAGAGGCACCCGTATCTGGTATTTTGTTAGACATGCGCGACAATCCAGGTGGTGTATTAACGTCAGCGGTGAGCGTTGCCAGTTTATTCATGACTGATACTGATGTGGTACAAGTAAAAGCTCGTCAAAGTGACACACGGACTCTATCGACTCAAGGTGCCGCATTATTCGAATCACTGCCAGTTGTTGTTTTACAAAATAGATATTCGGCATCAGCAGCAGAGGTGCTGGCCAGTAGTTTACAAGCACAAAAGCGAGCCACTATTGCTGGTGAGATCAGCTATGGTAAGGGATCTGTACAGTCAGTTATCCCGCTCAATGATGAGCAAGCCGTTAAATTGACAGTTGCTAACTATATGACAGCATCAGGCAAAAAGATAGATGGTATCGGTGTAAAGCCTGATGTCACATTATCAGGTAATGAGGGCACATGGGAGCAGCAGGCACTCGAGATACTACAAGCACAAAAGTTAGGTTCAGGTATTCGTTTTGTTCGAAAGCCTACTGAAAATAACAAAGCGCCATAGGCCGAAGATAGCTGGCTAAGCGCTACTCATTATAGGTAGGCTATAGAGTCAAATCATCACTATAGTCAATCCTCTATAAAAGAGTGACAGCGTAAACCTCGTTTGAAGTATCTCATATACATCTGCACTCGGTTGCCTTGACTCTCTTTTAAACTGAATCAACTATATAAAGGTTTATGATTCAGACTCATCCTCAGATATTTCTAACTTTTTCATGCGGTAGCGCAAAGAGCGAAAAGTCGTACCTAATAGTTCGGCTGCCTGAGTTTTGTTCCATCCGGTTTTTTTGAGCGCAGTAATAATCAGTTGCTTTTCTTGCTCTTGCAAGTAAGTTTCTAGCCCTTGAACGGGCAGTTGTCCATCAGATAACTCGCTTAGATTAACCTTTTCATTACCTTCCTGTTGAGTAGAGTCAAGGCTGTTGGCTTCTTCATTGTTATAAGATGTTGTAGGGTTCAGTATTTCTGCTTGATTGACTGATGAACGCTGTCTCATTGCAGGGAAGTGCTGAGTGCTAGTGCGATAAGGGTGCAGATTAGTGGTTGTTTGCTGGATCTGCGGTGCTATTGCTTCATGTGTTGGTTGGATGGTTTTTTCACCCGCTTCTAGCGTTCCACCCACTGCCTTATCGTTTAACTCAGTTTCTGGTATTTGCGCATGATTGATATCAATATCTGTAAGACCTAAGTGATTGACGTCAATGTGTGAGCTTTCTGCTAGAGTCACGGCTCGCTCAAGGATATTGCGTAGCTCACGGACGTTGCCAGCAAAGTCATGATGTTGCAAGCGCTCGCAAGCCTCATTGGTCAATGATGGTGGCGTCTCTAACTGCCATTCATTAGTAATCATTGCCAAAAAATGCTCAGCTAAAACAGGTATGTCGTCACGACGTGCATTTAGAGTAGGGAGTTTTAGTTCAATCACATTGATACGGTAGTACAAATCTTGTCGAAACGCACCACCTTGTACCAATTGATTTAAGTCTTTATGCGTTGCGGACAAAATGCGAATATCTACCGGCACTTCCTTGGTATCACCAATTGCTCTCACTGTTTTTTCTTGAATGGCACGCAGTAGTTTTACCTGCATTGCGAGTGGCAAGTCTGCTACCTCGTCTAAAAATAACGTGCCACCATTTGCTTGTTGGAACAGTCCTTGTTTGTCAGCGACGGCACCAGTAAAGCTGCCTTTTTTGTGACCAAAAAACTCTGACTCCATGAGCTCTGAAGGTATAGCACCGCAGTTGACTGGCACAAAGCTACCATCTCTACGTGGGCTTAAGTCGTGAATCAGTTTGGCAACCACTTCTTTACCTGTACCCGATGCGCCTGATAAAAAAACAGGTGCTTGTGAGCGTGCCAGTTTTAAAATAGTTTTTTTCAGAGGATGCATCACGGCAGAATTGCCGATGAGCCTACTGTCTAACATTTTTTGCTCAGGTGAGGATTCAGGTGTGGCACTTGCTGCATTGTCTTGATGTATAACCTTTAAGGCATTTTCGACCAGTTGGCGTAAGCGTGGCAGCTCAAGTGGTTTATTAACGAAATCAAAAGCACCAAGTTTGAGTGCCTCAATCGCTAGATCCATACTGCCGTGGGCGGTAATAACCGCTATTGGAGTGCTAGAGCTGTCACTTATTTCCTTCACTAACTCTAACCCTGACCCATCAGGGAGGTTTAAGTCGGTCAAGCAAAAGTCATAGTCATTGTCTTTCCAGAATGATCTTGCTTGTGACAACGTATATGCGACATCACTTTTGATGCCCATTTTGGTCAAAGTAATTTGCATTAATCGGCACAAATCTACTTCATCATCGACGACTAGCGCGGTTGTTGTCATACATTATCTCATTGTGTTCAATAGCTATAGTCTGTCCTATATAATTCAGGTACGATGTCAGGAGCGTTCAGTCTACTGTTTGTAGTACTTTCTCTCGCATTTTTTGTATTTGAATTATCTTAAACCGACCATATAGAATTAAAAAAATAAATAGTAAACTTTAAAATCAATATAACCCAATGGTAAAAATTTACCACAGGATAAGACTGCTACTCACAAAACGTTCTTATTCACGTTGTTTTATGCATTGTGCCATACGTACTAGCATTGGCAGAAGGCGCTATCAAGCGAAAGCATGTTTTCTTATGCTCAGGTATATAAAGTAAACGAGTCTGGTTGGCCTCACAAAATGCTTGTGATAGGTACAGTCCTAAGCCTGTACCTGCTTGATCTGTAGTAAAGAACGGATTAAATAAATGCTTTAAACTTTCGGTGCTCACGCCAGCACCATCGTCTAAAACATCAATTATAACATCGTTGTCGGCACAATAAATCTCGATTTCTACATAAGCATGAGGGTTAGCATAGCTACTATAACGTAGGCCATTATTGATTAAATTAATCAAAACTTGCTCTAACTGATGAGTGTCGAATGATATAGTAGGTTGTGTTTTTACTCGTAAAAAAATGTCATGTCCTTGAAAATAATTTTCTAAAAATGTTGGCATCCACTCAGCCAATACGATCGATTGTTGACTGGCTGCTTGCTGGCGCGACAGTTTTAATACATCTTCTATAATACGATTGACGCGCTTGGTTTGCGCAAATATCATCTTATAAAGCTCATAATTACCGGACAGGTCATCATTTGAGTTACTAACCGCTGTGCTTCCATTTGTGGTATTGCTTTCCTCGATCTCTATCACATCTTCCATCAATAGCTGACTGGCCTGAGAAATAGCCGCTAAAGGATTTCTTATTTCGTGAGCAATACTGGCGGTTAATTGTCCTAGAGATGCCAACTTTAACTGTTGAGCGCTGGCTTGCTCACGGCGTAAATCTTCTAGCATTATTAGCTTGCTACCATCCGTTAGTGGAATGATATGTACACGTAGTTTACCAAATATAGAGGCATTTGCTACTGCAGGCAGGTCGTACGTAAAGGTGCACGATTGACCTGCTAAGACCGACAAGCAGGCATGCAAGAGTTGGGTGTGTTGTTTGCTAAGCTGTTGCTCAAAGTTAGTTAATAATTCGGTATAGCTCTCATGTCGTGTACTACTATCTGCTTCGTCAGATACGCTTGGCAATGTTATTGATGAATTATAGGGAAGGCTAAGTAATTGATGAGCGGCAAGGTTAGCTAATACAACATGCTGTTTGTCGATGACAATGACACCATTAGCCATTTGCGTGATGACTTCTTGATTGATGACATTCAGTCGCGCTACTTCTTTGGCATGACTCGCTGCTACTTTTTCTAGCTGTACTAAGCGATAGGAGATCGACCAACTTAATCCACCAACTGCCAAAAAGCTGGCAGACATGAGTAAAGCATTACCTAAATTGGCCAAATTCATACTATTTGCAATGGCATAAAAAAATTGCTGATAAATGACAAAGATAATAGCAAGTAGCGTAATAATTAGTGCTTGTGAGCTGTGTAATAGCATAAAACTCGCTGCGACTACTACCATGTACAGCATGGTTAACTGTAAATCAGGCGCGCCAGCTGTGTAAAGCAACAAGCTTAATATAGTAACGTCTAAGACCAAGCCAAAGGCTAGTTGACGTCGCATCTTTTTGTGTACGACATAAAACAGTCCTAGCAGGATTAAACTCAGTAAAATATAAAAGCTGAGGACGGTTTGTTGCAAAAAGCTTGGTAGAGAGACGATATTGCCAGTCTGAGCAGTGATATACACCATCAACATAGAAAATAGGCCAACGATGAAGCGGTAACTACTATAGATCAGCCCTAATCTGCGTAACTGTATCAGCGGAAGGGTTTCATCTTGATGCAAATAATGCGTAATAGCAGGCTTCATAAATTGACCATGGCAAAGAAAGAAGGGTTAAGTGACTTATGGTTGGATAAGACCGTGGCGAATGGCCAAATGAGTCAATTTAACATCACTATCCACACCGACTTTTTCGTAAATACGATAGCGGTACGTATTGATGGTTTTAACACTGACGAATAGCTGATCGGCTATTTGTTGAGGACTTTGACAGTTAACTACCATCATAGCTACTTGCTTTTCACGGTCACTTAACAATTCAAACGGTGAGTTGGCATTGTCTGATAATAGAACATCGGCCAATTGTTCAGCAACATCTTGACTGAAATAGCGTCCGCCTTGATAGATTTTTTTGACCGCTCTTATCATCTCATCAAGTGGTGTACCTTTAGTGATGTAACCATTGACACCTGCTTTGATGAGCATTGAAGGATAGGGCTGTGCGGACATACTACTGACGGCTAGTATTTTAACGCCTATATCAAGCTGAATTAAGCGTTTGGTTGCTTCGAGACCACCGATATTAGGCATATTGACATCAAGTAATATCACGTCAGGGCGCAGCTGTTTAGCCAGTTTAATAGCCATATCGCCACTATCAGCTTCACCGATGACTTCGATGTCGATACTGTCTGATAACATACGGCTAATACCCATTCTCACCAAATCATGATCATCTACTACCAATACTTTAATCATAACGATACTCTTTATTATTTGTCAGAATGAAGCTGTTGACTGATGTTAAATGACAAGTAGTTTCAGGTCATCTAAACCATTTTTTAGTCTTGAAAAAAATCATATACTGCTAACATATTGTGTCGTTATCGCTGCGCAATATAACGAAATATAAACGGTTGCTTTGTGCACGATGAACATATGTTTCTGAAATGTGAAGCATTGTTTCTATAGTATCAAGTGGTTGTAGCGAAATTTGAATTAGGTCGAAATAAACTACTAAATCAGTTTGATAGATTAAACTTAAATGCAATCCATGATACACTAAAAATACAAAAACTCTATATGAGTACTCATAAACACATCCATAAAGGCTACGTACGTTTGTGGCGTCAGGCAGTGTATAACTGGCGTGATAACGACAGCAGGGGGCATAATGAAGCAACTACCATTAACCAAACAGCAATTAATCGCTGCTATGATTTCATTGAGTTTGGGCAGTGCTGCACAAGCCGCACTTACGATTAATGGTAGCGCTGACAACGGTTCTAGTGCTCGCATGAGTTGGGGCGGTGCGGACAGTCTATCTGAAGCACGTAATATCATGTACAAGTCTAACAGCTCTACTATCAAAAAAATTGATAATGGTTCTGGTACAACGACTTCTAATAGTTTTGGTAGTAGCAGTAATAGTTACAATACCACTTACCGCGGTGCATTCGGTAGTAGTGATATGATTCCTATCAGCACTGACTCTCGTAGTGTCGCTGTCATTGATGCCGAGACTGGCGAGTCTATTTACGAAAAAGATGCTGATGTTGCGCGTCCGATGGCCAGTATTACTAAAGTAATGACTGCCATGGTTGTACTTGATGCTGGTCTCGACATGCGTGAAGAGATTACCCTTGATCCAGAAGATTTCGTCGGTCCTAAGCGTGCAAGCTCGAAGCTAAAGTCTGGCGATCGCATGAATCGTGCTGAAATTTTATTAATGGCATTAATGAAATCAGAAAATCCGGCTGCAAAAAGTCTAGCGCGTAACTATCCAGGTGGTTATAGTGCCTTTATGCGGGCGATGAACCGTAAGGCTCAAGACTTAGGCATGACGACCGCTTTCTTCGGTGATCCAACAGGACTTGATAAGCGCAACGTCGCTTCACCAAAAGATCTTGTAAAAATGGTACGTGCTGCTGGTAACTACGATGTGATTCGTCGTTTCTCTACCACTAAGAGCTATGACTTTTTTGTCTCAAACTACTCCAGTGGTAACCGTACCTATAAAGCCAATAACACCAGTAGTTTGGTTCGTGATGGCAGTTATCCAATCGGTATCTCAAAAACAGGGTTCATCAACGAAGCGGGTCGTTGCGTAGTAATGGAAACTCGTGTCAATAACCGCCCAGCGATTATCGTGATCTTAGGGGCGAACAGCTCAGCCACGCGTTGGGGTGATGCCAAAAATATTCTTAACAGTTTAGCGACACGTCGTACAGTGTAAGCTTATTGGTTTGGTACTTATAAAAAAGCTGTTATGTGATATAACAGCTTTTTTATTGTGTGAATATTAAGGACACATTGTATGATCCAGTCATCAAATTTTTTAACGCCAAAGCTATACTTGTTGACCAACGACGATGAGTTTTCGCTTCTCTATCAAAAGTTAGAAGCAGCATTAGCAACTGGCTTAATTGCGCTACTACAAATCAGGCGCAAGAAGATACTCGCATTACCCGATGGTGACTCGCAACTATATGATGAGGCGCTACAGATCGTTGATTTGGCCAATGTGTACAAGGTTCCAGTTGTCATAAATGATGATATTGGCTTAGCAGCGAAGCTGGGTGTCGGTGTGCATCTGGGTCAAAAAGATGGCAATGTTAGTGATGCTAAACAGACTTTAGCACCGAATCAGATTATCGGCCGTACTTGTCATCGTGACTCAGCATTAGTTAAAGAAGCAAAAAGTGATGGCGCAAGTTACGCTGCAATGGGTGCAGTCTTTACTTCTACAACTAAACCAAATGCTTATATTGTATCTCATGACCAGCTTGTTACTGGTTGTCAGCAAGGCATAGACATGTGCGTGATAGGTGGTCTAACGGCTGAAAATGTTTCGACTCTAGCGGGGTTGCCTATTAAATATGTCGCGGTAGTAGGCGATATTATGGATTTACCAGTCGCACAAATCGCTGAACGTTGCCACCAATGGCAGCAGGTATTTTCTGAGTGGGAAAAACCTGCTTTATAGTCTATTTATTGAAAATAGAAGCCAAATGCTTATTTAGCATGTTCCATACACAGTGTGGCGTACGGTAGGGCTTCTAAGCGTTGTATTTCGATTGGCTTGCCGCATACCTCACACTCGCCATAAGTACCGTTTTCAATACGGCTTAAGGCATTGTCTACATAAATTAAACTTTGACGAGCTTCGCCCATGAGGTTTTTGCGCATGTCATTTTGACGGTATGAGATGGCTTGGTCGTCCCAGTGCTCATTGAGATCATCTTGTGGGTTTTGAATATGGTCTTCAATTTTATCGATTCGAGTCTCATACTCGTTTTTTAATGTTAAGAGATTCTGTTTGGCAATATCTAAGTTGATGGTCATTATATTCTCCTAATAGTTTATTTTTATTATCCACACTTCTATCGTAGAGATGCTGACGGTTAAGTACCACCACAAAATGTTACTGGGCCTTTAATAAGAGCCAAATAATAAGATTCAAAGAATAACAGTCAGTTTTTGGCAAGTTCCGTATGAGCTTTTGAAAGAAAACTGGTAGAATGCACCGCCGTTAATTTTTGCCTAAACAGATATGTTGATAATCGAATAACAAATATAAAAAATTATCACAAAGGTAAAGCTCAACTCAAGAATATGAAGATCAATATAGACAACAGTTGGTCAACTTCTTTTATAAAAATCATGTCATAACACATGTCATAACACATGTCATAACACATGTCATAGCAATAGTAATCGTAAATTAACCAATAGATTGATGCATAGGAGCAGGTAATGAATTTTTTGCGTATGAGTGAGCTGAGCTTGACGGATAAAGTCGTGTTAGTTCGAGAAGATCTAAACGTACCTATCAAAAATGGTAAAGTTACGAGTGCTGCTCGTCTGCAAGCAAGCCTACCTACTATAAAGATGGCACTAGAAAAAGGCGCTGCTGTTATCGTTTGCTCACATCTAGGACGTCCGACTGAAGGCAACCCTGAAGCAATATATTCATTAGCGCCTGTTGCTGACTATTTAAGCGAAAAATTAGCAGCGCCAGTGAGCTTGAATCGTGATTATTTGACGCAAGGTGCTTCTATCAAAGCTGGTGAAGTCGTACTGCTAGAAAACGTGCGTTTCAATGAAGGCGAAAAGAAAAACGATGCCGCTTTAGCAAAAAAATACGCAGATTTATGCGATGTGTTTGTGATGGATGCTTTTGGTACGGCACATCGTGCGCAAGCATCGACAGAAGGTGTTACTCAAGCCATGCGTCAAGCGGGCAAAACAGTTTGTGCAGGCCCTCTATTAGCTGCTGAACTTGATGCACTGAGCCTAGCGCTTGAGACCCCAGATCAGCCGATGTTAGCTATTGTCGGCGGATCGAAGGTATCGACGAAATTAGAAGTTTTGCACAGTTTGGCAGAAGTATGCACACAGATTATTGTTGGTGGCGGTATTGCCAATACTTTCTTGGCCGCTCAAGGTCATAGTGTTGGTGCGTCATTGTATGAAGCGGATTTAGTAGATACGGCTCGTGACATCATGAGTAAAACTGAGATTTTATTACCTGAGTACGTCGTAGTCGCTGATAAAAATGATATCGACTTCGCTGACTTTACTGGCTCACTGCAAAAGGCCACCGCAACGATTAAGTCTGTTGATGCGATTGGTGACAATGACATGATATTGGACATTGCACCAGAGAGCGCAAAGCAGCTTGCCGATGCGATTATCAATGCAAAAACGATCTTGTGGAACGGCCCAGTGGGTGTGTTTGAAGTAGATGCTTTCGGCCAAGGCACGCATATAGTGGCAAATGCTGTTAAAGCCAGCCAAGGCTTTTCAATTGCTGGTGGTGGCGATACATTAGCAGCAATCGATAAATATCAAATTGCTGATGGTGTCAGCTATATGTCAACAGGCGGCGGTGCGTTTTTGGAATTCGTAGAAGGTAAGGTGCTTCCAGCGGTTGCTGCTTTGCAAATTGAAGCTTAATTAAGTCGATGTTACCTAGCCGTTTGGTAACATTAGACGTACAACTAGAGCTAAGTATCTCATGTAGGCTATCGACATAATGTGATGGCTATCGCTTTTTTAGTCTGTCTTCAGATCAGTTATAAGCAATAGCCGTTGATTATTAAGTCATTATTATTTATCTATATACTTAAAATTATTATTGCATGTCTCATTTGCACTCTATAAAATAGTGCCACCATGTATTTTGACATGTCTTATTTACGAGAGGTTTATTATGTTAAAACGTCATTTGTTACTTGCTAGCGTACTTGCTGGTACTTTTGCAGTTACTGCATGTAGCCAACAGACAGAAGAAAACGCTGAAGCGACTACTGAGTCTGCTGCTGACGACATTTCTGCTGAAACTGAAGCGACTGCTGCTGACGCTGAAGCGGCTGCTCAAGACGCTGGTACTGAAGTTACCGAAGGCGCAGAAACTGCTGGTGCAGCTGCTACAGATGCATTGCAAAACACTGGTGATGCTATTGCTGAAGGTACTAGCACTGTCGTTGAAGGTACTGCTTCTGCGGTATCTGAAGGCGCTACTGCTGTTGCTGAAGGTGCGGACGATATCGCTGTTGACGCTGAGCAACAGTACTAAGTTAAGTAGTAAGCTAAGTAATAAGTCACTTCATTACTGATTTATCGACCTGCTATTGATTGAATAAATCAATAGATTAGTAACGAACATAGATTTTTGTATTATAAGCCTCATGATATATTAGAAAAGCCTTGGTGATTGCCAAGGCTTTTTGCATTTCTTATTTTTAATTTGAAACTTTATATGAACTAACCTATTAGATGATTATTTATAGAATGAGCCAAAACGAAGCATAGAGTAAACATATAAACAAATAGTCAGGCAACGACTACGAAGACAGAGCAATTTTTGTTATAATCATCGCGTATTCATTGTCCTGAAATGATTCACTATTATGCTGATTGGCAGTGCTGTTACTGTTATCAAGCAATGCTTTTTGCTAATGGCTTTTAAAGCTGTCATTTCAAGAGCTACTTTTAAAATACTATTCAAAACTCAATCAGAGAGCGCTATGGCCTTAATATCTTTACGTCAACTTCTAGATCATGCCGCTGAACACAGCTATGGTGTTCCTGCCTTCAACGTCAATAACCTAGAGCAGATGCGTGCAATTATGATGGCTGCAGATGCCTGTGATTCACCTGTTATCGTCCAAGCCAGCGCTGGCGCACGTAGTTATGCAGGGTCAGCATTTTTGCGTCATTTGATTATTGCTGCTATTGAAGAGTGGCCACATATTCCAGTCGTTATGCATCAAGATCATGGCATGTCACCAGCGATTTGCCAACGTTCAATCCAGCTTGGTTTTTCATCAGTGATGATGGACGGCTCACTGGGTGAAGATGGTAAGACGCCGATGGATTATGATTATAATGCTAGCGTTACTCGTGAAGTCGTTAAGATGGCGCATGCTTGCGGTGTGTCTGTAGAAGGCGAAATCGGTTGTTTGGGCAGTCTTGAGACTGGTATGGCAGGCGAAGAAGACGGCTCTGGTGCAGAAGGCGTATTGGATCATGAGCAACTATTGACCAGTGCTGACGAAGCTGAGCAGTTCGTTAAAGACACCAATGTCGATGCGCTAGCGATTGCTATCGGTACGAGCCACGGTGCGTATAAATTCACGCGTCCACCTACAGGTGATATCCTGTCTATTGAACGTGTAAAAGAGATTCATGCCCGTATTCCTAACACTCATTTGGTCATGCATGGCTCGTCATCAGTACCGCAAGAGTGGCTAAAAGTCATCAATGAAAATGGCGGTAATATTGGTGAAACTTATGGCGTGCCTGTTGAGCAAATCGTTGAAGCGATTAAGCATGGTGTACGTAAGGTCAATATCGATACAGATTTACGCTTGGCCTCAACAGGTGCTATTCGTAAATTTCTTGCAGAAAACCCGAGCGAGTTTGATCCACGTAAATACTTTAAAGCATCTATGGTCGCAATGTCAGATATTTGCACCAATCGTTTTGAAGCTTTCGGTTCTGCAGGACAAGCGCATAAAATTCGTCCAACCAGCCTTGAAGGGATGGTAAACTTTTACCAGTAAGATTTTCTGGCAAAAAAGTCGCGGACAATAAAGTGGCAGCTGATGTTATTTATGCTGATGTCGTTTATACAATGACCTATATAAGAGGTAGTAAGTGATGATTGGATTGATTACCGGACAAGTGCAATATTTAATGGCACCAACCGCTTGTATCATGACTACCTCTGGTGTGGGTTATGATATTGAGATGCCATTGCCCTCATTTTGTCAGCTACATCTTAATGAGCAGGCAAGTATTTGGACGCATTTTCATGTGCGTGAAGATGCGCAGCTGCTCTATGGATTTATTGATCGCAAAGAGCGAGATGTCTTTCGTCAGTTGATTAAAATCAATGGCGTTGGGGCAAAAATGGCCTTGGCTATGCTGTCTGCGATGTCAGCAGCTGAGCTCAAAATGCACGTTGAGCAGGATTCGGAGACAGCTCTGACTCGTATTCCAGGTATCGGTAAAAAAACGGCGCAACGTTTGCTGATTGAACTAAAAGACAAACTGAAAAATATTGAAGTGGATAATAGCAATTTAGAATTCGCTATTCAGCCTGCTGAGATTTCTGCCGAAGACAATATCATCGCTGAAGTAGAAGGCGCTTTGATTAGCTTGGGTTATAAAGAAAAAGAAGCCCAGCTAGCCATTAAAGCTGCTAAGAGTAACGGTGATGTCTTTGCAGATACGCAAGGGTTGTTAAAAGCCACGTTACAGCAGCTATCAACGTTTAAGTAATTTTGGCTGCTGTTGCTATTAATAGTTGTATCAGAAAGTATTAAACAAATAAGCGACATTAATTGTCGCTTATTTTCGTTTTGGCAGATAACTTTTGATGTTTTGCATGACTTATAGGTGGCGTTTGGTTATGCTATTTATTACCTAATTTTTTAATATAATGATAAAAACTATGATGCAAGATCGTTTGATTAATCCACTAGAAGGCGCAGGGGATGCTCCTGACTCCAATATTCGACCAGCACTATTGGCTGAATATATTGGCCAGCCAGTCGTACGTGAGCAAATGGAAGTATTTATTGGTGCAGCACGAGGTCGTAAAGAAGCGTTAGATCATACCCTTATTTTTGGCCCGCCAGGTCTAGGTAAAACCACGCTTGCTAATATTATCGCTCGTGAAATGGGCGGTAATTTGCGCTCGACCTCAGGGCCAGTGCTTGAACGTCCAGGTGATTTGGCAGCCATGCTGACCAATTTAGAGGAAGGCGATGTACTATTTATTGATGAGATTCATCGATTGAGTTCGGTTATTGAGGAAATACTATATCCAGCAATGGAAGATTTTCAGCTGGATATTATGATTGGTGAAGGGCCTGCTGCCCGTTCTATCAAGCTTGATTTGCCACCATTTACCTTGGTCGCCGCGACCACTAGAGCAGGGCTATTGACCTCACCGTTACGTGATCGCTTTGGTATTGTACAGCGACTTGAGTTCTATAATATCGCTGACCTAACGACGATTGTCAGTCGAGCAGCACGTTTGATGCGTGTACCTATGAGTGAGGATGGCGCGGTAGAGATTGCTCGCAGGGCGCGTGGTACACCGAGGATAGCTAATCGCCTATTGCGCCGTGTTCGTGATTATGCTGAAGTAAGAGGTGATGGCAGTATTAATGGAGCGATAGCGGGCAGTGCGCTAGATATGCTAGCTGTTGATAGACGTGGTCTCGATCATTTAGACAGACGTTATATCGAAATATTACATGAGCGTTTTGATGGTGGTCCCGCTGGTGTTGAGGCGGTAGCGGCTGCTATGGCAGAGGATCGCGGTACACTCGAGGATGTGATTGAGCCGTATCTGATTCAACAAGGTTACGTACTTCGTACTGCTCGCGGAAGGGTACTGACCCAAATGGCGATTGATCAGATGCTATAGTATTCAGTATTTAGCATAAAAAATGCGCCTGCTTCTCATTAAAAGCAGGCGCATTTCTTTGTTTGAGTCTAAAGTTACGAAGCTTTTTCTGAACTAAGTAAATAAAAGATAAAGCTGGTCTTTAAGCCAATATACGCCAAACAACTACTAACACAGCCAGTATATAAAATATAGGTGATAGCCAACCTATGACTTGCGTAGCAATAGCGATAAATATGGCAAACCCTGCCAGTGCTAGCCAGTCACGGCGACGGTCATTGAGCATGTCAGCACGAATTTGCTGTATTTCACGTAGTTGACTGTCTTGGCGTGATCCTTGTGAGGCAAGACTTTGTAAGCCTTGATCCAACAATTTTGGAATATCAGTGGTAGACAGTAATATCTCAGGTAATTGCTGACGTAGCTGTTGTAAGTTACGCATAGGGTCTAGCTGCTCTTTGATCCAACTGCTTAGAATGGGCTTGGCAAGTGACCAAATATCAAGATCAGGATATAAATCGCGACCAAGGCCTTCAACATGTACCAATGTCTTGAGTAATAGCATGAGTTGCGGTGGAATGCTCATATGATGACGGCGTGCAATGTCTAGAATCTGCATCAAGACACCAGCAAAGTCGATATCATTAATGGATTTTTTTAGCATTGGGCCGACAGTGCGCTTCATATCGCGCATCAAGGCATGTTTGTCAGTATTTGGTGGTATCCAACCTGCTCGGCTCACAATATCAACCATTGCCGTAAAATTGTCATTCATGACTGCCAACAGCATACGCGCGACGATGAGTTGATCGTCTTTTGATAAAGTGCCCATGATGGCGCAATCTAGACCGATATAGCGTGGCTCATGACCTAAATCGACCGTTGCCATACCTGCGTGTAGTGTTTGAACTGGCGGCGTCTCTACAAATACATTACCCGGATGCATATCGGCATGAAAGAAGTTATCACGGAAGACTTGAGTAAAAAATATCGTTAAGCCTTTTTTTGCCAGTGCCGCACGGTCATAGCCCAGCTGGTCAAACATCTCAACTTGTGAGATAGGGACACCTTGGATACGCTCCATGACCATCACGTTTTTGGCAGCGTCATAAACTTCAGGCACATACATCAAAGCTGAACCCAAAAAGTTATTGCGCATTTGAGTAGTGTTGTCTGCTTCAAGCGTTAAATCTAGCTCGTTAAGCATGACTTGACGGTAGTCTTCGACAATATCAATAATGTGTATGGCACGTGCCGCTTCGATACGAGCAGATGCCCAGTTGGCTAACTCACGTAGTAGCTCAAAGTCCGCAACAATGGTGGTACGGATATCGGGACGAACCACCTTTACGACGACTTCACGGCCATCATGTAGGGCAGCAGTATGAACTTGAGCGATAGAAGCGGCGGCAAGCGGTTTGATGTCAAAGCGTGCAAACAAGGTTTGGATAGATTGTCCAAGACCGTTTTTATTATCTTGAATTTGTGCAATAGCAATCTCAGCATCAAACGGTTTGACTTTGTCTTGTAGCTGAACCAGTTGCTCAATAATCTCAGGTGGCACCAAATCACGACGCGTAGAGAGCAGCTGTCCAAGTTTTAAAAACAGCGTGCCCATATCTTCAAGCGCATATTTAATCGCATTTGGTTGATGTTTTTTACCCCAAGCAGCTGGATGCATACGGATTAGACGTGCTAAAGGTTGCAGCTGCGGTGCGTCTTCAACCGAAAAATGGGTATCGATGCGATACGTAGCGGCAATACGCCAAAGCTCAAATAAACGGGCGCGATGAGATAATAGCATGAGATATATGTACTCTAAATAAAGTCAGAAATAGGGTAAGCGTAGTGATTGTCTATTGATGAAATGAGTTATTAAGGAAGCGTACTTGTTCATCCTTGATAGCCGCAAGTTTGGCCTCTTCACGTTCGACGTCAGCACGTAGCTTTAGGAGTTGTTGCTTGAGGTCATCTACTTCTGCCGTCTCAGCAGGATTAGGAGCGCTATTGCCCGCTACATCATTTGCCCAATCACTGACATCGTTAAAAGCACGCTTAGCACCATGACGCCAGCTACCTTTGAGCTGCGAGATCAGCAGATGCAACTGACTCGCCATAGGTCTACCAATGAATGGCTCAAGTTGTCCGGCAACATCAGGATCAAAGCCTGCAACTAGCTGTTTGAGCTGCATCAGTACTTTATAGTCACCAGCGATAGGCAGATTACCTTCAGTGCCACGCATCAGATTGAGCAGTTGAGCGGGGTTTTCTACAGTAATGGTACAGTCTGGATGACTGTGACCCAGACGTGCCCGTTCCATACTGGCTTTTTGGCGTTCATTCATTTGGCCGCTTGGCTCAAATACGCTATCAGTCGTGACAGGCTCAAAGCGTAAACGCTCGTGAGTAAACAGCACATCTAGATTGATTTCAGGCATACCCATATTCAGTCGTAACACTTTGCCAGCAAGTGGTGCCAGGCCTGCTTTAGTAATCTCATCACTAGCAATGGCAAGGTTGATCAGCTTTTCGGCACCAGCTAATAGGAGGACAGTCAGCATAAGGCTCTCGCATCGTTAAATGAGCGCCTCTGCATTAGCTGCATCAGCGCATAGTATGTTCGTGTCAGGCTCAATAAGGTCTGACTAATCGTACTTTATCGTTACGCTTTAAAGCCACGATGTACGGCAACGATACCAGCAGTTAAGTTATGATAATCACAATTTTCAAAGCCCGCTTGTTGCATCATTTGTTTCAGCGTTTGCTGATTAGGGTGCATGCGAATTGACTCTGCTAAATACTTATAGCTTTCTGAATCGTTGGCGATGATTTTACCCATCAATGGTAGTGCGGTGAAAGAGTATAGGTCATACGCTTTTGATAATGGTTCAAAGACAGGCTTTGAAAACTCTAGTATCAACAAACGACCGCCCGGCTTCAACACGCGATACATGGCTTTTAACGCAGCATCTTTGTCTGTGACATTACGCAGACCAAAGCTAATGGTTACTAAGTCAAAGCTTTCATCATCAAAAGGCGCAAGTGTCTCAGCATTTGCCAAGACAAAATCAACGTTATTACAGCCCGCATTGATTAGGCGCTCACGACCCACTTCTAACATGGCCGCGTTGATATCAGATAATACTACGTGGCCGTTTCTACCAACTTCACGACTAAAGACTTTAGCCAAATCTCCAGTACCGCCCGCGATATCAAGCACATGTTGACCTGAACGCACACCTGACAAGCTTATGGCATAACGCTTCCACAGACGGTGAATACCAAAAGACATTAGGTCATTCATAATGTCGTATTTTTTGGCAACAGAGGTAAAGACATCAGCCACACGTGCCTGTTTTTCTGCTTTATTGACTGTTTTATAACCAAAGTGTGTTTCTTCTTCACCATCAGTATCAGAGGTATGTGGATTATTGATGTCATCACGCTGATTAAAAAGGGTTTGCTTGGCGGCTTCTACCTTTGCAGAGACACTTTCTACTTTGCTATGGCTATTATCGATGGTGTCATTGGTTGGCATAGTGGTTTGTTGGCCTTGTGGTGTTCCAGTCGGTAAGTCTTGGACTTGCGTGAAGTCATTGCTTTTTACACTATTACTGTGTGTTTTTACATTGGCTGTTGGCAGAGTCTCTACATTAGCAGTTTGTGCTGCTAGGACTTGGGCTGTAATGTTTTGATTGTTGGCGATACTATCTTTTACCAGCTGATCTTGTAAATGACCGTTGGTTGTCGTTGGTTGGTCGAGATGCGTGTTTTTATTATTTGCAGTATCGGTCATGGTAGTGTCCTATCATTCATTTTATGATTGTATTTCTAAGAGATATAAGATGGCGGTGACTCAGGTGTATTATGTATCCTATGATACACCAAACGTCATTGGCTTACCGCCATTATCCGTATCATGGACTTGGTCAATAATTATCAGCTCACGCTCACAAAAAGGCTCGATAAAATCACTCACGCTTTTGAGCGGTTTCATGGCTTTAAACCCTGTATCAATGAAGTCGTAAAGTGGTTGGAAATTGTAGCGATACGCAGTGCCTTTAGCTAGGGCAAAGGCTTTTTTGAGCATGAACGAGTTTAAGTGCTTGTCAGTGCGGTAGCAAACCTCTTTCAGGTTGCGAATCTGCACTCTACGCTCATCAGCTTCATCGACAGCACGATACGCAGCAAGCATATTCTCTTCATTAACTGGTAACGCTGCAGCGACCAGCCATTGAGCCAAATGCAAGTCTAGCTCAATCGCTAAAATCGCCGCTTGGATACCCATGCTACCTGCTTCTAACGCAGACTCTTTAGCTAGGCGCTCAAGTTTTTGAGCTTTAGGTAGAATTCGTGCTAGCTGCTTGGCCAGTAATTTGAACTCGTCTCCGCCGTATAGCTGCGTTAGAAAATAATCTGCCATCAGTTGATTCTTTGGCTGTTCAAAGAGGTCGCTGTGCGTGTGTTTAATCCGTGTTTGTTGCCATGATTGTACGTCTTTGAGCTTGGCATCTAATGCCAAATCTTCATGATAGGGCAGCGCCCAAAAACGTGTCAAATGCTGTTGTAAATCGGCTAAAGCGGCCATAATGTGTAAACCTACAAATAAGTAAAAGTAGTAAAAAAAATGTGATCAAACTGATAATTTATACTTAGTGTCTTACACTGATAAATAGTTATTAAAGCATGTATTCTAGATGGTGTTCACAATAAAAGAAAATAAAGTAGAATACAAATGTCAAACTGTTACATAGCATCGTTATTTACTCGATTAATCGAATGCTATGATTAAAGGACTGCGTTTTAAATCATAGGACGATTAGGTTATGAGCAAACAGAATAATACGACTGGACCAACCGAGCTAGAGTCAGTCAGTGCGCAATTTAGTGAGCAGGTTGTCGATCAGCGTCTGACGCCTAATCCCCTTAGTCAGTTTTCTATGGATACAGATTCTCTGAGACTGGCCTTGGTTACCGCTCAATACGCTCTACGAGCAACGCGGCAACAGACGCCGCCCACACTCAATAAGCCAACAGGTTTATTAGTATTGGTCAATGGGATGGAGCAGGCAGGTAAAGGCACGGCGGTTAAGCAGCTGCGAGAATGGGTTGATCCTAGGTTGCTTAAAGTTGAGGCTACGATAGGTTCTCGTCCATTGGCGTCTCAGCCTATTTGGCAAGCGCATACCCACATGATGCCACGTCATGGTGACGTGATGGTGTATTTCGGGAACTGGTACGCCGATTTGCTCTACAATGCTATGCGAATGGCGACATTAGACAGTGATAATGAACAGTCAAAAAGTAAAAGCTTGAAAGGTAAAAAATCGCTGCCTATCGCTAAATGGCAAGTATATCTAGAGCAGCAACTCATCAAGCTACAAGCCTTTGAGCAAGATCTCGTTGCCAACCAAACTAGACTATTAAAGTGCTGGTTTCATGTCGATATCGAAACCCTACAATCACGGCTGAACGACAAAGAAGCTGATCCACATTTTTTATATCAAATTGACTGGAATAGTCAAAACGTTATCGAAAAATTCAATGAAGTGGCCGCAGCCTTACTACGACAGCAAGATGACTGGGTCATTATCGATGGTGATGATAAGTCACAAGCGGCCGATCATTTTTGTCATGAAGTGCTACATGCGATGCAAACTGCACTAGTGAGTAGTAAAGCAAGCTCGACTGAGACGGCTAAAAAGCAAACCTCATCCGATAAATCAGAATCTAATGACCAGACAAAAACAGCGCTAGAGTTAGAAGCTTTTAAATCAGTAAAAATACCGAAGCAATTAAAGCGCATCGTTGATGTAGACATAGATAAGTCTGATTATCGTAAAGCATTGGCAGAGAAGCAAGCGCGTTTCGCTGAATTGCTACGTGCGCGCAATGGCCGGCATGTGGTATTTGCCTTTGAAGGCATGGATGCGGCTGGCAAGGGTGGGGCCATTAAAAGGTTGGTCGCGCCGCTCGATCCACGTGAGTATCAAGTTTATAACATTAGCGCGCCAATGCTGTATGAGCTGCAACATCCTTACTTATGGCGCTTTTGGACGAGACTACCTAATGAGCAAACCGATCATATCAGTCGTGTCGCTATCTTTGATCGGACTTGGTATGGACGTGTATTGGTTGAGCGTATCGAAGGGTTTGCAACGCGTGATGAGTGGCAGCGCGCTTATGATGAGATCAATCGTTTTGAAGCGGACCTAGTCACCGCAGGCACGATAGTGATTAAGTACTGGCTGGCAATTGACAAAAAAGAGCAGCTTAAGCGTTTTGAAGAGCGTCAAGAGACCCCTCACAAACAATTCAAACTAACGGATGATGATTGGCGGAACCGTGATAAATGGTCTGATTATGTGCAATCTGCCGCTGATATGTTGGCGTACACAGATACCAAAAATGCCCCTTGGTGTGTCATCGCTACTAATGAAAAGCGCCAAGCACGATTGGACGTGCTAGATCACGCTATTGAGCAGTTATCTTCAGCATATGATAGCTAGTACTTGTTTTTATACTGGCTTTTATACTTGGTTGGCTTGTATCACTTTTAAATTTAATCGACTATAGTCAGCCATAAATAATAGAGTTGTATCGCTCAAATACTGGCAGTTACAAATCTCGCAATATCATCATGCATTATGCGCTCATATTTAATATAATAGAGCGCGTAACAGCGTCTGCTAAATAACAATTCTGATTTAGCAAATATCGTGTTTTGGTTATTTGATACAGATACCTTAATAATTACGACAAAAATTGTTACAATAGCCACTACTAGTAGTACCATAAATATCACTATGAAATATCTAAGCCGCAAGATGCTGTAATCAGACGATTTGGCAATATTACTTGCGGCTTTGTGACATGTTGAGGGATGTGTTTTTTGCCTTGACCATAGTTAGTTTAAGACCATTTAAAAGCATGTTGCGTGCTTGATATATGCTACAACAGGCATTATGAGTAGCAGCGCAATGTTATCAACCTCATATAATTTCAATCAGCTTACGCAGGACGTATTAATGTATGGGTATTAGCAGCAGTTCTACAGAGTCAGTCAAAACCGTTGGCTCTATGAGAATAAATCTATTTTTTGCCATTTTACTGATTGCGATGACTTCCTACTTTTTATGGTGGGGTCTAGATTACACAATGCGTCAACAGACCACGCTATTTATTGTAGCGACTGCCTTTGGTGTCTTTATGGCATTCAATATCGGCGGTAACGATGTTGCCAACTCTTTTGGTACGTCGGTGGGCGCAGGGACGCTGACTATCCCGCAAGCATTGGGTATTGCCGCGATATTTGAAGTATCGGGGGCAGTCCTCGCAGGCGGTGAAGTTACTGACACGATTCGGAGTGGAATTGTCGATCTAGATGGTCTATCCGTGACGCCCAATCAGTTTATCTATGTCATGCTTTCCGCATTGATTGCTGCGGCATTTTGGCTGTTATTTGCGACCAAAAAAGGTTTGCCCGTCTCGACCACTCACTCTATTATTGGTGGTGTGATTGGTAGCTCCATTGTTTTAGGTATCACATTAGGTGGTACTGATATGGCGTTATCAACGGTAGACTGGGGAACGGTTGGAACGATCGCTATTTCTTGGGTGCTGTCACCGTTACTAGGTGGCATCCTGTCCTATCTCTTGTATGGACAAATCAAGAAAAACATCATTGAATATAATGATAAAACAGAAGCCTACATTGCGACGCTAAAAGGCAATAAAAAAGTCTTAAAGCAAAATCATCGAGAGTTTCTGGATGGTTTGACAGAGTCTGAGCAGTTGGCCTATACGTCAGCTATGTTACGCGATCAAGAAATCTACAAAGATGACGATTGTGACGTTGAAGACTTAGAGACTGATTACTACAAAAAGCTTTATGATATCGAGAACGAGCGCAGTAGCCTTGATACGCTAAAAGCCCTTAAGCAATGGGTTCCTATCATTGCTGCGGCAGGTGGTGCAGTGATGACCTCTTTGGTCGTCTTCAAGGGCTTAAAGAACGTCAATAATGGCCTGACGACCTTGCAGGGCTTTTTGATTATGGGAATGATAGCGGCGCTAGTATGGCTAGCGACCTATATTTATACCAAGAGTATCCGCGGTAAGCATAAGGAAGATTTGACCAAGGCGACATTTATTATGTTTAGCTGGATGCAGGTCTTTACAGCATCAGCATTTGCTTTCAGTCATGGCTCAAACGATATCGCCAACGCTGTCGGTCCTTTTGCAGCTATTATGGATGTGATTCGTACCAATAGCATTGCTACAGAAGCGGCAGTGCCACCTGCTGTGATGCTAACCTTTGGTGTTTCATTGATTGTCGGTCTATGGTTTATCGGTAAAGAAGTGATTCAGACAGTGGGTACGAACTTGGCAAAAATGCATCCTGCTTCTGGCTTTTCAGCTGAACTGGCTGCTGCGGCTGTTGTTATGGGTGCATCGACCATGGGATTACCTGTATCGAGCACGCATACGCTAGTAGGTGCGGTATTGGGTATTGGTATTGTCAATAAGGATACCAACTGGAAACTTATGAGACCGATTGGTTTGGCTTGGATCGTTACGCTTCCTGCAGCGGCCACCATGTCTGCCATCAGTTATGTCATATTGAGTAATGTTTTCTAATATGGGGCTAATCTGCTTAGTTAGTTAGTTAGTTAGTTAGTTAGTTAGTTAGTTAGTTAGTTAGTTAGTTAGTGAATGAATGAATGAATGCATCTTTAAGACTGAATTTTTATAGCTAAGTTCAATACAATAAAAAACGCTTATCGGCATTATGCTGATAAGCATTTTTTATATCCATTTAATATTTAATCAGTGCCAAACTGTTGGCGTTTTTTAGCAAAGAAGCGATCTAAGCGATCCATTGCGTCTTCTAGTTCATGTAAATTGGGTAGGAATACTAAGCGAAAATGATCTGGTCTGTCCCAGTTGAATCCAGTGCCTTGTACCATTAAGACGTTTTCTTCAATCAGTAAATCCATCATAAAGTCCATATCATCCGTGATAGGGTAAACGTCAGGATCTATCTTTGGAAAACAATAAAATGCGCCTTGAGGCATGGTGCATGAAATACCTTTGATAGCGTTGAGACGTGTTACAGCCATTTCGCGCTGTTTATACAAACGACCTGTCTTAGAGGTAAGTTCTTTCATACTTTGGTGGCCACCCATCGCTGTTTGGATGGCATATTGCCCCTGAACATTAGAACACAAGCGCATAGATGCGAGCATGTCTAATCCTTCGATGAAGTCTGTTGCGTGTTGCTTACGACCAGAGACCATCATCCAGCCTGCACGAAATCCAGCGATACGGTGCGACTTTGATAAGCCGTTATACGAAAGGACCAACACGTCGTCAGTCAGTGTGCTCATTGGTGTATGTACGGTATCGTCATAAAGAATACGATCGTAAATCTCATCAGCCATAATGATGAGATCATGTTCTTTGGCGACGTCGATAATTTGTAATAGTAGCTCATCGCTATAAAGGGCACCGGTCGGGTTATTGGGGTTGATAACCACGATGCCTTTTGTTTTGCTAGTAATCTTAGACTTGATGTCTTCGATATCAGGGTGCCAGTTGTCTTCTTCGTTACAACGATAGTGCACTGCCGTACCACCAGACAGGTTGGCTGCTGCTGTCCATAGCGGGTAGTCCGGCATTGGAATGAGCACTTCATCACCATCATTCATTAGTGCTTGCATGGTCATAACGATCAGCTCAGATACGCCATTACCCAAATACACATCACGCACATCAACGGCTGATAACAACCCCTTTGATTGATAATATTGCAATACCGCTTTACGTGCAGAAAAAATACCTTGAGAGTCTGAATATCCTGTCGCTTCTGCTAAGTTCATAGCCACATCACGTAAAATTTCATGCGGCGCTTCTAGACCGAACGGTGCTGGATTGCCAACATTTAGTTTTAATATGCGCTTGCCTTCCGCTTCCATTCTATTTGCAGTCTGTAGTAGGGGACCACGGATGTCATAACAAACGTTTTGTAATTTATCAGATTTTTTGATTGTATTCATAGAGTGACCACTCTTAGGGTTATTTTGTGAGTTTTTTCGAGCATTAGGTGTTGTAGAGACTGTTTTCGATTGATTTTGGTCTGTATGGTTGGGCTGCATGTCTACAGGTAAAGAAGCAGATATATCGTCATTCTTGCCTGAGCTACCTCTTGTTGATTTTATTGTCGCACTGACTTCGCTCTGAAGTTCGCCACGTAGCAGATAGCCTTCGCTACAGCCTAGGATGCGTGCTAATGTCGGCAGCTTAGACGAGACAATACCGTTCGTGCCACGCTCCCAGTTAGAGATAGCGCCACGACTTACTTTTGCTCCTGCTGCTGTCATCGCTTGTGCCAATTGTTCAGCGGTAAAACCTTTACCGCGGCGCAACTGTACAAGTCGCTCAGCTTGTGTATTTTTATTCTTATCGCTAGCCATAATCAGTTAAGCCTGTGTTCATCAATAGGTTGTAATAAACAGATTAATTTGATTGAAGAGTAATGTTTAGATACTAATGCAAGATATTATTGCATAAACAATAGCAATGCAAGTTATCTTTGAAAGTATTAGAAAAATGAAAGTAAATCTTGCATTCATAAGTATGTGAGACAGTTCTATACTAAAATGACACATGATTACCTATTACTAATTGCTTTACCAATATAATATTATTGTAATGTATGCCTTGAATATTGCAGCAATAACCAATAGATAGGGCGCATCGTTTTTATAAAGCAATAACGATAAAACTTTAATAGTAGAAACATAAAATATTAGATAATACCTATCTAACTAAGGGTAAATTATGCAAGATAATCAACTTAGCAAAGAAGAAATCAGCCAATTAACTGAAGCTGACTGGAAAGAGCGTTTGAGCGCTGACGAATATCATGTACTGCGTGAGAAAGGTACAGAGCGTCCGTTCACAGGTGTTTATAACGATGCGACCGATGATGGCGTTTATCGTTGTAAAGGCTGTGGTGCTAGCTTATTTGACTCAAGTAATAAGTTTGATGCTAGCTGCGGTTGGCCAAGTTTTGACCAAGGAATCGATAACAGCGCTATTGAAGAGCATGTCGATAACTCGCTGGGCATGACTCGTACAGAAGTAACCTGTAGTAATTGTGGCGCGCATTTGGGTCATGTATTTCCTGATGGACCTAGTGAAACGACTGGCATGCGCTACTGCATTAACTCAGTATCTATTGATTTGGATAAATCTGAGAAGTAGTTGTCAGCTGTTTAGATAAGCTTAGATGTACAAAAAGGAAGCACTATGCTTCCTTTTTATTTGTTGGTACTCTTTTTATTTATTGGTAGTATGGTTATGGTTGCTACTAAGAATATAGTAAGGCTTAACAAACAACTAAAATAATAATTCAATCAATTTAAGGATAGATGATGAGTACTATTTATGATTTTACGGCTGAGCGCATGGATGGTAGCTCGCAAGCCTTTTTAGATTATCAAGGTAAGGTGCTACTAATCGTTAATACTGCAAGCAAATGTGGATTTACGCCGCAGTTCGAAGGGCTAGAGTCGTTATATCAACAATACAAAGATCAAGGGTTAGTAGTTATCGGTTTCCCTTGTAATCAATTTGGTAGCCAAGATCCAGGCAGCAATGATGAGATTGGTGAGTTTTGTCAACAGAACTATGGTGTTAGCTTTCCAATGATGGCAAAGGTTGATGTGAATGGTGAAGATGCTCATCCTATCTATGAATGGCTCAAAGAGCAAAAGGGTGGTGTGCTCACAGACGGTATCAAATGGAATTTTACCAAGTTTTTAATAGGTAGTAATGGACAAGTCATTGACCGCTATGCACCAACGACCAAGCCAGAAGCCATTAAAAATGATATTGAGCAAGCATTAGCCAATAAATAAGTATCTAACTCAAAAAACATTGGTTTTTTATAAAAGTATAAAACCAATAAAAACATATGCTTGCTAGAAATTTCGATAAAAATGCAAAAAATATGCGAAAAAGTCGAAAATACTGTTTGACACCCAACTGTAAATCTATATAATACACACCCACAGCAGCAGAGCTTAGTGACAAACTTAAGAGCTCAGTTGATGTTGAATAAATTGCATAGCAATTGTTCGCGGGTGATTAGCTCAGTTGGTAGAGCGTCTGCCTTACACGCAGAATGTCGGCGGTTCGAATCCGTCATCACCCACCACTACTTTAGCAAAGTGGGCCTCTTCATAAAGGTAAAATGCTAAAGAGACCTAAGCAGCGGTAGTTCAGTTGGTTAGAATACCGGCCTGTCACGCCGGGGGTCGCGGGTTCGAGTCCCGTCCGCTGCGCCATATTTAAAACGAATTTAGACTTTCGAGTTTAAGCAAGTTTCGCCTCAAACATTAGATTGTTTGAGGTTTTTTTGTGTCTGTGATATGACATAAAACTCAGATTGGTGTGTGGCTAGACTTTCGAATAGAAGAGAACAGACCATCTAAAACATTTACGTCCTAATGCTGTCCTTATTTTCTGCCTTTCTATTCTATTTTTTTACTTTATCGTGTATCGCATTTTACGATTGGTCGAAGAAAAATATTACTTCTTTTATTTCTACTTAAGGTTTGATCAGGTAATCTTTCTCATTTCTAAGGTTGAATGACGCCTAACTTTCAGCATAGGCTGGCTGGCAAACAAGACAATCACACCAACTAATGAAAACACACCAAAGGTGTAGAATGCAGTAGCAGCACCATACCGATCCACAATCAAACCAGTAAAGATGACAGGCACACTAAGCCCTATATATGCCATCAAAAAATAGCCTGCACTCGCACGTGCCTGCTCATTGCCAGCCGAGCGTGCGACTCCTAGCATACCTCCTAGATAGACAAAGCCATAACAACTACTGCTAGCTAAAAAAGCAGCCAAAAGAATCACTGGAAGGCTGGCGTTCAAAGTTCCCCAAGCCAACAAAGCATATGCTGGTAGTAAGATCAAAAGACCAAGCTTACTGGAGGTTTGAGGGTCAAGTTTTCGGGCGATTGGCTGAACGATCAATCCACAACTGATGGCTAACATAGAGGATATCCCTGCATACTTAGCGAGTCCATGCGTGGCCAGCACTGAGGGAATAACTGATAATACCAATCCTGTCGTCGCCCAACAAATCAAAATACCGCTACCATACCAAATGACTTCACGATTAAAATAAGGTAGCCGTAGCATAGATGTGGGCAAATTAGTGCGTTTAGGTGCTGTCTCTGGTAATTGACATAACAAAAACATAGCGAATATCCCGCTCGCTAGCAGTAAGAAAAAACTGGCTGGCTGATCGGTTTCGTAAAGCATCAAAGAAACTGTCGTCAATACAGGACCAAGACCAAAACCTATCGTCGTACTGGCCGTCACCCACGCTGTCGCACGCATCGTATCTGATGAGCCAAGCAGCTCAATCATATAGGCAGTCGCCGTAGCAGCCATTAGAGCAGTTCCCACACCCAGTATGAATCGTGCTACTGCTAACGCTCGTGTGTAAGGATAAAACAACATGAGAGCCGTCGCTGTTATTGATAACGCTAAAGCTATTAAAATTGTCTTGCGCCGTCCAATTCGATCAGACAATCCGCCAAAAGCCAACAATACAGGTATGACGCCTAATACATAAAAGGAAAACGCTATCGTAGTTGCTAGTACGCCATAGCCATCATTGTGTGCGTAAACGGCATAAAGCGGCCCTTGGATATTGACGCTTGTCGTTATTACGCATAAGGCAAAAGCCAGATATTTATTATATTTTTTCGTGGTCATAGATCGCTACTTTTTGAAGAATAATCGTTGAATTGGCTGGGGTTAGTGTGATTCACAGTAGAGTCTCACATCCACCTCTACATCGTTTACGTTCAATGATTAAAACAAAAGCGCAGTAGGTTATCTATATACAATCCAGTACAATTAGACAGAACTGTTTGGTCTATAGAACCGATACAGTTCGAAAATCAAATCAATATATTGTCCCATCTACAATTTTGAGACAAGACATCCATAGAAGCTAACCTATTAAAAACAGTAAAAAATATGAATAATAAATTCACACGCATCGAAATTGTCATGGCTGACATAAAAGAGAAAATAGCGACTGTCATCTACATGCCAGAGTCGCGGTTACCATCCATCCGTGCCGCGGCCAAAGACTATGGGTTTTCACCTTCTACCGTGGTTGAAGCCTACGAGCGCCTACAAATCGAGGGAGCTATCTACTCTCGTCCGGGTGCAGGATTTTATGTAGCAGAGACGACAGCGCCACTATCGTTAACAGATATAGCGCCAAAAATTGATCGAGTGGTAGATCCATTGTGGGTGTCGCGGCAGTCGCTTGAGCCACCCGATGGTGCGCTAAAGCCAGGCTGCGGTTGGTTACCAGCGGATTGGCTGTTTGAAGCAGGTATGCGCCGTGGTCTACGAAATGTGGCAAAGGCTGACGCGTCCATTATCAGTGAATATGCAACGCCGCTAGGACTGTTAGCATTACGCCAATTACTCACGCGACGTATGGCAGGATTGAGTATCAATGCAGAACCGTCACAGATAATACTGACGGATTCCGGCACTCAAGCGATAGATTTGATTTTTCGATTTTTACTGACACCAGGTGATACGGTCATCGTAGATGATCCTTGTTATTTTAACTTTCGAGCACAGCTGCTTGCCCATCGAGTCAAAGTGGTTGGTGTGCCTTATACCCCAAATGGGCCAGATGTAGATGCCTTTGCAGCGATTTTAGATGAGCATAAGCCGCGCCTGTACATCACCAATGCTGCCATTCACAATCCTACGGGCGCAACGTTATCACCTGCTACGGCATACCGTGTATTACAATTGGCTCAGACTGCTGGTTTGTACATTATCGAAGACGATATTTTTGCAGATTTTGAAGTGAAGCCTGCGGCGAGATTGGCGGCTTTGGATGGGTTATCACGCGTATTTTATATCGGCAGTTTCTCTAAAACGTTATCCGCATCCCTACGCTGTGGTTATATTGCAGCGCCTATAGAATGGGTCGAGAGTTTGATAGATTTAAAGATAGCGACTGGCTTTGGTGGCAGTCAGTTAGCAGCGGCGGTTGTGTTCTCAGCGTTGACTGATAGCGGCTACCGTAAGCATATGAACGATATCCATACTCGGCTGGCAAGCGCGCGTACTCACACGTTACCACGGCTGGCTAAATTAGGCATCGTACCGTGGCTGCTTCCACAAGCAGGTATGTTTCTATGGTGCCAATTACCTGAGGATAATAATGCGACCGAATTGGCTAATCGCTGTTTATCCAAAGGTGTGGTATTGGCACCGGGCAATGTTTTTAGTCAATCAGAAAATGCTGAGAACTTTATGCGGTTCAATGTGGCGCAGATGAGTCATGCAAAAGTTTTCGAGGTGTTGGCTCAATCGATGACTTAGGTAGTTAGCTTTCTATAAGTTTTTCGATAGGGTTTGAAAGTAAAATATCGATAATGGAAGCAAGGCTTTATCCATAAAAAAACCGCCTTTAATAAAAGACGGTTTTGTGTTTTAGCTTACTGTTAAACAGTCTATTTATACTAATCTTGTAGATAGCTTAATAGACGCATAAACTCAATGTACATCCACACTAGTGTGGCAAGTATACCGATACTGAATAGCCACTCGTAATCTTCAGAGATGCCCATTGCCACACCACGGTCGATATTATCGAAATCCAATAGCAGTGTGAAAGAAGCAATAACAATAACGAATAAGCTAAAGCCAATAGCGATAACGCCGCCTTCAAACAAGAAAGGTAAGCTTGAGCCGAATGCCAAAGAAAGTACCCACTGAGCCACATAAACTAGCATGATGGCGATAACGGCTGAGGTCACAATTGAGCGGAATTTTTGAGTCACTTTGACTAGACCTGAACGATATAGACCTAGCATAACGGCTGCGGTGACAAAAGTTGCACACATAGCAGTCACTGGCACACTTGGATACATTCTCATAAAGAAAAGTGAAATACCACCTAAAAATATACCTTCTAGTAGTGCATAAGGTACAGCCAAAGTTTTAGCTTTTTGTGGCTTAAAAGTGATGAAAAGAGCAAGAACGAATGCAGCAATCATGCTACCAAAGGCTGCCATCGTGATAAAACCCTGCGATAGACCTGCCATAAG
Source organism: Psychrobacter fjordensis (assembly GCF_904845995.1). Lineage (NCBI taxonomy): Bacteria > Pseudomonadati > Pseudomonadota > Gammaproteobacteria > Moraxellales > Moraxellaceae > Psychrobacter > Psychrobacter fjordensis. Next base: position 2,020,086 of record NZ_CAJGYP010000001.1, read on the forward strand.
TGCATAAAAGAAAAAGCCCACACCAGTGATAGCTGATAGCCCAAGTAATAGACTGGTCTTTTGAATAACACCCTTGACCGTCATTGGATTCCCGCCGATCGCAAGTTCTGCGCGACTGACAATAGGATTGGCCATATATATGTCCCTAATAATAAAATATAAATGAGTTAGATAACAGCTACTTTAGCAAATCCGCCATTATTGTCAACTGTGTTTGCGTGACGGCCATAAAGGCCTGACGACATTCTGTAGTTGCTTATTGAATTATAATAATGTGATGCTATGTAGCTAAATAAACACGTCTAAGAGTAACGTATGATGGCTTTTATATGGGGTCGATTACGACAGTTAACAACGATAATTCATAAACATGCTAGTCTAAGCGCTCATTTATCGCTATCATTACCTAGTATTTTACCGTTATACCGAGCCGTTTTATGGAAAACTCAGCGCAGTCAGCCAGATTGCCACACTTACATGAGTCAGAGCTGTTTCACGCTATCAAAAACCCTGCTTTTAGGCGTATCGGATTGATGGGCCGTGCAGGCAAGCGTAGTGTCACCCAAAGCCTCGTGCAGATTGCCCAAACGATCAATGATATGAATCTCACATTGATTATGGATGTGAAGACGGCCAACTTACCAACATTGAACCTCACTGAGATTGAAAAAGTTAAAATCGTTAAGCGTAGTCTCATCGGTGAAATTTGCGATTTGGTCATCGTTGTTGGTGGGGACGGGTCGATATTGCATGCCGCCGAAGCTTTAGCACGTTACCGTGTTCCTGTGCTGGGCGTTAACCGTGGTCGGCTTGGGTTTTTGGCAGATGTAAAGCCTGATGAGGCGGCGTTTAAGCTACGCCAAGTCTTGATGGGTGATTACCAACTAGATCATCGGTTCCTGTTGACTATGGAGATACGAGAAGGTCGTAAGATTATCCACGAAGACATGGCGCTCAACGACATCGTATTACACGCTGGAAAGTCAGTACACATGATTGATTTTCAGATGAAAATTGACGAGCATGATGTGTACAGACAGCATAGCGATGGCTTGATAGCGGCGACACCGACTGGGTCTACCGCGTACGCACTGTCAGGTGGTGGCCCTATTATTCATCCGAGTATGGATGCCATCTGTCTGGTACCTATGCACCCGCATACGCTATCTAGCAGGCCTATCGTAGTGAGCGGTAACAGTGAGGTGTGTATTCGTATTCACGAAGACAATCGCACGCAGCCGATGGTCAGCGCCGATGGCAAACCAAGCGTACCGCTTGAACAAGAGCAGCGGCTCTATATTCGCAAGCACCCTGACAAGCTGACACTGTTACATCCACCAGGGTTTGATTTTTATGAAGCTTGTCGTACAAAGTTGCACTGGAACGTCCATGCTGAAGAATTCAGTCTGGATGTCGATGATGATATTATGGACGATGACGAATAAGTGCATCTGTTATATAAAAACGTTATATAGAATATGCTATAAAAAATAGTAGTGGAGAGTAGATAAGATGGATAAGCAAACAATATTGGCAAGTTTGACGCCAGAAGTGGCTGATAAGTTTCGTATGGCGATTGAGATAGGCAAATGGCCTGATGGTCGTAAGCTAACCGCTGAACAGCGTGAAACTTGTATGCAAGCCATCATGGTTTGGGAGCATGAGCACCTACCACCTTCTGAGCGTACTGGCTACATTCATAAACCAGTAAAAGACGATGGGTCTGTCGTCGGGGCAGAATGTGATGTTGAGCATGAGCATCATTATCCCAACATGCCGAATCCTAAAGGGACCGTGCAACCCGTTAAGTTCCGTGATAAATAAGCATTTATTACTGATGTAGATCACAATAAAAAAGCCACGCTATATATAGCGTGGCTTTTTTATTGTTTGATGATTGATTAAAGTGCAGTCGTATCAACGCTAGGGCGTACTGTCAGTGGGTTTTTTTGCATCAAAAACCCTTGCCAACCCCAATGTAAAAAATTACGAATATTGGCATGATCGGTACCATTAGGGGTTGCTTGAACTTTGGCATAATGCTCACCGAATAGTTTTAGCGTGTCTAATTGATCAAGACCATGGAGCTTAGCAAAGCCAAAAATCTTTGCACTACCTTCGTTTTCACCAGCTGCATTATGTACCATGCCGTTAACAAAAGGGGCAGGTGCATAGCGATAAAAATCATCAATAAAACTGATGACATCATTGAATCCAATGGCTTTTTTGTTCAAACCATTAAGTAGAGCCGATATGTCTGATTGGCGAATACTCATAAATAAATGACCTCAGAGCAGATTAGAAAAGTGAAAATATATCGATTAGCGATTAAAATAGTCTTCATCATCGAAAGAAGGCGCAAAACTGCCTTGCTCAAGATGTTGCATTTGCGACTGTACAGAACGCTCATGCTGAATACGTTGATAAATCTCTTCGCGGTGTACGGCAATATCTTTAGGTGCATTTACACCGATACGTACTTGATTGCCTTTGACACCTAGGACAGTCACACTGACCTCATCACCAATCATTAGCGTTTCGCCCACGCGGCGTGTCAAAATTAACATGCGTCACACTCCTTATGTCGCATCAACAAATTATTACTCATTAGATTACTTCTCAATTGCAGGACATCACCGCAGTATTAAACATACTATATATCAGCATAACTAAAATAATTAGCGTAGTGCCAATGGCGGTAATGATAGGTAGATTCATTTAGCCCAAATGAAAGCCCATTATAGGGGGCATGGCAGAGACTGTCACGAGTTTTCACAAAACTATTAGGTAACTACTAACGTCAGCAATAATAAAAAATAAAAATAGGATCTCAAGAGACCCTATTTAATTGAACGTATTATTGACTGTTATTAGTAACCCATGAGTGGTAACTGCGCCAGCCAAATCTATTATTGTTAACTAAAATAATAGCCCAGCCACCATAAAGAGCACATCAGGATTATAGGTGGCTATTATAGCCCAGCGATTTTACTTTCGCCATCTTCGCGATCCAAACCAAAGGCGGTATGTAATGATTTAACCGCTTTTTCTAAATGTTGATCTTGAATCAGTACAGAGACTTTGATTTCGCTGGTCGATATCATTTGGATATTGATGTTGTTTTCAGCGAGCGTCTGGAACATAAGACTAGCGACACCGGCGTGCGAGCGCATGCCAACACCCACTAGTGAGACTTTGACGACTTCACTATTACCTAAGACTTCTTTTGCACCAATCTCATCTTTGACTTCTTCATTCAACACTTTCATGGTTTTGTCTAAATCAGAGCGATTGACAGTAAAAGTAAAGTCGGTTGTGCCATTGGTCGAGAGGTTTTGTACGATCATATCGATTTCGATATTGGCGCGTCCAATCGGGCTCAAGATAGCAGAGGCAATACCAGGGTGGTCAGGTACACCGCGCACTACAATTTTTGCTTCGTCTCGGTTAAAGGCGATACCTGAGATGATTGCCTGTTCCATACTATCTCCTTCGTCTATCGTAATTAAGGTGCCGACATTGTCTTGAAATTCTTGGTCAAAGCTACCGTCTGTGTTTTCATCAAAGCTAGATAGTACACGCAAAGGTACACCATATTTACCCGCGAACTCTACGGAACGAATCTGTAGAATCTTAGAGCCAAGACTTGCCATCTCAAGCATTTCTTCAAAGGTAATTTTTTCAAGTTTCTTAGCTTTTGAGGTGACACGAGGGTCAGTGGTGTAGACGCCATCAACATCGGTATAGATTTGACATTCATCCGCGCCCAAAGCAGCCGCAATAGCGACACCAGTAGTATCAGAGCCACCGCGCCCTAATGTGGTCGCGTTGCCTTCATCATCAATACCTTGGAAGCCTGCGACGATGACAATATTACCAGCATCTAACTGCTCACGAATATTTTTATCATCGATGCTTTCGATACGGGCTTTATTGTGGGCGCTATCTGTCTTAATCGCGACTTGACGGCCAGTAAATGAACGCGCACCGATACCAAGCTCTTTAATCGCCATCGCGAGCAATGAAATAGAAACCTGCTCACCTGTCGAAACCATTTGGTCGTATTCACGAGGATCAGGCTGAGTGCTAATTTGGCGAGCCAGATCGATCAAACGGTTGGTTTCGCCGCTCATGGCAGAGACCACGACGACCACTTGATGACCGTTGTCATGCCAGCGTTTGACTCGTTTGGCGACGTTTTTGATGCGGTCGATACTGCCCATCGAGGTGCCGCCGTATTTCTGTACTATTAACGCCATAAAAATCTACCTATTATTCATTAATGGCCTTTTGTTATCATCAATGAGAGCCAATGTCGCCATGTGACGCTCAATCAATGTTTGCATAGACAAAGCCGTATTATAAGAGTTGCGCCCTATGCCTTTCATTTATTCAATGGTGCTTGTATTCCATGGTACTTATATTTAATGGTGCTTAACAGTTAATGAATGAACAATGTGTTCAAACGTTGACCTTTATATCATATCTACGTCACCACGTTAAGTGCTAGTACGGCTTAGATGTATGGCGATTGGTTATAATGGTTATAACCAATCACGTATTGTACATTTGAGGATGCAGCGTTTTGCTCAGCTTACTGCTTAGCCAAGCTGGTCTGCAATCCAAGCAGGTAGCGCATCAATGACTGCTGCACTGTTACCAGATTTTGGCGCACCACCTTGAGCATAGTCAGGCTTACCGCCACCTTTACCACCCAGCTCACCTGCCAAGTGACGAATGATATCACCCGCTTTTACTTTGGCTGTGAGAGACTTCGCTACACTGGCTGCTAGAGCCAACTGATCGTCTTTGTCACCCACCAATACAATCACGCTATCTGGAAGTTTAGATTTGATATCGTCCATTAGCGTACGGATTGACTTACCATCGACACCGCTCAACATACTGATAAGTACTGGCGTACCTGCGATAGTCTGCACGTCGTCGAGTAAGTTGGCTGCTTGGGCACTGGCAATTTTTTGTTGCAAGCGCTCTAATTGTTTTTCTAGATCGCGTTGCTTATCTGCCATGGTACGGACACGCTGTGCAACTTCAGGGCGTTTTACTTTAAGCTGACTTGCAAGCTCGCTCAATTGCTGTTCGCTTTGCTGAATGTTTTTGACCGCATTCATGCCAGTAACGGCTTCAATACGGCGAATACCAGCAGCAATGCCTGACTCGCTCGTAATTTTCAACAGGCCAATATCACCAGTACGCTGTACATGCAAACCGCCACACAGCTCGATAGAAAAGGGCTTGCGTTGACCATCTACGATACTGTCTGTACCCATGGTAAGCACGCGAACGTCACTGCCGTACTTTTCACCAAACAGCGCCATTGCACCGTTTTTCATGGCTTCATCAATCGACATGTTCTCGATACGGGCAGGGGTATTGGCTTGGATTTGCTCATTGACGAGACGTTCGATACGGCTGATTTCAGCAATGCTAACGGGTCTGTCGTAAGAGAAATCAAAACGTAATACTTCGCTTGATACTAGTGAGCCTTTTTGCGTGACTGTGTCGCCCAATACTTCTCTTAGTGCTGCATGTAGCAGGTGAGTAGCCGAGTGGTTTTTGGCACTGGCTGCACGGATGCTAGAGAGTACTTGTGCATCAGCTGTTTGTTTGGCATTAATCTCACCCATGGTGACAACACCATAGTGAATAATGGCTTGGCCAGATTTTTTGGTATCTTGGACTTCAAAGACACCAGATGCGGTACGAATTTCGCCCAGCTCACCAACCTGACCACCACCTTCGGCATAAAATGGGGTACGGTCAAGCACCACAACACCTTCCATGCCTTCATTCAAGCTGTCTGCTGAATTGCCATCTTGATAAAGCGCGTCAATCGTCACGCCTTCTTCTTCAAGTTGCTCATAACCGATAAAGGTCGTCGGCGTTTCTACTTGAATGACGCTGCTATAATCGACGTCGAATTTACCAGCATCACGCGCACGCTCACGTTGTGCTTGCATGTGCTCATCGAACTCAGCTTCATTGATAACAATACCGCGCTCACGAGTGATGTCAGCGGTCAAATCAAGCGGGAAGCCATAAGTGTCGTACAGCTTAAAGGCTGCTTCACCAGAGAGCGTGTCACCATCTTGCAACCCTTCAAGCTCACTAGCAAGCAAACGCAACCCTTGTGCTAGTGTCTTGGCAAACTGTGTTTCTTCTTTTTGAATGGCGTTTTCGATGGCGCTTTGCTTGTCTTTTAGCTCAGGATAGGCGTGCCCCATTTCAGCAACCAATGGTGCGACCATCTTATAGAAAAAGTCACCATCTGCACCCAGCTTGTTACCATGGCGCACCGCACGACGGATCACACGGCGTAGCACATAGCCACGGCCTTCATTGCTTGGTGTAACACCATCAGCAATCAAAAAGGCAACGGCACGAATATGATCAGCGATGACTTTCAATGATGATTGCTGCTCATTAGCAATCTCTAAAATCTCAGCTGCTGCATCCATCAAATGGATAAACAAATCGATCTCGTAGTTGCCATGGACGCCTTGCATGATGGCACTAATACGCTCAAGACCCATGCCTGTATCCACACTAGGTGCTGGCAGTGGTAATAGCGTACCGTCTTTTTGACGGTTGAACTGCATAAACACACAGTTCCAAATCTCGATATAGCGGTCGCCGTCTTCTTCAGGTGTGCCTGGTAGGCCGCCCTCGATATCTGCACCATGATCATAAAAGACTTCGGTACAAGGACCACAAGGACCTGTGTCACCCATCGTCCAGAAGTTGTCTGACGCATATGGTGCGCCTTTGTTATCACCAATACGAATGATGCGATCGCTTGGGATACCGATATTTTTGTTCCAAATATCAAAGGCTTCATCATCGGTTTCATAGATGGTGACATATAGACGGTCTTTATCAATTCCTAACCAGTCACTCGATGTCAAAAACTCCCAAATATACTCAATACCGGCTTGTTTAAAGTAATCGCCAAACGAGAAGTTACCGAGCATTTCAAAGAAAGTATGATGACGTGCTGTATAGCCGACGTTATCTAGGTCATTGTGTTTACCGCCAGCACGTACGCACTTTTGCGAGGACACAGCACGTGTATAGTCACGTGGCTCCATGCCCAAAAACGTCTCTTTAAACTGATTCATACCGGCATTGGTAAATAGTAATGTCGGATCGTTATGCGGAATCAGGCTAGACGATGGGACTGTAGTGTGCTGCTTGCTTATGAAAAAATCGATAAAGGCTTGGCGAATATCGGCTGAGCGAAATGGCTGGCTCACAGCGGCTCCTTACTGACGGATAGAATTGAGTAGATGAAGTAAAATAATTTTGCAAGCGATTTTAGCACAAACGCCCAAGCTCTTGGTACAAGAGTTACAACTGCAGGGTTATTCTGTGGATATAGTCAATACTATATCAACCAGATAGCGCGTCAGGATTGCTAATCCTACTAGTCGTAGTGCTTTCACTTGCCTTCATTATTGCATCCAAATTATCTTGAGACGACCATAGCCAGTATTTTAAAGCATTACAAAATCTGGCTCGCAAATGAATTAGTTGGTCAAAATCGCTGCATCAGTTTCGTCCAATCTATCTTGTATCAATGGATTGGATTCAATCACCTGTACTGGCAAGTAGCGCAGTTGTAGTTTAATGGGTAAGTATTTGGGAAAGTTTTTCGCCATATCTTGGGTAATTGCTAATTCAATTTGACGGACATCGTATGAGCTAGGCGTTGTCTCCCCGCGAATAACAGCACGTACGACTTGGTTGTCATCGACAGTTTCGAATTGGGTATTGGTTAGCACGTTGCCCTTATCAATGAAGTAACTATTGATGGTTTCTTTGACGCTACTCTCAAACACTTGCTGTTTGGCATTGGTCTGTAGATTGATAGTTAAATAAGTACCCAAGCCGCCTAGCAATAATAAAGTAACAGCGTTACGTCGCAAAAAAGTTAAGTAAGTATTTGATTTATAATCGTCATCAACCAAACGGCGGAACCCTAGCAGCCAAAGCACTAAGGCATTGGTAAATTGAATCGCAATAATGTTGGTGATGGCTAATAAAAACGCACCGAGTCCGAGCTGTAGCTCACCATTAGCCAATAAAATACCACTAGCAGCAAGTGGTGGCACCAGTGCTGTGGCAACGGCTACGCCCACAACGGCAACCGAGAGGTGCGGCGAGACCATCGCATAAGCACCAGCAGTACCACCTGCTAGAGCAATCATCAAATCCATGGATGTTGGCTGAGTACGGGACAGTATTTCTGCTGTTAAAGGCTGATCTTTGTGTAGCCACCCCACGATAAAGCCAACCAATATCACCAATGATACGCCGATGAGCATGGTGATAAGTGACCTGCGTAGTAGCGGCATACGGTGGTCAATAATGGCTAATGCGACACCAGTAATCGGTCCTAGCATCATGGCCACTAACATAGCTCCAATGACCACCGCTGCTGAGTTGGTCACCAGTCCATAACTGGCAATGATGGCAGACAGTATGTTCATGATGAAATACATTTTGCTAGGCAGCGCATTGGCTTCAATTCTTACTCGGACTTCTGGATAGTCTACTTTTTGATTGCTAAATTGCTCGGCAACAAACTGCTTATAAGACTCAAGTTTGGCTTCCTTTTGTTCTTTAACGTCTTCCTCTAGGTCTTCGCTATCTTGATCTGTTTGATTGTTGGTCTCATCTTTTATGGTGACTTTTTGAGCATCATTTTTATTGTGCTGACCGTTTTGTGTTGTAGCACTCTGATGCTTATTTGCAATAGCATTTGTTGATGTTGATTCATTTACGGATTGCTCTGAATCCACACTCTGTTTTATCGAGCTGTCTTCTATATCACTATCAGAAACGGTTACTTCAGCGTCAGCTTCTTCTTGAGAGGCTTGCTTAGTGCTGTCAGCATCATCTTGATTTTTTTTTATAGCTTCAGGGTTTTCTAGGTGAGTATGTTCAATATCAGTATGGTTTGAATATAATTCAGTCTCTGGTGTTAAGTCTTCAGTAGAGGGCTGTGATTTATCTTCAGATATGTAGGATTCAGGTGTTGTGGTATCAGGTGTCTCTAATGTCGCAACTGCTACATCTGGGCTGACTGACTCTATGATTACTTTTGCTTCAGGATTTTGTGTATCTGCCATGTTCTTATCGGATTCATTTTCGTCATGATGCTCTGAAGATTCAGCATTTTTTGCAGTACTGTCTGGCTCAGAGCTATCAGTCTCATTCGCGACCATAGCGTTTTCTTTTTCAGGTTTAGTCATCTTTAATGATTGTTTGGTAGTACTCGTATCATTAGGCGGTTTTTCTTCAGGTGAGGTCATGGCAGGTAGCTTTCTTAAAAAGTCAAAGAAAGTCGTTATTGTAATGATAAATGGAGGAAGGTATATGAGTTTTTTGCGAACAAGAAGGGAAGTTAGTCGGTAACTGATAAAAGCTGAAAGGTAATGTTTATGATATTGAAACTACCAAAATAAAACCTTAATGTTAACATGGTTTTTGCTCTGAATCATCTGTTATGGCTACTCTATGGGTCTATATTAAATACTTACTTTTAATGTGGGTTTAGTGTATAAAGGTACTATATCCACAATAAAAGTGAGGAGTATCTTATGAACTGGCCATTATTTTCTGTCATTTATTCAATAGCAGCAACCGTTACCATTGGTGTGTTTATAGTTGCCACGCTAGTAACAGGTTTTAATGAGATATTGCATGTGCAAATAGCAGTCGCGTTGGGGATTTTGGTATCTATCCCAGCAGGATTATTCTTTACCAAAAAAGTCGGTAGTATTACTGGCAATGAGGAAGGGTATAAAGTGTAGGGCATTTTGAACACTCACAAATAGTCTCTGTCAGCGCCACGATTGAATGTTTAACACGCTTTAAGATATCTTGAGGGTATTCAACCATCATTTATGTTCAACCATAAAAAAGACCTTGATATATCAAGGTCTTTTTTGGTAACTATAATAGTGGAGCGTTATTGAAGTTCGACCACTGCGCCATTCTCAACGTTTGCATAAACCTCTAGCACATCCCAGTTGGTCAAACGAACACAACCTGCTGACCCTTGACGGCTGATGCCTTCAGGTACTGGTGAGCCATGTAAACCATAAGAAGGTTTAGACAATCCCATCCAAACAACGCCTACTGGATTATTTGGTCCTGGTGCGATCATATGCACTTTCTTTTGAGCACCTTCGCCGACTGTTGACTTATACCAAGGCATCTTCACTTTATTGATGATCTTAAACGTACCTTTTGGTGATGGTGTAGCAGCACTACCGACAGTCGTCGGATAGGTAGCAACCAGTTTGTCACCATTGTATGCATACAGGGTTTGGTCTGCTTTGTTAGCAACAATACGGTTGATACGTTGGTTAAGCTCGCCACGGTTGTTCAATACTGTGATGGTTTCACCAACTTTATATTCTTTGTTCTTGTTCAACTTATCAAGGTAGCGTACGTCCATGTGGAAACGTTCGCCCAACATCTCTTTGATGTCTTGATAATACAAACCTTTCATTTTTGACTTGGCTTCTGAACCAGAAGGGGTAGTCGCAAAGTTGGTATCAAGATCTGCTTTAGTCAGCGTATAGGTGACCAGTACGGGCTTATTAGCAGGAATGTTTTTGATCAAAGCATCCCATGTTTTTTGATCCATTTTACCGTTAGCAGTCAAACCTTTCATGGTTTGAAAATTGATAAGGGCTTTTTTACTGTTCATACCCCAACCACCATCGATAGGACCAGGAGAAGCATGGTTCCAATCCAGTAACGCCTGCATCTTGATAGTCATCGCTGAGTTGACTTTCATGTTTGGTGACCAGACAGAACTATTCACTTGCTTGGCATAGTTTGATAGATTCAGGGTAGTGTGTCTTTTACCATCTTTGTCTTCGATATTTTTGATGGTAGGGTCATCACTAAAGTCTTGACGTTTTTCATTCTCAGGCAATTCAAAAGAAAGTGGGTCAGATGAATCGATAGATGCCAGGTTGCTAGGAGCAGCAACCGCTTGACCTTCGCTTATATCGTCAGTACGGTCAGCCTGCTCATCTTTACGCATCAGCTCAGCTGCGCTCATATTATCAGGCGCCGCCGCTTTCGGTGCTTGTTTTGAATCGATTAGCTGCGTCATGTTGTCAGTCGCTGTACGACTGTCTAACGAGTTGCTGCGATTTTCTTGCACATTGAGGCTGACTTTTTTCGCAAGCGAATCCGCTGTACGTACTGGCAATGTGCGAGTCGTATCGGCAGTGGCAGCAATGGCACTAACGCTGACAGCAGCGATAGAAATAGCAGTAATAATAGGCTTTATTTTCATCATGTTGAATCACTTGTAGTTGGTACTAATGTGGCTATTATGCGCATAATTTGGATGCTTCGCAAACTTTAGACACATCTTTTTTCACTTAATGCTTGCCAAACGTCAACTGCTGACGTATTCACTACAGTTGGGTAATAACTGAGCGAGAGTTTAGATAGGGTAATAGCTCATGATATGACTGAAGTTAATTACATTTCCTATTATCTCTATAAACACAAAAATGCAAATATTGGCGCTACTTAGTGTTTATGTCTATAATGTATAATTAGAATATTAATTAATAGATCAGCTTTTATTAGAAGCGATTTAACCCACCCACATGTCGTCAACGAACATGTAATCAGCAAGGTATGATATGTCAGAAGACCAAACAATGAGCGCAGAAGAGTTTCAAAACCAGTACTTCAATGACGATAGTCTAGAAGATAATATGGCGTTTGATTTGGAGTCTGGGCTTCTCGGTGAGGACGATCAATTTGCCAATTTGCATGCAGAGCTAGAAGAAGCGCGAGAGCAGCTCGTCAGTATCCGCGATTTCATTCGTTTTTCAGTCACTCAGTTACGTAATTATGATGTGGTCGTCGCCCAAGGTACTACTGATGAATTCGCAGAGGCATCCGCCATTGTATTGCATTCATTATCGCTAGACTGGTCAGCGAATGAGCAGATTCTTGACTGTCGCTTGACGACTTCAGAGAAGCAGTTGGTGCTAAGTCTGCTAGAAGAGCGCATCGCTGAACGTAAGCCACTCAGTTATTTGATTAACTTGTCATACTTCTGTGACTTGCCTTTTTATGTCGATGAGCGTGTTTTGATTCCACGTTCACCGATAGCAGAGTTAATACGTCAGCAGTTTCATCCTTACTTTGAGGTGACTGAATTGGCTAAGCCGTTAGGAATTAGTCCTAATGAGCAAGGCGCAGCATTTTACGATCATGGCCTAGACGTCAAGCAACTGTCGCAGCCTGAGCGTATTTTGGATATGTGTACCGGTTCTGGTTGTATTGCTATCGCGCTTGCGACCCGTTTCGTCGATGCATTGGTTGATGCTGTCGATATCGATAAAGGTGCGCTAGAAGTCGCGATGGTCAACGTTGATCATCATGACCTTGGCCATCAGGTTAATGTGATTGAGTCAGATCTGTTTGCGAAGATTCCTACTGAAAACCAGTATGAGCTCATCGTCACCAACCCACCGTACGTCGATGCAGCTATCATGGCAGACTTGCCACCTGAGTTTTTATATGAGCCTGAGCATGCACTAGCTGCCGGTCAAGATGGACTGGACTTGGTACATCGTATCTTGTTTGAAGCACCAGACTATCTAAGTCCAGAAGGTCTGCTAATCTGCGAAGTGGGCGATAGCGAATGGGCGTTAAAACAAGCCTATCCTGAAATCCAGCTTGACTGGTTGAAATTTGCCCACGGCGGTCATGGTGTTTTTGCGATTACCTATGATGAGCTCATGACCCATCGTCAGTTATTTGCTTCTTATGTACAGCTATTAGACAGCATTCAATAGTCAAATATGGGTCGTGACTAGGTACTGATTATCATAACAATCGGTCATTTTCGTCACAGTCACAAACGATGAATAAAATAAGCATAAGTTGCGTTTACTTATTTAAGGATAGATATGGCAGGCAATAGTATCGGACAGGTTTTCACTGTCACTACGTGTGGAGAGTCGCATGGCGCAGGCCTTATGGCTATCGTCGATGGCGTGCCACCCGGTTTGGTTTTGTCTGAAGAAGATTTGCAAGTAGATTTAGATCGCCGTAAACCGGGCACGTCTAAGTACTCGACTCAGCGCCGTGAATCTGATGAAGTTGAGATTATCTCTGGCGTATTTGAAGGTAAAACGACAGGTACGTCTATTGGCTTACTGATTCGTAATACCAATCAAAAATCTAAAGATTATAGCGAGATTAAAGATACTTTTCGTCCAGGTCATGCCGACTATACTTATAGTATGAAATATGGCTTTCGCGATTATCGTGGTGGTGGTCGTTCATCAGCACGTGAGACGGCGATGCGCGTTGCGGCTGGTGCCATTGCAAAAAAATATCTGCAAGACCGTTTAGGCGTGCAAGTCCGTGGTCATGTGACCCAGATTGGCAATGAATACAGTAACGTCACAGATGCTAGTCAAATTGATTGGGAATTCGTCAATAGTAATCCATTCTTTTGTGCTGACAAAGAAGCGGTGACTCGTTTTGAGTCATTAATCGATAACTTGCGCCGTGAGGGCACCAGTTGCGGTGCGCGTCTAGAAGTTATCGCAAACGGTGTCCCTGTCGGACTTGGTGAACCAGTGTTTGATCGCTTAGATGCTGATATTGCTCATGCCATGATGAGCATCAATGCGGTAAAAGGCGTTGAAGTTGGTGATGGTATGGCAGTGGCTGGGCAGTTCGGTCATAGCTCTCGTGATGAGCTAACGCCAGACGGTTTCACTGCCAATCATGCTGGCGGTATACTGGGCGGCATCTCATCAGGGCAAGACATCCGTGTCAGTATTGCCCTGAAGCCAACGTCTAGTATTACCACCGCTGGCAAGAGTATCAATACGCAAGGTGAGTCGATCGATATGCTGACTAAAGGGCGTCATGATCCGTGCGTTGGTGTACGTGCCACGCCTATCGCAGAAGCCATGCTAGCGATTGTGTTGCTCGATCATTACCTACGTCATCGTGGCCAAAACGGCGATGTGAAGCAGCCGGTAGAGTCGATTACATAGCTTTAGTGTTAGTAGTCACACTAGTACCAGTATTTTTATCGTAATGTGATTGAAAAAGCCCTGCGCTGGCTCTAATGATTTCTGATTAGAGTTAGCGCAGGGCTTTTTCATGGATGAGAATAAATTTCTTAAATTAGTGGGTTACTATCTGATATAAAGTTGAATAAGTGCTTAAGCCGCTATTTGATAGGCATCAATAGCCACACACCGTTGATGGCGAAATACCAATAACACCTGCTGACTGGGAATAGCGAGCCAGTGTCCAAACTCAATACTATCAATGCTTTGATTTGACAAAATCTGTGCGCAATGATGACGACTATATCCTAGCAAGCTCTCAATCAATTGACTTTCGATAAGCTTGCTATTAACAATATGGTTGGTAATAAGTGTGTGTTGCATCGTATTTCTATCCTTAATCTGTCTTACGAATTTGAATAACGCTATCGTAAGACAATGAGATAGAAAACTTGTGTAGGAATGATGGAAGTTTAATGAATTTTATTCGCGAGCTAAAGGCAGCGTGATGCTAACCATCACACCAGAATGTGGGTATTTAACAGCGCTACTCTCGCCATTTTCAGAACCTTCATTACTATGCACGTTGTCAATCGCAACATGACCTCCGTGGTGTTCGATTACTTGTTTTACTAACGTTAAACCAAGGCCAGTGCCCTTTTTGAGAGTGTTGCCAGACGTGTTAGGCTGTTCTGTTTTGGTTGCTGCGATTGAGTTTTTATTGAGTGGTGTCTCTGATGACTGGTTGGGCTGGCTTGCTGCGTTATAGGTGGCTTGGCTCTGATGCGATAAACTAAAATAACGGTCGAAGGCTTTTTTTACGGCATAGTCGGGTAGTAATTTGCCATCGTTAAATATATCAATAGTCACTGTCTGCACTGTATTGTGAATATGAATATTGACCGTGCTCTCAGCAAAGTGAATGGCATTATCCAATACGTTTTGTAGCACTTGTACCAACCAGAACTGATCAGCAAAGACACTGGTATTTGCCAATATATTCGGCTGTAAATGTATGGTGTCAGTAAAGCGTGCATCATCGATATAGATGTCAATAGGTGCTAAAAGCTGCTGCTGCAATTTAGCGGCATTATTTTTTGCAAGGGTTTGTAGTAATGGTAATAGAGGCGTCAGCTGTTGATTTAGCTTAAAAGTTGGCTGCTCAATCTTGGCAAGTAACAGTAATCGATCAATTAACTGCTGCATTTTTATGCTTTGTTCACCGATAGTTTGGATCAGCATCTGCCGATCTTCAATGTCTAATGCGCTGCTGTCGAGACCATCGTCCTCTAACAGTTCACTACTGGCACGAATGGCGGTTAGAGGGCTTTTCAACTCATGGGTGAGGGTATGGACATAATCAGTCACATAAGATCGGTTTTCCAATCGATGTTTCATGGATTCAATCGTATCTGTCAGGCTATTAAGCTCATGACCTAAGTAAAAATAGGGTTTTTTGGTATCCTCAGCTAATGCGCTGGTATATTGAGTAACCAAAGTAATGCTTTGCTTAAGCCACCATGCCACCAGTCCTGCCAATATTAGGGCAGCGATACTCATGAACAGCGCCGTGATGAGCATGCGATTGCGCGTATCATCTAAATAAGGCAATACGCTAGCGACAGGCTTACCGACGCTGACGATACCAATCAGATTGCCAGCGGCGTCTTTTATAGGCTGTGCCACATACATGATCGTACCATCGCGCTGATTGTGATCTCGCGTGGTACTTCTTGCGCCATATTGACCTTGTAGAGTCAAATAGACATCGTTCCAACGACTATAATCTTGCCCCTCATCGTTGTCAGGGTAAGGCAGAGAGTCATATATAACCATGCCCGAACGGTCTGTGACATATATCCGAAAACTGCTATAGCTTTTATTTTTATATTCTGGCTCTCTGGTTTTATTCGTCGCTGGCGTGCCAATGAATGCTGAATCCAGTCTTGCTTGATAAGCCTCCTCATATAGCTGCCCAGACGATAATGGCACCTGCAAGCTGACCGCAAGCAATTTACTGGTATCTAATAACGTGTCTTCGATGACTTGCTGCGCTGTTGGTTTGACATAGCCAAATAGCTGAGTAAACACTACCACACCGCAAATGGTTAATACCAACGCAACGGCTAACCAAATTCTAAAAAATATACTCAGATTTAGCAGTCGTTTTGGCTCAGTCGTTTGCTGCGCGGTGCCAATAGGATGTAACTTTGCATACCAGTTACTTTGATTAGCATTAGCAGGATGATCAACGCTATTATTAGCGTGGTTATCAACAATATCATTCGCTTTATTGGTCATATTTTTATCAGTGTTGCTTGCAGTTATAGAAAATCAGTACTAAGTAAAATATAGCTAAGCGGGGCATAACGCATAACCCAATCCACGGTGTGTATGGATGACATCGATGCTCGCATCTACGGTAGCCAGCTGCTTACGAATTGACTTGATATGGCTATCTATCGTTCTCGCCAAGCGATGATCCGGATAGTCACTGACTGCATTTAACAGTTGCTCACGACTGAATACTTGATTGGGTGCTTGTAGTAAGGTCAATAAGATCTTGCGCTCGGTATTGCTCAGCTCTAGCTTTTGCTCTTGCCACATTAACGAATAATTGAGTGGTTGGTAATGCCAAATGCCAGACTGACATTCAAACGTTAATGCTTGCCCAGTCATATTATTAGACGGGTTATCATTATCTACTGAGTTAGTAGGAGCGGATGACTGTTGAGACAGCAATTGCTCACGTCGCCAAATGGCTTTTAGGCGGGCGACCAACTCTCGCGGGCTAAAGGGTTTGGCACAGTAATCGTCGCCGCCCATCTCTAAGCCCAAAATACGATCGACCTCATCACTACGTGCCGTCAAAAATACAATCGGGATGTCTTTTAAGGCATCAATATCAGGTGTATGGCGTATTTGTTGACACAAGCTGAGACCGTCACCATCTGGCAATCCAACATCCAAAATAATGGCTGATAGATCGCTTGCGGCCTCACTATGTAGCATCGGCAGTACGCTACTGGCATTGTCTAGCCATGTAATTTGCCAGCCTTCACGCTTGCAAGTGACCTTGAGCGACATCGCAATGGCGGGATCATCTTCTACCAGTAAAATATGAGTCATGACGGTATACTTATTTTAGAAAAATGTGTAAAAAATGGCTGCTTGACGTGATGGTTAATAGATAACAATCGCATAGATACCGTCAGTGTCCACTTTGCTAAATACAGTTTGTATTTGGAGTCATGGAAAGACTCCAAAGTTGTTGGGATTATCCTAGCATAAAAGTCCCAAA
Source organism: Psychrobacter fjordensis (assembly GCF_904845995.1). Lineage (NCBI taxonomy): Bacteria > Pseudomonadati > Pseudomonadota > Gammaproteobacteria > Moraxellales > Moraxellaceae > Psychrobacter > Psychrobacter fjordensis. The sequence goes on from NZ_CAJGYP010000001.1 coordinate 2,037,489, forward strand.
GCATTTTGTGAATGCTTGTCAAAAGCGATGAAAAATTGATGGAAAAAATGAGAGGATAACTGTTTTCACGTTTTGAGGTGTTGATATGGCAGTCGTTGATTAACTGAATGAGTCAAAGCAGGCTTTGAACCAATCTTTGTATCAATACTCCAGCATACAAAAAAGCCAACCAAGTAGATACTCAGTTGGCTTTTTAGTTATTAGTAAGACTTGTTTCTAAATATTAAGTACGACCTAGCTCAAACCTTTGCAATTTGCGTAGTATGTAACGGTTGCTGGCCAGTCTGAAAAAATACCTTTTACTCCAACATCTTGCGCCAGTACATCGATATAAGTCATCATATCACCATCATTATTAATGGCTTTGCCTAAGTCAGTATAATACCAATCGCCACCTGCCGCTAGCGGCCCTGAGCGCTCAATTGACCAAGTAATAATATCCAAATTAAGTGCTTTGGCTTGTTTGGCATAAGCGGAAGGTATCATTTTACCTGTCGCGTCAGTGGTTACCAGTATCCACGGTGGTGGGGCAATGGTTTTAATGCCACGTGCTTTTATGTTGGCTAGTGAGTGCTTCCACGTGCTAGGGTCATTTTTATCAAAGGTTTTGCCAGTTGCGGTTTCATTACTATCGTCAATTAAGTAAATGGCATTGGCACCAAAAGCAGGCTCGTTTTTAATCCAATAATCCACATCTTCAATATTAAACGACTGCGCAAACACGTCACTGGCAGCCACGCCTGCATTTTTATAAGTGTCAATCAGCTGCTGACGATAAGCATCTACGCTATAGCCATTAAATGGCATGGTAACGGCTGGTGCTTTTAGCTCTGGCGTGTGTTTCATACCTAGGCTTTGAGCAAGCTTAATATGTTCCTTTAATGTGAGCACTTGACCGTTTTGTGAATATAAATCAGTCCGCCATGCAGCCGTTGCATTCATATAATCATTAAGAGTGGTGGCTGTTTTATCCGCTGCATCCATTTTGCCTGTGAGGGTTTTGAATTCACTTGCGCTAATGTCTGATGTGCGACATTCAATGCTGTCGGCATTGGTCAGAACACCGTTGGCGTCGATAATTGGCGGTACGGTGCACTGTTTGGCCAGCGGGGTCGCCAGAATGTTAGTAGTCGTATGCAGGTCGTCTTGCGCATGGCGGCAGACCAGCTCGCCGTCATTGGTAAAAGCCACATCGCATTCTAATATGCCTGCACCCATTTGCGCTGAGGCAACATAGCTATCATAAGTGTGTTCAGGTAATTGCAGCGGTGCACCGCGATGCGCGATAGAAAAGTTGGTTTTGCTAGGCGTTTGCGCACTACAAGCCATTAGTTCGTCTTTTAATGGTCCTGCATCCATGTCATTGACCAAGTAGAATGGCCGCACACCATAGGTATAGGCTTGAGGCTTAGCAGGTAAGCTTTTTGGTAGTTGTTTTAGTGATGGCTTAATGGTTTGGTTGGATATTTGAGTCAATGTGGTATTGCGTATATCGTCTGCTGCCATTGATAGGGTGCAAGTGGCCCCTAGTGCTATGGCTATACTGACCGTCTTAACGGTTTTAAATGGCGTTTTTTTGAGTTGATTGAGTGTCGCCACTGAATTATCTAATATTGTCATGTAAACTGTCCCTACAAAAAGTGAAAAATAATAAGTACAACATTGCGGTCATTGATCCATCCTTTAAGTTACCCGATAATATTTAAAAGATGATGACAGGCAAGCAATTGTTACAAAAATATTTCATTCTCAGTTTTTAAAACTAAACTATCAAAACTATATTAAGGATTAGGTATGACTGACTATTTAGACGCTGTTATCGTTGAGCATAACCCTAGCCAAAAAACCATCAACCGTGCTGTCATTTGGCTTCATGGCTTAGGTGCCAGTGGTCATGACTTTGAACCTGTGGTACCGCAGCTGGGCTTGGCTAATGATATGGCTGTACGATTTATTTTCCCACATGCACCAAAGCGAGCGGTGACGGTAAACGGTGGCATGGTCATGCCAGCTTGGTATGATATTTTAGAGATGAGTCTAGAACGTAAAATTGATGTTGCTCAGATTGAAGAGTCTGCCCAACAAATCAATGATTTGATCAGCCGTGAGGTTGAGCGCGGTGTCTCTCCTGAGCATATCGTTATTGCAGGGTTTTCGCAGGGCGGGGCAGTGGCTTATTATGTGGCACTTGGCTATCCAAAGCGTTTGGCTGGTTTAATGACACTCTCTACCTACTTAGCGACGAACGATAATATTAACTATAGTGCTGCTAATAAAGACATGCCAATTCTAATCGAACACGGTAGTCATGATCCGGTTGTCCCTGTTGTTTTGGGTGAGCAGGCACAGCAATTATTGTCTGATAAAGGCTATAACGTGGCATATCATACTTATCCGATGGCGCATCAAGTATGTATGCCACAGATTCAAGCGATTG